>JAUHWG010000053.1 GCA_030424595.1 Polyangia bacterium
GAACAACCCCCTGCCGATCATCATCGTCGCCAAGGCGACCCAGGGGATGGGGCCCTTCGGCTCGAATGGCGCCGACGCCGGTCCCCAGGGCCTGACCTGGGGCGAGGATCGGGTCCTCTACGTCGGCAACAGCACCGACAACGGCGACCTCAACACCGCCAACCTCGACGAGATGACCCAGGAGCAGCTCACGAGTTTTGACTCGCGGGTCACCGCCGGCGCGCCGGTCAGCCCGGCGCACATCCTGGTCGGGGTCATCGGCGGCGAGGTCTTCCGTTACAACGTCAACACCGGCACGTCCGAGCTGGTCGTCGACCTGATGGCGGACATCACGAGTCTCAGCCATGACTCCTTTACGGGGATGGTCTACGCGGGGCTCTCGACCCTCGAGATCGTCGAGCTCGATCCCTTCACCGGCGAGGTCTCGACCTTCGGTCAGATGCCCGGCAAGGGGCGGGTCGCGGTCAGCCCGAGCGGCAACCTGTGGTTCACCCCGGTGAAGGTCGTGCAGCCGGGAGTCCTGACGAGCTGGCCGCTTCCGGACATGCTCTAGGGGGCCGTGGTAACAGTCCGGCCAGCTCTCGCTGGCCCTCGTCGCCCCTCTCGGATCCGGCGAAACCTGCACTACAGCCCGGTACTGTCACAGCCCCTCCCAGAACGCCCCCAGCGCGCCGAACGGCCGCAATCCCACGAATTCAGGCGTTTCTGCGAGGGGCTTGTGCTACGTCGTGCGACTGGGCGCTACGTCATGCGACTGGTTTTGGCAAAACTCAGTGAAAAGCGGGCCGGGTGTCGACGGGTCGCAGGCGTGGAACGAGAAGCAGTCGTCCCGACCTGTTTGAATCCACGCCCGGCGCTCGCGGCCAGTGCGTCAGCCGGCCGGTGAGTTGTCCGCGGCTCCGAGATGGGACGCGACCGCCCCGCTGCTCGCGAGTCCCTGTGATGAGATCACGCCACTTTCTGAGCAGTCCTCTCCGGCCGCGGCGTTGCAGCGCCGGGAGCGATGCCGGTGTGCGCCAGCTCGGGGGTCTACGTCCCCCGCGACACCCACCGCTGCGACGCCGCCGTGCTCGTCCAGCATCACCTCGCGGGCTTTCTCGAGCGCGTAGAGGAGGGCAGTCATGCCCCGCTGCCCGACTTCGTCCGGGACGAGCTGCGGGGCTTCGCCGTGTGCGGCGACTTCTCGCAGGGCTTTGTCCGGACGGCATGCCGCCGCTGCGGCGATGAGCTGCGTGTGCCCTTCCCGTGCAAGGGCCGCGGGTTCTGCCCGTCGTGCATGGGCCGGCGTATGGCCGAGGGAGCGGCGCTCCTCGTCGACCACGTTCTGCCGGCGGTCGGCTACCGCCAGTGGGTGCTCTCCTTCTCGGGGCCCTTGGCCGTCCGCCTCGGCTACGACCGCGAGCTCCTCGCGGCGGTCTCGGGTTGCCTCGGACGAGCAGTCCTTCGGGACATCCGGCGCGCCGTCAAGCGTGAGCACGGACTCGCCTCCGTCGCGGAGCTCCACGGCGGCGTCGTCACGGTCGTCCAGCGCTTCCGCTCTGACCTCGGCCTCTACGTCCACCTCCATCTGCTTGTGACCGACGGCGCCTTCGAGGAGTGCACAGGCGAGCTGCCCTTCAGGGCCGCGCCGCCGCCGACCCCCGAGCGGATGACCGCCATCCTCGGCCGAGTCCACGAGGTCCTCGCCGCCGCGGCTCACGACGCCGACGACCTCGACCTCGACCCCGCGCTCGCAGCTTGCGTCCAGCATTCGCTGCGAGGCCCGCACCTCGCCGCCGTCGCGCCCGACACCGAGCCGCCGCCGCACACGGTCTCCGCCTACGGCCTGCATCTCCATGCGGCCACGACCGTCGACGGCCGCGACCGCCGACGACTCGAGCGGGTCTGTCGCTACCTCCTCCGCCCGCCCTTCGCCCACGACGCGATCGAGGCCCTGGCGGACGGTCGCGTGAGGGTTCACTTCAAGGCGCCCTCGCGCCGAGGCGCCGCGTTCGCGGACATGTCCGTTGACACCTTTCTCAGCCGCCTCTGCGCCCTGGTCCCGCCGCCGCGCTTCCACATGACGCGTTACTACGGGGTGTTCGCGAGTCGTCATCGCCTCCGCGCTCGGGTCATCCCGTCCTCGCCGCAGCCGCTCGCGCCAATGCAGCTCTCCCTGCTCTTTCGGACAGCTCTCCCCGATGAGCTCCGCGAGGCGACCATGACACCGCGCCGCATCGGCTGGGCACACCTCCTCGCGCGGGTCTTCGCCGTCGACGTCACGGTCTGCTCGAAGTGCGGCGGGCGGATGAAGATCGTGGAGGTCGTCACCGATCCCGCCGCGATCGCCGAGCTCCTGCACGGCGCCCGGGCGCCGCCACGAGCCTGTCCCCCTGGGCAGTTGAGGATGTTCGCGTAAGCGCGCGCCGAGGGGTCGCGCTCGGCTTCGCGCATCCAGCCGTCGACGTCGCGTCGTGAGGCCCGGCAAGGGCGGCTAACTGGCCTACGAACGCATCACGCGGGACTGTTGAAGCGGTTGGCGCACCTCGTGGAGCGTCCATGCGCCGTCAGCGCTTCAGCCTCCATGAGCCTCCGAGTACCCGGCGCCTCGCCGAAATTCGCAGCTCGAAACTCTTAACCGCCGCCATCCTCGCTCGGGTTCACGACGCCATCGAGCTCGCTGAGCTCCAAGATGTTCTATTTGGGAATTCAGGCCAGAGACGGAGTCGGCGAGGCCTGAGGCAGTCCGTAGCGGTCGAAGACCCAGCCCAGATCCGCGAGGACCCGGTCGGTGGCGATTCCGAAGTCCTCCACGCGCAGGTTCGTGTGGCCGCGGCTGTAGCTGGCCTGGCGCGCGGACTGCTCGGCCACGCGGGCCCGGAGCGCCTCCGACGGCGCCAGCCCGGCGAACTCGGTGACCCGCCGGAAGACGCCCTCCAGGTCGCTACGCAACTCGGGGTAGCGCACCACGAGGAGCTGCTCGGCGGGGATGTCGCCCGACATCTCCACTTCCCGGAAGTAGCGGTAGAGCTCGACGTTGAAGCGGTAGCGGCGGTCCCAGTAGCGCGCCAGCAGGTCCGGCGACAGGTTCTCCAGCCCGTAGACCTGCCGGAACATGTGCCGGTGCAGGCTCAGGTGCGAGGGGATGGTCTCCAACGGCGAGCGCACCAGGTACACGAAGCGGGCATCGGGAAAGGCCTCGAGCAGGGTCCGCGCGCGCAGGGTGGAGTAGGGCATTTTGGCCACCACCCGCGGGCAGCCGGTGGCGAGGATCTGCCGCTGCAGGCAGCCGCGCAGCAGGGCCATGCTGGCCCGACGCCGGGCCGCCGACTGCCGATCGGGGAAGACTAGATCCCAGGGATCGGCCTCCGCGAAGCCGAGCGCGGTAAATAGCAGCAGGAACTGGGTGTTGAGCGCGAAGAGGAGGAGCAGCTCCTCCTCCTCGACCGAGTCGACGCGGACCTCGTGGGCGTCCTCGGCGAAGAGCGTGGTGTCATCGTGCAGGCCCTTCCCCAGGACGCGCACCAGGGCCGGCAGCAGCGGGCGGATCAGCTTGCGCGCCGTGAGCGAGGGGACCAGCAGCTCCCAGGTCCGGAAGGCCGGGTGCTCGTCGGTGCAGGTGAGCAGCCGGTGCAGGAAGGTGGTGCCGCTGCGCGGATGCCCGAGGATGAAGACCGGCCGCTCGATGGGCACCCGCCGGTGCGCGCCGTAGAACAGGTGATCCAGGGGCAGGGTCGCGCGCCCCGCGGCGAGTATCCCCAGGCGGGCGAAGGTGAAGCCCAGGTCTCGCAGGCCGAGGCCCGCGCTGGTGCGGATCATGGTGCCGACCCGGCTCAATACGGTGGGGGAGGGGAGCGGCTCGCGGGTGGTCATGGGCTCACACCTTCTGGGCGAGCAGGGCGGTGGCGGTGAGGCCGGGACCGAAGGCCAGGCTCACCACCGGCGTCCCCGCGGGGATGTCGGTATCGGCGACGACGCGCCCCCAGATGTGGGGCACGGTGGCCGAGGACATATTGCCCAGGTCGAAGAGGACCTGGCGGCTGTGGCGGACCTGGGCGGGGATCAGGTCGAGGACCTCCGCCACCCGGTCGACGATACGCGGGCCGCCCGGGTGCACCGCGAAGTGGGCCCGGGCGCGCAGCGTGGCCGGGCGCATCCCTGCCGCGAGCGCCAGCGAGTCCACCAGCCCGGCCACGTGGTCGCGGATGAAGAGCGGCACCTCCGGTGAGAGGTACATCTTGAAGCCGTGGGGCGACAGGTCCCATGTCATCTCGTCAGACGAGCCGGGCAGGATGCGCTCCTCCCAGCGGTGCAGCCAGAGCCCGCCGCCGGCGGGGACCGAGCCCCCCGAGGTCGCCTGGTAGCGGACGAAGCCGTCGCCGAAGAGGGTGGCGGTGACTACGTTGCCGGGGCTGTGATCGGCCAGGTCGGCGTGGAGCGAGAGCGGCTCGGTGTGCAGGATGTCCACCCGCCGCTTGGGCGGGCTGAGGCCCAGAGCGGCGCTGGTCAGCAGCCCCGCGGCGATGCGCACCGCCGGAAACGCCCCGTAGCAGCCCATGTGATAGCTGTTGGTGACGGCGGTCCGACCCCAGCCCCGCCGGGCCACGTGGCGCTCGACGGGGTTGGGCGCCATGTAGCCCGAGCATGTCACGTGGACGATGTCGTCGGGGGCCTCCGCCGCGGGCGGGTAGGCCTGATCGAGGACCTCGGCGGCGACGCGCGCGTAGTGGGCCATGCGGGCGTCCACCGGGGCGCCGTCGGGGTCGCGGTGGAGGTCGGCGAAGAGCTCGGGGAGCTGCCCCCCCAGCGCGCTGGGCTCCACCTGGGCGAGGGCCTGGGGGACCATCAGCAGTACCCGCGCCTGGATGTGCTCCGGCCCCACCCCGTAACGCTTCACCCGGTCGCGGGTCTCCTCCCAGACTCTGCGCAGATCGGCGGGCGCGGTGAGTCCCTCAGAGGCGCAGCGGGCAGTGGTCATCAGCCAGGCCGTGTAGGCCAGCAAGCGCCGTTGGGGGATGCGCTGTCCCGTCAGGAGGGGCTCGAAGCCGCCTAGGGCCACCGACGGTGCCCCCAGCTCGCGGGCGCCGGCCGGGTCGCGGGCGGGCGGCGGGCTGATCACCATTCGCTGTCCTCCAGTTCGGCCATCCAGGCCGGGTCGGGCAGGCCACCACCGCCCGCCACGCCGACCGGAGCGGCGGCCGCGGGCGCTCCGACTGTCCCCTCGGCCGCGGGTGCTCCGACTGTCCCCTCGACGGCCCCCTCGGCGGCGCTCTCGGTCGCGCTCTCGGCGGCCTCCTCGACTGCCAGGAGCTCGGCCAGGCAGGTCGCCTCGGCAGCGCGCCGGGCGGGGAGCGGCCGGCCGGTGAGGCCCCGCAGCGCGTCGAGCAGCTCCACCCGCGCCACCGAGTCCAGACCCAGCTCGTCCAGCGGCCGGTCCAGCGTTACCGCGGCCAGGTCGATCCCGGCCTGCCGCGCAAGCAGGCGGCGTCCGGCCTCGATCACGGCGGCTTCCGGCAGCGGCTGCGCGGTCGCCGGCGGCAGGGTCCAGAGGTGCAGGACCGGCAGGCTCCCGTCGGCCACCGCCTGGCCCGCCTCGCGGCGGCGCACCTTGCCGCTGGAGGTCTTGGGGAGCTCCCCCTGAGGGAGGAGGGCCACGACCCGAGGCCCCGCCTCGGCCGCGGCGGTGAGCGCCACCCGGATCGCGACGGAGAGCGCCGCCAGTGCCTCGGCGGGGACCTCCCTGCGGACCTCGGCGACGAACCCGAGCCCCTCCCCCTCCGCCTCATCGGCCACCGCGAAAGCCGCCGAGCCGCCCGGCCGTAGCTGGGGGCAGGCCGCCTCCCCTGCGCGCTCCAGGTCCTGCGGGTACAGGTTGCGCCCGCGGATCACGATGAGGTCCTTGATGCGGCCCGTGACGTGGAGTTGCCCGTCCACCAGCGTCCCCAGGTCGCCGGTGCGAAGCCATGCGCCGGCCGGATCGGGAATGAAGGTCTCCGGGTCCTCCGGCGGTCGCCCCCAGTAGCCGGCCGACACCGATGGCCCGCGGACGAGGATCTCCCCCTCCGCCCCGTCGGGCAGCGGCGCGCCGTCCCCAGGCGTGGTGATCCGCAGCTCGACCCCTGGTACGGGCGGCCCGCAGCCCACCGCAGACCTGCCGCCGGGCAGCGGGTGCCGGTGGACGCCGGCGTCGAGGTGGGCGCCGGTGACGATGAGGGTCGCCTCGGCCAGGCCGTAGCAGGGGAACAGGCTCTTGGCCGCGAAGCCGCAGGGCCCGAAGACGCGAGCGAAGGTCTCCAGGGTCTCCGCCCGCACCGGCTCGGCCCCCACGAAGGCCGTGCGCCACGAGGACAGGTCCAGGCCCGATAGATCGGCGCCGGTCGCCTTGCGCGCGCAGAGGGCGTAGGCGAAGTCGGGCCCGCCGCCGGCCTCGGCGCGGAAATGGGACATGGCCTCCAGCCACCGCATGGGTCGCTCCAGGAAGTGCAGCGGCGACAGGAAGGCCAGGCTTCCCCCAAGGCAGAGCGGGTGCAGGACGTGCCCGATGAGCCCCATATCGTGGTAGAGGGGCAGCCAGCCCACCCCCCGCAGGCCCGGCCCGGTGCGGCCCGCGGCGCAGATCATGGCCTGGTTCGCGAGCAGGTTGCGGTGGGTCATCCGAACGCCCTTCGGCGAGCCGGTGCTCCCCGAGGTGTACTGGAGAAACGCTAGGGTCTCTGCGTCGATCGCCGGCGGCGTCCAGGCGCCGTCGGTGGTGGCGCCGTCGGTGGCCACCAGCGGCGTCCCGGCGAGGCCGGGCACCCGACTGCCGATCCCGGCCGCCAGCCCTTGGAGCGCCCCCGTGGTCAGGACCCCCTTCGGCTCGCAGTCCCGCAGGATGCCGGCGAGCGTGGCCAAGCTGCGCTCCAGGTGGCGCGGGTTCGGGGGCCAGACCGGGACTGCCACCACCCCTGCGTAGATGCAGCCGAAGAAGGCCTCCACGAACTCCGGGCCGGCAGGATAGAGCAGCAGCGCGCGGTCGCCCGGCCCCCACCCCTCGGCCGTCAAGCGGCTCGCCTGGCCCCGTGCGCGGCGGGCGAGGTGGCCGTAGGTCAGCGTCCGACAGGGGCCCGTCACCTCCCCCGTCTCGAGGAACGTCAGGGCCAACCGCCCGGGGTGCTCGTCCGCGCGGGCCTCGAGCATGTCCACCAGGTGGCGGGTCTTCATGTCTTGTCCTGCATGCGTGACTTCGGGCGGCGATCCCAGGCCGGCGACCCCAGGCCGTTAGCACACATAGGCTACCGCCCCGCGAGTCTCTCGGCAGGAGCCTCAGGTGTCAAGGTCGTCCTGTTGTTCGTGGCCTCCCGAAGAGGCGCAGAAACACCGGCCCGAGGCGGGCCTCGGAGGGATTGCTGGACACAGGTCGCGAGCGCGGGGTCGAGGTCGAGCACCTCCTAGCGCGAGTCTTCGCAGTCGATGTGTTGGGGAGTGCCGCTCGCCAACGCGGGAGCAGCTCCTCCAACAACAGCCGGGCATCCCGGAGCTGTCTCTAAGTGTCAGGACTGAGTCTCTCAAGTCTTTGCTGATCAAGGCGGGACTGCCGCCCTCCCCCTTGCACCCCGAACACACCTTGCCTGCAAGGTCGTGCAGACCTCTGATCTTCTTGAGCTCAGCAGCAGCCTCTGCAAAGACGTGGAGAGTATAACAACGATAGCGGGGCTCTCCATCGTTCGGCTCCGCTCGCATGCGCTCTCCCGGGGGCATCGGCGTCGCGGTGTGTGAAATGTTGCGGTGCAACGTGGGGGCCCTTGTGGGCCAGGAGGCCAAGAGCGGCTTCGGCAACGGCTTCGCCTGCTACAACTGCCACTCGCAGTTCGGCGCCCACGCCCAGCTCTTCGTCAAGTTCGACGAGCAGGGGCCCCTTCGACCGCCGCGGGGAGGCTGCCTGTCGCTCCTATCTCGCTCATGGAATGACCATCACCCGCTACTGGTGGAGGCGTATGAAGATCTAGGCAAACCTTTGCGGTTCATCTTCGGTTTTCAAGGGTACAAAAACAGCGCCCCTCACCTTCAGAAATGCGTGACTAACTGGATGTCTTCAACCCCCGGAATGAACAGGCTTTCCCGGATGCCAGCAATGATCACGACCGAGGGTCTTACGATGCTCCGTAACAAATACGACTGGGCTAAGCATAGTTACCTGATGGTCGATGCCAAGAGTTTTGGTCAGCGAGCGGAGGGCCTGGTCACTCCGCTTGCAACTGTTGTTAAACCGAAGAGTCCTCTTCAGTTATTCATCCGAGCCATCCTACAATTGTTGATGAGCAAGATTCCGGCGCAGGGAACAGTCACACCGATCTTTCAACACTACCTGTCCAGCCCAGCCCAGCAATGGTGCGTGACTCCACCACGCACCTTATTTGGACCGATCCCCCGATAGGACCGATCCCGAGGACCGATCAGGGGTGAAGGAGCGCGTGCGCTACGCCAGTCTCGTCCGCTCGCAAGGTTGCCGTCGTGACGGGTTTCGTTTTGAGTGCCTCGGCGCGATTAATGGGGACTTTCGGGCCTGAATGTCCAGTCGGGATAGCCCTCAATCACACACTCACAGGCAAGCGTCTTGACCGCCTCGTAGCCCCAGTGACTCGGCAAGACGTCTGGAAACTCCGGGCAAGTGCTCCTGTCTCCAGTCTCCGCGTAGTCGGAGTCCAGGCATACGGCAGCTTTATCCAGAGCACGGTAGAGGTCCAGAATCTTATAGGTCTTGCCGTCGTAGGCAGTCGTATTTTTGCTACTGTGGCTCATGTTCGCGAGGAAGTTGCTCTTGGCCTTGGTGGCGTCCTCGGCGAGCTCCTTCGCCTCGCGCAGGTTTCGCTCGAGCTCCTTGTCGCGGCGGATATCGCTGGCGACGCAGACGATCCCGCTGAGCTGGCCGTTGTCGTCGCGGAGGAGGGCGTTGGAGAAGCGGACCGCGACGTGCTCGCCCGTACGGGTGCGGTAGGTCTTCTCGCGGTGGGTGAAGACCGACGAGACGATCGAGTCGAGGCCCTCGCGGTCGTCGATCAGCACCCGATCGACCGAGGCGCCGACGAGCTCTTCTTCGCTAAAGCCGATGCGTCCGTTGTGGACGCGAGCACGGTGGCTGGATCGACCGCCGGGAGCGCAGGACAGGCTCGCGGCGGCGCCCGGGCGCCGTGCAGGAGCTTGGCGATCGCGGCGGGATCGGTGACGACCTCCACGATCTTCATCCGCCCGCCGCACTTCGAGCAGACCGTCACGTCGACGGCGAATACCCGCGCGAGGAGAGAAGCCCAGCCGATGCGGCGCGGTGTCGTCGTCGCCTCGCGGAGCTCCTCGGGAAGAGCTGGGACGAGGCAAAGCGAGAGCTGCATCGGCGCGAGCGGCTGCGGCGAGGACGGGATGACCCGAGCGCGGAGGCGATGACGACTCGCGAACAGCACTGCAAGTACACTCTGGGGCCGAAGTAGTGCAACTGGTCTCTACTACAAGGACAAACTCTTTGACTACAATTTTCACAAGCTCACACCTCCCCGAGGAACGCCACTCTGGCGACATAGAGGACACCCAGGCCTCCTTCTCTTCCATGTTGTAAAATGTAAAGGGGCCCCGTTCGATGCAATCACTATCGGGGTTGCCCTCCCGCACGGTGGACCAGAACAGTTTGCCGCTATCTCTGCAACCACATGACTAGGCTAAGCTTCGAAAAAATCACCGAAACACTGGAGAAGATCCCCCCGGCCGAGGCCGATGGCCACTTTGCGATCGAGTGGCTGGTTCCCGATCTTCTCGCTGTAGGTAAGAGTTCCACAGGCGCCCACTGTATATTCATGGTCTGCGAGCCACTCACCCCCAGCGCTCCTGTGGTGGCGCGTGCTGTGAGGTTTGGCCAGTGGCAACCAGTACAGCGACCTCTCATAGGCTGTAACCTCCTTGCCCTTCCATCAGCTCCAGAGTTCGGAATCGCTGCGGCTGCGATCACTTCGGAGATTCTTCGCCGGAGCTCACTCTTAGGAGAATCGCTTCCTGAGACTTTCGACCGCGTCGAGGAGTTCATCGCCCTAGTACTGAGGCGTGTACTCATGCCCCCGAGCCTTGTCCTTGGGCTCCTTGGAGAACTCTTTGTCTTGGATGAGATTCTTGACGCAATGAAGGGATCGTGGGCACTAGGCATGGACCCGACGCGAGTTTGGAGAGGCTGGGCTCAACAATCGCGAGACTTTGTCTTTGGGGTAACATCTCTTGAGATTAAGACGACAGGGCTTAGGACATCGAAGCACAGCATTCATAGCCTCGATCAGGTTGAGGCACGTGTAGTCGACGGATGTCTCACTGAGACTCTCTTCCTAGGAAGTATCGGCATGAGGACGGCACCCGAGGGCAGTTACTCAGTCTCAGCGCTGGAGGTCGTCACCGATCCCGCCGCGATCGCCAAGCTCCTGCACGGCGCCCGGGCGCCGCCGCGAGCCTGTCCTCCTGGGCAGTTGAGGATGTTCGCGTAAGCGCGCGCCGAGGCGTCGCGGTCGACTTCGCGTGCCCAACCGTCGACGCCGCGTGCCCAACCGTCGACGCCGCGTCGGGAAGCCCTGCCTCGACGGTGAACTGGCCTACGAACGCATCGAGCGGGCCTGTTGAAGCGGTTGGCGCACCTCGTGGAGCGTCCATGCGCCGTCAGCGCTTCAGCCTCCATGAGCCTCCGAGTACCCGGCGCCTTGCCCAAATTCCCGGCTTGAACTTCTTGAAGCGCCAAGAAGCTGAAAAGACGTCACGAATGAAAGAGTCGTACGAGAAAGGAGTAGCGCACCACCTCGACCCCGAGCCGTGGGTGATCGTCCGTGAGGACGGGGGCCAAGCGTCGGTAGGGGCACGTGCAGGCAGTGTGATTGAGCCGCGAAAGTCTAATTCTGAGGGTGCCGACACAGTAAGAGGATGTGGAAGGCAACATCTCGGCCGCCGATATGCGCGAGGCGGTCGAGGACCCCACGCGGTCTATGAGCTCGAGCATGCACGGAAACGTCTTTTCGGAACTTGGGAGATCTCACGGTTCACCGCAGCGGAGGGCGCAGCGGTGCGCGAGGGGAAGTCTAAGGACGGAAGCCCAAGATGAACGACCGTGAGAAGTCAGACAGCGTCGTAGTACCTGAGAAGCGACCGAACAAAGCTGGGGCTGCGGCCCGAGACGCGGAGGTTGTGGAGGAAAGGACGCTGGCCGAGGGGAACTCGTGTGGGGCCGACACACGCCGGATATCTGCGGCCGGAGCCGGCGGGGGTACTCACAAATTGTGCGAAAGACTTCACCAGTGAGGTTCCGGAAGGAGCTCAAGGACATCAAGGATGTGCTGAGACGAACTCCGGGTTGGTCGATTCCAACAATGGGTGTGTACCTCGCAAGTGTAGTGCGGGGGCATGTGGCCTACTACGGTGTGCCCGGAAACAGCAGGAGGCTCGCATCTTTCAGATACGAAGTCGCAAAGCTGTGGAAAGGTGCGCTCGAGCGACGAAGCGAGCGAACCCGCGTCCGATGGGACAGGATGAGCCGCCTCATAGCTCGATGGCTGCCACCCACCCGAGTCTGTCGATCCGGTCCGCGCCCAGGCGGCGATCGACCGCTTCACCAGCAATGCCTTCGACCTCGTGATCGAGGGCGAGTCCTACCGCTCCCGTCAGAAGCCGACGCTTGCGCGCAAGCAACGCGGTGGACAGAAGGAGCGCAACTGATCCAACCTTAGCCCGTCACGCGAGGCGCTGCTCCGAGGGGGGAATCCTCCTGAGAAACCGGGGTCCCTTTCTCAGGAAAAAAACATGAGTTGACGCTCTATACGGCCGTCTGTAGTCTAACCTTGGAAGAGAACCACAATGCCTACATCCGCCGACATAGCGCGCGCTCTAGCCATCGCTACTGTGGTGATGCCGTGTCAGGCGTGCTCGGGCGGCGAGCGGGCGGAGACTGAAACCTCGAGCATGACGACGAGAGGAGAGATGAAGTGTGTCAACCCGTTCAGCGTCGATGCATTGGAGGGGACCGACACACTTGATTGTTCGCCTGTGGAGGATCTCCCCGCCCCTCCTCACCTCGACATGTCAGGCTGGCCACAATTGGACGTCGTAAACTGGCCGCAACTAGGCGACGCAGACGAGGCATCAGTCGACGCCCTCTGCGCCGTGGCGAGCATTGAGATCACAGATGACGGCTTTGACGCAGACTTGCTGTGTAATGACAATGAAGGAGAGAGCCATAGCTTGGCCTTGCGCTCAGGCGCTATCGGCAGAGGGGTTCCTTTGTGCGAGGGCGATCAGCTGCTCTTCCAGCTCAGGGGCTACCGAGGCTGCTCCTGGTGTCCCGTCGGCTATGCCTATGTGATCCGAGAACGCTCAAGCGGGGACATTCTCCTGTCGCGAGGAGTTGGTGTGTATAACGTGTACGGAGACTGGAGCGCCCCGCTTGGAGTGGAGCTCGTTGATGGAGGCTGCACAGCGGAGGACTTTGGATGTGTTCAGGAGCAGCGTGCGGCGATCGTCGTCGATATAGACGGGGACAGCACTGTTGTATACGACCGCAACGTTCGGATGATCTCGAGGCTGGCCGCGGTTATTCAAGTGGATTCAGCCATCATTAAGCAGGTGGCGGGTGAGTGCACGGATTATTCCAGCTTCTCGTTCTGGTACGCTCGGATGTGAAGCCGGTCGCATCGACGCGCGGCTCACGACTGCGGGGGTAGGTGGGCCTCCTGCGCTGAGTTTGTAGTGTGTATGTCCGAGGATCATCATCGTCACGCCACCGCAACTGGCGTCGATCAGCGCGATCGCAGCGCAGGGAGGCTCGCCCGATCTCGATCGTGGCGCACTGGCGCACCAGCCCCATCACGTGAGACCTCGGGCCCAAGACTGCCATCACGGAGCGTACTGAGCGCTGGAGGGCTTGAAGCGGCAGTCGAGCGCTCCTGCAATTCGGTGCCTTGCGCAACGCCACGACCGTAGCGTGTCGACGAGGCGGTTAAGAAGCGGTTAAGAAGTTTCATCTGGGAATTTGGGCACGGCGCCGGGTACTCGGAGGCTCGTGGAGGCTGAAGCGCTGACGACGCGCGGACTCTCGACGGGTTGCGCCAACCGCTCAACAGGCCCGCTCGATGCGTTCGTAGGCCAGTTCACCGTCGAGGCAGGGTCGTCACAGATTCTTCGCCGAGGGCGCTAGTCCCGCCCGGCAAGGCTCTCCGACGGAGCGGTAAGGTCCTCGGAGACCGGCTCCGCGTGCCAGCCGCGGCCGACGGCAACGGGGTTGGCGGGGTCGCGCTGGCCATCGTTGCCGGCGTGGGCCTCGGGCTCGTCGCACCTGGGCTCTTCGAGGTGGTCTCCCGCTTCGAGTGGGCGCGCGTCAACCTCGTCGTAGCGGTGCTCATCTGGCTGATGATCTACCCGATGATGCTCAAGGTGGAGCCGTCGTGCCTCAAGGACGTCGGCAAGAAGCCCAGGGGGCTCGCGCTAACCCTTGTCGTCAACTGGCTCATCAAGCCGTTCACCATGGCCGGCCTGGGCGTGCTCTTCTTCCAGCACGTCTTTGCCGGGCTCGTGCCCACCGAGGACGCGCAGCAGTACATCGCCGGGATGATCCTGCTCGGCGTCGCGCCCTGCACGGCGATGGTCTTCGTGTGGAGCCACCTGACCGAGCCCTCGTCGCCCCTCTCGAATCCGGCGAAACCTGCACTACAGCCCGGTACAGCGGCGTTTCGTCGAAGCCGAGAGGGCCAACGACTGTGGCGCGGTGCCGACGTCAGAAGTGATAGTCGAGATCGTAGGGCAGGCACTCCTGTTGGGCTTGGTCGACGCGGATCCAGATCATCGCGGCATCGTCGAGGCCGCTGCACTCGAGCTTTGGCGCGACCTTACCGGCGCCGCAGCAGCCCTTCTGCCCGAGCGGCGCGGTGTCAGGGGTGAGACCGCCGCAGCTGACAGAGGTGGTCCCTTTGATGCACTCCGCATAGACGCAGAGTCGGGCGCTCCCCTTGGTGTCGATAACACGCGTCGGATCGACCGCGCCGAAGACAGTATCGTCGCCCTCGTAGACATACCAGTCGACATCGTCGGCCCCAGCGACCGTCCCGCAGAGGAAGTCACCGGCCGAGTCTGCGTCGGCGATCGTCCCGAGATCGTAGGCGAGCTGCTGGGTCTCGTGTGGCTCGGGGCCCGGGTCTTCGCAGGGATCGTCGAGCTGCTTGCAGCGGCGGCAGATGGCGTCGTCGTGGCAGTAGTGGGCGCCCATCGGCCCGCAGAAGGTCCCGGTCGGCTTGGGGGTGAAGTCCGGCTCACCCGCGCTACAACTGTCGGTCGTGCACTCGAGGCCGTCGTCGGGGAGGTCGTCGTCAGCGGCGATGTAGACGATCTCGCCCGCCTCGCAGGCGGCCTTCTTGCAGTCGCCGGGAGTGTCCTCCGGCGGGTCGTCGGCGGCCACCACCTCGCCGCCTCCATCGCCGTCACACTGGGTCTGTCGACAGTCGCCGAGCTGATCATCGACGACCTCGCCCGCGGCGAGGGGATCGTAGGCGCAGACCCCCGCCTCACATCGAGCTGCTCGGCAGAGCTGCTCAGGGCAGGACTCCGAGCTCGTGCACAGGGCTGGAGCTGCGGTCGTCCCATCGCCCGTGGTCTCATGGCCGGTCGAGTCCCCGCTCGTGTCTGTGCCGGTGCCGGTGCCGGTTTCGGTGTCGGGACGGGTCGTCCAGGTCGTCGCGGTCGAGGCCTCGCTGGCGCTGGTCGAGCTCTCTCCGGTGCCGTCGTCGCCCAGCCAACAGCCGAGGTCGACCCCCAGGAGAGCCACTAGCGCGATGTTGAGCCCTTTTCTCGTGGATGATCGCATCTTCGCTCCTTTCATCGTCCGTGCCCCTTAATAGGAACGCCGCGTTCTCAGCCCTTTTGGACATGTCCCCTGCGGCCGTCGATCCAGATCACAGCTCGCCAGCTCAGGCCGAGAGGTCCGCGCTGGCTGAGCTTGTCATCGCCCCCGTCATCGACGCGGTCGCGTCGCTCGTCGTCGCGCCGCAGCTGTCGGGGTCGGGGTCGGGGTCGTGGTCGGGAGCGGAAGGACAATCTCATCGTCATGGGCTCCATGGTTCGGATTGGTTCGGATTGGTTCGGAGAGTCGGACGCGCCTCTTCAAGAGCAAGATCTGCACCGCGCTCGGGACGACGAATTCCTCGGTGATCTTCCGGAGCGCCGCCTCCTTGGGCCCGCTCGTCGCCTGGCAGGCCCTGGCCGCGGCCGGCCGGCGTTGGCCGTGTGCCGGCACGGCGCATCGGCATCGCTCCCGGTCGCGAGCCGAGCTCGTCCCTGCGGGCTCGAAGACCACCGAGATGGCCTGTCAGCTCCGCTGCGGCGAGGTGCTAGGGTGACGCCGCGTCGCCACTGGGCGCGCAGGAGATCGACAGACCATGGAGTACCGCAACCTCGGCCGCTCAGGCCTCAAAGTGTCCACCCTCTGCCTCGGGACGATGACCTTTGGCGAGGCCAACGAGGGCTCGTTTATGCACGGGGTGGGCTGCACCAACGAGACCTCGTTCGCGATCATGGACCGCGCCCTGGAGGCGGGGATCAACTTCTTCGACAGCGCCGACGTCTACGGTCAGGACGGGCTCAGCGAGCGGGTGATCGGCGACTGGTTCGAAGATCGCGGCCACCGTGACGACGTGGTCTTGGCGACCAAGTTCCGCTTCCGCATGGGCGAGGGCCCGAACGGCGGCGGGGCGTCGCGCCTGCACATCGTCCGCGCGGTCGAGGAGAGCCTGCGCCGGCTGAAGACCGACCGGATCGATCTCTACCAGATCCATATGCAGGACATCGACACCCCGGAGGAGGAGACCCTGCGGGCGCTCGACGATCTGGTCCGCGCCGGCAAGGTGCTCTACCTCGGCGCCTCGAACTACGCCGCCTATCGCCTGGTGGACAGCCTCTGGACCTCGAAGAGCGCCTCGCTCGAGCGCTTCGTCAGCCTCCAGGCCCAGTACAGCCTGCTGGTCCGCGACCTCGAGCGCGAGCACGTGCCGCTCTGCGACAGGTTTGGCCTCGGGATCCTCCCCTGGTCGCCGCTCGCGGGGGGCTTCCTCTCCGGCAAGTACCGCCAGGGCCAGGAGCCGCCCGCAGGCTCGCGGATGGAGATGTGGAAGCAGCGCTACAAGGGCTTCGACAAGCCGCGAAACTGGCGGATCCTCGCCGCCCTCGAGGCCGTCGCCGAGGAGATCGAGTCGACGCCCGCGCGCGTCGCCCTGGCGTGGCTGCTCCAGCGTCCGACCGTGAGCTCGGTGATCTTCGGCGCGCGCTCGACAGAGCAGCTCGAGGACAACCTGCAGGCGGCGGAGCTCAAGCTCGATCCTGCGATCGTCACCCGCCTGGACGAGGCGGCCGAGCTCGAGCTCGGCTACCCCTACGAGTTCATGAAGCACGTCCAGGGCCGCTGGTAGGCCGCTGCGCGCCCGCTGGTAGGCCGCTGCGCGGGGGGGCTCGATCTAGGCTATCTCCACGAGGTCCGGTGAGCCGAGACGGCCTTCCCACCGCCGGTGGTGCGAAGGCGGCGGCCGTGGCAGTGTCACTTCAGCGGGAGGTAATTCGGGATGACGTCAGCAGCTCATTGGCCTCGGACCTTGATCGTCGGCGGAGGTATCGCAGGTCTCACCGCCGCGGTCGCGCTGCGGCGGCTCGGGTGTCCGGTCGAGGTCGCCGAGCAGAGCCCGGCGTTCGGGGTTGTCGGCTCCGGCATTACGATCCAAGCCAACGCCAACGCGGTCCTAAACGCGCTGGGGATCACCCTGCCGGACGACGATGTGGTGCCCATCGGCCACTTCACCATGCTCAATGAGCGCGGTCAAACCGTGCTCAGCGGCGACGCTCGCAGGATCATGGTCGACCCGCCCTCGGTCAACGTTCACCGCGCGGACCTCCACCGGGTGTTGCTCGAGGCCGCGGCAGAGGTGCCGCTGAGATCGGGATGCGCCGTCGCTGGGGTGACTCCGGTCGACGGTGGGGTCGAGGTCGCCTTCTCCGACGGCACCGAGGGACGCTGGGAGCTGGTGGTCGGGGCGGACGGGGCGCACTCTGCGGTCCGTCGATCCCTCCTCGGCGAGGCGGAATGCCGAACCCGCTACTCCGGCCAGACCTGCTGGCGCTTCGCGATCGAGGCGCCCGACCTCGTGCCCTCCGCGACCGTCGAGCAGTGGATTGTCGGGCGTCGGATGGGAGCCGTGCCGCTGTCGCGCGGGCGGATCTATGTCTACCTTGTCGAGAGTGCGCCCCCGGGAACGCCTGGGCCGGGCACCGCGGCGCCGTCCGAGCTGCGCGCCCGCTTCGGCGGCCACCATGCTGTGCTCGATCAGATCTTCGAGCGACTCGAGGGGGTCGCGATCCATCATGGCGATCTGCTGGAGCACGCTGAGGTGAGCTTCGGCCGGGGCCGGGTGGTGCTGATCGGCGACGCCTCCCACGCGATGACGCCAAACCTCGGCCAGGGCGCGGGCACTGCGATCGAAGACGCCGGCGCCCTCGCGCTCGAGATGCTCGCCAGTCGCGGCGACGTCGGCGCTCTGGTCGCTTCGCTCGACGGACGTCGGCGGGAGCGGGTGACCTCGGTCCTGAGAACTGCTCGGCGGATCGGAGCGATGGGGCATTGGAAGAACCCCCTGGCCCGGTGGCTTCGCGACACTCTCATGCGGATAACGCCCCAGTCGGTGAGCGACAAGCAGACGGCCGAGCTGTGGCGGCCAGGTCTGGAGCTGGCGGTCGAGCTCCGCGAGGCCGGTTTTCCCAGTCCCCTTGAGGTCTAGCAGCCCGTGGCAAAGGTCCCGCGCGCTCTCCAGACCTCGTCGCCCCTCTCGGCCCCGCCGAAACTTGCGGCACGGCCCAGTACAGCGGCGTTTCGTCGAAGCCGAGAGGGCCAACGATTGCGGCGCGAGAGCGCGCGGGACTTTTGCCACGGGCTGCTAGCCCTGAAATAAGCGCTGCTATGAGGCGTCCTAGACAACCCGCGTAGAATCGTCAGTGACACGGGGTTTGCGCTTCGGCTGCATTCGTGTGGGTGAGCGCTCACCTCGTGCTTGGCGAGGGGCGGAGCTTGGGGGCTGTAGGCGGGCGGGCGAGGGGCGACGAGGCGGGTCCCTCGCGGACGCGGGTCCTCCCATGCCACGTGCTCGCCACGGGATAGGCTGACGTGCTTGAAGAGACAGGGTACGCGTGTCTCCGCGCGAGGCACGGGTCCTCCCGCTGCGTCCCATCCGTCGCCCCTCGCTCGCCCGAGCAGGTCTTCCTGGGCTCCGCTACCGGGTGCGTAGAGGACTCGCGAGTGCAGATGTTCTCTCGACACATGCTCGTCGAATCTCTCGCGCACCTGATGAGCGACAACGCGCATCGCCGGTCGAACTTCGGTCCGTACCGAAGCCAGAGCGATCGAGAGCCTCCGAAACGCCTGTGAGAACACCGAGCACGAAGCTGCCGCCGAGGAAGAGGTTGTAGAGGTGGCTCAGGACATGTGTCGCTTCGTCGTAGCCGCGCTTGTTCTCGAAGACCTTCACGCGGCCGTTGATCGAGCGCCGGAGCTTGAGGCGATCGAGCCGCGAGCGTAAGCCCAGCGAAGGGGGTCACAGGAGCCGGGTCGACGACCAACTCTACCGGCGGAGGCTCGAGGCTCTTGCACTTCGGTCGAGCGCTTGCCTGTGGGCTCCGTTCTCGCCGACGGTCGGCCTTGAGATGACTCGCGCGAGTTGTCCCGCTCGGTGTTCTCGCTGGGGCCTCGGAGGCTCGCGCTCGCTTGGACTCCGACACGGACCGAAGTTAGGCCGACGATGCGCGTTGCTCATCATCGTCGAGAGTCTCGACGAGCACGTATCGAGCGAAGACCTACGGGAGCAGGCGATCCACGTACCCGCAAGCGGAGCGCCTACAGATCTGCTCCCGACTTCATATGATCTGTACCAAGGGTCACTCTCTCGATCGAGACGATCGCTGAGCGTCCAGCGGAGCGCCGACAGACTCGCTCGGGCGAGCGAGGGGCGACGGGTGGGACGCAGCGGGAGGACCCGTGCCTCGCGCGGAGACACGCGTACCTGTTTCTTCAAGCACCTCAGCCTCACCCGTGGCGAGCACGTGGCATGGGAGGACCCGCGTCCGCGAGGGACCCGCCTCGTCGCCCCTCGCCCGCCCGCCTTCAGCCTCCGAGCTCCGCCCGTCGTCAAGCAGGAGGTGAGCCTTCACCCGCGCCCGAGCACTCGGGCGGCAAAAAAGTCCGCGTGAGCGCACTTCTACACGGAACTGGGGGGCAGTTTCACACCAGCGCTTATTTTAGGGCTAGCCGTCGCCGATCCCCTATTGTGGGATCCGGCAAATCCCGACGTTCTCATACCCGTCGGGCGCCGAGCCTTCCTCATACCAGGGGATACACTCCACTCCCTCTCCAGGGCAGAGGTTGGGCTTGGTGGTGTCACAGAAGGGGCTACAGCACCCTGCGGCGGGGCAGTCGGGGACGTACTCCGGGTTTATGCAATAGAGCCCGGCGCTGCAGGAGTTCGCGTATTCGCAGGGGTCGCCGTAGTCGCCGTCCTCGCCGGATCCATCGAAATAGCAGAGGAATTGGCCATCGTAGTAGGGGATGCAGACTTCGCCTTCGGGGCAGTCCTGGGCGAGCGGGTCGCATAGCGGCAGACAGGCGAAGAGGACCCCGTCGCTCTGGATCCGACAGACTGTTCCAGCGGGGCATTGGGGCACCTCGGATGATCCCTGGCATAGCTGGATGCAGTATCCCTCGAGGGTGCGGTGGTCGACGTTCCAGCACATCGCCCCTGCATCGCAGGAGTCGACCCCGCTCAGGGCGCTCTCCTCGGCCTTGCAGGGCTCGCCGACGGAGTCGGGGTTGGGATCGATCGGCGTGCACCTCGTCGCGTTCCAAGAGCTGCCGCCATCGTTCGCCCAGGGCATGCATTTGCTCCCCTCGGGGCAGTCATCGTTCCAGATGTCACACTCGACCTCGGAGGATGGCGCGTCTTCGCAGTCGATGAAGCCGCATCCTTGGGTCACACTAGCGCTCGATGTCGACGAGGTCGCGGTCATTCCCGTCGACGCGGTTGGCGAGGTTGTCGCGGCTGTCGCGGTTGTCGAGGCTGTCGTCGTGGCGCTTGACGACGCGGTTGTCGTCGCCGACGACGCGGTTGTCGTCGCCGACGTCGCGGATGGATCCCAGGGCTTGAGACACGCGGGGTGGAGCAGGAGAAGCAGGAGAAGCGCGAGGCGCAGGGCCCCCGACGTCGATCTACGCGCTGTCACCATCGCCACAACTCTACACCTCGAGGAGGGCGGGCGGAGGCTCCCGCTCGCCGCCGCGCCTCGCTTCGCTCGCCTTGGAAGGGGCGAGGCGACCTCGTCTGCTTGCACTCCCGGCTAGAGCGGGTAGAGCACGAGGACGATCAGATCCCAGGTCAGGTGGGAGAGGAGCGGCGCGACCAGCCTGCCGCTGCGGGCCGCGAGGAGCGTCCAGGCGAGGCCCATCATCAGCGCGGCGACGACGAGCATCGGGTTCATCAGGCCGAGGGTCGAGCTCGTGTAGCAGAGGCTCGCGAGGACGATCGCTCGCCAGCCAGGGAAGCGCTCCGCCAGGCGGCGGTAGACGGCGCCGCGCCAGATGATCTCCTCGGCGATGACGACGACGCCGACGAGCCCTAGGAGGATGAGATCGGCGCGGTTGTCGACGGAGGCCTGGACGTAGAGAGCGCGGACGGAGGCCTCGATCGCCGGGAACCAGCGGAAGAGGATCGCGGCGCCGATGTGGGTCACGGCCCCGAGGAGCACGCCGGAGCCGACCCCCCACAGGAGGTCCGAGGGCTGGGGTCGCAGGAGCTTGCGGACGCCGGGGGTGAGCACGAGCGCGAGCGCGGCGAAGGCGACGGCGTAGGGGGCGAGCGTCACCTCGAGCGGCCAGGGGGTGGGGAGCGCGAGGAGGGCGATCCAGCCGAGATGACCGATCGCGAGGGCGAGCGCGCCTCGGCTCACGCGTCGGCCTCGACGCTGATCATCCGCACGACCCGCTCGACGAAGCGGGCGACCCTGGAGGAGCTGCCCGGCTCGCGCTCGAGGGCGAGGGCGGCCGCCTCGGCGAAGGGGAGGGGGCTGTGCCCCATCGTCGCGAAGTAGTCGGGCTCGTGGTTTAGGAGGTCGGCGCGGAGGCCCTCGACCAGCTCGCGGGCGAGGTGGGGATCGGCGCGGGTGATCAGCTGGATCCAGCCGGAGGAGAGGCGCGGCGAGAGGAGGGGGATGTCGAGCGTGAGCGGCTGAGATCCGCGCAGGGCGGCGACCTTCATCAGCATCGCCCGGGCCGAGAGGGCGTCGGGGCCCGGGATCCCGTAGACCCCGGCGACGTTCTCGCGGCGGAGGGCGTCGAGGAGCGCGGCGAAGACGTCGACGTCGGCGACGGGCTCGGAGCGGGACTCTAGCCACTTCGGCAGGACCATCGCCGGCAGCCGCAGGGCGAGGTCGCGGGTGATGTGCCAGGACGCGGAGCCCGGGCCGACGATCATCGCCGCCCGCAGCTCGACCACCGGCACCGAGGTCGAGGCGAGGGCTCGGCCGGTCTCAGCCCGGCTGCGCAGGTGCTTGGAGGCGTCGTGGGTCGGCTGGACCCCGCCGAGGTAGACGATCCGCGAGACCCCGACCTCCTCGGCGATCTCGGCGAAGGCGCGGGCCGCCTTGCGCTCACGGACGTCGTAGTCGTCGCCGTCCGACATCGAGTGGATCAGATAGTAGGCGGAGGTGCAGCCGGTGAGCGCGGCGCGGACCGAGCCCCGGTCGTCGACGTCGCAGCGGACCCACTCCAGGCCCTCGGGCGCCTCCCCCTCCTGCGGCCTGCGGCTGGTGGCCCGAACGCGCCAGCCGTCGGCGAGGAGCAGGGGCAGGAGGGCCGAGCCGACGAACCCTGTGGCTCCGGTGAGGAGGACCCGGCTGGCGTTGGTGGGCATGGGAGCTTCATAGGTGGGGGACCTGCGCCGCGCCAGCGGACATCCTGCGCTTCGGCCCGTGCGTAGAGAGATGGTGCGAGTTGCGCGAAGTGCGCTTGGTCCAGCGGGGTCGTTTGCCGGGGGCGAGGCGTCAGCGAAGCTCTCCTGCGGCGTCGCCGTGACCTTCCGGGGGGTCGAGCCCTGAGCTTGACCCGCAGGACCGAGGGCCCCGTCGTCGACGAGCCCCCGACGGATCCCCGACGGATCCCCGACGGATCCCCGACGGATCCCCGACGGATCCCCGACGAGCTCCGCAAGCACGCCGCTAGGAGGGCGTTCGCGGCGTCCTACCAGGCCTGTGCGGGGGGCTGAGATCGATCGGCTGGGATCACGTCTCGTTTGCAGGGGGGGTCCTGTCCCCGCGGGTCCTCAGCGGCGATCCTTCAGGTTCGAAGATCGGAGGATTTTACCGGCGTTAGGGGGCTTCGATGGGCATAGCCGCGGGGCCGCAGAGGCGGTAAGCTGCGCGCCGGCAAGACCATGGCTGAGACCAAGACGGCCCTCAATATCGAAGACGAGATGCGTAGCTCCTTTTTGGACTACGCGATGAGCGTGATCATCTCGCGAGCGCTCCCCGACGTACGTGACGGGCTCAAGCCCGTGCATCGACGGATCCTCTACGCGATGCATCAGCTCAAGAACACGCACACGCAGGCCTACAAGAAGTCTGCGCGCGTGGTCGGCGACGTCATCGGCAAGTACCACCCCCACGGCGACTCCGCGGTCTACGACGCGCTGGTTCGCCTCGCCCAGGACTTCGCGATGCGCTACCCGCTCGTCGACGGTCAGGGCAACTTCGGCTCCGTCGACGGCGATGCCGCGGCGGCGATGCGATACACCGAGGTGAGGATGGAGAAGCTCACCTCGGAGCTCCTCGCCGACCTCGAGAAGGACACGATCGACTGGGTCCCGAACTACGACGACAAGGAGTTCGAGCCCGGGGTCATGCCGACCAAGGTGCCGAACCTCCTGCTCAACGGCGCCGTCGGGATCGCCGTCGGCATGGCGACCAACATCCCGCCGCACAACCTCACCGAGGTCGTCGGCGCCTGCATCGCCCTGATCGACGACTCGACGCTCGACCTCGATCAGCTCCTCGAGCTGGTCCCCGGCCCCGACTTCCCGACCAGCGGCTACATCATCGGCCGCGCCGGGATCCGCTCGGCCTACGCGACCGGCCGCGGCAGCGTCACCCTGCGCGCCCGCTGCGAGATCGAGGAGGACGAGAAGGGCCGCGAGTCGATCGTCATCACCGAGATCCCCTACCAGGTCAACAAGGTGAAGCTGATCTCGCGGATCGCCGATCTCGTCCGCGAGAAGAAGATCGAGGGGATCAGCGACATCCAGGACTACTCCGACCGCACCGGCATGCGGATCTGGATCCAGATCAAGCGCGACGCCTCGGCGCAGATCGTCCTGAATAACCTCTACAAGAGCTCGGACCTGCAGACGAACTTCGGCGTCAACATGATCGCCATCGTCAACGGGCGGCCGCAGCTCCTGACGCTCAAGCAGTGCCTCGAGAACTTCATCGATCACCGGCGGACGGTGGTCACCCGCCGCTCGCGCTTCGAGCTGCGCAAGGCGGCCGAGCGCCGCGAGATCGTCGAGGGCATCGGCGTCTCGATCGACTCGATCGACCGGATCATCGAGATCATCCGCGCCGCGGCCGACCCGGACGAGGCGAAGGCGAACCTGATCGCCGAGCCGCTGAAGGGCTGCGCCGGCTTCCTGGAGCGCTGCGATCGCCCGGCCGAGGAGGTCGAGGCCGCCCGCGGCAAGCCCTATCACCTCAATGAGCGCCAGGCGAAGGCGATCCTCGACATGCGGCTGCAGCGGCTCACGGGCCTCGAGCGGAGCAAGATCGAGGGCGAGTACAAGGAGCTGAGCATTATCATCAGCCGCCTGGAGGCGATCCTCGCCGACCCGGCCCACCTCATGCGGGTCATCCGCGACGAGCTGACGGCGATCCTCGAGGCCTACGGCGACAAGCGCCGCACCGAGATCCTGGAGGACCTCGGCGAGATCGCGGCGATCGACCTCATCGCCGATGAGAACATGATCGTGATGGTGACGAACAACGGTTACGTCAAGCGCCTCCCCTCGGTCGAGTACCGGGTCCAGGCGCGGGGCGGCGTCGGGGTCAAGGGCGGCACCGGCCGCGACGCGACGGACTTCGTCGCGGAGCTCTTCGAGGCCTCCGCGCACGCGTTCATCCTGATCTTCACCAACACCGGCCGCGTCTTCCGCAAGCGGGTCTACGAGCTGCCGGTCGGCCGCCGCGAGAGCGCCGGCAAGGCCTTCGTCAACTTCCTCGACCTCCGCGAGGGCGAGCGGGTGCTCGACATGGTCCCGTACCGCGAGGAGAACGTCGAAGAGGGCGAGTACTACGTCGTCATGACGACGGCGAAGGGCTACATCAAGCGCACCCGCCTGAGCGACTTCGACAACATCCGCTCGAACGGCATCATCGCCGCGACCATCGAGGACGACGATCAGCTGATCGACGCCCGTCTCACCGACGGCTCGCTCCAGCTCCTCCTCACCTCCGCCAGCGGTATGGCGATCCGCTTCGACGAGAACGACGTCCGGCCGATGGGGCGGACCGCCCGCGGCGTCCGCGGCCTCAAGCTCGAGGGCGAGGACACGCTCGTCAGCATGACGGTCCTGATGCCAGAGAGCGAGGGCTGGCTCCTGACGATGTGTGAGAACGGCTTCGGCAAGCGGACCCCGGCGAGCGAGTACCGCTCGCAAAACCGCGCCGGTAAGGGCCTGATCACGATCAAGGTCAACAAGCGCAACGGTCCGGTCGTCGCCTGCCTCCTGGTCCGCGAAGAGGACCAGATCATGGTCGTCACCAGCGGCGGCAAGGTGATCCGGACCCCGGTCGCCGGGATCTCCGAGATGAGCCGCAACACCCAAGGTGTCCGGGTGATCCGCACCAGCAAGAACGAGCGGGTCGTCGCGATCGAGCGGCTCGTCGACGCGGATGACGAGGAGGCCGGCGAGGCGAACGACCTCAGCGGCGACGAGGGGGCCGAGGCGGCTGAGACGGACGGCGCTGAGGCTGTCGCCGCTGCCGGCTCGGGGGACGCCGAAGCGCCGGCCAGCGGCGACGCGGAGGCCAGCGAGGGCGGCGAGGAGGAGTAGGGCGCCGACCCGGACTCCTTCGCGGGCACCGTAGGTGCCCCGCTGCAAAGAGAGCCGCGTTCGCGCGGCTCTCTTTCGTCTTTGGGAGGTGGCCCGAAGCCCGTTGCTCTCCTCCCGCGGCTAGCCAGGGGGCGCCGCCGATGACGAGCCTGTCAGCCTCGACAGCGCGCTCCGGTCTGTCATGGGCGAGACTCGCCGCTCGTCGCGGGTCTACGGGCGCCCTGGGGTCGCGCTCCTGTACGGCCTGAGGGGGATCGACGGGGGTGAGCGCGCCGCGACGATCGCGAGGTTGTCGCGGCGTGGGGCGCGGGCGGGGAGGTGCTCCTAGTCGTTGTAGACGTAGTCGACGGAGTACTCGACGCAGGAGTCGGCCGGCGCCTCGTCGAGGCGGATCCAGACCTGGGCGGACTTGTTGGCGGTGAAGTTGCAGTCGACGGTGAAGGCGACCTCGCCGGCGCCGCAGCAGCCGTCGACGCCCTGGACCGCGTCATCGTCGAGGTTGTTGGGGCAGTTGATGTTCGTCTGTCCCTGGAAACAGTCGGCGTAGACGCAGAGGCGGACATCCTCGTCGGCGGTGACGGTGGTGACGGTGTCCGGATCGCCGAACCCGCAGCCTTGGCCCCACTGTCCGTTGTAGGTGTGCCAGTCGACGTCATCCGCGCCGTTGAGCACACCGGCGAAGCTCTCGGGACCGTCGTTGCAGCCGATGTTGTCGAGCTCGACCGAGTCTTCAGGGGTGTCGTTGGGCTCGACGTCCGAATCCTCGCACACGGGATCACCGGTCGTGGTGGTGCCGGTGGTCGGCTCGTCGGTGGTGGTGCCGTCGGTGGGGTCGGTGGTGGTGCCGTCGGTGGGGTCGGTGGTGGTGCCGTCGGTGCCGTCGGTTGGATCGGTCGACGTCGACGTGGTCGTCGGGTTGGTGCCCCCGGCGCACTCGCAGGGCCCGAGGGAGTTGCCGTCGGGGTTGCAGACCTGCGCCCCGGTGCCGCCGTCAGGGCAGGCGCAGGCGACCGACATCCCCGGCACGCACGCCCCCCCGGAGTCGCTCGCGCTGTCCGAAGCGCTGCCGGAGGCTGTGGGCGACGTCGTCGAGGCCGTCGCGGAGCCGTCGGTCGCGCTGCTCTCAGAGTCCGAGTCGGTGCCCGTCGAAGAGTCGGTCGCGCTCCCCTCCTGGATCGCGCTGCTGCAGGCGAGGCCGAGGAAGAGGCAGGGGATGGAGGCGAGCAGGGTCGTGCGCATTTGTGAACATTACCGCGAGCGGCGCCGCGCCTGCGTGTCGTGAACTCAAAAATGTCACGTGCTGCGAGAGATAGCGCTGCATACGTCTGCAAGGTCCTCTGCGCGCTTCGAGCTCGATCCGTCGAGCTCCAAGCAGGCCTCCGCACCGAGCTCCAAGCAGGCCTCCGCATCGAGCCCTTCGCGCTCGACCAGCGCAGCTGCGAGCGGGCCTCCGCACCGGTCGACACACCCGGTCGACGCCGACGATCCAGCCCCTACGAGTACTGCTTTTCGTGCGCCCGCAGCACCTTCTCGACCTTGCCCAGCGCCCCGCGCACCTCCGCCGCCAGGTCGTACCCGTCGCTCGCCGACGGAGGCAGCGGCTTCGCGTGCGCCGTACACAGCCGCTCCACACCGCCACAGAGGCTGATCAGCTCCTCCGCCCACGCGCGGAAGTCCGCCGCCGCCCCTGGCCGCCGCTCGAGCACCGCCTTCAGCGTGAGGTGAAACGAGAGCCCGCCGACGAAGGGGAGCTTCGTGAACATCAGCGTGTCGTCGACATGCAGCGCTCGCGACGAGCGGTGCATCGCCAGCACCGACGAGAAGTGCAGATTCTCGTTCGAGCTGATGAAGTCCACGCCGCGCGGGATCGTGAAGACAAAGTCGTCGGCGAAGCGCGCGTGGAGCTCATCCTGCTCGGTCAGAAGGTCCTGCCAGGGCAGGCTCGGGGCCTTCTCGTGGTGGCGGCGGGTGCCGAAGAGCTTCGCCTCCGGGAACATCGCCGCCGTCTTCTTGACGTGGACCGTGTGAAAGGGGTGGAGGTTGAGGATCGCCTCGAGCGCCCGCCCGCCGTCGGTCAGCGCCATCACCTTCTCCGCGACCTCACCGGTCAGGGTGTAGCTGTCGAGGAGGGCGAAGCCCCCCGAGCGGAGCCGGGCCAGGGAGGCCTGGGTGCCGATGTCGAGGAGGCCGAACACGCGGAAGGAGCCGCGGATGTTCCAAAAGTCCTCAGCGACTTGAATGATCTGATCGGCCATCGTGCTCTCCCGCTCGGGTGGTGATTCTTCTACACCAGAAGACGACGGCGTTGAGGCGTTCACCAGGGGTTGCAGGGCCGGATGGGGGAGGGGCCCCTCGCTCCCGCACGAGGAAGCGCACAGGCTGCGAGACGGCTTGGACTTTGTCGGCGAGCGATGCACACTCGGCCTGCGATGACCGCCAGCGAGCAAGCACCCCTCCACCACGACGGACGCGCAGGCGAGCGCAGCCGTGATCTCTTCGCGGCCGCCCGGGCGGTGATCCCCGGCGGCGTCAATTCGCCGGTCCGCGCCTTCGCCTCGGTCGGCGGCGAGCCCCCCTTCATCAAGTCGGCGCGGGGTCCCTACATCTACACGGAGGACGGCGCCGAGCTGGTGGACTACGTCGGCTCATGGGGACCTGCGCTGCTCGGTCACGGGCGCGAAGAGGTGGTCGAGGCGGTCGTCCGCGCGGCCCGCAGCGGGCTCTCCTTCGGCGCCTGTACGGCGGCGGAGACGGTCTTCGCCGAGCGCCTCTGCGAGATCGTCCCCTCCCTGCGGGGGGGCATGGTCCGCCTGGTCTCATCGGGCACAGAGGCGACGATGAGCGCCCTCCGGCTCGCCCGCGGCTACACCGGCCGGAGCAAGATCATCAAGGCGGAGGGCGGCTACCACGGCCACGCAGACATGCTCCTCGTGGCCGCGGGCTCCGGCGCCGCCACCCTCGGGATCCCCGGCTCCGCGGGCGTCCCGGCGGCGGCCGTCGTCGACACCCTGACCGTCCCCTACAACGACCTGGAGGCGGTAGGGCGCTCCTTCGCGGCCAACCCGGGCGAGATCGCCGCGATCATCATCGAGCCGGTCGCCGGCAACATGGGCTGCGTGCCGCCGGTCGCCGGCTACCTCGAGGGGCTGCGCGAGCTGTGCACCGCCCACGGGGCCGTGCTGATCTTCGACGAGGTGATGACCGGCTTCCGCGTCGCCCTCGGCGGCGCTCAGGAGCGCTTCGGCGTGACCCCGGACATGACCTGCTTAGGCAAGATCATCGGCGGCGGGATGCCGGTCGGGGCCTACGGCGGACGCCGCGAGATCATGGAGAAGATCGCCCCCCTCGGGCCGGTGTATCAGGCGGGCACCCTCAGCGGAAACCCGCTCGGGGTCGCCGCGGGGCTCGCGACCCTCGAGATCCTCACCCGCGAGAACCCCTATCCGGCGCTGGAGAAGACGACCCAGGCCCTGGTCTGTGCCCTCGCCGAGCGGGCGGCCAAGCACGGCGTCGAGCTCAGCTCGAACCAGGTCGGGGCGATGTTCTGCGGCTTCTTCCGCGGCGGCCAGGTCCGCGACTACAGCGACGCCAAGGGCTCCGACACCGCGCGCTTCGGCCTCTTTCACCGGGAGATGCTGGCGCGGGGGGTCTACCTGGCGCCGTCGCAGTTTGAGGCCGCGTTCGTCTCGGTCACCCATGACGGGGCTGCGATCGAGCGGACCCTCGAGGCCGCGGATGGCGCTTTTGCCGCGGTCGCCGCCTCGAAGGGGGCCTAGGTGGCCAAGCGTCCCGAGCGGGCCCAGTGGTTCGAGCTGGCGGAGGCCGCCTCGGTAGGGATCGAGATGGCCGTCGCCGTCTCGATCGGCCACTTTGGCGGCGTCTGGCTGGAGAATAACGTCACGCACTGGGCCCCGCAGACCCGCTGGATCGGCCTCGCCGTCGGCCTCGGGGCGGCGGTCCTCGCGGTGGTGCGGACGGCGATGATCTTTCAGAAGAAGCTCGCCGAAGACGAGGCGCGAGAGGCCGCAGAAGTTGCCGCGAAGGCGGAGGCTGAGGCCGCGATGGGGGGCGCCTCAGCGGAGGCAGAGCGTCCTCTCGGGGACGATCGGGGGGGCAATGCCTAGTTGGGATCTCTGGCGCCGCGAACTCTACTTGTGGACGCTCACGTGCACCGCTCTCGGGGTCCCTCTGGCGTGGTTCCTCTGGGAGCCGGCCCAGGCCCTCAGCGTCGCCGCGGGTGCCGCGATCGGCCTCGTTAACCTCCATCTCCTGGGGCACTCTGCGTTCCAGATGCTCGGGGCTCCCACCGCCGAGCTGAGGGCGGCCCCACGACCGCGCTTCGCTCCGCTAATGGCGTTTGTCCGCTGGCCCGTGGCCGCACTTGCGACCGCCACCGTCCTCTGGTACATGGCCGGCCAACCTGAGGGCTTGGTCGTCGGAGTCTCCCTCGCCTTCCTCGGGTTTGTGATCGCCGGCGTCCGCTCGGCGCCGATCGACCTCGACGACGAAGACCCTCGCCCCTAACCCCGACCCCCCGAGCCGCGACGGACCACACCCATGGGTGACCACGACACTTGGTACACGCTCCTGATGCCTGAGTTCTGGCATCAGCTCGAGCACAACGCCGCCGAGCACCTGGCCCGTGACTGGAAGTTCATGATGTTCGGGGCGACCCATTTCACGCTGGTCCACGTGGCCGGCGCGATCTTGGCGGTCGTCTTCGCGATCATCTTCGCCATGCGCTACCGCGCGAGCCTCCAGGACGAGAGCAAGGGCGTCGTCCCGCAGCGTCAGTTCGGCATGGCGTCGATCACCGACCGCTTCGTCGGCGCTGTCTTCAACCTCTCCAGCGACGTGATGGGCGAAGAGGACGCGAAGCGCTACCTGCCGCTCACCGGCACCCTGGCGATCTTCATCTTCCTCTGCAACATCCAGGGCCTCGTGCCCGGGCTGGTGCCGCCGACCGACACGCTGAAGACCAACCTGCTCCTCGCGCTGCTGGTCTTCCTCGTCTACAACATCTCCGGCGTCTACCGGAACGGGATGTCGTACCTGGCCCACTTCCTCGGGCCGAAGATCGGCGGCTTCCCCTGGCTCTTCCCGCTCTTCCTCCCGATCGAGATCGTCAGCCACATCGCCCGCCCCGTGTCGCTGTCGCTGCGCCTGACCGGCAACATGGTCGCGGACCACAAGGTCGTCGGCGTCGTCGCCCTGATGATCCCGCTGCTGGTGCCGCTGCCCTTCCTGCTCCTCGGCGCCGTGGTCTCGATCGTCCAGACCCTGGTCTTCACCCTGCTCACGATCATCTACATCGGTCTCGCCGTGGAGCACGCCGAGGACCACTAGCCAACTAGACGCTGTGCTCCACACCCCCTAGCTGCCAAAAGCTTCCAAAGTTTCCAAAGTCGCAAGGAACACCATGACCCGCAAAATCTCCCTCTTCGCCACTTTCATGTTCGTCACCCTCGCGCCGGCGATGGCCCTCGCCGCCCCGACCGGCGTCGAGACCACCGGGTCCGAGCGCGCCGTCTACGGTCTGGCGATGGCCCTGGCCATCGGCCTCGCCGCCATGGGTGGCGGTCTCGGTCAGGGTCGCGCCGTCGCGGCTGCCCTCGAGGGCATCTGCCGCAACCCGAACTCGGCCGGCAAGGTGCTGGTGCCGATGCTCCTGGGCCTCGCGTTCGTCGAGTCGCTCGTCATCTTCTCGCTGATCATCGCCTTCCAGATCGGCGCCTACGTCGCCCCGACCATCGGCGGCTGATCCGAGCTTGACCCTGACCCTTCGGGGTCCAAGGCCCGCCTCCGGCAGTCGTCGGGGCGGGCTTTTTGTGTTTGGCGAGGCTCGAGGATCGAGGCTTGAACCTGGGCTGGTGTGAGGGGGCTCGGGACGTAGCGAGGGACGCTGTGAGAGACGCTGCGAGAGACGCTGCGAGAGATGTCTGTCGGGGTCGGTGACGCCTTCTCTTTACGGAGTGGAGGCTCACCTCGTGCTTGCGCAGGGCGGAGCTCGGAGGCTGTCGGCGGGCGGGCGAGGGGCGATGAGGCGGGTCCCTCGCGGACGCGGGTCCTCCCATGCCACGTGCTCGCCACGGGTCAGGCTGATCTGCTTGAAGAGACATAATAGGCGTGTCTCCGCGCGAGGCACGGGTCCTCCCGCTGCGTCCCACCCCTCGCCCCTCGCTCGCCCGAGCAGCTCTGTCGGGGCTCCGCTCGGTCGGTCGGGGGCTGGGACCGGCGAAGCGCTGAGCTCTTCGTCAACGTATGGACTGTGTCGAGGTGGGGTTGGCGAAGCGCTTCGTCAGGCTGAAAGTCAGTCGTGAAGGGGCGAGGGCTTTGTCCTGGCTTGGGGTGTGCTGGGGGGGCGAGTCAGTCGGCGCGGCGGGGTGAAGAGGCGAGGGCTTTGTCGGGGCGTGGGGTGTGTGTCGGGGGCTTGGCTTTGTCAGGGTGCGGGGTGAAGGGGCGAGGGCTTT
>JAUHWG010000054.1 GCA_030424595.1 Polyangia bacterium
TGCGGCGACTACGGCAACACCGCGGGGCTCACCCCCTACACGGTCGGCGATGTGGTCCCGATCGACAACGACAACATCTGTCAGACCGACATCGACGGCTTCAAGATGATCGGCGACAGCTGTGTCGACGGCGGCATGCCGATCACTTTCCCGGGTGCGGCTGGTCCGGTCGGCTTCGGCAACGACGACGACTTCGACGGCGACGGCATCCGGAATGTGGACGACTTCTGCCCCCGGATCCCGGTCGAGGGCGTGCAGTGCGATACGGACGACGACTGTCCTGGCACGACCTGCACCAACAACGTCTGCAACCACGCGGACTTCGACGGCGACAAGGTCGGCGACTTCTGCGACACCTGTCCCTTCGACCTGAACCCCTCGCAGATCGCGGACGGCGGCATTCAAGACGACGACGCGGACGGCGACTTCGTCGGTCGTGACTGTGAGACGAATGCCGACTGCTACAAGCGCTTCGATCCTCGGCCGTACTCGTTCTACGACGTCTCCTCGAACGGTTGGTGCTGCACCATCGTCTTCGACGAGATCAAGAAGACCCGTACGCCGAAGGAGCCCTACGAGGTCGAGCAGCAGGACGATGGTTCGGTCGTGATCATCGGCGGTGGCCGGCCCCTCGCGGTCGACTGCGCCGACGAGGACCCGTCCTGCCGGAAGATCCCGGACGAGGTGGTCAACAAGCCGGGAATGGTGACGCTGCCCCCTGGTTGCGAAGAGGCGCTCATCGCCGCGGGCTACGATCCCGCCAACGGAGAGTACGCGACGCGCCAGACCCTGCAGGACGTCGAGGACGAGGCGGCGCTGTGGGCCAACCGCTGCACCCTTCCGCAGTTCGACCAGGACTTCGACGGAATCGGCGACACCTGCGACCTCTGCCCCTTCGCCTTCGACCCGGACAACGAGGCCTACCTCAACGAGAACGGTCGTCTCTTCCCCGAGGCGGGCAAGTACTGCAACGGCAACTACGCCATCGACCAGATTCAGGCCGCCCTCGAGGCGTCGCAGCCGATGTGCTACGAGGCCGACGCCGACACGACCGGCGGGATGGAGTCTGACACCGGCGGGATGGAGTCTGAGACCGGCTGAGCTCAGCTGGGATCATCCCGTCTGCGGAGGGGCGAGGCCGGTGGTCTCGCCCCTTCTCTTCGTCTCGTCGCTCCTGCAGAGCACAGGAGAGCGTCGGGGACGACCCGCTGAGGTGCCGGTGGACATCCCGACTGTGCGGCGGGCACCGCCTCTAGCCGCTGGATCGCACCGCGATCGTGTCGAGAGCGCTCACCAACCTCCAGATCCCGCCGTGACCTGCGGTCCGACAGCCTGAGCACCAACGACGGGGCGAGCGGCTGTGGACTCGCTCGCGCTGCGAGAACCTGTGCTCTACAGGTCGCTCGGCGACCTTGGAGGCGCGGCCCCGCGAGCTCCGGTCGCTCACACCGCTGGAGAGGCTAGGTTCCGACGTCCGCGACGTAGAAGTCGAAGTGGATGTCGACGACGGGGCTGCCGGTGGACTCGTGGAAGTGCCAGGTGAGGCGGGCCGCGTTCGCGCTGTTGTCGACGCGCTTGAAGTAGATGTATCCCCGCATGGTCGTACCCGGCTGGAGCATCCCCCAGGGGAGCGCTGAGGCGCCGATGTCTCCGTAGGAGGAGATGGTCGAGAAGTCGTTCGAACGGCCCGTCAGGTAGCCGCCGTTCGACTGTCCCGCGAGGGTGAAGCTGCCGCCCGCGTCGAGGAGTTCGTGCTGAAAGCCGCGCTCGTCGTAGAGATCGATATCCCCGGGGGCGAGGCGAATCGGCTTGCTCCCCATGTTGGCGACGACGGCGTGGATGACCGTGGTGTCCTCGTCGAAGTAGTAGGGGTCGCCCTCCCAGGCGCCGGTCGTGAGGACCACGGAGAGCTTGGAGGAGGGATCGACGGCGGCCTGGCGGCGGCTGCCGTCCGCGGCCACCAGCTCACCCCGGGGGGCGCAGGCCATGGGGACGAGGAGGAGAGCTGCGAGTAGACCGAGGTGGTGTCGTCGGGAGCCCATCACGGGGCTCAGCATAGCGCGAGTGAACCCTGGCCGCATCGCTCCGACGGGCGGACGTGGCCCAGATCGCTTATTGAGGCTGGGCCTGCGAGCGCAGCTGTCTGGTGGCCCGTGGGGAGGGCGCTAGTCCCGCGAGTGGAGCAGCTCCTGGACCTTGTCTTGGGCGAGGTAGCCGCGTCGCAGCTCAGGGCTGCGGAGATCGTCGAGGCGAGCCTGGGTCAGCTCGGCGGCACGTTGGAGCCATCGGGCGCCCTCGGGATCCCCCGCGCGGGTGAGCAGCTCGCCGAGGTGAAAGATCGAGAGCAGGCCGTCGATCGGGGCTGCGCCGGCCTCGATGAGCTCGACCGCCTCGCGCTCCAGCGCACAGGCCCGCTGAAGGTCGCGGCGAAGCTCGGCGCTCCTGCTCAGCACATGGAGCGCCCGCGCGGTCGCGGTTCGGAGGTTCTCTGCGCGCGCTCGCCTCAACACCTCCGTCGCCAGGCGCTCTGCTGCCTCCGCGGGCTGACCGTCGGCCTCGTCGATGAGCACGCGGGCGAGGCGTGCATGGGCGCGGAGCTCGGTCCTCAGCTCGCCTCGGGCGCTCGCGATCGCCGCTGCATCCGCCAGGAGTGAGCGCGCGGCGTCGTTGTCCCCGAGCTCAGCCATGACCTCGCCGAGGTGGACGACGACCTCGCCGAGGAGCCCCGTGTTGCCGAGGGCCTCGTGGAGCTCCAACGCCTTGCGCAGGTATCGTTCGGCGCGTCGGTAGAGGCCGATCGCACAGTAGGTGATCCCGAGGTTCGCCAGCTTTGTGCCGGTCGCCACCCGGTCGCCGAGATCCTTGTCGATCTCGAGGGCCTCCACAAAGCAGTCGATCGCCCGCTGGTAGCGTGTCTGGCGTCCGGCGACCTCCCCAAGCTGGGTCAGGGCGTCGGCCTGGATCCGCTTGTCAGAGAGAGAGCGGGCGATGGTCAGGGCCTCGCTGACGGTCCCCTGGGCCTCTTCGAGGCGACCGTCGACGAGCTCTGCGCGGCCGATCCGGAGGAGGAGCGCGGCCCGCTGATGGCGACCCTCGTCCGTGGGCGCGCAGGCCTCGAGGGTCTCCCGGGCGATGGACTCGGCCTCGCGGGGTGAGCCGCTGGAGAGGAGTAGATCCGAGCGGAGCTCGCCGAGGGTCGCTCGCGCGAGCGAGGGGTCGGAGAGCGCGGCGATCCGAGCTTCGAGGCGGGGGAGCAGCTGCTCGGCGTGGTGGAGCCGGCCGCAGTCCAGGTAGAAGCGGAGCAGTCGCAGCGACGCGTCGACCTCCTCGGCGGGGTCGTTGTCGGCGGTCGCGAGGCTGATCATCTGCCGGAGGTCGGCGCCCTGGAGCCTGCGTCGACCCCAGGCGCGGAGGATCGCCTCGCGTTCGCGGAGGATCGCGAAGCGGCGAGGGTCCCCGGCTGGGAGGGCCTTGAGGGCGAGGCTCAAGAAGTAGTGGGCCTCGCGGTTTCCTCCGAGGTCGAGGGCGGCAGAGGCCGCGCGACAGGCAGGCTCGACCGCCTGGTCCGCCTGTCCTGCGGCGAGGAGGTGCTCAGCGATCGGGCCGTCATCCCGGCCGGGGCGGTAGTCGCCGCGGCTGCGCTTGATCGTCACCGCGCGGGCGTGAAGGTCGCGCGCGTGCGCCGGGTCGGTCTCGGCCTTGCACAGCTCGTGGAGGCTCACGCTGGCGAAGCGGAGGCGATCGCTCTTCGGCGCGGGCTCGAGGATCGCCACCGCGCGGAGGCGATCGAGGTCCCGCTCGACGGCGCGCTCGAGGACGAGCGCGACCTCCTCGGTGCGGAAGCTCTGGCCGAGGATCGCGGCGGCCTCGACGGTCTCACGCTCAGTCTGGGTGAGGGCGTCGAGGTGGGCGGTCAGGGCAGCCTCCACGCTGCGAGGGATCTGGATGGTCGCCCCGCGCTGTCGGATCTCGAGGAAACGACCGCGAGGATCCCAGCCGATCACTCCCTGGCGGAGCAGGTGAGCGAGGGTCTCCTCGATAAAGAGCGGGTTGCCGGCGGTGTGGTCGAGGATCGCCTCGGCGAGCTCGGCGGCGGCGGTCGGATCGGCGAAGCGGCGGATGATCAGCTCGCGGCGGGCGCGGGCGTCGAGATCCCGCAGCTGAAGATCGATGAGGCCGGGCAGTCGGCGGAGCGCCTGAAGGCGAGGGCTCGGTCGCGTCGTCATCACGACGAGGACCGGCAGCGACGGCATCTCCCGCAGCCACTCGTTCAAGACCGCGAGGCTCGGCTCGTCGACGAACTGGAGGGTCTCGAGGACGACGAGGACGGGTCGGCGCTCGGCGAGCACCTGGAGGACGCGACGAAAGAGGCGGCTTAGCGCCTCTCGGCGGGCGCCCGGCGAGCTGGCGCAGCCTTCGTCGGGTGCGCCCTGCAGGTCAAGCGCGCAGCTCAGGACCCCGGCGAGGGCCTGCGCGTCGCGGATCTTGAGGTTCGCCAGGCGGCTCGTGACCTCGTCGCAGGTCGTGTTGGTTCGGATCCCGAGGGTGCCCTGGAGCAGGCGGAGGATCGCGCCGAGCGAGACGTTGCGGCGACGCCACTGGCCGATGACCTGGAGCACCTCCGCTGAGCGTCGGGGGATCCCGTTGATGAAGCGCTCGACCACCGTTCGCTTGCCGAGGCCGGGGCCGCCGGTGATCAGGACGGCTCGGGCGCTGCGCGCTCGGATCGCCTCGGCGAAGCACTCCCTCAGGGTGCGCAGCTCGAGCTCGCGGCCGTAGAAGCCAGCCCGGGCGCCGGGCGCGTGGTGGATCCGGCGCTCGATCGCCTGGGCGGGGCCGAGGAGGGGATAGGCGTGGTCGAGCTCGTGATCGCTCAGCGCGTCGTCCTCGTCGCCCAGGAGATCCGGCTCGCCGAGCCGCCAGCGCTCGGCGAGACCCTCTGGGGGGTCTCCGAGGAGGAGTACGGGGCCGTCGACGGTCATCGCCGCTGCGGTCTTGAGCCTGGCCTCGAGCGCAGGCTCGATCTCGACGACCATGGGTGCGCCAGCGATGCGGTGGACCTTGGCCCGGAGCTGCGCGATCGCAACCCCGATCCCGAGGCCCGGCGCGGCGTCGCCGATCGCCTCACGCAGGGCTTGGGCGACCTGAACGGCCTGCTCGGCGGGGCTGCGGCTGATCGCGAGTACGCCGAAGGCGAAGCTCAAGGTGTCGTCGCCGACGCGGATCACGTGGGCGCCGCGCTTGTAGGCGATGTCGCGGGCGAGCTGGAGGAAGGGGCCGCGATCGACGGGCCGCTCGACCGAGGTTGCGGCGGAGAGGTGGGCCCGGAGGATGATGATCTCGAGGGTCTCGCGGCGTGACGCGAGCGGAGATCCGGCGGCCTCGCTGAACTCGCGGGTGGCGTCGTGATCGTCCGCGGCGAGGTCGATCGGCGGCCGGGATGTCGGGTCGTGGTAGCGGGTTATGTAGTCGCTCAGGACCTCATCGTCGACGACCGGATCGGCGCGGTGGAGAAAGGCCGCGAGCGCGGATTGCATCGCTCGCGCGCTCTCCCAGCGCCGCTCCGGATCTCGCTCCAGGGCGCGGTCGACGACGGCGATGAGGGCAGGGGAGAGCCCCGGCTCGACCGTCGAGAGGGGGGGCAGGGGTTGGCTCCGGACCTCTTCGAGGAGCTGAGTCGGGCTCTTTCCGCGGAAGACCAGCGCGCCCGTGAGCATCTCGTAGAGGACGACGCCGAGGGCGTAGATGTCCGCGCGGGGATCGACCCGCTTGCCCATCGCCTGCTCGGGGGCCATGTAGGCGACCTTGCCCTGAATGGTCATGTCCTCGAGGACACTCGCGTTGTAGGGCAGTCGGTGACGGGGGAGGGCGCTCGAGTCCGGCGCAGGCCTCGCGATCCCGAAGTCCAGCACCTTCACCGTGCCGGCGAAGGAGAGCATGATGTTGTGCGGGCTGATGTCGCGGTGGACGATGCCGATCGGCGCGCCGTAGTCGTCACGCTTCTGGTGGGCGTAGGCGAGGCCTGCGGTGACCTGGTGGGCGACGTAGGCGGCGATCACCGGCAGCACCCGTTCACCACGCTCGTGCACGGCGTGGATCAGGCGCATCAGATCGACGCCCTCGACCAGCTCCATCGCCAGGTAGAGATCATCGTGGACCTGGCCGAAGTCGAAGACCTGGACGATGTTGGCGTGGTTGAGGCTGAGGGCGATCTTGGCCTCGTCGACGAACATCCGCGCGTACTCGGTCTGGTCGGCGCAGTCGCGGCGGATCTTCTTGACCACCAGCTGCTTGGCCAGACCCTCGCCGACGGCGACGGTCGCCGAGTAGACCTCAGCCATGCCGCCCTCACCGATCTTGCGGTGCAGCGTGTAGCGGCCGAACTGTTGCGGGATGGAGTCCATGAGCCCGGGCGAAAGGTGGCGGTTCGGGGGCGCTGGGGCAAGCCTCGCAGGCCGTGGCAAAAGTCTCGCGCTCCCGGGGGGGCCGCACCTCGTTGACCGCGGAGGGGCGCTCGAAGCCTGCGGTCCCGGTCTCCGCCCGCTCAGTGACCGATCCCGACGGTTTCGCCCAGAACACGCGCGGTCGACCTGTGCGGCCGCTTTGAACCCGATGGGGCCAGTGGGATGAGCGTCGGGATGATGCTCGCGGCGCGAGCGGGCCTAAGGGGGCCGTCGGGATCGGGGGCGAAGGGCGGCGCACTCCGTCGCGATGTCGTGCGCAACATGTTGCGAAGTTCACGTCGCTGTCACGCTGTGTCCGCCTCGGTCGGGCGTCGTCGTTGGCCGGCGTGTCCTCCTCCGCGGGACCCTCTGTCCGGCCGTCCTGGGGCTGTCGGGGAGCGCTAGAGCGCGTAGATCACGAGGTTGTCGAAGCGGACCCGCGACTCCCAATTGTTGAACGCGAAGTGGCGCTGGCCGGGGCCTCGGAGCGGCGCCTCGTCCTCGAAGACGAGGATCTCTTGGCCGTCGAGCTCCCAGCGCAGGACCCCGCTCTCGCGGGTCAAGGTGAAGTGATAGCGGCGGTCGGCCTCGACCTTGGGCTCGGTCTTGGTCTTGCGATCCTCGCCGTGCTCGTTGCGCCGGGCGATCGCGTTGAGCTCGTTGTTCCAGCCGCCGAAGATCACGACATAACCGGTGGCGGTGTAGCTCGCGCTCTTGGCGAAGGAGACGCCGTCGCCGGCGAGCTCGACCTTGATGTCGCCCTCTTCACCCTCGGCCGTCGCGTCAAACTCGACGCGAACGTCGTCGGGCAGCTCGCGCGTGAGCCAGACCGGGTGGTTGTGCAGGCCCTCGACGATGAGGGCGCCGCCCTCGACGCGGGCCCCTTCGCCGGTCGTCCGCCAGGCCTCGCCGAGCGATCCGCTGTCGAAGTTCTCGCTGAAGATCGGCGTCGCCTCGGCCCCCGGTGTGCTGTAGGTGCGGGGCTCTTCGGCGCAGGCGAGGCCGAGGCCGAGGACGACCAGGGCCCTAGCAGCCCGTGGCAAGAGTCCCGCGCGCTCTCGCTTGCCCCCGTCGCCGCTCTCGGCCCCGCCGAAACTTGCGGTACGGCCCAGTACAGCGGCGTTTCGTCGAAGCCAAGAGGGCCGACGATTGCGGCGCGAGAGCACACGGGACTCTTGCCACGGTCTGCTAGGCAGCGCGCCTGTGATGGGTTGCCTCTTCACGATCGGAGTCCGGGCGGAGCCGGCGGGGGACAGGGAGCTCCGCAAGGTTGGCGTACCGCGAGCGTCGACGCAGAGGCAAGCCTCGCGCCCAGGGGATCGCGGAGGGCGAGCGGTCAGGGGAGGGTGCGCTCGCTCGGATCGGTCGCCAGCATCCTGCGCAGGCGTTCCGTCCAGCCGTCGGCGAGGCCGTCCGGGACGTGCGAGGCGGCGTCGAGGGCGTCGCTGGCCCGGTCGAACTCAGCCGGGAGCGGGGCGGGGGTGGTGGCGATCTCGAGGAGGACCACGCCTGCGCTGAAGACATCGCAGGCGCGGGTCGCCCTGGCCCGGCCCTGCCGCAGCTCGGGCGCGAGGTAGCGGAGCGTGCCGACGTTGCGAGCCCCGTCCTGCCGGCTGCCGGGGAGGGCGAGGCCGAAGTCGCCGAGGGCGATGGGCGAGCCGGGCGTTGGGTCGCGGACGAGGATGTTGGCCGGCTTGACGTCGCGGTGGAGCGCGCCGACCTCGTGGACGGCGCGGAGGGCAGCGGCGAGCTCGTGGCCGATCCTCGGCAGGTCGGCGGCGCTGACCAGGTTGCGCCGGAGGGCGAGCCGGAGGTTGCCGCCGCGGCAGAGCGAGAGGGCGATGAAGGCGTGGTCAGGTTGGGCGTCGAGGAGGGCGACGACGTAGGGCGAGCGGACCTGGGCGAGGGTCCGCGCCTCGTCGAAGAAGCGGGCGCGGAGCAGGCGATCGCGGCCGCTGACGAGGAGGCGCTTGAGCGCGACCTCGCGGCCGACGCGGCGATCAAAGGCCTGGTAGACGACGGCGTGCCGGCCCCGGCCGAGGGGGCGCCCGAGCTCGTAGCGATCGGAGCCGAGGCCGTCGGCGATCTCGAGCTCCGCGAGCCCGTCGAGGAGGGCGAGGCCGCGGCTGCGTTGGCGGGGGGAGAGGCCGCGCCGCTCGAGGGCGCGGGCCGCCTCGCGCCAGCCGCGGAGCGCCTGGTTGTTGTCGATGTCGACGGCGAGGACCGCCTCGTAGTGACGGAGGGCCGCGGCGGGGTCCCCGGTCTCGGAGAGCGAGTCGCCGAGGAGCAGGTTGGCGGCGGTAAAGGGCCCGCCGAGGAGGCGGCGGCTAGCGTCGATGCTCGGGAGGGTCAGCAGCGCCCGGGCGACGGCGATCCCGAGCAGCGGCGCGAGGGCGTCGACGAGCTCGCGCGCTAAGAGGAGGGCGAGGTCCGCCCGCGGGCGCTGGCGCAGGTCTGCGGCGATCGCGACCACGGCGCCGCGGAGGTAGCCGCCGTGGCTGAGCTCCTGGAGCTGGCGCTGCAGCAGCGTCAGGGGGACGAGCCGGCGGAGGCTCTCCGCGAGATCTGCGAGCGGGGCGTGCTCGGCCGGCAGGGTCGCGCCGACCGCGAAGTGATCGAGCACGGCGACGAGCGCCTCATCGAGGACGCTTGTGGTCCCCTCAGGTTCGAGAACGATGCTCATCGACGGCGGCGATCGTAGGGCAGGCGGGCGCTGAATTCCACCGAGGCGTCGCGCCCTAGCTCAGCGCAGGAGGGTGAGCGTGATCGACGGTCCGGAGTCAGGGATGAGCTCGATGCGATCGCCGAGGAGCGCCTCGATCCGGGCGCCGCGCTCCAGCAGGGTCGAGTTCAGGCGGATCCTGCACTCAGGGTCCGCGGCGATCTCGAGGAAGGGAGGGCTCCAGTCGACGGACGCGGGGGGGCGATAGGCGGGGCTCAGGGCCAAGGGTCCCCCTTCGGGGAGGAAGAGGTGCCAGGTCTCCTCACCGGCGATCCGCAGGAGCGCGCCGCGGGTGTCCTGGCTGGGGTCGGTGTCCTCTTCGGTGAGCGGTTGGACCTCGATCATCGACGCGAAGCCGAGGCCGAGCTCGGCGCTGTGGGTCAGGGGTTCGGGGTCGCCGGCCAAGAGGGCCTCCCCGTCCCAGAAGGTGCCGACGCGGGACCCTTGATCGACCGCCGTGAGGGCGACGCCAGGGGGCGCCGGGGGGAGCCGCGGCGTGAGCTGGAGGTGGACGTGGTCGCGCGAGAGCGTGGGCGCGGCGATCGGCAGATCGGCGTCCGGCGAGCGGCCGATCCGCAGCGTCGTGTTGGCATGGAGGATGGTGAGCGCCTGCCCGTCGGGGCTCGTCCAGGCGATGTGGATCCGGTCGCGGTGGGGGAGGGCCTGATCGACGGCGGCGAGGCGGCGGACCAGGCCGAGCCGCGGCAGCCGGCTGCGGTGCTGGGTCGGGAGGAAGCGTTCGCTCGTGTGCTCCGCGAGGAGGGTGCGAGCGAGGCGTCGGTGGCCGGTCTTGAGGGCGTCATCGACCGCGATCTCGGCGGCGTCGATCGCCGCTTGGGCGGCCTCTTGCCTGCCGATGATCTCGAGCACGTACTCGAGGTTGGAGATGGCCCCGGCGCTCTCGTAGGCCTGGGCGGCACGCTGCCAGAAGCCGAGGCGCTCGTAGATCATGCCTGCGTCTTCGCCGCGGTCTGCGTCGTCGAGCGCTCGCGCGGCTTCGATCAGGAGCGCCCTCCTGGGCGCGCCGTCGGCCATCGACTCCGCCTGGCGCAGGAGCGCCTCGGCGAGGGCGCGATGGAGGGCCCGTCCCTCGTCGGTGTCGCCGGGGTTGCGCGCGCAGCCCTCACGGAGCATCGCGATCCGGTGGCGGAGGTTGGTGTTCGCGCCGGTCGCGTGCTCGAGGCGGATGACCGCGGCCACCGCGTGCACGCCCGAGGTCTCGAGGACGCGCGCCGCCTCACGCAGGTCTCCGCGATCCAGCAGGGCGAGCGCTGTCTGGACCTCAGGACGCCCGTCTGCGCTGACGATTCGCTGTCGGAGCTGGCCGGCGACCGGGTGCGGGCGCCCGCGACGGGGCGGGTCGGGCGGCTTCGGCGGTCGTGCCACGATCGGTCGCTATCCTAGCACGCAAAGCTCCCCCTGCCGTCGCCTCGGAGCTCGTCGGGATCCTCCGGACGGGGAAAAAATCACAGCGCGAGCTGCCATGCCCGCTCGCCCGAGGCTGATAGACTCCCCGCCATGGCGAAGACGCTGCTCGAGCCGATCGCGGCGGGCCAGACCCGCTTTCGCATGCAGGGCCTCGCGCCCGACGCACGCGGGGTCGCCGTGGGCCGCGAGACGCTCCTCATCTTCCCGGCGCTGGATCGGCTGGTCGCCTTCCTCGGCGCCTACTCGGAGGAGTCGAGCCTCGACGATCTGATCCCGACGATGACCCTCGAGCGGGCCCGACGGCGGAGCGGAGGCAACGCGATCCTGGTCCGCTGCGCAGGCGCCGACTCGTACGCGCTCGATCGCCTGCTCCGCCTGACGATGTCGGTCCGCGGATCGCTCTACGTCGGCGGAGGGACCCTCTTTGTGCGCTATCGCGAGCGCGTCGCCCCCTTCGGCTATGACCTGACCGAGCCGCTCGCCGCGGGCTCCGACGATCTCGTCGCCGTCGATCTCGACTTCGTCGGCCGCTACACGGTCAGCGATCGCCTCGACCCGGTGGAGCTCATCCAGCGCCTCTCGCTGCGCCAGGTGCCGCTGCCGCTGTCGGGGATAAACGAGGACCCGAAGCTGTGCGGGATGCACGAGATGGCGCTCATCCTCGTCGCGCCGGGGCTCTCCGAGCGGGTCTTGGCCTATCTCTGGCGGACCAAGGTCGAGATGGCCGGGGTCCGCTTCGCCCTCGCCGGCGAGCGTCGGGCGAGCCTCCTCCTGCGCCTGCGAAACCCCTCCGGTCGGACCCTCGACGTGCTCCGCGGGATCCCGGGCGTCGAGCTCCTGGTGCCGGTGTCGCCGCGGGCGGCGGTCGAGGTCGGCTACCGCCACCCGATCCAGCTCGGCTCGGCGTCGACCTGCCTCCCCGGCGACGAGATGTACCTCTTCCGCGGGCGGAGCGGCCGGGTCGAGCGTCTCGAGGGGGCGCCGCGCTTCATCGAGGGGCGCCACCTGGTCGCCGCCGATGTCGAGCGGGGACCGGTGCGGGAGCCCGGCGACGCGCGCAGCCTCGGCTACGAGCCACTGCGGATCCCGATCCGTCTCCGGCCCACCAGCGCGGCGCGGGAGCCCAAGGGGGCGCTCGTGCCCTGGTCGCAGAGCGAGCTGCTCCGGCGCCTGATCTACGTCGTCCCGCCGGGATCGCTGGCGTCGGCCCGCTTGGCGATCCTCGAAGAGGGGGTGCTCGTGCTGAGCGGCGCGGTGATCGGCGGCTCGGGGGCGGCGAGCGTCGCCGGCGTCGGCGCTGCGGCCCTGATCCCGCTCGGCGTCCGGATCTGCGAGGTCGCGCCGGGGGTGCTGGTCCCGGACGGTCATGAGCTGTGGCCGCGGGTCCGCCCGGAGCTCCTGCGCGATCTCCTCGGCCTCGAGAGCGGTCAGCTCGCCCTCTTCCGCGGCCCGGACACCGAGCCGCTGCGGCTCCGCCCGGAGCACCTCGTCCCGCTCGACGCCGCCGTCGTCGGTCGCCTCGAGCTCGCCGAGGGCAGGGACCTGCCGGAGGAGCTGACGGCCGTGAGCCCGCCGTCGATCACCAACCAGCGTCTGGGACGCTTCGCCCTCTGGGGCTACGGCCGCGGGATTGAGGTCGACCGTGACCTGGACCCTGAGTGACCTCCTCGACCGCTTCGTCCTGCCGCTGCTCGGCGGAGGACCGCTGATGGTCGGCCAGCCCGTCCGCCCTGAAGAGGCGAGGGCGATGGGCGAGGAGCTCGTCCGCGCGCCGATCCGCGAGCTCGAGCTCCTCCGCCTGCGCCAGGCGAAGACGGTGATCGCCGAGCCGGTGCTCGAAGAGGCGGACGCCGACGAGGTCGGCCTCTGGGCGGCGCTGCACAACGTCCTCGTCCTCGACCATCCCGACAGGCCGCGGGTCTGGACCCGGCGGATCACCTGGCGACGCTTGGAGGCGGCGGCGCGGACCCTCTTGACCCTCGGGCAGCCGAGCTCGCTCGAGCAGGCGCTCGCCCGCCATGTCGCCGTCGGACCCTTCCTCGACCTCGTCCGCCACGACGTGGTCATCCTGACCCTCGAGGGGGAGGAGCGCTACCTGGGCCAGCCCGTGCCCCGCCGCCGCCTCCGCTACGGACGTCGCGACGAGGTCGTCACCTGGCTCGACGACGAGCACAACCACGAGGTCCTCCAGCTGATGCCGGATGTCCTCTGGGCCAGCCCAGTGACCTGCATGCTCCGGCCGATGCTCGCGCCTGAGGGGTGGTCGCCGCTGATCGCCGCGCCGTTCCTGGCGGAGCGTTCGTTCGCCAGAGCCGTGACCTACTCGTGGGCTGGAGCGCGGGACTGGATCGCCGTCGGCGGGTCGATCATGGAGGGGCTGATGGCCTCGATCGCTCCGCCGCCGCCGCCGATGACCGCGAACAGCACGACGGCGACCAGCGACGCCCCGAAGGCGCTCACCGCCGGGGCGCCGGCGCTAGCCCTGGCCGGCAGCAGCTTCAACGCGGGGCCGGTCGAGATAGGCGCCCTGACGGCCGCGCTCATCCACCTCCACTTCATCAAGGTCCTGGAGCTCGGCGCCCGCCTCGGGGTCGCGACCGCGACCCGCAAGCGCGCGGTCCGGCTCTTCCTCGGGCTGCCCCTCCTGAGCCCGCAGCTCGAGGGATTCCTCGGCGCGCCGATGACCCCACCCGAGCGCAGCGGCGGCTTTGACGGCCAGCTCGCCCGGCGCTGGACCGAGTACACCGATCACCTCGCCGACGTGCTCCCGCGTGAAGTGGTTGAAAACCTGCGGGAGACCCTGGTACCACGCATCCTGAAAGAAACTGGCCAATGAGCGCATTCTCAACGCCTCCCCCCTCCGGCGTGTCGCTCGCCGAGCTCGCCCGTCGTCTCCAGGACGGCGCTCGTCAGCTCGAGCAACAATTCCTCGGCAAGGAGGAGATCATCCGTCTCCTCTTCGTCGCCGCCCTCGCGGGCGAGCACCTGGTCATGGTCGGACCCCCGGGGACGGCGAAGAGCGCCCTGCTCCGCGCCTTCTCCGAGGTCATCGACGCCCGCTACTTTGACTACCTGCTGACCCGCTTCACCGAGCCGAACGAGATCTTCGGCCCCGTCGACATCCAGGCGTTTCGCCAGGGGACCTATCGCCGACGGATCGAGCACATGCTCCCGGAGGCCGAGGTCGTCTTCCTCGACGAGATCTTCAAGGCGAACTCGGCGATCCTCAACAGCCTCCTGACGATCCTCAACGCCCGCCGCTACACCCACGGGACGACGACGGTCAACGTGCCGCTCATCTCCCTCTTCGCGGCGAGCAACGAGGTCCCGGGCGACGAGGCCCTGTCGGCGCTCTTCGACCGCTTCCTCCTGCGGGTGCGCTGCGACTACCTCGACTCCTATCACTTCCGCGGTCTCCTCCAGAAGGGCATCGACATCGAGACCAAGCAGATGTCTGAGGGGACAGGTAAGAACAAGGCGGCGCGGACGGTCACCTCGGCGAAGGAGCTGCTCGGCCTCCAGCAGCACTTCGGCGACTTCATGCACTTCTCCGAGGACTTCCTCGCGACCTTTAAGGGGCTGGTCTTCCAGATCCGCTCGGAGGGGATCGGCCTCTCGGATCGGCGCGTGGTCAAGCTCCTCAAGATGTTCGCGGCCTCGGCGATCTTCGACGGTCGCAGCGAGGCGACCGACGCCGACTTCTTCGTCCTCCGCCACGTCTGGAACACGCCGGAGCAGGAGGAGCTGCTCCAGGAGATCGTCGGCCCTGTGCTCGATCGCTGGTACGACGCGCACCCCGAGAAGGCACGGATCGGCGCGACGCCGACGAGCATCCAGGACCTCCTGGAGGAGCTGCGGATCATCCGCGAGACGCTGGCCGGCTCCGAGGTGCTCTCCGACATGCAGCTCTTCTCGCAGCTGCGCAACCTCGGCGACATCAAGGCCGCGCTGCAGCGGATGCCCGACAACCCGGCGGCGCAGCGGATGATCAGCGAGGTCGACAAGCTCCTCGAGGTGATGTTCGCCTCGAGCCGCTTCGTCTAGGAGACATCCTTGGCCTCGGACAACGCCATCCCGCCCCAGGCGCGCGCGCCCGGCCTCCTCCGCGGTCGCGATGCGTTCCCGGCGGCTCGCGTCGAGCGGACGGGGGCTGCGTGACAGAGGGGAGCCGCAGCGCGCCGACAGGCCCGGAGATCGAGCGCCAGATCGGCACCCTCGCGCTCTCACAGATCGAGGGCGCGGGCTCGTTGGCGTTGATGCGGGCGATCGCCTGGCACGCCATCCTGGCCCGCCTCGGCTACGCGGTGCCGCTCGTGATCGCCCACGATCTCGGGTGCCTGATCGTGGGCCTCGGGACCCCCGCGACCCACGTCCAGGGGATCGCCGAGCGTGAGCTCTGCGACGGTTGGCGGAGCCTCCTCCACGAGCTCGCGCCGTCGGAGCTGGTGACCTCGCAGGCGGGCTGGAAGCACCGCGACTCGATGGTCGGGGTGGTGCTCGCGCGCCTCCTCGCCTCGATCACCCCGCAGCTCTCGGAGGCGGTGCGGGTGATGCGGCCGATGGAGCTGCCCGCCGACGCCGCCCTCTACCTCCGGATCGATCCGCGGACCGCCTTCAACCGCTACGATCCGGCGCAGGCGGTCGCCTGGATCGAGACCATGGTCCGCCTCCGCCTCCTGCCGATCCTCGCCGTCGAGCAGCTCGACGTCGACGCCCTGCGCCTCTTCGGCCTCTTCCGCGGCGGCCCCGGCGAGGCCGCCAGCGGCGTCGATCTGGCGGACCTCTACTCGGTGATGATCTCGCCGGCGCTCTCCGACGTCATCGACTTCTCGATGGAGCTGCTGCCCTCGCTCCTGGAGGTCCGCCGCGACGCGGGGCAGCAGGCCTTCTCGATCGACGGTTACGCGTCGATCGAGCGCCGGGGCAACCTCGACGATCTGGTCCTCTCCCAGCTCGCGCTCGACGAGGACATCTTCGAGCAGAAGCTCGTCGACAACGAGCTCTTCTACTTCACCCACGAGAAGCAGGTAGAGAACGAGGAGCGGACGCACATGGTGCTCGTCGACGGATCGGCGTCGATGCGGGGCGTCCGTGAGGTCTTCGCCCGCGGCCTCGCCCTGGCCCTGTGCAAGCGCCTCGCGCTCCTCGGCGAGCGGGTGATCCTCCGCTTCTTCGACTCGCGCCTCTACGAGGGGGTCGAGGTCGGCGCAGACAGCCACGGCGAGGTCCCCTATGTCCTCCAGTTCAGGGCCGAGCACGGGCGCAACTACGCCCGGGTGATACGCCAGCTCAACGGCGAGCTGGCCGCGCCGCGGCGCTCGGGGGGCAAGCTCCTCGTCTACTTCCTGACCCACGGCGAGTGTCAGCTGCCGGCCGACGAGGTCCAGCTCCTCGCCAGCAAGGCGCCCCTCTACGGAGTCTTCATCCTCCCGAGCTCGGACCTAGAGCTCCCCTATCTCGACTACCTGCACCGGGTCCACGTGATCGACCGCAACGCCCTGATGATCGGCAACCGAGCGGACCGGGCCCGGCAGATCATCCAGGAGGTCGAGGCCGACACTCGCAGCCCTGGCGGGGCGGACGTCCGGGCGGTGCGGCCGAGGGGAGGGCGGCGATGATCGACACCGCGCTCCTCTGGGTCCGGGCCGAGACCGCGATCCGAGCCCGCCGCTACGACGACGCGATCGTCTACCTCCGCCAGCTCGTCGAGGTCGTCGACCGGATCGACTTTGAGTACGAGGAGTGGCTGCGGGCGCTCAGCGAGTGCCTGCGTCAGGTCGGGCTCCACCGCGAGGCGATGGCCTGCGCCGCCTACCTGGGGATCAAGGACCTGCCCTCGCCGGAGCTGATGAACGAGCAGCTCGCCGCGGTCCGTGCCGGCTCCGAGGACGCCCGTCGCGGCTTTCAGCTCGTCGGGATCTACCTCTCCCGCGCCGGTCAACATCGCGAGGCCGCCCGCTGCTTCGCCGCCGCGGAGATGGACGTCCACCACGCGATCGAGCTCGAGCGCGCAGGCGATGACCGCGAGGCCGCTGAGCGCTGGGGGGCCCTCCTCGCCAGCGAGCGGCTGCGGGATCGCCCCTACGAGCGGGCGCTCGTGCGGATCAACTACGGCCTCTGCCTCCACCGCCTCGGCCACGAGCGGGCCCGAGCAGCCCTCGCAGAGGCGACGACGACGGTCGAGGAGGCGGCCGACGGCTTTGAGGGCGAGCGGCTGCGGGAGCGGGCCTTCGACTGCTACCAGCTCCTCGCCCGCGTCGGCCTCGAGACGGGCACCTTTGAGAACGTCGCCGAGGGCTGCCTCAACAGCATCCGGATCCTCAAGGCCGACGGGCTCAAGCTCGACGCGCTGCGCCTCTACGAGGCCTTCGTCGCCCACGCGCGGCGGGCCGGGGAGCACCACGCGGTGGCGACGATCCTCCGCGAGGCGGCCGAATTCTGCACCCGCTCGGGGCTCCCCTACGCCGATGATCTCCGCCTCCGCTCCGCCGACGCGTGGATGAAGACCGCCGCGGAGGCGCTGGGCGCCGGCCATCCCCTCCAGATCGTCGAGAACGCCTACCTCGCCGCCGCGGAGGCCCTGGCCTCGGTCTGCTGCTTTCGCCAGGTCGCCGAGGTTTACCGCCGGCTCACGGCGCTGGACCTGCCCCCCAAGAGCCGTGAGCGTTGCCACCGGATCCTCGATCGCCTCGCCGACGCGCCGGCCGATCCACCGCGGCCGGTGCCGGTGCCGGACTTCCTCAAGCAGCTCCCCGACTACGAGGAGGTCTGGTACGTCGATCTCGCAGAGTGGGAGCTCGGCGGTGAGGCGGCGTTGACCGCCGCGGGGGTGATGGCGGACCGTCGCTTCCCCGACTACGTCCGCCGGCACGCGCTCCTCCTGGTCCTCGAGGTCGAGCGTCGCGGCGCCGTCTTGGAGCCGGCCGAGATCGTCGGCAGGCTCGAGGCGATCCGCGCCTATCCGGTGATCGACGCGCTCGAGCATCTCTTCGCCAAGGGGGACGCCGCGCTGCGGAGGACGGTCGCCAAGGCGATGGGCTCGATCCGCTTCAAGCGCTCCTTCACGCTCCTCCAGAGGGCCCTGCGCGATGAGAGCCTCGGGGTCCGGGAGGCCGCGGCCGAGGCGATCGAGCGCCTTATCTTTCCCCACGGCTTTGAGCCGCTGCGGCGGATCTTTGAGGCCCGAGACCTCGTCGAGGCGGAGCCTGTGCGGATCGCCGCGCTCAAGGCGATCGGCAAGATGGGCACGGTCGAGGCCCTCGACTTCCTCTGTGATCGCCTCCGCGAAGGGGAACAGCCCTTCGTCGAGCAAGCCGTCAACGCGATCTCTGCGATCTCGAACCCCGAGCTGCTGCCCTACCTTCGGCGTCAGATCGACTTCGTCCCGCCGGAGTTCCGGGCGACGCTCGAGGACACGGCCCAGGGGCTCGAGTCGCGGATGCGCTAGGCGGGGTAGGGGACCGTACCGACCAGCGCCTCGATCCCGGCGATGCTCTTCGGCACTCCGGCGGAGAGGACCTCGGGGCCGGGGGTGCAGACGAGGATGTCATCCTCGATCCGGATCCCGACCCCGCGCAGCTCGGGCGGCGCACGCTCGTCGTCAGCGGCGATGTAGAGGCCCGGCTCGACGGTGAGAACGTAGCCCGGCTGCAGCGGTCGCGGCTCCCGGCCGAGGCAGTAGTGGCCGACGTCGTGGACGTCGACGCCGAGCCAGTGGCTGTGGCGATGGCGCGTGTAGTGGATGTAGCTCTTCTCGTCCTCGAGGAGCGCGTCGACCTCGCCCTCGACGAGCTTGAGATCCCGAAGCCCCTGGATGAGCGTGCGCAGGCACACGCGATAGATCGAGTCGATGTTCGACCCTACCTGCGCGTCGGCGATCCCGGCCTCGTTGGCGGCGAGCACGATCGCGTAGAGGTCGCGCTGCGCCGGTGAGAAGCGCCCGTTGACCGGAAAGGTCCGGGTGATGTCGCCGGTGAAGTAGTCCCACTCGGCGCCCGCGTCGATGAGGAGGAGCTCACCGTCGCGGAGGAGCGACTCGTTGTCGACGTAGTGGAGGATCGTCGCGTTGTCCCCGGAGCCGACGATGCTGCCGTAGCCGGGGCCGCTCGATCCATGGCGGCGGAAGTTGAACTCTAGGAGGGCCTCGATCTGGTGCTCGTAGAGGTCCGGGCGGGTCGCGGCGATGGCCGCGAGGTGACCGCCGACGGTGATGTCGACGGCCCTGCGCATGCTCGCCAGCGCGGCCTCATCCTTGCGGAGCCGCTCCTCGCCCATGAGCGCGCGGGCGTCCTGGAGCCGCTCCGGGGCGATACCACCGTAGCGATCGCGACGGCGGAGGTGGTCGATCGCGCGGTGGACGAGGGGCATCAGCCCCGGATCGTCGGCGCCCAGGGGGGTGTAGAGGGTGTCGATCCCGTCGAGGAGGCTCGGCAGGAGCTGACCGGCCCGCTCGAGCGGCCAGGCCTCGTCCGCGCCGTACTTCTCGGTCGCGCCCTCCGGACCGACGCGGCGGCCGCTCCAGATCTCGGCCTCGAGATCGCGAGGTCGGACGAAGAGCGTGAATTCTGGATCGCAGCCCGGGCGAAAGAGGAGGAGCGCGCCGGGCTCGCGAAGCCCGCACAGGTAGTGGAAGTTGGAGTCCGGGCGGAAGCGGTGCTCGGTGTCGTTCGAGCGGGTGCGCAGGACCCCGCCGTGCAGCAGCAGCGCGCTCTTCTCCCCCATCCGTGCGGCGAGACGTGCCCTCCGAGCGCGGTACGCCTCGGGGCTGGTGGTCGGCGGTGTCGTGAGGGTGTGCACGTCCGCAGCATAGGAAGTTGCCGCGGAGCCGTCACCCTCCGAGCGCTCCCCGCTGCGTAGGCGATTGCGCACGTTGCTCGTTTGACGGCGGGATATTGCGTCCGCGCCTCCGGTGCAGGATCGTTGTCGCCAATGGCACCCGAGAAGCTGAGCGCGCAACGGATCCGTGAGGTCCAGAAAGTCCTGGCCTCGTACACCCCGTCGATCGAGGGGACCGACCTCGGCCTCCTCGGGGCGTTGGCGAAGGCGGTGCTGAATTCGGTCGATGTTCGCGACCTCCGGCGAGTGAGCAGCGCTCAGCTCGTCGGTCACTACGAGTCGTTGCTGTCGACGATCCGTCAGCGCGAGGTCGGCGAGATCTGCGTCGCGGTCCGCCGGATCGACGGCGGCTTCGTCATCGAGAGCTGCATGGAGGATCAGCCCTTCCTGGTCTCCTCGGTGCGGGCGTGGCTCGCCGCCAACGACCTGCGCGCCTCGAGCGTGGTGAACGCGGTCGTCCGGATCCGCCGCAACGCCGCTGGCACGGTCACCGCCGTAGGCAAGGGCCCCTCCGAGTCGATCATCCGGATCGCCCTCGAGGTCGACGAGCTGCCGGAGGATCTGCTCGGCAGCTATCGCCAGCGCCTGCGCTTGGTCCAGTCGATGGTCCGCGACTTCCAGCCGATGCGGCGGAGCCTCCAGGAGCTCGCCGACGCGTACCTTCGGACCTCCGTGGCCGTCGGGGCGGAGCGCTCGTTGATGTTCCGCGAGACCGAGGGGATCGTCCGCTGGCTCTGCGAGGAGAACTTCGTCCTCCTCTCGGTCGAGGAGTACGACCTCGGCGGCCACATCCTCTCGCGCCTGGGCATCTCGTCGGTGCTGGAGCCCGACCGTGACGCTGAGCGGATGGCCTGCTTCGCCGCGGAGGACGAGCGGACCGTCCGCTATCGCCGGAGCAACGACGAGTCGCCGGTGCACCGCGCGGGTCGTCCTGGCCACTTCATCATCACCCGCGTCGACCGCAACGGCGACACGAGCGGGACCTGCCTGGTCAACGGCCTCTTCACCTACCGGGCCCTGCACACGCCGCCCGAGGAGATCCCGCACCTGCGGGTGGTTCTCCGCGGCATGCTCGCGGATCGCAACGTCTCGCTCGACAGCCACCGCGGCAAGAACATCACCAACGCGTTCAACTCGCTGCCCCTGGAGTTCATGCTCACCGAGCCCCCAGAGAGCATCTGGGAGCTGACCGACCGGGTGCTCCGGGCCGAGGCGGCCGGCGAGAGCGATGTCCACATCCGGGTCGGCGAGGATCGTCAGTCGATCTTCGCCTTCGTCTCGCTGCCGCGCGAGCAGTTCTCCGAGGAGCTCCGCCTCCACGTTCAGGAGCTGCTGATCGCCGAGTGCGGGGCGACCTACGCCGACTTCGGCGTCTACATGGATCGCTACGACAACGCGATCATCCACTACTACCTGACGGGGCCCACGACCTTCGCCGAGATCGACACCGAGAAGGTCCGGACGCAGGTGCTCGCCCTGGCGAAGAGCTGGAACGAGCGGCTGCGCGAGGCGCTCGTCGAGCTCGTCGGCGACGATGAGGTGGACGAGCTCTTCGAGGACTACCAGGACGCCTTCATCGACGAGCACAAGCGTCGCGCCGGCGATCTCCGCCTCCTAGGCGACCTCGCCTGCCTCGAGAACCTGCGCAAGGGCGCGGACTTCGACTGTGATCTCTTCATCTCGACGACCGGTGATCATCCCGGCTCGCTCAACCTCCGGGTCTTCCGCCGGCAGGCGCTCGGCCTCTCGGAGGAGCTGCCGCTGATCACGTCGTTCGGCCTGCGGGTCATCGACGAGTACGTCCGCCCGGTCAACGTCCGTCACCTCCCGCCCTTTGAGATGGACAACTTCCGCCTCAACATCCGCCCCGAGCGGATCCCGACGGTGATGGCCCGGAGCGAGAATTTCCGGGCCGCCCTGCGCGAGGTCTACGACGGCACGCTCGGGCGCGACAGCCTCAACCAGCTCGTGATCGACACGTCGATGACCGCGCTGGAGGTCGAGATCCTCCGGGCCTACGTCGCCTATCTCCACCAGCTCCGCTGTCCCTTCGCGACCCGGCTGATCCGGCGGGTGCTCTGCAACCACCCGACCGTCACCCAGGCGTTGATCGCCTGGCTCGCCTGTCGCTTCAACCCGGCCAACCCGGGCGACGCGGCCGGCCTCAAGGCGACCGAGGACGCGCTCGCGGCGGAGCTGCGCGACGTCTCCGACTATACCGCCGACCGCGTGCTCCAGGCCGTCGCGGTGGTCGTCCGCGCGACCCGGCGGACCAACGCGTTCGTCGCGAACCGGACCGAGGGCGAGGCGCTCGCCTTCAAGATCGCCGGAGCGAACCTGCCCTTTGGGCCATCTCCCAAGCCGTGGCGCGAGATCTGGGTCTATCACCGCGAGTTTGAGGGCGTGCACCTCCGCGGCGGCCGGGTCGCCCGCGGCGGGCTCCGCTTCAGCGACCGTCCCGACGACTTCCGCACCGAGATCCACGGGCTGATGTCGACGCAGATGGTGAAGAACGTCCTGATCGTGCCGATGGGCGCGAAGGGGGGCTTCGTTCTCCGCGACGCGCCGACCGGCCGCGACGCGCTACGGGCCGCGGGCGATCGGATCTATCAGGTCTTCATCCAGGCGCTCCTCTCGGTCACCGACAACGTCGTCGACGGCGTGACCAAGACCCCTGAGGGGATCATCGTCTACGGCGAGGGCGAGGACCCCTATCTCGTCGTCGCGGCCGACAAGGGCACCGCGCACCTGTCGGACACCGCCAACGCGATCTCGATGGACCGCGGCTTCTGGCTCGACGACGCCTTCGCCTCCGGCGGCTCCAACGGCTACGACCACAAGGCGACCGGCATCACGGCCCGCGGCGCTTGGGAGACGACCAAGCGGAACTTCCGCGAGCTGGGGATCGATCCCGAGGAGGATGAGATCTCGGTGGTCGGCGTCGGCGACATGAGCGGCGACGTCTTCGGCAACGGCCTGCTGCGGAGCCAGACGATCAAGCTCCTCGGCGCCTTCAACCACATGCACATCTTCGTCGACCCGACGCCGGATCCGGCGAAGAGCTTCGCCGAGCGCAAGCGTCTCTTCGAGCTGCCGCGCTCCCTGTGGAGCGACTACGATCCCGCCCTGATCTCGAAGGGCGGCGGGGTCTGGTCGCGGACCGCCAAGAAGATCGACCTCCCGGTCGAGGCCCGCGATCTGCTGGGGATCGGCCTCGAGGAGGTCGTCAGCGGCGAGGACGTCGTCCGGGCGCTGCTCAAGGTGCAGGTCGACCTCCTGTGGATGGGCGGGATCGGCACCTACATCAAGAGCCGCGGCGAGAGCCACGTCGACGTCGGCGACAAGGCCAACGACTTCGTCCGCATCGACGCCAACGAGCTGCGCTGTCGGATCCTCGCCGAGGGGGCCAACCTCGCGATCACCGATCGCGGCCGCGTCGACTACGCCAAGGCCGGGGGCTACGTCTACACCTCCTACCTCGACAACTCCGGCGGGGTCGACACCTCCGACCACGAGGTCAACATCAAGATCCTCTTCGCGCCGCTGCTGGCCAGCGGCGCGGTCTCCCGCGAGCGCCGCAACGAGCTCCTCCTCCAGTGCACGGACGAGGTCTGCGAGAAGGTGCTCGACAACAACCGGGCCCAGAGTCGGATGGTCTCCTTTGACTGTCTCCGGAGCCAGCGCGACATCTACCGCTACAGCCGGACGCTCGCGTTCCTGACCCGCGGGGTGCCGTTCTCGGCCGAGGCCTTCGCCCTGCCGACCGACGACGAGCTCGAGCAGCGCCTGCGCAAGGGTCTCGGCCTACACAAGGCGGAGGCCGCCGCCATCTGTGCCCACTCGAAGATGTGGGTCTTCCGCGAGCTCCTCGAGGCGGAGGAGCTCCCCGAGGCCCTCGCCGTCGAGCTGGTCCGCGACTACTTCCCGCCGGCGATCGTCGAGGTCGCCGGTGAGGCTGTCGCCCATCACCTCCTCCGCCGGGAGATCGCGACGACGATGGCGGTCAACCGGATCATCGACAACGCAGGCGCGAGCTTCTTCCCGGAGCTGATGATCGGTACGGGTCGCTCGGCCCGGGCTGTCGCGATCGCTTACTTCCGGGCGGTCGAGGCCGGGGGGATCGCCTCGCTCCAGCGCGAGCTCTACGCCCTCGAGGACAAGCACCGCCAAGACGCGATCTACGCGGCCATGGACGCAGTCCAGGACGCGTTGGAGGCGTCGACCTACTTCCTCCTCGAGAGCCACGGCAAGCTCGACATGCCGGAGGGGGGGATCTCTGTCGCAGGGCCGCTCCTGGACGATGTCGAGGCGCTCCTGCCAAAGTCACAGCGGACCCTCTTGGCGACGCGCTCGCAGGAGTTCGTCCGCCTCGGGCTCCCCAAGGCGATCGCGCTCCGGGTCGCTCGTCTCGTCTATCTGCCGGCGGTGCTCGAGTCGATCGCGATGGCGACCGAGAGCGGGCGGACGGCCCGAGAGGTCATGCGACTCCGCCTGGAGATCGCCCGGGTCATGCGCCTCGATCAGCTCCAGGGGGCGCTCTCACGGATGGACTATCGCTCGCGCTGGGAGGGTCCGGCCGCCGAGGCGCTCCAGCGTCACCTCAACGGTCATCTCCGGCAGATGGTCCGCTCCGTCGAGGGCGACGACATTTCGGGGATGATCTCGCGCCTGGGCCTCAAGGGGGTCCAGGAGCAGGGGCTTGGAAACCTCGACGGTGGGGTGTCGATCGCCGGGATCGTGATGTTCGATCATCACCTCGGCCGGGTTCTCGCCGCGGCCGAGTCCTGAACAGACCACCAGGAGATCAGCGTCACAGGCCTCGCCTGTGGCGCGTCTTGACGGAAGATCCCGCGCCGAAGCCTCGATTTCACGCGCGGAAGCTGTTAGGATGGCCGCTCATCCCCAGGTGCGGCGCTATAGCGCCCCTGTTGAGCGATGGTGGAAATGACGGCTTTGCTAGATGAAACAGGCGATAAGTAGTTGCGCCTGGAACGTCGGCTATGCAATGCTTCAAACGGTTCAGGACTAACAGTTCTCGCATGGAGGGGCTTGGCCCCCAACGAGCGCTCTTCCGCACACCCGACCTACATAGCGATGGCGCCGAGGATCCGAGCTCACAACGTCCATCCGCTCCACCTTTGAAACCATTACACGACGAGGGACAACCATGAAAATCACAGGGATTCTTACCGGGTTCATCACCGGAGCGATGATTCTGTCGGCCTGCGCAGGCAAGGACGATCCGGAGGCGACCGCCAGCACCACCACGCCGACCACGGCGTCTGCTTCGAACAGCAATTCGGGCAGCACCGGTGACTCCGAGACCGGCGAGTCGGCCTCTGGCACCGGCAGCACCGGCGGTACGAGCGGTGACCCGACGGGCAGCCCGACCTCCGACCCGACAGGGGACGCGACCAGCGGAGACGGCACGGACACCGAAGACTGCTCGTTCCTCATGTGCGGTGACATGGGCAGCGGCGGCGGCGAGATCGAGTGCGACGTCTGGTCCCAGGACTGCCCCGAGGGCGAGAAGTGCATGCCGTGGGCGAACGACGGCGGCTCCTCCTGGAACGCGACCAAGTGCTCGCCCGTCGACCCGGCGCCGCAGCAGCCCGGCGATGTCTGCACCACCGAGGGTGGTGGCGTCAGCGGGGTCGACAACTGCGTCAAGTCGGCGATGTGCTGGGACGTCGACGGCGAGACCAACGAGGGTGTTTGCATCGCCTTCTGCGAGGGCACCAACGCCGAGGACGGCACCTGCGACGCGGGCTTCAGCTGCACCATCGTCAATGACGGTGTTCTGATCCTCTGCCTCCCCGACTGTGACCCGCTGCTCCAGGACTGCCCGGGCGACGACCTGTGCATCCCGAACGGTGAGAACTTCATCTGCGTCCTCGACGCGTCCGGTGAGGCCGGTCTCTACGGGGATCCCTGCGAGTACGCCAACGCCTGTAAGCCGGGCCTCTACTGCCTCAACCCCGAGTACGTCGAGGGTTGTCAGGCCGCCGGCTGCTGCACCCCGTTCTGCGACCTCAAGGACTTCGAGTGCCCCGGCGGTACGCAGGACTGCATCCCCTGGTACGAGGAGGGCATGGCGCCTCCCGGCAAGGAGGACGTCGGTATCTGCGGTATCCCGCAGTAGCCATCACGCGTGAGAACGCGAAGAGGGGAGCCCGAGGGGGCTCCCCTTTTTTTGTGCGTTGAGCCGGCAGCAGGCTGGGCTGGTGACGCCTAGACCGGCTCAGCGCGAGGCGGGTTCTCATGAGGCCGGAGCCGCGATGCCCCGCTCTTGCATGACCGTCGCGTTGCGGGCCTGGGCTCGCTGGTTGGCCTCACGCGCGCCGAGGCGCTCGGCGTAGGCGGTGAAGGTCGGCCGCTGCTCGAGCATGTTGAACTGCAGCATCCACCGCACGGTGCCGCCGAAGATCACGTCGGCCATGGTGAATTGCTCGCCGAGCAAGTAGGGGCCGTCGCCGATCGCCTTCTCCATCGCATCGAGCATGGTCGCATGGTCTCCCCAGCCGGCCGAGCCAGACTTGAACTCCCACTCGGCGGCCTTGGCCATCAAGCCGGGCTCGATGACCGAAGGCGCAAACAGGATCCAGCGCAGGTAGGTAGCCCGGCGCGGGTCGTCGAGCGCGGGCGCGAGACGACCGAGGGCGTAGCGGTCGGCGAGGTAGAGGCCGATCGCGGCGCTCTCGGTGACGACGGCCTCGCCGTCGACGAGGATCGGCAGCTTGCCCATGGGGTTGAGGGCGAGGAGCTCGGGAGCCTTGTGGGCGCCCGTCATCATGTCGACGAAGCGCAGGTCATAGTCGATCCCGAGCTCCTCGAGCATCCAGAGTGTGCCCGCGGCACGGGAGAAGGGGTGATGGTAGAGCACGATGGACATTCGCCCTGTCGATACGCGATCTCCCCACCCCTCACAAGTAGTGCCTCGTCGGCGTCGTCGCACCCCTCACCGAAGTCAGGGGACCAGGTCACAGTAGATCGGGGAGCCGGCCCACACCGCCGTGCAAGCGGCGCGGGCCTACATCGAGCACGATGGGCCTGAGCCGAGCCTGGGAGTTGACCGCGTTGGAGTGTCAACGCGCTAGCATCTGAGCGAATCGTGCAGCGGAATTTCGAACTCCTCGATACTCCCTTTCGAGCTCCAGCGATCAGGGCTGCCCTCGACGACCTCGCCGGTCAGGGGGAGACAGAGCGCGGGGCGGTCTTCACCAGGCCCGAGGTCGTCGACGCGATCCTCGATCTCGCCCGCTACGCCGCGGATCGGCCTCTACATGAGCTGCGCTTGCTCGAGCCGTCGCTGGGCGCTGGGGATTTCTTTCTACGGGCGTTGGATCGCCTCCTCGACTCCTTCAGTCGCCACGGGGGCGCCCCCTCGCGGGCCCTTAAGGCCCTGCGACCTGCGCTTTGCGGGGTCGAGATCCACCCCGCGTCGCTGGAGGTCACACGAGGTCTCGTGCGGGAGCGGCTTGTCCTGTGGGGGGCGACTCCTCGGGTCGCGGACGCCCTCTGCAGCGCCTGGCTCCTCTGCGACGACTTCCTGCTCGCTCCGATCGAGGGGGCGTTTGATGTCGTCGTCGGCAATCCGCCCTATGTCCGCCAAGAGCGGATCCCTGCGCCTCTGCTCGCGGAGTATCGCCGACGCTACGCGACGATCTTCGATAGAGCCGACCTCTACGTGCCCTTCTACGAGCGAGGGCTCGAGCTGCTCCAGACCGACGGTCGTCTCGCGTTCATCTGCGCGAACCGCTGGATGAAAAATCGCTACGGTCGGCCCCTGCGCTCGCTCATCGCCGCAGGTTTTCATGTCGAGCACGCGATCGACATGGAGGGCACGGACGCGTTCAAGTCCGAGGTCATGGCGTACACGGCGATCACGGTTCTCCGTCGCGGTCCGCGCGGAGCGACGCGTGTGGCCAAGCAGCCCGAGGTCAACCGCCGCTCGCTGGAGCGCTTGGTCGCGGCGATGCTCGGAGACGGAGCGGCCGCAGACCCGCGGGTCACCGAGATCGCGGAGATCAGCGTCGGCGATACCCCGTGGATCCTCGACCAGGCTGCGCCCACGCAGCTCCTACGGCGACTCGAGCACACGCTGCCGACGATCGAGGAGTCCGGCCTCAAGGTGGGCATTGGCGTCGCCTCGGGAGCCGACAAGATCTTCATCGGCGATCACGACGCTCTCCCCGTCGAAGAGTCACGTAAGGTGCCGATGGTGATGGCCCGGGACCTCATCGATGGCGAGCTCCGCTGGGGAAACAAGGGGATCGTCAACCCCTACGAGCCGGATGGCTCGATAGCTTCCCTCGGTAGCTACCCGAAGTTCCGGGCGTACATCAACAAGCACCGCGAGAAGCTCGCGGCTCGCTACGTCGCGAAGCGGAGCGGGAGCGGTTGGTATCGGACGATCGACCGGATCTACGCAGAGCTGACGACAACGCCGAAGCTCCTGATCCCGGACATCAAGGGCGAGGCGATGGTCGTCTACGACGAGGGGCGCTTCTACCCCCACCACAACCTCTACTACATCGCCGCCGACCCCAAGCAGGCGCCCGCGACCGACGATGAAGCCTGGGACTTGCGCGCTCTCGCGACGGTGCTGCGGTCTTCCATCGCCGTGCTCTTCGTCGCGACCTACTGCGTGAAGATGTCGGGCGGCTTCCTCCGCTTTCAGGCCCAATACTTGCGGCGGATCCGAGTGCCGCGTTGGGGGTCTCTCTCCAAGGCTCAACGGCACGCCCTTATCGCAGCTGCTCCGACGGACTCTGCTGCGATCGAGAAGATCGTCGCCGAGGTCTACGGGCTCTCTGCGGCGGAGGCCGCGGCTGCACGGGCTGCAGCGACGGCCGTAGGTGTGGGAAAGCGGTCGTGAGCTTCAAGCTGCTCCCGGAGGACTTCGAGAGGAGCCAGACAGTCCTGAGCCCTCGCCGGTGTTGTTCGCCGGCCTGCACTCGATCCATGTCGCCGGCGGGTCTTGGAGCTTGAGATCCGCGAGACCGGAGGATGTAGCCCTCGGCTGTTGGAGGTCGAGAGAACTCCGAGTGGGTACGTGCGCCTATCTGCGTCGGCGGCTTCCAAGCCGCGTCGTCGTCTAGAAAGCAGGACTGAAGCAATAGAGGCGGGTCTTCTTGCTGCAGTAGGATGTCACGTCTGCGTGGGTCCACTGCCCGTCGGTCTTGTTTGCGAGCCCCACGTACGCCTTGTCGCCCGCGCTCGGAGAAGAGAACGATTGGCAGTCGTGCATCGTGCTCGTCGTCGTCCCGTCGGGGAGTGAGTTCGTCCAGACCTTGGAGATCCCGAGGTCTTCCTTGTGCTCGCTGATGTTCGCGGGCTGGAGGAGCTTCGAGTTGAGCAGCTCCTGGGAGTTCTCGGCGATCTTCAGTCCGTCCAGGCGGTAGTAGGGACGCTCCACGAGGGGCACGCGGCTTGCCGCTGTGCTCGCGCCGACGCTGAGCCATGCGTTGTACTGTTCCCACTTCTGCAGCCCAGCCTCTTTGGCGAGGCTCCTGCACACGGTGTTTGCCCCGTCGACGCCGCCGAGGTCGCCATTGATGCTCTGCGATGTGAGAAAGACGATGACGCCCTTCCAGGTGCAGGCGTCCGTGCATACCGCAGCCTCTGCGAAGAGCGGATCGCTCGGATCACACTCTTCGTGGAAGGGCTGGTGCTTCCCGTCGCCACAGTGCGGCTGGAGGGTGCAGTCGTCGTTGCAACCGCCGTAGCTTCCCTGGCCATTCATTGGGTCGCCGAGGTCACACTCCTCGCCGGGGTCCTCGGTCTTGTCCCCGCACAGGCCTGAGGCATCCGTCGTTGAGCCGGTTGAGCTCGTCGAGCCGGTTGAGCTCGTTGTGGTCCAGTCCGACGTCGAGTCGTCACTGGAGGTCGAGCTGGCGAGAGAGGTCGTTGTGTCGTCGGCTGCCGTCGTCGACCCGGTCATCATCGGGCCCGTGGTCACAGGATCGTTTGACGAGCTGCCCGGGGTCTCCGTGCTTGGTGTCATCGACGCTTCGCTTGTCGAGCTCGCCTCTGTCGCGCTCACTTCGCTCGACGTGTCCCCGGTGTCGTCTGGACAGGCGCCGAGCAAGCAGGGGAGCAGCATGAGGCACCGCGGGGCGAGGGGGCCACCGCGAGGGCTGCGGCGAGGGCTGAGGCGAACGAGCGTCATGGCTAATCCCGGAAGCAGTAAAGGCAGGCGATCTCGAAGCAGTTGCCAGCGTCGGGGAGGTCGGTCCACCTGCCGTCGGTGAGCGTTGTCGCCCCCTGGCGGGCGTAGGTCTCGTCGCTCACGGACCAGTCGCCGCAGAACTCGCCGCTGTCGCTCGCTTCACCCGTCGCTCGGGTCGAGGTCCAGACGATCTCATTGGCGACTTCACCGTCGGCGAAGCGATCGATCGGATGGCTGAGCTGGCCGTCGGTGAGGTCATCCCAGTCGTCGGCGATCACCGATCCATCGACGAGGACGTAGCGGGCGTTTCGAGTGGCGAAGCGGGTCGACGGTGATGATTTTGAGTCCGAAAGCCAGGCGCGGAAGCGAGCAGGTGCGGCGAGGTCATGGAGCTCCGCCTCCGCCTGGCAGAGCGCGTCCGCGCCGTCGATCCCCATCAACTCGCCGGCGTCAGTGAGCTCCTTGGTCACGAAGACCTCCCGATCGATGAGGCAGGCGTCATTGCAGCCGTCATCGGGGTCGACATTGCCGTCGTCGCACTCCTCGACCCCCTCGTGGAGAACCCCGTCGCCGCAGGTCGCGGCGAAGCAGGTGCTCAGGCAGGCGTCGCTGTTGTCGTCGTTGGCGTCGTCGCACTCTTCCTTGCCCTCGAGGACGATCCCGTCGCCGCAAAAGGCGTAGGTGCAGGCGTTGGTGCAGCCGTCGGTGTCGATAGTGTTGCCGTCATCGCACTCCTCGTCGCCCTGGAGGACCCCGTCGCCGCAGATGGTGGCCTTGCAGGCGTTGGTGCAGGCGTCGTCGTCGATGTCGTTGGCATCGTCGCACTCTTCGCCGAGGTCCGCTTGGACGTCCCCGTCGCCGCAGTAGGGGAGGAGGTCGCAGTAGATCGAGCAGCCTGGGGTTCCGTCGGCGGGCCAGCGGTTGGCGTCGCCGTCGTCGCAGAGCTCGCTGCCTTGGACGAAGTCGTCGCCGCAGGTGGCAAACTGGCAGGTGAGCGTACATTCGCCGTTGTTGCTGTTCTGATCGCCGAAGTCGCACTCCTCACCGGGCTGGACGAGTCCGTCGCCGCAGGAGGCGAGCTGGCAGGTCATCGAACACTCGGAGGCGTCACCGTTGCCTGCGCCGTCGTCACACTCCTCGTCGAATTCGGGCTCATGCACGCCGTTGCCGCAGATCCCCAGGTACGGGTTCGGCTCGGTGCAGGAGCTGAGGATCAGGAGCGACATGATGGGTACGGCGACGCGCATCGAGGGCATCGTAGGCCGGGGGGAGGGCGTCCTGGAAGGGGGAGAGGCGCGCTGCGCGTGGAGTCGGCCACAGGTGGGAGGCCGTTGCGTGCTGACGGCAGGAAACCCTGCATTTCGTCTTGGTCAGCCGCTGAGGCCTGGCCTGGGCGACTCCTCCTGCGGCGGCGTTCCGGGGACGCCGGGGACGACGGGGACGACGG
>JAUHWG010000017.1 GCA_030424595.1 Polyangia bacterium
CGTGAAGGTCTTCGAGAACAAGCGCGGCTACGACGAAGCGACGCATGTCCTGAGCCACGTCTACAACCTCTTCCTCGGCGGCAGCTTCGTGCTCGGTGTTCTCACAGGCGTTTCGGAGGCTCTCGATGGCTCTGGCTTCGGTACGGACCGAAGTTCGACCGGCGATGCGCGTTGTTTCTCATCATCGTCGAGAGACTCGACGAGCATGTGTCGAGAGAAGGTCTGCACTCGCGAGTCCTCTACGCCCGGTAGCGGAGCCCAGGAAGACTTGCTCGGGCGAGCGAGGGGCGACGGATGGGACGCAGCGGGAGGACCCGTGCCTCGCGCGGAGACACGCGTACCCTGTCTCTTCAAGCACGTCAGCCTATCCCGTGGCGAGCACGTGGCATGGGAGGACCCGCGTCCGCGAGGGACCCGCCTCGTCGCCCCTCGCCCGCCCGCCTACAGCCCCCCAAGCTCCGCCCCTCGCCAAGCACGAGGTGAGCGCTCACCCACACGAATGCAGCCGAAGCGCAAACCCCGTGTCACTGACGATTCTACGCGGGTTGTCTAGGACGCCTCACAGCAGCGCTTATTTCAGGGCTAGGAGGCCGTGGTGAAAGTCCCGTGGGCTCTCGCGCAGCAATCGTTGGTCCTCTTGGCTTCGACGAAACGCCGCTGTACCGGGCCGTACCGCAAGTTTTGGCGGAGCCGAGCGGGCCGACGAGGGCTGGAGAGCGCGCGGGGCTCTTGCCTCGGCCTCCTAGGGGTCCTCGCCGGGCTGGTCGCTCTCCTCGTAGCTCTCGAGGGGCGCGTCATCGTCGAGGAGATCGTCGATGAAGATCGACAGGTCCATGTTCATCTCCTCGATCTCCGTGCCGTCGTAGGTGATGATCCCGGTGCAGTGGGAGTCGTTGATCCCGCGCCAGTAGGGGATGTAGTAGCCGAGGTTGTCGTACTTGTCGTACTGGGCGGTGAGCAGATCGGTGTCCTTGGCCCAGAAGGAGAGGGTCTGCTCCTTGCTGGGGTCGGGGTAGAAGCGCTCGTAGGAGTAGCGCGAGTAGTTGTAGTCGCGCTTGAAGTAGACGGTGCTCAGGCGGTCCTCGGGGAAGAGGTCGGCGAGCATCGAGTTGAGGTTGCCGAAGTCGTCCATCAGCTTCGCCCCGTCGGGGATCGTGGTGAGGATCGGGTCGACGTCCCAGGAGGAGCGGATCTTCGCGTGGAGCGGCGCTGAGAAGCCGCTGCTCGGGAAGATAGGTCCGGAGTCGTTGAGCAGGTAGGAGCGCTCGACGCCCTGCATCCGGTCGCGGAAGAAGTAGTAGTTGATGATCGAGCCGGCGCCCCCGGCAGAGCATCCCGTGAGCATCATCTGGTCGACCACGGGGAACTGCTGGTTGAGGTAGTCGATCGTCGCCGTCACGTTGTTGTGACCGTTGTGGCGGTAGACGATCGGCTCGCCGACACCGTCGGGATCCTCGTAGGTCATCACCTTGTTGCCGGTGTGGACGTCGCCGGTGCAGTAGGGGATGAAGACCAGGTTCCAGTCCTTGGCCGGGTTGTTGTCGTCGATCCGGCTGAGGATCGGCGAGAGCACCCCGTACTTGTCCATGTGGGTGTCGGGGATCCCGTTGGGGTTGGCCGCGCCGAGCGCGGTGTTGCCGGAGCAGGTCTCGTAGTCCCAGCAGGCGCCGCCGGGCTCGAGGTAGACGAGCAGGTTGTCGGAGGTCTCGGAGAAGTTGACGAAGAACTTGAACTGCGAGCCGTCCGAGCAGACCGCCCCCGCGGGCTCGCGCTTGACCCACTCGCCGTAGACCTCGGGCACCTCGGGGCCGGTGGTCTCGCCGTCAGTCTCGCCGTCGGTCTCGCCGTCGGTCTCGCCGGTCGTCGTCACGACGGTGGTCATGCCGGTCACCGCCGTGTTGCTCCCCGTCGTCGTGTCGTCACCGGTCGTCGAGGTGTCGGCGGTGTCGCTGTCGGTCTCTGCGCTCGGGGCCGGGCATGCGGTGCAGAAGAGGGCCGCGCTCGCGAGCGCAGCGGTGATCGTGCGGATCTTTTGGACAGGCTTCATCGGCGATCTCCCAGGGCAGGCGGGCACGGTAGCAAGAAGGGCTTGGCCGTCGGGTCAAGGCGCGAGGGGCGGACAATGCATGAGTCCGCGAAAAATTGTGATGATGCGCACGCAGGGGGGCTGACACAAAACGGAGAGGTGGTCGGCCTTCTCGCTTTCTACGAGCTTAGGTGCGTGCGAAAGTTTAGGAATGAGAGCCATTAAGTCCCTGATCTTCGCGAGCTTTGCCAGCTTTTCTCTCATGCCCGGCTCTGCCCTGGCTGGTGACCCTGCGGCGTTCTCGATCGAGCTTCCGGTGAACGAGGTCTACGGCGGGACCGAGGTCGCCTCCTGCGGCTGGCCGACGACCATCTCGGTCGAGGGCAACTGCACGGGGACCCTGGTCCATCCCGAGGTGATGATCTACGCGGCCCACTGCGGCGGCGGCTACAACCAGATCCGCTTCGGCGAGAGCATCAACGGCGGGCCAGGGCGGACGGTGCAGACCGAGTTCTGCAAGACATACCCGGGCGGCGGCCCAGGGAACGGGAATGACTTCGCCTTCTGCAAGCTCGCCGAGCCGGTGACCGACGTTCCGATCGTGCCGATCCTGATGGGCTGCGAGACCTCGGTGCTGCAGCCCGGGACCGAGGTCGTGATCGTCGGCTTCGGCAACGCAAACAACGGCCCCTACGGGATCAAGCGCGAGGTCACGACGACGATCAACAACGTCACCGGCCAGGGGGAGGCGTTCATCGGCGGCGGCGGCAAGGACTCCTGTCAGGGGGACTCGGGCGGCCCTGTCTACGTCAAGCTCAAGAACGACCAGTTCGGCGATCCGGCGGATGACACCTGGCGCGTCTTCGGCATCACCTCCTACGGCGGAGCCTGCGGCGGCGGCGGCTACTACTCGATGATGCACAACGGCATCGAGTGGTTCGAGGCCGAGTCGGGCGTCGACCTCACGCCATGCCATGACGCGCAGGGCAACTGGCAGCCCACCGGCGCCTGCGCTGGCTTTCCGATGGACCCGGCGACCGGTGGCGGCTCCTGGGCGGACAGCTGCGACAGCGGGCCGCTCGGCGGAGCCTCGCAGATGTGCGGCGCCCCGGCGGCGCCCGACGAGACCCCGCCGACCGTCTCGATCGTCGATCCGCTCGACGGCGCCGAGTACCCGGGGCCGACGCAGGAGCTGGTGATCAGCGTCGACGCCCAGGACGTCGGCTGGGGGATCAAGGAGGTCCAGCTCATCATCAACGGTGAAGAGATCGAAGGGGGCGTCGACAGCTCGGTCCCCTATGAGTTCGAGGTGACGATGCCGGCGGGGCAGTGGATGTTCGGCGCCAAGGCGACGGATCTCGGCGGGAATTCCGTCCTCGCCGAGGAGATCGGGATCGGCGTCGGCCAGCCGGCACCGGACCCCAACACGGGCGAGACGGAGACCGAGGGCGGCGGAACCAGCGACTCGGGCACCGGCACCGGCGGCACGGACGGGAGCGGCACGGGGACCGACGGGAGCAGCGACGCGGGCACCGGGAGCAGCGCGGGCAGCAGCGACTCGGCCGGCTCGGGCGACGAGAGCGACGGCTCCGCGACCTCCGGCGGCCAGGACATCGAGATCGGCTGCGCCTGCAGTGCCTCCAACGCCGGAGGAAAGGGCGCTCCGCTCCTCAGCGTCCTCGTCCTCCTCGGTCTCATCCGCCGTCGTCGCAGTTAGCTTCTCAAGCCGAGGCGACACCCACGTAGAGGAGCGCTCGGCGACCGGCTCGTCGAGCGCCCTGCGGGGGCTCCACGCCGCGCGCAGGGCCACACATCGGCGCTCCGGTGTGGGGCCCTCGCTGTTGGAGCGTGGTTTGGGTCGGATGGTGTCGGCCTGGCCGGGGGAGGCCGTTCTTGGGAGGGCGTTGCTCCAAGCCGGCCGGCGAGGCCCGTCGGTGTCGTCGACCACCGGGGTCGCGACGGTCCCTGAGCTTCGTCTCCCGTAGTGAGCTAGTCGCCCGGGCAGGCGCATTGGCACGCGGCGGGACCTACCGAGGGCGGCGGGGCGCAGGCGCCCAATCCTTCCTTGTGCTCCTCCGGTGCCGGCAGGCTCCATGCGCAGGAGAACCAGTCGATCGGGCTGTAGCCGCAGAACGCTGCGGTGAAGGTCTCGACGGTGCAGTCTTGGAGGACGCGGTAGTAGGTGGTGCCCTCGATCGCGCCGCCGCAGGTCTGGACGACCGCGCACCCGTCTCCGTAGTAGGAGAGGGCTATGCAGGCGCCGGAGTCGGTCGCATCGGCGCATGAGTCCCCGTCGACGCCGACCTCGACCGTGCTCACCCAGCGGCACTCCTCTTGGCCGCCGGGCTTCACCGGTCCTGCGCAGTCGCCCATGCCCCGTGAGGCGCACTCTAGGGTCGCCTCGTGCGGCTCGGTGTCAGGCGCGGGCGGGCACTCGAGCGGCGCCCAGGGGGAACAGGGCTGGCCGGTCGTGTCGGAGCCAGCCGTGTCGGAGGTGGTCGCGTCGGAGCCCGCGGTCTCGGAGGTGGTCGCGCCGGTCGTGTCGGAGCCAGCCGTGTCGGAGCTCGACCCCGCAGGCGGTGTCGGCAGACAGGCGCAGAGGTGGAAGATCCCGGGCCCAGCCCAACGTCGCAGGCGGGCGAGCGATGACACCCGGGGCGGCGACGACTCTGCCGGCGCGGTCGCGGAGAACATCCATCATGACTGTCTTATGGGACAGCTATCTGTCAAGCGTCCTGCGCCGTAGACAGAGGGCTCACCGCGCTCGCGGGGGGCCTACAGAGCTCATTAGAGCGCTGAACCCCCTGCTGCCCGGAGCATCGCCGCCCCTGGGCATCACCTCGGGCTACGCGGGCGCAGCCTCAGTCCTGCTTCTTGCTCACCCGGACGAGGATCTCCGCGGCGTTCGGGCTCCCGACGTTGAAGCGCGCGCGGTAGACCGCCCCGGTGTCGTCGGCGAGGTAGACCTCGGTGCTCCCCTCGGGCAGGTAGAGCTTCTCGTGGGTCGTGTCGCCGGCGCCGTCGATCTCGAGGGTCGAGAGCTTGCACTCCGGGCTCAGCTCAGGGCAGCTAAAGAAGCCCGGCGACGCGTAGTTGTAGGCGGCGCCCGGCGGCAGATCGCTCTGGTTGACGAAGAAGATGTAGGGCGTGCTGTCGGCGCCACGGCGGTAGTAGAAGTCGACCGCGTCGTTGTTCTTCCAGTAGTCGCCGAGGATCAGATCGGAGAGCTTGGAGGCCTGCTCCTGGAGGTAGGGGCGGGCGGCCTCCGAGATCGAAGAGCCGGAGACGCCGATCGGGATCTCGCTGAGGGTGAAGGCGACGTTGCCCATGCCCTCGGGGATGTCGCCGTAGGGGGGCGTATGCAGGGCGATCTGCGCGACCTCGTTGATCAGCTCCCAGATGAACTGATCCTTCGGCGGGTTGCCGAGGTTGAAGAGGATGTCGAAGACCGACCACCCCGGCGGGTTGTCGGGATTGTCGTCGTTGGGGCCAATCTGGACCTGGGCGGTGAAGCAGCCGAGGTAGCACTTCTCGAAGACCCGCTCGCCGTAGCGGTAGCGAGCGCCGCGGACGATCATGTGCTCCAAGAGCCAGGGGTCGATCGCCCAGGCCGACTTGGGCCACTTCACCTTCACCTCGTCGAGGTTCTCCGGGAGGTTCTCCTTGCAGGCGTCATCGTCGACGCAGGAGTCGATGTAGGTCGGGTGCTCGTTGACCGAGAAGCGCATGTCGACGGTCGGGTTCTCGACGACGCCGGTGATCTTGAAGCGGGCGGGATCCTCAAAGTCGAACTCGAGCTCGTCCTCGTAGGTCGGGCCGATGAGGTCGACCACGGTCGACATGTAGCCCTTGCCGACCGAGAGGTCGACGCCGTCGAGGAGGCGCATGTTGGACTCGGCCGAGACCGTCATCGCGAAGTCGGGGCCGAGGACGACGCTCTTGGTCTCAAAGTCGGGGTCGAGGAGGCCGGGGTGGTCGCCGGCGGGGCCGAACTTGTCGGCGAGGGAGGCGAGGTCCGAGAGGGCGTCGAAGAGGGTGACCGGGAGGATCGTCCCGTCGCCGCCGATCGCCGGGTGCGTCGCGAGCAGATCGGTCTGCAGCGCCTTCACCATGTTCTTGGTGTCGATGAACTCCTCGGTCCGCGGGATGCCCAGCGACTCTGAGAGGATCTCGGCGAAGCCTCCGCCGATCCCGAGGAAGTCCGCCATCCCCTGGAGGCCGGCGATCGAGGTGCCGTCGACCTTCGAGTTGGCCGGCGTCATCGTCAGGATCCGGACCAGCGAGTACTCGGCGCTGGTCTTCCAGGTGTTGTCGGCGCCCTTGAAGGTCTGGCCGAGCGCGGTCTGGCCGCAGTCGTGCTTGGGATCGTCGTCGTCGAGCTTCCAGGCGTCGCCGCAGGCGGCCTTGATCTCGTTGAGGGAGTTGGTCAGGAGCGGGGTCGAGTCGACCTCGACCAGGAGGATCTCCTTGGAGGTGTCGCCGAAGAGCTCGGTGACCTGCTCGCGGTTCATCTCGAGCGAGAGTGGCGGGACCGGGGTGTCGTTGAGGCGGAGGTTGAACTCCTCCTCCTCGCCGAACGCGTCGTCCCCGGTCTCGCTCTCGGAGCCGCCGGTCTCGGTCGCCGTGGCCGTGCCCGAGTCGGTGGCGGTCTCCGTCCCCCCGGAGGCGGTCTCCGTGGCGCTCTCGCTAGCGCCGACATCGTCGCCGTTGCAGCCTGCGGCGGCGAGGAGCAGGCAGAGGGTGCTGGGGTAGACGGGGCGGCGCATCATCGCAACTGAAGACGCTATCACAGCGCCTGTGCCGGTCCTACCCCCAGCCCGGGAATCCCCGCCGGCGCGGCCGCCGAGAACGAAGAAGAGGGCGTCCGCCAGCGGCAGACACCCTCATTCCATACGCCGTTTTAGGGCGACGTTGGACTAGCCGAAGAGCCTGATGTCTTCGTCGTCGGGGATCGCCAGCGGGAACTGGCGTCCGTACTCGTTGTCGTCGATACCGGCGAGCCGGCGCAGCGACTTGTGGACATGCCTGGGCTCCAGGCGGATGCCGTTGTCGTCGACCGCCAAGGTGCTGGGGTTGATCTTCTTCGGGTTGTGGCCGTCGTCGCTGGCGCCGATGACCTTGTTCCCGGGAATTCCCTTGCCCATCAGCATCATGCTGGTGACGGACCAGTGGTCCTTGCCATTGCCGTCGTTGTAGCGCGGCGTACGTCCGAAGTCGGAGCCGACGAGGACGGTCATCTTGTCGGCGACGCCTTGGTTCTCGGCCTCCTGCCAGAGGAAATCGATCATCTGCAGGAGCTGGACCAGGCGGGGGATCTGCGACTGGTCGTGGTTGCCGTGGGTGTCGAAGCCGCCGATGCTCATGTTGACGGAGGCGCAGATGCCAGCCTTGTAGGCCGCGAGCGCGACCTGAGCCTGACGCTCGTTGCCGTTGTTCGAGAGCATGTCCGGGAGGTACTCCTGGAGCTTCTTGAGCTCGTTGCTGCCGGTCCTGGCGGCGTAGAGCATGCCGATCATGTGGCGGGTGCGCGGCAGGTTCTCGATGCTCTCGAGGTACTCGCGTCGCTCCGACTGGGCCAGCGCGATCCGATCCGCGGCGGCCTGGGAGTGGAAGACGCTCTCCTCGTTGTTCGGGTCCTGCCGGTCGGGGTAGGCGATCCGAGCCAGCGCGTTGGTGTTGCCGCTGCGGGTGCGGGCGACCAGACCCATGGTCTCGTCGTAGCCGCCGAACGACAGGTACGACATCGGCAGCTCCTTGCCGGCCGAGGCCGCCGCGAGGGCGCCGAAGCTCGGGAAGCCCTCCGCGAGCCGACCGCACATGCAGTGCCGGATCCCGGAGTCGTGACCGTTGGTCGCCGTGTCGACGCCGTTGAGCACCATCAGGCGCTGGTAGTGCTTCTCAAACCAGGTCTGGTAGTAGCCGTCGTAGCCGCCCTCGTCGACGGCGTTGCCGAGCGGCGCGTAGTTGATGTTGCCCGCGCTGAGGATGTCAGCGGTGGCGTACGACCGGTTCAAGGCCTCCGGATCGTCGGGCGTCTTGTAGCCCTTCGGATCGCAGAGTGACGTCGGATCCCAGCCGCCGAGGGCGTTGATCATGACGTAGAAGGTCCCATCGTACGTGGCGAAGAGCGGCTCCTTGCGCTTGCCCGTGAGGACATCGCGGTTGGGGTCGCCACCGAAGACCCGGGGCGAGACGACGCCGAGGCCGGCGAAGGCTGCGAGAGAGATGAATTTGCGACGGTCCATGCTGATGACCCCCTACTCGTGCAAGAAGCGGTAGTCGGAGAGGAGATAGGTCATGACGCCCATCCAAGCCCGGATTGTGTAGTCAGGATCGGCCGAAATCTGCCGCTCCTCGGGGAGTGGATTGCCAGTCCACCAGTCGTTGGTCGCCCGGCAGTTGCCCGGCAGGTTTCCGTCGTACGTCTCAGCGGCGATGCCCGCCTTGCCGTCCTTCCAGATGTCGATGAAGAGGGCGTAGGTCCGATCGATCTGCGGATCGTCGAGCTCGAGCTTCTCGCCGAGGACGTGGAAGTGGAGGTACTGGATGTTGGCCTTGATCGCGTCGATCACGGCCGGGATGGCGTTGCCGTTGTCGTCCTCAGGCTGAGCGTCGGGCTCGACGAAGGGGAAGAGGAGGCGATCCGGCGGCTCGTTCGAGAAGTCGCGCGCCGTGGTCCGGCAGGCCATCTCGTTCGACATCCGCGTGGCGATGTTCGCCATGATCCCGTTCGGCTCCCGGATCCGCTCGGTGATCGAGTCGGAGTCGATGCCGCCGAAGAAGATCCGGTACTCGTTGCCGCTGAGCAGGTAGTCGGTGCTCGTCGGGCTCTGGCGCCAGGGGTAGCCGGTGACCGCCTCGATCTTCCGCGTCAGCTGCTCCGGCGGGAGGAACTGGGCGGTGCCGACCGAGATGTACTCGCCGGCCTTGTCGTCGGGGATCGGGTCGCGAGCGTTCTTCGCCCGGAAGAACTCCGACTTGATGATCTCGCGGACGATCAGCTTGAAGCTCTTGTTCTCCTCGGAGAAGGCCGCCGCGATGTCCTTGATCATGGCGTCCTGGATCTCGAACGCCTTGTGCTTGCCGGTGTAGTCCGGGTCGTTGGTGTCGTTCGGCTCGTACATCACCGTCTGGCCGGTGAGGCCGGTGAAGACGGTCTGGACGGTCGAGACCGCGAAGAGCTCCTCGTCGGCGATCTGCTGCGCGAGCCACTGGTGGGAGGTCGCGAACTGATCAAAGGGGACGGTCAGGTCCTTGAACCCGGGCACCCGCATGTCGGGGTACCAGCCGTCCTCGGGCGGGCGGTACTGGCCCATCGAGTCGAAGTTCATCATCGCCCCGGCCATCGGATCGATCGCTGCGTGGCAAGCCGTGCAGTTCTCGTTGTTCATCGTCGGGTTGTGGTCGGCGATGTTGGTCGGGTCGATCGGCCGCTCGGCGAGGCGGAGGATGTCCGTCGCCAGGAAGAAGCGGTAGATCATCCGCGCGCGGTGGCGGTTGCGGTTGGTGTCGGTCGTCGGGAAGCGGATGTTCCAGATCGGGTCGGAGAGGATCCCGGCGTGGGGATAGTCGCCGGGCAGCTTGCCCGCCTGGAGCTCGTTGGGATCCTCGGGGTTGTCGAAGTTTACCGAGACGCCGAAGCTCTTCGCCGAGTAGGGCGTGAAGACCATGTAGTCGGCGGTCAGCACCTCGGTGAAGGGGAGGTCGTTGTCGACGACGTACTTGACCAGGTTGACCGCCGAGCGGGCGGCGCCGATGTTCGACCAGCGCGCCTGCTTGTCCCGGAGCGCCTCGTTGGAGGTCGCGTCGAACCAGTAGAGGCTGGGGTAGTTCTCGGCGTAGAGGAGGTCCAGCGCCTCGGTCCCGCCGACGTAGCGGTCGGTCAGGAAGAGGTCGTTGTACCACTCGCCCAGGCGGGTGAAGAACTTGTCCTCCTCCATCATCGCGTCGAGGACGGGGTCGAGGGAGTCGATGCCGAGGCCGCGGACCTGCTCGTACTCGTCCTGGGTCGGCAGGCGGCCGACGAGGGCGAGCGAGGCCTTGCGCAGGGTCGCCTCCTCGTCGAGGAGCTCGACGTCGGCGAAGTACTCGCCGAAGTTGACCTCGTTCGCGCACTCGACCGGGTCCTCGACCCGCTCGAGCATCGCGACGATCTGCTCGTACTCCTTGCTCTTCTTGTCGAAGAGCGTGCCGCCGCCGTGGTCAACGCCGTCGGTCGTCGGCTTGATCAGGAGGAGCTTGGCGCCGTCGACCTCGTAGCGGGCGAGGTCGCCGATGGTCCGTAGGTTGGCGTCGATGTACCCGGGCACAGCGGAGCGCTCGAGGATGAACTTGGTCTCCTTCGCGGCGCCGCTGGAGTTGTGGCAGGTGACACAGCGCTCTTGGAACACTGTGGCCTGCGTCCGAAGAAATTCTGCGTTCGAGACGCACTTGCCGTTGCCCTCACAGGCAGCGAGCCCGAGCGACATCGAGGCACCTGCGAAGGCTGTCAAGGCCAGCTTGCCTACCACTTGCCTGGCTCGTGGTTTCGTATGCGACCATCCCATTGGTTCGACTCCTAACTCGCTTGATCGTCTATTACTGACGACCCGAAGCTGACGTATCGTACATAGACGGAAAGGCGGCTAGCAAGGGCTAATCGCCGGAATTACTGGGGTTTGCGAGCACCAATCCCGTCGTCCGGTGGGGCCTTGGCATGCTCGTCCGGCTCGATCTGCTCGATCGACCAGCTCGCGACGGGCGAGAAGGCGCGATCGCGCCGCGCCGTGGGGAGCGCAGGGCCTAGATCCACGCCGATCTCCACGCCGACCTCCACGCCTCCGCGGTTGTGGGGAGCGGCGGCGCTCAGGTTGTGCCGGTGGTGCCGGTGGTGCCCGTCGTCGGGTCGCCGGTGGTGCCCGTCGAGGTGCCGGTCGAGGTGCCGGTCGAGGTGCTGGTCGAGGTGCTCGGGTCCGTCGTCGTGCTGCCGTCGGGCTCGCAGACGCCGGCCTCGTCGTTGCAGTCAAAGCCGTCGCCGCAGCCCGGCGAGCAGCTGCCGCCGCAGGAGTCGGAGCCGCACTCACGACCGTCGCACTGCGGCGCACACTCGCAGGCGAGGCCGTCGTCGCCAGCGGTGACGTAGCCCGGCACGCACTCGCAGCTCGCCGTGCCGCCGGAGTCGACGCAGGTGCCGTAGCCAGAGCAGGTCTCGTAGAAGCAGGGGCTGGTGTTGAAGGCGAAGTAGCCGAGGGTGTGGACCAGCTCCTGCGAGCCGATCTCGACCTGGACGATGACGCTGTTGTCGACCTTGCCGAGGAGGAAGGGGACCGCGTCGAGGTCGACGTTGGCGCCGGTGAGGCTGAGGGCGACGGTGGTGGTGCCTGTGGAGCAGCCGGTGGCGATGCTCGCCCCCTGCACGTTCTCGGGCTTGAAGGCGCAGTAGGCGTCGCCGTTGAGGTCGCGGTTGTTCTCGCCGTTGAGGTCGTAGGCGGTGAGAACGAGGTCGACGATGTTGAGCCCGCCGGGGGTGAAGGCGAGCTTGACGCTGTCGGTGTAGGGGGCGCTGGCGTTGGCGAGGTCGGGGGTTTCGAGGAGGGCTGGTTCGCTGATCATCGCCAGCTCCGCGGTCCCCTCGGCGCCAGCGACCTTGCCGAAGGCGCCGATGTAGCCGACCGCCTCGTCGCCCTCGCCGTTGCTGTAGGTGTGGACCTTGCCGCTGTCGCCGGGCATGTGGAGGAGCGTCGGCTTCTTGACGTCCTTGAGCTTGGTGATGGTCACCGTCGCCGGGATCTTCAGCTTGAGATCCTCGGGCTCCAGGAGGTAGGCGTCGCCGACCTGGGCGACCGACGAGCGGCTGAGGCTGTCGTCGATCTGCGAGATCTTGACCGAGCGGGTCGAGCCCATCGCCCCCGGAGGGATCACGACGGTGACGTTGCCGGCGCGGATCTCCCCGCCTTCGGGCCCGATCATCGCCTCCGAAGCGTCACCGCAGCCGAGCAAGAAGACGAAGGCCGAGGCGATCGAGCCAGCCGAGCGGAGGAGACGAGGGGACCGGAACGCCATGGTGGATCCGGTATACTCGATCTCCCGGATCCTCCATAGAGCGCTGTTCATGCGCCCCTGGGATCGACCTCGCCCGCCGAGGTGAGGTCGACGAGCCACAGGTCGGGACGCATCGCCAGCGTGGGTCCTGCGGCCGGCGAGGACCCTGCCTCGAGCAGTCCTCCGAGCAGATCGACCCAGGCTGAGCAATGGTCGAGGATCCACGCGTCGCTGGTGGCCACGATCGCGCTTATCCGCGCGAGGACCGGGTCTGGGTTTTGCGGGAGTTCGACTGTCCACGCCCACCCCCGGGCGGCCGCGCGCTCGAGGAGGAGGGCGCGCAGTCGACCGCTGCTGGACACCGGGCGGTCGAGGTACCAGGTGACCGATCGCGGCGAGGATGCGGCGAGGAGCCCGCCGATCGCGTCGATCGCAAAGCCTGTCTCGAGGACCTGTTTGTAGCTGCCGTGGACGCTGGCGAGGTCCCGATGCGCGCCGTCGTGGCCGCGGATGACGGTGCCGTGGGTCAAGGCGGACTCGACGGTGATCAGGGCGTTGAAGCCGTCGATCGCGAGATCCTGATCGCGGATCGCCGCCAGCGGAAGACGGCGACGGCGACGGTCGGCGGCGGCGGAGCTCGGGGCTGTCGCGCGACGGACGGCCGTGCGCTGGCGGGCGCTGAGCTGGCGGCGATCGCCGACGAGCTTGAGCGCTGCGTCGGCGGCGTAGCCCCGCTCAAGGAGCCACGCGAGATCGGTCGCGGCGCTGCGGAGCCTGCCGAGCTGGTCGGCGGCGAAGAGCAGGTCGTCCGCGTGGAGCCGTCCGCGACGGCGGAGATCAGTCATGGCTCGGTTCGTCTCGCAGGGCGGGCTCTTGACAGGAGGTGGGGCGCGCCTTAGTGTTCGGACAACACTAAGTCGTGGCCGGGACGGCGGCGGCGAACGAGCACCGACTTTCGCGACGCAGGGACGCCGAGTGGAGACGAACGCAAGGGACTCGAACATGAGCGCTCTCGGTCAACTGTACGGCGACTCTCTCGCACTCCTCACCGATCTCTACCAGGTGACCATGGCCTCCGGCTACCACCGGGTGGGGATGGCCGAGCACGAGGCGGTGTTCCACCTCTTCTATCGTCGGCCGCCCTTCCGGGGGGGGTACGCGATCGCGGCTGGCCTCGACCTGGCGATCGATCTGATCGAGCGCTTTCGCTTCAGCGCTGGAGATCTCGAGTACCTGGGGTCGCTCAAGGGCAACGACGGCGAGCCGCTCTTCGACGCCGCGTTCTTGGAGCACCTGGGGGAGATGCGCTTTCGCTGCGACGTCGACGCGGTGCCAGAGGGGACGGCCATCTTCCCCCACGAGCCGATCCTTCGCCTCCGGGGTCCGCTCATCCAATGCCAGCTCCTGGAGACGCCGCTCCTCAACCTGATCAATTTTTCGACCCTGATCGCGACCAAGGCGTCGCGGATCTGCGGCGCCGCCGGGGATGATCCGGTGCTCGAGTTCGGCCTTCGCCGCGCCCAGGGGATCGACGGTTCGATCAGCGCGACCCGGGCGGCGATGATCGGCGGCTGCGCGGCGACCTCGAACTGCCTCGCCGGCAAGCTCTACGACCTGCCGGTCAAGGGGACCCACGCCCACGCCTGGGTGATGGCCTTCGACACTGAGCTCGAGTCCTTCCTCGCGTACGCCGAGGCGATGCCGAACAACTGCGTCTTCCTGGTCGACACCTACGACACCGTCGAGGGGGTCCGCTGCGCGGTCGAGGTCGGTCGCAAGCTGCGGGCCGCGGGCCACGAGATGGCGGGGATCCGCCTCGACTCGGGGGACCTCTGCGCCCTCAGCGTCGAGGCCCGGCGGATCCTCGACGAGGGCGGGTTTCCGGGGGCGGCGGTCGTCGCCAGCAATGACCTCGACGAGCACCGGATCACCGCGCTCAAGGAGCAGGGGGCGAAGATCGGCGTCTGGGGGGTCGGCACCCGCTTGGCGACCGCCTACGACCAGCCCGCGCTCGGCGGTGTCTACAAGCTCGCGGCGATCCGGGCCCCCGGCGAGGCGTGGAGCTACCGGGTCAAGCTCTCCGAGCAGGCGATCAAGATCTCCAACCCCGGCTGCCAGCAGGTCCGGCGCTACCGCGACGCCGACGGTCGCTACGTCGGCGACCTGATCTACGAGGAGGACCTGGGGTGCAGCGAGCGGGGGGTCGCGCTCGCGGACGGAGCGGCGATGATCCTCGGCGGGGAGCACCCGGGCGAGGATCTGCTGACGCCGATCTTCCGCGGGGGCGAGCGGGTCTACACCTCACCGTCGGTGATGGAGATGCGCGACCGGGCGCGGGCGGAGCTGCGCTCCCTCGGCGAGGCGACCTGCCGGCTGAGCGAGCCGAGCCCGTACCCGGTCGGCCTGGAGCAGGAGCTGAACAGGCTGCGGACAAAGCTCGTCGCCGCCGCGCGGGCGAAGGCTGCGCAGGCGAAGGCTGCCCCTGAGGGCGCGGCCGCGCCGGACAAGAAGACAACAACGGAGACCGCCGAGTGAGCTTTACCTACGAATACCCGCGCCCGTCGGTGACCGTCGACTGTGTCGTCTTCGGCGTCGACGAGAGCACCCTGAAGATCCTCCTGATCGAGCGCGACGTCGAGCCCTTCCGCGGGCAGTGGGCGCTGCCTGGCGGCTTTGTCCGCCTAGAGGAGGATCTCGAGGCCGCGGCCCGTCGCGAGCTCGCGGAGGAGACCGGCGTCACCAAGCTCTACTTGGAGCAGCTCTACACCTTCGGCGGCGTCGAGCGGGATCCCCGTGGGCGGGTGATCACCGTCTCATACTACGCGCTCGTCCGCCTCGCGGAGCATCGGGTGAAGGCGGCGACCGACGCCCGCGACGCCGCCTGGGTGGCGATCGACGACCTGCCCGCGCTCGCCTTTGACCACCGCAGGATCGTCGAGGTCGCCCGCGAGCGGCTCCGCGGCAAGGTCCGCTACGAGCCCATCGGCTTCGAGCTCTTGCCGCACAAGTTCACGTTGACCCAGCTCCAGACGCTCTACGAGATCGTGCTCGAGCGCTCCTTGGACAAGCGGAACTTTCGCAAGAAGATCCTCGGGATGGATCTCCTGGTCGAGCTCGAGGAGTTCGAAGAGGGGGTCGCCCATCGAGCGGCGCGGCTCTATCGTTTCGACGAGCGCCGCTACCGGCGGCTGGTCAAGCAGGGCTTTAACTTCGAGGTTTGAGGAGCATACTGGCGCAGGGGACAGCTCTCCGGGCCAGGTGTTGGAGGCGGCGAGCGCCGCAGAGGAGGAGTGTGATGAGGGCTCTTATCATCGTCGATCTACAGAACGACTTCATGCCCGGGGGGGCCCTCGCGGTCGCCGAGGGGGACGCGGTGGTCCCGGTCGCCAACCGCCTGATGCCGCACTTTGACCGGGTCATCGCGACCCAGGACTGGCACCCGGCGGAGCACGGGTCCTTCGCGGCCCATCACCCGGGGAGGAGCCCCGGCGAGGTGATCGATCTCGACGGTCTGCAGCAGGTGCTCTGGCCGACGCACTGCGTGCAGGGGAGCCGCGGCGCGGCCTTCCACGCGGCGCTCGACATAAGCGGCATAGGCCGCGTCTTCACCAAAGGGTCGGACCCGCGGGTGGACTCGTACTCGGGCTTCTTTGACAACGGTCGGCGACAGGCGACCGGGCTCGGCGAGCACCTCCGCGAGGAGGGGGTCGACGAGGTCTTCGTCCTCGGCCTGGCGACCGACTACTGCGTGAAGTTCACCGCCCTCGACGCGCAGAGCCTCGGCTTTCGGACGACGCTGATCGCCGACGGTTGTCGGGCGGTGAACCTTCGCCCTGAGGACGGAGCCGCGGCGATCGCCGAGATGGCCGCGGCTGGGATCGCGATCGCGGCCTCGACCCAGCTGCCCTGGATCGGTTGAGATGGTGGAGCTGTGGCGCTGGGGAGGTGACGAGCGACGTCGAGTCTCCGCCTGGTGCGGTGGCGGCGGCTGGCGGTGCGCCTCGATCGGACGTCGACGATGAGCGCGTCGGACGAGCGGGGGTGGAGCCGCGATCGCCTCTTCGAGGAGACCCGCGTGCTCGCGCGGTCGCTCGGGACGGTCGTCTGCGTCGAGGCTGAGGACGGGGCGGCCCTGGCCCTCGCGGTCGACGGCGGCGAAGAGGTCGAGCTGCGGATCGAGGGTGAGCTCGTCGACGTGGCCTTCGCCGGCTGGTCGGAGAGGATCGGCGCCTTGGACGGGGGAGAGGACGACGTCGACCTGTGTGAGCTCGCGTTGGATCTGATCGCCGCTTCGCTCCTCGGCGAGGTCCGCGTGATCGAGGAGGCTGCCGGCGGGGAGATCCTACGACGCGCCTTCGAGGTGCGTGTTGGCGGGCTCTGGCGGGTCCACGCCCGCCGCGGAGGGCTCGGCCTGCGCGGGCTCTGGGTCCGCCTGCGGCGGGGCCTTGTCCGGCGCGTACGGGCGAACGACGGGACGCTCAGGCGTCGGGGGCGGATGCAGGGGGCAGGACCGAGCGGTCATCCTGCGGCGCTCTGGGCCGGCGCCGCGGGGCGCAGCGGCGGTGATGCGGCGTCGATCGAGATCGACGGAGAGCTGGACCTCCACAACTTCTCGCCGAAGGAGGTCAAACCCTTGGTACGCGAGTACATCGAGGTCTGTCGAGGGCGCGGGATCTACGAGCTTCGGATCATCCACGGCAAGGGCAAGGGAGTGCTGCGCAGGACGGTCCACAGCCTCCTGGAGCGCCACCCGGCGGTCCAGGACTTTCGCCTGGGCGGGCACGGGGAGGGGAGCTGGGGGGCGACGATGGTCACGCTGCGGCCTCCGTCATCGGCGCCCCCGGAGCCCTAGCCTGTGCCTGTGCCTGTGCCATTGCCTTTGCCATGGCCTGCCGTCCTGCGACCCTTGATGGCCCGCAGGACCTGTCTTGGAGAGGGCCCTCTGCACTATCATGGAGCGCGCTATGAGCGACGGTATGGACGATACGCTGGAGAGCGACCGTGCTCCCCCGGCGCCAGACTGGACCTCGCGCCCCAGCGCGGAGACGAGGGACAGCGCCGCGACCCCGAGCCGGGGGAGGGGCGGGCGCCCAGCGCTCGATCTCGCGGAGACCGGTGATAGCGGGGATTTGGGCGCGGCTGTCCACGCGAGCGCGAGAGGTCGCGATGGCGGTCGGGTTCGCGAGGTTGACGAGCGGGTCGGTCGCTACATCACCATCTCGCGGCTGGGCGCTGGGGGTATGGGGGTGGTGCTCGCGGCCTACGATCCTGAGCTCGATCGCAAGGTCGCGCTCAAGCTGCTCAAGACGCCGGGGAAGGCGAGCCCGCAGGCGCAGCTCCGCCTCCAACGCGAGGCTCAGGCGCTGGCGAGGCTGAACCACCGCAACGTCGTCAGCGTCCACGACGTCGGCGTGCACGGGGGACAGATCTTCGTGGCGATGGAGTTCGTCGACGGAGAGACCCTCTACGACTGGATGCGCGCGGTCGACTCGCCGCGGCCCTGGCGTGAGGTGCTGGACGTGCTCCTAGAGGCAGGTCGCGGGCTCGCGGCGGCCCACGCTGAGGGGCTCGTCCACCGCGACTTCAAGCCCGACAACGTGATGCTCGGCAGGGATGGCTCCGTCAAGGTGATGGACTTTGGCATCGCCCGCGCGAGCGAAGAGGTGGAGGAGCTGCTGACGCGCGGAGCCCGTGCCGGGACGGGGCCGATATTCGCGGCGATGCGCGCCCCGATCGGACGTCTGACCCGCGACGGGACGATCATCGGTACGCCCGCCTATATGTCCTATGAGCAGCTCCTCGGCGCCGAGGTGGACGCGCGCAGCGATCAGTTCAGCTTCTGCGTGACCCTCTACGAGGCGCTCTACGGAGCGCCTCCCTTCGCCGGCGAGACGCTCATCGAGCTGATGGCGAGCGTCAAGCGAGGGGCGCCCCGCGAGGGGAGCGGCCCTCAGAGGGTGCCGGGGTGGCTCCGCCAGGCGATCCTGCGGGGGTTGGCCTCGGATCCCGAGGCGCGCTGGCCGTCGATGGAGGCGCTGCTCTCGGCGCTCTCCGATGATCCGGCGCGGCGGCGACCGTGGGTGATGACCGCGGTGCTCGTCGCCCTTCTCGCCGCGGTCGTGGTCGCGGCCGGGATCCTGTGGGGCGCGGAGGATCGTCGCTGCAAGGGGATGGAGGCGCAGCTGAGGGGTGTCTGGGACGGCGAGCGTCAGCGGGCGGTGGAGGAGGCGCTGCTCGGGACCCACGTAGCCTATGCTCCGGAGACCTGGGCGATCGTCTCGCGGCGCTTGGGCGACTACACGGACCGCTGGGTGCGGGCTCGCGAGGGGATCTGCGAGTCGACCCGAGCGGGGGAGCAGTCGGCTCACCTGCTCGACCTGCGGATGGCCTGCCTCGACGAGCGCCTGCACTACCTCCAGGCGACGGTGGACGAGCTGACCCGCGTCGACGCGGGGACCGTCGTCGGCGCGGTCCAGGTGACAGCCAAGCTGCCCGGCCTAGGGGCGTGCGCGCGGGCGGAGGTGCTGGCGAAGGAGCCGCTCTTGCCGACGGATCCCGCGCTCGCGGCCGAGGTGTCGGAGCTGAACCGGACGCTGATCACAGGCCGGACGAAGGTGGTCGCCGGCCGATTTGACGAATCGCTCGCGCTGGCCGAGGAGGTCGTCGTCGCCGCGACGGCGCTGGACTACGAGCCGCTCCTCGCCCGCGCGTGGCTCCTTCGGGGGGCCGCCCATGAGCGCTCCGGTCACTACGACGACGCGGTCGCGGATCTCGAGCGAGCGCTCGAGTCGGCGCTCGCGCTGAACATGCGCGAAGAGAGCGCGTACGCGGCGAGCGATCTCGTCTATGTCGTCGGCTACCAGCGGGCCGAGTTCGAGGAGGCGCAGCGTTGGATCCCCTTGGCTCGGGCCCTGTCGCGGGCGGCCGAGTCGCAGCGGTCTCGGGTCCGCTATCTCACCCACGCGGGCACCGTCACCTATGCGGGGGGAGCGTACGAGGAGGCGCGGAGCCTCTGGGAGGAGGCGCTGGGGCTCGTCCAGAGGTCGCCGAAGCTCGATGAGCTCGATCTCTCGCCGATCTTGGCCAACCTCGGCGCGCTCGCGCGGCATCAGGGGCGCTACGCCGCGGCGCGCGAGTATCAGGCGCGGGTCCTGGCGATCACGGAGAGCGAGCTGGGGCCCGAGCACCCAGAGATGGCGGAGGCCCTCGGTGATCTGGGCTCGATCGAGATCGCTGCGGGGAGCCCTGCCGAGGGACGCGACCCGCTCGAGCGAGCGCTCGCGCTCGCGACGACGGCGCTGGGGCCCGATCATCCGCGCCTGGCGATCTACCTCTCCAACCTGGCCCTGATCGCCTCCGCGCAGCTCCGCTACGCGGATGCTCGCGGCTACCTCGAGCGGGCCTTGGCGATCGATGAGGCGACGCTCGGGCCTGAGCACCCCGACCTCGCGATCGGCCACAACAGCCTCGGAAAGGTCGCCCTCGGCGAGGGGAAGCGCGAGGAGGCGCGCGAGCACTACGGTCGGGCGCTGTCGATCCGCGAGAGGGCGCTGGGGCCCGATCATCCAGGGTTGATCTACCCGCTCGCGAACCTCGGCGAGCTAGCCCTGCTCAGCGGTGACGCTGAGGGGGCGCTCCGGGAGTTCCGGCGGGCGCAGAGGATCGCCGAGAGCTCGCTGGAGGCCGACGATCCGCTGGCGGCGAAGCTGTCGACATCGCTCGGCCGAACGCTCCTCGAGGTCGGGGATCCGGCGGCGGCGATAGGTCACCTAGAGCGGGCGCTCGAGATCCAGAGCGAGGGGGAGGTCGGGGAGGTCGACCTCGCCGACACACGCTTCGCGGTCGCCCGCGCGCTCTGGGAGCTGCCGCCGGGGGCAGGACGTGATCGCAGCCGGGCGGTCGCCGTCGCCAAGCTCGCCCTGCCGGCGTGGGAGGGCGATGGGGAGCGCTCGTCCGCCAAGCTCCGAGAGCTCCGTGTCTGGTTGGAGGAGCATGTCTATCCAGACCGGTGAGGGCCCCGCGGGCGGACGAGATCCGGAGGTCGAGGTGGCGAAGAGCCGGGCACACGCGCGGACCTTCGCCCTTCCCTCACGGCTTCGCCGAAGCTTGCGGTGCGGCTCGGCACCGCGGCGTCTCGTCGAAGCCACGAGGGCCCCATGATCATGGCGCGAGAGCACAGGGACTCTCTCCTCAGCCGCCTAGTTCTGGTAGGCGTCGAGGATCGTGATCGTGTCGACGGGCACGTCCTGGCCGTTGACCGGCACCTCGCCTATCGCGTCGACGACCTCGATCCCCTCGATCACCTGGCCGAAGACCGCGTACCCCGGCGGGTCGTCGAGGAAGAGGTTGTCGACCAGGTTGATGTAGAACTGCGAGGTCGCGGAGTCCGGGTTCGGGGTCCGGGCCATCGCCACGGAGCCGCGGATGTTGGTCAGGCCGTTGCCGGACTCGTTGACGATGGCTGGCAACGTCGACTTCTGCGAGAGGTTCGAGGTGAGCCCGCCGCCCTGTATCACGAAGCCCTTGACCACGCGGTGGAAGATCGTCGCGCCGTTGCCGTCCTCGCCGTCGTAGAAGCCGTTGTCGACGTAGACGAGGAAGTTATCGGTGGTGATCGGCGCGAGCTCGGCGTCGAGCTGGAGGACGATGTCGCCGAGGTTGGTCTCGATGGTGACGACCGGGTGGAGCGGATCCCCGGTGGTCGACGTGGTCGTCGTGTCATCGGTGGTGGTGGGGTCCTCCGTCGTCGACGTCGGCCCAGCGCTCGTGGTCTCGTCGGAGGTGGTCGTGTCGGAGGTGGTCGTGTCGGTGGTCGAGGTCGGGTCCGTGGCCGAGGTCGGATCGGTGCCGGCGGTGGAGGTGTCGCCGGTGGAGGTCGTGTCGTCGGTCGTGGCGCTGGCGGAGGCGCTGGCGGAGGCGGAGGCGGAGGCGGAGGAGGTCGAGCTGTCGGTGTCGCCGCTGTCATCGCCGACGCAGCCGCCGAGGGCGAGCGGGAGCGTGAGGAGGCTGGCTCTGAGGAGGGCGCGGGTAGGGCTTCGGGGTGCAGGTAGGCGCATCCGCCGAGGGTCCCACAGACCGCGGCCAGGGTCGATCTTCTCATCGGGCCCAGCGTTCTCAGCGTTCTCAGCGTTCTCAGCGAGCGCAGCGAGCCCAGCGGGCCCAACGGGCGCACCGGGCTGGCCGCCTCGGCTCAGCCGGCGGCGTGGGGTTCAAAGGCGGACTCTGGGAGGATGTTGTAGCGCTCGCGGAGCGCCTCGATCGGCTCCTCGATCACCTCCCAATAGTCCCAACCCTCGTTGAGGTTGATGTTCATCGCGGCGCCGCGGCGGACAGCGATGAGCAGGCGCTGGGGATCCATCATCATCGTCGACGGCGGCACACCCGGGGCGGTCTGGAGGCCGAGCTGGAACTGCGAGAGGACGAAGACGAGCCAGTTGTGGACCTCGTAGGTCGAGTAGCCGGCGCTGAACGAGGCGGCGAGGATCTCCTCGTCGGGCGTGGTGTCGTAGCCCGAGAGGATGTGGGTCATGTCGTGGAAGAGGATGACCTCGGGGGGCGAGCCGGCCTCGCCGGGGAAGGGCAGATCGTTGCGGATCATGTAGTCGAAGTAGCCGCGGCCGAGGGTGCCGGGCGGGAGCTTGCCGAGCTCGATGTAGCGGGCGCTGAGGGCTGGGTCGATGGATCCGCCCAGGATCGTGAGCACGGCCTTGGGGATCACCGAGATCCCGTTCTCGGCCGCGAGCTCGCGGAGCTTCTTCGGCGCCCACTGCCGGCGGAGGATGTCGAGGCGGGCCCGGAGGTAGTGGCCCTCGGCGATCCGCGTCAGGTTGGCGGTGGCGGAGGACTCGACGCCGAGCGCCTGGGCGAACTCCGTCACCGTCGCCGCGGCGGCGGGCTTGACCTCACCGTCCGCCATCGCCATCACCACCATCGCGCCGACGAGCTGAAAGCAGAGCCCTGGACGCAGCTCCGCAGCGGCCAGCTCCGCCGCGGAGACGGGTGCGATCGCGTCGATGTTGAGATCGCTGGTCTGCCCGAGGAGGCTGTGACCGGCTCGGAGGACGGCGCGAGCGGAGTCGCTGAGGCCGTCGCCGGCGAGGGCGATCGTGACGAGGGCGCGCGAGCCGTAGCTCCACTCGTGGGGGGTCGGGAGGAGGAATTCCACGGTCCTAGGGTACGTCTCCCGGGGAATTCGTCGGCTGTTCGACGTCGCCGAAGGTGTGGGAAATCCCGCCAACCTCGCGGCGCCAGCTCCCAGGCGAGCGTCCGGTCCATCCCTTGAAGGTGCGGAAGAAGGTGCTGGGCTCGCGGTAGCCGAGGAGGAACGCGACCTCGACGACGCTCAGCGTCGGATCGCGGAGGTAGCAGAGCGCGAGCTCGTGACGGGTGTGATCGAGCAGGTTCGCGAAGGTCTGCGACTCGGCCCGGAGGCGGCGGCTGAGGGTCCGCGAGCTCATCGCGAGGGCGGCGGCGATCTGCGACTGGCGGACCGGACCGTCGCAGAGCGCAGAGGCGATCAGGGCCCGCGCGCGGCCGGAGACCGGCGCCCCGCGCTCGGAGGTCGAGAGCATCCCCTGGACGTGGGCGTGGAACCTCGCGTAGCTGTCGGCGCGCGCGCCCTGGATCGGCAGGCGGAGGGCCGCGTGGGGGATCGTCATGCCGTTTCGGCGGCAGGCGAAGCGGACCTCGGAGCCGAAGAAGTCAGCGTGCTCCCCTGGCTCGCCCGTACGTTCGTGGCGGAAGGAGACCTCGGCGGGGCACCAGCGGACGTCGGTGAGCTGGCGGCTGAGGGCGACGAAGGTCGAGAGCAGGCCCTCCACAGGGTGGCGGAGCTGGGCGAGCGGAGGCGGCAGGCTCAGATCGATCCGGAGGCCGCCGTCGCCGTCGCGCTGGGCGACCGCGCCGCCCTCGATCAGCAGCGTGGCGTAGCGGCAGTAGAGGCGGAGGGCGTCGCCGAGGCTCGGGCTGTTGCGGAGGGTGTAGCCGAGGGCGCCGAAGGTCCCGGGGTCGACCCCGTGGGCGACGCGGAGGGCGATCGGAACCCCCGGCGTGCGGCGGATCAGCGCCTCGCAGAGGCGGATGTGGGCGGAGAGGGGGATCCTGCGATCGCGATCGAGGAGCTCGCGCTCTTCGATCGCGGCCTCGGCGAGGAGCGCTCGACGGTCGATACCGATCCGGTCGGCGACCTGGAGCACGTGGAGGGCGACGCCGGCGAGAATTCGCGGTTCGCGGTGCGGCATGGCTGCGAGCATACGCGCATCGCCCGGGATGAACGTTGTCAAGCGGGCTTGCGGCTGTGGCATCCTCACGGCGATGGCAAGCCAGCGTTTTCGCGATCACGTCGTCTGGATCACCGGAGCGGGCTCGGGCCTCGGTCGGGCGTTGGCCCTCGAGTTCGCCCGTCGAGGAGCGGACGTGGCGGTCTCGGGGCGCCGCGAGGATCGGCTTGCGGAGACGGTCGCCGCGATCGAGGCGGAGGGTCGTCGCGGCCTCGCCGTCCCCTGCGATGTCACCGACGATGCGGCGGTCGAGGCGGCTGTCAGCGCGGTGATCCTCGAGTTCGGCAAGCTCGACGTCGCCGTCGCGAACGCGGGGTTCGGCGTCGCCGGGCGGATCGAGACCCTGCCGATCGAGGCCTGGCATCGCCAGTTCGCGACCAACGTGTTCGGGGTCGTCTCGACCGTCCGCCACGCTCTCCCGGCGCTGCGGGCGACCGAGGGGCGGATCGCCCTGGTCGCCTCGGTGGCGGGGATGTTGCCGATGCCGAAGACCGGCGCCTACACGGCGTCGAAGTACGCGGTCCGCGGGCTCGGTCAGACCCTGGCGCTCGAGCTCCACGGCACCGGGGTCTCCTGCACGCTCCTCCACCCAGGCCTCGTCGCCTCGGAGATCGGCCAGGTCGACAACGAGGGCCGCTACGACGGCGCGCGACGGGACAAGCGGCCGGCGAAGCTGATGTGGAGCGCCGAGGCGGCCGCGCGGGTGATGGTGCGGGCGATCGCCAAGCGCAGGCGTGAGTACACCTTTACGGGGCACGGCAAGTTCGGCGGCTTCCTCGGCCGGCACGCGCCAGGGCTGGCGCATCTGATCCTGCGGCGCGTCGGCGGCGGCAAGCGTCGCTGAGATCGCCTCCTAGGTGAGCGCGTCACGCTCCTGTAGGAGCTCTTGGTAGCGTTCTTCGAGGCTCTTCATGGGATTCCGGATCTCTGTACGAGCCCCCTGCGGTTTTGACCGGTGTTGGCCGTAGCTCCGTCGTTTGGGTGAAGTTCGGCTTGCGGGTCAACGACGGGTCGGCCAGTGCGGCGACGGACCCTCGTGTGGCCAGAGTTCGGCTGTCGTTCGGCCGTGGTTCGCCTCTCGTTCGCCCAGACGCTGGCGAGCCGCGGAGCTCAGCCGGAGCTCTTGGTCCCGCGGACCTCGACCTCGAGCGCGCCGCGGTGGAGCTTCAGCTCCAGGCGGTCGCCGAGGGCCACCTGGGCGACGTCGGTGATGACGACGCCCTTCGGATCGCTGGCGACGGCGTAGCCGCGCTCTAGCACCTTGAGGGGGCTGAGGGCGTCGAGGGCCCCCGCTGCGCGGGCGAGGCGGACCCGGCGGTCGCGGGTGAGGTTTTGCCCGAGGTGCTCGAGCTCGGCCCGGAGCTGGTCGAGGCGACGGCGGGCGGCGACGGCCCGGGTCCGGGGGTGGTGCGCCATCAAGCGCTGGCTCAGCTCGCTCAGGGCCCGGCGATCGGCGGCCAGGCGCTGCCGCGGGTGCTGGGCCTCGAGCCGGCGCAGGAGGAGCGTCAGGCGACGGCGGGGATCGGCGACGAGGCGGCGGCCGCAGGCGGCGATCCGGTGGGTGGAGTGGTCGAGGCGGGAGCGCTCGTCGAGGAGGCGGCGGCGGAAGGCCATCGTCAGCCGCCGCTGGCTCTCGCCGACCCGGCGGCGGTAGACAGAGGCGTCGGGGACGACGAGCTCGGCGGCGTGGGAGGGGGTCGCGGCGCGGACGTCGGCGACGTGGTCGGTGAGGGAGAAGTCCACCTCGTGGCCGACGGCGGAGATCACCGGCACCCGGCACTCGGCGATCGCCCGGACCAGCGCCTCGTCGTTGAAGGCCCAGAGGTCCTCCGCCGCTCCGCCGCCGCGACCTATGATAATGACGTCGACGTCGGCGGCCTCCTGGAGGCGCAAGAGCCCCCTGCGCAGGCTCTCGGGGGCGGCGTCGCCCTGTACCACGGCGGGGGCGAGGAGGACCCGCGAGGGGCAGCGGCGGCGGATCACCTTGAGGATGTCGTGGATCGCGGCGCCGGTCGGCGAGGTGACGACCCCGATCCGCCGCGGCCACATCGGTAGCGGCCGCTTGCGCTCGCGGGCGAAGAGCCCCTCGGCGGCGAGCTTCTTTTTGAGCTGCTCTAGCTGGAGCATCATCGCCCCGAGGCCCGCGGGCTCGGCTCGCTCGGCGTAGAGCTGAAATTTTCCCTGCGCGGGGTAGATCCCGAGGCGGCCGAGGAGGCGCAGGGACTGGCCGTTTTCGAGGCGGAAGCGCAGGCGCGCGAGGGAGGACCGCCACATCGCCACCGGCAGGACCGCCTGCGAGTCCTTGAGGGTGAAGTAGGCGTGGCCGCTGCTGACGATCCGGAGGTTCGAGACCTCGCCCTCGACCCAGCAATTGGCGAAGTTGGTCTCGATCAGGCGGTTGGCCCCGCTGACCAGCTCGACGACGGTGAAGACCCGCGGTCGCCCGTCACCGGAGCCGCGCCCCGCACCGGAGCCCGGACCGTCGCCGTCGCGGCCGCGCCGAGATCCGTCCGTGCGTAGGGTGTAGCGGGTCATGGCGACGCTTGTAGCACAGCGCTCACCAGACCCGGACCTCGCCCAAGGCCGCAAACTCGCGCTTCTTGTCCTTGACCGTGACCCCGTAGGCGCCGCGCTCCTCGCTCGGCTCGACGATCGTCAGGTTCTTCTTCGCGGTCCGGCGGACGCCGACCATCAGCTCGTGGGCCCCGGAGACGACCTCCAGGAGCGGCACCTTGAGCTTGTGGCGGTGGAGGATGAAGTCGCCCGGTCGCCAGTGGTTGGTCGGGTAGAGGCCGCCGGCGAAGTCCTCCGGGCCCGCGCCGATCCGCGAGAGCTTTCCCCCCTGGAGGCGGACGTAGATCTGGGCCCCGGCGGGGAGCGGCCTCAGCACCCGGAGCGCGAGGGTGATCGTCGTCTCGCTGCCGCGGATCACCGGCTCGCGGAGCTCCCAGCCGATGATCTCGAGGTAGTCCTCGAAGCGGACGAGGGTCCCGTGCGCGAGGGGTTGGGGCCCGTCAAAGACGACCTCCAGGAGCGGGTTTTTGTCGCTCGCGTCGGCCGGCAGGGTGTTGCTGACGAGGCTCAGGTCAGCGTGGTCGTCGTCGAGCACGTAGAGCGGCCAAGCGTCGCGGCGGTGGGCGGCGAAGAGGGCCGGCAGATCGCTGCTGCGGATGAGGGCGACGCTGGGCTCGGGGCGGCGCAGCCAGTCGATCATGGCCGCTCGGCTCTCGGCGGCGGTCCTGTGCTCCTCGTCGGGCCCGTAGACCGCGAGCCCGGGGTCGCGGACCCGGCCGATCGCGAGCTCGGTCGGCAGGGCGCCGCCGCTCTGCCAGGCGCTGAGGCGGGTGAGCGGGGCCTTGAGCGAGCGGAGGGCGGAGATCTTCGGGATCAGGCTGTGGCTGATGATCGCCGCCTGGTAGAGCAGGATCAGAGCGGCGACCCCAGGGGCGAGCCAGGGCTTGGCGATCCGGCGGCCGCCGGCGATCCCGGCGATCAGGACCATCAGGATCGCGAGGGAGTTCAGCCGCGGGAGGAGCACGTCGGCGCCGATCTCCGCGGCCGGCAGGTGGCTCTCGTGGAGCGGCGGGGCGAGGACCGCGGCGGTCGTCGCCGGTGTCCGGCTCGCGTCCTTGCCGAGGACGAAGACGCCGCCGATCGCGAGGAGGAGGGCGAGGCGTCGGAGCTGGCGGTGGGTGGTCGGGTCGGCGAGGTGGATGAGGCCGGCCGTGCAGCAAAGCGCCGCGGGGACGGTCAGCGGGAGGGGGCTCGGCCCGTAGACGAGCGAGAGGATCGAGTGGACGCCGAGGCCGCAGAGCAGCCACAGCGCCGGCCAGCGCATCTTGCCCGGGCGGAGGACGCCGACCAGCGCGAGCGGCAGCCAGGGGTAGAGCTGGAGGCCGAGCTCCTGGAGGCTCGCCGTGAAGCCGCGGCTCTCCGGGCGCTCCTGGAGGACGAGGTCCTTGGCGGCGCCGAGGAGCGGGATGTAGCCGTCGCCCTGGCCGTAGATCAGGAAGGCGGCGCTCGCCGTCACGGCGATGATCGTCAGCCAGAGCGCGAGGACGGCGCGACGGATCGCCGGCCGCGGCGTCGTCGGGCGGCCGACGGCGATCGCCAGGAGGGGGACGAGGGCGCCGAGGACCAGGCCGGCGCTGGCGGTGGCGAGGAGGATGAAGACGGCGGAGAGGAGCGCGCCGGTGACCGCGCGCCAGCCGTGGAGGCGGAGGCTGACGTAGCCGGCGACCGCTGCGCTCGCGGCGAAGAGCTCGGCCACCGGGGCGCCGAGGGCGAGCCGTCCTTGGGCCAGGGTCAAGGGGAAGGCGAGGGCGAAGGCGCCGGCGATCAGCGCCGCCAGCGAGCCGACCCCGCGGGCCGCGGCGACCATGGTCGTCAGGCCGACGAGGCCGATCGCCGCCAGGGCGCCGGGGAGCCGGATCGCCTCCGGGGCGCCGAACGCCTGGTAGGACGCGGTGCGGAGGGCGTCGGGGAGCCACGGCGAGCGGACCAGATCGCTGAGGGCGATCCCGAGGGCTGCCCGGGAGCGATCGAAGACCATCGACTCGCTGCCGGCCCAGAGCCCGTGGACCCCGAGGGCCGGGAGGAGGAGGCCCGCGGCGACGAGCGCGGCGACGAGCCCCAGCGCGACCGCGCCCCTGCGTGAGCGGAGAGCGCCGCTCGAGCTCGCCGCGGCCAAGCCAGGTGTGGGTCCAGGTGTGGGTCCAGGCGTGGGTCCAGGCGTGGGTCCAGACGTGGTTCCGGACGCTGGGGCCGCGTTGGGTCCTGAGGCGCTCAAGGGGGCGCGAGCTTAGCACGCGCCCCAGTGCGCGTTGCACCATGTGGGCGGAGGGCGGAGGGCGTCGGAGGGCGTCGGGCGTCGGGCGGCCTGGAGGTCCGGGGGCGTGACGCGCCCCTCGCCGGAGCGGCTCCGTGTCGGGCTCGGGGTTGGGTATGCTGGCCGCCATGCTCCGGCGCCTCGTCATCTCCTCCGTCGCTGCGCTCGTTCTCCTGGTCGGGGCGTCGACCTCCGAGGCCGCGCCAGCGCCGAGCTCCGGCAGCCCGGCGGCGGCGGTCAAGGAGAAGGCCTTCACCTACCGGGTGTCGATGAAGGATCCGGCGCGTCATGAGTTTCAGGTCGAGATAGGCCTGAGCGAGGTGCCGGGCAAGAGCGTCGACCTCCAGATCCCGCGCTGGAACCCCGGCTCCTACAACCGCACCGACGCCCACCGAAACATCCGCGCGGTGGTCGCGAAGAACGGCGGGACGCCGCTGCCGGTCGAGAAGATCGACGCGATCACCTGGCGGGTGCACAACGACGGCAAGCCCTTCCGCCTGAGCTACCGGGTCTTCCGCGGCAAGTACGACGGCATCGGCGGGGCCTACCTCGACGACGCGATGGGCTTCTTCAACGGGGCCCACGTGCTCATGTACGTCGTCGGCCAGAAGAGCCGCCCGGTCGAGCTCCGGGTCGATCCGCTGCCCGGGACGACGGTCGTCACGGGGCTGCGCCGAGGGGGCGCCGCCAACACCTTCACCGCCAGCGACTACGACGTCCTGATCGACTCGCCGGTCCAGGTCTCGAAGGTGGACATGCTCCGCTTTGAGGTCGCCAAGGTGCCCTTTCGGATCGCGGTCGCCGGCGAGGGCAGCTACGACAAGGACAAGCTGGTCGGCGACGTGAAGAAGATCGTCACGGCCGCCTTTGACGTCTTCGGCGGGGCTCCGGGCGCGGTCGACTTCTCCGACTACACCTTCATCGTCCACCTCCGCCCGGGGGGGCGCGGCGGCCTCGAGCATCTGAACTCGACGGTGGTCGCCGCGGATCCCTACGCCTTTAGCGAGCCCGAGACCTACAACCGCTTCCTCAGCCTGATCGCCCACGAGTTCTTCCACCTGTGGAACGTCAAGCGGATCCGGCCGGCGGTGCTCGGCCCCTTCGCCTACGATCGCGAGGTCCACACGGGCATGCTCTGGTTTAGCGAGGGCGTGACCAGCTACTACGCCTGGCTCCTCCTGAGCCGGGCGGGCCTCCTCACCGAGGCGGAGAGCCTGGAGAAGCTCGCGACCGTGATCCAGCGCCTCCAGGAGACCCCCGGTCGCAAGCTCATCACCGTCGAGCAGGCGAGCTGGGAGACCTGGAATAAGCCCGACGACGGGGTCAACGCCTATGTCGACTACTACACCAAGGGCATGCTGCTCGGGCTCGTCCTCGACCTCGAGCTGCGGCGGGCGACGGCCGGTCAGGCGAGCATGGACTCGATCTTCGCCGAGCTGTGGCGGCGCTTCCGGGAGAACGCCAAGGGGATCTACCCCAGCGAGCTCGAGGCGCTCTTCATCCGCCAGGCCGGTGTCGGCGGCGCGGACGAGAAGGTCAAGAAGCTCTTCACAGACTATGTGCACGGGCTCGTCGAGCTCGACTACAACAAGCACCTGGAGGCCGCCGGCTATGTCCTGAGCGTCGACGTCGACGCTTCGATCGGCGATCTCGGGATCGACCTCGGCGGCGGCAAAGACGTCACGATCAAGCGGGTCGTGCCGGACGGCCCCGGGGAGGCCGGCGGGCTCGCCAGCGGCGATGAGATCGTCGCGATCGACGGTCGCGCGGTCGATCTCGAGCTGGCCAAGCGGCAGATCCGGGCGATGGCCGCGGGGAGCAACCACGTGGTCTCGGTGCTCCGCGGAGGTCGGCTGTTGGAACGGCGGGTCAAGGCGGCCGGCGGCGGTGAGAAGAAGTACACCGTCGCCTCCGTGCCGACCCCGAGCTTGGAGCAGCTCGCGGTCCGCAACGCCTGGCTCGGGCTCACCCCGAGCGCCGCAGCGCTCAGCCCGGCCCCCGCGGCCGCGGCCCAGCCCGCGACCCCGGCGACCCCGGCGACGCTCCAGCCGGGCGGAGGGCTGAGCCTCGCGCCGAAGGGGTGAGCTCTAGGGGGCCGCGCTGAGCACTATGCGGCATCAGCTGCCCGCGCTCGGTCTTGAGGACTCCAGGGGGGGGCAGTAGCGACAGGGGGACAGGGGGGAGAGATGGGCCAGCGTATGAAGGAGCATCGTCCCCCCCGCGGATCCCTGCCGGGCGAGTGGGAGCCGCCGGCGATCGAGCTGAGCTCGCCGCCTGCCGCGGTCCAGATAGAGCACGTCCACCCGCACGCGCGGGTGCTCCGAGGGGTGCTCTCTGCGGCCGAGTGCGGCGCCTTGATCGCGGCGATGGAGGCCTCGGGCGCGGAGAAGCCCGTGAGCGTCAGCGGTCATCTCGAGGGCGACACGGGCGTGGGCTCCATGCGCGCGACCGCCTGGGCGCCGGAGCTCGCGGCGGCCCTCTGGGCGAAGATCCGCGGGGGGGTCGAGCCGCTGCGGACGATGGACCCGCGCACGCCGACGGACTGGTTCGCCCTCGGCCCGCGCCGCGCTCACCGTCGCTGGCGCGCCGTGGGGATAGGTCCCGTGCTCCGCTTCATGCGCTACGAGGCGGGCGGGCATCACTCGGCCCACTACGACGCGGGCTTTGATTACCCCGACGCGCGACGCTCGCTCATGTCGCTCGTCTTCTACCTGACGACCGTCGAGGTCGGCTCCGGCGGTCGGACCCGGATCGTCGACGACGGCCAGGGAGAGCGGCCGGTGTGGGAGCGCTCTCACGATGACTGGACCCGCGAGGTCCGTGATGATGAGGTCGTCGTCGGCGTTCGCCCGGTGGAGGGCAGCGCTCTCCTCTTTGATCATCGCCTCTGCCACGATGTGGAGCTTCACCGCGGCGGCGAGGCCCGGGTGATCGTCCGCGGCGATGTGATCTACGAGGCGCTGGATCTGGGGTAGGGGGGCTCTCGTCAGGCTGCTGCCGTGACCACGCTCAAAGCGCCGCGCGGGTGAGGTCGAGCCCTCAGCCCTCGAGCAACTCGCAGGCCTGGCGACCCTGGACCGAGGCGTCGGCGACGAAGGCGATTCCACATGACCCGTGCGAGTCCTCCGGTGCGGCGTCGCTCAGGTCACCAGTCGGCGATATAGAGGCAGTCGCGCCCGACCTTCCCGGCGCAGGGGCCCTGATCGACGCGGGCGCAAGCGCCTACGTTCTCGAGGAACGCGGGGGCCTCGTCGGGGTGGTACCACGGGATGCAGACATTGAGGGCGCCAGCGCACGAGGAGTCCTCGCCGAGGTTGCACCACCTACTCCCGCAATCTTCGACGTCGCAGTCGACGCCCTCGGGGAAGACCGTGGCGAGCCCGCCGGGAGGAGCAATCGGGATATGTGGACAGGGCAACTTGCCATACCCTCCGAGGGAATAGCAGGTCCTCTCCACCTCGCAGACAAAGCGTGATCCGCCCCACGAGCAGGTGTACCACAGGGTGGACCCTGGCCAATCCCTCACGCAGCCGTCCCTCCCGAGGACCGGATCACAGCAGTCCTCGCCGGGCACGGCGCCGTACATCGGGCTGTTGGGGCAGGCGTCACAGGCTGCTCCGAGGCCGTCGTGGTCGGCGTCGCTGATAGGCGCCCAGGTCGTCTGATCCTGCGGCGGGAGCGGGTTGGCGACGTCCGGGCAATTGTCGCACGCGTCTGGATAGCCGTCGCCGTCCGCGTCGGGCGCACCGAAGCCGCAATCACAGGGGATATCCCCACAGTCGCACATATCCCCGATCCCGTCCTCGTCCAGGTCGTACTGCGCCTTGTTGTGGACGTTCGGGCAATTATCCTCGGCGTTGGGGATCCCGTCCCCGTCCTGATCGAGGAGCCGATGGATGTCGGGGACCGCGCGAGCGCGACCGAGAGACTCGAGGTGATCGCCGAGGTTCTCGAGGACGAGGTCCGCGGGGAGCTCCGCCTCGACGTCGGCGAGCGTCCAGGAATACGGCCACTCGAGCTCCTCGTCCACGGCCTCGGCGAGCTGATCGAGGAGCTCCTGGATGGCCGGCTGGTTCGTCGTCCCCTGGAGGAGGACGGCGCCGAGCGCGAGGAGGTAGGCGTTGTCGTCGTCGTCCTCGCCGGTGACGCTGCTGCGCGAGGCCGGGCGGGTCGGCGCGAAGGATCCCCCGCCGATCTGGAGGAACGCGGCGGCCTCGGCCTCGGCCGCGCGTGGGGCGTCGTCGAGGCACGCGCCCTCGGCGTAGAGCGTCCTGGCCCGGGCCGCGCTGAGGTGTGTCAGAACGTTGACGTTGAAGCTCGAGGTCGCGCTCGCGCGGCCAAACGCGCGGAGGTGCGCGGGCTCGTCGCTGACGGCGCCGGCGAGCTCATCGAAGAAGTTGCCGTGGACGGTCACCAGGATCGGGCCCGCCGGGACGTCGGGGATCGCGTATCCGCCGAGCCCGTCGACGGTCGCGCCCTCGAGGAGCTCGCCCGTCGGCTCGCCCTGGAGGTCGAGGACCTCCACGGAGATCGGCGCGCCGGCGAGCAGAGGCCCCTTCTCGACGACGCCGTAGAGGGTCACGCGGCCGCCAGAGATGCTCGGCGGGCAGATCGGGGAGGCCTCGACGGCTGCGCTGGTGGTGGCGCCGCCGCTCGTCGTGTCGCCGCTGGTGGTGGTCGTTCCATCGCTGGCGGTCGCGGCTGAATGCGGGCTCGCGCCGCCACAGCTGCTCACGAAGAGCGTAGCGAAGAGCAGGGCCGGTCGCGCCATCACTTCAGCAGCATACGCCAGATCGGGCCACCTGAAGGCGAGCCGAGCGAAACGCCGAGGAGCATCGTTCATTTCGCGACCCCTTGACCTTCCCCGTCAGCGAGGGAGCGCGTCAGGCTCTGGGACGCGAGCACCGGCCCGCTCAACGGGCATCGGGCGGAGGTCGGGTGTCGTGCGCTCCTGCGCTGGCACTCGCAGCGGGACGACCCGACCGGGCCCTAGGAGGCCGTGGCAAAAGTCCCGCGCGCTCTCGCTTGCCCTCGTCGCCCCTCTCGGCCCCGCCGAAACTTGCGGTACGGCCCGGTACAGCGGCGTTTCGTCGAAGCCAAGAGAGCCAACGATTGCGGCGCGAGAGCCCACGGGACTTTCACCACGGCCTCCTAGCCGGCAGAACACTCGAGGATCAGGCCGTCGTCGTCGGTGCACGGGAACCCAAAACAGGGCTCCCCTTCGAGACATGCGCAGATCTTCTCCTCCTGGCAAGCCTCCGGGAGGGGCTGACAATAGTTGTCGTCGGGCTCCGCCAGGAGATCGTTGGTGACGACCAAGCAGTAGGAGGACTCCGAGTCGCAGAAGCGATAGCCGCAGTCAAAGAGGCCTGGGGGCGTTGGACATCCGCCCCCAGCGGCGAGGTCAGTTCCCGCTGCGTTGGCATTGCAGGCGTTGGAGTGGATCTCGCCGTCGCAACCGCACACAGGATCGTACTCGGCATCGCAGGCCTCCGCCTTCGGCTTGCAGGTACCGTAGTCGATGGGCCCGTCGCCGCAGGAATTCCAGTGCCAGTCGCAGTACTCGTCGGCGCCGCAGCCCTCCGTACAGTCGACCTCTCCGGTCGTCTCGGCGCCGGTGCTCGTGCCTGTATCCGAGCTGCCCTCGCTGGTCCTTTGGGTCCCAGAGTTGGAGCCTTGGGTGGCGGTGTCGCTGCCCTCGGAGCTTGTCCCGGTTGTCCCGGTTGTCCCCGCCGTGCTCGCCTCACCGGTGCCGTCACTCTCCGTCGTCGTCCCCGCTGAGCTGTCCGACTCCGAGGAGCCCACAGTGATGCTCGTGCAGCCGCCCGCGCTCAAGAACAGCGACGTGAGGGCAGAGAGAGCGATCGTAGGCCGAAGGCGCATACCCCATGGTAGCGATGAGGACGAAGCATCGCCAGACATCGCAGCTCCACGAGCCTAGCCTAGCAGCCCTGTCGTGGGCAAAAGCCCCGCACCGTGTGCCGAGCTGATACGCTCCGACGAGGAACGCTATGAAGTTCACAGGAATTCTTCGCGGGGCAATCTCCGCAGCGATGACTCTGTCCGCTTGCTCAGGCAAGGACAATCCGGACGCGACAGCGACGACGACAGCGACTTCGACATCGAAGGGCGGCACGGCTACCGAGGGGGACAGCGGGGGCACGAGCATGGGGACCACCGGCACCACCTCGACAGGCACGAGCACCACCTCGACAGGCACGCGCACCAGCGACCCTTCCGACTCGTCAGGGGGCACGGCTACCGAGTGCAACTTCCTCGATTGCTACGATCAAGGGAGCGTGGAGCCGCATTGCGACGTCTGGCTTCAGGACTGCCCGGAGGGCGAGAAATGCATGCCCTACGCCAATGACGGCGGCAGCTCGTGGAACGCGACCAAGTGCACGCCTATCGACCCCGCCCCGCAGCAGCCCGGCGAGGTCTGTACCACGGAGGGGGGCGGTGTCAGCGGTGTCGACAACTGCGCGAAGGCCTCGATGTGTTGGGACGTCGACGGTGAGACCAACGAGGGCGTTTGCATCGCGTTTTGCATGGGCACCAACGCCGAGGACGCGAGCTGCGATGATGGCTTCTACTGCAACATCACCGCTTCGGGTGTCCTCAACCTGTGTCTCCCGATATGCAATCCTCTGCTCCAGGACTGCCCGGGCGATGACCTCTGCATCCCGAACCCGAACGGTGAGACCTTCATCTGCGTCCTCGACGCTTCTGGCGAGGCCGGCCTCTACGGCGACCCCTGCGAGTACGTCAACGCCTGTAAGCCGGGCCTCTACTGCCTCAACCCCGAGTACGTCGAGGGCTGTCAGGCCGCCGGTTGCTGCACGCCTTTCTGCGACACGTCCAAGATGAACATGTGTCCGGGTGGTACGCAGGAGTGCATCCCCTGGTACGAGGAGGGAATGGCGCCCGTCGGCTACGAGACAGTCGGTATCTGCGGCGTTCCGCAGTAGCGAAGGCGGCTGAGCCGGGCCGCGCGAAGCCGCTCGCGGGCGACCCTGCGGTTTTTTCGGGTGTCAACCTGCCGGGCACGCGTACCCTGTCTCTTCAAGCAGCTCAGCTTGACCCTTGGCGAGCACGTGGCATGGGAGGACCCGCGTCGCGAGGGCCCCGCCTCGTCGCCCCTCGCCCGCCCGCCTTCAGCCTCCGAGCTCCGCCCGCCGACAAGCAGGAGGTGAGCCTTCACCCGCGCCCGAGCACTCGGGCGGCAAAAGTCCGCGTGAGCGCACTTCTACACGGAACTGGGGGGCGGCTTCACACCAGCGCTTGTTTTAGGCCTAGGGCAAGAGAGGGGCGCTGGCCTTGGCGTGGGGCTTGGCCCTGGGCCGTCAGGTCCGGGGGACCGGTAGTATCAATAATCGATAAAAGTTCTTGACGAAAAGATCAGTGTCCATAAACTGCACTAAATCGATGAGGTAGTGACCATGTTGCCGTTCCACGACATTTCCGCGCACGATCATATCCAGCCCGCGATGACGCCCAATACGGTGTCCCGCGCAGGGCTCGATATCGCGGGATCGCTGGAAACGGCCGTGTTTGCCTATCTCTCGGTCAAAACCGCAGGTAGCTGGCGCTCCCTGCCAACAGCGAAGCCCCTGAGCTAGCCCCCGCGGGACCTGAGCAGGCCCGAAGTGGGTGCGCTTTCGGCCTGGCACTTCGTCAGCGTCGTCGCCGGCCATGGCGAGCCACAAAGGCCATTGTCCTGGCGACCTCAGACTCCCTCATAATGGGGGGAGTTGAGGGCGTCGTGCGGCCCGAGGTGTAGTCATTGATGGGCTGCGCGCTCCCGTGGTGTGCGCTCAATGCCGGGGCGACGAGGCGGTGATGACCTCCAGGCCATCGTCGTGGGCCGCGTAGCTGGTCGTGGGCCGTCGTAGAGCCCTCTGGCCCGCTCTGCGGCGCTAGGGGGCCATCGCCGCAAAGCGAGCTGGGCGCGCCCGTCCGTCCATCTACCCACTCACGTACTCACCAGTTCATTCACATGTAGCCAATCAGCCGAGAGGTCGAGAAGTAGCCGAGAAAGGGAGGCCGAGATGCGGACAATCCACACTGATCTAGCCCTGCGAACCCGTGACAACCGGATCCGTTTGCCGATCCGTCAGATCATGCACCTGCGGATTTGCGAGGGCGATCGTGTCCGGATCTCCGACGGCGCGATGGAGGTCGAGGCGAGCGTCGAGGTGCGTCTGGGCGCGCCGCTCGGCCGCGCCGACTGGGCGACCCTGGTCTACGCCGACGCCGAGGAGGACGAGGACGAGGACGCCCAGGCGTGAACGGATGAACCGTCGCGCGTCTCGGGGGTCGTAGCGGTCGCGAGCGTGGCCTCTCACGCCGCGTCGCTACGGCCCCCGCGGAGGTGGGCGAGCACCGAGCACCGAGAACCGAGAACCGAGAACCGAGAACCGAGAACCGAGAACCGAGAACCGAGAACCGAGAACCAAGGAACCCCGAAGAGAGAGTCGGCGCCGTAGGGCGTGGGCGACGAGGAGAGAGAGGACCGATGCACAGCACCCTGAAGAACGACTACGACACCCTCACTACCTACCGGGAGCGGGGCCCGGCGTACTACCTGGCCCGCCGCGCGAAGCGTCGTCTTCGGCGCCGCGGCACGGTCGAGGCGCGCCTGGCCTGCTTCCGGGAGATCACCGCCCACAAGCCGACCTCGCCCGCGGAGCTGGTCTGCGGCCGCCTGGACCCGGTCTTCGTCAGCGAGTTCCGCTTCTACGAGTGGAACACCGTCACCCTCTGCGTGTACTGCAACGCCCGCCTCGGTCGTGGCACGGTCACCCGCGATCACGTGATCCCGCGGGCTGCGGGGGGTCCGAGCTCCGCCGACAACCTGGTCCCGAGCTGCGCCCCCTGCAACGTCCGCAAGGGCTGCAAGCCGCTGTGGAAGTTCATGCTCGAGCGGTGTTGAGCGGAGCTGAGGCCGAAGGGGGGCGGCGCCTCGGTCGGGGGATTCACGGGCGCTCGCGAGCGCGAGCGTCGTCTGTGGATCGTCCGGCCAGGCGTCGCCCCTGGCTGCGCAGGAGTTGGCCCAGGGCCGCGTGGGGCGTGGGGCGTGGGGCTCCTGCGGCGCGTGAAGGCGTAGGAGCAGCGGCGGCTTTGTCGGTATGCTCCGCCCGTGCCGACCCTCTACACCACCGCGCTCTCGGCCAACGGACGCAAGCCCCTCGCCGTGATCGAGGAGCTAGGGCTGCGTGAGCGCTTTGTGGTCCGCGAGGTGAACGTCTACCGCGGGGCTGGGCGGGCGCCGTGGTTTCGCGCGATCAACCCCGCAGGCAAGATCCCGACGCTGGTCGACGGCGACCTCACGCTCGTCGAGTCGAACGCGATCATGCTCTACCTCGACGAGGTCTACGGTGACGGGCGCCTCTCCGCGGAGGAGCCGAGGGAGCGGGCCGAGCTGATGCGCTGGCTCTTTTGGGAGGCCGCGCAGTGGCAGCCAGCGATCGCGCGGGTGCTCTCTCCCTTCGTCGCCCATCGGCTCCTGCCGGACGCGATCCCGCCGCCCGAGCAGCCGCCCCAGTGGTCGGAGGAGGGGCTCTGTCGGCTCTTGGCGCGCCTCGAGGAGCACCTCGACGGCCGCGCTTGGTTGGTCCTCGGGCGGCGGACGGTCGCCGACTTCGCGGTCGCGGCGATGATGACCTACTTCGCGCCCGCGGGCTTTCCCGCGGCGAAGTACCCGGCGATCGAGCGCTGGTACTCGCAGGTCGCGGAGCTCGACGGCTGGTCGCGGACAGCCCATCCGCTCTGGCGCTGAGCTTTCGCCGGGCCCTGAGGTGCGGGGGGTCCGCGGCCGTACGCGGCTGAGGCCAGGGCGAGGAGGACCCGCTGCTCCGCGCGGGATCGCTCGCCCGCGTCGATCTCGACTCGTAGGCTCCTCGCTGGGGTCGGACGATTGGGCGTGATCGAGGCCTCGCGATCGGCGTAGCCTAGGTCCGTGTCGAGCCCGGGAGAGCGCGGGGGAGGGTGGGGCGGTCATCGTCGCCTCGCCGCGGCCGCGCGGGTCGGCGCCCTGGGGATCGGGGCGACGCTCCTCGCCTGCGCCGCGCCGAACCTCTCGAGAACCGTCGGCGCCGGCAACTATGAGCTGCGGGCCAACGCCGGCGGTCCCTTCTTCGGCAACCTCGGCGCGCCGATCCCCCTGCCTTTCGTCTACGTCGGCGGTCGCTACGGGGTCCACGATCGGATCGACGTCGACGGCAACCTCGGGGTGACCTCGGCGGCCTTCGGGATCTGGGCGATGGACCTCGGCGCGAACCTCCAGCTCCACCGCCAGCCGGGGGGGCTGGCGGTCGCCTCCTCGGCGCGGCTCTATCTCCTCGGCGATCTCGACGACGCCCCGGCGACGCGGCTCTACCCGGAGCTCGGCCTTCACCTCGGGGGTCCGGTCCTGCCCTGGCTGCAGCTCTACGGCGGCAGCACGGCGCTCGTCCAATTCCGGCCGCCGAGGGATAAGGCGCCGCTCTACGTCACCCCCTTCTTCGGGGTCGAGTTTCTCCTCCCCGCCCGCGACGGGCGTCGGCGGGCGCGGCAGCACGGGATCGCCCTCCACGCGAGCTGGACCAACCCCTGGGAGGACGCGACCTCGGTCGTCAACTACCGACCGGGCTACGGCGCCCTCGGGCTCCAGCTCGGCTATCGCGCGCGCTTTGGAGGGATCGATCGATGAGACGTCGGGGCCTGCTGGTGATCTTCGGCCTCGCGGGGGGCCTCGCGGCGATGACCGCCGCCTGTCTCACCGTCGATCCGCTCTTCTTTAACGGACGTGCGGTCGAGAGCTACGACTGGGACGCCGATCCCCCCGATCCGCAGCTCGAGGGGGAGCTCGCGCCGGTCCATCCCTCGCGTGTCCCGCCCGAGGCGCGGGTCGAGGGGATGCTCGACGTCGAGGATCGTCAGGTCCACTACGTCTATGCCCACCGCGCAGACGCGGTGGCGACCATCTTCTTCAGCCACGGCACGACCTGGCACCTCGGCCGCTACTGGGAGCGGGTCGAGCTCCTCTGGGAGCGCGGGCTCAACGTGATGGTCTACGACTATCCCGGCTACGGACGCTCGACCGGCGAGCCCGACGAGGCGGGGATCAACGCCAACGCTGCGGCCGTGCTCGAGCTCCTGCCGACGCTCCCCGACTACACGCCGGATCGGGTGGTCTTCTACGGCTACTCCCTGGGCGGGGCGCCGACCTTCGCGATGGCGGCTCGGGGCGCCCGCGGTGAGGGCCTGCGCCCTGACGGTGTGATCAGCGAGGCGGCGTTTTGCAGCGTCGAGGCGCTCGCCCAGGACGGCACCTTCCTCGATCTCCCGGGCACCTTCTTCTCCAAGAACCGCTTCGACAATTGCGCACGGATCGCGGAGATCAGCGAGATACCGGTGCTGCTCATCCACGGAGAGGCCGACACCTTCATCGTCCCCGAGCAGGCGAAGATGCTCTATGAGGCAGCCACGGGGGAGGTCACGCTGCGCCTGGTCGAGGGGGGCGAGCACAGCACCGTGCCGATCGCCAGCGGCGACGCCTATTGGGGGTGGATCCTCGACTTCGCGACCGGCGGCTAGGAGGCTGCGGTGATCGTGCGTGGACTTGCGCCGCAATCGTCGCTCGTCGTGGCCTCGACAGAGCGCGGCTGTACCGGGCTCGGCTGGCCTCCTCGGTGAGGGGGTCTGCCCGCCCGCGAGTGCACTGAGTTTGCCATCGCTGTGTCGCGGGGCGGTGCGACGTAGGGCAACGTGGGGTCTCCAAGGGCCTCGGCGATCTCGCACAAGCCTTGGAGATATGTGGACTTTTCCCGGCTGGACCGGAGTGGCGCTGGTTATGCTTTCAGTGCTCGCAGGTTCGCCCTCCGGCGACCGCAGAGGAGACCACAATGCTCTTTCGTCAGCTCTTTGACCCCGACTCCGCCACGTACACGTACATCCTCGCCGACGCGGAGACGCAGGAGGCCGTGATCATCGATCCGGTGCGGGATCAGGTCGAGCGCGACACCGAGCTCATCGAGGAGCTCGGGCTCAACCTCCTCTTTGTCCTCGAGACCCACGTCCACGCCGATCATGTGACGAGCGCGGGGGTGCTCCGCCAGCGCTTCGGCGCGAAGACGGGGACCAGCCACCACGGCGGGCCGGACTGCGCAGATCTGCCCCTCAGGCAAGGTGACATGATCCGCTTCGGCGAGCACGCGATCGAGGCCCGGGAGACGCCGGGACACACCGCGGGGTGCATGACCTACGTCACCGCCGATCAGAAGATGGCCTTCACCGGCGACACCCTGCTGATCCGCGGCTGCGGCCGCACGGACTTCCAGCAGGGCGACGCCCGCACCCTCTATCGATCCGTCCACACCCAGATCTTCTCCTTGCCGGACGACACCCTGGTCTATCCCGCCCATGACTACCGAGGTCGGACGGTGAGCTCGATCGCCGAGGAGAAGGCCTACAATCGGCGCCTGGGCGGCGGCAAGACCGAAGAGGAGTTCGTCGCGATCATGGCCGAGCTCAAGCTCGCCAAGCCGAAGAACATCGACGAGGCCCTGCCCGCGAACCTGCGCTGCGGCTTCGCGAGCGACGAGACGATGAGCGGGGAGCCGGTGTCTGAGCTGGCGTGGGCGCCGATCGTCCGGACCGCCGGCGGGGTGGCTGAGATCGAGCCGGAGTGGCTGGTCGCGCACCGCGACGAGGTCCGGGTGATCGACGTGCGCGAGCCCCATGAGCTCGCGGCGGGCCGGATCGTCGGCGCCGAGAGCGTGCCCCTCGGGACCGTCCGAGCGACCTCCAAGGGCTGGCGTCAGGGCGAGCCGCTGGTGATGGTCTGCCGGTCGGGGGGGCGCTCCGGGCGGGCGACCAAGGAGCTCGAAGAGCTCGGCTTTCGCCGGGTCGCGTCGCTGCGCGGCGGGATGATGACCTGGGGCGCGAAGTCCTTCCCGACCGAGGCCTAGCGGGGCACCGTGCCTCCTGCCAGGCGAGCGCAAGTGTGATGCAAGTGTGATGATAGGAGGCCGCGATGTGAACGACCTTCGAGGCTGCCTGGGTCCAACGCAGGCTGTGCGCGAGCTCCCGGGGCACGCACTACAGCCGCTTGGTGCCCTGCCACGTCGGGTGCGCTGAGCGCCGGCGATCGGGGGGGGCCAGGCTCCCGGCGACGGATGAGTACGCTATGCTCGGCGGCAGAACCGTGTCCGATCCGACCAAGCTACCGAGCCCCGCAGGCCTCCACCCGCGGACGATCCGCGGCCCCGACGACGCCGCCCTCCACGAGCTCTGCGCTCGGCTGGGCAGCGCTTCGTGCCGCCATGACGCAGAGCGCTGGCCGGCGGCGGAGCTCGATCTCTGCGCGGCGTACGGGGTCTTCGAGTGGTTCGTCGATCCCGAGTGGGGCGGCCAGGGCTGGTGCGATGACTCGGTGCTGAGGGCCTATCTCGAGCTGAGCGCGGCGTGCCTGACGACGGCCTTTGTCATCACCCAGCGTACCGGCGCCTGTCGGCGGATCGCCAAGTCGGGCAACGACTGGGCCCAAAGCCAGCTCCTCCCGGGCCTCGCCCGCGGCGAGAGCTTCGCGACGGTCGGGATCTCGCACCTGACGACCAGCCGTCGCCACCTCAAGGAGCCGGTGCTCCGGGCCCGTCCTTGCGACATCGGCTTCGTTCTCGACGGCTATTCACCGTGGGTCACCGGGGCCGCCCACGCGGATGTGATCGTCACCGGGGCGACCCTCGCGGACGGACGTCAGCTGCTGATCGCGGTGCCGACGAAGGCGCCCGGGCTCTCGGTCGGCGAGCGCTATCCGCTGGTCGGCCTCGCCGGCAGCGACACCGCCGAGCTGCGCTTCTCCGGGGTCGAGGTCGACCGCGCGTGGTTGCTGGCCGGGCCCTCGGCGAACGTGATGCGCCAGGGCGTCGGGGCGCGGACCGGCGGGCTCCAGACGACGACCCTCGCGCTCGGCCTCCTCACCTCGATCCTCCGCTTCCTCGAGGCCGAGGGGGCGCGGCGCAGCGATGTCCGGGCGGTGGCGGAGAGCTTCGCCAGCGAGCGCGAGGATCTCCTCCGCGGGCTCCTCGCGGCGGCCGCGGGGGAGCACGGTCCGGCGCCGACCGAGCTCCGCCTCCGGGCCAACGATCTCGTCCTCCGCGCGGCGACGGCGGCCCTCCTCAGCGCCAAGGGAGCGGGCTATGTCGAGGGGCACCCGGCGGCGCGATGGCTGCGAGAGGCCCACTTCTTCCTGGTCTGGAGCTTGCCCCCGGCCGTCGCAGAGGTCAGCCTCGCGCGCCTCATCCGTCCGCCGGAGGGCTGAGCCCGCGCATCACGGCAGGCGGCGCGAAAGCGAGGGTGGCAGGACCAGCCGTCGCCGGCGCGCTCAGACAGGGCGATACGGGCGCTGGAGCCCCGCCGAGCGGCGCTTCGTCGGCGGCGGGCGGGGCTCGGGACGCCGCGCGTGAGGACGCGGAGCGCCGCGCGGGGGATCGATCGCAGCGTGCAAAACGCGCGAGAACTCGCACGTGCGCAGCGCTCGGCGGGCCGGTATATTCGCGCCGATCGCCGTCCCGAATCTGGACGATTCGGCCGGCGCTACGGAGCATGTATGGCGACATCGACCCGCGATCCCTTCAACGCCCGCGACACCCTCGACACCCCCCTCGGTCGCCGGTCCTACGTCCGTCTCGACGCTGTCGGTGATCTCAGCGCTGTCCCCTACTGCATCAAGGTTCTCCTGGAGTCCTGCCTGCGGAACCTCGACGGCCACATCGTCACCGAGGAGGACATCAAGAACCTCGCCGCCTACGACGCGACCAACGTCGGCGAGACCGAGATCCCCTTCATGCCCGGCCGCGTGGTCCTCCAGGACTTCACCGGCGTGCCGGCGGTCGTCGACCTCGCGGCGATGCGCTCCGCCGTCGTCCGGATGACCGGCGACGAGGCGAGCGCGAGCAAGGTCAACCCGCAGGTCCCCTGCGACCTCGTGATCGACCACTCGGTCCAGGTCGACTCCTTCAAGGGCGCAAACGCCCTCTCGCTCAACTCGCGGATCGAGTTCGATCGCAACCGCGAGCGCTACGAGTTCCTCAAGTGGGGCCAGGACGCCTTCGACAACTTCCGCGTGGTCCCGCCCGCGACCGGCATCGTCCACCAGGTCAACCTCGAGTACCTGGCCCGGGTGGTCTTCGACGACGGCGAGACGGTCTACCCCGACTCGCTGGTCGGCACCGACTCGCACACCACCATGATCAACGGCCTCGGCGTCGTCGGCTGGGGGGTCGGCGGGATCGAGGCGGAGGCCGTGATGCTCGGCCAGCCGATCTACATGCTGATCCCCGAGGTCGTCGGCGTCCGCCTGACGGGAGCCCTGATGGAGGGCTGCACCGCGACCGACCTGGTCCTGCGGATCACCGAGCTCCTCCGCGCCCACGGCGTGGTCGGCAAATTCGTCGAGTTCTTCGGCCCCGGCCTCGAGTCGATGCCGCTGGCGAATCGGGCGACGATCGCCAACATGGCGCCGGAGTACGGCGCGACGATGGGCTTCTTCCCGGTCGACGATCAGACCCTCAAGTACCTCCGCCTCTCCGGCCGCGACGAGAAGCTCATCGGCACCGTCGAGGCCTACTACAAGGCCCAGGGGATGTGGCGCGACGACTCCCACGAGATCCGCTACTCGTCGACGCTCGAGCTCGACATGAGCACCATCGAGCCGGCCCTCGCCGGCCCCAAGCGCCCGCAGGACCGGATCAACCTCTCGGCGATGCAGAGCCAGTGGAACATCGACCGGGTCAAGGTCTTCGGCCGTGAGACGCCGGCGGGCCCGGTCGCGGTCGAGTACGACGGGGCGAGCTTCGAGGTGGGCGACGGCTCGGTCTGCGTCGCCGCGATCACCTCCTGCACCAACACCTCGAACCCGGGGGTGATGATCGCCGCTGGCCTCGTCGCCCGGAAGGCCCGCGCCCTCGGCCTCAAGGCCAGGCCCTGGGTCAAGACCTCGCTCGCGCCCGGCTCGACCGTGGTCACCGAGTACCTCGAGAAGTCCGACCTGATGGAGGACTTCAACGCCATCGGCTACTGGCTGGTCGGGTACGGCTGCACCACCTGCATCGGCAACACCGGCCCCCTGCCGCCGCCGATCTCCGCCGCGATCAACGAGAATGATCTGATCGCCGCCTCGGTGCTCTCGGGCAACCGCAACTTCGAGGGTCGGATCAGCCCCGACATCCGCGCCAACTACCTGGCCTCGCCGCCGCTGGTCGTCGCCTACGCCCTCGCCGGCACCCTCGACATCGACCTGACGACCGACCCGCTCGCCCAGGACAAGGACGGCAACGACGTCTACCTCAAGGACATCTGGCCGACCGACCACGAGATCGCCGAGGTGGTCGCCGCCGCGGTCACCCGTGAGCAGTTCCTCGAGCAGTACGCTGACGTCTTCAGCGGCTCGGCGCTCTGGCAGGGTGTTACCACCTCCGCGGGCGCCCTCTACGAGTGGAAGGACACGAGCACCTACATCCAGGAGCCGCCCTTCTTCGTCGGCCTGACCCCGGACGCCCAGCCGATCGCCGCGATCACGGGCGCTCGCGTGCTCGCCAAGCTCGGCCACTCGGTGACCACCGACCACATCTCGCCGGCGGGCTCGATCGACCCGACGGCGCCCGCGGGCAAGTACCTGCTCGAGGCCGGGGTTGAGCGGAAGATGTTCAACTCCTACGGATCGCGCCGCGGCAACGATCGCGTGATGACCCGCGGCACCTTCGCCAACGTCCGCGTCCGCAACCAGCTCGCGCCCGGCACGGAGGGCGGCTGGACCAAGGACCACCTCGACGGCGAGGTCAAGTCGATCTACGAGGCGGCGATGCACTACCGCGAGGAGGGCGTGCCGACGGTCGTCCTCGCCGGCAAGGACTACGGCATGGGCTCGTCGCGCGACTGGGCCGCCAAGGGGACCTACCTCCTCGGGGTGCGGGCCGTCGTCGCCGAGTCCTACGAGCGGATCCACCGCTCCAACCTGGTCTTCATGGGGGTCTTGCCCCTGACCTTCCAGGACGGGGCGAGCGCGGAGAGCCTCGGCCTCGACGGGACGGAGACCTTCGCGGTCGAGATCGACGACAACCTCGCGCCGCGCCAGGACGTCAAGGTCACGGCGACCAAGACCGACGGCACGGTCGTCGAGTTCACGACCACCTGCCGGGTCGACACGCCGGTGGAGGTCGACTACTTCCGCAACGGCGGCATCCTCCACACCGTCCTGCGGCGGATGGCCAAGGAGTAGCGGACCCGGTGGCGGCTCCGGCCTTCCACCTCGCCTTCGCGGTCGACGATCTCGTCGCCGCGGAGGCGTTCTACGTTGGTGTGCTGGGCTGCCGCGTCGGTCGTCAGACCGAGCGCTGGATCGACCTTGACTTCTGGGGGCACCAGCTCTCGGCGCACCTAGTCCCGAGCTCGGAGCGAGCCGCGTCGTCGTCGCACGGTGAGGTCGACGGCGACGCTGTCCCGACAGACCACTTCGGCGTGATCCTCGAGTGGTCCGCGTGGGAGGCCCTCCGGGATCGTCTCCGTGACGCCGGGATCGCCTTTCTCCTCGGCCCGAGGATCCGCTTCGTCGGCGAGCCCGGGGAGCAGGCGACGATGTTCGTCGCCGACCCGAGCGGCAACGCCCTCGAGTTCAAGGCCTATCGCCACGCTGAGGGGGTCTTCGCGTGATCGAAGGGCGCTCGCGGCATCAGGGATCCTGCCACTGCGGAGCTGTACGCTTTGAGGTCGAAGGTCCGGCCGCGATCGAGGTGCTCGCCTGCACCTGCTCGATCTGCTCGCGCACGGGCTACCTCCATTGGATCGTCCCGCGCGGGCGCTTTCACCTGATCGCGGGCGCGGACGCCCTGAGCGAATACCGCTTCGGCACCGGCGTCGCCCGCCACCTCTTCTGCCGGACCTGCGGGATCAAGGCCTTCTACGTCCCGCGCTCGGATCCAGACGCGTACAGCGTCAACCTCCGCTGTGTCGACCGCAGGAGCCTCTCTCGGGTCGACATCGTCGACTTCGACGGCCAGGACTGGGAGCGTGCCTTCGCCGCGCGCGAAGCCTCGCGGCGCGAAACGTCTCCCGCCTAGGAGGCCGCGGTGAAAGTCCTGCGCGCTCTCGCACCGCCATCGTCGACCTCCTACGCGCCTGCCGGCTGTCCGCCTGCCGGCCCGTTGGATCGTGTAGCGTTGTTGCAGCCCCGTGATGGGCGGCAAGGAGCGTAGAGACGATGGACATCGCAACCCTGCAGAAATGGGCCGCTGAGAATTTCGGCGACAAGACCAACGAGCTCAGCCTGGACTACGGCGTCGCTCGACTCTTGGTCCAGACCGGCCAGCTCGGCGAGTCCGTGCTCGCCGAGAAGGACGTCGACAAGGAGATCGTCGACGTCCTCTTCGTCCTCCTGAGCATCGCCAACCGCTGCAACATCGACCTCGCAGCGGCGGCGGATCGCTACCTCTACGAGCGCTCTCCCAAGGAGATCCTCGAGCGGATCTCGGGCGCCTAGGCGAGCGCGCCGAAGAGCTCGCAGAGCTCGGCGGTCTTCAGCGTTCGGCAGTACTCCGCGGGATCGCGGCTGCGACCGGCCTCAAAGGCGGCGATGTAGCGGGCGATCGTCCCCCGGGCGACCCCGGTGCGGCGGTGGATGGTCTCCTGGTCGAGCCCCGCCTGATGGGCGGCGAGGACGACGTGGACACGCCCCTTGCGGAGCCGCTTGGGATCGACGAGGTATCGATAGTGGCGGCCTAGGTAGGCGCAGCGGGCAGGATCTGCGCCGCGCTTGAGCGTCAGGCCGACCCTCGCCGAGGCGAAGAGGGGACGGGCAGGACCGGGAGCTGTGAGCTCGAGGGCGAGGAGCGAGCTCTGCGGTGTCGGCGGATCGATCACGTCGACCTGATCCGCGAGGGCGGCGACGGTGCAGCTCGTCGTGGTCGTCGCGGTCCGTGGGGCGCAGAGCTCCAGGATCCGATCGACGACGGAGCAGGAGCCGTCGACCCGCTCGCCGGTGGCGACATCTTCGATCCCGCGGAGGAGAATCCCCGCGCTCCGTCCGGGTCCGCCGACGGCGATGTCGAGCCCCTTGTAGGTGCCGCCCTTGTAGGCGCCGCCGCTGCTGCTGTGAAAGTACCAGCGGCCGAACTCTCGCTGCATCGGCGCGTCGTGGGTGAAGGGGTCGGGGTGGTCCTCGTCGGTCCAGTAGAGCTCGACCTCGGTCAGGCGATGGGGCCTGCCCGCGACACGCAGGGTGCACTGGTTGAGCAGGAGATCCGCGCTCGACCGAAAGGCGTTCGCGTAGGCGCTGGCGCAGGCTGCTGCGGCGTCGATCGGCAGACGGTCTCGGAGCGCAGCGCTGACACCTCGGGGCGGTGACATGAGCCTTTGTAGCGTCTTCCGGCGGTTTACAGGAGGCGAGAGGAGAGCCGGCGCCTTCACCGAGGGACGAGTCCCGCAGGGGCTGGCGAGGAGCCTCAGCGGAAGGGCAGGGCGCGGCGAGCGACGAAGAGCGCCTCTTCGGCGTTCATCTCCTCCAGGGTCTGCTGCCAGCGGGTGAAGTCGTCGTCCCCCGGGGGCAAGGCGGGCCAGGTCGTCGCCGCGCCCGGGGCCTCGCTCTTGTCGCTGCTCAGCCACGCCAGGGCTGGCGTCATCATGATCAGGAAGCTCATCAGGAGAGAGAGGCGGAAGTAGCCCCAGAGCCCGGAGGCCCCGAAGGCGGCGATCAGGACGATGACGATCCCGGCGACGGTGATCCCGAGCGCGAGCCGCTGACCTGCGCGGGCCTCCGGCTTCACCTGCGGGCGCTGACGGGCCGAGGCGACCATTCGGATCGCCCAGCCGTCGGCCTCCGCCCTCTCGTCGAGGAAGTAGTGGGTGCTGACGACCGCGTGGAAGGAGCCGCGGCGGACCGAGACGCGGACACCGTCGACGAGGCCCCGAAGATTGGTGAGATTAGTCTCATACCCGGCGGCGCGGGGGAAGCAGCGGCGGCAGGTTCGTTCGACGTTCTTCGCCAGCGCGAGGACTGTGTGATTCGCCTCTTCGCGGGTCCAGGTGACCCGCCGTTCTGCCCATGAAAGCCGCTCATCACCCATCCAATTGAGGCTAGCGGTCGGCAGACGGCGCGTCCAAGGGTGTAGTCGCGCGGGGGGGTCGAAGGGCGCTCAGAGGCGCTCAGAGGCGCTCCGCGTGTGGCTCCCCAGAGCGATGCTGGAGCTCCCCCGAGTCGGCGCGGAGGCGGGCATCGACGCCGCCGCGGTCGAGTCTGCCAGTCGAGGGCGCCAACGCACCTGGCGAGCGCGCGAGGGGGCGGTCATGCTCGAGCGGATGGAGCTCCAGGATCGCGTCGGCCTGTCGGAGTCGTCGCGGCGGGGCGTCGAGCGGGCGATCGCCGGGCTCGGCTGTCTCGCGGATGTGATCCGATGGGGCGTGCGGACGGTGCCGGAGCGCCTCGTCGTCGACGTCGTCGTCCAGGACGAATACACCCACGATGTGATCCTGGACTACGGGGACGGGCTCTACCTGGTCTTCGACACGACCTGACTTGGGGGGTTGATGGCGGTCGCCGTCTGGGACAGGCAGCCCTGCGCTGAGGAGCTGCTCCTCGCTCGGATCGAGTCGGGGTGGCGGCCGACGGCGACGGCGACCCGCGAGGGGGACGTGGTCCTCGGCTACGCGGCGCGCCTTGCCGACGGCGGTGGGTCCTCGGAGGAGCTGGACTAGGAGGCCGCGGGCGCCAGGCGGAGGCTGAGAGCGCGTCGATTCGCGCGTCCCGGGGCTCTCGCCTCGCCGCCGGACGCTCACCGCTTGGGGTACCCTTGGCCGACCGTGACGGCCCCGGCTCCCCTCGAACTCGGCGACGCCCTCGAGGGGCTCGTCGGCCAGTTCGCGGATCCGTGGTCGTTCCTCCGTGAGCTGGTCCAAAACGCGATCGACGCCGGGAGCCTCGAGATCGACGTCAACCTCGACCACGATCCCGACGGCGGGATGATGACGATCGAGTTCATCGACAACGGCGAGGGGATGGACCGCGAGATCATCGACACCCGCCTGACACGGCTCTTCAGCTCGGCGAAGGACGGCGACTACACCAAGATCGGTCGCTTCGGGATCGGCTTCGTCTCGGTCTTCGCGGTCGAGCCGGAGCTGGTCTGCGTCGACACGGCGCGGGCCGGGGAGCATTGGCGGATCCTCTTCCGCAAGGATCGGACCTTTGAGCGGATCCTCCTCGATCACCCCGGCGAGGGGACGACGGTGCGGATCTTCCTCCGCAAGGACGAGGAGGGCTTTGCAGACGCGCGCGCGCGGGTCTTCGCCACCCTCCGCTACTGGTGTCGCCACGCCTACGTCGATCTCCGGGTCGACGGCGAGTCGATCCGCGAGGCGCTGACGGTGGACTCCCCCTGCGTGGCCGCCTATGAGGAGGAGGGGACGGCGGTCGTCGTCGGCGTCTGGCACGGGGAAGAGGCCCCGCGCGGCTACTATCACGGCGGCCTCACGCTCCACGAGGAGGTCGGCGGAGCGGGCGGTTTCCCCTACCTGGCCTTCAAGATCGACTCGCGATTTCTCGAGCACACGCTCACCCGCGACAACGTCCTCCGCGACGAGAACTACGCCAAGGCCCTGGCGATCGTCGAGCGGGTCGCCTCGGGTGCGCTGATCGACGAGGTCGTCCGTCAGCTCCGCGAGCTCGCGCTCTCGCCCGTGGCGACCCGGGATCCTCGGATGGTCAGGCTCCTCAGCGAGGCGCTCTGCCGACACCTGGAGGCGGGCCGGGAGCTGCGGAGGGAGTGCCGCGAAGCGCCGGTCATACCGACCCTCGGCGGAGCGCCGCTCTCGCTCTCCGCCTGCGCGGCGCAGGGGGAGGCGCTGCGCTGTGATCGGGTCCGTTCGCCCGTCACCGACACCCTCGCAGCGCAGGGAAGGCCGGTGCTCGACTGTGCCGAGGGGGACCCTCTCCACCGGCTGGTCGAGGTCGCCGTCGGGATCCGGGCGACGGCCGCCAACGCGGCGCTCTGCTTCGCCTGCGCCGCCCCGGACGCCGCCGCCGACGCGCGCTGGCATCAGCTCGCCAACGCTGTCCGGGCGCTCCTCATCGCCGACGGGGTCAAGCTCCGCGGGATCGCCATCGGTGAGCTCGACTATCCGGGCTCGCCGGTCGCCGACAGGATCGCGATCAGCCAGCGAGAGCTCGGCGAGCTGACGCCGATAGGTGAGGTCGGGACCCTCGGCGGCGGGCTCTTCAGCGGCGGCCGCTATGTCGTGCTCAACGCTGGGCACAGCGTCCTGAAGAGCCTCCTGGCGGGCGGACGGGCGGCCGCGGAGCCAGAGCTCTCGGCGTACCTGATAGTCAAGCTCCTCTATCTTCGGGCCCAGCTGAGCCCCGAGCGCGACGGTCGTCTGGCCTCCCGGGCGATGGAGGGGCGATGCCGACGACTGACGACCTGATAGGCTCGCTGATAGGCGACCTGCGGGGGGAGGGGGTCGTCGACTCCGAGGGCCGCTTCACCCTCGACCCGGCGAAGGCGCGGGAGAAGATGCGGCGCTTTCAGCTCGCCGATCCCCGCCGCTATGTGCTCGAGCTGGTCCAGGCTGCGCTCCTGCGCGGGGCGACGGCGATCGACTTCAGGATCGACGCTGATGACATGTGGATGCGCTTCGACGGTCGCCCCTTCACCGCCGACGAGCTGAGCAACCTCTACGCCTCGCTCTTCGCCGACGGCGAGGAGAACGACGACCTCCGGGCGCTCCGTCAGCTGGCCCTCGGCGTGAACGCGGCGATGGGGATGGAGCCGAGGCGAGCGCGGGTCGAGAGCGGCGACGTCAGCTTGGAGCTGCGGCTCGATGACGCCGACGCGATCGTGGAGAAGGGCGGCGGCGACGGGATGACCGTCATCCACGTCAAGCAGCGCCTGCGCCCGCGGGTCTTCCTCGACTTCTTCCGCAACCTGGTCGGGATCCTCGACGAGGAGCGCCACCTCACCGAGCGCTGCGCCTACGCCGGGATCAGGATCACCCTCAACGGCAAGACGATCGCAGACGGTCGCCGCGAGCCCGCCCACGCGTTGTCCTGGATCTCGCTCGAGGGGATGGACTACGTCGGCTCGGCTGCCCTCTGCGCGAGCACCACGGCGGAGCTCCGTCTGCTCAAGGATGGGGTCTGGATCTCCAGCGTCGAGCTCGAGGACGAGCTGCATGGGTTCCTCGTGGTGATCGAGGACTCCCGCCTGCGCAAGGACGTCTCCCAGGCGAAGATCGTCGAGGACGCGGCCTACAAGCGCGTCGTCGCGGCCTGCGTCGACGCGCGCTGGCGCCTCCTCGAGGCCGTCTTCGAGGAGTACGGCGCGAACCCAGAGCTGAGCAAGAGCATGGGCTGGCTGTGGCGGGAGGCGCTCGAGCGCTACGCCGACGTCGACGGGCTCCGCAACGTCCCGGTGCTGCGGAAGATCGCAGGGCTGGTCTCCTGGCCGAGCGCTCGCGGGCCAGAGCGGCGGATATCACTCTTGGAGCTGGTCCTGGCCCACCAGGCCACCGGCCAGATCGTCTACGGTCGGCTGCGGAGCCGGGAGCTCGACGCTGGCCACGTGCCGACGCCGGCGATCACGGACTCGTCGGACCTGCTCTGGCTGCGCATGGTCTTCGGCGACAAGGCTATCCACCGCGCCGACCTCAACCGCGAGCTGCGGAGGGTTCGGGGCGAGGCCAGCTTTCGCGCGCGCAAGGTCGCGGTCGAGCTCGGCCCCCAGCTCCACTGTCTGGCGCGGGTGAAGCTCCGCGGCCGCTTCCGCGGGGAGCTCGGCCTGAGCGACGGCGCGGCGTCGGCCTTCTGGTTGGTGAAGGACGGCTCCCTCCTGTGCAAGCTGGACCTCAACCTGCCGATGCGCGGGCTGCTCTTGGTCGTCGAGGGGGATTTTAAGCCGACGGAGTTCTTCGACGACGTCGTCCGCGACGAGGCCTTCGCCGAGGACATGTTCGACATCCTCGCCGGCGGGGTCGACCTGCTCGCGGCCGCGATCGACGTGGTGAGCGAGCTGGACCGTGATAGCGGTCGAGCGGGGCGGATCATCGGCCAGGTCAAGCGCTACCTCGCGGCGATCTGCAGCGAAGACTCCGCGCTCGTCATCCTCCGCCGCTTGGGCTTCGGCAAGCGCTCGCGAGAGGTCCAGGCTGCGGTCGGGGAGCGGCTCGTCCCTCGCCTCGGGGTCGGACGCTGTCAGGGGGAGCGCCCCCACGCCCTGACCAAGGCGGCGCTCTTCCCGACGATCGGCGGCGGACGGCGCTCTCTCCTCGAGATCGACGAGTCGCTCCGCTCCGAGGGCGTGGTCCCCTTCGTCGCCCGGGGCGTCATTCCGCCGACGAAGAGCGACTCCTCGATCCTGGTCTTGGGCCGCGGCGATCGGCGGATCGTCACCGGCATCTTCGGCGAGGAGGTGATGGAGGACAACCGGTCACGGGTCATCGCGGCGGCGCGCGAGGCCGACTTCATGAGCAAGGCCCCCTACGATCTCGACGAGGAGCTCGGCTTTCGGATGACCCTCCGCCTGCCGCTCGGGCGTGTCGACGAGCTGACCCCGATCGTCATGGCCCGCTTCGACAGGGACGGGACCTCGGGCTTTGTCTGCCTCGCGCCGAACCGGATCGACGACCAGCTCGCGGACACGATGGAGGTGACGAGCACACGCCTGCTCCTGCGCGGCCGGTCGCTCTGTGAGCACGCCTTGAGCCTCGGCGTCGGTCCATCCTTCGCGGTGGTCAGCGATGACCGCCTGACCCCGGGTCCTTCGTGGAACAGCGTCGTCGAGGACGGGGCGTTCGAGGTCGTGGCCGCGGCGCTGGCGAGCGCGCTCGGCGAGGTCCTCCGCAGGCTCAGCGCGGAGTTCCCTGCGCTGCCGGTGACCGACCGCCGTTGGGCGGGGAGGATCCTCCTGCACGCGGCTGCGAGCGCCGCGAAGGACGGACCCGTCCCCCTCCCAGCGGCTCTTCAGACCCTGCCGATCATCGATCTGTTGAGCGGTGAGCGCTCCTCCCTGGGGCAGCTCAGGGCGCAGGTCGACGAGGAAGGGATCATCGAGTACGTCGGCGAGGGTCGCTTCCCGATCCGCGAGGGCGAGCGGGTCGCGGTGATCAGCGACGCGGAGCTGGCCGACCTCGAGGCTGTCTTCGGCGAAGGGCGGCTCGTCGACGCCGGCTCCCGCCTGACCCAAGGGACCTACGCGAGCGGGCTGCGGAGCCGTCCGCCAGCGCCCTCCAGCCCTTCGCTTCCCGGCGACGAGGTGATCGCGGTCGACTCGATGGTCGGCGACGGTGCGGAGGGCGTGATCGCTCTGCCGCGGCGGGCGGAGCCGGGGCTGAGGCTCGACCTGTGCAGCCTCGGCCGTCATATCGGGACCTACATGATCCCCGAGAGCGCTCCCCTGCGGGCGTTCTTCATCGATCCCAAGCTGCCGCTGACGGTCGGGGCCCAGGCGGACCTCGAGTCCGACCGAGTCGCGCAGATCGTCCGCTGGTGCCGTCGACGGATCCCCGCCTTGATCGCGGCGGCGGCGGAGCGCTGGGAGGATCTCGGGGAGCCGGAGCGCGAGGCTCTATGGGTGCACATGCGCCCGCTCTTCGTCGAGCCCCACGCCCGTGAAGGTCGTCGGGCGCAGGTCGGTTGGCGGGCGGTGCGTGCCCTCCCCCTCTTCGCGGGGGCCGACGGCCGCGGGTACAGCGTCGACGAGCTCGAGCGGTCCTGCCGGGGTCGTCGTCTCCGCTGGATCTCGGCGCCCCGCTCGGACGCTCGCGCGAGCGTTCGCGGGGGTCCGCTGGTCGTTCTCGACGAGGAGCAGCGCCTCTGTCTGGGGGGGCTCTTTGTCCTCGAGAACTACGACGCGGTGCTGGCCCGCGAGGGCGCCCTGATCGCCAACGGCGCCCGCCCGCTCCCGGAGGAGGCGCCCGAGGACGCGCTGATCTCCCGGCGGAGCGTCGCCGCGGGCGGGATGCAGTGTTTGATGTGGCTCCCGGCGGAGTTTGACCCCGAGCTCGAGCTCGACTTCGGCGTCGGCGGGCTGGTCTTCGGCAGCGCGCCCGCATCTCCCTACCTGCGCTGCGCGGGGGCGATCGCCTGCGCCGATCCCTGCGCGATCGATGCCTTCGAGCCGCGGCAGCTCATCAGCCTCGCCAAGCAGGTCGCCGGGCTCTACGAGTCCCTCTGCGCGCGTCTCCAGTCGGGTCGGTTGGCGAAGGCGGCGCGGCCGGTCGCGATCCGCTATCTCCGCTGGGTCTGCGCGGAGCTCGACCGGAGCTCCCCGGCGGAGCTCAGCCGCTGGCAGAGCCGCCTACGCGAGCGGATCACGGCAGCTCTGCCCGCGCTGCCCACGGGCGAAGCGGAGCGGAGCGGAGCTCGGGGTCCCTCGGTTGCGGGTGCAGGTGCGCCCGAGAACGAGGTCGAGATCGAGATCGAGATCGAGGTCGAGCCCGAGGTCGAGCCCGAGGTCGAGCCCGAGATCGATCGGTCGGCCGGCGAGGGCTCGCCCTCACAGGGCCAGGTCTCGCCCGGTCCCTCGGGGGCGAGCGCGGGGACGGTCGTCGGCGACCGTCGCGGTGTCGCGGCCGCGGAGTTTGAGGCGTCGCGGACCGAGGACGCGGCCGGCGCGGCGCTGCTCCAGGCGTTGGTCGCCCAGCTCCGGCTCGCTCGCTTCGACCGGGTCGGGCTCCTCAGCGATCTGAACCTCGAGCGGCTCACCATGGGTTCGAGCCGTGGCCGCGGGATCGTCGACTCGGACGGGCACGGGCTCGTCATCAACCGCCGCCACCCGCTCGTCGCGGCTGCGCTGGCGCAGGTCGCCGAGACGGGAGGGGTCGAGGTGATGCACCTCGGGGCCCTCGCGTCCGCGGTCTACACCTTCGTCAACTGGCAGGCGGAGGCGGTCACGGACGACCACGAGCGCCGCTTTCTCGCCGATCTCGCGGCGTATCTCGGGGGTTGAGCGTCGGCCTAAAGGGCGACCGCGTTGGTCGTCCCGCCGGCGCTCGGCGCAGACGCGTCGCTGGCCACGGCGACGCTGGCCTTGTCACGGCTCTCCCTGTCACTGTGGGCGATCGTGTCTTCGTGGCCTCGGACCCCCTCGTCGAGGTCGAGCAGGGCGAGGATCCGAGTGCTCTGGGACTTGCCCTTGAGCTGAATGTCGTAGGGCTCGCTGACGATCGCCCGGTCGCCGAGGAGGCCGCGTGTGACCTCGGAGATCAGGATCTCCTGGCCGAGCAGCTTGCAGGTCGACTCGATCCGGGCGCAGACGTTCACCGAGTCGCCGATGACCGTGTAGTCGAGGCGCTGCGGGGCGCCGATGTTGCCGGCGATCGCCTCGCCGGTGTGGATGCCGATGCCGGTGCGCAGCGGGGCCATGCCCTCGGCGACGAGCTCCTCGTTGAGGGCGATCAGGCGCCGACGCATGCCGATCGCGGCCCTCACGGCTCGCAGCGCCGACTCCTCCGGGGCGAGGCGGACGGGGGCGCCGAAGACCACCATGATCGCGTCGCCGATGAACTTGTCGACCATCCCGCCCTGCTCGACGCACTCCTCGACCATCGTCGTGAAGTAGCGGTTGAGCAGCTTGACCAGCTTCGCCGGCGGGAGGTTCTCGGTCATCGGCGTGAAGTCGCGGATGTCGGTCATCAAGACGGTGATGTCGAGCAGCTCGCCGCCGAGGTCGAGCCCGCCCTGGAGGACGATGTCGGAGACCTGGCGGTTGACGTAGCGGCCGAAGGCGTCCTTGATGAACTCGCGCTCCTCGAGGCCGCCGAGCATCTGGTTGACGGCGGCCATGAGCTGGCCGGCCTCGTCGCTGTTGCGCGGCAGCGCTCGGTTGCCGTAGCTCTCGGGCATCAGCTCGGAGAGCATCAGGGTCAGCTCTTCGAGGGGGCCTGTGATGTGACGGGCGACCAGGAGGCAGCCGCTGAGCGAGACCGCGAGGCCGGCGACCGTGACCGCGAGGATCTTGAGGGCGAGGCCCGAGGTGTCACCGCTGGCGACCGCCGCCTCAGCGCCGCGGAAGGCGAGCGTACCGGCGACCGCGGCTCCGACGACCGAGACGCCGACGATGACGATCGCCATCTTCGAGCCGAGCCCTAGGCGGATGATCCCGTCGCCCGAGACCGGCAGGCTCGGGTCGCGGCCCGACATGCCCTGGAGGATGTCGCGGACCCGGTAGTCGGTGAAGAGCCAGGCGAAGATCGCGTCGAGGAGCGCGGCCAGGAGGCCGCCGACCGCGGTGTGCAGCGCGAGCATGACGCTGCCGGCGTAGAAGCCGGTGGCGACCGCGACCGCCGAGCTGACGACGAGGGCGGCGATGCCGACGGTCAGCGAGAGGAAGATCGGGTAGTTGAGCGCCTCCCGCCAGGCGGTCGGGTCGACGCCTTCGCCGGGGTCGTCGAGCCACGGTCGCAGGTGCTTGGTCAGGCGGAGGTGGGAGAGGTAGCAAAAGCCGATCGAGGCGGTGACGGCGACCGCGAGCGCGACCAAGAAGAAGCCGAGCGCGCCGGGGGGGAAGACCACCGAGAGGGTGATGTAGAAGGCCCCGACCGCGGCCGCGGTCGAGCCGATGAGGATCGCTCCGCCGAAGATCTCGAGCATCCGCCGCGCGGGCGGGAGGGGCATGATCACGACCCCTCCGCCGAGCAGCGGGCGGCTCAGCAGGTGGACCATCGACGTTCCGGCGAGGGACTCGGAGGCGGAGCGTCGCGGCGCCGGGGGCTTGACGGGGCGGCTCAAGTGTCCCTCAAGAGCCGATCGTAGAATTCTGCGGCCAGGGCCAGCGGGTCGCTCGCGTCTTCGTAGATGTCTGAGGGGGTGATCGCCGTCTGCACGCCGAGGGCGAGGGCGGCGGCGGCCGAGGCCGGGCTGAACTCGTCGGAGACGACGAGGTGGAGGTCCGGGATCTCGCGCAGCCCCGCGATCAGCTTGTCGCTGATGCTGATCGCCGGGTCCTCGTAGTCGAGGGCGAGGTAGCGGTAGCCGACCATCCGGGCGTACATCGCGTAGCCGAGGATGATCTTCGGCGACGGCAGGAGGAAGGCGTCGAAGTACCAGCGCGCGGTCGAGTTGCCGAGGATCATGTAGGCGATCGGCAGGAAGGGCAGGTCCTGCTTGAGGATGTTCATCGCCGTCGCCACCGAGCCCGAGCCAAAGGGCCGCGCGAAGTGGGAGTTCGAGTTCATGACATCCGGCATCAGGACGACATCGGCGGGGCCGACCGAGTCGGGGCCGGCCGGGTAGAGCGCGACCGAGAGCTCGGTCTCCTCCTTGATCGAGCGGATCACGTCGACCAGGCAGGAGGAGCCGGTTCCGCCGAGGAGCACCTGCCGGTAGCCGATCTTCTCGAGCTCTCGATAGAAGGCCGGGTCTGAGAAGGTGTCCGGGTCGAGGAGGGGTAGGTAGCGGTCGAAGTTGTAGGAGAACTCGGGATTCATGCGTGTGCTCCGGCTCGTTCGCCGCCGAGGTTACACCAAGGCGCGCCGAACAACGCTAGGCGTGCGCGTCTTGCGCGGTCTCTTCTGTCGGCAAATACCCGCTCTTGGGGACATCTTCGGGCTGGCCGTCCGGTCCGAGCGAGTGCTAGAAGTGCGTTAATGGATCAGAAGGGAACGAGCTTGACCTCTTCAACGCATATGGAGAGCAGCCGCGCCCGAGATGCACAGACCTCGCGGATCCGCGTGCTCCACCTGGACCCCGACCAGATCGTCGTCAAAGAGGCGGCGCCCGACTTCGTCAAAGAGCTGCCTGACGAGGACGCGCTCGCGCAGCGGATCTCGCAGCAGACGGGCCTCGAGATCAGCGCGGACTCACAGCCGCTGGTCCCGCCGCCGCCGCCCTGGGACGAGGAGGGCTCGGCCCTCACCTCACTGGTCTCGGAGGCCCTCCGTCCGCTCCCGGAGCTGGCGGTGGGCGTGGGCGTAGGTTTTGAGGACGATGAAGACGACGAGGACGACGGGCTGGTCGAGCTCGACGCCGCCGAGCTGCAGGAGATCGTCGACCCGCCCACGGGCGAGGTCGCGGCCGAAGCCGGAGACGGAGTCCCGCTCGAGATCGAGATCGTCGACGTGGAGGTCGAGCTCGACGCTGCTCCGCGGGAGCTCGCCAAGGTCGAGGGTCCGCGCCGGGTCGAGGAGCTCGACATCGATCTCGGCGATCTCAGCCAGCGCAAGACGCCGCCGCGCCGCTTGCTCCACTACCTGCGTGATCGTTTCATCGACGCCCCTGAGCAGGTCGAAGAGGCGTTGGCGGCCTACCGGGGCAAGTACGCGAGCGTCAGCGACTACGTCCGCGAGGTCATCGCCGGCGAGTCGATCTCGGACTGGCTCCGCCCCTACATCGACATCGACGCGCTCGCCCGGGACTGGCGCCGTGCGGGGATTGTCTGGGCGATCGATGATCCCGGCGGCAACGGTGAGGAGCCGGGGCTCCACGTGTTCCTGAGCTGATCGGGCGAGCTGAGCTGGTGCGCCGGGTTTGGCCCGGTGAGCCGTGCTCAGCCGTGGAGCGTCACGCGGAGGAGCTATGTACATAGTTGCTCGCTGCGGTGAACGTGCCCCAACGAGCACAGCTCTGTCGTGATGAGCGAACGCTCGGCGTCGTCTCCTCGCAGGAGATGTGCTCGCCCACAACCGCGCCTCGGCGAGGTCGCGGCGGCGTCCCTCGGCGGAACCGCCGAGCCGCTGGGCGAGGGCGCGCAGGTTCACGGTCGAGCGTCGCCCCTGGGGCAGGCGCGGGACACCCAGGCCTGTATGATGGGCCGTGGCTCGCCTCTCCGGCCGCGGCGATCGGGTCGCCGGCAACTACACGATCGATCGAGTCCTCGGTCGAGGGGGCTTTGGCACGACCTACGCGGCCCGCGACGCTCGCGGTGTGGAGGTCGCGATCAAGGAGCTCGACCTGCGCCACGTCGACGACTGGAAGAGCGTCGAGCTCTTCGAGCGCGAGGCCGCGGTGCTCGAGCGGCTGGACCACCCGCGGATCCCCAACTACATCGACTTCCTGCCGATCGAGGCGGACCGCGCCGGGCTCCTGATCCAGGAGCTCGCGCCCGGCAGGTCGCTCGATCGGGTGCTCGAGGAGGAGGGCCGGCTCGACGAGGGGAGGGTGGTCGCGATCGCCGAGCAGGTGCTGGACGTGCTCGCCTACCTCGGGAGTCTGAGCCCGCCGGTGGTCCACCGCGACATCAAGCCGGCGAACCTGATCCTCGATCGTGACGGGGGTGTTCGCCTGGTCGACTTCGGCGCGGTCAAGGACGCCGCCGGGCGGGCGTCGACGATAGGCTCGACGGTCGCTGGCACCTTCGGCTACATGGCGCCCGAGATCATCCGCGGGAGCGGTGAGCCGCGATCGGATCTCTACGCGCTCGGCATGACGATGATCGCCCTCCTCACCGGGCTCGCGCCGACGGACCTCCCGAGCAAGCGCCTCAAGCCCGAGTTTCGCGGGCGGGTGAGCTGCTCGGTGGGGGTGCTCGACGTCATCGATCGCCTGATCGAGCCGGTCCCGGACGATCGCTACGCGGACGCCAGCGCCGCCCGGGAGGCCCTCGCCGACGCGGTCGCGGCCGCAGCCTTCGACGATCCCGGGGCTGATCTCGGGGCGCTGGTCGCCGCCCGAGATCGCGATCTTCGGCGGGCCCAAGAGCACAAAGAGGTGCTCGAGCGCCGTCGACGAGAGGCGGCGGTCGCCAAGCTCGCGAAGCGGTCGCGGCGGGTGTCGGTGTCCGGCGGCGAGCAGACGCGGATCACCTTCGCCCCGCTGCCCCTCAGGGACCTGCTCCTGGAGCAGCTCCCTTGGGGGATCGGCTTCATCTTCGTCAACCCGGGCATCTTCATCATGATCGGGCTGGCGTTCCTCTTCATCCTTCAGTTCGAGCTTGAGGTGTTGCCTGGGATCCTGCTCTCGGTCTTCAGCTGGGCTACGGTGCTCGTGGGGCTGAACCTCTTGGTCGCGCAGATGCGCCGGAGCACGCTCATGCTCGACTTCACCGCGGACGGTCACTTCGCGCTCCACCGCGGAGATCCGCGGAAGGCGGAGCTGCTCGGTCGGGCAGAGGAACTCTCGGCGCGGATCTCCGACCCGAACCCGGCCAGGCTCGGCGCTCTCACCCTGCGATGCAACGGCTCGGCCGAAATCGAGCGCCTCTCGGCGGCCGATCTGACGACCCTCCAGGAGACGCTGCGGGGGCGATGCAGCGTCTCCTGAGCGAGCGGTGACGCCGGGACGGGGGGCCGTCATCGTGGCACCATCGCCGGTGATGGCCGCACGTGGCGACGCTCGGGTCCCGACGCTCTTTTTTGCCTTCACGGCGCTGCTCCACCTCGCCGGGGTGCTCTCGCGCTTTGACCGGGTCTACGCGGCGTTGCCGACCTTCGTCCACGCGAGCCTCCTCTGCAGCCAGCTCCCGCTCCTCTTGGTCGAGGGCTACTTTCTCGACCGCAGCCTGAGCTCCGGCCGGAAGGGGTTTCCGACCTGGATGGCGCTGCCGAGCGGGCCTGTGCGATGGTCTTTGGCCCTGGCGATCACCTATCTCGGCCTCTTTGTTCTCCAGACGTGGAGCTTGGAGATCGGGGTCTTCGATCCGACGCCGCCGGAGGTGTGGCCGGACGCTCAGCGCCTCGGCTGGTTCGTCGGCTTCGCCGTGGTCGCCTCATTTCCGGCCTACATGCTCGCGACCTCGGCGATGCTGCCGGTGCTGCGCGTTCTCGTCTGGCCGCTGCGCCGCTTGCCGACCGCGCTCGCGCTCCTCCTCGCGGTCGTGGCGGGTGGCGGCCTCTCGGTCGCGGTGTTGAGCCTGGCCGAAGCGGAGAAGAGCGACGCCTTCCGCGAGCTGGCCAGCCTGGTCGAGGCCCTGCGGGAGCACCCGTTGGAGGGGCTCGTGATGACCCTGGGGGGGCCGCTCCTCGGCGGGGCGCTCGGCGCTCTCCGTGAGCGTCTGGGCCGGCACCGTCGGTCTCAGCCGGCAGAGGAGTGATCCGTTCACCCGCGGGCGCTCGGGCCACGGCTGGGCGCCCGCGGATCCTCCGCGGATCCTCCGCGCGACGGCAGCTCCCTAGCGCTGCGCGATCCCCCCATCGGCCGCGGTGCGCCCGTCGTGATCACCGGTGATCTCGCGGAGAGGTGGGTGGTCGCGCTAGTCTCGGACCATGAGCCCGGGTCTCCACACGAATTCGTCGGCGGTGTCGGTCGCCGCGCTGGATGTCGAGTCGGCGCTCGAGGTCCTCGCGAACGGCGGCGAGCAGGCCAGGCGACGGCTGCTCAAGCAGCTCGAGGTCACCGACGTGCGGAGCCTCGCTCCGCTCCGGGCGCGGCTGGTCGAGTCGCTCGCGGCGGAGTCCCGTCGCCGCGTCGACGACGAGGGGCACCCGGGCTCGTGGACCCGATCGTGGCAGGTGTCGGCGCTGGTCCTCTGCGCCGGCGACGATCTCGAGGCGCTCGCGCTCCTCGACAGCTCCGTCGACCGGAGGGTCGAGCGCAACCGCTGGGTCCGCTACTGGGCGCTGGCGGAGGCGGTGGGCCGTGACGAGCACCGGCCATGGGCGGTCAAGCGCGCCGCTGCGCTCGCCGAGGACGGCGATGAGCAGCTCCTCGTGCGGGCGCTGGCCTGGGCGATCTTGGCCGAGTACGAGGACAGCCTTCCGGCCAGGGAGGCGCTCCTCTGGTGCCTAGGAGCCGGGGAAGGCCCCTTCCCCGCGGCCGACGACTACGCCGGCTGCGGGACCCTCCACCGCGACGACGAGGCGAAGGGGGCCGCGCTCCGGGCCCTTCGGATCATCCCGCTCCCCGAGGCCTTCGCCCTCGTCCAGAAGGTCGTCGATGAGGCCCCCTTCGCGACGCTCACCTGGGACGCGATCTGGGTGATGGGGAAGTTTAGCGGCGCCGCGCGGGCTGCCGAGGCGGCGCAGACCTTGGCCCGCTTCATCGTCATCCGTCGGCGCTCACGCGAATACTACGAGCTGGTCGGGGTCGCCGTGCGGGCGCTCGGAGCCCTCGGGATCCCGCAGACGGATCTCCTGCTCGCCGAGCTCGACTCGCCGGCGGCGGGTGTCTTCGTCGAGGCGTCCAAGGCCCTGGAGCGGCTCCTCGGGCCGGTGAAGGCGGTCGAGCGCCTGGTCGACATCCTCGTCGACGACCCCGGGCAGGAGGCCAAGCTCGCGAACGCGCTGCGCTGCATGAACCGCAAGGCGGTCGTCGAGGCCCTCGACGCGAACCTCCGCTGCGGCGTGAACCAACGTGAGGAGGCCGCCCGCCTCTTGCTGATCGAGATCGGCGGGTCGGTCGCGATCGATCGGGTCCAGGCGCGACGTCAGGATCTCGAGAGCCGACGCCAGGCGGTCGCGGATCTCGACGCTCGACAGCGGGAGCACGTCAAGCTGATCGCGGTCGGCGATGGGGCGGCGACCTGGATCGCCGTCGGCATGTGGGTCGTGGTCTTCCTCACCGGGTTTGTCGGGATCGTTCTCGGGATGGTCCTGATCTACGGCGAGGGGGTGGGGGCCTATTCGGGGTGGGCGCTCGCCGGCGGCGGTGGCCTCTTCTCTCTCCTCGGCAAGCTCGGCTTTAGCGGCAAGCTGGTCGAGACCGCGGGCGCCCGAGCCTCCGGGCGTCTGGCGATCTTCACCGGCTTCCAGCGTCGGCTCCAGCACATCGACCTCCTCCTCGCCCAGCGCTTTATCGACGGCGCCGCGATCGACATCGACGAGGTCAAGGTGCTCTCGCAGCTGGTCAGCGCAGCCCAGTCCGAGGCGCAGGAGTCGATCCTGGCCCTGATGCCGAGCGACGGCGAGGTCGAGGCCTACCGGCGTCGAAGGTCGATGATCGAGGGCGAGCGCGAGGCCGCTCCGCCCCCCTCGGGTGCAGGCTCCTGAGTGACCTTCAGGCCAGGCGGAGGGGGACCTATGGCCGCTGTCGCGCGGCGTGTTTGTCGGTGGAAGCTGCTATGATCTCCGACCGATGCGCCCCCCTCGCTGGCTGACGCTGCTCATCGTGACGATGGTCGCGACTGCCTGTGATCGAGGCATGTCGACGGAGGTCCCGGTCGCCAGCATCGGCGCCAAGTACACGCTTATCGGGGGCGATCTGCCCTTCTACGACAGCGGATGCAGCCAGGATCGCAACGCCGACGGCAAGCTCGCCGCCGGCACAGTCTTCCGCCTGGTCGAGGACAACGACGGTTGCTGGCTGGTGACGCTGGAGGACGAGGTCGACACCTACCTGCGGCCGAACCGCGACGTGATCAAGTCGCGGCGCAAGTAGTGCGCGGAGGGGGGCTGGGCGAGGCCGACCATGGTAGGTTCCGCGACATGTACGCGAAGGTCATCGCCGCTCTCGATGGTTCCACCCGAGCACCCGCCGTTCTCGCGAGAGCGGTCAAACTGGCCGCTGGAGGCGAGCTCCACCTCGTCCGGGCGATGACCGTACCGCTCGACCTGCCAGCCCTGACCTGGGCGCTGCGTGGGGAGGATCTCGGGACCTTCCTCGTCAATCACGGGATCGAAGAGCTCCGTCAGGTCGCCCGCCACGCCCCGGAGGGCCAGGTGAAGGAGATCCACTGCCGCGTCGGCAAGCCCTGGGAGGTCGTCTGCGCGATCGCCAAGGAGATCGACGCTGAGCTCATCGTCACCGGCTCCCACGGCTACGACCGCCTCGACGTTCTCCTCGGGACCAACGCCGCGAAGGTCGTCAACCACGCTCCCTGCTCGGTGCTCGTCGTCCGCTAGCGCGGAGCTGGGACTGCCATGAGCGACGCCCTCGACCGACGGATCGATCACCTCGGGCTGCGGGCCAAGGTGATGCCTGCGGAGGCCGCGGCCGAGCTCATCGGCGGCCAGGACGTGCTCGCGATCAGCGGCTTCACCAAGGCGGGCGAGCCCAAGGTGATGATGGCCGCGCTCGCCCAGTCCTTCGCTGCGCGCGAGGAGAAGCCGACCATCACGCTCTACAGCGGCGCTTCGCTCTCCGACGAGGTCGAGAGCCCGCTCGCGCCCTACATCGCCCGGCGTGGCCCCTATATGTCGAATAGGGCGTCACGGCAGCGGATCCTCAGCGGTCAGATGGACTACACCGACGTCCATCTCTCTCACTTCGCGCGCGGGATCATGAACGGCTTCTACGGCGAGATCGACGTCGCGGTCGTCGAGGTCTCGCAGATCCTCGGTGACGGCAGCGTCATCCTGACCTCGTCGGTGGGAGTCTCAGCTGAGGCGCTGGTCCGGGCGCGCAAGGTCATCCTCGAGGTCAACACCGCCTCTCCGGACTACAGCGGCGTCCACGACATCGTCCTCCCCTCGCGGCCGCCCGCGATCGGCTGGCCGATCCCGATCACGAACGTCGTCGATCGCGTCGGTCTCCCCCATGTTCGCTTCGATCTGAGCAAGGTCGTGGCGATCGTCGCCTCCGAGGAGCCGGATCACTCGGTCGTCTTCAAGCCGAGCGACGTGACCTGTCAGCAGATCGCCGGCAACGTGATCGCCTTCCTGATGGAGTGCAGGCGGCGCTTCGGCTGGGACGACTGGACACCGCCGCTCCAGTCCGGCGTCGGCAACATCGCCAACGCGGTGATCAGCGAGCTCGGGCGCTCGCCCTTCTCACGCCTGCACTTCTACACCGAGGTGTTCCAGGAGGGGATGCTGGAGCTGGCGCTCGGCGATCCCGATCGCTTCGTCGGCGCCTCGTCGACGGCCCTCTCCCTCGCTGACACCCGCCCAGAGCGGGTCGCCGAGGTCCTGCGGGCGCTCCGCGGCAAGCTCCTGCTCCGGCCGATGTGGCTCTCCAACGCTCCCGAGGTGATCACGCGCCTCCACGTCATCGCGATGAACACGCCGCTCGAGGTCGACATCTATGGTCATGTGAATTCGACCCACATCGGCGGGACTCGGATCGTCAACGGCCTCGGCGGGAGCGGTGATTTCTTCCGCAATGCCTATATCAGCATCGTCCACACCCCCTCGATCCGGCGCCTCCGAGACGGACGGACGATCTCGTGCATCTTGCCTACTGTTAGCCATGTCGACCACACGGAGCATGACATCAAGTGCGTGGTGACCGAGCAGGGCTACGCGGTCAACCTCGCCGTTCGTACAGCCCATCGACGCGCCGAGGAGATCATCGAAAAGTGCGCGCATCCGTACTTCCAGCCGCTCCTGCGCGAGTATGTCCGCCTCGCGGTCGGCGGTGATGAGCCACGCCTCGGGCAAGCGGATCGGCGCGAAGAGCTGTGGTGGGACGAGTACGAGGTCGCGTCGCGGAGCTTCCCGGGCTCGTAGCGGCTCTCAGGTGGACGGGGTGCACCAGCGCTCCTCGACGGTCGACCTCTTCCCCGGTAGAGCTGTCCGCGGGGGCAGGCTATGTCTGCGCGCGATCAGCCGCGGAGAGGCTGCGCGCGAGCGCGCCGGGCGTTCGTCTTGGGCTCTAGGCGGGATCGCTTGTCCTCGCCGGCGCCTCGCCGTAGGGGCGCTGGACGCCCTGAAGGGGGGATACGAGCGAGCATGCGGCCCGGTCGGCGAGGTCCGTGCGGCGATGCTCGGCTCCGCAGAGCCTGACGAGGGGGGAGCGCCGAGGTACGATCCCCGCGTTCTTCAGGGCGTGTGAGAGGTTGTGTTCGCTGAGCGCAGGGGTTCTTCGGGGGGTGTTGCAGGTTGGGCTGCGACTCGGGCGACGTGCGCCGATGTAGTCTATGATGATAGTCTACGTGCATCTGAGGACGACTTCATCGTCGCAGGGACACGCCAAAGTTGCGCGGCGCTACGGCCAGAAGCAGGTTGAGCGGCCTCCGTCGCGCCTGCTACGGTCCTTGAGGGTTTTGAGGGTTTTGACGTGGGGGTGTTGGGATGGGGGCGAGTGTGTTGAGAATCGCGACCTCGCCGGGCAGTGCCGAGCCGGTGCTCTCCGGAGATCTGGACGACATGTGCCTGCCCACGCTCCTTCATCTCTTGGAGATCGAGAGCCACACTGGTTGGCTGCAGGTCGATCAGGAGCGCAGGATTGACCTCTACAGGGGACATGTGACCTGCGCCTCGGCTGGGGATCTCGAGGGCGTCGAGGCCCTCAAGGAGGTGCTCGTCGCGGGGGGGAGCCGATTCGAGGTCTTCCATGGGAGGCCTCGTCATGAGCGGGCGCTCGAGCGTGTCTCATCGACGCTCTTCGACTCCTACCGGATCCTCGATGAGTGGGCGAAGATCGAGGGGACCGTCCTACGGCTCGTCGGAGACCAGCGTTGGTGGCCGACGGGGCGGGGGATCGACGCGTTGATGGCGGTGATCGACGGCACGACGCCGCTCCGAGAGCTCGTGGCGCAGACGGGCGTATCGCTCTGTAGCGTCGTTGATGAGGTCCTGGAGGCCAAGCGCTTGGGGCTCGTCGTCGCGACCGAGGTCGTGACCGGGGAGCTGGCGACGGAGCCTGGCGTGGAGGTTGGACCCGACCTCCCGGAGCTAGGGGGAACACCTCCGCCGGCGACGGAGGACCCCTTCGTCGGGGTCGACTTCTTCGACCTCCTCGATCGCGCGCGAGCCTCGACCAAGCTCGGCGACTACGGGTTCGCTGAAGCTGCGCTCGAGGCCGCCTTGAGGCTTCGACCGGAGGATCGGATCGCGAGCCAGAACTTGCGCCGGGTCCGGGAGCTGAGGGGGCCCTAGAGCGGAGTCGCGGCGGTCCGAGGGGCGCTCGGGCTCATCGTCGGCCGCCGAAGACCTCGGAGTACGTGCTCATGACCTGTGAAGACCTCAGCCTAGGCGACTTCCCGGGCCTCCCTCATGTGCTCGCTTCGACTCACTCTCGGGCGCGGGGCCAGCGCTCGCGCCGTTGCACGCTGCATGGGCGCCATCTGACGGTGTCGCCCGGGCTCCGGTCCGATCGTCGACGAGCGGTCGAAGGAGCATGATTCAGGGCAACCTACAGGACGTCGCTCTGAGCTCGCTGTTGCAGGCGATGCACGCCGATTCCGTGAGCGGGTATCTCCGGGTCGAAGGCGGCGGCGTGCTGCACATCGTCGACGGTGAGGTCGTCGGAGCCTCGACGGCGGGCGCGGAGGGCTATGAGGCGGTGATGTCTCTCCTGGCGCGGCGGCGAGGCTCCTTCACCTTCGAGCGGGGGAGCCCGACCGGTGCCGAGCCGCTCGCCCCGATCATGAACCTGCTCCTCGAGAGCGCGCGTCTCGACGATGAGTGGCGGCGGGTCGCGGACTACGTGGTGCGAGTCGCCGATCGCACCCGGGTGCCCAGCGATGAGCCCTGCCTCGCGGCGCTCCTCCAGTGGGTCGACGGCCGGCGGACGATCGAGGAGGTCGCGCATCTGAGCGGCGACTCGACGACGGAGATCGTCGCGTCGGTTCGCGTCGGGATCCGCGGGGGAGTGCTCGAGCGGGTGCGCAGCGCGGAGTCAGCGGGGAGCTCGAGGGAGCCTGAGCCGGACAGGGGCTTCGATGACCTGATCGCCAGCGCCCGAGCGAAGATCCGCGATGGAGACCTCGAGGGCGCCGCGAAGCATCTCCACCGGGCGTTGGCCCGGCGCCCAGAGGACCGGATCGCCCGACAGAACCTGCGGCGAGTCGCCTCGCTTCTGTCGAGCCGCTCGCGGAGATCATCGAACCAATAACGAGAAGGAAAGCGCAATGAGTCGTTCAGAAGAGATATCCAAGCTCCTCAAGTCCCTGACGTCGTCCTCGGCGGACGTCGAAGCCGCGGCGATCGTCGACAATGACGGCCTGATGATCGCCTCGGCGCTTCCCGCCGATGTGGAGGACGATCGGGTCGCGGCGATGAGCGCCGCGCTCTTGGGGATGTCCGACCGGATCGTCCGAGAGCTCGGGCGAGGGCTCTTCGAGCTGGTGATGATCCGCGGGAGTGAGGGGTACACGATCCTGGTCCGCTGCGGGCCTGAGGCGGTGCTCTCGGTGCTCGCCGCGAGGACAGCCAAGCTCGGGCTCATCTTCCTCGACGCGAACCGCTCGGCGAAAGAGATCGCTCGACTTATCACATAGAGCGGAGGATCGGCTGGGGACCGGCTGAGGGAGTGACCGAGGACGTGCAGAGCTATGAAAGACAAGAACCAAGTATTCGCAGACCTGAAGGATTTTCTCGGCTTCGGCGAAGAGGACGCCCAGAACCTCAAGGCGCTAGCGCCGATCTTCGCGACCCACGGGGGAGCGCTGACCGACCGCTTCTACGAGAAGCTCGGCACCGTGCCCGAGACGGCCGCGCTGGTCGAGGGCCGCGTCGACGCGCTGAAGAAGACCCACGCGGTCTGGATGAGCGAGCTCTTCAGCGGTGACTACGGTGACGCGTACTTCGAGCGACGGTGGAAGATCGGCCTCACCCACGTGCGGGTGAACGTTCCGCCGCACTATGTGGAGGCCGTGATCTCGTTCCTCCGGGGCGAGTCCGAGAAGCTCCTGGTGCGAGAGCTCAAGGACGCGGGGCTGGTCGCCGAGCGGCACGCGAGCCTGCTCAAGATCCTCGACATCGACCTGATGGTGATCAACCTCGCCTACGCCGCGGAGCGGGTGGATCGGCTCTGCAACTTCACGGGGATGAGCAAGAAGCTCATCCAGCGCTGTATCGAGCAGAGCTGACGGCAGCGCTCTGGCTGCGCTGGCGGGGGGCGAAGGATCGCCCCCCGCTCCATTCTTATTAGGCTGGCTGGACGCGGTCGACGGCGGGCTTGAAGAAGCGCTTCTCCTGGGCGCCCGAGTCGAGGCGGACGGTGACCCAGGTGAACATGCCCGCGCGCTCGACCGCGACGATCGTCCCCGGAGGGGCGGTGTCGGAGCTGTGGACCCAGCCGATCTGCGGTCCGACCCCGCCGCCGTCGCGCTCGGCCTGGCTGCGCCAACGGGCGTCGAGGGCGTAGCGGGCGATCCGCGGGAGGGGATCCTGGATCCGGTAGATCCGGCGGGCGTCGGGCTTGAGCGCTCGCTCGACGATGTAGAGCCAGTATTGCCGGCCGAAGGTGCGAGCCGCGACGGCGTCTCGCTTGGCGAGGAGAACCGTCAGCTCGTCCCAGTCTCCGTCGAGGCCGTAGACGCGGATGAAACGGGCGCTAGGGTCGCTTATCCGACCGCTCTGGAGCTCGTAGCCAGGGGTCCCCGGGGGCATCGCCTTGACCTTGCGCCCCGCCGCCTCCTCATAGGCGAAGCAGGCGTCGAGCGCCGCCGCGGAGACATCATTGCTCGCGGTCGGGGCGAGCTCTTCGGAGCCGACGAAGGCGAGGCGCTCGACGCCGATCGCCCGTGAGGGGATCTTCTTCGGGGACGCTCCGTCGTCTTCGGAGGTGGGCTCGGGCTCTTGGATCTCGGCGAAGAGGTCGTCGATCTCCTCGGGCTCGGCGACCGGTCGAAGGTCGGCGCTTTGGGCCCGCGGCACCCGACGATGATCGAGGAGGGCTTCGATGTCGGCGGGCTCGGTCCGCAGCAGCGCCTCCAAGTGGGAGAGGTTGTCGAGCCGTTCTCCGGGCCGGTCTCCGAGCAGGCGGTTGATCGCCTCGGCGAGGGCGACGACGACGGTGTCCCAATGGTCGGCGCTGATGTAGACGATACCGGCGTCGTCGTCGGCGAAGAGCGCGACCTCGCGGCGGCCGAGCGGCCCCCTCATCCCGTCTACTTGGAGCTGGGTGATGAGTCGATCGACGGGGCGCAGCTCGAGGGCCGAGAGCCGGGTGAGATCGGCGCTGCCGGTCTTGCCGTGGGCGACGAGCAGGCGCTCGAGCCCGACCGCGAAGAGCGGATGGTGGACGGTCGTCGTCAGCGCGCGACAGAATTCGATCCTGTCGACGTTGCCGGAGAGCGCTGGGGTCTCGGCGAGCTCCTCGCGGGTGTACTGGGAGAGGCGGCGGATGCCGAGGCAGGCGATCGTCTCGGCGTTGACCTTGGAGTTGAGGAGCGGGAGAGTGCCGCCGGGGAGTCGGGCGGCGAACCAGGGGGCGTCGTCGACGAAGAGGGCGTCGCTGTTCACGAGGATCCCCTCGCGGGTCGGCACCGGCAGCGCGCTGCGCTCGCTCGTCGACGGCGGCTGCCGGGCGGCCCTGAGATCGACGTAGCGTCGGAGCAGGCGGAGCACGGACTCGAGGTCTGGACGGGAGAGGGGGGCACCGTCGCTGTCATCGCGGAGATCGCCCAGCATCGACGCGATGTCGTCGGTCTGCACCTGTGGCCTGCGGCCTAGGCGTTCCAGGCCGCGGTGTGCATCGCCCTCGCCGACGACGAAGCCGCGCCGGTCGCCGAAGAGCTCGGCCACCGACACCGCGAAGGTGTGGTCGGCCCGCCAGAACCTGGAGCCGTCCCAGATGCACGGCGTGTCCGCGAGCGGGGCGAGCTGGGCTGCGGAGGGAGCATCCTCGAGCCGGCCGACGTAGGCGTAGAGCGCAGCGCAGCGCGCGCTGAGGATCTCTGTCGTCAGGGCGCCGCGCTCGCCCGTCATCCACCGCCGGCTGAGGTCGAGGAGGTGGGCGAGGACCGGCTCGACGGGCGGCGAGGACGGGAGCCCGAGCGCCGTCATGAACTCCGGGCGCAGCCCGCTGGCGCCGAGCGTCGGTGCTGTGCTCGCGACGAGGCCCAGCTGCTCAGGACGAACGAGCTCATCGCCGCGATAGAGTCGACGTTCGGACGGGGTGAAGGCCGCCATCTCCGAGCTTGGCAGCGAGGTGAGCCAGGCGCGGGGGCGGAGCTCTGCGGCGAGGGATTCTGCCTCGGCGGCGTCCTTGCCGTGGAGGTGTAGCCAGAGCCGCTCGACATAGGTGAGGAGCTCCGCGAGCTCTCCTTCCACGGGGCCCTGCTCGTCGTCGAAGCGGGCGCAGAGGGCGTCGATATGCTCGAGGATCGCCCCCGCTTGCGGGGTCTCGCGGAGCCCTAGATCGGCGAAGAAGGAGCGCCAATCCCCACGGTCGCCGGGGTAGTGGTCGAAGTCCGGGACCTGGGCCGAGGAGTCGAGCGGAGCCCCGTCGTCGCCAGGATCGTAGAGGTGGGAGGCGGCGTAGAGCTGACCATCGACGCCGCGGATGAGCGCCGAGCTCCGCAGCGCCTCCGCGGTCTCGGGGGAGCTCCGCTCCAGAGCGGAGAGGTCGATGTGCTGGCGGAGCCACTGGAGGAGGGCGACCTGATCATGGTCTGCCAGATCGCCGTAGCTGCGGAGGAAGACATCGGCGAGGAAGCGCTCACGGTCGAGCTCGGGGACCTCGAGCTCGAGGAGGAGAGGGCGCCAGCGATCGTTCGGGCCGACATCGACGAAGTCCATCGCCAGGCCGTCGATCGCGGGCCCGTCGAAGTCGGTCGGCAGGAAGAGCCCAGGCTCATCGGCGCTGACCGGTCGCCCGCGGACCGTGCGGAGGAGCGGGGTTCGCCGCAGGAGCTGGCGGGTCTCGTCCTCGTAGGCGGCGATCCAGGCGGGGTTGGCCAGGGCGTCGAGGAGCTGCTCACGGGCGCGCTGGTCGGTCGCGAGGGCGGACTGCACCTCCGGGGCGAGGGAGAGGGCGTACGCGAGGCTACGACCGCCTATCGGCATCATCAACCCGGGATAGCGCCGGTGGAGGTTGCGGATCGCGTCGATGAGCGGCGGCTCCGCGCTGACGACGTCCATGCCGAGCTCGGTCAGGACGTTGACGAGCTCGGCCTCATCATCGTTGAGGGCGACGAGGTGGGGCCGCGCGGTCGAGGCGACGAGGAGCCGACCCCGGCGATCGGGGAGGATCGTGAGCCCGTCGATGCCTCCGTCCGCGAGCTCGGCCGCGTGGGCGCTGAGGAAGCGGAGCACCTCGGTGAGCCATGTGGCGTTCGGCTCTTCTTCGGCCGACGGAGACCAGGGGCGGGCGTTCTCCGAGGTCGGCGCCAAGATCCGCCCGAGCTCGACGACGACGCGCTTGAGGTCCATGTCGACGACCTGGGCGGGCAGCGAGGGTCGCAGGCGCGTGTGCCCTTGGATCCCTGCGTCGATGAACCACGCCTCATGGGCGGCGAAGAGAGAGCGGGTCTCGGCCTCGGCGAGGAAGATCTCGACGCCGCGGCCGAAGGCCCGGAGAGTGCCGTCAGCGCACAGAGCGAGCGGCAGGCCGACGATGTCGTCAGTGCGATCGGAGATGCAGAATTGGAGGAGATCGACGATGTGCGAGCGCTCGCGCAGGCACGCGCGCGGGCTCTCGGCGATCGTCACCTCCAACGGGGAGTCGACGCGGAGCCAGGCCCGGACCTGCTCGGGGCGGTAGCGGCGGGTCAACACCCCCGCCTGCTCTGCGCTCGTCGCGAGCCGCCGGGGAATGTCGGGATCGGGCAGTCGAAGGCCGTCGTCGCGGAGAGCGTCCTGGAGGTCGTCGCCCCAGAGCGGAGGCGGGAGCGAGGTCTCCTGCAGCGACCTCCACTCGATCTCGTCGCCCGCTCGGGTGCGGACGAGCGGGAGCTCGGCGAGGCGGCTGAGCAGCGCCGCGGCGAAGCTACGCCAGGGCTCCTCGGCGTGCCGGGGGAGGGCGGGCCAGAGATCGTAGAAGGCGCCGAGACCGGCCACCGCGGCGTCCGGGATCAGGGCAGAGATCGCGAGGGCGGCGGCCTGCGGGGCGGCGTGTTCGAGGAGCGCTCGGTTCCAGGCGACGCGGACACGGTCGGCCTCGGCGTAGAGATCCGGGTCGGTCGAGATCTGGCGGCGCGAGGGATCGAGGTCGAAGCAGCCGTTGATATGGCAGGGGAGGTTGCCGGTCTGATCGGGCAGGGGAAAGGTGCAGAAGAGCTTGCCGTGCTGGCGGGCGATCCCGTAGTGGCCGTCGTCCCGCGGCAGCAGTCGCAGCGCCGCGCCGACCCAGGGGAGAGCCTTCTCGCGGAGCGCCAGCATCCGCTCGTTGAGCTTGAGCAGCTGACCCGCGTTGTCGGCGAAGAGGCCGGTCACGACCTGCCAGGCGCGAAGCTCGACCGAGCCGGGCGTGCGCGCCTCGATCTTGTGGCGATAGACGGCGCGCGGCAGCTCCTCGCAGTCGGCGCGCCAGACGACGATCCGCTCGGCGATGTCCCCTTCGACCGCGGTGTTGCCGATCTCTCGCATCGCCTGGACCTCGTCGCGGTCGAGGGTGGAGAGGGTGAGGCGCTCCTGAAGTGAGCCATCGCTGTCGACCTCGAAGACCGTGATCTCGAGGAGGTTGCGGGCGAAGAGCAGGAGCTCGTCGCCGCCGCTCTCGAGGTCCGAGATGAGCTGTTCGACGTCGGCGTGGGTGAACGCCTCTTCGCAGATCTCGGACTCCTTCGCCTGCTCTGGAGTCCGGGCGGGGAGGCGGAAGATCGTCCCAGGGTGGTCCTCTTCGAGGTCGGTGAGGCCCGCGGCCTTGAAGGTGCCGAGCCAGTCGGCGGCGTCGCCCCAGAGGTCCGCGAGGGCCCATCGCTTGCCGGCCGGCTCGCTCTCATCGGCGACGGTCTCGCGGTGGGGATCAAAGGAGATGGCCCACCGCCCCGAGATGAAGCTGGGGTAGTCGCTGACGTTGTAGACGGTGTTGAAGCCGAGGCCGAAGCGTCCAGTCTTCGGCCCCTGCTCCGACTTCGAGCTCTCGCCGATGCTCCGGATCGCCGCGAAGTCGGCCTCCGTGAAGAGCTTGTCGTTGGTGACCAAGAGCGCGGGTCCCTGGAGCCGGGCCATGCGTGGATCGGGGAGCTTGTCCCGGGGATGCTCGCGCCCGTCCCAGATCACGCTGACTCGGGTCGCGCCCGCGTCGTCTGCGTTCTGGAGGAGCTCCTTGAGGATGCCGATGCTCCGCGGATAGCTCCGCAGGAGCCCGCGCAGTCGCACCGTCAGCCGCTCACGCTGACCAAAGCCCTCGCCGACAACTTTCTCACCCATTGTTCACCGCCTACGCGTCCAGTGTCGCTCGAGCGGGTGCGAATGGACAACATGGGCCCGCCAGGGCGCGTGCCTGCTTTGATGAAGATGACCGCATTTGTCGGGTCACCTGGGCAGGCGCTGACACGGACCCCTCAGAGGTTTGCGAGGGCGGTTGTGCTTCCATGTGCCGCCGTGTGCTGGAGTGTGCCCGTCCGCGGCGGGCGGTGGTGTATGCACCTATGGACAGCCTCATCGTCACATACTGTGTTCATCGGGCTGAACACGGCGATGGCACGGGCTGCGAGCCTCCGTGCTCGCCGTCGCGGTAGGTCGAGGGGGACGTTCGCGGACCTATTGGCGACACTTCCGTGCACTGTCGGGATCGCACACCGTCTGGCGCAGAGGACTGCGACCGAATCGCCCAGGCTCGCGTGAATCGCCCAGCTCCGCCGAGAGTGGTCGCACGGCCCGCGACGACGGCTCTTCGTCGAAGCCGAGAGGAGCTGTGATCGCGGCGCGAGAGCACACGGGACTCTTGCCGCGGGGTGCTAGAGCGCAATGTCGAGGAGGGGGCGGATAATCCGGGTCAGCTTCCGCGCCGCTGCGGTGGAGAGGCGGCGCCAGGTCGCACGATGTGGAGCGTGGATGACCAGGAAAATGCGGGGGGTGAACCCCTGCGCCAGCGCGCGGACGATAAAGCGACCGCTCGTCCCGCTGAGAATCGTCATCTCATCGACCTCATCGACCGAGAAATCGCGCATGGCCCGGAGGGCGATATCATTGAGCAGGCTGGTCAGCCCCGCGGCGACCTCCGAGCGCTCGAGATCACCGGCAGAGGCGATGAGCAGGCCCTGCTCTGTGCAGACAAGGGATAGAAGGTATCCGCCGCGTTGGTTCAACTCCGCGAGGACCGCGGTGGCCCGAAGCTCCATTCCCGATTCGCTCATAGGCTCTACGTCGCTATCTTAGCAGGATGCTGCGCTCTGCGGCACTACGCTCGATATTATGGGAGTTGAGGCCGAGCTTCGCCCCTGTGGTGCGAGTACGTCCAGGGTCGCACCACCGTCGCAGGGGGCGATGATCGACGAGCCTTTTGAGCCCGGGATCATGAGGATGGACAAGCTCCTCTACCGCTGAGCTCGCGAAGGCTGCTCTCGCCTCCTCCGCGGCTCATGCTGTCTTCCCTCTCGACCTGTCCGCCGAGTCCAGGGAATGTACCGTGAACGCTCAGCTCACGGTGCGCGCAAAGGGAGCGGCGCTCGCTCGCGGTCGTGGCGAGGCGGGTGTCGGTGTTGGTGCCGGTGCGGGCGTCGGTGTCGGTGTCGGTCGGTGTCGGTCGGCCCCGCCGGGGGCACGCGCCTCGGCTTCACGCGTCGGGCTCGTCGCCTGCGCCGTCGCAGAGATCGCCCTTCGCGAGGCTGTCGACGATCAGGCAGCGGCCGACGTCCCCCCCTTCACAGCTGTCGGCGAGGCGAGAGAGCTCGCCGTGGAGGCGGGTGAGATCGTCGATCTTCTGCTCGATGGCGCCGATGTGCTCACGGATCAGCTGGTCGACGCTGGCGCAGGGTTTGCGGGCGTCGCTGGAGAGCGCGAGCAGCTCGCGGATCCTGTCGAGGCTGAGGCCGATCGCCCGGGCGCGGCGGATGAAGCTCAGGCGGTCGACGTGCTCGCGGGCGTAGACCCTGTATCCGGAGCGGTTGCGCGGCGGCTCCGGGAGCAGGTCGATCCGCTCGTAGTAGCGGATCGTCTCGAGCTTGACCCCGCTGGCGTGTGCCGCCTCGCCGATGCTCCATGACGAGGGTGGGGAGGCCATCCACGAAGCCTGCCCGAGCGGACGCGTCTTTCCAAGGAGGTCGTCACACTTGAGTTTCTTCACGGGTCGCAGGGGCCTGCACAGCTTGACCCTGTAGTGGCTACAGGGTCCATCTTCGTCGGGTCATCATGAGCCTGCTCAACACCCTCGCGGCCTGCCTGGCGCTGGTCGCAGCGCCGGTCTCAGCGCAGCCGTCTGCGGCGGCGAAGTGCCAGGGGACGCTCGCGAGGGAGCAGGTGGTCGCTTGCGCGCTCGCGGCGAGCCCCGACATCGAGGCGCTCGAGCAGGGCGCCGAGGCGGTGGCGGCGAGACGTCTCAGCGCGCGGACGATCCTGCCGACGAACCCGCGCGTCGAGCTCAGCGCGGCGGCGCGTCGGAGCCTGCGGACGACGGATCGGGACACCAACTTCTACGGGACGCTGAGCCAAGAGGTCGAGGTGGCGGGGCAGCGAGGCAAGCGTCTCGCGGTCGTCGACGCCGCGGTGGCGGCCGAGCGTTCGCGGATCGACGCCGGTCGACGAGAGGTCGCCGCAGAGGCCTTGCGACGCTACTACGAGGCGCTCGCGGCCCGCGATGAGCGGGTGATGATCGAGCGGATCGATCGAGGCCTGGATCGCCTCGCCGAGCTCGCGGAGGCGAGCGAGAGCGCCGGTCTGGGCAGCGGTCTAGGCACCGAGGTCGCGTCGACGACGGTCGTCAAGGTTCGCCAGCGGGCTATCCGAGCCGAGCGGCGGCAGGCGGCGGCGCAGGCCCTCCTCGGGGGTCTCCTCGGGCTCGACCCGGCGGCGCCGAACCTCGAGCTGGTCGGCGAGCTGAGGCCCCTGGTGATCACGGCGGAGGTCGAGGCGCTCGTCGCCAGGGGGCTCGAGATGCGGGCGGAGATCGAGATCGCCAGCGCTGAGCGTGAGGCCCAGCGTCGTCAGGGCGAGCTCTATCGCCGCCTCCGGGTCCCCAACCCATCGCTCGTCCTCTACGGCCAGCGCGACGGCTTCTTTGAGCAGGTGCTCGGCGGCGGCGTCGGCCTGGCGATCCCGCTCCCGAGCCCGCTCGGTCACACCTTCAAGGGCGAGATCGCGGAGTCACGGGCCCGCGTCCGCCAGGCAGACGCGGAGCTCGAGGGGTTGCGTCGGCGGATCCGGGCGGAGGTCGTCACCGCGTACACGGCGTTCAAGGCCGCCGAGGCTGAGCTCGCGCTCTTCGACGCCGACCGCCTGACCCGCGTCGAGGGGTATCTCCGCGAGCTGACCGAGGAGATGGCCGCCGGGAGGGTGACGATCCGCGAGGGCGCGCTGCTCCAGCTCGCCCTCCTCGATCTCCTCGCCAACTACATCGAGGTCCGCCGCGAGCACTGCCTCGCGAGCGTCGAGCTGGCCCGCGCCGCAGGGCTCCTGCCCGAGGAGATCCGTTGATGCCCAAGCGCAGCCCCTACCTCCGCGCCGCGTTCGCCCTCGGGCTCGCCCTCAGCCCCGCCTGCGGGGCGCCGGAGGCTGAGCCCGCCGAGCGCGGTGACCCCCACGGTGATCCCCACGGCGACGAGCACGAGCACGAGGCGCTGCCGAAGAAGGTCGAGCTCGACGCCGAGGTCATCGCCGCCGCCGGGATCGTGTCGACGCCGGTGTCACGGGTCGCGATCGCGCCGGTGATCGAGGCGATTGGCCAGCTCGAGGCGGATCCTGCCCGGACCGTCGAGGTCGCGGCGAGGGTGGCGGGGGTCGTCCATGAGGTCTCCTTCGCCGAGGGGGAAGAGGTCAAGGAGGGTCAGCCGCTGGTGACGATCCGGGCGCCCCGGCTCGGCGGGCTGCGGGCCGACTACGCCGCGCTCAACGCCCGCGCGGCCTCGGCCCAGGCGAACGTCGCCCGCCTGGAGGTGCTCGCCGGCAAGAGCATGGCCTCCAAGCAGGAGCTGGCCGGGGCGCGGGCGGAGGCGTCGGCCCTCGCGGCGGAGGCGAAGGCCGCAAAGCAGCGCCTGCGCGCCCTCGGCCTGCGGACCCAGGGGTCGGCGTCGACGTTCGTCCTGCGGGCGCCGATCTCCGGCGTCATCACCGAGCGTGCGATCGTCGAGGGCGAGGCGGTCACCGAGGACGACACGATCGCCACGATCACCAACCTCGACGAGGCGTGGTTTCAGGCGCGGGTCTTCGAGCATACGCTCGCCAAGGTCCGGGTCGGCGCCGCGGCGGAGGTCGTGCTCAACGCCTATCCGGAGCGGGTGCTCCTCGGCGAGGTCGACCTCCTCTCGCCGATGGTCGACCGCCACGCGCGGACGATCACAGCCCGCGTGGTGATCAAGAACGCAGACGGGGCGCTCCGCCTCGGCCTCTTCGGCCGCGCTCGGATCGCGACGACCGACACCCCGAGCGCGCCGGTGCTCGCGGTCTCGCGCAGCGCGATCATCGACGTCGAGGATCGGCCGGTGGTCTTCGTCGACCTCGGCGACGGCGTGTACGAGCGCCATGACGTGACGCTCGGGGTCTCGGGGCCGGGCCTCGTCGAGATCACCCACGGGATCAGCGAGGGCGAGCGGGTCGTCGATCGCGGGGCCTGGTCCCTCAAGAGCGTGCTCCTGCGGGGGACCATGGGCGAGGACGACCACTGAGATGAGCCTCCTCGCCGCGCTGATCGCCTGGTCGCTCCGGCACCGCGCTGTCGTCCTCGTCGCGACGTTCCTGTTTGTCGTGCTCGGCCTGCGCTCGGCTGTCGAGCTGCCGATCGACGTGGTCCCCGACGTGACCAGCGTCCAGGTCCAGGTGATCACCTCCGCTCCTGCGCTCTCGCCCGTCGAGATCGAGAAGTACGTGTCGATCCCGGTCGAGCGGGCGATGTCCGGCCTGCCGAACGTGGTCGAGGTCCGCTCGGTGTCGAAGTACGGGATCTCGGTGGTGACGATCGTCTTCGAGGACGACACCGACATCTACTTCGCCCGCCAGCGGATCTCGGAGCGGATGACCGACGCCCGCGAGGCGATCCCCGAGGGCTACGGCAGCCCGACGCTGGGGCCTATCTCCACCGGCCTCGGCGAGATCTTCCAGTTCACCCTGCGCTCCGACACCCTGTCGATGATGGAGCTCGAGGAGCTCCTCGCCTGGTACATCGGCCCGCAGCTGCGCACCGTCCCTGGGGTCGTCGAGGTCAACTCCTTCGGCGGTCACAATCGTCAGTACCAGGTCGTCGTCGAGGCCGAGCGGCTGCAGGCGCTCGGCCTCTCGATCGGCGAGGTCGTCGACGCTGTCGGCAACGCGAACGCGAGCGCTGGTGGCGGCTACATCGAGCATAACCAGGAGCTCTTCGTGATCGGCTCGGACGGCCTCATCCGCACGCCGGGCGACCTCGAGGAGGCGGTGATCAAGACCACCGAGGACGGCACGCCGATCACCATCGGCGCCGTCGGCGATGTCCGCTTCGGCGGCAAGCTCCGGCGCGGAGCCGCGACGATCAACGGCGAGCAGGAGGCGGTGGTCGGCGTCGCCTTGATGCTGATGGGCGCGAACTCGCGGACGGTCACGGCGGGGCTCAAGGACAAGCTCGCCGCCCTGGAGCCGACCCTCCCCGAGGGGGTGATCGTCGAGCCCTTCTACGACCGGACCGTTCTCGTCGACCGGACGATCAAGACGGTCGCGACCAACCTCATCGAGGGGGCGCTCCTGGTCATCCTCGTCCTCCTGCTCCTCCTCGGCGATCTCAAGGCGGGGCTCGTCGTCGCCGTCACGATCCCCCTGTCGATGCTCTTCGCCATGGTCGTGATGCGGGCGATCGGCCTCTCCGGCAACCTTATGAGCCTCGGCGCGGTCGACTTCGGCTTGATCGTCGACGGGGCGGTGATCGTCGTCGAGAACGCCTCGCGGCGGCTCTCGGTGGCGCGGAGGACCCTCGGCAGGGCGCTCAGCGACGACGAGCGGGTCGAGACGATCGAGTCCTCGACCCTCGAGGTCCGCAAGGCGACGGTCTTCGGCGAGGCGATCGTCGCGATCGTCTACCTGCCGATCCTCGCCCTCTCGGGGATGGAGGGGAAGCTCTTCTCGCCGATGGCGACGACCGTTCTCCTCGCCCTCGGCGGCGCCTTTATCCTCTCGCTGACCCTGGTCCCGGTGCTCATCTCCTACTTCGTCCGGCCGGGGCCGGAGGAGCGCGAGACCTGGATCCTCCGCCTCGCGCTGGCGGCCTACAAGCCGGCGCTGGCGCTGGCGCTGCGCTGGCGAGCCGCAGCGCTGATGTTCGCGGTCATCGCCTTCGCCGGGGCGGCCGCGCTCTTCCCCCGGCTCGGCGCGGTCTTCGTCCCCCAGCTCGACGAGGGCGACATCCTCGTCGAGGCCAGGCGCCTGCCCGGGACCTCGCTGTCGGCGACCGTCGAGACCGATCTGCGGATGGAGCGGGCGCTCCTGGAGGTGCCGGAGATCCTCAGCATCGTCTCGCGGATAGGCTCGCCGGTGCTCGCGACCGACTCGATGAGCATCGAGCAGTCCGACATCTACATCCAGCTCAAGGAGCGTGAGGACTGGCGCGCGGGCCTGACCAAGGAGGACCTCGCCGACGAGCTCTCCGAGCTCCTGGAGGAGGCGGTGCCCGAGGTCGCCGGATCGATCTCCCAGCCGATCCAGATGCGGACCAACGAGCTGGTCGCCGGGATCCGCTCGGACGTCGGCGTGGTCATCTACGGCCACGAGCTCGAGATCCTGAGCGAGCTCGGCGACGGTGCGGTCGACCTCCTCCGCGACGTCCCCGGCGTGGTCGACCTCCGGGCGGAGCAGCTCGACGGGCTCCGCTACCTCCGGATCGAGCCGGACAGGCGGCTCCTGGCGCGCTTCGGCCTGACCGTCGCCGACGTCAACCTCGCGACGGAGACCATCGCCGTCGGTCATCAGGTCGGCTTTGTCCTGGAGGAGGATCGGCGCTTCGATCTGGTCGTCAAGGTCGACCACGGCTTCGCCGGCGACCTCGCCGAGATCCGCCGGCTGCCGCTGCGGGCGAGCTCCGGCGAGGTCGTGCTCCTGGGCGATGTCGCCAACGTCCGCTTTGAGAACGGCCCCGCGCTGGTCAACCGCGACAAGCAATCGCGGCGGATGGTCGTCGAGTTCAACGTCCGCGGTCGCGACCTGGTGTCGACGGTCGACGCGGCCCAGGCGGCCCTGCGGGCGCTCTCTGTCCCGACCGGCTACCGCCTCGAGTACGGCGGCACCTTTGAGCACTACATCGACGCCCGCGAGCGCCTCTTGGTGGTCGTGCCGATCGCCCTGGCGCTGATCCTCTTCCTCCTCTGGACCGCGCTCAACAGGCTTCGAAGCGCCCTCCTGATCTTCTTGAACGTACCCTTTGCGGTGATCGGTGGCGTCTTCGCCCTGTGGGTGCGGGGCCTGCCCTTCTCGATCTCCGCGGGGATCGGGTTCATCGCCCTCTTCGGGGTCGCGGTGCTCAACGGCCTGGTGATGATCACCTTTTGCCAGGAGATCCAGCGGCGCGGCGCGTCGCCGCTCGACGCTGTCCGCGAGGCGGCGGAGCTCCGGCTTCGACCTGTCCTGATGACGGCGCTGACGACCGCGCTGGGCTTCATGCCGATGGCGTTCTCGACCGCGCCCGGGAGCGAGGTCCAGCGACCGCTGGCGACGGTCGTCCTCGGCGGTCTGGTCTCGGCGACGCTCCTGACCCTCCTCGTCCTGCCCGCGGTCTACGCCGCGTTCGGTCCCGACGAGCGGACCTCTTCAGCGAAGTAGGAGGGCCCACCAGGGCGCAGATCGGCCCCCGCCCGTGAGCGTCGCGAAGCGCAGAGGCGTCGCCTCGCGCGGGTATGATGTCGGCGATGAGAACTTCGGATCACTACGTCGCTGTGAGCTTCGGCTTCGCCCTCGCCTGCGCGCTCGCCTGCGGTGGAGCCTCTGGCGACGCGGTCACGCCAGACCCAGCTCCCGCGCCGGCGGAGCAGGCCGAGTCGGCGAAGCCTGAGGCGGAGGCGGCCAAGCCTGAGGCCGCCGCTGCGCCCGTGCTCTTCGAGGACGAGAGCGGCAACTACGGCTATCGCGACGCCGCCGGTGAGGTCGTGATCCCGCCTACCTTCGTGATGGCCTCGGCCTTCACCGATGGGGTCGCAGCGGTCGTCACGGACGCGGGCTGGGTGTTCATCGACCGCGGCGGAAAGACCCTCGCGACCGCCTTTGTCTTCGACAACGGCGCCGATGAATTCGTCGAGGGGAGGGCGCGGATCACCGAGGAGAAGGCCGAGGGGGCGGCGAAGACCTACGGCTTTATCGCGACCTCGGGCGAGATCGTCGTCGCCCCGACCTGGTCCTGGGTCCTGCCCTACTCGGAGGGGCGGGCGGCGGTCTGCCGAGGGTGCACGCGCGAGGAGGTCGGCGAGCACTTCACGATGGGCGGCGGTGTCTGGGGCTACGTCGATCTCGAGGGCAAGGTCGTCGTCGAGCCGAGCTTCGAGGAGGCGGCCCCCTTCGCGAACGGGCGGGCGAGCGTCAAGCGCGGGGGCAAGAGCCTCGAGATCGGCCCCGACGGCGAAGAGGTCTAGGCCTCCTAGGCGGAGACCAGCTCAAAGCGGTCGACGTCGACCAGCCCCATGTCGGTGATCTTGAGGTGGGGGATCACCGGCAGCGGCAGGAAGGCGAGCTGCAGGAGGGGCTCCTGCAGCGGGCAGCCCATGGTGTCCCGGACCGCGCTGCGCAGCGTCCGGAGCTTGGCCTCGACCTCCTCAAAGGGGGCTTCGCTCATCAGGCCGGCCAGCGGCAGCGCGAGCTCGCCGAGGACCTGACCGTCTCGGACGGCGACAAAGCCCCCCTGGAGCTCGATCAGGCGGTTGACCGCGAGGACCATGTCGGCATCGGTCGCCCCGACCACGCAGACGTTGTGGGAGTCGTGGCCGACCGACGAGGCCAGCGCCCCGCGGCGCAGGCCGAAGCCGCGGACAAAGCCGCGGCCGATGTTGCGGTTGGTCCCGTAGCGGGCGAGGACGCAGACCTTGAGGATGTCCTGCTCCGGATCGGCGTGGCGGTGGCCGCCGGAGTAGGGGACCTCGGCCCGGAGGTATTCGGTCAGGATCTGCCCCGGGATCACGCCGATGACGGGGGTGCTCGGGCCGGCTCCTGGCGCGGCTAGCTCGGCCTCGGTGATCCGCGGGAGCTTGATCGAGCCGCGGCCGACGGTCGCGGTCTTGCTCCGGCCGGCGAAGGTCGCATCACCGACGAGCTGCCCGTCCTTCAGGACGTGGCGGACGTTGCAGCCGGCGAGGTCGTCGACGAGGACGATGTCTGCGCGGTAGCCGGGGGCCACGAGGCCGCGGTCGCGGAGGCCGAAGGCGCGGGCCGCCGACCAGGTCGCCGCGCGATAGACCGACTCCGCGGGGGCGCCGGCGGCGATCGCCGCCCGGATCAGGTGATCGACGTGGCCCTCGACGGCGATGTCGAGCGGGTTGCGATCGTCGGTGCACAGCGAGCAAAACGGCGAGTTCATCGCGTCGATGAGCGGCGCCAGGGCGGTCACGTCCTTCGACACCGAGCCGTCGCGGATGAGCACCTGGAGCCCCTTGCGGAGCTTCTCGCGCGCCTCATCCAGGCCCGTGCTCTCGTGGCAATTGCGGATCCCGCAGCTGGCGTAGGCGTTGAGCTCGTAGCCGCGTACGAGCGGGGCGTGGCCGTCGATGTGGGCGCCCTCGAAGGCGACGAGCTTGTCGAGCACCGCCTCGTCCTTGTGGAAGATCCCCGGAAAATTCATGAACTCGGCGAGGCCGATCACCTGCGGATGATCGCGGTGACGGACGAGGGTCGCCGCGTCCAGTCGCGCGCCGGAGGTCTCCAGGTGGGTCGCCGGCACGCAGGAGGAGAGCTGCACCCGGAGATCCAGCGCCGTGTGCAGCGAAGCGTCGAGGAAGTAGCGCAGGCCCGCCTCGCCGAGGACGTTGGCGATCTCGTGGGGGTCGCAGATCGCCGTCGTCGTCCCCCGCGGGAGGACGCAGCGGTCGAACTCCGCCGGCGTGACGAGGGTGCTCTCGACGTGGACGTGGGTGTCGATGAAGCCGGGGACCGCGATCATCCCCCGGCCGTCGATCTCGTCGACGCCGTCGTAGCGCTCGTAGGTGCCGACGATCTTGTCGCCACAGATCGCGATGTCGCCCTCGGCCAGCTCGCCGGTGATCACGTTGAGGAGGCGAGCGTTCTTGATCACTCGATCGGCGCGGTCACGACCGAGCGCCTGGTCGATTCGCCGCTTGAGGGCGTCTTTGCGGGCGTCCTGCATGGTCCGCGGAGGATAGCGGAGTGCGCCGTGGATTGCTCGGCGCCAGGATCGGATTGACCGGCGGCGCATATGCGCTCAATGATCGGCCGATGGGACTTCGTATGCAGGCCGCTCGGCCCCCTCTTCTCGCCCTGTGCAGCCTCTGCATGGCCCTCACCGCCTGCTTTGGAGACGCGGAGGTGGAGAGCGCGAGCGCGGGAGGGTCTGCGGGGGCGAGCTCGACCGGCGGCGCCTCGGGCTCTGCGGGGGCGAGCAGCTCGGGCGGCGGCGAGGGGAGCGGGGGCAGCGGTGACGCGAGCTCGACCGGGCTGACGGGGGCGAGCGACGGGTCGACCTCGGCGTCCAGCGACGGCGAGACGGAGAGCGGCAGCGGGTCGACCACCGAGGGGAGCGACCCGCTCTGGGACGGGTTTGTCGAGGCGCGAGAGGAGCACCTCCACGCCCTCGCCGAGCCGATCATGGCCTGCGTCCAGAACGTCGACACCCAGCACCCGGCCTTCCATGGCTGCATCGACTGGCACTCGGCGGTCCACGCCAGCTACTCGCTGCTCGCGCTCTACCGCCTGACCGGAGAGGCGTCGTACCTCGACATCGTCGACGCGACCCTCGATCCCGAGGCGATCGCCCTCGAGCTGGACGACGTCCAGGGGGGCATGCTGCCGCAGGAGCTGCCCTACGGCTACGCGTGGTTCCTGACCTTAGCCCGCGAGCGCGAGGATGCCTCGGGGGATCTCGACCTCGTCCCCCTCGCGGAGACCATCGCCGACGAGCTGCGCTCTTGGCTCGCAGCTCGCAGCCCCGAGCAGCTCCTCGCGGGCGGTCTCGCGGACGACTACGCCAACGTCTCCTGGGCGGCGCTCAACCTCTACCTGTGGGCCGTGCACGCGGGGGATGACGGGCTCCGGGTCGAGATGGAGGACTTCGCCGCGGAGGTGCTCCTCGATCCGGTCTTTGACGCGATGTGCCCGCTCGCCCAGGAGGAGACGGACGCCGACGACTTCTTCCCGCCCTGCCTCCAGCGGGCCTACGCGCTGACGGTGATCCTCTCCGAGGCGAGCGACGCCTGGCTCGACGGCTATCTCCCGCCGACGTTGACGCTGACGCCGATCGTCGACCCGCCCAAGGCCCACATCGCCGGCCTCAATTTTTCACGCGCTTGGGGTCTGTGGGCGCTCTACCGGGCGACCGGCGATGTTCAGTGGCGGGGTCACTACGTCGACCACGTGGTCACCCACATGGAGCAGCCCGCCTATTGGGCGGAGGACTACTATAAGCATAGCCACTGGGTCGCCCAGTTCGGGGTCTATGCGATCGCCCTCAGCTACGAGTGATCGTTCGTCGCCGACGGGCGCGGCTCCTCAGGGACGGCTCCAGCGCTGGAGCTCGATGATGTTGCCCTCCGGGTCGCGGGCGTAGACGAAGCTCAGGACGCCGACCCCGGGGACCTCGGTCTCGGAGGGGCTCCCCAGGGCGGAGCCGCCGCGGGCGATGATCTCCCGCAGGACGGCCGCGACATCGTCGACCGCGAACGCGAGGTGACCGAGGCCGCGCTGGTTCGCCGGCGCGGGCTGTGCGGGGGCGATCGCGTCGTACTGATAGATCTCGAGGGTCGGCCCCTCCGGGCCATGGCCGGGCAGGCGGAGGTGGACGCCGCGCAGCCGGGCACCCTCGAGGCCGGTGCCGCGGTCGAGCCAGGCGCCGGACTGATCCCGCGGCGGCGGGACGCGGGCGCAGGCGAGAGCGGCCTCGTAGAAGCTGGCGAGCCGCTCCCAGTCGTCGGCGATGATGTTGGTATGGGCGTAGCGAATAGCCATGAGGGGTGTTCTCGTGGGTGCCTCGGCGGGGAGGATCTTCGGGGAGGATCTTCGGGGAGGATGCTAGCGCAGATGTCTTCGCGGCTCGCTGCGCACAGGCGCACGCGAGGGGAGCTCACACTGCGTATCAGCGGGCGATGCTGAGCTGGATTACTGTCAAACCTAATGTCTGTTCTGTGAATCCTCGCAGTTGTCGCCCATGCACGCACATGGCCATGGCTCTTCGAATTCTCGTCATTCGGCCGTGGAGCCGGGTCCTGGCTCGCATATTCTCAGGACTATGACGAATCTAGGGTTGGGTAGGGGTCTACTGCGTATGGGAATGCTCGCGGCTCTCGTGGCGACGGGCTGCTCCGGCGGCGACGACGATGACACGGGGGATTTTACAGGGGGCCCTACCACGACGCCCTCGACGATGACAGCGACGACGGGCACGACGACCGAAGGGGAGACCACAGGGGCGACGGAGGCGACCGGGACAGAGTCTGCGGGGACCGACACCTCGGGCTGCACTCCGGGCGAAGAGGGCTGTGCCTGCGACGGTGACGCGTGCTCTGGCGATCTCGTCTGTGAGGGCGGGGTCTGTGTCTCGCCGCCGCCGGCCTCCTGCGGCGACGGTGTCGTCGATGAGGGCGAAGAGTGCGATGACGGCGAGAACAACGGCGACGAGCTCGCCTGCAAGTCGGACTGCACCGATCAGGTCTGCGGCGACGGCTTCGTCGGCCCCCGCGAGGGCTGCGACGACGGCAACGCGATCGACGACGACGAGTGCTCCAACAGCTGCTCGCTCGCGAGCTGCGGCGACGGCGTGGTCCAGCCCGGCGAGGAGTGCGACGACGCGAATATGGAGGACACCGACGAGTGCCTGACGACCTGCGTCGCCGCGAGCTGCGGCGACGGGTTCCTCCAGGACGGCGTCGAAGCCTGCGACGACGGCAACATGGACGACACCGACGAGTGCGCAGCCTGTCAGATGGCGAGCTGCGGCGACGGCTATGTCCAGGCCGACGTCGAGGCCTGCGACGACGGCAACGCGGAGAATAACGACGCCTGTCTCGACACCTGCGAGGTCGCGAGCTGCGGCGACGGCTTTGTCGAAGAGGGGGTCGAGGACTGCGACGACGGCAACATGGAGAACACCGACGAGTGCGTCGACGGTTGTGTCGCGGCCGCCTGCGGCGACGGCTTTGTCCAGGAGGGGGTTGAGGACTGCGACGACGGCAACGTCGACGACGGCGACGGGTGCTCCGCCGAGTGCAAGAGCGAGGTCGACGCCCAGTGCGGGATGCCCTACAACACCTTCACCCAGGGCGGACGCCTCCACACCAACCCCAACGGGCCGATCTACTGCGACAACAGCAATTCGAGCCCGGAGTGGAAGGGGGCGGGCTGGTACCGCTTCACGGGCGCCGCGGGGGTCAAGATGCCCGAGTCGGCGCCGCCGACCTATCGCTGCAGCACCCACGCGCCGGGCTGGCTCAACGGCGCCCACCCGACGCCCGACCAGGGCAAGGTCAACCGCCAGGTCTGCTTCCACTGGTCCAACAACTCCTGCAACTGGAACTCGTCGATCCAGGTCGTGAACTGCGGCGACTTCTACCTCTACTCGTTGCCGCAGCCGCCGGTCTGCAGCCTCCGCTACTGCGGCTCCAACTAGCTAGCGAGCGAGGGCAGGGGCGCCCTGCGCTGAACCGACACAGGGCTTCTCAGCGCAGGATTTGCGTGTGTGCGGCGAGGTCGTCGGCGCTAGGGTTGCGCCGCTGCGCGGACTCCTAGGCCACCCCGGCCGTTGTGGTCCCCGCTGCGGAGAGCATCCATGCAAGCACAGTCACTGCGTGTCCGCGACGTCATGAGCACCGCTCCGGTGTCCATCCCCCACGATCTCACCCTCGAGGACGCCGCTCGGCGGATGTTCGAGAACAGCATCCGCCACCTGCCGGTCTTCGAGTCCGGTCACCTCGTCGGTCTGGTCAGCTCGCGCGATCTCGCCGTGCTCGACTCGATCCCCGGGGTCGACACCAGCAAGGTCCTGATCGAGCAGGCGATGACCCAGGGAGCGCACACCTGCGGTCCCGACGAGCCGCTCGTCGATCTGGTCAGGGTCATGGTCGACAAGAAGGTCACCTCCGCCGTGGTCATGGAGGGGGGAAAGCTCACCGGTATCGTCACGACGATCGACGCGCTCGCCCTGCTCCTCAACTACATGGAATAGTAACCCTCCGTGAGCTTGTCGCCCCGCCGCCGCGGCGCGGGGCCGGCATGTTCGGGCCGTGCTCTTCGGTGCGCGGCCCTTCCCGTTCTCGGCGCTTGTCGGGACGTTGTGCGGTCGTTGTGCGGCCTTCGGCGGCTCTGCGCGGAGGGCTCGGCAGGCTTGGGATCCTGATCGCGGGAGGGCGACAGCTGCGGCCCTCGGCGGGCGATAGTGCGCTGTGATAGCGTGTCGCCCATGTCGGAACAGTCGCTCCCCCGGTCTAGCCAGCGCGTCGACGTCGTCATCGTCGGCGCCGGCCATAACGGCCTCGTCGCCGCCGTGATGCTCGCCCGCGCCGGGCTCTCGGTCTGCGTTCTCGAGGACAAGCCCGTCGTCGGCGGCGCGGTCCGGACGGAGTATCCCTTCGCCAAGGCGCCGAAGCTCGGGACCTCGACCGGAGCCTACCTCCTCGGCCTGATGCCGCCGGAGATCGTCGAGCGGACCGGCGTCGATCTGCCGCTGCGGCCGCGCGACCCCCACTATTTTCTGCCGACCACCGGCGAGCGCTACCTCCTCCTCGGCTCGGACCCGGAGGCGAGCCGGCGCAACTTCATGGAGTTCTTCTCAGAGCGCGACTGGCGGGCCAACCAGGCTCTGAACGCCGAGATCGCGATGCTCCGCGACGACATCGCCCCGACCTGGCTGCGCGAGCCGCTGTCGATCGAGGAGACCGCCGAGCGCTACGTCCGACCGGCGCTGCGTCAGGTCTTCGTCGACCTCTGCCGCGGATCGGTCGGCGACTACCTCTCGCGCTTTGACTTCAAGAGCGACCTGCTGCGGGCGATGTACGCGGTCACAGACGGCTTTAGCGGCCTCTTCGGCACCTGGGACACGCCCGGGACCGGGATGAACTTCCTCGTCCACAACATGTGCCGACTGCCCGGGTCGAACGGCACGTGGATGATCGTCGAGGGGGGCATGGGGACGATCACCCAGCGCTTCGCCGCCGAGGCCCGCCGCCTCGGGGCCGTGATCGAGTGCAACGCCGGGGTCGAGTCGGTGATCGTCGAGGGCGGCGTCAGCAAGGGGGTCGTCCTCAAGGACGGACGGCGGGTGCTGGCGGAGGTCGTGCTCTGCAACGCCGATCCCTTCCGGATGCGCTCGCTCGTCGGCCGCGAAGCGCTGCCGGCGGACTACAACCAGCGGATCGACGGCTATCAGCGGGACGGCTCGACCTTTAAGGTCAACCTGGCGCTCAAGGGTCTGCCGCGCTTTCGCTGCTTGCCCGAGGACCGCGGCCAGTACGGCCCGACGATCCACCTCCTCCCCGACGAGGAGGTCGTGATCCAGTCGCTCATCGACGGCTTCGCCGACGTCAAGGCGGGGCGCCTGCCCGAGTTCCCGACGATCGAGTGGTACATCCATACGACGGTCGATCCGACCCTCCGGGACGCGGACGGACACCACAATTCGGCGCTCTTCGTCCAGTGGGTCCCCTACGCGATCGAGGGCTCGTCGTGGGAGGCGGAGGAGGAGCGCTACGCCCGGCACCTCCTCTCGATCTGCGATCGCTTCGCCCCCGGGACCTCGGACTTGGTCGCGGACATGTTCGTGCTCCACCCGGCCAAGGTCGAGTCCCACTTCGGGATCACCCGCGGTCATATCCACCACGTCGACAACGCCTTCGGCTTCGCCGATCGTCTGCCCCACGCGACGCCGATAGGCGGGCTCTACTCCTGCTCCGCCGGCTGCCACCCCGCGGGTTCGGTGATCGGCGCCGCCGGTCACAACGCGGCCGAGCGCGTGCTGAAGGATCTCGGGCGAGCGCCGGCCTGAGGCCCGGCGCTGCGGGTTTCGCCTCGGGGATGACCGCGCCATAGGCGCGAAGCGGGGTCGCTTCGGCGCGCCCCTGTGACCGGGGCCACGCAGGCGCGAGGATCGACGCCCCGCAGGCGGGCGGCGCTTGTCGTTCTCGGTCGGCGGATGGTAGGCGGGCGCCGATGGCTAGGGCGACCGAGGCGGAGTTCTCACGTACGGGCAAGGTGCTGGTGACCGGAGCGGCGGGCCTGGTCGGCGCGAACCTGGTCCGACGTCTCTTGGAGGACGGCTACGAGGTCCGGGCGATGGTCTTCCCGGGCGCCAACAACCGCGGCGTCGACGGCCTGGACGTCGAGGTGGTCGGCGCGGATCTCCGCGACCCCGCGGCGGTCGACCGGGCGATCGAGGGCTGCGCCCGGATCTTCCACGTCGGCGCCAAGGTCTCGACCACAAGCCCCAGCGCGCAGGAGGCCCGGGACATCTGGGACACCAACGTGCTCGGCACCCGCAACGTGATGCGCTCCGCCCTGGAGCGCGGCGTCGAGCGGGTCGTCCTCACCGGGTCATTCTCGGCGATCGGCTTCGACCCCGACGATCCCGCGCGGCCGAGCCACGAGGGCATGCCCTTCTTCCCCTACACCGACTGGCTGCCCTATGCCCGCTCCAAGGTGCTCGCCGAGCACGAGACCCTGAAGGCGGTGATCGACGGCCTCGACGCTGTGATCGCCGTGGCGACCGGGGTCGTCGGCCCCTACGACTACCTGCCCTCGCGGCAAGGTCGGGCGCTGATCGACACGGCCCACGGCAAGATGCGGGCCTACATTCCCGGCGGCTCGGAGTTTGTCAGCACCCGGGACCTCACCGAGGGCCACATGCTGGCGATGGCCCGCGGTCGTCGCGGGCAACGCTACCTCTTCAGCACCACGTACCTCTCGCTCGACGATCTCCTCGACCTCTTCTGCGAGGTGAGCGGCGCCCGCAGGCCGCGGCTGCGCCTGCCGCCCAACCTGATCGCCGGCGCGGCCAGCCTCTACTCCAAGCCCCTGGCCCGCTACTTCCCAAAGGTCCCCCAGCGGTTGACGCCCGGGGTCGTGCACATCCTCAGCATGCACCGCCACGCGGACTGCTCCAAGGCCGCGGACGAGCTCGGCTATCGACCGACGGAGATCCGTGACGCGGTCCGCGAGACCTTCGAGTTCTTCCTCCGCGAGGGGATGATCGACTCGGCGAAGATCCGCTCCTGAGCGTGCGCCCGTCGGCGAGGTCGCCTGCTCCAAGGTCGCGGAGGAGCTCGGCTACCGATCGAGGGAGATCCGACGCGGTCCGCGAGACCTTCGGCTTCTCCCTCTGCGAGGGGATGATCGACTCGGCGAAGATCCGCTCCTGAGCGTGCGCCCGTCGGCGAGGGCGGACAGCGAGGGCGCTGCCCGAGAGAGGATCATCGCGCTCGTCCGCGGCCCACGGTGCATCCTCCGCGCCCTTTCTGGTATATCGGCCGTCGTTGCAGCGTGCGCCTCCGTGACCATATCGCCCTCGCCTGGGCCACCGGCGCGCTCGTCGGCGCTGTCGAGGTCGCGCGCTCGCTCGCCTGGGATCCCCACCCCGAGGATCCCCACGGGCTCCTCCTCGTCGTGCTCGGGTCGGCGCTGGCGGGCCTCGGGGGGGCGCTCTTCGGCGTCTTCCAGGGCGTTGGCCTCGCCCTGCTCGGTCATGCCAAGGTCGGGGCCGCAGGGCTCCTTCCGCAGCTCTTCGGGGCCGACCGGGCGGCGAGGGTCGCCCGCCGGGCCTCGCTCGTCGGCTTTGGCGGGGCGTTCATCGCCTACGCGATCGCGCTCTGGCTGAGCTTTGGCCGGCTGGCCGCGGTCGAGGATCCGGGGCTGGTAGAGGCGCTGAGGGTCGCCGTCGCCGCGGGCGGCGGTGCCCTGACGCTCCTCCTCGGGGGGCTCCTCGCGGGCCTGCTCCGGGCTCCGCTCGAGGCCCTCGACGAGCGCCGTCCCTTCCCCTGGATAGGCTCAGGCGCGGGGCGAAGGTTGCTCGTCAGCGGCCTCGTCGGCGCGGTCGCCCTCGCTGTTCTGGGCGACGCCGGAGACCGCCTGGGGCCGCTGGCCTGGGCTCCCTTCGTCGTCCTCTTCCTCTGCGCCGAGGTGTACCTGGCGGAGGTGACGGCAGGCCTCCTCCGCCGGCGGGGGGAGGGCGGAGGTCGGATGCGGAGTCGGCTGATGATCGGCCTCGCAGCGCTCTCGGCCCTGCCGCTGGGGCTCGCTGAGGCGGGCCCTGCGATCTATCGCGACCTGGACGAGACCCGCGCTCCGCGGCTCGGACGAGGGCTCCTGCGCGAGCTGACCGACGTCGATCGGGACGGCTTCTCGTCGCTCTTCGGCGGCGGCGACTGTGGGCCCTTGGATGGGGCTGTCTCGCCGCTCGCGACCGACGTGCCGGGCAACGGCGTCGACGAGAATTGCGACGGCGTCGACGCTGCGCCCGGCGGGATCGAGGAGGGCCTGGAGCCCTACCTCGGCCTCCGGCCGCCGCTCGAGGTCGACGACTACGACGTCGTCTGGATCATCGTCGACGCGCTCCGCTCGGATCATGTGAGCGGCCTCGGCTATAGGCAGTTGACGACCCCTTACCTCGATCAATTCGCCGACGAGTCGCTGGTCTTCACCTCGGCCTATAGCCAATCGTCGGCGACGATGCTCTCGATCCCTAGCATGCTGAGCGGGCGCGACCCGCTCGCCGCGACCTGGGAGGTCGAGGCCGGCAAGCTCGCGCTCTCGCCGACGGTGCCGACCCTGAGCGAGCGCCTGGCCGCCCGCGGGTACCGATCGTCGATGATCGTCACCAGCTACATCCACCAGCGCCTGCCGGGGATCTTCCGCGGCTACGACGAGGTCGTCGACTCGGCGCTGCGTCTGCCGAAGACCCCCGGCGGGAGGCGGGCCTCGGCGAGCACGGCCGACGCGGCGCTCGCCTTTGTCCACCGCCTCTTCCCGGACCCAGAGGCGACGCCGCCCCCCTACCTCCTGACGGTCTACTTTGAGGACCCGCACATGCCCTACAGCCCGCGCGAGCCGGGCTATACCCGCTTCAAGGGGCCGCATCGCCGCTACGATCAGGAGATCCAGGCGACCGATCGGCACATCGGCTCGCTCCTCGACGGCCTCCGGCTCTCGCCGCGCTGGGACCGTACGATCGTCATCATCACCGCCGACCACGGCGAGGAGTTTAAGGAGCACGGCGGCCGATTCCACGCCCGCACCTGCTACGAGGAGAGCGTCCACGTGCCGCTCTTCGTCCGGATCCCCGGGATCGCGCCGGCGAGGATCGACGCCCCCGTCGCGCTCGTCGACATCCTCCCGACCCTGGTCGAGCTCCTCGGGCTCCGCCGCGACATCGCCGTTGACGGCCAGAGCCTGCTCTTCCCCGCGTTGGAGCCGGCGCGGGTGTCTCCCGAGCGGCCGATCTTCTGCGCCGTGCTCAGCCAGAAGCCGTCGCAGGGGCATTTTCTCCGCGAGGCTGTCCGCAGCGGTCATGATCTCCTCGTCCACGAGGTGATCGACGGTCGCTACGAGCTCTTCGATCGCCGCGAAGATCCGGGCGAGCACGCACCGCGAGCGCTGACCGATGCGCCGGCGAAGGCGGTGTACGAGCGCCTGCGAGCCGCGCTAGAGGCGGCCCGCAGGGGGAATCTTCGTCAGCGGCTGCTGACTCGCTGAGGGCGCATCGCGGTGGGGGTGGACGTCCGTACTGGCGCGTGACAGCGTCCTCTTCGACGGGGCGTGTCGTGCCTCGCCGCGAGTAGAGCATTGCGGGCGAAGCTCCGACGCTCGAACGCCCCAAGCGCCCGAGGAGGCGCTGCGGAAGTGCACTCTGCTAGTCTCGGCGGAGACTTGGCGATGCCGACCGATGACCGAGACCACATCGAGGGCAAGCTGGAGATGACGAGCCCAGAGAATGGGCAAAGAGAGGAGGGCGATGTATCGGCCCGCTCGCCGGCGAGCGTCGGCGGTGTTCTACGGACGCTTACTCGGAAGAGCGCGGGCGACGAGGTCCGCCGCCGAGCGGCGCCACACATCGAGGGTCGTCGACGTCGTGTCGAGATGAACGATGCGGAGGTAGATGTGCTCGATTCTCTCGGGCGATGGCCGCATCGCGACCTCGATCACTCCGTCCTCTGCGGCCTTACCCGGGAGCACCAAGGCGCCCCCCCTAGCCCCCGTCATCGCGATATACGTGACCATCTGCTGAACATTCGCCGCGCTGACCTTCTCCTTGAACTTCGCGTCAACCACTAGAGGCGTGCCCCCTAGGTTACAGAGTACGTCGACCCGCATTGTTCGTCGGCGGCGCTGACGCCTGCCAAGCCCAATCCAGTAGTGGATGGGCGCCTGCGACTGGGCGGAGACCCGAGCCGAATCATCAAAGGCTCGCGCCACAGTTCGCTCGAAGAGCCCCTCTAGGTTGACAAGGAAGGCGATTCCGCCATGCTCGTTGCCCTCTCCCTGACCGCCGCGCATCAAGAGAACCCGCGCAAGATCGAACGCGCCCTGAAATGCGGCCTCGGTCCGCTGCAGTGGCGTCTTCCCCTCGAGGAGCGCAGCATCAGCATTTGCCTCGACGTCAGAGAAGCCAGCCCGGAGCGCATCGAGGAGATCCGGCGCAACAGCTCGGAGTAGCGGATCTCTGTGTACGCGCGCGAGCGCCGCGGCGAGGACCCGGTTTAGTGGGGTATCGCGTCGCCTCTGCCAGCTAGCCGATGAGATCTTGGCGAGGTTGTGGCCGTCGCGGATCAACCGACGAAAGTCGATCGCCCCGCGGACGAAGCCGCCGCGCTCGCACACCCGATTGTAGTCCTGGACTAGCCCAGAGCGGCGGATCGTCCCGTCGAGTTCTGTGATGAAGAGGCGAGCGAGGAGCGCTCCGAGATCTCCCTCATCGCCGAAGCGCTCGAGCCTCGCACCAATGTCGAGCGATCTGCACGAGGGATCGGCGTAGGCGAGCCAGGCGAGGACAGCCGCTGTCGAGGCCTTCGCCGATTGGATTCGCAGGAGCGTCCCGCTCGGAAGGAGCACATGACCGATGACGCGGATGATCCGTACGCGGCGGTCGCGGACACGAACAAGGCCTCCGAGTCGCTGCTGCAATGAGACAATATCGGCTGCCCCGAGGCCTGAGAAGGGCCGGTTTTCGAAGACAACGCGCTCAGGTCGAATCATCCGACTCCTCCGTTGTTCGCGCGTTGTTCGCGGTCCACTCGGCCCAGGAGTCACAGATCTCAACAAAGCCGTTGCGATCGTGGAAGAGGTACTCCTCGAGGAGCGGACGGATGTCCATGTCCCAAAGCACACTGAGGCTGCGGCGCTCGTCTGCGGGGTAGGCCGGGTTCAGGAGGAAGCTATGTCCGATCACATGCTCCCGACCAACACGATTCTCGAGCCACCGATTGAGCTGGCCGACAGCCTCGATGGCACGCTTCGCTGCCTTCGATCCGGGGAAGTGCTTGCGCACAACGTCGAGATCAGGAGCGAGGTAGACGAAACCGAAGCGCCGGCGGAGAGCGTAGTCCATCAGCGCAATGCTCCGGTCGACGCTGTTCATGGTACCAAGTACGACGAGGTTCGGCGGGATCACGAGCGATGTGCCGATCGGCAAGCTGATGGCCTTCCCCCGGTACTCGAGCGCGAGGAGAGCCTCGCCGAAGATCCGCGCCGGATCGCCGCGGTTGATCTCATCAATCACGAGGACGTAGAAGTGGTCGGGGTCCTCGGATGCCTCGTCACAGATCCGCCGCAGCGGACCCGGATCGACGCGATAGTGTATCCCCGACCGGGTGAGATCGGGGCGTAAACCCTGGACAAAGTCCTCGTACGCGTAGCTCGGGTGGAACTGAAGGATGCGAAAGAGGCCGTCATCACTCGGCTCCGGCTCGCCGGTTAGGGCTGCGGCGATCATGCTAGCAGTGTAGGTCTTGCCGGTCCCGGGCGGTCCGTAGAGGAGCAAGTTGCGCGGGATCGGGGCTCGGAGGTTGTCTGGCGTTGGTCCGAGATCCGGACGCAGACGACGGTGAACTGCCGTGTAAGCGGTGAGATGTGACTTGCACTCCTTCCACCTGGCGACATCCCAATCAGGACGCTTGTGGTCCTCCTCCCCCGAAGAAGGGGCATCGACGATGCTTTCTAGGCTAGTCGGTTCTTCTTGGGACGCGAGCGGACGAACACGCGCCTGCGCGCCGCGGAAGAGATCTACGTGCCATGTGTCGTCCTCCCGCTTCAATCGTTCTCGGCCCGCATTGGTGATCTCCCACATTCCGTGGCTCGGATTTCGCACTAGTCCTTCAGATTTGAGGTGGGAGAGCGTCCATCCCGCGCCACGCGTGTACACGGGGTTCTGTTGACGCGTGAGGCGGCGATCTCCGGGTAGGAGTGGCATGTGACCGACGGACTCGAGCTTCGCAAAGACCTCGCCTCTGCGACACGCCTCACGACTCAAGACGCGCAGAATAGGGATGTCATAGCCTTCTCTCGCGGTCACTTCGACGGTCTCGAGCGGCTCGTCCACCCCTTGGCTCTCCTCGGCGGAGAGCTCTGGAAGACCCTCCGGTACGACAATCGCCTTGCCCTCGAAATCTCTCCAGTACCGCTCTCCGACTGGACTCCACTGCCACAAACCTGACTGCTCGCTGCTGATCCCACCGAGCTTCCGGAGTTCATTTCGGGCAAAGCGTATACTCTTGGACTTTAGAGCATACGCCCACTGCTCCTTTGAAAGGAGGTGCTTGGTCTGAGCACGGATGTGCTTCTCCACGTCGCGGGGTTTCGCTGCGCCCCCGGACTCCGCAAGCGCACGATAGATGGGCAGCACCCAGACCTTGCTTGATCGCGGCAGTGCGTCGACCTTGGCGGCAAAACCGCGATACTCTTCCTCGCTCGGATCGCTCACGACCGCATCATAGAAGAAAGCCGCCACTTCTGGCGCCGCAGTTTTGGGGAAACCACAGTCCTGTGAGAGACGCGGTGGAGCGGGGCTAGCGGGAGAAGGACCGGTGTCTCCTCGGGCAAGGCCACGACCATGGTCGTGTTGCCGACCACTGCGGCGCCGCCGACGAGGGCGAAGCCGGTCTCGCCGAGGCGCGGACTCGACGGCCCGCCAGAGGACGTCGGCATGTGTGGGGGGCGTTGCGGAGGAACGCTGCGAGGAGGTGCTAGGTGGTGGCTGGACAGAGTTCGCGCTGCGTGAAGAGGAGCGCATCGCCGCTTAGGCGAAGGTGCGGACCTGTGGAGGCCCCTCGTCGGGCTCGAGATGCGTGGCGAAGGGCGCAGCCGATCATGAGCGCCAACAATGACACGACGGCGCTGGGACCTGTAGCTCGGCGGAGAGGGATCGGCGTATCCACCGGCCGAGAGTATCAGCGTCGCCGAGATGCTGCTGGCCGCCGCGTGAGGGCGCTTGGGGAAAAGGACCTCTCGCCGATGCTCTCAGCGCCTACTCAGGGCACTCTCCGGTGCTGGCGAGGATCAGGATCCCGTCGACGACGTCGCACAGCTCGATGCCGGGGTTCGGTATCTCGAGGACGAGCGCTGTCGGGACGGTCTCGATGAGGTCGATCACCTCTGCCCTGGCGATCCCCGCTTCGCCTTTGTACTTGGACTCGGCCTCGATCTCGGCTCCGAGGAGATCGTGAAGATCCACGTCGGCATATCCCTTCGCGCCCGTCAGCGTGAACTTGAAGGGGGTCTTGACCTTGACCCCGTCATAGCTGGTGCTGTTGAGCGAGATCGCCTCGAAGTGGCTGTTGCCGAGGTTGTTCGTGTCGTACCGGATACCAAAGCCTGCACGGAGGGCGAGGTCATCTGAGTCGGGGAGCGGGACCGACTCATCGCAGGCCGTGAGGGAGAGAGAGAGGGCGATAGCGGGCAAGACGAGTCGAAGCATGGTCACTGGTTCGTCGCGAGCGCGCAGCTTCGGGGAGGCGAGGCTGGCCGCGCGAGCGTTCTCCAGGGGAGTGACGGCCGACGCCGATTCGATCGCGTCGGCGGACTACAAAAGTAGTCTTTCCGCCGCCATCGCGGGGGCGACTCTCGTCGAGAGAGCGAGGCGTGCCGCGGTATCGGCCCCGCTCTCGGTCACGTCATTCATCGGCGGCCGCGCAAAATGGCGAGTACTTGTAATACTTCGGCCGACGATCGAGGCGGACGTGGAGCCAGGCGACGCCGCCCCCCGCGGTGCTCAACCACAGGGGCGCTGTGCGGGTCGACCACCACTGCGTGAGCGCGGAGCCGACGGCGCGCCAGAGGGCGTCGACCTGGGTCGGCGGTGCGCGGCGGAGGAACGCTGCGAGATGGTGATAGGCGCTGGCAGGACCGAGCTTGCGCGGCGCGACGAGGATCGCGTCGCCGCCTAGGTTGGCGAAGGTGCGGACCTGCGCAGGCCCCTCATCGGGCTCGAGATGCGCGGCGAAGGGGCGCGGGTTGGGCGTCGCTCGGTCGAGCAACGGGGACCCGATGATCGCCATCATGAAGGGCTGGTCGAGGTTCCCGGCGGCGACTCCAGGGGTCTCCCAGCACAGCCCGGGCTCGGGGCGCCCGGCGATCTCCGCGGAGAGCCGGCGGCGCAGGGTCGGGTCCTCTCCGCAGAGCCCGTCGGCGAAGCCGCGCCAGGTCAGCGGGGCGTCTCCGACGAGAACACGGCTCACGTGGGCGCGAGGGGTCTCGGCGAGCGCGGAGAAGGTGATCGATGCTGCGGCCATCGCGGGTCCCCGAGGAGAATGCCGCATCGCGGCGGTGGTGTCTCGCCGGAGATCATCCTGGTGGAGCCGGAGCCGTCAGGGCGATGGTGCTGGAGCGATGTGCTGAGCTTCAGAGCCTTGAGGCGGAGGACCGAGCTCGGAGTTGAGGAGTCGCGGGGTCGTCGAGGGCTGGCGGGGTCGAGGGCAGTGCTGAGGCGTCGAACCAGTCCATCGCTCTGTCCGTCGCTCTGTCCGTCGTTCTGTCCGTCGCTCTGTTCATCGATCTGTTCATCGATCTGTTCATCGATCTGTTCATCGATCTGTTCATCGATCTGTGCGTCGATCTGTCGCCGGAGGTCGATCGTGAGCGCTCGATCCACCTACTCCCCGTGGAGCGCTTGCCAGCTCAGGTCAAAGCGCGCGAGGTACTTGCGCAGGCGGTCGGCGTCGTTGACCGAGCGCCGTCGCGTCCGCGAGATCGCGAAGAGGCGACGGCCGGCCTCGGAGAGGCTGCGAGCGCCGAGGCAGACCCGGATCACGTCCGCGAGCTGGCTCCGATCAAAGCGATCGATCGCGTCGATCGCGGCGTCGTCGAGGAAGCGGTTGAGGATCGCGGTGTCGCCCGGCGGCAGGGCCCGCGGAGCGGCGCCTGCGGTGTTCATCGCGCCCGACGGGGTCGCGGTCGGGGCCGCGGCCGCGGAGGGGAGGGCCGCGGCGCCGTCGCTTCGACCGACAGCGAGGGAAGACGACCAGCTCGCGCGGAGACGGGCGATCTCCTCCTCGACCTCGCCGGCGCCGATCCGGCCGTCGGCGGCGAGCGTCGCCATCCGCTCGATCGCCGAGGCGAGGTCGCGAAAGTTGCCGGCCCAGGTGGAGCGCTCGTCGACGCCGAAGTCGAGGAAGTGGCGCCTGGCCTCGCGGGTCATGGTCACCCGCCGACCGTGGCGTTGGGTCCAGCGGTCGAGCTCGTAGTCGAGGTTGGGCTCGATGTCCTCGGGGCGCTCGCGGAGCCCCGGGAGGGCGAAGGTCCAGACGTCGATCCGGGCGAGCAGGTCCTCGCGAAAGAGCCCCTCGGCGATCCGCCGCCGGAGGTCGCGGTTGGTCCCGGCGATCAGCTGGAAGTCGCTCTCGACCTCCCGATCGCCGCCGACCGGGAGGAAGCGGCGGTCCTCGATGGCGCGCAGGAGCATGGCCTGCTCGTCGAGGCCGAGCTCGCCGATCTCGTCGAGGAAGAGCACGCCGCCGTCGGCGGACTTGAGGGCGCCCGCTCGGGCCCCCACCGCCCCCGTGAAGGCGCCGCGGACGTGGCCGAAGAGGGCGGACATCGCCCCGTCGCCGCGCAGCGTCGCGCAGTTGAGCTCGACGAAGGCGCCCGCGACCTGGCCGCGGGCGCGCTTGAGCTCGAAGATCCGGCGGGCCAGGTGGGTCTTGCCGGCGCCTGTCGGTCCGGTCAGGAGGAGCGGTGAGCGGGAGGCCTGGGCGACCCGCTCGATCCGCTCGATCAGGTGGTTGAAGGTCGGGCTGCGCGTGGCGATCCCGGCCTTGAGCGCCGAGAGGCTGGCGGCGCGCTCGCGGTGGAAGCGGGTCGCCAGGAGATCGTAGCGGGAGAGGTCGAGGTCGATGATCCGCATCTTCCCGGGGCCGCCGCGCTGGCGGGGCGGCGGCGGCGAGGTCTGGAGGAGCTTGCCCGGGAGGTGGCGGGACTCGCAGAGGAGGAAGAGGCAGATCTGGGCGACGTGGGTGCCGGTCGTGATGTGGATCAGGTAGTCCTCATCCTCCGGGCGAAAGTCGTAGCGCTGGGCGAAGTCGAGGAGGGCCGCGAAGACGCTCTCGAAGTCCCAGGGATCGCCGAGGTCGAGCGCGTGGGTGCGGACCTCGGTCTCTGGGGCGATGAGGGCGATGTCGTCCTGGGTGATCGTGACCAGCTCGCGCCACTTTTCCTGGTGGATGAGCTCGAGGCGATCGACCAAAACATCCTCGTGGCGGCAGAGGTCGACGTTGGGCCGCCAGCGCTGCCACCTGTCGCCGTAGGTGGCGTCGAGGGTGGTCCCGAGCAGGGAGAGAACGACGAGCGGGCGCATCACGGCGATATATCATGCGCTATATTCAGATATCTCTGTATCGTTCGATGCGTTGCGAGTTCGCGCGCCTTGGCGCTATGTCATTGAGATTGAAGGCATTTTTTTGAGATGGTCACGCCGGAACGGGACCTGCTCTGTCATGGGGCGTCAAGGAGAACGAAGATGACCGCACAGGCTCACCTCCCCTACGAGATCGATCAGCACGAAGGCGCGAAGCCGGTGAAGCGTTGGACCCGCGGCGTCCCGGTCGAGCCCGGCGCCCTGCGTCAGCTCGCCAACGTCGCGTCGATGCCCTTTATCCACCGCTGGGTCGCGGCGATGCCCGACGCCCATATCGGCCGCGGCGCGACGATCGGCTCGGTGATCCCGACGATCGGCGCGGTGATCCCCGCGGCGGTCGGGGTCGACCTCGGCTGCGGGATGATCGCGGTCCGCACCAGCCTCCGGGCCGAGGACCTGCCGGAGAGCCTCAAAACCCTGCGCTCGGAGATCGAGGCGGCGGTCCCCCACGGTCGCACCCGCGGTCGTGACAAGGGCCGCTGGCACGATCTCCCCGCTGAGGTCGCGACCGCCTGGGGTGAGCTCGCGCCGCGTCATCAGGTGATCGTCGACAAGCACCGGGCGATCGCCAACGCGAACAGCCTCAACCACCTCGGCACGCTCGGCGGCGGCAACCACTTCATCGAGCTCTGCATCGACACCGAGGACCACGTCTGGGTGATGCTGCACAGCGGCTCGCGCGGGGTCGGCAACCGGATCGGCTCCCACTTCATCCGCCTCGCCCGCGAGGAGATGAAGCGCTGGTTCATCAACCTCCCCGACCAGGACCTGGCCTACCTCTCGGAGGGGAGCCAGTACTTTGAGGACTACATCGAGGCGATCTCGTGGGCCCAGGACTTCGCGCGGACCAGCCGTGAGCTGATGATGCGCGCCGTCTTGGGGGTGCTCCACCGCAGCGATGACCTGCCGGAGTTCCAGCACGGCGACATGGCGGTGAATTGTCACCACAACTACGTCGCCCGCGAGCATCACTACGGCGAGGATGTCCTGGTCACCCGCAAGGGCGCGGTCCGGGCTGGCCTCGGCGAGCTCGGGATCATCCCCGGCAGCATGGGGGCGCGCTCCTACATCGTCCGCGGGAAGGGCAACCCGGAGAGCTTCTGCTCGTGCAGCCACGGCGCCGGGCGGGTGATGTCGCGGACCGAGGCGAAGCGGCGCTTCACCGTCGCCGACCACGAGGCTGCGACCGCGGGGATCGAGTGCCGCAAGGACGCGGCCGTGATCGATGAGACCCCCGCCGCCTACAAGTCGATCGAGGACGTGATGGCCGCGCAGTCGGACCTCGTCGAGGTCGTCCATACCCTCCGCCAGGTCCTCTGCGTCAAGGGCTGAGGTGATCGGGGAGTGCGAGAGGGGCCGCGCCGAGGAGGGCGCGGCCCCGCTGTTCTAGACTGGAGACCCTCGCAGCGACGCCCTGTCGCCCGAGGGCGAAGCTGTACGAAGAGAGAAGACGATGACGATGACGACGACGACCAGGCAGGACCCCGTGATCATCGACGGAGCGCAGGGGGAGGGCGGCGGCCAGGTGCTGCGCACCTCGTTGGCGATGGCGCTGATCCTCGGTCGGCCGCTCGTCGTCCGATCGATCCGGGCCAAGCGCAAGCGTCCGGGGCTGCTCCGCCAGCACTTGACCGCGCTGCGGGCTGCGGCGGCGATCGGCGAGGCGACCGTCGAGGGCGACCACATGCGCTCGTCGGAGATCCGCTTCACGCCGAAGACGATCCGTCACGGCGACTACAGCTTCGCGATCGGCACCGCCGGCTCGACGTCGCTGGTCCTCCAGACGATCCTCTGGCCGCTCCTCGTCGCGCCAGGATCGTCGCGTCTGCGCCTGGAGGGGGGGACCCACGCCGCAATGGCGCCGCCCTTCGACTACATCGACCGGGTGCTCCTGCCGCTGCTGCGGCGGATGGGGGTCGTCATCGAGGCGCGCCTCGTCCGTCATGGTTTCTTCCCGGCGGGCGGCGGGATCATCGAGATCGAGCTCGAGGGGGGACACGCCTGGAGCCCGCTGGTGCTGACGGAGCGGGGAGAGCTTCGTCGTCGTCGGGCGACCGCGCTGCTCTCACGTCTCGCGCCGAGCATCGGCGAGCGTCAGCTCAAGGTCGTCGGCAAGCGCCTCGGCTGGTCGCGGGAGGAGCTTGTCACCGAGCAGGTGGAGAGCCCGGGGCCCGGGACCGCGCTCCTCCTCGAGATGGAGTTTGAGGGGCTGACCGAGATGCACTCGGCCTTCGGGGCGCACGGGACGCGGGCGGAGCAGGTCGGTCGGGAGGCGACCGAGGAGGCCCGGACCTACCTGGCCGGCGGTGCTCCGGTCGGTCGTCACCTCGCCGATCAGCTCCTGATCCCGATGACCCTCGCGGGCAAGTCGACGATCCGCACCCTCCGGCCGACGCTCCACACCCAGACCAACGCCGAGGTCATCGCCGCCTTCACCGGGGAGCCGGTACGGATCACCCGCGAGGAGGGGCCGACGGTCCTGATCGAGGCGCCCGGGCCTGGCCTTTCAGCGTCGGTGTAGGGGTCGCCTGCACCGGCAGGGGCACGGGCACGGCAGGGTTCGGGGCAGGGGCAGGGCAGGGCTCGGGGCAGGGCAGGGCATCAGCTCGCGACGCGGCCGCGGCCTCGGCCGCTCGCCTCAGCCCTCGACCGGGACGAACTCGTCCCAGCCGTAGCGCCGCAGGTAGTTGCCCCAGACGCCCTCGCAGACCCGCTCGTAGCGGCAGCGAGCGCACTCTGGGCGCTTGCGTCGCTCGGAGTCGTCGAGGTCGGCCCTGCGGATCTGGACGAGCTCGCCGTCGTCACCTGCCCGGCGAGCCTCGAGCAGCTCCTCGGTCAGGAGACCGCGGGCGGCCTCGGGGGGCGGCTCGAAGTGGACATAGTCCTCGACATAGCCGCGGTTGAAGTCAGGCAGCTCCCCGGTCGTACACAGGGGGATGTCGACGAGGAAGGCCATGACCTGCTCCTCGTGCTGCCCCGCCTCGCGGAGGAAGTCGCGGGCGACCGCGGCGATCTCGGTGTAGGTCGGGAAGAGCTGGTCGAAGAAGGTGTTGGCGCGGCCGTTGGCCTGCATCACATTGAAGACCACCTGGTCGACGCCGTGCTCGCGGAGAAAGCGGTAGATCGCCGCCATGTGCGGCAGGTTTCGCTTGGTCACCACCGTGCTCGTGTGCAGCGAGATCCCGTAGCGCTTGAAGCGGGCGACGGTGTCGAGGCCGGCGAGGGTCTGCTCAAAGGAACCTGGCGTTCGGGTCAGGCTCTCGTGGAGCTTCTTGGTGTGGCCGTGGATCGAGATGTAGATCCGGTTGAGGCCCGCGGCGAGGAGGGCCCGCGTGTACTTCTCGTAGGAGAGGGCGCGGCCGTTGGTCATCATCGAGATCCAACGGGCGCCAGCGTCCTTGGCCATCCTCACCCAGGGGAGGAGGCGGCGGTTGGTGGTCGGCTCACCCGAGGTGAAACAGACCTCCTCGTAGAACTCTTGCTGGCTGAGGATCCAGCGCACGGTCTCGTCGGTGGTCCGCGAGTTGGTGACCTTGCGACCGTCGCGATCCTCCTCCATGCAGAAGATGCAGTTGTTGTTGCAGATCTGCCCGGTGAGGATGTGGACCCGTTGACCTCGGCCGGCGATCCGGGCCTCGATCGCCTCCTCGACCGGGCTTGCCGCCTCCGCCTGCGTCGCTGCGTTCGCCAATCCTGCCACTATCGCCCCGGTGCCCGACGGGCTACCACGAGCCGTGGGAGCCGTGAGAGCCGTGCGAACCGTGCGAGCCGTGCGAACCGTGCGAACCGTGGGAGCCGTGGGAGCAGTGGCCGACCATCCCGAGGTTCTGGACCGGCGGTGTCTCAGCGAGATCGACAGCCTTCTCAGCGATCTCCCGCTGGTCTGCGTTCAAGAGGGCGCCGGCGCGGCGCTGGATCTTGGGGAGGGCGGGAAGATCGTCGTCGTCGTGGGTGCTCATCGCGGTCCTCGGCAACGCCAAGGTACCACGGCTGGGCGTCTAGGGGTGTTCTCGGTCCACAGTTTGCGGGCGTCGGAGTCCTCGCTTGCGCCCTGCCGTATCGCGCTAGACCGCGATATTGGCGCTCTGAGCGGGACAATGAGCCCCTCCTCCGCCGGCCCGAGGCCCGAGGCGCGGTTTGATCCCGCGCCAGGGCTGCTCGGCGTCGGGGGGGCACGGCTTGGCGCTCCTGCAGAGACCGCCTCGACCGCCCGCGAGGGGCTCTCCGAGGAGCCTCGCGATCGTCACGCCGGATGGATCGTGGGTCGTCGGCGCGGTCATCGGCGGTCGACCCGCGCTCGCCGGGGCTCCGCTCGCGGAGGCGGGTAGATCTTGCTCGCTCGCCAAGGTGGGCCGAGGATCGACGCTGGCGCGGGTCGTGGTGTGCTCCTGTCGCGGTCCTGTCGGGACTCTAGCGCTGCGAGGTCCCGCTCCGACACGCGAGGGCTCCGTCCGTGACTTTCAGCCTGCGAGGGCGGGGGGCGGCGAGCGGTCGCAGTGGCTGCGTTGCGGAGAGTGCGAGAGGAGGAGTAGGCTCCGCGCGTGATCGAGTGCAGCTGGTGCGGCTCCGGGTGGAACGACCATCCCCTACAATGCGACAACTGTGGCGGGCCGATGCCGCCGCCGCCGGGGACCGACGCCGGAGAGCCACCGCCGCCGATCCCCCGCGCGGTGCCCAAGCCCTTCGAGCGGAAGATCCGCTACTCGGGGAACGTCTCGTTCATCGCCGGGGCGATCCTCTTGGTCGTCGGCGTGCTCCAGGGGACCCTCTTCGCGATGATCGGCGCGACGACGGGGATGAGCGCGTTCGTCTGGGTCGGCCCCGGGATCCTGATCTTCATGGGGTTGCTCGGGGCGGTCTTCCTGGTCCACGGGCGCGGCAAGGCGGAGGGGATCCTCAAGGCCTTCCGCGAAGGACGCGCGGTGGTCGGGCGGATCGTCGACGTTCACCGCGACACGTCGATCCAGGTCAACGGCCGCTCGCCCTGGGCGATCGTCTACTCGTTCACCGCCGACGGTCGGGAGATCGAGGGCAAGGCCCAGTCGTGGGATATCGGCGCCCAAGGTCGTTCGGCGGGTCGCCCGGTCCACGTGCTCTACGTCCCCGGAGATGCCGAGCACAGCACCCTTTGGCCGCCGGTCCGCTAGCGAGGCGCGAGCGCGGGCCGTGGCAAGAGCTCCGCGCGCTCTCGCTGGCCTCATCGCTCCTCTCGGATCCGGCGAAACCTGCAGGACAGCCCGGCACAGCGGCGTTGCGTCGAAGCCGAGAGGGCCGACGGTTGCGGCGCGAGAGCACACGGGACTTTTGCCACGGCTTCCTAGGGAAGCCGGAACGAGACGGTCTCATCCTGAGCAGAGAGCAGCCGGGGGAAGCGCGCACGCTTCGCGGCCTGCTCGACGCAGTTGCCGAGCGCCGATCCTCGCTGGGGCTTGTGCGCGCGGGCGCTCGTCACCTTGCCTGCCGTGCTGACCGTGACGTCTACCTTCACGACCATCCCCGGCAGGCCGCCCGTGCAGCTCGCGAGCGCCTTCTTCACGCTCTTCGCCGCCGACGAGAGGTCCGCGGAGCTCAGGGCAGCCTTCGCAGGAGCGGCGGACTTGGGCTTGGACTTGGTCTTGGACTTGGCCTTGGCCTTGGTCTTCTCGGCGTCAGGAGCCGGGGTGGAGGTGACGTCGGGATCCTCGGGATCGGCCGTGGTCGACGTCGTCCCGCCGCTGTCGCCGGAGGTCGTGGTGCTCGTTGCCGTCTCGGTCGAGCTCAGGGGTGCCTGACCTGCCGAGAGGGGCAGATCGCCGCCGTCGTCGGCGACGTCGCCCACCTGCTCCCCTCGCGAGCTCTCGCGAGCCTCGTCGGGGGTCGGGCCCGGGGGAGAGAGGAGCGTCCACGCGAGAAAGACTCCGCCCAGGCCGGCGACCCCGAGCCCGGCGATGAGCGCCCTCGAGCGGGAGCGGGTCTCGAGCGGCAGGACGACGCTCCCTGGGGCCAGGCTGGCCTCCCGGGTCCCGCGAAGGGCGGCCGCGAGGTCCTCCGCAGACTGGTAGCGATCAGCCGGGTCCTTGGCCAAGCACTTGAGGATCAACGCCTCGCCTTCAGCGCTCAGGCTCCCCTCGGGCGCGAAGTCCGAGGGGTTCGGGGGGGGCTGCTGCATGTGCATGCCGAGCACCTTCATGAACGACTTTCCGCGGAAGGGGACACGACCGGTCGCCATCCGAAAGAGCAGTACGCCCATCGAGTAGATGTCCGAGCGCGCGTCGAGCGGATCGTCCTGAGCTTGCTCAGGGGACATGTAGTGCGGGGTCCCGAGGAGGACCCCGGTACGGGTCGCGTCGCCCGTATCTTCGTCGGTGATCTTGGCGATGCCGAAGTCCAGCACCTTCACCAGCTCGGCGTCGTCTTGCCGGATCAGGAAGACGTTGTCCGGCTTCATGTCGCGGTGGACGACCCCCTGGGTGTGCGCGGCGGTCAGGGCCGCGCAGATCTGGATCCCGATCGAGCACACTCGATCCCACGAGAGGGTCTTCTCGCGCCGCAGCAGCACCTTGAGCTCCTCGCCCTCGAGGAGCTCCATCACGAAGAAGGGCGCCCCGAGGTCGGTATGCCCGAAGTCGGTGATATCGACGATGTTCGGGTGCCGCACTCTCGAGGCGGTCCGCGCCTCCTGCAGGAAGCGGCGCGCCAGCTCAGGACGCTCGCGAAAGTCGCCGCTCAGGGTCTTGACCGCGACACGGCGGCCGATCGCGATGTGCTCGGCGAGGTGGACCTCCCCCATCCCCCCCTTGCCGAGGCGCTCGAGAACGCGGTAGCGATCGCCGAGCACCTCGCCGGCGCGGATGGCCGTCGACGGCGCGATCAAGCGTTGGCTCGGGTACGAAGAGGAGCTCTCCGAGGTGACGACCGTGCGGCTCTCGCTGGCGTCGTGGGCCGCGGCCGCCTCGCCCCGCGGCGCCAACTCGTCATCCTCTCCCACTGCGACCAAGATAGCCGAATTCGCCGGTGACTCGAGGTTCGCCTTCGCGCCCGCGCTCCGCAGGGCGGGGGGAGGCGCGTCCGAGCTCTGCGTCCGAGCTCTGCGTCCGAGCTCCGCGCAGGCGCGCGGTGTAGCTGTTGGGAGGGCCAGGAGCCGCCGCGACGAGGGGTCTGTCGCGGTCGCGTGTACGTGCTGGGCGTGTACCTCTCCAGGTTCGCCTACGGGGCCTCACAGACCACGTCGATCTCCTCTAGGAGCGTCTCCATCAAGGGGACGAAATCGTCCGGCACCGCGTCCGGGTGGCAGATCGACTCGATCGTGTAGTGATCCTCGGGGAACTTCTTCACGAGCTGGCGGAGCACCGGCGCGGGCGAGGCCCCGCTGCCGTCCGGACCCGCGAGAGGGTCCCAAGGACAGGCCGTCGTCTCTTGATCTTCATCCCCCAGGAGCGCCGCGACGTAGAGGTTGTCGGTGCCGCCCTTGAGGCCGACGAGCGCGTCGTACCAGAGCGGGACCGCGAGCGACGTTGAGCCGCTGTGGCCCTGCGGATCGTCGACGTCGCCGTCGTCTTCATCGGTCGCGACGATGATGACGAGCAGGGCCTCAGGCCGGAGGAAGTTGTCGTTGCAGCCGCTGTTGAGCTGCGGGTCGAAGACCTCCAGGAGGGCGTCGAAGGGCTGCTCGTTGGGACTGCCATCGGAGCCGACGGTGGCGACGCAGGCGAGGCTCGCGGGCATCGAGAGGTCGGCTCGGGTCGCGTAGGGGTGTCCTTCGACGAAGGGGCAGGGGTCGCCGTCATTGTCGGCGCGGACGAGGGCGCCGAGCTCGCGGCACTCCTCGGGGTTGGGCTGGAACGCGTCTGTCGTGACGAAGCCGAGGTGGAGGCTGCAGGCCTCGTTCAGGACTGGGAGGGCGTGGTTGATGAAGCTGAGCATCATCGCCAGGAGAGTGTCGCTCTTGTCGCCCATGCTCGGCGAGTTGTCGATGATCACGAGGAAGTCGACGTCGGTGCAACGACCGATTCCGCAGACATCTCCGGTGGTCGTCGAGGTGCCCTCGGTCTCATCACCTGACGTCGTAGAGGTAGAGGTGAGGGCAGTGGTCGTGGTGGACGTGGAGGTCGACGTGGACGTGGTCGACGTGGACGTGCTGGTCGTCGCCGGGGTTGCGGTGGAGGTCGAGGTCGTCTGCGCTGTCGCGCCGGTGGCTCCACCGCAGAGGCCGTCTTTGCAGGTGAGGTTCGGACCACACTCCGAGTCGTCCGAGCAGGGCTGTCCCGCGAGGAAGGTCCCGCTGAAGCACGCGCCTGTTGCGAGCGCCAGGGCGAGGGAGAGCGTCTGCGAGGTTCTCAGGGCCACGTCTTAGTATCCGCGAGGAGAGGGCGGGTTAGAAGGCGCGCTCTCGTCCATCTGGGCGACAGGCGGGCGGATACGGACGCGCTGAGCGGACCCGCGCGTGAGCTTCGGGCTTGTCCTCGGGGACAGAGCTGTCCGCGGGTCATCGAAGCTCAGCGGCCGTGGCGGCGCGCGGCCGACCTCTGCGGCGACATCACGCAGGAGATGCCCCCGCAGCCCTTCCCGCTGGATCCTCCGCTCGCACGAAGTCGCGGTGAGCGGAGGCCCTCGCTCATCGCCGCACGTCCCCTTGGTGTGTCTTATGGAGCATGTACAGCTACGCCCGGGTGACGAGGACAGTCGCGATGCACATCTCCTCGTCATCACCCCAGGCGAGGTCCTCGGGGGCGGCGCCGAGGGGTTGGTTCTCGGCAGAGTTGTCGAAGTGGCACTCGACCTTGAGCCGATCGCCGCGCTCGATCCGGACCGGCTGCGCGAGGTAGTAGTCGCCCTGCCAGTCGTAGTCCCAGTCGGCGATGTCGAGCAGGCACTCTACGCTGCCGTCGGCGCGCTCGATCGCGAGGGAGCCGGCGCTGCCGTGCTCATGCATGTGGAGCGAGACGTTATGGATCAGCGCAGTGTCGCCGATATAGGGGGAGGGGTCGTAGCCGTAGGCGAAGGTCACGTCGGCCTCCCCGGCGGGGATCTTCATGGTCTTGCCGAGGAGCCAGGCGGGGTTGTAGACGGCGAGGCCCGAGAGCTGACGCTCGACGGTGCTGTCGAGGCGGAGCTCGATCGAGGTCTGGTCCTCGGCCCCGAGCGCCGGCGCAAAATTGTAGTGAACGCTGAGGATGACCTTCGAGTCAGGCTCGACGACGCTGCCGAGCCCCTCGGGGAAGTCATAGCCCTGCGAGCCGGGGACCCAGCCGCCGACGACGCTGTCGCTCCCCTCGGCGAGGCCGCCGGGGCAGGACCATCCCACGGCGTCGTCGGCGTCGTCGAGCGCCTCGTAGAGCGCGCCCTTCAGCGGCGGGACTGCGTAGACGATCGCGTGGTGGACCAGCTCAGGGCTTCCGGGGCGGACCTGCAGCCCGGTGATGTAGCGGCGTTCAGCCTCGGGCCAGTCGAGGAGGAAGCACCGGACCTCGTCGCCGTCGCTCTCGGTCGGGGTGTACGCGGAGGGCATCGTCAGCTCGAGGTCCACCCGCGAGAGGCCGCTCGCGGGGGGCTCCTCGCTGTGGGCATCGGCGGCGTCCCCCTCCGGCGCACCGTCGGCGACCCAGCCGAGGATCGCCGCGAGCTCGCCCGCCGCGAGCGAACGATCGTGCATGTATTCGCCGCAGCAATCTCCGGGGGGCCAAGGGGGCATCGACCGGTCTGCGGTCACATCGGCGATCAGGTCGCGGAGCGGGAATAGCTTGGCGTAGGTGTCGAAGGCGAAGGGGGCGATCCCTCCGTCTGCATGGCAAGATCCGCAGCGCTCCGCGAGGATCGGTTGAATGTCAGCATAGTAGGTGAGGCCGGGGGTTGGCTCGACCTGGGTCGCCTCGACCTCACAGACGCCGAAGTCGTCGGGCAGAGGATCATTAAACGTACATGCGACGAGAGCGGCGCCGGCGAAGGATAGGGCATAGGGCAGACGTCGCATGGGGCCGACTCTATCACCTGTGCGCGGTCGTCGTAGGACTCTAGATTGACGGGGGGGCGATCGACGGAGGGATACCGCCGGAGTCCGGCTTCATCGGCCTCTGCGTCGCGGCTGCGCTCGCTCGATCGGGGAAGTCACACCCCGCGCTCGGCGATGACGATGGTCGCAGGGCGCGGAGATCCTCCCCCTCGTCCGGTCCTTGATACTCACCACGGCGCTGGGCCTGTTGGAGGCGCTGGCCGGGTCTCATCGGGCTGCTGCGCGGGGCTGTGGACGGTCACGATCGAGGCGATCGGATCGGGTCGAGTCTGATCCGGCGGGCCGAGGCGCTCGCTTCTCGCTTTCGTCAGCCGCCACGATCGTCGAGAATCGGCCGATGCACACGACTTCCGAGGGGTGGACGGTCATCGACGCCGAAGCCGGCGTTCTCTCCCTGACGTACTCCTACACCAAGGGCGCGTCGGCGAATTGCCTCACGGCGAAGCTCCCGAGCGGGGGCCTGATGGTGATCAGCGCGCCGTCGCGGATCGATCCGAAGGCGATCGATGAGCTGGCTGAGTTCGGACCCGTCGAGGCGCTCGTCGCCAACAACGGCTTTCACTACCTCGGCCTCGCGCGCTGGAAGGAGCGCTTTCCGGAGGCGCGCTGCTTCGCGGCTCCAGGGGCGATCGCGAGGATCGAGAAGAGATCCAAGGGCCCCTTGCCGAAGATCGAGCCGCTCTCCGCCCTAAAGCCCCTGCTCGGCGATGACCTGGCCGTAGTCGAGACCGCGTCGAGCAAGTGCGGCGAGACCTGGGCGCGGGTGAAGATCGCCGACGGCTATGTCTGGTACGGCTCCGACATCCTCATCAACCTGGAGGAGATGCCGCCTAGCCTCCTCCTCCGGACGCTCTTCAAGCTGACCAAGAGCGCCCCGGGCTACCGCGTGTTCGGGCTCGCGGCGAGGTTTATCCTCAAGGATCGGCGCGCGACCTTCAGGGCGATGCTCGCTGACGTCGAGGCCCACCCGCCGACGGTCATGGTCCCAGCCCACGGGGCGATCGTGACGCGGGAGAGCTGCGCGTCGGAGACCGCGGCGATGATCCAAGCGGCGGTGTGACCGGTTCCTTGAGGGCTCCCCGGTGCGGTACCATCGCGGCAGGGAGCGCCGCAGGTGCGCCTCGATCAGGGGCGAACGGGTTCTCATGCGATGGACTAGCCCTAAAACAAGCGCTGGTGTGAAACCGCCCCCCAGTTCCGTGTAGAAGTGCGCTCACGCGGACTTTTGCCGCCCGAGTGCTCGGGCGCGGGTGAAGGCTCACCTCCTGCTTGACGACGGGCGGAGCTCGGAGGCTGAAGGCGGGCGGGCGAGGGGCGACGAGGCGGGTCCCTCGCGGACGCGGGTCCTCCCATGCCACGTGCTCGCCACGGGTGGGGCAGAGGTGCTTGAAGAGACAGGTACGCGTGTCTCCGCGCGAGGCACGGGTCCTCCCGCTGCGTCCCACCCGTCGCCCCTCGCTCGCCCGAGCAAGTCTGTCGGGGCTCCGCTTGCGAGTACGTGGATCGCTTGCTCGCGTCGGTCCTCGCTCGGTACGTGCTCGTCGCGACTCTCGACGATGATGAGAAACAACGCGCATCGTCGGCCGAACTTCGGTCCGTGTCGAAGTCCAAGCGAGCGCGAGCCTCCGAGGCCCCAGCGAGAACACCGAGCGGGACAACTCGCGCGAGTCATCTCAAGGCCGAACCTCGACGAGAACGGAGCCCACAGGCAAGCGCTCGACCGAAGTGCAAGAGCTTCGAGCCTCCGCCGGTAGAGTTGGTCGTCGACCCGGCTCCTGTGACCCCCTTCGCTGGGCTCACGCTCGCGGCTCGATCGATCGCCGCAAGCTCCGGCGCTCGATCAACGGCCGCGTGAAGGTCTTCGAGAACAAGCGCGGCTACGACGAAGCGACGCATGTCCTGACCCACGTCTACAACCTCTTCCTCGGCGGCAGCTTCGTGCTCGGTGTTCTCACAGGCGTTTCGGAGGCTCTCGATGGCTCTGGCTTCGGTACCGACCGAAGTTCGACCGGCGATGCGCGTTGTTGCTCATCAGGTGCGCGAGAGACTCGACGAGCATGTGTCGAGAGAAGGTCTGCGCTCACGAGTCCTCTACGCACCCGGTAGCGGAGCCCAGGACGACTTGCTCGGGCGAGCGAGGGGCGACGGATGGGACGCAGCGGGAGGACCCGTGCCTCGCGCGGAGACACGCGTACCCTGTCTCTTCAAGCAGACCAGCCTATCCCGTGGCGAGCACGTGGCATGGGAGGACCCGCGTCCGCGAGGGACCCGCCTCGTCGCCCCTCGCCCGCCCGCCTTCAGCCTCCGAGCTCCGCCCCTCGCCAAGCACGAGGTGAGCGCTCACCCACACGGATACAGCGGGAAGCGCAAACCCCGTGTCACTGACGATTCTACGCGGGTTGTCTCGGACGCCTCACAGCAGCGCTTATTTCAGGACTAGCTCGCTCGTGTTTGTGCTGACGGCATGCGTCGCGAGGGGAGAGATCGAGGAGGAGTCGATGACGTCCAAGACCGGCTCCATGGGCAGTCGCGCTCCGTCGCCGCCAAACGAGAGGCTCGACACGCCCATGATGCTCCCCTAGTAGGTGTTGTGTATGGAGCTCGATCCCCACGGAGTACCCCGTCGCCCGCGCGTGTTTCCGCTCCCCGCCCCTCGGGTCCTCTGGGGGCCGGTAGGGCCCGCCCCGCGCCTGATCGACGGGGGGCACTTGGGCCCAATTCTCCGCACGGGGCTGCTCGAGAGCTGCCTCCGCTGGGCGCGTGAGATCGACGATGATTTCGTGATCTGGGCCGGTCCATCGCCACGCGTGATCGTTGTGCGACCCGAGTCCGCACGCCGGGTGCTCCTCGGGGGCCATGACTTTGTCCGCAACGCCCTGCCGACCTCGAACCTCTTCAGCCACGGCCTGCTGCGCCTCGAGGGGGCGCCCTGGCGGCGGCGTCGGGACGCGCTGGGACCAGCGTTCAGCCCCGACGCGATGCGGGTCGCGATCGAGATCATCCACGATGAGACCGATCACCTCATCGACCGCTGGGCGACTCGGTCGGGCATATTCCGCCCCGCTCGCGACCTTTCGTTCACGATGCTTCGGGTGCTCGGTCGCTTCTCCTTCGGCGTCGACTTCGACGAGGAGCGCCACCAGGGGAAGATGCTGCATCGGGCGCTGATCACTCTCTCTATGGACGCAGTGCTTCGCCACCTCCTGGGGCGTGCGGCGTCGACGATGATCCACGGTCGGGCCGTACGCCGGGCTCTTCGCCGCTTGGATCGCACGTGTGCTGAGATCCTCGAGGTCGGTCGGGACACGCCCCTCATGACCGCGCTCCGCTCGATGCTGCACGTCGGGGAGCTCGACCGTCGCACAGTCCTCGCCGAGCTCCGCAGCCTCCTCGTCGCCGGTCACGAGACCAGCGCGACCGCGCTCTCATGGGCCGTTGCGATGCTCGCGCAATACCCTGAGCTGGCAGGGCCGTTGCGCGAGGAGGGCCTGGTCGCGCGTGCCGTAACAGAACCACGCCACGTCCAGGGGCTCCACGCCGCGCTGAGGTGGGTCCGTGAGACGATGCGACTCTATCCGCCGGTCCCGGTCAGCGTCTCGCAGTCGATCCGAGCGTTGACGTTGGGGCGCGTTGAGATGCCGGCGCGCTGTCGGGTCGACGTCCTGTCATTTCTTCTGCACCGCTCACCCCGTCTATGGGCAGACCCGGAGAAATTTTGGCCAGAGCGCTTCCTGACCAAGCCCCGGCCAGGCAGCTACTTTCCGTTCCTCGTCGGCCCGCATACGTGCATGGGGATACATCTTGCGATGCTCGAGCTGCCCCTCGTCCTGAGCCGACTCGCCGCGTCCTTCGACTTCGAACTACCCGACGGTCCGCCCCAGGTGAACCTGCGAGTTTCGCTTCACCCGAAGAACTTCACGGCGCGTGTGCGGGCCCGGGCCGGCGGTGATGCGGGTTGACGTGGAGCCGGCGTCGAACGGGTAGGACCTCTGGGACCGGTTCGAGGCGATGCTCCCGTGCGGCACCTCGGCGGGGCTTCTCGACCTTGCGACGCCAGCAAAGACCGAGAGACGTCTAGCCGCGCGGCCCGAGCATGGTCGCCAAGGCGGGGATCGTGGAGACCGAAGCGCAGAGGCAGAGCGGAAGGCCCAGGAGCATGACGAGCGCCAGACTCTCCATCCCGGGGTGCCCGGACGCCAAGAGGGCCGCAAAGCTGGCGCAGGTGGTCGCGGTCGTCGTGCCGATGGCTCTGGCGACGCGGGTGAGGGCCTCGATCCCCGCGCCCGGAGGGGCGTCGCGGAGCCGGTGGACGACGTGGATCCCGTCGTCGACGCCGAGGCCGATGATCAACGGCAGTCCCAGCAGCGTGACCGTGTTAAAGGCGACGTTCGCCCAGCAGAGGACGCCGACGGTCAGCGCGGCGCCGATGCATACGGGGGTGATCGCGAGGAAGACCGAGGAGATCCGGCGGAGATCGATGAGGAGGACGAGGGCGACGAAGGCTCCGACGAGGCCGAGGATGAGCGGGGCCCAAGGACGGTCCGCCCCGATCAGGACCTCGAAGAGCGCGCCCATCGAGGTGGCCTCGGGGTGGACTGCGCGGATGATCTGGCGCTCCGTCGCGGAGACGCTGGCGCTCAGGTGCGGCGCGCTCGGGAAGACGTAGAGCAGAGGTCGACCGTCGGCCGTGATGAGCTGCTCCGCCAGCCCCGCGGGGAGCGTGTCGAGCGCGGGCGCTCCGCTCTTGTGCGCCCGCGCGAGGCCGATCGCGAGCTCCGCGACCTCCTGCGGACCGCGGGTCGCGAGCTCGATCGTCGGGGTGAGCGCGTCGAGCCGGGCGCGGCGGTCGTCGACGTCGCTGAGGATCAGATCGGCCGCGCTCCACGTCCGCCCGAAGGCCGGTTGGGCTTCGAGGGCGGTCGCGAAGCTCCGCACCTCTGCGAGATCCTGCGCGGGCAGGACCCAGGGGTTGGGGACCTCGCCGAAGCGCTCGTAGATCACATCGGCGACGGCGACGGCGTCGACCTGGCGGTTGATGATCCTGCGGAGGTCGGACTCAAAGTGCAGCCGCGGCAAGCCGGCGAGGCTCGCGACGACCATGAGGAGGGCGACGCTGAGGTGGAGGCGCGGCCGACGACGGGCGTCGGCGATCGTCGCCCGGAGGGCGCGCGTCCAGATCGAGGGGGGCCTGGGCTCAGCGCTCTTCGGGTCGCTCGAGTCGCTCGCGTCGTTCGAGTCGTTCGCGTGACCTGAGGGGCTCGATCGCTCCGGAGGCTCTGATGAGACCGACCAGGCCGACGAGGTCGACGGCCCCCTCGGCACTTCGTGGGCCATCATCGTGCGCCGCCTCGCCATCAGGCTCCAGGCCGCGGGGAGGAGCGCGAGCGCGAGGAGCAGACAGATCGTGATCCCGATCCCGCCCGCGAGACCGAGGTGAAAGAAGCTCGCGTCGGGGGCGAGGGCGACGATCGCGAAGGCGCCTGCGGTCGTCAGGGCCCCCGCGACCACGCCGGGTCCTGTCTGCGTGAGGGCGGTCGAGAGCGCGCGTGAGAAGGGCGCGCCCGCCTCCTCCTCCTCCTGGAGGCGGAGCGCGAGGTGGACCGCGAAGTCGATCCCGAGGCCGAAGACCATCACGCTGAAGATCGACTCCATCAGGGTGATCGTTCCGGCGACCGCGCCGACGATCCCCAGCGTCGCACCTGTCGCGAGGACCATCGGGGCGGCGATCGCTGCGAGACCGAGCGGCCGACGCTCGATCCGAAGGATCAGGGCGAGCGCTGCGAGCAAGCTCGCGAGCGTGAGGAGCCGGATCCGGCCGAGGGTCGCCTCCTGATCCTGATGAACGATCGCCGGCATCCCGGCGTAGCGCCCCGTGACATCGTGGGGGGTGAGGAGCGCGGCGGTCTGGCGCTCGATCGCGGGGAAGTCCTGGGAGGCGAGCTCTGCCTCAAAGCTGTCGCGGGCGAGGGTGACAAGGAGCAAGCGAGAGCCCGCAGGTGGGGGCTTCGCCGGTCCTTGCTCGGGTCGCCCGAGGCGTTCGCGGAGCCGCAGGGCGCCGGCCCTATCGCCAGCCAGGGCCTGCTCCGTCCACAGCTCAAAGGTCTCGCGGTCCACCAGGTAGGGCAAATGGTCGACGATCCACGGATCGTCGATGGCGGGGTAGAGCGAGACCACCGAGCGGACCTGAGGGTCATCGCTGAGCTCGCGGATGAGCTCCTGCGCTGCGTCGTCGAGGGCCTCCTCAGGACCTTCAAGGAGGAGCGGAAGGCGCCCGCCCAGGCCATAGCGGCGCGACGCGTCGAAGTAGCGCGCGACCTCGGGGTGCGATCGATCCATGACTCCGCCAAAGCTGAGGTCGATCGGCGCCCGCAGGACCAACGCGGAGAGCCCGAGCGCGGGGATCGTCGCGCCGATGAGCAAGGTCCACGGACGTCTGACGGCGACCCGAGCGAGCGCGTGGAGGAGGTCAGGGAGCATCAGGACGGGGGAGGAGGTGTTCGAGGTCCGCTGCGTCGGTCGGGAGGGACGGCGATCGTCATCGTCGTCGGTCCTTGGTCGCAGCGCGCGTCGGGATTGGGCTCGATCTGGCCCCCGCGCGGTCACGACGATAGACCTTGCTGAGGCGCTGAGCGAGCCCAATGCGCGCCTCTGAGGGGGCGAGCCCGACTGCGCAGGATCCTGGCCGCACCCCGGTTGAGATGCGGGTCGAGGTGGCGCGGGCCGGGCTCGGCGAGACGGCGATGGTCCCCTGGTCCCGCCGCCGCGCTTCCACATGACACGCTGGTGCGGCGTGTTCGCGCGCCGTCAGCAGCCGGCGTCTGGGACGCCTCCTCGCCCGCGACTGTGAAGGGCAGCTCGACCTCGAGGAGTGCCGTTTCGGGCCGCGCACCTCGGTCCCAACCTCGCTCAGGCGCTCCGCTCAGGCGCGGTACCAGGCGGTCGCAGCCCGGCGAATAGCTCCGCAGGGCAGGACCTCGTGCTCGAGGAGGTCGGAGAGGAAGAAGACCAGGCGACCGCCGATGGGCTGGATGTCTCGGCTCCCGGAGGGGAGATGAACCCGCAGGCAGCCGCCGTCGCGCTCGGTCCAGCTCGGGTTGAGGTAGAGGATCGCGGTGGCCCGTCGACGCCGACTCCCCGCGAGGGCGTCGCGATGACGGGTGTAGCCCATGCCTAGAGCCGGGCTCCCGTCGGCGACGCCGGGGTAGCGCGCGAGCTGGAGCTCAAAGCCCTGAAGGCCCAGCCAGGCGCTCTCGTTGAGGTCGAGGCGAAGCGCATGAAAGGCTGGCGAGAGACCTTCAAAGAGGTCGGCGGCGTCGTCGGCCCAGATCGTCTCGTCGCCGCGCCCGCGCAGGTCTTGGATCCGCCCACGGCCCATCGCCGCCCGACGCAGCCGGCCCTGGGCGTGGAGCCCGTCGAGGTCCATCGCGCAGGCCAGCACCTCGGGGGCGCTGAGCATGTCATCGCGGAGCACGGGTTCGCCCTGACCGAGGGAGCAAAGCTCCGCGTCACTCAAGTCCAGAGAGCGGAGCATCCCCCTGAATACGCGATTTTCGCGAGGCCGCGGGAGTTTCTGATGCGAGGTCCTCGGCGGCCGCGTGGGCTGGGCTAGGTGTCCAAGTGAGGCGAAGGATCCCTCCATGGCCGCGGCCTCGGAGCTCGGACCCGCGACCGCCATCACATTCCGTTGCCGGATGGAGACCCCTCCATCGTCGTTGTCCCGCGCCGACGCGCCTCGTCCGCTGGGGGGCGATGTCCTCAGGCTGTGGAACACAGTACTCCTATGACTAGAAGACCTTCGGTAGGAACGTCGAATGGTCAATGCGAATAATGTCGTATTCTGCACCACAAACATATCGGCGTAGCTACTCGAGAAAGTTGGCGGGGCCCTGTTTGGCCGTGATACCTCGTCTCCGTGCTATCGAATTTCTCTCAAATGGGCACCGTTGCGCTGGCGCGTGGGCTCTGCGTGAGGTCAGGCGGCGCTTGTCCGCTCTCCTTCATATTGCTCATGGGCCTTGTCGGCCCTGCTTGTGTCGGAGGTGCGACCGGCACGGGGGACGCCGCGACGGGCACCGAGGCAGGCTCCGACACATCCGCTGAAGACGTCACCGTGGGCTCGTCGAGCGGGACCCTGGGGAGCACGACCTCGACGGGGGGGACCACCGGCGATGGGACGACGATGACGGCCGACATGACCGCCGGCGACGCATCGACGACGGGCGACACATCGACGACGGGGGACGTGTCGACGACGGGGGACGGGTCGACGGGGGACGGGTCGACGGGCGGCGGGTCGACGACGGGCGGCGGGTCGACCACAGGTGACCCGTCGACGACGGGCGATCCGCTCGTCGAGGTCCTCCTCGATCTCCCCGGTGACGTCTTTACACCCACCGAGCAGGATCGATCCGCGGAGTGGAATTTCGGCGACGAGGGGGCCGCCTACTCGCGACTGACGCTCTCGTTCGACGTCGAGGTCGGCGGCTGGCAGCCCGAAATTCCTGACGCCGGCAAGACCGACCGCACCGAGCATATCCTCTTCGGCCTCTTCCGCGACAATCAGCCGAAGAGCTACCTGCGATACCTGATGGGGACGGCCGCGGTCAGCTTCGACGGCAAAGCCCCCCACTTCCGCATGTTCGGCCGCAAGGAGCTCGCCGCGGGGTACATGAGCTACACGTCGTGGTCAGGCACCTATCCCTGGACCCAGGGCACCGAGCTGCACGTGGAGTGTGAGCTCGACGGGGAGGCGAAGCAGCAGCGCTGCACCCTCGCGCTTGGCGGTGAGATCGTCGCCGAGCGCAGCGGAGCGGTCGACTATCTCGACCCCGCGGCGCACTTCTCCTCTGGCTTCTATATCGAGCTAGGGGCTGATCCGCCGAACGAGATCGAGACATCGCCGATCGGCTGGACCTACCGAAACCTCAAGGTCGTAGCTCACCTCCTCTAGATAGAGCATTCCGGGCGAGATCTGGTCATTGTGCTGGCGGGCATCGCGTTGGCGCTCATCCGCGGCGCACGACGACGAGCGACAGCGGCGACGCTCCGAGCTTCTGGGCGCGAGCCCTGTCGCATGGACGGTCACAGAGATCGACGCCTCGGTCACGACGGACGGCTGTGTGCTCCTCTTCCACCGCTTCGAGCTTGGAGTGAGCGGCAGCAGCCACGATGTGGCCACGCGTGATACGGAGTGATCGTCGCCGAGGATCAGCGTCGAAGATCAGCGTCGAAGGGTGGAGAGCGTGGTCCGGGGGACGCGGCGAGCCGCTCCCGGGTCAGCGTTCAGCCGGCGGCGCTGCTGCGTCGCAGGACCACGTAGAGGCGCTCCTCGTCGGCCTCGATCGCGTCGACGGAGAGAACCGCAGAGAGGAGCGCAGCGGTGATCCGGATCGCGGGGTTGAGGGCGACCATCGGGATCTTGAAGAGGTCGACGACGATTCGGTCTCCTCGGGCCTCTGTGATCACCGGAGGTCGCATCGGCAGGTGATGCACGAGGTCCCCCGGACGCGAGAGATCGAGCACCCCCGACTTGATCAGGACCGCGAGGGGAGAGACGCTCTCGCCGGCCATCTCGAGGTCGATCTCGGCGATCCGCAGGGCGAACTGGAGCGTGTTGGCGTTGACCTGCACCTCGTCCACGCCGATGCAGAGGCTCGCGCGGATCGGGGTCCCCATCGCGTTGACCTCGGCCCCGAGGCGGAGGAAGGGCGGCGCTGCTTCGACGCGCAGTCCGATGGGGAAGAGGTTGTGCGGGAGGGCGTGCTCCGCGAGCCAGCGCAGACCGTCGATCGGGACCCCTAGTCGGAGTGCGACGAGCTCGCGGGCGGTCTTGAGGATCTCCCGCGGGTTTCGGCGCAAGTAGCCGAACGACGCGTTCATCAGGTCGAGAGCCAACATCAATAGTCACTCTACGTTGTGACAGTGGAAATCGCCGTGGTAGATATCGCGAGCCCATGGGGGCCCGTTGGTCGCGCTCATTCGCGCGATGGCGGTGGTTCGCGCGGTTTTTTCGCCGTCTTCTTGGGGGAATGCGCGCATTCGGGCGGGGGGATACTTGTGGACATAATTGTACGCGCGCAACTATCATTCTTGGCGACCGGGAAGGTGCGTGGGCGTCATGGAGCATAAGGGTGGGCGAGAGCGTAGGAGCGTCGGCTACAGGGCCCGTCTCAGCGCGCGGGTGGATCGTCTTCGGAGCACGATCCGCGCGGAGAACGAGGCGCTGTTCACGAGCGAGCGGACGGCTCGTCTAGATCGGCTTGAGGAGCGCCGCGAAGAGGTCACGCACCTCATCGAGATCGAGTTTCGCGCGGCCCGACTTGAGAACGCGCGAGACGACGCCGAGGCCCGCGCGGCCGAGGTTGATGCGCGCCGTGACACGGTCGCCAGGTCTCTCGCGGATCAGCGGAGCGAGCGGCTGGAGATCGCGGAGGAGGAGCTCGGCCAGCGCCGGCGGCTCATCGACCAGATCTCGAGCGAGGTCGACGATGCGGCCTCGCGCACTCGAGACAGGATCGCGGCGGAGGAGCAGGCGCGGGTTGCCGCCTACCTGCGTGATGAGCAGCGGCGTGAGCGTGAGATCGCCGCTCGGTGTGGCTACGTCGAGGACCTCAAGGCGGAGACGGCTGAGGATCTCCGTCGCCTCGCGAGCGAGACTCAGACGGCCTGCGCGGAGCTCCGCAAGCGGCGCCATCGTGACCTCGACGGGGTCTTCTCGTGGGTCGACGAGTTCACCGGTCGCTACCCCGAGCGCTCGATCACAGGCTAGCTTATGCTCGTCATCGACGACCTTCTCACGGCCCCCTTTCGCGGCCTGCTGTGGATCTTTAAGGAGGTCGCGGAGGCTGCTGAGAAGGAGCAGGAGGCTGAGGGCGACCAGATTCGCGATCGCCTCCGCGATCTCTACATGCTGCTCGAGACCGGGCAGATCACGGAGGATGAGTTTGACGAGGAGGAGGGGGAGCTCCTCGATCGCCTCGATGAGATCGAGGAGGCCGAGGGACGAGGCGAGGCGATCGTCGTCCGCGACGAGGACGACGAGGACGACGAGGATGACGCGGACGACGCGGACGACGCGGACGACGCGGACGACGAGGACGACGAGAGCGTCGGGCATGACGGCGGTGGTGGAGTGGACGCGGACGACGAGGACGACGATGTCGGGACCGCAGGTGGTGGTGGCGATGGTGGGGGATAGCCCGCAGGCGACGCGCCCAAGGCCCTGACCTCCAGGGGAGCAAGGCGGAGCACCATGAACGTAGAAGACCTCCTACACCCCCTGAGTGAGGCGGAGGACGCCCAACCGTCGCGGCGGATCGACGTCGATCCTGCGTCACTGCGCGGCGGACTCGGCCAGCTCGTGCTGACCCTCGTCCGCCTTATCCACGAACTGTTAGAGCGACAGGCGATCCGAAGGATGGACGCCGACTCGCTCGACGACGAACAGATCGAGGCGATCGGCGCGGCCCTGATGGATCAGGCCGCGGAGATCGATCGCCTCTGCGAGGTGTTCGGGCTCCAGCGAGAGGATCTCAACCTCGACCTGGGACCGCTCGGCAAGCTGCTCTAAAGGAACCACGGAATGGCACGATCGATCGCTCACGGAACTAGGAGTTCGACGCTGGCTGACGTACTCGAGCGGGTGCTCGACAAGGGCGTCGTCATCGCCGGCGACATCAAGATCAAGCTCGTCGAGATCGAGCTCTTGACGATCCAGATCCGTCTGGTCGTCTGCTCCGTCGAGCGGGCGGTGGAGATGGGGATGGACTGGTGGCGTCACGATCCAAACCTCGCGACGGAGGCCCGGCACGTCCTTCCGCCGCGCCGTCCCGGGGTCCCCCCCTCGGTCCCGCACGCCCCGGATCCGGTCGAAGCGCGGCTGCGGCGGCTGGAGGCGGCGGTCGAGCGGATCGCGGTCGCGACCGGTGCGGACGCTAGTCCCGGATCATCGGCGGATTGAGCACCCAGCGTCGCCGCGGTGCGACCAAGCCGGCCTTGATCGCCGTATCGGTCGAGGCGAGGACGACCTGGAGGCCTAGGTAGAGGAGGTCGACGTCGGCGATCGAGATCACGAGCTCGCCGCGGACCAGGACCCCGCGGTGGAGCACCCGATCGAGCACCTCACAGAGGCTGATCCGCTCCCGCTCCGCAGGGTCGACGCCGCGGGAGAGCTCGAAGCGATCATCATCGTCGTCGGTGGGGTCGTGCATGGTCCTGGCTAGCCTCGGGCTTCGTCGTGGATGAGCTGGCGGCCGAGCGCGAGGAGCGGAAGGCGGCCGAGCGGCGGCGTGCCGCGCTCGATCGTGAGGGGTCGACCGCGGCTGCGCCAGCGCCCCAGGATCGGGGCTTCTCGTCGGCGTATCGCCGCGCAGTGTCGGCACTCGCCGTCCGCTGCGGTGGTGTGGTTGACGATAATCCGCTCAGGGGTGAGGTCGGCCTTCTCCAGGCTCCGCAGGAGGTCGCAGGCCTCCTCTTCAGCCATCCAAGTCGGCAGGGTGACGACCCAGACCTGAGCCCGCTCAGGGTCGGCGAGGAGCGCCCGCAGCCGCTTGATCTGCTTGGAGAGGGCGATCAGACGGTCGCTGAGCTGGGGGAGGCGGATCGTCTCTCGGTACTTGATCAGGACCCGAAAGAACGCTCGGATCCAGGACTGGAGGAGCTGGGGGGTCCCGAGGAGGCGGAGAAAGTGGCCGGTCGCGGCGGTGTCGAGGACGATGAGGCGCTGTGGATCGTCGGCGAGAAGATCGATGATCTCGGCGATCGCGACGACCTCGTCGACGCCCGGCGGTGTGAGATCGAGGAGTCGCTCGAGCACCGCCCGGTCAAAGGTGAGATCGAGCCCCCCCAGGCGAGCCTCGAGCGCCGCCTCGAGCTCGTCGCGGTAGCGGTCGCGCCAGACCTCCCAGACGCCGGCGGCGTCGAGGGTGCGGGCGCTCAGGTGCTCGCCGATCGAGGTCAGCGCGGGTCCGACAGGGCGTTGAAGCACGCTCGTCAGGGAGGGAGCGGGGTCCGCCGAGAGGAGGATGACCTCGCGGGACTCGGCGGCCGCGAGGGCGAGCGCCGCCGCGACCGTGGTCTTGCCGACACCACCCTTTCCGGCGACGAGGATGAGCTCGACGGAGGGCTGGAGGGGCCGACCGTCCATCGCTCGCGCGGAGAGGCCGGCGACCGTCGGTATGTCCACCTCTTCGCGCGGAGCTGTGGCTGCGAGGAGCTCGGCGAGCCCGCGGTGGCCGAGCGGCTCCTGGTCGAGGAGCGGCGCCGTCAGGAGGTCGAGCCCGCGGAGTGAGGGGAGCGCCTCGACGATCGTCCGGAGCTGAGCCGCGCAGGACCCGGCGCAGCGGCGACAGGAGCTCGGCGTCACCGTGCGGTTGAGGATGAGGGGGCCGGCCGGGATGGAGCGGCGCTGAAGCTCGTCGTAGAGCGCGACGCTCTCGCCCAGGCAGAGCGGCTCGGCGACGGCGACGATGACAAAGCGACACTCGGCGGAGGTCAGCAGCTCTTGGAGCCGTCGCACCTTGCCGCGGAGGTCGTCGATGAGCGCGTCGGTCTCGTCGGCTGTGTAGCCGCGAGCGAAGGTCTCCGCGAGGAAGCGGTGTTTGGCCAGGAGAGCGTCCAGGGCGTCGAGCCAATGATCCGCGGTCCAGAGCGACCCGAGGAGTCGGGTCGTATGGCCATAGGGCGCGGTGTCGAGGATGACCCTGCGGTCGGGCTCTGCGGCGAGGAGGTCGGGGATCCGGAGGAGCGCGAGGAGCTCGTCGAGGCCGGGGGTCGAGAGGTCGAGGAGGTCGGCGATGTCCTCCTCGTCGAGGAAGGTGCCGCGCCTCGCGATCTCCGCGAGCGTCGCGTCATGGGCCTCCTTGAAGGTGCGCAGGGCCCGGTCGGCGTCCACCTCCTCGACCTGGAGGTTGTCGGGGGGGCACTCTCCGGCGAAGGCGTCGGCGAGGGAGTGGGCCGGGTCGAGCGAGAGGAGGGAGACCGGGCGTCGCGGCTCGGTCCGCGCCCAGGCGTCCGCGAGGGCCGCGGCGAAGACGGTCTTGCCGACGCCTCCACGCCCGCCGAAGAGAACCAGGCGGCTGTCGAGCGAGCTCAGCGGATGGGCTCGCTCGGGGGGGTCGACCGGCGTCGGCGCGGGGTTGAGGGAGTCGTGCCCCGAGCGCGACGAGGACGTGCTTCGAGCGGCGATCCTGTCGGCGACGGTCACGGCTCGCTAGACCTCGAGCGCGAAGTCGACGAAGCTCGAGGGCGCCCAGGGACCGCTGACGCCGAAGGTGTAGCTCGCGTCGAAGCTCGAGGCTGCGTCGCCCACCGCCCGATCGAAGTCATCGTGACGGCTGCGCTCGACGAGGCAGGCGAGGTTGAGCGCCTCCTTCTCGTCGCGGGGAGGATTGTTGCGAAGCTCGATGCCGTAGCGCTCGAAGACCGCCGAGACCTCGTCGAAGATCCGCTCGCGTTCGTCTGTGATCACCTCCTCGAAGAACCGACCGAGGGCGATCCGCTGATCACGGGAGGCCTCGTGGACATCGCCGAGGTTGTCGCGGGCGGCCCGGAGATCGGGGCGGGTGGTCACGAAGAAGTCGAAGACGTTGGCGACGTCCCAGCGGATCCGCAGCCCCATCTCGACCTTACCGGCGACGTTGTCGAGCTGCTCTGCGAGGACGTCGTGGTTGCGCCTCAGGAGGGCGCCGACGGACTCGAGATCTGCGGCCACCATACCGAAGGCGATGGGGAGTACGGTCGTGTCCTCCATCATCTTCTTGATCACCTGCATGTGCGCCGCGAGGTTACGCCGCTCGGGTCGGACCTTGGGCCGGTTCATCTCGCTGACGATCGCGACGAGCCCGTCGCTCGCAACCCGGCGGACCGGCTCACCGCCGAGGCCGAGCAGTCCCTCGCCGATCACCACGTCGTCGGTCGTGATCGCGTAGATGTACTGTCCGTGATTGTCATCCATGAGCGTTACCGTCTCCGCCTGCACACCGGAGACCATGGTCGTGGATCCGGGCGGCGAGGCCAAGTCATCGTTGCGCGCCTTTCGGGCGCGATACATCGAGGGTCAAGCCGAGCACGTCAAAGGTGTGCGTGAGCGCTCGCGCTGCGCGGTCGCTCGCGAACTCGCGGACGCCAGCCTTCGCCTGCGCGACCGCGGCGCGAGCTCTGCTCCGGGCGCGGGAGAGGAGGCTCGGGGCTGCGTCCATCGGATCGCGTACGCCCAGTCGCGCGCGCACAGAGCCTACCCCGCGGTGGAGGAGGCGGCCTGCGATAGGGAGCGGGCCTCGCCGCAGGGGGAGTGTCAGGAGGCCTGAGGCCCTCGCGAAGAGGCCGCGGGCGCGCTCGCTCTGCGGCGCGGTCTGGGCGAAGGGGTTCTTTCGCGCCTCGCCGCGGGGCGGCTTGACCGGGCCCGAGTCGCGGCTTCGCATCGAGCGAAAGAGGGCGCCGCGGCGGGCCCAGACTCGTCGGCCGAGGTTGAGGCCGAAGGCGACGGCCCGCCGTCGACCCCAACCGAGGAGCTTCCTGCCGGTGTAGAGCGCGCTTCGTCGCGCGAGGGAGCCGATGAGCGACATGGTCACCTCCGACGTCGGTTGCCGCGGACCACGTCGAGGACGACATCGTCGATGATCGGCGGGGAGACGGTCTTGCCGTTGCGGGTGATCCGGGCGTAGTCGCGGCTGAGGATGTCGCGGCAGGCCCAGCGGAAGACGGGGTCGTCAGCGGCGACCTTCGCGTTGGCGACGGCGACGGCGCGGGCGATCGAGATCGCCGCGCGGACGGTCGGTCGCACGCCCTCGTTCTCGGCGCGGAGAGTGCGGACGATGTCGACGATCGGCCTGGCGAGCTCCGGCGCGACATCGGCGCGCGAGACGACGATGGCGACCTCGGTGTCGCGATCATAGTGATCGAGGTAGAGGGTGATGACCCGGTCGAGCAGCGCGTCCTGGGCCTTGTGCGCCCCGGCGTACTCCTCGGGGTTGGAGGTCAGGAGGATGCGGAAGTTGGGGTGGACGCGGAGATAGGAGGGGCCGCCGCGCTGCTTGGGCAGGCTCAAGATCCCCTCGGCGAGGACGCTCAGCAGGGGGTTGTTCGCCTCCGCCCGCGAGCGGTTGAACTCGTCGTAGATCAGAGTGTAGCCGTTCTCGACCGCGACGGTGAGGCGGTTGTCGATCCAATCAGAGCGGACCTCTTCCTTCACCTTCGTGACCGAGTGGATGTAGTTGTCGACCACCTTGGATCGGGAGAAGCCATGGTCGCGGCCGATGAGGTCGGCCGTGCTCAGCTCGTAGTCTCCGTGGAGGAGGACGACAGGCGAGCCCAGGAGCGCGGCCACGTGGAAGGAGAGGCGGGTCTTGCCGACCCCCGGAGGGCCGGCGAAGTGGAGCGCCATCCCGGCGCGGAGGTAGGTCAGCGCGCGCGCGGTGAGGGACTCGACCTCGGGGGTGATGACGAAGCTCTCGCTCGGCTGGAGGTGGAGCACCTCAGAGCCGCGCTCTGGAGAAGGCTGGGATCGGGCGGTCACGTTCGTGATCTCGGGGACGCGCTAGGGGCGGTAGAGGGAGGTTGACCCGGGGGACGAAGCATCCCCCGGGCCCTCGCTTATGCGGGCGCGGCGGCGGTGGACGTCAGTCCGATCGCCTCAGCGTACTTGAGGTAGGTCTCGACTGACGCGATGACCACACGGGCCTCGATCGCGACTAGCTCGATACCGACCAGCGAGACCTTCGCCCAAGCGTCGATCACGATCCCCTTATCGAGGATTCGGTCGACAACCTCAGCCAGGCTCGATGAGTCAGTAGATTTCTGAATCTTCGCCATTGCTTGTTGTGCCTCCTAGGATGCTTCTACGGTTGATTGTGTACGTACTGCCGAACTCGAGTCCGACCCTAAGGGCTCTTGCAACAATGACACCATGAGCGATCGCGCGGAGGGGCACTGAGAGCACGCACCTCGGCCCCTGGCGGGGCGGTTCATCCCGCGCAGGAACACACTCGGGTCGGCGTTCCAGAGAGGAGCGCAGACGATCGGGAGGTCGGACCCTAGCGCGGAATCCAGAGGAGCTCTCCCGCATGCTGGTATGACGAATGTTCCGCGCTCGCCGGTCGACATCGCGTTCGTAGGGCGAGCGGTCGAGCGTCGACGGTAGGAGGACCGGTACGCCGTGAGAGCACAGGGGAGCTTCGCCGCTGGCGGTCAAGGAAGTCAGCGAGTCGGGGAGTCATCCTTCGCGGTTGCCACGAAGGAGTACGGTGCGAGCGGACCGTTGGCGATCCCGCGATGATCACCGCGCTCGAGCCATTCGCTGAGGGCCGATCGCAGGCTGGCTAATCGAGCGCGTTCGACGAGCAGGGCTACGGCGACCGCCTCATGGCCCCTTCGCTCGCTGACAAGCTCCGCTCGCTGCTCGCGGATGATCCCGTGTAGGGCCTCCTGCAGTTCGGCGGCGAGCTTCGCCGCTGAGCCTTTCAGCGCCTCTCGGCGGCGGTCCTCGGCCCTGCGGGCGAGGAGGTAGGCGCGACCACGTCCGGCGCCGGTCGAGCCGCCGCTGGCGCCCGAGCTCGCCGTGCCCGTGTCTGCGTCGAGGTGCTCATCGCTGGGCTTGAGGTCGATCCGCAGGGCGATCTCTGTACAGCCGCGGATCCGGGCGAGGGCTTCGAGATAGGTGGTGTGCTCTTTGTCGAGGTGGTGACGGAGGGATTTCGCGCTGGTGAAGCCCGTGCCGACCCGCGCGGGCAAGAGGTCGCCGTGGCGGTGGAGGGTGGCGATCGCCTCGGCGAAGGCGAGCGCACCGTTGACGTTCGCCTCGGCCTCCTCTTCCCTGTCCGGGGCGCCTGCGCCGGATCGCGTGCTCGGTCGGGCTCGCCAATAGGCGACAAGGCCGTGGGCCTTCGTCGTCGCGAGGGATAGGCCGAGGTCGAGCTCCGGTCGCGGTAGGTCGTGGCCGATGCCGACAAGCTCGATCGGCGTGTCCGTGCTTCGGGGTGGTGCGCTCACGACTCGTCGTCGACCTCTCCATCGGCGGTCGGATCCAAGGGCGGGGAGAAGCTGTAGGGCGGCCAGGGTCCTACAACCTCGAGGTCGAGGCCGTAGGCGCGGGTCTCCTTCGCGAGCGCCTCGACGCGCTCGAGGAGCCGCGCGGAGTCATCGCGGCGGGTGAGGGCGGCGAGGTGAAAGCCCGGATCCTCGGTCCGCTCGGTGAGGTCCTTGCGCGGCGCCGCCAGCCGTCGGTCGAGGATGACGCAGTCCTGGAGCTCGCCACGGACGCGCGCCTCGGCGCCTCGGATCCAGGGCCCGACCTTGGCCGCGATGTCGCGTCGCAGGCGCTTCTCCTGGAGGTATCGGGCGCCCTTCGCCGCCGGCAGCGCGGCGAAGCGCGGATCTCCCTCGGCGAGGCGCCGCGCGCAGGCGTCACGGTTGATCCAGCCCTTGATCGACCACTCCTCTGCGTCGACCGTCGCGTCGAGGAAGCGCTCGATCGACCGGCGATGGCGATCGACCCAGGACTGGACCCCTGCAGACGACGAGAAGAGGCAGCCGAAGCGGAGGGGGAGGAGGGGGGCGTTGCGCATCACCCCCTCGTTGATCCGCTCGTGGTGGAGCGCGCGTGGACCGAGCCACTCGAGGTCGGAGAGGCGCTCTCCGGAGTCTTCGCCGGCCCAGACCTCGAGGTCGACCTGGCAGACGATCGCCTTCAGGCCGGCGCTGCGCTCTTCGACGAGCGGCGCTGCGTCGAGGCCCGGCAGGGGCGGGAGAGGGGCGCTCTCGCGGGTGACGCAGAAGACGTAGGTTCCTGGGGCGGTCGCGTTCATCATGAACTCTTGGCGGCCGGTGGCCGCAGTCGTAGGCGCTTGATCTTGGAGTGGACGGTCTTGTAGTCGGCGTCGACGAGGCGGGCGATCTCGGCGATGTTGCCTCCCGTCCTGGCGAGGAGCTTGCTGAGGAGATCCCGCTCTGCGTGCTCAGCCGCCTCCTTGGCGACCTCGCGCAGGGTCGGCACCCGGCGCGAGAGGTCGGACTCCGGTAGGGGGCGACCGTGGACGGCCTGGCCGGGGACGATGTCGAGGTTGAAGGCGGTGAGCGCCTGGCCGCGGGCGCGCAGGGTCGCGCGGCGGACGACGTTGCGGAGCTCGCGGACGTTGCCGGGCCATTCGTAGGAGCGCAGGAGGTCGATCGCCTCGGGGGTGATCGTCTCGACGTTGCGTCCAAACTCGCGGTTGGCCTCGTCGATGAATCGCTGGGCGAGAAAGCCGATGTCCTCCCGTCGCTGGCGGAGCGGAGCGACTTGGATGACGTACTCGCTCAGGCGGTGGTAGAGGTCCTTGCGAAAGTCCGCGCCGACGCTGCGGGCGTCGTTGATGTCGAGGTCGGAGGCGACGATGACGCGGGCGCGGAGCTCGAGCGGGCTGCGGCCGCCGACTCTATAGAAGGTCCGCTCGTGGAGGGCCCGAAGGAGCTTGTGCTGGATCGTCAGGGGCAGGTTCGCGACCTCGTCGAGGAAGAGAGTCCCGGACGAGGCGAGCTCGAAGAGGCCGGGCTTGGAGCGCTCTGCACCGGTAAAGGCGCCGCGCTCATGGCCGAAGAACTCGCTCTCGATCAGCGCCTCCGAGAGGGCGCCACAATCGATCGCGACAAAGGGCTCGCCCGCGCGCCGGCTGAGCGCGTGGATCCGTCGGGCGACCAGCTCCTTGCCGACCCCGGTCTCGCCTACGAGCATCACCGTGAGCCGCGTCGGAGCGACGAGGGCGATGTCCTGGATCAGCCGCTCGACGATCGCGCTCGATCCCATCTGCGTCGTCAGGTCGTCTTCGCTGGCGTCGCTCGGGGGCCGCGGCTCGGGTGCGCCCAGCGGTGAGGTGGGGGCGCGGGGCGGCCCTGTGAGGACGAACATCGGCCCCTGTGTAGACTCGGCGTTGCGCTCGTGGAGGGCCCGAGCGAGGGCGGCACACTCCTGAGGATCCGCCGTCGTCGCGAGAACGACCTCGGCGCCGCCGGTGGCGAGGGCCGCCTTCGCTTGGTCGAGCGTTTTTGCCCGGACTACGGTCAGGCCGAGCCGGGCGAGCTCACGCGCGGTGTCGTCGGCTGGGTTCATCACAGGGAGAACTACAGGTGTTCAAGGCGGGAGAGGGGCGACCGTCCGGCGCTCCTCACTCGTGGGAGAGAGGCCCTCGTGGACGGATTCGCGATGGGCATGTGTGCTGATTCGAACGAGGCGAAGAGACTATCATAGGGGCCGGTCGCCGCGCCTCGAATGATGCCAGCTCGCTTGTGAGCGGCGCGAAATAGCTGTGGAGAGGGGGTGCTCCAGCGTCTCTTCGTCGTCCCCGCTCGGAATTGTACATACAGCCTGTCGCAGTGATCCCGTACCATCACTCTCTGATGGCTAAATCTCTTGTTGCGTCGGCGATGGGCTTTACCGGTAGGGTCGTCAAGGCGACCTTCGGTCGGCACAAGGAGTCGCTCGAGACCCGGATCGCATCGGTGGTCAACCGCGGCCTCCAGGTCCTCGAGCTCGATGTCGAGGTGAGCAACCCTGGCCGTCGCTCAGCGCGTTCGGGCGGCGAGGAGCGAGACTCCGCGAAGGAGGGCGAAGCCTCCAGAGGATCGAAGGAGGCGCGGGGATCGGAGGGGTCGTCAGGATCGAAATCATCGTCAGGATCGAGCGAGTCGCAGACGTCGCACCTTTCCGAGGAGACGAGCGCCACCGACGGATCCGCGAGGCGCCGGGGGCCTGGCGCCCACGACGAGGCCGAGCCGACCGTCGACCCTGACGCGAAGGTCGATGCGGAGAGTCGTGGGGGCGAGGATGAAGGCGACGTGTGGGACGGGGAGTACACCCGTCCGACGACACGCGAGAGCATGCTCTCGACGGTCGGAGGCGTGGCCTCGACCTTCTCGGGGATCACCGCGACGGTCGGGGGGATCACCTCGACCGTCGCCGGTGTCGCGTCGACGGTCGGCAGCGTCGCCGATTCTGCGTCAGGGAGCGCCCGCGCAGTCCCTGGGGTCGGCGGCTTCTTCGGCGACACCCTGGGGATCGTCAGCAACGCGTCGACGGCGGTCGGCGAGCGGGTCGCGAGCGTCGGCAAGGTCGCGTCGGCGGTCGGCGGGGTCGGCTCGCTGATCGGTTCCTCCCTCGGTCGCGCACCCGAGCGTCAGCGCAAGGCGCTCCCCGCCGGTCCGCGAGTGATCCGTCGGCGACCGCTCGCGAGGCCGCGTTCGACCCTCGACATGATGCGGAAGAACGAGCGTCGGCGGCCCCGCTCCTACGCCGATCTAGAGGCGCGCCAGGTCGCAGGGATCGAGCCGCATGAGATCTTCATGAAGGTCGCCTCGTATCAGCTCGGGCAGATGCTCTTGAGCGTGCTCCAACGCAGCGCCCAGGCGCAGCTTAACGCCTGCAACGCGGCCAAGCGCAAGCTGACGGAGCGCCAGATCATGCTGCTCAGTCGACTGCCGATGGCGATGCTCGAGCGGATCCTTCCGCCGCAATTGGCCCTGCCCCCGGCGGCCGAGGAGGCGAAGAAGCGCAAAGAAGAGGCGGCAAGGCGGGGCGGACGCGGGCGGTCTGCGGGCGCGGCTCCCAAGGGATCGCCCCGCGCCTCCGCCGGCGAGTCGGCGCGACGGGACGCCCCGGCTGGCGGCTCGTTTAGCTACTAGCGAGGCGGCGATGACCGAGAGCGCCGGCGCCCCACCACAGGACCACGGGTGGGACGATGATCCAGGGTGCGTTGGCGAGGCCGAACTTGATCCACAGGTCGGTGAAGACCGTGGTGTCGACGTTGGGCATGCCGGCGAAGACCTCGCTCAGATAATAGAGCGACGCCGAGTAGAGGTGGACGACGGCGGTGCCCATCAGGATGAGGATCGGCGGCCCTGTCGGCGCTCCCTCTCGCTCTGCTCGGCGCAGTCGGAGGAGCGCGGCGAGGCCACATAGACCGTTGAGCACGGAGAGGAGCTCCATCGCCACGAGCTCCGGAGGCGCGAGCGCGTAGCGGGCATCGCCACCGTCGATATAGGCCCACCAGGCGTAGGCCCACCAGGCATCGCGCCCCGTCTGGAGCGGCTCGCGGAGGAGCAGCCAGCCGAGCTCCCAGGTGAGGTGGGTGACGTACGACATGCCGAGGAAGAGCAGGGCGGTCGAGCGGATCCGACGCTCGCGATCCCAGCGGCGCAGGCTCCTAAGCGGCCACCATGCGGTGGTCAAGGTGACGAAGAAGCCCAGCGAGTAGGCCCACGCGATCGCGTCCGCGGCGACCTTGCGATCGATCCCCGCGACGAACACCGCGACGGCGCCGACGGGGATCGCGAGGGCGACAACACCGAGGGTGATGATGCGGAGCGCGAGGAGATCGCGCTGGCGGGCGGTCGCCGGCATGTCGCGTGACCCTCGCACTCTGCGGCCTGCGGCGCAACGGGATGGCCGGCTCCAGGCGAAAGGGCTGGAGTCGGATAGGGGCGGCGTGGATGATGGCCGCCGTGAGCCCCGCGAACATGTCGTTGAGGATGATCCCCGACCCGCTGACCTCGCCGCCAGTCCGGGCCTTGGTCGCGACCCATCTCCGGTTGATGCGCGCCTCGTCGCCTGCCTGCAGCGTACATGCGCTCGAGGTGACGGCTCTGCAGGCGCCGCCGACCCGCTTCTGGTCGGCTTGGAGCGGGGAGGAGCTCGTCGGTTGTTGCGCGCTCAAGCCGATCGCCGAGCAGCACGGCGAGCTCAAGAGCATGCATGTGTTGGCCGCAATGCGGGGTCGGGGCTTCGCCCGCGAGATCCTCGCGTACGTCGAGGATGCCGCCCGGGCGCAGGGGATGGTCCGACTCTCGCTCGAGACCGGCTCGCAGGAGGTCTTCGCCCCGGCGCGGAGCTTCTACCGCGGCGCAGGGTTCGAGGAGTGCGGGCCCTTCGGCTCCTATCGCCTCGACCCGAGCTCTTGCTTTCTGACGAAGCTGCTCTCCTAGGAGTCCGCGGCAAGAGTCCTGCGCGCAGGCGCTCGCCCCCGTCGTCCCTCTCAACACTTACCGTACAGCCCGGTAGAGGGGCGGCTCGTCGAAGCCAAGAGGACCGACGATCGCGGCGCGAGAGCAGAGGCTCGGGACGGAGCGGTCCCGGAGCGACCGTGGCGAAGCTTGTCGGGCTCGACGAGCAGGGCGGATTCTCCGGGCGAGGGCCTGGCCTGGAGGCGCGGATTCGTTCCGCCAAAAGAACGCCGGACACCCTGTGTCACGGGGATGCGATCGCTCGCCGCTTGGTACCCTCAGAGAATGCACCGACGCGCTCTTCCCGACAGCATCGCGATCCTTGTCATGGCGAGCGCGGGTCTCCTCGGCTGTACAAAGAGCGATCCGTCGTCACCTGCGCCTTCACCTGCGCCTGCTCCTGCGCCTGCCGCTGGTCAGGCGTCGGTCGGCGATCCCTCGGCCTCGCCGACGCTCGGGGCTGAGCCGAGCGCGGACTCGCCTGTCGCCGAGTCGGCTGGAGCGGTCGCGGGTGGGGTCCCCGAGACCCCGAGCGGTGAGGCGAGCGGTGCCCCTGCCGGCGAGGTGCTCGACACGTTCGTCCGCAGCGAGGCTCCCTTGGCGATCAAGGCCAAGGTGTCGCGCGACCCGGGCTTTCGCCTCGCCTCGCTCGAGGGGATGCGGGCGGTCGGGGCGAGGCCGGGGGGCCCAGGCTACGCCGCAACCCTCACAGCTCCCCTGAAGGCCTACGATGATGACCTGCTGACGGCCGCGACCTGCACCCATGAAGAGGGCGGAGAGGCCTGCGGGCTCGGGCTTGGGCTCGGCCCGGACGCCGCGGTGACGATGCTCCGGCTCTTCATGGCGGCGGGGCCGGACTACCGTGACTACACCGCCGCGCCGCGGCCGAAGCGGATCGCGATCCACACCGACGCGGGGAGCGTGGAGCTCGACTACCCCGACGGCGCGACGCATCGCTACGTGATATTCGCGGCGCCGGTCGAGACCTCAACGATCAGCGTCGAAGTGCTCGACGTCTATCCCGGGCGGAAGAGCTCAACCGTCCACTTCGCCGAGGTCGAGGTCTACGGGGTGAAGGGGCCGAGCCGGCCGCCGCTCGAGCTCAGGACCGACGAGGTCTTCGTCTACTACGAGACCGAGCCCTGGAAGGACAAGGGGGGCGGGGAGTACACGGTGCGGATGACCTGGCTCGAGCAGCTCGGCTATGCGGGGGTGGATCTCCCCGGGCCCCGCCGCCGATGGATCCGGGGGATCGCAGCCTACGGCGACAACGACGATCGCTTTGTCCTGGTCGAGCGGGCCCTCTCCGCGACCTGCGAGGCCCCCGAGGTCGGCTACGTGATGATCGACAAGGAGACGCGGATGATCTACCCGCTCGGCGCGCTCGCGGGGGGCGGGTCGTCGCTCTACCGCCATCGCGAAGGAGTTGGCTTCTTCTCGACGCCCGCCGGCGAGGGGGCGATGACGGACTCCCGCGCGGCGATCTTTGACAGGACCGAGGGGGTGTTTGATCGTCGCCGCGGCAAGAAGGCCTGGACGCTCGCAGAGCACCTGAGCGAGTGGAATTTCGAGGATGTCCCGCTTCATCGCGGGGGCGCTTCGCTCGACGATTTCGTCGCCGATCCGAAGTCCCACTGCGAGGCCGTCGGCGGCGATGACCTCACCCCGATCCTTGATGTGTCGGAGGTCTTCTCCGCCGAGGCGCCGGGAGAGTGGTGGAGCTGCGGCATCGGCGACGGGCACAAGGCGTTGCTCGGTCGGGATCGGGCCTGCGGCGAGGCGGTCTCCGTCCTCCTGCGGACCGCCGATGACACGATCCTTCGGCGGGCGGAGTTCCCCGCGGGGTCCGGTCCGCGTCGTCTCGCGGTCAGCAAAGAGACGGCGTTTCCGGGGCTGATGGTCGAGGTCGGCAAGGAGGGGGGCGCGGCCTCGGACCTCGTCCCGGTCAACCTCGACTACTACGACGAGATGATCCTCCGCGACGCGAGCCTCGCGGTTCGTCCTCCGCCCGAGTGCGGCCCGTGCACGCTCGAGTTCGGGGAGCGCGCGGAGGTGAGCGCCGTGGCCGAGGTCGCGGCGCCTGGCGCTGGCGAATGAGCCGCGAGCCTCGGCGACGTCGGGAGTCGGAGGAGGCCGGCGAGCAGCTCTCCTCGGCGTGACGGCTTCGCTCTCGCGAGCGGTGCGTGCTCCGTTCCGAGGGGAGCATCACCCACCGCTGCGCGAGGGCCTGCGCGAGGGCCTGCGCGAGGGCCTGCGCGAGGGACTGCGCGAGGGCCTGCGCGAGGGTCTGCGCGAGCTGCCCGAGCGTCGCCGTGGCGTCACTCGAAGCTGAGCAGAGAAGCGTCGAGAACGTCGTCGGTCGGGTCGCTGGGGATCGTCGTGCTCGCGGGCGCGTCGGTCCCGTCCTCGACCCAGGCGACCAGGTAGTCGAACGCCCGCTCGGAGTAGGGCTGGACCGGGACGAAGGTGTCGGCTGCATTCTCATCGCCGACCGTCCCGTTGAAGTCGAAGTCGAGCAAGCCGTCGCTGTGGAGATCGACGTGGCCGCCGTTCTCGACGACGTAGAGGCGGTGGAGCGCAGGATCCCCGTTGGCCTCGACCGCGTCGCGGTAGGCCTGACCGTTGGCGCCGAGGCCGATAAGCCCGTCGCGCTCGCCGAAGATCGAGACCAGCGGCGCCGAGAAGAGGCCGGTGTTGGCGTTGCGAAGCGCCCACTCGACGCTCTCCTCGGTCCAGCCGCCGTCCTCGGCGTTGTCGAGCCAGGCGTAGAAGGGCGGCGGCGCGTCGCCGCCGTCGGAGTAGCAGGTGTAGGGCAGGCTCTCGTCGGCGCTGTGACCGAGGAGCTCCGCGCGGAAGACGTAGGCGGTGAAGTTGTAGTAGCCGACCCCCTTGAACTGGAGGAGGCCGAGCCCCTTGAGGTAGTCAAAGGTCGAGTTGTAGGCCCCCCAGATCGGCGCGGAGGCGGCGTCGAAGCCGGCCTCGATCATGGCCGGGTGGGCCTCGGCGAAGGGCGGGTCTTCGTTGTAGGCGAGCGCGGTGTTGAGGGTGCCAGGGGCGTGGGCCCAGCCGATGGTCAGGGCGGCGCGCTCGTTGGTCGAGACGAGGTGGTCGGCGGCGGCGAACTCGGCCGCGGTGACCGTACCGTCCTCGTCGACGTCGAGCGTCGGCTTGTCTGGCCAATAGGCGCCGGCCCAGTCCAGGCCCCCGTCGAAGAGCCGCTCCTCGCCGTCTTCGACCCGGAGGTGATCGATCTCGAGGGCGCGGCGGACTTGGTAGCCGCCGTTCGAGAGGCCGACGACGTAGACCCGGTCGACCTCGACGTGCATCGCCGCGCCGAGACGCTCCGTCGCCCACTGGCCGAGGTCGATCATCATCATCCCCCAATGGGCCGTGGGGTGGGTCTTGCTGAGCATCGTCGCGTTGCCGTCGGCGCCGCCGTTGGTCATGCCCTTGTTGCCAGAGACGTAGGCGAAGCCTCGATCGAGGAGCCAGGGGACGACGAGCGCCTCGCTCGAGAACTCATCGCGGGTGCCCGGCGCTCCGGCGACGACGAGGCTGCCGTTCCAGCTCTCCGGGACCTTGATCGTCAGCTCCTGGACCCGCTCGTCGTCGCCGTCGACGACCGTGAGGGTGCCGACCACCTCGACGCCGGCGTGCTCGACGGTCGGCGGGAGCTTGGTCGAGGCGAGCTTGGTCGCCTGGATCTTGCTCACCTTGGCCTGCTCCTCGGGCGGGAGCATCATGAAGTCGTCGCCCATCGGATCGAGGGAGAAGTAGGTGACGTGACCGAGGCCGCCGTCTCCATCGCCGACGTAGGTGTGGAGGTAGGGCTCCTCCAAGCCCTCCATGAGCGCGTCGAAGTCGGGCGGCAGGCCACCGGTCGTGTCGGTGTCGGTGTCGTCGGTGGTGTCCGAGTCAGTGCCGGTGCTGTCCGAGTCGGCGCCGGTGGTGGGGTCGGTCGCGGCGGTGGTGGGCTCAGTCGCGGCGGTGGTGGGCTCAGTCGCGGCGGTGGTGGGCTCAGTCGCAGCGCTCGCGCCGGTGGTCCAGGTCGTCGTCCCGATCGGGCCTGTCGTCGCCTCGTCGCCGGTCGTGCTGGTGCTCTCGCCGCTCGCGTTGCCGTCATCGCCGGCGCAGGCGGAGAGGAGGAGCGCCGCGGTCAGGGCGGCGAAGGGGGCGGGGCGCCTCAGCGCGGTGCGGGTGCGGGTGCGGGCTGTGTTCTTGGGATCCATCGTCATCTTCCGTGATCGCGGGTGTGCCCGCGCTGTGACCTTGTCTAGGGATGGCCCGTCGATGACCGAGTCGACGTCCGAGTCGACGTCGTCATCACGCTCCTCGGGCCAGGTGCGGCCTACGCCCGTCGCCGTCGCCGGACGAGCCCGAGGCCGAGGAGCGCGAGGAGGGGCGCGCCAGGCAGGGGACGTCCTAGGTCGCAGGCGCAGCCCTCTTCGCTCTCATCGCCGTCGACCCCGCCCGACGGCGAGCCCCCGGAGGCGCTCGAGTCGGCGCTCGAGTCGGCGCTCGAGTCGGAGCTCGCGGCGTCGCTGTCGCTAGGCCCTCCGCTCGAGCCATTGGAGCCGCCGGAGCCATCGGAGGTGGAACCGTCGGAGCCATCGGAGGTGGAGCCGTTGGAGTCGGAGCCGTCGGAGTCGGAACCCTCGGAGGTGGAACTATCGGTACCGTCGGAGCCCGTGCCGTCGGAGCTGCTGCTGTCGGTATCGGAGTCGGTGTCGCCGGTCGTGCTCTCGTCGACCGGCTCGACGCGGCGGTTGTTGAGGGTGAAGAACTCCGCGAGGAAGTAGCCGTAGTCGACCCCCTTCGCCTCGATGAAGGAGGTCACGCCGCCTGGGCCGGAGCCTGCGGGCCAGGCGTGGGAGGCCCCGCTCGCCTCGAGCATCGCGATCCGCGGGCCGTCGCCGTCGCTCCAGAGGGAGCCGGAGCCTGCGGGCTCGTGGCCGACCAGGCCGGCGACGTCGACAGCCCCTGCCTCTTCGCTCAGGCCGCCGTAGCGGATCGCGAACATCTCGGCGTTGATCGGCGCGTAGCCCTGGGCGACGGTGAAGTCGAGGCTGCCGGTGAACACGGCGGCGAGCTGAGTGGCGAAGTCGTCGCTGTGGGCCGCCGCGAAGCCCTCGCAGAGGGCGGCGGCCGTCGGGGCGTCGGTCGAGACGAAGCCGATCTGAAAGGCTGAGGTGCCGAGGGAGGGCCCCGCCGCGATCCCTGCGCCGGCGAAGACGTCCGGCGCGAGGCAGCCCAAGACGTTGGCCTGACCGCCGCCCGAGGAGAAGCCGGTGATGTACACTTGGTCGCTGTCGACCTCGAGCTGAGGGTCGGCGCTGAGCTCCGCCGTGAGGGCGAGGATGTCGTCGTTGTGCCCGCTCTCGCGGCTGTGGACGCCGCCGTAGTAGTCCCAGCAGCCCGAGTAGACGCCACCGTTCGGGACGTCGGGGAGGGCGATGACCATCCCGAAGGCGTCGGCGCCGACCTCGAGGTTTCCGAGCGCCTTGAGGTCGCCGGCTTTCTGCACACATCCGTGCATGACGATCATCAGGCCGCGACCCTCGCCCACCGGGCTGAGGTCGTCGGGGGTGTAGACGTGCACGTTCATCCCGCTGATGGAGCGGGTCTCCCAGCTCCCCGCGGCCGCGGTCTGGGGGAGGATGAGGAGCGCCGCGCCGACGCTCGCGAGGGCGAAGACGCGCCGAAACGCGGAATGCTGCAGGTGCGAGGAGATGCGTGACATCGCGCCTAGTATGAAACATGAATCAATATTCAAGTCAACAAGATCGTCCCCATGTGCCCAGATAGGCGCAGAATACGCCATGGTCTGGAAAACGCGTTGAATTGCTGCGCTGCGGTGGCCGAAGATCCGCGCCATGGTCCGCAGGGGCAAGGCGGCGGTTCACGAGCCGACGACCGCGCGGGGACAGCGGACCCGCCAGAAGCTGCTCGACGGGGCCGAGGAGATCTTCGGCGAGGAGGGCTTTGAGCGGGCGTCGATCGCCGCGATCACGGGCCGAGCGGAGGTCGCCCTCGGCACGTTTTATGTCTACTTCCCCAACAAGCAGGCGATCTTCTCGGAGCTCCTGATCGAGCTCGGTCGGGCGCTGCGTCGGCGCCTCGCGGAGGCCACCCGCGGGCTCGACACCCGCCTCGCGGTCGAGGAGGCGGGCTGCCTCGCCTTCCTCGAGTTCGTCCAGTCCCACAAGAATTTCTACCGGATCGTCCGCCAGGCGGAGTTCGTCGACGAGGCGCTCTACCGCAGCTACTACCAGGGGCTGGCGAAGAGCTACGCGGAGGGGCTGGCGGCGGCGGTGGAGGGCGATGAGATCGCCGACCTCGACCCCGAGACCGTCGCCTACATGCTGATGGGGATCTTCGACTTCATCGGCATGCGCTGGGTGCTCTGGGAGGGTCAGCTGCCGCCCGAGAAGCTCCTCCAGGACGTGTTCCGCTTCATCCGCGGCGGCCTCCTCCGAGCCCCGGGGGGGCGTTGAGTGAGCCCTGCGATCGCCTCCGAGGAGCTGGTGTCGACCGGGCGCCTGCGGACCTTCGTCCGCTCCGCAGGTCGAGGGGGACCGCCGCTCCTCCTCCTCCACGGCAACGTCTCCTCGTCGATCTTCTGGAGCGAGACGATCGCGGCGATGGCGGGCGAGGCCTGGGTGATCGCCCCGGACCTCCGCGGCTTCGGGCAGACCGAGCCGGCGCCCGTCGACGCGACCCGGGGGTTACGCGACTTCTCGGATGATCTGCGGGCGCTCCTCCAGGCGCTGGAGATCGAGGGTCCTGTCCACCTGGTCGGCTGGTCGCTCGGTGGCTCCATCGCGATGCGCTACGCGATCGATCGTCCGCGCTCGGTCGCCTCCCTGACCTTGATCGCCCCGGGTTCACCCTACGGTTTTGGCGGCACCCGCGGGCTCGACGGGACGCCCGTACACCCCGACTACGCGGGCTCGGGCGCAGGCCTCACCAACCCGGAGCTGTGCCGAGCCATCGCCTCCGGCGATCGCGGCGAGGGCTCGCCGACCAGCCCGCGCAATGTTCTCCGCACGCTCTACTTCGACCCGAGCTTTTCCCTGCCGCCAGCGCTCGAGGACGCCTTGGTCGAGGCCATGCTCGCGACCGTGATAGGCGAGGGAAACTACCCCGGAGACCGGCGAAGCTCGCCCCATTGGCCCTACTTCGCGCCGGGCGATCGCGGGGTCAGCAACGCGGTCTCGCCGAAGTACTGTGATTTGACGGCCCTCGCGGCGATCGATCCTCAGCCGCCGATCCTCTGGCTTCGGGGCGGCGATGATCGTCTCGTCGGCGACCGGGCCCTCTCCGACTGCGGGGTGCTCGGCGAGCTGGGGCTCATCCCAGGCTGGCCTGGCGTTCAGGTCTTCCCCGCCCAGCCGATGGTCAGCCAGACCCGGGCCGTGCTCGAGCGATACCGCGAGCGCGGCGGGGCTGTCCGCGAGGTGGTCTTTGAGGGCTGCGGCCACGGCCCGCACATCGAGCGGCCGCAGCGGTGGATCGAGCTCCTCCGCGGGGTGCTCCGCGGGGGTTGAGGCGGAGCTGCGGCTCCAGCCCTCGATCGCGACGACGACCCATGCCTCCGCCATGCAAGCTCATTGACGCGACACATCACGCGCGAGGCGAGGGTTTGCGTGGGGCGATCGTACTCTCGCGGCGGGCCTCGTCGAGGTGGCGGGGGAATCGACGATATCCCGCTGGCGGGGGCGCGCCGCCGCGCGTCTGCGAGCCGAAGCCGGAGGAGTTGTGAGCTCCGAGCTTCGAGCGAGTCGTGTCGAACAAGCCTATGCGATCGAAGGTGGCGCGATGAGAGCGCTGGGTGCCCTCATCGCGGGCTTTCAAGCTCCGCGTAGGCGAGGGTGAGCGCCCGCTTGTCGACCTTGCCGGCGCCCGTGCGCGGGAGGGCGGCGACGAAGCGCGCCGTCTTCGGGACCTTGTAGCGGGCGAGGCGCTCGCGCGCGTAGTCGAGGATGGCGGCCTCGTCGAGCGTCGGCGTGTCGGCGACGTCGGGACCACCCTTTTCCTCGTCATCGGCTTGTCCGTCATCGGCGGTGGGGTCTCCGAGGACGGTCCGACGGACGATATACGCGACCCCGACCTCGCCCCAGCGCGGGTGCGGGGCGCCGACCACCGCGACCTCGGCGACCTCGGCGTGACCGGCCAAGACCGCCTCGATCTCGGCGGGATAGACGTTCTCTCCGCCGGAGATGAACATGTCCTTGGCTCGGCCGACGATCGTCACGCAGCCATCCGCGTCGGCGGAGGCGAGGTCGCCGGTGCGCAGCCAGCCCTCCCCGTCGAGCGCGGCGTCGCTGCTCGCGGGGTCGCGCCAATAGCCGGCGAAGAGATGGGGTCCGCGCAGTCGGAGCTCGCCGACCTCATCGGCGCCGCAGGGCGATCCCTCGGGGCCGATGATCCGGGCGTCGACGTGCATCAGCGGGTAGCCGACCGCGCCCGGCTTGCGCCGGAGCTCGGCGGTCGGCAGCCAGAAATTGTTGGGGCCCGCCTCGGTCAGGCCGTAGCCGCTGCGGAAGTCGACGCCGCGGGCCCAGAAGCGCTCGAAGACGGGGAGCGGGCAGGGGGCGCCGCCGCTTATCAGGACCCTCACCTTCTCCCAGGGGATCGCGTCGAAGCGCGGGTGGGCCTGGACGTCGATGAACATCGTCGGCACGCCGAAGAGACAGGTCACCGGGTGGGCCTGCATGAGGCTGAAGAGCTGGTCTGTGTCGAAGCCGCGGCAGATGATCGACGCGCCGCCGACGTGGACCAGCGGGGCGGTGAAGACGTTGAGGCCGCCGGTGTGGAAGAGCGGGGCGTTGAGGATCGCGAGGTCATCCGCGCCGAGGTCCCAGCCGCTCGCCGTGTTGATCGCGTTCCAGGTGATGCTGCGGTGGCTGAGGATCGCCCCCTTCGGCAGGCCGGTCGTGCCGCCCGTGTAGCACAGCGCCCACGGGCTCCCCCACTCGAGCTCGACGGTCGGCGGCGGGTGGTCGGGCGCCGCGGCGACGAGCTGTGCGAGGTGCGGTCCCGGCGGGCCGCCCTGTCCGGACGAGTCGTCGGCCGGCGGACCTGTCGCGATCCATATCTTGGGAGCCGCGCCGGTCTGCGCGAGCTCGTCGGCGACCCCGGCGAAGCCACGGTCGTAGACGACGATGATCGGCTCACCGTCGGCGAGCAGGGCCGCGAGCTCGGCGGTCGCGAGGCGCCAATTGAGGGCCTGGAGGATCGCCCCGAGCTTGCCGCAGGCGAAGAAGAGGTCCAGGTACTCGGCGCAATTTTTGGCGAGGACGGCGACCCGCTCGCCCCGCTCGACGCCCAACGCCCGGAGGGCCTGGGCCGTGCGATCGACCCGGCGGTTCCAGGTGCGGTAGGTGATCCTGGGTGCTACGCCGCTGTCGCCGTCCGTGGCGTCGATGAGGGCGACGCGGTCGGGGCTGAGGGCGGCCCGGTGGGCGAGCCAGTCGCCGATCACCGCCGGCATCGTCGCGCCTCTCGCCCACGCAGGGGACGATCACGGAGCCTGCTTTGGCGGCGACGCTGCATCCTCGGCAGGTTTGCACAGCCCACGGGAGCAGAGCAAGACGCGCGGTCTACCTTCTTCGGGCCTTGCGCCGAGCCTTGCGAGCCGCGACCTCACGGTCGCGCGCCTTTCGGTCGCCGACGACCGCCGGAATGATCACCTCGGCGCCGAGGGAGAAGGCGAGCGTATGCAGCCAGTTGCTGCTGTAGCCGTCGCCAAAGCCGACCTTGTCGCTGCTCGTCCCCTTGCCGCCGCCGCCGATGTAGCGGAGGTTGGCGAAGGGGCGGACGACCTTGGCGACCGTGACCCCTGCGCGGACGCTGGCGTCGACGATCAGACCCTCGACCGGATCATCGCCGCCGTTGATATAGGGGATGTTGGCGTAGAAGCCGTCGATCTCGCCGCCGTACCAGAAGTTGGCCCGCTTGAGCTGGTGACGACCGCGGACCTTGATGATCGGCACGGCGCCGATGTTGGTGTTCGTGACCGACTGTTCGCCATCGCTGGAGACGTAGCTCGACCGGAAGTTGCGGACCTGCATCGAGAAGCCGACCGCGAGCTCCTGCTCGGGATCGGTGAAGAAGTCGTAGGCGTAGCTCAGGCGGTAGATGTCAAAGCCGTAGAAGATCGAGAGGCCGGACATGGCCGGGAAGGTCACGTCGTCGGCGACCAGGTCCTCCATCAGGACCGTCTCGGTGGTGAAGCTGATGGGCTGATAGAGGAGGATGATCTGGTGGTGGTCGTCGACCTCGAGCTCCGCCGAGAGCCTGCGGAAGAAGAACATCGTGTCCTGACGCCCGTCCCGCTTCAGGTCGAACTCCGTGCCGGTCTTCCCGAACTGGAGGCTGTGGGCGAGCACGTTGAGGGATCCGAGCTCGCCGAGGGTCTTGAGGCGGACCGAGATCGGCGCCTTGCCGGCCTGCTGACGTCGGCTCGGCCCCCTCTTCGGGGGGCTCCAGAGGTCGCTGCGGTGGGGGCCGTAGCGGTGGTCGTGGTCGTCGCCATGATCGTGGCCGCTATCGGCGTGGTGGTGGCCATCGGCGTGATCGTGATCGTGGCCATCCTTGTGGTGGCCATCGGCGTGGTCGTGGCCGTGGCCGTGGCTGTGGTGTGCCGGGGTCGTCGCGCTCGCGGACGGAGCGACGGCGACGCTCGCCGAGGGCTCGCCCTCCACCTCAGGGGCTCTATTGATCACCGGAGCTGCCGCGGTTGGGGCGGTCGAGGGGGCCGCCTCGATCGGCGACGAGGCTGTCCGCACGGTCGGCGCGACCTCAGATGCTCCTCGGGGCGGCGACGGCTCTAGGCCCACGCTTGATGAGAGGGCGCTGGCGAGGAGGAGCAGCTGTGCAGGCATCTCTGCGAACCTGTCAGGGAACCTGGCGGCGTGCCAGCGAAGAACTCCCGTCGGTGCTCGGACCAACCTGTCGATCCCGGGCTTCACCTCCTGTGCAGAGGGCTCCTCCGAGGGGCCCGGCGCGGTCTCGGAGGGATACGAGCCGAGGTCCTCGTCGCTGGACTGCGCGACATGCGAGGCGATCCTTGAATGTGGGATAATCCCAGGTCTACGGGTCGATAGCGCGATGTTGCCCGACACCGAAATGGTTTTCATCCGATCGAGGCCCCCGTTCACACTGGGGTCATGGGGGGTCTCCCGTGGGCCCCTCGGCGGACGCGTTCTCGCCCCCGCGCCGCCTCTCCTCCGGCGAAACCTGGACACCTAGCCGACCATGAAGCGCACGATCCTTGAAACTGCCCCTCTCTCCGCCCGCCCGACGCTGGCCCTCGCGATGACTGCGCTTGTCGCGCTCTTCGCAGGCTGCGTGACACCGGAGGGCGGGTCGACCTCCGCGAGCGGGGAGGCGAGCGGACCGACAGCGGGTTCAGTCTCGGCGAGCACGGACAACAGCGATCCGAGCTCGACCGTCGGGACTACGGGGACCGACGGGACGATGACCTCGATCGGTACGGATACGACGGCGACGGCGACCGCGACGACCACGGCCAGCGGGAGCGCGACGGACCCGACGGACCCGACGGACCCGACGGCCAGCGGGAGTGCGACCGATCCGACGGACCCGACCGGGTCTACGGACAGCGAGACCGGCAACACCGGCGAGACCGGCGACGAGCCGCCGCCGCTCGGCGAGGACGCCTGCACCGGCTACGCGACGCGCTACTGGGACTGCTGCAAGGCCCACTGTGGCTGGCCCGCGAACGTCAACCCTGGCACCGACACCCTCGCGAGCTGCGACAAGGACGATATGAGCCACGGCGACGACTTTCTCGTCGCCAGCTCCTGCGATCAGCCGACCCCCTCGAGCGCCTATACCTGCTACAGCATGACCCCCTGGGCGGTCAGCCCGACGCTCGCCTACGGGTTCGCGGCGATCCCCGCGGAGGGGGACATCTGCGGCCGTTGCTACCAGCTCGACTTTGACGGCACCGGTCACTACAACGACAGCGATCCCGGCTCGGTGGCGCTGCTCGGCAAGACGATGATCGTCCAGGCGACCAACATCGGCTACGACGTCGGCGGTGGTCAGTTCGACATTCTCACGCCAGGCGGAGGCGTCGGAGCTTTCGACGCCTGCTCCTATCAATGGGGCGTCGAGACACCGGAGCTCGGGGCGACCTACGGTGGTTTTATGACCTACTGTCAGGAGCAGGTAGGGAGCGATCACGGCAAGCTCAAGGAGTGCGTGCTCTCGCGCTGCGCCGCGGTCTTCGACGATCCAGGCCTCGCCGAGCTAGCGGCGGGCTGCGAGTGGTACGTCGACTGGTACGAGGTCGCCGACAACCCCGACCTCCGCTATCAGGAGGTCGCCTGCCCGGAGGCGATCGTCGCCCGCTCGGGGCTCGACCGCGGCCCCCTAGACGACGTCGCCAAGTGCATGGGTGGGGGCGGGGGCGGGGAGTGCAGCCAGGAGGAGCAGGACGCCTGTGACTGCGCGTGGACCGAGGGCGGCACCAAGTGCGGCATGGACGATGGCTCCTGCTGCTGGACCGCCTGCTGCGGCGACTGAGGGCTGAGCCGTCGGCGGCCTCGCAGGGTTCTCCCGCCGTCGGGCCCCTGCGCTGTCGATCGCAGAGCACGGGTGCGCGAGCCACGAAGAGCGCAGGCCGGAGGTGCGTCGCGGCTCTTGCGGGCGCGCGGAGCCGGGCTCGTCCCGCTGCTGCAGGGCTTCACGAGCAAGGCCGCCTCGGCGACCGTCGTCGTCGCTGCGTCCTGCGCTACTCTTCGCCGGTGATCAGTCCGGCCGCCACTGCCCCCAGCGAAACCGCCGCAGACATTGTCATCGTCGGCGCAGGGATCGCGGGCCTGAGCTGTGCTCGGACCCTGCGCCGGGCTCGGCCGGAGCTCCGGATCATCGTCGTCGACAAGGCGCGCGGCGTGGGCGGTCGCTGTGCGACGCGGCGCTTCGACGGACAGCCGGTCGATCACGCGCTCTCGTTCTTGCACGGCTCGGATCCCGGCTTTGTCGACGCTCTACGGGCGACTCCTGGCAGCGTCGAGTGGCCCACGAGGGTCCTCGGCGACGGCGCGCCCTGTCTCCCGCGGGCGTTCGAGCCCGGCGAGCGGCGCTTCGCCTTCGCGGCTGGGCTCACGACCTTCGCCAAGGGTCTCGCCGTCGGGATCGAGGTCGTGACGTCCGCGAGGATCGTCCGCTGCGAGCCCGGGAGGCTCGTGGCCGAGGACGGTCGAAGCTTCGTCGCGCCGACGATCATCGTCACGGCGCCGCTGCCCCAGGCCAAGCTCTTGTTGGAGGAGATGAGCCGTGGCGAGGCGGCCTGCGCCGGGGATGGGGATGCCCTCGATCGAGCGATCGAGCGCTTGGGGGCGTTGACCTCGACGCCCTGTCTGACCGCGATCGCCGGCTACTCGCGAGGGGGCATCGCGCCGCCCTGGGACATCCTCTATCCCCGCGGCGATGGGGCGGTCGCCCGGATCGTCCACGACTCGAGCAAGCGACCAGCGCCGCGGATGCACGTGTTGGTCGTCCAAGCGACGCCTCGCTGGTCGGCCGAGCTGCTCGAAGAGCCGCCGGAGCGGTGGGGGGACGCGCTCCTCGTCGCCGCCGCACAACACCTCCCTGGCGGGTTCGGAGCGCCGCGATGGACCTTCTTTCAGCGTTGGCGCTACGCCAACCTGGGGCCCGGCGAACACCTCGGCCCGCCGGTGCTCGTCGGGCTCGACGGCGGTCGCCGAGTCGGCCTCACCGGCGAGGCGTTCTCGGCCAAGGGCGGGGCCGAGGGGGCGTTTCTCGCCGGAGCCGAGCTTGGCAGGCGACTGCTCGAGCAGGCGCGCTAGGAGGCGCTGACGAGAGGTCCTGCGGCCGCTGGCTGCAGAGCGCAGGCCCCGTGGATGCGCGGTTCTAGCTCCACGAAGTCCTCATCGTCCGGCCTCGGCGAGCGGTCGTGACCGGGCTCTCTGCGATACTCTCCCGCAATGGCGCAGGAGAGACATCTTCTCGAGGGGGTCATCGACTCCCTGAGCGTGGGCGTGTGCGTCTGGGAGCTGACGGAGCCTGGCGACCCGAGCTCCTTGGTCCTGAGGATCTGCACGCCGGCTGCCGCTCGCTTCCTCAGCGTTGAGCAGGCCGCTGTGGTCGGACGACCGATAGGTGAGGGCTTTCCCGGCTCGCTCAGCACACCGCTCCCGGGCGTCTTTGCCGGCGTGATCGAGAGCGGCGAGGGAGTGGTCCTCGGCGACGTGCCCTATCAGGATGAGCTCGTCCCGGACAGCATGTTCTCGATCGTCGTCCACCCGCTCGGTGACCGCTCTGCGGTGGTCGAGTTTACGAACGTGACCGAGGCTCGGAGGGCCCAGGCAGAGGCGAAGGCTCAGCTGGAGGCCGCCGAGTCCGCGCGCCTCGAGCGCGAGGCGCTCAGCGAGCGGATGCTCGCGGGCGAGGCCGAGACCCGCGAGATCATGGCCCTGACCTCGCCGATCATCGAGGTCTGGAGCGGGGTGCTAGCGCTGCCGCTGGCCGGTCAGTTCGACCTTCGGCGCAGTCAGATCGTCCGCGAGAAGCTCCTCGTCGCGGTCAGCGCTCGCCAGGCCCACGCGGTGATCGTCGACCTTACCGGCATCGGCACCGTCGACGAGCTGACCGCGAACGAGCTGCTCCGCCTCACGAGCGCCCTCGGCCTCCTGGGCGCGAAGGCCTACCTCACCGGCATTTCCCCGGAGAGCGCGCAGACGATGTCGAGCCTGAGCCGGCCGATCCCGCCGGAGATGTGCATGAGGACGTTGAAGGACGCTCTGCGGACGATCACCGGCGTGTAGTCGACGTGCGCTCGCGGCGGGGGCCGTGACGCTCGCCGGGCGCGTCTCGCTCCGCTCCGCTGCCGCCACGTGGGGGGCGCCCTTGAGAACCGCACGTCCTCGAAGCTGTGCAGGGCCGTGAGCTCCGCGCTGGCGCACGTTTCTGCGGCCTCATATCCCTAGCGGACGAAGACCATCCCTGGCTTGCCGTTCATCTGGCCGCCCGAGCAGGTGTCGTAGCAGCTGCGCCAGCCGCTGCCGGTGAGGCCGAAGCCGTTGCCGTTGACGTCACGGAAGTGGAAGGTGTCGGTATTGCTGGTGTAGCCGACCCAGTTGAACATCGACGTGTCGTCGCAGTTTCCGAGGACCTTGGTCGGCTTGCCTACGAAGTAGTGGGTGTCCTGATGGACGTTAATAAAGTTGGCTACCACGGAGTGACGATAGGCCTCGCCGGCGAACGCCTTGCTGCCGTTGTGGCTACCGAAGAGGATCTGTCCGAACTCCAGCCCCTTGCCGGCCGCGTCGAGCGAGTAGGCCTGGCCGTCGCTCTGCAGCGATCCCTGCGCGGAGCGCCAGCCGAAGTTGGCGCCGTTGTCGGTCCCTGAACAGCCGGGCGAGCTCGGCGTGTTGCGCGAGCGACCGAGCAGGGTCCAACCACCGCCGTCGGTGGTCATGTCGCAGTAGCCGACATAGACCACTTAAGTGCCTGAAACTATTCAGTTTTGAAAAGCGCGTGCGCGCCCGTGACGTGTACGTACCAGTTAGGCGCTCTCTTCCTCGATAAGCGCGATCGCAGTACGCAGCGCGCTCGGGGCGAGATGCATGTAGCGATCGGTCGTGCTCGAGTTCGCGTGACCGGCGAGCTCTTGGATTGCCTTCGGCGTAGCCCCGCGCGCGGCGAGCCGCGAGCAGAACGTGTGCCGGAGGATGTGCGTGCCCGTCTGCGGCATCTCGGCCGCGCGCTGGGCCTTGCGGACCAGCGAGACGATCACCCTCAGCGTTGGGTTGCCCGAACCCCGAGAGCGCGTGATCACCCGCGCCTCGTGGTCCTCGCTGCGCTGCTTCATCGCCCGCAGGAGCTTCCGCAGGCGGGCGGTCATCACGACCTGTCGCGTACGGTTCCCCTTTGGCAGCCCGACCTTGCCCCGCCAGTCGTTCTCGACGACATGGAGGACGCCGCGCTTGACGTCGCAGTTGACGAGACGGAGCGCAGCGATCTCCCCGCCGCGTAGACCCGCATCGCCGCCGAGGAGCACCGCCAGGAGGCAGCGCTCGTCGATCTCCCCAGCCGCTCGCACGAGCCGTTGGTAGGTGACCTCATCGTAGTAGGCGAAGCGATGACGCTGCGGCTTCAGCTTGCGAATCCGCGGCATCGTCGGGATCACACCCCACTCGACGCCCATCCGCAGCATCGCCCCCAGCACCTCGAGGATCGCGTTGACGCTCGAGGGCGCCTGGTGGGCGTACTTGGCCTTGAGCCGCTGCACGTCCGCCTCATCGATCTGGTCGAGGGGTCGTGCCCCGAGGTTCGGCACCAGGTACGCCCTGATGTACTTTTTCCGGTTGTACACGGTGCTCGGTTTGAGCCGGTTGGCGAGGACGTACTCCGTCATGAACCGCTCGCTGAACTCCTCCAGCGTCGGCATCTTCGCCGGAGCCCTGGCCTCCGCTTCGGCCCCGAGCTCGTGCCCATCACCGTCCTTGGTCTTGGTCTTCTTCTTGGTCTGCTGCTCCTCCTTCTCGTGCCCATGCAGGATCAGCCAGCGCTCCCGCTCGCGCGCCCACTTGAGGGCAGCCGAGCGGCTCGTCGCGCCGGGGATCTTCGCTCGTTCGCGAATCTTCCGGCCGTCGACGAGTTTGACGTGGATGTCAGCCTGCCAGGTCACGGTGTTGGTCTCGGGGTAGACCCTCTCTCGGATCTTGATGCTCATTGACTCCTCCATGAGCGCCCCTCTGTGCCTTCCCGGAGGAAGGCTAGCACGGTTTCGCGCATGAAGTAGAGCCTTCGGCCGACCCTCACCGTCCCCGGTATCTGGCCGCGGTAGACCCGGTCGTACACCGCCCGCCGCGAGCAGTGAAGCCAGCCTGCGAGCTCATCCGCCGTCATCAACGGCGACTCGCGCCGCCTGGTTGCCTCGTCTCGTTGTTCCGTCGCCCGTCCCATCGTCCGCCTCCCAGAGCCGGACCGGAGTCCGGTGAGATCTCAGGGTAAGGGGCGGCTCGTGGGCCGTCAGCGGGAGAGATCGCTCTATATGAATCAAGACCGGTGCGATCGGGAGCTGAGCTGCCTTGAGTACGTATAGACAGGCCGTCTCGTGCGACCGGTTCGGGCGGGTGCGTCACCGCTCCGCGATCGTCGGGCTCGTCGTTGTGTTTCTGAGACATCAGACCTCCTGGTGGGTCTTCGAGTGCCTCTGGCGAGTCCGGTCACGACGCCCTTCGTCTGAAGCGTACGGAGTATCGGGGCGCTTCGGTGCCGCTGATCATGGAGACGGTCACGGCATCGGCGATTCGTCGATCCGAGGCGACGGCACGGTCAGCGTCGGCGGTCTCGACTGAGAGCCTGTGGATGGCTGGCTCAGTCAGGCTGGGGGCGCGGTGCCCTTGCGGTGTGGATCCAAGATCCACGCGTTTACTTGCCGCATAAAGTCCCAGATATCGCCGGTCTCTGGCTTTGCATACTCAGGCGTGTCGGGGTCCCAGCCAAGGCGATCCAGCGCCTGCTTGAACCACTTCGATTTGTCGTCGAGCGGCTGGAGGCCGAGGGGGCCGAGCCAAGACTCAAGTTCGCCGAGCGGGACGAGGAATACTCCATAGCGAGCGAGGTCCATGAGAAGGTGCTCGAAGATCTCACGCTCCTTCGAGGTTAGCCCTGCGATGACATTGTGTTTGAGCTTGGTCTTTTTGCAATCATCATTGTTGGGAGTTTGCTCTTTCGCGATCCGGTCGCGTAACGAGTCCCTAAACTGTGCCCTCGCGAGCGCGATGCCGCCACGGATTGCATCCGGAATCTGGGCGGCAAGGAGAACCTTGGAGAGATCTCTGTCGAAGAGGACGTCGGCGTCAACAACAGCCGCTGCGGCGACCCCCATCTCGCGAAGGGGGCGAATCATGTTTCCGACTGTCTGCCAGTTCTGCGCGTTCAAGAACGCACAGCTCTCAATTCCGTCTCCTGGGCTCCCGTAGCTGAGGAGGCGCATGTTGACCTCCTGATAGAGGGTGCGGTCCGCGGGTGCCTCGCAGACGACGGCCCCATCCGCGAAGAGGGCGGCAAGTGTCGACTCGCTGCGGAGAAGAGGATCTAGGGCTAACCGGCGAAGTGCGTTTGGACGAAGTAGGCGTGCCGCCGCCACCGGAGTTGAGCCTCGTTCATCGTAGCTAAGCCGCAGAATGTTCATATTGTGGGCTTGAGGTGCAAAACCCGCGATGAGGTCGGGGCTGTGCGTGGCGATGAACATCTGCATGTTCCTCTCGCAAGCGATTCGCCCGATAACAGATGCAAAGCGCCGAATGAGAGGCGGGTGTAGGAATGCCTCCGGCTCATCGATGAAGACGACGCTTGGGTTCTTCGCGAGGATCGCCGCAAACATTCCGATGAGCGCATGGATGCCATCTGAGCGCTGCTCAAGTGGGATCGCCTCGGCCATGAAGTCTCGGCTGGCCTGGTCGTAGCTGGCTTCAAGTCGCTCGGGAGGGGAGTTTCTTGCCAGTCTCCACTTCACTGCAGGGGTCGAGGTGACCATATCGATGACCAGTTGAGAGCCCAGGACCTCGGCGACCACAGCTCGCAGCTGCTCTCGATTCTCCTCGGATTTGAGTAGGGCCACTATTGGCGGGTCATCATCGCTGTCGTCGTCGAATGGGCCAAGGCCGCCGTCGTCGGTCATCGTCAGTCGAGTGAGGCCATCGAGGTAGAGGTGATCACGACCCCGGCGCTTTCGAGTGTCACGGTGAGACCATCCCAACTGCTCTTCAGCTGCCTGAAGTGTCTTCGAGAGTTCACGAAACGACTCAGGTGCTGCGAAAGACTGGGCGAGAGCCAGCGCGTAGTCAAAGCCCGGCAAGGTTCGGCTTGGTATGGTTGACAGGTCGTCTTTGAAGGCCTCTCTGAGCAATGCCGCGAAGAAAGCATTGTCTTGTAGTTTCGGTATGAATTCCCCAGCGACTAGGCCAGGATCTGTGAGGTCATCGAAGCTCGGTGAGGGGGGCTCGATCCCGAGTTCCTTTACGGCGGCTAGGCTGTGACTCCAGTAGTCCCTGAGAGCATCCTCAAGCATCTCGAGTGGTGCGGTCCTAGCTAACGAAGCCTTGGCATCTTCAGATGAAGGCTTCTCATCTGTGTCGGGGGGGAGCGCGCCTTGTCGTCCTTCGGGTGGGGTGCTCTTGGCTCTGTGCTTGCCTAGAATGAGCAGGACTACGCCGAGCCCCAGCATCATGCTCAGAGGGGGATCGTCATCAATTAGCCCGACGAGGTTTGACAGGTCTGTCAACTCCTCCGGCGCACTGGTCGCAACGATTTTTACGAGGCGCTGGGCAAGGTTGGCACCGTGGGAGTCTAGGCTCTCCGCGACTCGCTCGAGTGCCGGAATAAGTTTGTCCCAGGGTTGGAGTGGGATACCGGGTGGCCACTTTTTCTTGCCGGTTCCTTCGGCGAGAGCTTCAGCGATGATCGCTCGTCGATTGGCGGCGATTTCGTCGTCAGGCCAGGCAACTTCTGCGACGATGAGCGAGGTCTCGACATCTAGCTTGTGATTCCAGATTCTTCGGAGTTTGCGTGTGAAGCTACGATCCGACTGATACCTGCGCGGGTTGGTCCCCGACAGCTCTCGCAAGAAGAGGCTCTTGCCTGCGTTGTTGGGGCCTACGATGAGGTTGACCGGCCGAGCTGTGAAGCTGACCGGCTCCTCGTCAGGCTTTCCAGTTTCTCCGAAGGACAGGGTGATTTTGCCGAACGTGCTCATGGGGGACCTCAGAGGCAGCGGGTCTAGGGGCAGAAGGCGGTCGCCCTACACCGCCCGGTGATCCGTCTCCCACCGCTCCAGCATTAACTTCCGCTCCGCCCAATCCGGCAGGCACCTCGCGAGCGTCTGCCAAAACTCAGGGCTGTGGTTGCGGTGACACAGATGGGCGACCTCATGGGCGACGACGTACTCCATCGCAGCAGCAGGCGCCTGGACGAGCCGCCAGTGGACGCGAACAACGCCATCCAGCCCGAGCGAGCCCCAGCGGCTCTTCGCCTCGGAGAGCCGGTAGCCCTTGGCTTCAACCCCGAGGCGCTCCTCATGTCGGTGACCAAGGCGTCGCGCATCGCGCAGCGCCCGATCACGCAACCACCCATCGAAGGCGACCCGGATGGCCTCCAGCCGCCGGACACCGTCGAGCGCAGCCGGCACGGTCACGAGGAACTTCGACCGGCAGACGAGCTCCACCGCGTCAACATCACCGGCCTGAACATCGAGCATCAGCCACCGCCCGCGGTACTGGAGCTTCGCGCCGGAGGCGTAGCGCTGGGTCAACAGCTTCTGGTGCTGCTCGTCGATCTCTCGGCGGGCGTCGAACAACCACCGCCGCTTGCGATCGACGAAGGCGAACACGCCGGACCCGCCCTCGAGCGGGGTGCCGACGGGGGCGACGACCTCCACCCCGCCGGGGGTAACGATGATCCGCTTCCGGGCCGCTCTCGAGCTGTAGCGGACCGCATAGGGGATCTCGGTGTCTCCGATCTGGAGGCTGTGTCCGGGGGACTCCATCGGCTACCGGGCTCCAGTCGGGATGCGCTTTGCTCGTCGGGCTCGCACGTCTGCTCCTAGGGCTTAGCGTAGTGGAGCACGGCGTAGTGCTCCACCTCCGACGGGATTTCTTTCTTCCAGCCGTCGAGGCCGAGGGGGCGTACCAGCTTACGAACTGTGCTGCGGAGGTCCTTCTTGAGCTGGCTCTTGTCCTGCCAGAGCGGCGGAGCGGACTCGTCGGAGGCGTAGAGCGCGTCGATCGCCTTGGCGACCTCCTGCATCTCCGTCAGCCCTGCTTCCCGGCCCTCCCCGTCAGCCTTGGTCGTGTCCGAGGGCTTCTCCGGATCGCCGTCGTCCGCGTCCTCGTCCGCGTCCTTCACCTGGAACTTCCGCAGGATCGAGTGGATCGAGAAGGCCCGCTCGCTCAGCCCGGTGCCTTGGTGGGCCTTATCCTCGGCGGCGACCTCCTTCGCGATCTCCGCCGCCAGATCCAGGAGCTGCTGGGCCTCGACGAGCCCGGCGTTGAACTTCTTGATCAGCTCCTTGATCCGGTCGGAGAACTTCTCGTAGCGGGCGGGGTTCTTCTCGGTCCGCTCCGCGGTCTCCTTCTTCAGCTCGGCGAGCTTGCGGACGGCGGCTTCTTTGATGTCCTCGGGGTTGTCGAAGTCATCCCAGAAGGCGGGGTCGGTGAGGCTGCGCAGCTTGCAGATCGACTTGAGGCCGGTGACCTCGAGGTGCTCGTCGAGCATCTCGCGGACCTTCTCGCTGTACTTTCTCCAGTCGGTCTCCTCGATCTTCTCGAAGTGGAGCTTGCCGTAGGGCAGGCAGGCGCCGACGAGCTTGAGGTCGGTCTTGTAGGGGAGCACCCTGGGATCGGGGGTCAGGGCCTGATAGGCCTTGAGGAAGGCGTCGGCCTTGGAGCGGAAGATGTACCAGCGGTCTTCGCTGCCGATGTGGGCGATGATCGCCTTGACGTCCTTGTCCGGGTCGCCGATCCGCGGCGCCTGCTTGATGAGGTCCATGACCTCCCGGTGGGCGACCTTGAGCTCGTCGGCGAGCCTGTCGTAGTCCTGCATCGCGCTGGCGACGTCCTCCCGGCGGTAGGCCGAGAGCGCCTCGGTGAGGCGCTTGGAGACGCCGATGTAGTCGACGATGAGCCCGTGGTCCTTGGTGGCGCCGTAGCGGCGGTTGGTGCGGGCGATCGCCTGGAGCAGGTTGTGGTCCGTGAGCGGGTTGTCGAGGTACATCGTCTGCTCGATCGGCGCGTCGAAGCCGGTCAGGAGCTTGTTGCAGACGATGAGGAATTGCAGGGGAGACCCTGGCTCGATGAACTCGGCGATCGCGGCCTTCGTCTCCTTCTCGTCGAGCTGGTGCTCGACCAGCTCCGGGTGCTGCTCCTTGTCGTGCTGCCCGGAGCTGTAGACACACTTCGACATGGCCGCGGCCTTCGCTCGGGCCTCGTCCTCGGGCAGCTTCTCGGACTTCACCAGGGTTCTGGTGATCACGTCGTCGAGGGCCTTCTTGTAGGCGACGCAGGCGAGCCGATCGATGGCGACGATCTGGGCCTTAAACCCGTCGCGCTGGACGTGCTTGCGGAAGTGGGTCCACAGGTCGAGGGCGATGAGCTTGATCCGGGGCTCGAAGCGGGCGAGGTCGCCCTTGGTGACCCCCCGACGCTTGAGCTCCTCGACCTTCTCTTCGGGCTCGTCGGAGAACCACATGTCGAAGACGACGTCGAGCTCCTTGTCGTGGAGGCTCCACTTCGTCATCCGGCCCTGGTAGAGGATCCGGACGGTCGCGCCGTCGGCGACGGCGTCGTCGATGCCGTACTTGTCGAGGTAGCGCTCGCCCTGGGCCCCGAAATTCTGGAACGTGTCGTGGTCGTTCTTCTTCACCGGTGTGCCGGTGAAGCCGAAGCGGACGGCCTTGGGGAGGATCGCCCGCAGGTAGGCGCCGAGATCCTTCTCTTGGGTACGGTGGCACTCGTCCACCATCAGGATCCACTTCTCCGAGCCCTCGATCTCGAGCTCGCGGAGGGCCGCCATCCGCTGGGCCTGGACCTTGGACTTGAGCCGCTCGTCCTCCCAGTTGAACTTGAAGATCGTCGAGATCACGGTCCGCCCGGAGACGCCGGGCACAAGCTCCTGCTTGAGCTTGCTGACGCTCGTGGCGTTGATCGGGTTCGGCAGGCCGCAGGCGTCTAAGGTGGCGCTGATCTGGTCGTGGAGGTCGATCCGGTCGGTGATGATCAGCAGGTTCGGGTTTTGCAGCCGCTCGCTCGTCAGACCCCGGTGAAACTTGAGCTTGAGGGCGGCGAAGACCATCGTCAGGCTCTTGCCCGAGCCCTGGGTGTGCCAGATGAGCCCCGCCTGGTGCTCCCCCTCGGCGACCCGCTGGACCATCTTGTTGACCGCCCGGAACTGCTGGTAGCGGCAGACCTTTTTCAGGGTCTTGCCGTCGCGGGTCTCGAAGACGATGAAGTGGGCGAGGATGTCGAGCAGCCGCGAGGGCTCTAGAAGGCTGTAGAGGCCCTTCTCGGTCTCGTCGGAGAATTCTTCTGGGGACCGCGGCCAGGGATCCCGCCAGCGCCCCCACCACTCCGAGGGGGCTCCGGTGGCCCCGTAGAGGAAGGTGATGTCGTTGGTGGCGATGTTGAAGAGGTTCGCCGCGAAGAGCCGCGGGATGTCGGCCTCGTACATGCGGATCTGGTCGATCGCGTCGAAGCTGTTCTGGCTCGGGTTTATCGGGCTCTTGGCCTCGATGACCACGACCGGGATCCCGTTGAGGTAGACGACGACGTCGGGCTTGCGCGTGGTCTCGCCGACGACCCGGAGCTGGCTCGTGACGGCCCAGTCGTTGTTCTCGGGGCGGTCGAAGTCCACGAGCCGGATCGTCCGGTGGGTCTCCTCGCCGGGGACCTTGCGGGAGTACTTGCCCCGCAGCACGTCGATCCACTTCGCGTTGTCGGAGATCCCGGCCAGGTCGTTATAGATGGCGCGGGCGGTGGCCTCGTCGAGGTGGTTGAGCTTGCGCAGGGCCAGGATCAGGACCGGCTTGAAGAGGACCTCGTTCTCGCGGGCGCGGAGGCCCCGGTGCTTTGCGGGGCCAATCACGCCGTAGCCCATGCCCTCCATGAAGCGGAGGATGGGCTTCTCGACGAGGGTTAGCTCGTTGGGGGTGCTCATGGGGATACTCGGACCTTGCCGGTTAGGAGGTCTTGGAGGAGACCGGCCTTGACTCTGCGAAGAGGACGTAGCTTCGCGACCTCCGCGGCGATTAGCTTCTCAACTGACTCCATCTGAGCAGAAATGAGCTTCTGCTCTTGAATCGGCGGGCGAGGCAGGCTCTGGGCCAAGAGGTCTGGTTTGTACATCCTCGGCACTGTTGTGGCGTGCCCATGCTTATCCCAGTCGCCACACCTCTTCTTGTGAAAGAAGAGCCAGAAGAAGTAGTCCTTCACGAATAACGCTGGTGCGGGTCGCAGTGCGAGCACCCCCCTTGTTATGATATAGAGTTGCTCGTCTGGAACTTGGGCAACTTCGCCGACGAACCGCTCCATTCGGAAGACTACATCACCAGGCTCTAGGGTACCTCGATGCTTCCACTGCGAGGCCGTCTCATGCGACACCCACTTCTGAGAGGGCATTAGACCCGTCGCCTGCACATCCTCCTGTGAAATAACCGGTACGCCAGATTCTGAGTAGGGAGGTGTCTTGCCGCGGTAGTCGATGATGTGGGATACTGCATCGCTAACTCGAACGAGCTCCCACGACTCGGGAATCTCCCCGATCTCTGTCTGCTTGAACCGCGTGTGCCCGATGCCTCGGGTCAGCAGGTCCTGGAGCAGCCCTTCCTTCACCCGCCGGGTCTGCTCGATGACCGCCTGGGTCGCCTGGATGGCCTCGTCCACGGAGGAGAGGATGGCGGCGATCTTCTTCTGCTCGGGAAGCGGCGGCAAGGGCACTTCACAAGCGAAAAAATCGTCAACCGAGAGGTTGAGCAGTCCGTTGCTTCTGGCGCCGGATGTGATCACTCGTTCTAGCTGTCGGTTCAGTCCGCCATTCCCGAAGAACTGGACTGCAAAGTCCGAATCTAGCTCCTCGGATGCCACCCGGAACGATATGTAGACATTGGGTACGGCTGCAACCTCCCAGGCATCGAGCCTGTAGATACACCCTTGCGGATAGGTCTTTGAGTTGCCTTTGTTGTATGCGAACTCGCCCCTTCGCAGAGACACGTAATTCTTGAGGCTGTCACCAGCCATGAAGCGACTGTACTTGTCCTCCTGCGCGATGAACCCCCCCGTTGAGGTAATCATCAAAATGTGCTCGGGCACGCCTTCTACTCTTCGACGGACTCGCTTCGCCAATGCTCCGAGTGGCTCGCTTCGCCAGGTCGGCGGCAGCTTACTCTGCATAGCCAAGCTCCTTCAGGAAGCCGACCATCCGTCCCTCGGCCGCGTCCCGCTGCGCGATCATCTGCTGGAGTGTCGCCACCTCTGCCTGAACATCAATGGGTGCTGGTGGCGGGTCAGTCTGCACGTAGCGGGTGAGATTGAGGTTGTAGTCATTTTCCTCGATCTCGCCGAGCCCGACGACCCGGCAGAAGAGCTCGGTGTTGGCGTGGGATCGGACCGCACCGGCGAGCCTGGCTACGTTCTCTTCAGACAGGTCATTCTGGTTTGGACCGGGGATAAAGTCCTTGTCGCCGTTGACGATGAGGACCTTGCCCTTCCGTTGGCTTGGCTTTGCTCGGTTGATAAGGAGCACTGCCGCCGGGATTCCGGTGCCGTAGAACAGGTTCGGACCGAGCCCGACCACAGCCTCGATGAGGTCGTCCTTGAGCAACCCCTCGCGAATCTTCCCCTCGGCTCCACCTCGGAAGAGCACGCCGTGGGGCACGACCACGGCCATCCGCCCGCCAGACTTCACCGAGGCCACCATGTGCTGGACGAAAGCCAGGTCGCCGTAGGACTTCGGCGGAGTGCCGTAGGTGTCGCGAGAGAAGGGGTCGCCCTTGCTCCAGACCTTGTGACCCCACTTCTTCAGGCTAAACGGCGGGTTCGCGAGCACCAGGTCGAAGCGCTTCACGGACTTGTCGCCGGCAAGGTGCTTCGGGTCGAGCAGGGTGTCGCCGCGCTCGATGAAGGCGTCGTCGATGTCGTGCAGGAAGAGCGACATCTTGCAGATCGCCCAGGTGTTGAGGTTCTTCTCCTGGCCGTAGAGGGTGAGCGACTTCCGGTTGAGCTTGCTCCGCTCCATGAAGTGGACGGCCTCCAGGAGCATGCCGCCCGAGCCGCAGGTGGGGTCGTAGACGGTCATGCCCTCCTCGGGTCGGAGGATCTCGACCATCAGCTTGACCACCTGCTTGGGCGTGTAGAACTCGCCGCCCTTCTTGCCCGCGTCGTCGGCGAACTTGGCGATGAGGTACTCGTAGGCATCGCCGAGCATGGTCGAGGGCACGTCGACCCGCCGCATGCGGTGCTTCTCGAAGTGCTGGAGCAGGGCGTCTAGAAGATGATCCGGGAACCGCTGCCGGTTGGCGAAGTCCACGTCCTGGAACACGCCCTTGAGCCTGGGGTTCGCGTCCTCGATCGCCCGGAAGGCGGTGTTCAGCTCGGTGCCGATGTCGACGCTGTGGGCGCGGACATCGGCCCAGAAGGAGCCCTCGGGGATGTGGACGCGGTGCTCCTCGGGGTCGCGGGCGAGCTCGTCGTCCTCGTACTCCGCCAGCCGCTCCTCGTACTCCTCGAGCCACACGTCGTTGAGCCGCTTGTAGAAGAGCAGGCCGAAGATGTAGTGCTTGTAGTCGGAGCTGTCGATCGAGCCCCGGAGGATGTCGGCCGCGCCCCAGAGGTGCCGTTCGAGGTCGGCGAGGGTGAGCTTGCCCGTGGGTGTCTGCGGCTTGTCTTCGGTCTTGAGCTGCATCTGCTCGGGCTCGCTGGGAGGGGGGGAGGCCTTAGCGGCCTTAGCGGCTCGCTTGGTCTGCTTCTTCTGGGGCTTCGTCTTGGTCTCCTTGGCGGCCCGCTTCTTCGAGGTCGCCGACTTCGGAGACGCAGACGCGGGCGCCTCCTTGGGAGCGGCTGGCGCCGACTCCTCGCCCAAGAGCCGGCCGGCGATGTCGGCCTTCTTCTTGCCCGAGTCGTCGAGCTCGTGGGCCCGGCAGATTTCCTTGAGCTCGTCCCGGTTGAGCTCGGCGAGGAGCGCCCGGAAGCTGGCGGTCTCCGAGCCGTCGAGGGCCTCGACGTGGTCAGCCTTCGGCCGGCTCCCGGCGACGCCGAGCTCGAAGTGATGGGTCAAGGAAGAGAGGCGCCGCTTGGTCAGGGCTTCGAGGACGCTGCGTTTCGTAGGCTTGGCCATAGGCGTACTGGAGGATGGTACGCGGTTCGGGGTCGGGGAGGTCTGCGATGCCGATGGTGGCTCAGCCGGTCTTGAGTTGCGCTAGTTGCGCTTAGTGGATCGGTCGGGCTCGTCGGGGAGGGGCTGCGCGCTCCGCTCGATCTCGCGCGTGAGCTGCAGTAGCATCGGGCGGCGATGAGTCGGCACATCGACCCCACGCGCTCCTGGCTCAGACAGGCGAACCTCGTGCAGGCGTCGTTGCTCGCCGTGTTGCTCGCTGGAGCCGCGGGGTGTAGCGCCAACCACGAGGCATCGACGACGATCGTGCTGACGACGGTGGACACTCACCTGAGCACCTCGGGCGACGCCACGTCGGGCACGACGGCTGGCGGCTCTGGAGCGACGGGCAGCGGGGGCTCGACAACCTCCACGGGGTCGACAGGGGGCTCTCTGACCTCCGTGGGCTCCGGGGTCTCCGCGACGACCTTCGTGAGCGACGTCGGCTGGGAGACGGACCTGGGTGACACCAAGCCCGCGGGGTGCAAGGGGAAGATCGACTTCCTCTTCGTGATCTCGGGGTTCTACCACTTCGGCGGCGCTCAGGCGCAGATGATCGCTGCGTTCCCCGAGTTCATCGCTACGATCGAGTCGAAATTTGCGGACTTCGATTACCACATCATGGTCGTCGAGGCGGATGAGATCTGGGGCGCGGAGGAGTGCGATGAGCTCTGCGCCCAGCCGGCGTGTATGGGGGGCGAGCCTTGTTGCCCGTCGTTCCTCGGCAAGGAGCCCGGGGAGCTCTGCTCGTGCGCGGAGAAGTACGGGTACCCCTGTGAGCTGCTGGACCAGGTCACGGCGTGCGACGCTACCCTTGGCGCTGGGACTGTCTTTCCCGCCGGTCGCCTAGCGTCGAACAAGCCCTGCAAGATCGCAGGGGGACGCCGGTACATGACCAAGGAGCAGCCCGACCTCCTCGAGACCTTCAGCTGCGCCGCTCTCGTGGGGACCTGGGACAGCAGCCGCGTCGCCGATGCCCTCGTAGCCGCGCTAGAGCCTGAGATCAACGCTCCAGGTGGTTGTAACGAGGGGTTCTTGCGTGATGACGCATTGCTGATGATGACGCTCGTCACCCGGACGATCGACAACTCCAAGAACCTCATCTACCCGTGGGACTGGTACGACGCGGTCGTCGCCGCGAAGAACGGCGACCCGGACTCCGTCATCGCGTTCGTCATCGGCAACGCAGAGTGTCCGTTCCCCGACGACTACTCGTGCCAGCTCGCGAAGATGTTCAAGCATCACATCATCGAAGAGATCGAGGCGCCGGACTACGCGCCCGCCTTCGACAAGGCGACCGATCTTGTCGAGGAAGCCTGCGCGGACTTCATCCCGCAGTAGGTTGCCTCGCCGGGGTGACCATCACTCAGCTTCTGTGGGCCAAGTTGGCGTTGGAAGTTAGCCCGTCAACGTCGCGATCGGGCGGGTAGAATGATTAAGTCGACCCATAACACTGCCGAAGGACTCGTGAATCGACTCTTGAGTCTGTCCGGAGCTCCTCAGGAGCAGAGTGAGCGTCTTCATGAACCGGTCGATGTCACCCATGGTGAGTGCGTTCGTCAGCGTGAAGCGGATACCGGCCATTCCTCGCGGCACCGCGGGGTACATCGCGGTGTTGATCCAGAAATTTTCAGAGAGCAGGCGTTCGGCCAAGGCGAACGTGACCTCTTCGTCGCCCACTGCGAGGAAGCACACGGGTGATGTGGGAGCGCTGAGCACAGGAAGTGCATACTCGATAGCCTGACCTGAGGCTCTGGACATCCGTTCATAGAGGGACCGCTGCAGGGGTCCGTGACGAGCGGAGAGGTGAAGCCTCGCGGAGGCTGCGAGTGCTCCGAGTATCGGGGGCTGCAGGGGTCCAGAGAAGGTAAGCGGTCCTCCACAATGGTGAACCAGGCGCCGAAGCGCTGGATCTGGGATGAGCAGGACACCGCCGCCAGCCCCAAAGGACTTCGAGAACGAGGTTGCGACGACGGTGCGGGGGTGTCCGTGCAGTAGCTCCATAGCATACCCGCGACCACTGGGCCCAAACCATCCGGTCGCATGTGCGTCATCGACGTAGAGGTGGAGTTGGGGAAAATCGTCGATGAGTGCCACCAGTTCGCCCAGGGGAGCAAAGTCACCGTACATGCTGTAAAGGCTGTCGCATAGGTACCAAATATGACGATGACTCGGGGCTAACGACTCGATCTGCTTGCGTAGCGCGGCGAGATCGTTGTGCGGGAGGACCCTTGTGGTGCAGCCGCGAGTGGATGCGAGAGCGACAGCCGTCTGAACACTGCTGTGCGCCTGACGGTCGACCAGGGCGACATCGCCGTCATTCAACAGAACGGGCACGGCGGTCAAGTGTGCGAGGGTCGTACTCGTGGTGACGATCGGTGGCACACCGAACAACTCTTCGAGGAGGCTCTCGACCTCCCCGTAGAGGGTCGTGCGGATGTACGCGCGCGAGGAGGAGAACTGCGTTCCGTACCGCTGCACAGCGTCCACAGTCGAGGCAACCAAGGCTGGGTCATTCTGGATGTTCAAGTAGCTGCAAGAACCGAAGTTCAAGTGCTCGCGACCATCCAGAGTGATTGTTCGACCGTCGTGCTCCGCGTCTTCCGTGAGACGATGAATCAGGCCGCGAGAGAAGGCTTGGGACATTCGCGTGTCTACGAGTTGCAACTTTGCGGAGAGCATGATGAGTTAACCTTAGTCATGTCCAGTGAGGTGAAGGAGTCGAAGGTGCGTCCCTGACACTGTTTTCTTGGTGGTTCACATGACAGGTGTGTCTACCCGAGGACAGAGACCTTGGGCCACACTTCGTAGACTGGGTTGGCCAGGTTGTCCGCGAGCAACCGTTTGGTAGCGGAGAGCGCGGCGGGGGCTCTCCGCGGACACTTGCGAGGAGATCTGAAGCGGCTGCTAGCCGCCGACGCAGGCGAGCGCTGGATACTTGCTCGCGCCGAGACCCCCAGAGTAGACCTCGCCGAAGCGGCCTAGCGCCAGCGCCGTGGGGATGTGGGTCAAGAACGGGTCTTTACGGGAGTACGTCCACAGGGGCTGCTTGAAGTCGCCAGGGGCGTAGGCGCGAAGGGTGAAGGTCGCGTCGTCGCCGAGGTGCCCGCCGTTGCCGACGATGATGTATCCAGCGGGGCTCCAGCGGAGCGTGTGTGGCGCGAGGAGCGGGTCTGAGAAGAGCCCCAGCGGTGCAACGGAGAGCTCGTCGCCCTCATGACTGAGGGTCCAGGCTAGGCCCTGCGACTCGGTGCAGGGCTCGTCGCAGCCGTAGCCGGCGATAAGGATGTCGCCGCCATCGCGGATGTCGAGCGCCGTCGCGAAGGTCTGGGTCAACCCGTCCGTAGCTGCGATTACGAGGTCGGTGGGCTCGTCAGCGCTGAGGTCGACTGGGACGAAGAAACGCCTCGAGTAGATCTTCTTATCCCCGTCGTGGTCGCCCTTGACGTCGCCGACCAGTGCCACGAGATCTTCTCCCAAGAAGGCGCAGGCCGCAGGTGTCTCGTCGAAGGTGTGCTCGAGCTGCGGCTCGGTGTCATCGGGGAAGTGATCGAGCTGATACCGCTCCTGACCCCCATCGATGACATCGACGAACGCGTCTAGATCGCCGAACTCGGTGGGCGTCACACCGCAGACGGCGAGCTGTCCGTCGCGGTAGGCGAGGGCCTTCGCGCCTTCGCCGGCGGGCCCGGAGGCGATCGTGAGCGGCTTGTCTCCCCAGCTCGGGAGTTCACCCAGCCACCAGCCCCAGGAGTTCACGGCGATCCTCCAGGCGAGGAGGGCGTGGATCGTGCCGTCCTCCCGGATCACGAGGTCGACCGCCTCGCACCCGTCGCCCGGGAGCAGCTTGATGATGTCCGGGGATCCCCAAGCGCCGCCCTGGGTTCGTCGCCGTAGATAGCACCGCTGCTCATCGTCGTTGACGAGGTGAGTCCCGAGCTCGACGATGTCCCCAGAGGGAAGGGTCGCCAGGGCCGCGACCCAGCCGCGCCCGATCGAGAGGCTGTCGGCCGCTTCCCAGAAGAGCTCTGTGCCCGGCTCGGGGAGGGCGACGGTGTAGGGCGACTTGATCTGGAGGCCGTCGATGCCGTCGCGTGAGGGGACGAGCTTCGCGGCTCGTGATCCGTTGTCGAGACCGGTCATGACCGCGAACTCTCCGACAAAGGTCCCGGGGTCGCTCTGCGACAGCTCTCGGACGCTGCCGTCCTCGAGCCGCAGGCGGACGGCGTCGCTCGCTGTGGCGCGGACCTCGACGGCGATCGTGCCGTTCTTGGTGATCGTGGCGGGCGTTAGGGTTACGTCGTCGATGGCAGGCGGAGGGCCTTCGTCGGTCGAGCTTGTTTCGGAGTCGGAGCCCGACTCCGAGCCGGACGTTGAGGAGCCGGTTCCTCCCTCAGTGCCCGCGCTACCGTCGCTGCTCGGGTCGCCCGTGTGGGTCAGGGTGATGCTGGCGCTGACCGAGTCTTCGGTGGTTGTCTCGGTGTCGCAGGGTCCGTCCTCGCACTCGCCCTCGGGGAACTCAGGCCACTCGACGCACGCGGCTGGGCAGAGCGCGAGGAGAAGGGCGAGTCGGCTTCTTGCGAGCATGTGCATCCGGTGGTCCTAGTTGCTCAGAAACGCGCGCGGAATGCAAGGCCTCGCCCCGTCGGCAGCCATGCGTGAGGGGATCGGGGAGGCCGTCTTGCGCCGACGCCGAGGAGCACTGCGCCGACGACCATGGTCGCTCCGCCGACGATCGCCGTGCCGATCGCGAGGGAGCGCTGCGCGTCGAACTCTTCTCGCAGGGCTTGGTCCTTGATCCGGTCGGCCTCGCTGGGCTCACCGTCAACGCCCTCATGGAGCGCGAGGCTGGCACGGTAGTGGTCGAGAGCGCGGCTGCGGGCGTGGACCGCGAAGCCGCCGAGTGAGGCCCCCGCGGCCAGGGCGAGCCCGCCTGCGATCATCATCGTCGGGCTTTGACGATGCCGTGAAGCGCTTTCCATGCTCGGTGAGGACGGGCGGGCAGGGGGCGGGGCGAGCTGACGTGTAGGCGAAGCTGCCTGGTCGAGCGGAGGGGCTCGGAGGGGCTCTGCCTGCTCGGGGGTCGGCTCAGCGCGAGGGGAGACCTGCGCCGGGGGAGGGGCCGGGGCGTCAGGCGCCTTCGCGACTCGGTTCGTCGGGGCAGGGGGCTGCGTTGCCAGGGGGGCGCTCCCGACGTTGCGGGCACGGGCGCACGAGATGTTGGGGTCGCGCGCCTGGATCTTCGCGCGTGCTTGCCTGTAGAGCGACCGTTGGCTCTCCGAGACCTCGCCGACGCGCAGGCTTCTCGCGTTCGCCTTCCTCGCGGCGCAGAGGTCCTTCGGGTCCCCGGTCTTCTCGTAGAGGTTCGCGTACGCCTCGTAGGACGCGTGCCAGAAGAGCGCCCTGCGGGAGGCGTCCTCGGCCGCTGCTGCCTGACGCCCGAAGTCGCGGGCCTGGCAGCGGTGGTCCGAGGTCCCGCAGCGCGCCGGAGCGGCCTTCGCTGGGGTCGAGGGGGCGAGCGTCAGGGCGGCGATCAGCATCGGCGGGAGGATCGTGCGTCTCATTCGTCGGCGTCCCCTTGGTAGTCGCGCAGGAACACCTGCTGTGGCTCCGGCTTGAACCGCTGCCCACCGAGCGTGGCTCGGACACAGTGCTCGACGCGCTCATCGCTGGAGCCGAGGGGGGCTAGCTCCGTGAATTCGCCGGCGTTCGCCTCGGTCGCGAGGCGAAGGATCATCAGGCCTCCGGCGACCTTGGCACAGCGTTGGAGCTCTGGTTCGGCGCGGTCGAGGACCTCCGACATCGTCGGCGAGGTCGGCGAGGTCGTCGGGTTCGTGCTCGCCTGGGCTTGTTCTTCGTCGGCGTTGCGCGGAGTCGGAGGCGGTGAATGGGGGGCATCCGATCGCAGATGAGCAGGGGCATGGAGCGCGGGCGTGCTCTCTGGTGGGTCGTCAAGCTGCGCTTGGAGAACTCTCGCGAGCGTGATGCTCCTCGCCATGGCTTCCGTCTCGGAGGTGTTCACGGTGAGTCGGGAGCCGAGGGCACCGAGCAGGAGTCCTCCGAGCAGCAGGCCAGCGTTGCGCAGCCACGGCGGAATCTGGCGGTTTCGCGTTGCGTACGCGGGTCGCGAGCTGGGGCCGCTTTGTATCCCAGAGAGCGGGGCCGGCGCGGAGCGTGTCACCCCTTGTCGCTCGTGCGGCGTGACGGCGAGGAGCTCCTCTCGCGCGAGGTCGAGCTCTTCGGCCAGGGCGCTCATCGACGGCAGCCGATGTCGCGGGTTTGTGATCATGGCGCGGCGCAAGACCGACTCGAGCGCTGGTGGGAGTTCGACTTGGAGCTCCGCGGCGAGCCGGGGTTCGTCGCCGATGTTGACCGGGCGGCCTGGCGGAAAGGGCATCCGACCGGTCGCGAGCCGGAAGAGCGTCACCCCGAGCGAGAACACGTCTGTCGCTGGCGTGGGGGCCTCGCCAAGACCTGCCTCGGGGGCCACATAACCGGGAGTCCCGAGCTTGATCCCAGGGGCGGTCATCAATCGCTTCTCGGGCGGGGTTCTCGCCTCGCCCTCGGCGTAGAAGGCGGGCAAGAGCTTGCCGATCCCGAGGTCCACGAGCTTCACCCTCCCGTCGGGCAGCCGGACGACGTTGTTGGGCTTCACATCGCGGTGGATGACCCCGTGGGCGTGAATCTCTCCGAGGGTCGAGCAGAGCTGGAGCCCTATGTCGATGACCTCGATCGCTGGGATGGATCGCTCACGGTTGAGCGCGGCGAGGTCTTGTCCCGCGAGCAGCTCCATCGAGTAGAAGAGCTCGTCGCCCTCACCGTAGAGGGCGTGGGCCTCGACGACACCGGCGACGCCCATCTGGCGCAGGGCCAGGTACTCATGGCGGAACCGCTCTCTCGTGACCGCCTCGTCTCTGTGGCGCGGCGAGAGGATCTTGACGGCGTAGCGCTGTCGGTCGCCGCGGTAGAACGCCTCGTAGACCTCGCCCATCCCGCCCTGGCCGAGGCGACGGAGGAGCTCCCACTGGTCGGCCAAGACTGTTCCTGAGCGATCATCGGCGGAGCAGCGCTGCCGACCTGCGCGGCGAGACTTGCCCGGACGCGAGCAGCTCTCGTCTTCTCCCAGGAAGAAGTTTGTCCACGCAGGGGCGGCCGGGAGCAGAGGTGACGAGGGCACAGTCATGGTCGCGAGTCCGTGTCGTTATGAACAGACAACGAGGCGCGACATGCAAGGGGATAAACGCTCCCGGGAGTGTGGGCCCCATCTGGGGCCTGCTGCCCGCTGGGACTGCGCAGCGCCCTACGTCCCATCGCAGAGCATCGCCGCTGAACAGGTGTTGTTGACGCACTCGGAGTCGTCGTTGCATGCCGCGAAGCACGCGCCGAAGAAGGCGTCACACACGGTCCCCTCGGGGCAGGAGCTGCTGTCGTCGCAGGACGGGAGGCACCACAGTTCGCTGACGCAGGTGGAGCCGCCAGGGCAGCCGTCATCACAGGAGAGCGTGCACTGCGCGATCTCCTCGGCGCCGAAGCCCGGAGGGCGAACACAGCGATCGGACTTGCAGTCGGCGTCCTCCTCGCAGAGCTCGCCGAGATCCTTGCCGCAGGCGGACACGGTGAGGAGGAGGGCGCCGAGGAGGGTCAGGACCCGAGGCATAGGGCCACTATCGCGCAAGTGATCTGGGGGATCAACGGCGAAGGGGCGCTGGTTCGCTCAGTGGCCTTCGGCGATCTCGTGCGGCTGTACGGAGCGAGGGGCGCCCTCGGGAGCCGCCGTGGTGGGAGCTGCAGTCGGCGTCTGAGCCTCCTTTGAGGCGTCGAGCCGCGGGATCCTACTTGTAGGCGATGACGTTGTAGATGTGTGACCTCGCGATGCCGAGGCACTGTGCCGCTTGCGTGACGTTCCCGTCGCACTCTGCGAGCGCCCGATCCAGGAGAGACCGCTGAAATTGCCGAGTTGCTTCGTGCCAGCCTACCTTTCGGACTCTGTCCAGGCTGAACTCGCGGTCGTGGGATGAGGCCGCTCGGACGAGGGAACTCCAGGCGCTGCCGTAGCCCGATCGGTGGGCGAGGTCCTCGAGCATGGCCAACTCAAACCGGCGCTTGAACGCCGCAACGCGCCCGCTCTCGGCATCAGTACTGTGTGGGGCGACGCTTGCAGCGCTCATGGTGAGACATGCTCGACGAGGCTGGTCCGCGCGTCAACGTGCGGGGACCAACCCTCGCGCGCGGATCCGCCCATGACGGAGCGGGTTCACCAGGGCGTCACGCGGCGGCCCATCCGACTCATCTCATTCGGTTGCGTGTGGCGCGTTGTCCCGAGCTGTCCTTTGGGGTGGTCGGCGGCGAGTATCGACACTGTCGGCTTCCCGCCGTGGTTCGGCTGGTCGAGCAACAGGGCGGTGAGGCGACAGGCCGGATGGCTGTCGTTCGGGGTGCAAGCCCTCAGCCATGCCGTGAATCGTGGGGGCGTGAGGGCAAGACGTCGAGGCGCGGCATGACGCTGATCGGACTCGCGACTCTGCGGCCATGCTGGAACCATGGCAGGCTGTATCGCGAGGCGCGGATCCTAGCCCCCGGGTCGCGAGTCGTGGGGGCCCCTAGACCGCATGCGCCGGGCCGGCTTGGTCGGGCGATCCGCTGTGTCCAGTGAACATGACGCGGGCCAGAGAGCCTTGGGCGCACTTGCCCGGCGCTTCTTGGCATAAACCCCGCCATGTCGAGAGGTGTGGTGGTGAAGAGGGTGGAGGAGCTTCCACGAGAGCTCTGGTATGGACGAAGCGGGCCGCTGGATCGGCTTGGCCTGCAGCGCACGATAGAGAGGATGAAGGCCCTTGGCTTAGAGCCGAGCTGGTCCTCGGGGGAGGCCGTTCGCGGTCGGCTCCGCGAGATCGCTGAGGCCTTGGGATCCTACGCGGAGATGGCTCGCGTGCTGGGGGTCTCGCGGAATGTGCTGCGTGATATCTGTCGGGGTCGGCGGCTTCCTGGCGTTCGCAGGCTCCTGCGTTGGGCGGAGCTCCTGGCTGAGCGCTCGCCGGACTTCGGCGACCTCCGGCTACGGCTTGAGCACCGAGCGTCGGTAACGGAGGGGAACGATGCGATCTGTCTGGCGGTGCCGAGCCGTGACGCGATCGTGGGCTCGGTGGTGACCTCGGGAGCGGCCGCGGTTGCCGGGCAGATCCTGGGGGCGTCGTCGGAGCTCTGGTGCGTGAGCTGCGACGTTGCTGGCGACCCCGAAAGACCGCTGCAAGGCGGCGCCACAGGTGCGCCAGGCCCGATCCTCGGGGCGTGCGTGGCTGGCCTGGCCACCGTAGAGATGCCCCAAGGGGGCTGCGAGGATGCGCTTTACGCCATCTCGACGGTCGGCGCCGGGGGTCACTCTGTCGAACGCGCGCAACAGCGGTCAGAGGCTGGCCCTGACGGCTCAGACGATGGGGGCCATGGTGTCGCTGGCGCGCAGGCGTGTCGCGAGGGTGGGGGCCATGTTGTCGCCAGCGCGTACGGGTGGCGCGATGGTGGGGGCCATGTTGTCGCTGGCGCGCAGGGGGGTCGCGAGGGTGGGGGCCATGTTGTCGCCAGCGCTCGCGTGGAGGCGAGGGGCTGGGGTCATCGTGTCGCTGGCGCGCACGACGATCCGGAGACCAGTCCTCACCCAGTCGAGGCTCAACCTGTGGGCGTAGACACCTCGATGAGGCCGAACACCGGCGACCCTGTGCATCGATTAGCCGGGGGTCCTATTGTCGATGTCGAGCCTGCGGCCGGGGGCCATGTTGTTGAAAGTGAGCCTATAGCCGGGGGCCATGTTGTCGACTATGCGCCCGACCATCGAGCCGCTAGTGTGCAGATTAATTCTTCAGAATTACTCTTGACTCGACCGCCTCCGATCGTTCAACCATATCCCAACATGGTGGTGGTTGAGTTCAGGCTGGGTGACCAGGTGAGGCGTGCCGGCTACTTCGACACCGAGGAGCAGGCCAAGCGGGCGATCGACTCGCTCGTCGAGGGCGGCTCCTACGAGGGGACGCCGCTCATCGACGGTCGCCCGTACGAGCGGGAGAAGTCCGTCGAAGAGCAGGTCAGGGAGGCTGTAAAGCGGGAGTTGGCCAGCATGGGCATCGATCCCAACGCGGCAGACTCGAGCGCGCGACCGGGTCCATTCTCTGAATTCTTCGAGACCTTCACCTGGAACGTAGTCCACGAGGTGATTCGACATGGCACAGCAAGCAACAAGTAGGGGTGTATCGCACGCGATCTCGCATGAGGGCGAGGCCTCCGAGAACTGGATGGCGTACTTCAAGAAGGCGGTCAGCGAGTACCACGACGCCGAGGAGCAGCGGATCGCCGATTGGCTCCTCCAGTCGACGGGTACCAAGGACATGGTCCAGCGGGTCGGCACGTTGATGCGCGGGAGCTGGCGCTCTGATGTTGCGCTCGGGGCATCGGCGGTCGCGGGGCTCGGCTTGGGACACCTCGCCGGCTCGCTGCTGCCGGCGAGCCTCGGTCCCGTGCCTTACATCGCACTGCTGGGGCTGGGCGGCCTACTGCCGCGGTTTCTGACGCGACAGAGCATGATCTCGAGGAACGTGTTCCAGCTCGGCGGGCTCCTCTTCGGCGCTGGCGCGTTCCTCGGATCGCGGTCGTAGGCGCATCTTGGGCGGTTCGGGTAGATGGAGAGGTCGGATGCAGGGGCTATTTTGGGTTGAGCGGGTACTAGAGGGCGACTCCGCTGAGATCGCGGTCGACGGAGTCGGCGCTGGTGAGAGGCGGGTGCGGATCGAGATGTCGCGAGCGGAGGCCGCTGAGATCCGGCCGGGCACTGTTCTGGTCGTCGAGTGGTGGTCCGCGGAGCTGCCGACGAAGGGCGTTGAGACGGGTCTCCGACCAACTGTCCCTGAGGCTGGGGCTGAGGCTGGGGCTGAGGCTGGGCCAGGCGCCGAGCTCTTCGACGACGCGAGCGACGCGAGCCTCCGTCGAGGTGAGAGTGCAGAGCAGGAGTTCCGGGCGTTGCTCGGGCTCGACTGAGCTGCGACGTGGTTTGAGGAGCGCGGGGCAGCCTGAGTCTGCCCCCAATGTTGAAGAAAACGTGTGAAGTGGTCCGCCGGAGTCGGCGGAGAGAGGGACTGTGTGTGATGAATGAGGGAATTATCCAGATGACCAGCGCAGAGGCCGATGACGAGCTGCACCGGCGACTCTGCCAAGGCCTGCGGTCGACCCCGGAGGAGCAGGCGTTGATGGCTCAATGTGCGAGGCGGGTGCCGAGGCTGGAGGAGAGCTGCCAGCAGCTCATCGCGCGATGCTCGGCGCTCGAGAAGCTGCTCGACGCGGTTCGGTGCCCGGCGAACATGAACATCAGCCCGGTGACGATCGACAAGATCTCGAAGGAGACCCAGGTCAACGTCTCGGAGATCGTCACCGGGCTGGGCGGCGACTACGTCGATGCCTACCCGGTGCCGCCCAAGAAGAGAATTCGGCTGATTCAGCGGGCTCGGCCGGGCTACTCGCCGAAGGAGATCACGATCGCGCTGAACCTCGCGAACGACGGCAAGAACCACCTGGACATCGCGGTGAGGCTCTACGTCACGACCGACCCGACGGATCGCGGCGAGCAGGTCGGCGGTGAGTACCGCGGCTTCCAGTTCTTCAACAACGACGGGATCCCGACGCCGCAGCCCTTCCCGACCTACAAGAACATGCCGATGACCGTCGGCACGCTGGAGTTCCTGGTGATCGAGATCGACCACACAGGCTCATCGAACAACCTCGTGAGCGCCTTCGCGGCCGCGAGCGTCAACGCCCAGGGTTGGTTTGCCGCCTGCGGCACCGACACGGGCTGCCGGTAGGAGTCGATCATGGCGTCCGAACCGATCGCATTCAGGATCGACAGCATGGTCGACTGGGACGGGGTTACCCCCGTCGGTCTCCAGCGCAGTGACTTCAAGGTCTACGATCAGCGCTACTACGTGGGCCTCATCGAGGCGCCTGCGGGGACGTTCACGGCCGACTTCTTCGGGGTGTTCAGCGCTCTGACGCCGAAGCTCGTGGGGGTCGCGTCATCGAGCAGCAACCCGATGTCGGTCCTGCGGGTGGTGTCGGCGGAGGACCCGGACGTGTTCCGCGACGAGGTCGAGCTGTCGCCACGGATGGTCCACGTCCCGGTGTTTCCGGGCGATCGGCTCTCGGTGGTCACGCACGAGGGGGGCGGGAGCAGCCTCGAGTTCGTGGTGACGGAGCTCTCGGATCGCGAGCACATTGAGCTCGCGACCGTGGCGGCACCTCGACCCGTGGGGCGCCGGATCCGGATCATCCGCACGGGCGGCACAGGGTTCACGCATGAGCCCACGACCGAGACCTGGAAGCCGGCGATGATGTGGGACGCGAGCCTCGGGACGCTCGTCGCCTACGAGGTTGTGAACGGGGTGATCCCCGCCCGCGACCTGTGCATGTCATCGCGGGCAGAGGGCTGCTATGTCAGCGTCCGCTTCTCGGGTCTAGGCGTGGGCGAGGGCAAGATTCTCGTCGCCGATGGTCACCTCCGGGAGGCCTTTGTGGTCCAGGAAGGGCTCAAGAACGGGGCATGGTCGAAGGTTGCCTTCCTCGGCCGCGATGACTTCCTCGGGCTCTCGTCGTCGGTCCCCCAGGGTGCGGCCGTTGTCTGTGACATCGAGGTCGCCCGGGTAGCGCCGGGTGAGCGGCTGCGTGAGCGCTACGCGCGGGGAGGCTGAGGGTCGTCATGTACGTGGATCCATCACGGGTGGCGCTCCTGGTCACCTACGCGGAGCTCGCGGAGAGCGGCTCAGAGGCTGAGCTTGAAGCCCGCGAGGCGGAGGTTCGCCTCTTCGTCGAGTCGGCCTGGGCGGCCGCCTCGGCGGAGGGCAGGCGTCGCTTCATGGACGCGGCGGGCGAGGCCTCGGGGGCGATGCCATGGGCAGCCGTGATGGTCCCTGAGAATGCAGATGAGCTCGACCTGCGGGGACCGGCCGCGCTGGAGCTGATCCTCGGCCAGGAGGATCTCGGCGACGAAGGGGTCGGGTCGTACCGGCTCGACACGGAGGGCGACGAGGGGCGCGAGGCCTTGGCGGCGCTCAAGGCCTGGGATCTTGCGGTGCTCCGCGTGATCGCAGCGCCAGCGGGGTGGCAGGTCGAGAAGATCGGTGGGGCCTTGGCGCCCGGCGAGCGCCCGATCGATGACGTCGACGACGTTGACGACGGCCATGTCCGGGATGCCGATGATTTGGCCGATGAAGAGCAAGACCTGTCCGAGCGAGGGTCGGGGGGTGCTTCTCCTGGGGCGAGCGCCCGACGGGCGAGCTGGTGGCCTTGGGCGGCGGTCGTCGGCGGGCTTGGGGTCGCGGGCGCGATGGTCCTATTTCCGCGCAAGAGCGGTGAGTGAGGTGGAGTGATGGCGAGTGACGTGATCGACATGCAGGAGAACAGGGACGGTGTCTACGTCCAGCGGCGGGACGGCAGCGGGCTCTGGGTGCTGGGCGGGCTTGCTGCGGTCGGAGCGTTGGCAGCGGGCGCGTACTTCTGGAAGAGGCGGACGACGGGCGCCGAGGTTCAGGAGCTTCCGGGTACGGAGCCACTGGGGGCTGGCGACAGCTCTGACGGTGTTGAGCCGACTCCGACTCCGACTCCGACACCAGCACCTGCGCCGAAGCCGGCACCGGTACCGCTTAGCGGAACGGTGACGACGGGTGGGGTTACCTGGGCCAACGTTCGCCCGCTACCGAAGGCGGCCGATGTTCCCAGCTTCGACCTGACGACGAATTGGGGCAAGACACCGGGCGATCTCCGGCCTCTCTTCGCATTAATGGAGGTCATCTCGGGGATCGAAGGGGCAGGGCGGATCTTCGCGATCATCGCCAAGCGCGAGGCCGGCTTCGTCGCGAGCGCCCACAACTCCTCGAAGCACGAGACGGACGCGTCGCGGCGGGCTTACAAGAACGCCAAGGGCCGCAACTTGCCGCTGACCTACGGCGTGGAGGCGGGCGAGTTCGGCAGCGGTGGGCTCTTCGGCGCGCTCGCGCCGTACTTCCTCTGGACTGGGGTCCAGGAGGCCAAGAAGAACGCGCCGCTCCTGGGTTCGCGGCCTGAGATCATGTTCCTGCCGCGGGTCGCTGCGTTCGGCGCATGTGTCTATATGCAGCGAGTTCTCGACAACTACCGGATCGATGATCATGCGGACATCAAGGTCGGGTGGGCGAGCCCGTCTCTGCTCAAGGGCGGGCGCGGCGGATCGACCTATCAGTCTGTGCGCACACGATTCTTCAGCGATGCAGGCAAGCTGGGGATCGAACTCGAGGACAGGTCGACGATCCCGGCGGATCTGAGCGCGAAGAAGTGGCCAGGCGTACTCTCGGTCTTTCAGCAGCTCGTCGGCGAGCTCCCTGAGCCGGTGCGGGGTTGAACGTGGGCGGGTTGGACTGCTACGGGCCCGAGATCGGGGCGCTCGCGAATATCGCGGGGGACTTCGACTTCCTCTCGACCATCGAGCGTGAGGCCTGGATCGCGCGGCAGTGGGCCGAGGTCGCGGAGTCGATGGGGTGGGCGGGCGCGCTCGAAGCTGCCCTGGAGCGGATCCGGCGGACTCGGATCGGGCTCGCGGACACCTCTGCCGTGGCGATCGCTGCGTATCGACAGGTCGCCCTCGCGGAGCGGGAAGAGCCCGCGTTCGGGGAGCGAGCCCGCGTTCGGCAGGAGGTCCTGCGGGCGCTCGTCGCCCGCTCTCCGAACGTCTGGAGGCTTGAGGTGGATGCTGCCTCGTTGCCCTCGGGGATTTGCTTTGGCGGGACGACGAGGGGCGGGGGACGCCCCTCGGGCGGTCTGGTCGAGAGGTTGCTCGATCGGCAAGGCGCGTCCGGGCGCGCACCACAGGGGTCCGGGCGCTACGTTGGCGAGAAGCCGAAGACTGGGGGGCCTGCTCGCCGGGCTTTCATCGCAGACTCGGGGCCGAGCTACTTCTGGCCGGCAGCTCCGCGGGTACTCGTCTACCGGCCCGGCTGTGGCAACGACGCGCCCCTGCGCCTGTCGCTGGGGACGTTCCCGTGGGTCTACGGTCATCGCCTCCAGGCGCCTGCACCCGGGAGCCTGTGGCGCAGCGATGCCGGCGCGCACTCGCCCGCGGCGGTCGCTCTCGAGATCGCCTCGTCGCTGTGGCAACCGGCGGGGAACCTCCGCCAGGACGCTCGCGAGGTCGTCGCGCACTGGCGACATTGGCGGGACACGACCGGCGCGCTGCTCGATGAGATCCCCGCAGTCGGCGAGGTGGCGAGATCGGGGGACTGCCTCTACCGACGCGGTCATCTGCTCGAGGTCTGCCAAGGGAGCCTGGAGCTGGTCGGGCTCAACGGTCCGCGCGGCTTCATCTGCGCCGCGGCCTTTAACGCCATCCAGCGACGCTTCGCGGCGTTCTTTGCGATGCGTCGCGCGCTCGTGCGCGCGAGGGCGAGGCTGCCGAGCGAGCTCCGTCGGGCCCTGAACAACAACCCCGATCCCTGCCTCCGGGGGCAGCTCAACATCGCCGCGGTTCTCGGCGTCTAGGGATGTGATGTCGTCATGCTGATCGAGGTCGGGAGCGATCGATACAAGGAACTCTTCGGGTTCCGAGACTTCTTGAACGATCAGTTCGAGAGTCGTCTGCCGCCGCACAAGCTGCTGGTCCAGAGCCTCGCGGACCCGAGCAAGCGGATCGACGTGATCGACGAGATCATCGGCGATGCGCGACCGGAAGGGCTCCTCCAGTCGGCCGGGCTGAAGGACCTCCAGCTCGGCAGCCAGTACATGATGCACGCGCGGCTGGCGGTCTCGCGGCTCGGCGACTCGCTCGCGTTGCCCGGGAACGGGATGCTCACGTCGATGAAGGAGGGGCTCGTCGATGTGATGCGGCAGATCAAGATCCCGTCGCGCGCCTCGAACGAGGACATCCAGCGCTTCCTCGCCGACGCGGCCTTCGCCATCGGCATGAAGGCGCTCGGGGCTCTTGGGCCGATCGGCAAGATTGGTGCGGCGATCGCTGGGTTCGCCCGCGGGATCGTCCAGCTGGTCAGGCAGCGCAAGGACATGGAGAGGATAGACGAGACGCGCCGACGGGCCCTGGCCTACGCCAAGCTCCCGCCCCTGCAGGAGCCGGATACGCAGGTCGACGCCTGGTATGTCGACGCCGTCCTGAAGACGAAGATGGAGACGGGCTCGTGGTCGGCGATCTTCTCGCCGCGCTTTGACTCGGACGAGTGGGTTGCCGTGGAGCGCAACGGCGGCATGGCGCTCGCCCCCGGGAAGGGGATCAAGGGCATTGATGATTTTGGTCAGGAGCGCAGGGTATTCGAGCCGAGCGGCGGGATTGGCTTCATGCCCGGGCTTGACCAGATTACGAGCGTGGTCCAGGTCAGCGCGGATCCTGAGAAGCTGAGGGCATGGGATGGGGGGACCTGGCCGATTCGTCCGGAGCAGGTGACGGATGTCGGAAAGTTCTTCGTCAACACCGGCAGGCTCGCCGCGGTCGCGTGGTCGTGGGCGACCGAGGTCGATGCCTCACCGGACCTCTACAAGCTCCACATCGCGGCGCTCCACGAGCGCTGGAAGAGGTACTGCGACAGCGGGCTGCGGTTTCTCGAGGACAATGCCGCCGACTGGACCGGAAATCTCGGCAAGGGGCGGGTGCTCTCGGGTGACCCGGGCTACATCGCCGGGAGCGCGATCGGCTGCGCGATCGGGGTCTGGCGCTGCCAGCCTGACGGCAACGTCTACTCGCTGCTGACGCCCGGGGTCCGCGGCGATGCGATCAAGGGCTATGGGCGCGGTCGGGAGTCGATCGGTTGCGTCGTCGATCCGCCGACGATGGCCGCCTACGCCGACGGCAAGCCTTGCCTCTTCACCGTCTACGATCTGCGGATCCGCAAGGTGCTCGACGAAGCGCGTCGGCGGCAGAGCTACTTTCTCTGGCACTCGCTGGTCGCGGCCTATGTCCGCGCCGACTTCGACGCGTTCCTCGATCCGAAGATGCGCGGCGAGCTCATGCGCGCGCGGAAGGTGCTTCTGGAGCACCCCGACCGCAAGCTGGTCGAGCTCGATGATGTCGCGGATGACGAGCCAGGCCTCGATGGTAGCGGCAAGACCTGGAAAGAGCAGCTGATCGCCAGCGGCGTCCGCAAGAAGCACCCCTTTATGTACTCGGGGACGCGGACGACGGGCGGCCGGCAGCCGGGGACGCTCAAGACCCCGAAGACGCCGCCGCCAAAGGTGCCTATTTACGAGGGCACGCTCGCGTGGGGAGACATTCCCGCGTTGCCAGACGGCGATGGCGCGGACGGTGGGTCTCCTGGGTCGTCGCGGCGGGGCTGGGACCTCGCCGCGAAGATCGCAGGAGGATTCTTGCTTGGCGGGGGGGCCTACGCGCTCGCTCGTCAGGCCGACAATAGACGGAGGTAGTGAACGTGGTGGAAGAGAACAATCAGCAGGATAGACGCTCGATCTGGTGGACCCTCGCCGGAGTCGTCGCAGGGAGCGCAGCAGGGCTCGGGATCGGATTCAAGCTCGGGGCGCGCGAGAAGCCGTGCGCGTGCAAGGCCAAGCTACCGACGCCGAGCGAGGTAGGCCCGCAGCCCGAAAAGGGTGGCACGAGCAACGGCGGGTCGGGCGGAGCCGGGAAGAAGGCGTAGGTCGTCATGGAGCTCGAGATCTCACGGATCACTATCGAGGTGACGGATCGGAGCAGCGGCCGCGTCATGCAGCGGGAGCTGACTCCGGGCGCGCCATGGCCGTGTTCTCCGGAGGCGCTCGAGCTGGAGGCGTCGCCGGACAATGAGGCCACACCGGATACGACGCCGGCCGAGCCTGCCCGGGCGGAGAAGGCTGCTTCGGAGGAGGACAAGTCGGAGAGTCCGGCGAAGTCCTCCGGGTCATCGAAGGCGAAGTCGTCAGCGCAGGCGAAGTCATCGTCGAAGGCGAAGTCGTCAGCGCAGGCGAAGTCATCGGCGAGGACCAAGGCAAAGCCCAAGCCGAAGAAGGCGAAGGCGAAGGCGAACAAAGGGTCGGCGAAGACGACCGCGCAGCAAAAGGAAAAGACGTCATCGGCGCGAGACCTCTCCTCGATCGCTGCGCGGGAGGCCTACGACAAGCAGATCCTGACCGCCGTCAGCGACGGTGCCGAGACAGCACCGAAGGTCCACAAGGTCGTCGGCGGTGATCGAATGCAGGTCATCGCCGGCCTCATACGGCTCTTTGATGCCGGACACCTGACCAAGCAGGGGCAAGGGAGGCGTACTCGCTATTCTCTGCCCGGCGCTGCGGCCCCTGCGACCGTCGAGGTCGAGGAGTCGGGCCCCAAGCCCGAGCTCGTCGAGGCTCCGACGAGCCCTGTGCGGCTGCGCTGGCGCAAGCAGACGATCCAAGGGCGGGAGACCCTGATCGCCCGCTTTGAGAAGGGCGTGTTTCGGATCGTGCCGATGATCTCGGGGGCTCACGCGCTCTACTACGAGGGCGACGACGATAGCCTCCTGACCTACGGCTGCGGCGAGAAGGCGAGCCTCAAGCGGATCGCCCGCGATCTCGCGACGGCGGGCCTGCCCGATCCGCAGGCGTTCCTCGCCAGCGGCGGCGACATCGGGGCCTGTCCCAAGCCGAAGACCATGCGGCTCGGGGACGTCGAGCTGACCTGGCGCGAGTCGATCCAGGAGGGGCGCCAGCTCTGCGTCGCCCCGACCGGCGAGGGCGAGCTGCGGGTGATGGAGAGCGAGGGGGGCTCGTTCCTGCTGGTCTTTGTCCGGGCGGGGGACACTGCGTTCGACACGCTCGGCTGCGGCACGCGCGAGGATCTCGAGGTCCGGGCGCTCAGCCTGCTCGCGGAGGTTAGCGAGGCGTCGAGCTCGAAGTCGAAGTCGGAGTCCGACTCCGCAGAGCCCGTTCAGGGTGCCGAGGAAGGCGCGGGCAAGAGCGGAGAGGACCCGGGTGATCAAGGCGACGACGAGCCGACGCCTGTGGTCGAGAAGAGCGATATGCAGGTCGACGAGGCGAAGGACGCCGCCCTCATGTCTTCACTGGAGGGGATCATGCGCAACTACGAGGATGACGGCGAGGACGAGGAATGAACGCTGAAGCCATGTTTGAGGTCGTCATCCCGCAGTGGCGGGCCGAGGTGGCCGCCGAGGTCGGTGAGGACTACTTCGACGGTTTTGTCCGTCGACGCCGCGATGATCTCCTCGCCCTCTTCGAGCGGTTTCTGGTGGCGCGCGCTGCCAAGAGGAGGTCGCTCAAGGCACCGCCGGACGAGTGGACCCCCGCCCGGCGGGCCAAGGCGAATCTCGCGGCGATGGAGCTGATCGCTTCGGCCGAGGGTCGGAACCTCTCCAAGTCTGAGCGAAAGACGCTCCTCGGCTATTCGGGCTGGGGTGGCCTCTCGATCGAGAAGTACAAGACCGACTTCCCCGCGGGCTGGGACCCCGACAAGTTCGGACTCGTCCACGAGTACTACACGCCGACCAAGCTCACGGTCGCGGTCGCCGATGCGCTCAGCGCCTTCCTCCCCGACCTCACGGGGCGTGATGGTGTGATCCGAGCGCTGGAGCCCGCCGCCGGGATCGGCCGCTTCATGCTCGCGCTGCGCAATGCGGCGGGCGAGCTCCCGCCGATCCGCTGGACCGCGATCGAGCTGTCGACGATCGCGGCGAAGATGCTGCCTCACCTCTTCCCCGACGCAGACGTATTCGCCGGGAGCTTTGAAGAGTGGCTCCACAAACAGACGAGCCGCGGAGGAGTGCCTGCGACGGGTGTCGAGGTCACGGCGCGTGATCAGGGCAAGTTCCGCTTGCTCGTCGCCAACCCGCCCTACGGCAAGCGCGGGCTGACGGCGAAGTGGGATCAGGCGCCCGAATACGCCGAGCGCGAAGCGTTCGCCTACTTCCTGCGGCGCGGCCTCGATCTGCTCGCACCCTACGGAGTCGGCGTGTTTCTTGTCCCCGCCGGATTCCTCACCGGGGTCAGCAACGCGCGCCGCGAGCTCCGGGCCCGGGTTCTCCGCAGGCACCACCTTATGGCGGCCTATCGCCTCCCGAGCGCGACCTTCCCCGGGGCGAACCTCGTCACCGACCTAGTCTTCTTTCGCGCCCGTGGAGGTGAGCTCGCCGAGGTAGACGAGGGCGACGAGTTCATCGTCGAAGGCCGCTACTTTGACGACTTCTCGCACTACGTCCTCGGCGAGGAGGTGGGCCGCGGCGATGACGAGGAGGAAGACGCGCCACGGCGAGGGCGCCATGGTCATCAGGTGCTCGGCGACTTCGAGGGGCTTCCTCCGCTCGCCGAGCGAACGCTCTGTTCGGCCTGCATCGTTCGTCCTGTCGCGTTTCCAGCCGCGACCGCGAGTCGTCTGGTCCGTCGCGCGGCATCCAACGAGGATCTCGAGCCGCTCCTCGCCGCAGCGGTCACGCTCGGGAGCCGGGTCGCGGACTACCTCTCCGAGCGGGCTCAGGGCTCACGCCGAGCGGTCGAGCTCTGGCCGGAGCTGCTCGGATCCCTGCGGGATTTCCAGCGCGCGCCCGAGGTTGAGAAGCTCGATGTCCGCAACCCGTGGTCCTGGATCGAGCTGCGGCAGCTCGCGGAGTCGGAGATCCCCGGAGCGCAGCAATTCCTCAACGCGTTCACCAAGTCAGGCGAGCTAGCAGCGGCGATCACGACCGAGCCCAAGGTCGAAGAGCGGTACAGCGGCGACCCGAGCGACCTCCTCGGACAGGCGGAGTTCCTCTACCGGAGTCGTCGGCGGATCACGATCGACGATCTTCACGAGTTCCATCAGGACCAGGGCGGAACCACCGCTCCCGGTGAGGCCGTGAACCGCCTCCTCCGCGCCGAGTGGTGCGTCGACGGGGGAGGGCTGCGCGAGCTGATCCCGCTGCGCGACTACGTCAGCGGCGATCTCTGGCCGAAGCTCGATCGCCTGGGCTTCTATCTCGGGGGCGCATCGCGGCCGGGCAGCGACCTCGTACAACGGGCGTTCGAGGATGTGGCGGCGGTCGTTCGAATGACAGATCGACGCCCGGAGCACATCCCTGAGCAGCAGCTCAAGCTCCAATACCAACGCTTGATCGCCGCGATTCGTCCGGTGGAGTTCGAGGACATCGGCGAGGTCTCGCCCGGCGACGGCTACCTGCCGATGTCGATGGTCTCCGAGTGGGCCTCTTCGGCCATCAATGCCCGATTCAGTCCGGTCGAGATCGATCGACTCGATGGTCTCGTGCAGGTCGTCGACGCCTCCTACAACACTTTGAAGAGAGAGCCGATCGATCCGGAGATGCTCTGGTTCATCGGCTGGCTGAACCACGACAACACCTTCTTTGCGCCGAATGACCTGCACCCGGAGGATCCTGAGGCGGACCGTGTACGCTCGGAGGCCGGCCTCAACGAGCTCCGCGTCTGGGACTACCGGGCGAGCTATGAGCGGGCGTGGAAGCGGAGCTTCGACGCATGGATCCGCGAGGAGCCGGCGCGTGCCGAGACGGTCCGTGATGCCTACAACCGCGGATTTCGCCGCTACGTCCGGCGTGAGCACTCTGGCGAGCCCCTCGACATCGCCCGCTGGGGCGGCGTGATCCGGCTGGCGCCGCACCAGAACGCCGCAGCTCGCCGAGTCCTGGAGGCGAGAGGAGGGCTCCTCGCGTTCGACGTCGGCGTCGGCAAGACCTACACCGGCCTCGGGGTGCTCGCCCGCGCGCGTCAGGAGGGCTGGGGGCGTAGGCCGGTTGTGCTGGTCCCCCCGAGCCTCGTCTGGAAGTGGAAGCGGGACTTCACCCGCTGTCTGCCGGACTATCGCGTCGCCGTGATCGGCTCGATGCGGCGCGAGCTCACCCGGGGCAAGCGGGTCGAGGCGGCCGCGGCGAGGCTTGCCCGTGGAGAGATCACGAAGGCCCAGTATCGAGAGCTGATCACCGTCGCTGAGGCGGACAAGCCTGGTGACCGTGCCGCGAAGTGGTCGGCGTTCCAGGCGGGCCTCTACGACGCTGTGATCCTGAGCTACGAGGCGCTGAAGCTGACGAGCGTCGATCTCGACTCGGTGCTCCGATACGCCGAGGGCACCCCGGCGATCCGGCGGCTGATCAGCCTGCAGGAGCGCAACGACGCGAACCGCGGGAGGCGCAAGAAGACCAAGGCGAGCGAGCGCAAGAAGGCGATCGCCGAGGTCGGGGTCAAGGGCTTCGTGCTGGAGCGCCTTGAGGTTGATGAGCGCCGGGATCTCGACCCTGGAGTCCGCTGGGAGGACCTCGGGATCGACCTCTTGATCGTCGACGAGGCCCAGAACTTCAAGAATCTCTACGCCCCCGAGCCGCGCGAGGGCGGGATCCCCAAGTATATGGGGCTCCCCGCCGACGGCTCCAAGCGAGCTTGGCAGCTCGACTTTCGGGCGAGCTTCGTCCGCCAGCGCACGGGCGGAAGCGGGGTCGTTCTCCTCTCGGCGACGCCCGCGAAGAACAGCCCGCTCGAGTTCTACAACATCCTCCAATACGTCGATCACGAGGCCTTCTCTAGCGTCGGGATCAATGATCCGGAGGACTTCGTCGATCGCTACCTGAAGATCGAGGGGCGTGACGTCCTCGACTCCAACTTCGACATCGTCCGCAAGTCGGCGGTCGTCGGCTTCCGTCGTCTCGACGAGCTGCGGGCGATCCTCGATCGCTATGCCGAGTTCCGCACGGCTGAGGAGGTGGGGATCAAGCTGCCCAAGCCGCGCGTGCAGCGGGTCGACGTGAGGATGGACGAGGCCCAGGAGGAGAAGTACGACGAGCTCGTCCAGAAGATGACGGACCGCCTCAAGGCGATCCTGGAGGGCAAAGGTGCCGATCAGGCCGCCGTGCTGGGTGACATGGTGAGGATGTCGCTGATCGCCCTGCATTCGCAGCTCGACGAGGGGTACGACTGGAAGACCGCCCTCGAGGGCGGGCGGGCCAAGCGGAAGGTGGCCGCGAGCGCGGTGGCGCGGTGGGCTGAGCGCGGCTGGGACGTCGTCTCTGTCAGCGACGACAAGAAGAAGGCGACGATGCTGTGCGACCTCCCCAAGCCCGGCTACGACTCGCCGAAGTTTCAGGCCGTCGCTGAGCGGATCGCCGCCCAGCCGGGCTGCGGGCACATCGTCTTCTGCGAGCCCGTGGCCTGCCACGCTTGGCTCCGGGAGGTGCTCGTACGGCACGGGATCCCGCGCGAGCGGATCGCGGTGATGAACGCGGCCGCGACCGATACCAACGCACGGATCCGCCTCGCCGATGGGTTCAACGGTGATCCTGAGGCCGGCAAGGAGGCGATCTACGACGTCGTGATCGCCAACAGTGTCGCCTACGAGGGGGTCGACCTCCAGGTTCGGACCTGCGCGATTCACCACCTGGATCTGCCGTGGACCCCCGCGGATCTCGAGCAACGCAACGGCCGCGCGCGACGGCGTGCTCTTGCCTCCAACCGCGGAGGGGTGGGCCAACTTCCTCAAGCTCGCGCCCGTCTCGAGCGAGCCCTGGACCGCGCTGCGCGACGTGGGTGACCTGTGGTGGGGTCGCAAGGTGCCACGGGACCTCTTGGCCCGGGCCCCCGAGCTCGACGACGAGACGGCCCTCTCACGGCTTCAACGGAGCCTCCGCGAGGCCCGCGAAGCCCTCGACATGAGCCCGCGCGAGATCGCGATCTGGCTCGTCGAGAACGACTTCGACAGGGCAGGGGAGGTCGTCGACGAGTACCTCGACGCGCCGACCAGGTCGCTCCAGGACCTCGGAGGGGAGCTGCGCAAGCTCCTCGACAAGGAGCTCGACGGGCGCTGGTATTCCTACAAGGCTCTGGGGTCGAGCGGTACGCCGAACCTCCGCGAGGGCTCCGTGTTTGAGGACTCTGGTCGACACTATGTCCTCGCGCGGCAGCCCGATCACCCGACGCGGAGGGTCTATGTCGACCCGCCCTCCGCATCGGGAGCCCCCTACACGATCGTCGAGGGTGACCTCCGAGCGCGGGACTTCGTCTGGGAGGTCGATCGGGGCGACGGGGACGACATCGAGGCGCTCTGGAGCCGCTATCACAAGCTCCTCCGCTCGCTGGAGCTCGTGCCCGCGTATCTGGGTGAGGCGCATCAGCTCCTCGAGATCGCGACCGAGGCGATCGAGAGCCCGAAGTGTTTGGGCGCTCAACGCCAGCGAGCGATCAAGGCGCTGCGGACCGCCGAGAAGTACTACCGCCGCGCCGCCAACCGGATTCACCGGGGACGGCCTGCCGGCGTGCTCGAAGCGCTGGTGCAGATGGTCCAACACATCACGACGAGCGCTGTGACGATCGCCGAGGCCTGTGGCGTCGGGCAGCTCGACTTTCTCAGCGGGCCTATCGCGATCCGCGAGTCGGATCGTCGGGCGCTCGCCCATGCCGGCGAGGACATCGTCGATGTGGGGGACACGGCGGAGGCCGTGGCGGCCGGGTCTGCTGGGTCTGCTGGGTCCACGACCGGACTCGCCAGTGCCTCCGGCTCGGAGGTTCAGCCGGACGGTGACCATGGGGCCGACCCAGAGCTTGAAACGGATGACGAACCCACGGGCGAAACCACCGACCCGGAGCGCACTGACTTGGAGAGCGCGGCCGAGTGACCGCCGCGCTCCCGGCTGCGAGTGACGGTGAGGATGTTGATGTCGATGAGGGGTGCCTGCTGATGCCTGAACCAACGCCACGGAAGAGCCCGGACGAGGCCGTCGACGAGGCCTATGAGAAAGAGGCTGAGGCGCTCATGAAGGCGCAACGCCTCCGCTTTGTCCTTGGGATGAGCTTCGCGGCCGCCGTCGGCTTCGGCGCGGGAGCCTTCACGACCTACAAGATCGCCTGTTCGCTCAGGCCCCGACGATAGCCACGAGAGGAGCGCAGAGATGACGCGGAAGATCGACTTTAGCAGCGTCGACTGGACCGCAGTGTTCTACGACGCTGCGGTGAGGACACGTGAGAACTACGAGCATCGGAGTCCAGGGTCACTGCACCCGCGGATGCGTGCAATTCTCGAGAGCTTCCAGCATGAGAGCGGGGGCGAGAGATCGAGCGATGATGATGACGACGTCGATGACTTCGCAGGTGGTGGCGACGCGTCGCCGCCAGGGGCGGAGCCTGCCGAAGCCGAGCGAGCGCGGGCAAACCAGGAGGGACCTGGTGGTGCTCATCAGCCTGAGGACTCAGGAGATTCTAGTTCATCAACCGCTGAATCTCCGAACACGGAGAGCTCGGAGATCCGTCAGCAGCTAGAGGAGCTGAAGGTGGCATACGCTCAGCAAGAGGAGCGTCTCCGCTTCGAGCGTGAGCGACATGTCGCGGAGATCGAGGCGCTGCGACGCGAGCTCCGTCTCGACGCCCGTGAGCGGGAGCTCCTCCGCCGAGAGATCGAGCTTCTGAAGGTAGAGCTCGACTCACCGAGTCGCACCTCGCCTGTGGCTGAGGCGTCGCACCTTCGGCCTTCGCGGGTGGGTGCGGCCTCGTCGGCGTCAGGCTCTACACAGACACCTCCACCATCGCCAGAGGTGCCGATCGACGTTGTTGTCGCGGCCATATCAGCAGAGGCCACAGGCGATGAGGTCGAGTGGGCCGAGGACTACACGGAGGCCAAAGGAGCCGAGCTCGCCGAGCGAGGCGATGAGGTCAAGGATGGGGAGGTCGATCTTGAGACGGTGACCGAAGAGCCCTGCATCGCTCTCGTAGACTCCGAAGGCGTCAGACTCGCGACAGCTCAGGGCTTGGACGAGGCCGAGCTTGAGCTGTCACCCGGAGAGGCCGGCACGGCCCTCGTCCATCCAGAAGACGTCGAGCTCGTCCCAGCGCAAGAGCGGGACGAGGCCGAGTTTGAGCTGTCCTCCGGAGAGGCCGGCACGGCCCACGTTCATCCGGAAGACGTCGAGCTCGCCACAGCGCAAGAGCTTGACGAGGCCGAGCTTGAGCTGTCACCCGGAGAGGCCGGCACGGACCACGTTCATCCGGAAGACGTCGAGCTCGCCACAGCGCAAGAGCTGGACGAGGCCGAGCTTGAGCTGTCACCCGGAGAGGCCGCCCCGGCCCACGTTCATCCGGAAGACGAGTCGTCATCCGGCGAGGCTGGCATGGCTCTCGTAGACCCCGAAGACGTCGAGCTCGTCACAGCTCAAGAGCCGGACGACGCTGCTCCCGAGGAGGTCACTCTTGTGAGGGCGGCACCTGGATCGTCCCAGGCCCTGGGCTTGGCCAAGCCGTCTGGTCTCCACGCGGCGGTCACGGTGCTCGACCCTACCTCGCTGATCTCGCGGGACCCGCTCAATGAGGCGAGCCGTGCGCTCATGGGTCATGACTTTGCTAAGGCGATCGAGCTCTTCGACCTCCTCAAAGGGCCCGCAGTCGCCCTTGGCCAGGAGGGCGAGCCGACGCTCGTCACCATCCAACGTGGACTCGCCGAGGCCTACTTCGGCGCCGGCGACATCCCCAGCGCGCTGTGGTCCTCGAAGAAGGCGCGCAGCCTGGCATCGGCCCTGCTCGCGCGTGGGCCCAACGGGCAAACGCTCCTCGACTTTCTTAAATGCTCCCGGGTTCGCGCCACTCTATTGGTCAGCTCGGGCAACCCAGGCGGTGCCCTGTCGCTGATCGGCAAGACCTTCGAGCGCGTGACGAACTCCAGAGTCGCGATGCAACAGGAGCACAACACCGTGCTGAGCGTCTTGGTCGCGCTCGGAGAGGGCCTTCATCGTCAGGGGGTGCAGCCGAGCGCGAAGTCTCAGGCAAAGCCCCCGAGGAGTAGGCGATGAACTCGAAGCTCCTCGCAGCGCTCGGCCTCGTCGGCGCCGGCGCGATCACCCTCCTCGCCTGCAACGAGATCGTCCGCGAGCCTCCGCGGAGGAGGCTCAAGGGCGCGACGCATCGCTACGGCGGGCGAGCCGTGATCCCGCTGGTAACTCCAGAGATCGACTCCACCGCCGTCGAGTTCGTCACGTCCCGCCTCTCTGTGTCTAGAGGGAGCCCCGTCGTGCTCGTCATCCACACACACGGCGGCTACTTTCAGCCGGTGGTCCAGCTCGCCCGCGCAGTCCGACGGCATGGTCAGGTATCGGTCTTGGTTCCCTTCTATGCGCTGAGCGGCGGCACCTTGGTCGCCCTCGCAGCGCAGTCCGTGCACATGTGGCCCCATGCCGCCCTCGGGCCCGTAGACCCGCAGCTGGGCCCTTTCTCGGCCGCGTCGCTGCGCGCTGTTATCGATGCCAAGCCAGCCGAGGCCATCGACGATTACACGCATGCCCTCGCGCATGAGGCCGGCAAGGCGCTCGAGGAGACGAGGAGCCTGTTGCGCTCGTTGATCGGACCGAACCCCGAGGCCGTGCGCCGCCTCGTCGCCGACGTAGTCCCCCACTCGTATCCGGTCTCGTTCGAGGAGGCCGAGGAGCTAGGTCTCGCCGTGCAACCTGTAGACCCGGACCGTCACGCGATTGAGCTCGTCCGGAGCCTCATCCCAGGGAGGCAGGTGCGGAAATGGCCGCGCGTACAGTAGGAGCGGCTGTCGGCGCCTTCGCGGCGGTGGGAGTCATCGGTGCGGGGCTCTACTGGCTCCTCTCACGGTCCGGGGGAGGCGGCTCCGGTTGGGGCCTCGGAGGTGGGGGAGGGGGAGACTCTCTGCTCGGAACCGAGCCCCCCAGCGGGCCCTCGGAGTCCGAAGGGACAGGTGGTGGTGCACCGGAGCCCGGAGAAGGAGGCGCCGACAAAGCGCAGGGCGGTGCTGGAGGCTCTAGGGGGCCGAGCGAAAGCGCAGGTGACCCGAATAAGCCTCCGAAGAGCGGCGCGGGTGCAGGCGGTACCAGTGCCGGCGCCGGGGGAACGTCCGGCGGCGGCGGCAAGGGGGGAGGCGGTGTCGGCGGTGGCGAAGGCGGTGGCGTCGGCTCTGGAGAAGGCAGCGGCACTTCGGGCGACGCTGCCGAGGGTGGCGACAAGGGGGAGAGTGACGGCGGCGGAGAGAACGATGGGCCCTATGACCCGTGGGGCGGTGAGGTGATCGGCATCGACCTTCCGGCACCAGATTTGGCCCCCAAGAAGCTGAAATCGGTGCGGGAGACGATCCAGGACCTGGTGCTTGGGGCGATCCTCAACCCGGGTCTCAACGTCCCGACGTTGCCCGGGCCGCTGCATGTCTTCAACCCGGAGCATGGTGGTGTTCTGCTCTTCTGGGCGGATGTTGCCCTGCATCACAACTACTCGTTGCCGCATGGGCGGCTGGATCCCGACAACGCGACGCATGTGGCGTGGATCAACCTGTGGCTGGAGATTCTCGCGTACGTGGGGAGGGTCGAGTCGAAGATGAACAGCGGTGTGGAGATGATCGTGAGTCGGAGTGGGACGCGGGGAAGAGTGACCGCAGGCGGTGACCCGTTGCGACGGCTGCTGCTCAGGTGAACTGCTCTGCGGCGAGTCCGCGAGCCCCGCGCGGCTCTAGTGCGAGAATCTCACCAAGGCGGGATGACTCCAGCAGGCAATCGGGAGAGCGACAGTGTGTAGGAACGAGCGGCTCCCGCTACAAGGTCACAAGCGCCGGCGGGTCGCCCCGTCGCCGTTGAAAGTCGTCGCTTGTCCTCTCGTCCTCTCCGGGTGTGTCGTCGGCCGAAAGTCGAGGCGGACGATCTCTGCGTCCCGCGTCAGGTCCCTGCACAGATCACCAGGCACCAGCAGCGCCTCGGCGACTCCGGCTGCCCCCCGGTCGCTAGCTCCCGCGAGCTCGGCCCCCTCTGCCGTCGAGGTAGCCTCCAGTTCGCCGAATTCCTGATGAACCTGCTCGCGCGATCAGCTGCTCGTCCGAGTTGCTCGCCCCTGGACCGTGGCGTCTCGGCGTGCGCGGTGACCGCATGGAGGCGATCAGCTTGCCCGTTCCGACCGGCTCACGAGCACCATCGCGTTGGGCCCACATGCTCACGATCATGAGGATCTATCCCCCTTCTGTGGGTACCTCCACTCGACCCCGCCATATGAGGCGGATGTAGCCGACGAGGAGCGTGGCGGTGAGTGCGGTTGACCACACGATGACTGCACGGGTCTCTGCTCGACGTGATGAGCATCGCCAGCATCCGTAGCCGCTCGCGGCTGTCTGACACGGAATTTGGATGTCGAGGATCGATAGCGCGCCCCCAGGTACTATCACCAAGGCACGCAAGAGGGTCATGACCGAGCAAACAGAGAAGGTACGGGTGTTGTTCATCTCTGCGTCCCCGGAGGGGCTCAGCGAGATCGCCCAGGACAGGGAGTACAAGGCGATCGAGGCCGAACTCCTGCAGAAGGGGGCGCTGCGCGAGCGCTTCACGTTGCGTGGGTGTACGAGCGCTTCGCGTCTCGAGATCGCTCACTGCGTCGAGGAGTTCCAGCCGCACATCATCCACTTCACCGCCCACGGGGAGGCCGACGGACTCGTCGTCGTCGACGGATCGGTCAGCGGCGTCGCCGACCAGCTTGACGTCGGCACGCTTGAGCACTTCGTCCGGGGAGCAGAGACGCTCGTGGCTGTCGTTCTCAACGCCTGCTCGTCGGAGACTCTCGCTGGCGAACTTCAGTCTCGGCTTCCGGCGCTTGCCGTCGTTGGTACGACCCGGATGGTCAGCGAGGAGGAGGCACTAGCCTTTAGTTGCGGGTTCTACGCCAGCCTCGCACGTGGGCGCCCCTTGGCTCGGGCGGTACGCGCGGGGAGCGCTTCGATCCCACACAGCAGCAACGGTAACGCGATATACCGCGGCTGGGGTCCAGGGCTCTTCAAGGTGACCGACCCGCGAGGATCACGGTTGCAGCGGCTTTGGGAGCGGCGGTGGCCTCGACGACTAGCGCTGGTCCCCGTGGCGGGACTCGCGGTCTTCCTCCTCGCTACCCGCGCGCCGGTGCTACAGCTTCCACCGTCGCAGACCGGGGAGTGGCGGCCGACGATCTGCGTCCTCGTCGATCCAGAATCAAGTCGAGCCCTCGACGCGAACGACCGCGAGTACTTGACGCTCGCGCTCGGTGGCGCTGTCTCACGACCGTCCAACCCGATAGCGACCCCCATAATTGGGGGGCCTCAGACCGCTGCCGGAGTCAAGCGAGACCCTTTGGAGAGTCTCGAAGAGACCTTTCGCGAGGTTCTGGCAGAGGAACTGCCGATGTTTGTGTTCGTCGGCGACGACGCCGGTGACGCGGAGGAGGCCACGGCCAAGCTCGTGCTCGCGGTCGATCCCGAGGCGAGTGGGAGGTGTGGTGTCGTGGACGGGAACGGTCTAACGATCGAGGCGCATATCGAGGTCTCGGACGGCGAGCGGCTGCGCAGTCACTTCGCGCTCTGCATGACCATCGAGGACGCCGACGTCACAAGGCTAGGTAGGCGGAATCTCGTCGCAGACTCCTTGCTCCGACGGTTGCGAGAGATGTTGCTGCGAGGTGGACAAGGGGGCCTCGATGGCTTTGCAGAGGTTCCGTTCTTGGCGGAGTACAAGGTTGCTCCTTGGCGTCGAGAGGTACTCTCCTCACGGCTGCTCGCCGAGACCAAGTTCGGCGAAAGGTACGAGCAATTTGCCAGAGATCACGTTCGTATGTCGGTGAAGGACGAGAGCGGGGAGCGGCAGACCTTTCTCGTTTGTGATCCAGAGCGCGTGTCGGGGCCCCTCGTCCCGGCAGCCATCATCGATGACGTGCAGAGCTGCGACGATGTCCCGTGGAATCTGTGGTTTCCGCGTCGCTTCGAGGGAGAGTCGATTTTTCTCGACGAGTGGACACCCTTGCCGTGGAGCGAGAGATGAGTGTGACTGACAAGGATATGCAGGTGTTCCACGCGGGTCGAGGTTTCTGCCGCCTTGCGTTCTTCATCGCGGCCGCGATCGGGGGCGCTTGCGACCCGCCGACGCTGCGGTCGACCGCCTGTACACGCCGGGCGCTCTACGCCGCGGACGATGCGCTTGCAGCGGCCGATGACGAGGCATCCATGCTCCTCTACGCGGATCTCCAGGGGTGCAAGAGCAAGGATGCGAAGGTGCTCGCGGCCCCGGCCGCAGCTGGTGCCGCGCTTGTTGAGCAGGCAGGCGCCCCCGTCCCCGCGACTCTCTCCGCGTTCGTCGAGACCCGAGGGACGTCTGCCTACGCGATCGATGTCCTCGCGCGCCGCTTCGCGGACACCGATGCGTATGATGCTCTCTGCGGCGAGATCCTCAGTGAGGGTCAGCCGGCGCTCGCGCTGCGCTGCTTCGGCTACCGCCGAGCGGAGCTCGACGCCGAGCGCGGGCTCGCTGCGTACGCGGGGGTTGAGTCGTTGCGTCGCAGCGACGTCGCGCCGATCCTAAACCTTTCGCCGACGATGGAGATTGCGCCGCTTCGCCGTTGCTTTGCCGAAGGCCCCGATCGAGACCCCACCGCAATGGATATCGCGAACGGTGACGATCTCGCGGCGGTCGCTGCGAAGCTCTCGCGGCTCTCCGGAGAGCATGCGGAGGCGGTGTGCTTGCGACGAATCAGTAGTGCGTACTGCCTCTTGCGCGCCAAGACAGACCACGAGTGCCCGGAGGCGGCGCTGAACGTGCTTGTCGAGTCGCTCTTGGATGACTATGAGGAGCCAGAGGACCTTGCTGAGGTCAAGGCGCTGCTCCGGTCGCTTGGCGAGCGGGCTGACGAGTACGAGGGGCACCCGCCGTTCGATCGGACCAAAAAGAACCTCCTCGATCTTCACCGCCGTGTCACGATCGCGAACGCGCAGCTCGCCGGGGCGCAACTCGCACAGATCGGCGAACTTGCCGGGGAGGATGGCGTCGCGGATGATGAGGTCGCGGCGGCGCGCAGAGATGCGGAGGAGGTGCGTCAGCGTTTCGTCTGTCTTGCTTCTGAGATCACGCGGGCCATGGAACTTCACCCGGTGACCCTCGAGCGCTACCTCGATCCTGAACTGGGCGGTGTAGGGCGGTGCCAAGGCAAGACTTTGACCTTCTCGCGCAAGGGCGAACGCAAGCACAAGGGCGACGGTGGAGCGCAAGTGGAGGCGGTGGATGACGCGGCGCCTGTGATCCCTATGGAGAACGAGCCAAGGCCGCCCGGAGAACTGCCGATCCCGCCGATGCAGGACAAGCCGAAGTCGAAGCCGAAACCGCTGCCAGAGGCCAAGAAAATGGTGAAGCAGCCGGATGCAGTTCCCTATGTACCCGCTGGATAAGAACGCATCGCCGTAGGCCGCCCGCACGGGCCCCTGCTGGCGTTCTGGTCTCCGGCCAGGATTGCGCGAGGTGTTACCCACGCCTCGACTCCCGGCTATGCGGCCGGGTGTGTGCATGTCACTCCTGTGGGCACTCATCCCCCGAAGGGAGCACGTGTGCCTGCGCGGGCTGCGAAGATGTGGAGAACGCCAGCAGGGGCCCGTGTGGGCGGTCTGCGGCGATGGGGCCCTGGGTCCCCGAGGCGATTAGGTTGGCCGTGTGCCGGACCACTCAAAACGCGGGGCTTGAGGCCAGTTTGTCTCACGCTACGCGCGGGGTTTGAGGCGGAGCCCCGGGCGTGACCCTCGGGACCTTCTCAGCTCACCTCCTGATTTTTCAGAGAGATCTCAAACGCCCTGATCACCCGCATGGCGGCGACTCTGCGGACATCTGGCGAAAGCGGCGGGATCGGGTGGACACCGTCAGATGTGAAACAAACCGAGTCCGCGAGACAACCCCGCATCCCGACCCCGCCAGGTGCGAATTTCGGCTCATCGTGGACACCTAGATCGGTCCATCGTGGACACCAGGATCGGTCCATCGTGATCACCTAGATCGCCATCGTGGACACCGGGATCGGTCCCTCGTGATCACCACGATCGCCATCGTGATCACCGGGATCAGTCCCTCGTGATCGCCGCGATCGGTCCATCGTGATCGCCTGGATCGCAAGCCGGGACACCAAGATCGCTACCTCGATCAAGTGGATCGGCCATCGTGATCACCCCGCCTCTGAGCGTGATACCCGCGCTCTCCGCGGGACGGAGTGAAGCAGCGCTGTTCTCAAACCGCCGTCTCGCAGGAGGCGAGATGGCGAACCCGAGACTCCGCATGCACAAGAACCGAGAAATTCTCCGCCAGAAATGGGCCCTGGACCGCTCTCATCGCGAGGTCGCGAGGAGCGTAGGCGTCAGCGTAGGTGTCGTCGGCAAAACGGTCGAGAGGGCCGTCAAGGCCGAGCTCGACTGGGACGCGATCGAAGCGCTCGATGACGACACGCTAGCTCGGCGGCTCTACGGCGAGGCCGATCAGGGGTCCCCGCGTCCGCGTCCGCTGCCCGACTTTGCCGCGCTCCACATCGAACGTCAGAGGAAAGGTGTAACGCTCCAACTGCTCCACCTCGAGTACCTGGAGCAGCATCCAAAGGGCTATCGATACACGCAATTTTGCGACTACTACAGGGCCTGGCTGAAAAGACAGAAGCTCTCGATGAAGATCCGCCACTACCCAGGCGACAAAGCCTTCGTCGACTACTCGGGCGCGAAGCTCTACCTCACCGATCCCAAGACCGGCGAACACACCGGTGTCGAGGTGTCTCGCCCATGCCGGTATGACCCGAAGATCCAGCGGACCTATGAGGCGCTCGCAGAGCACTACTGGACCACGGTGATCCCCGCGCGCCCGCGTGAGCTCTTCGAGGCGCTCGACAGACCCGCGCTAAAACGGCTGCCGCTCGATCGCTTTCAGTACTTCGAGCAGAAGGCCGCGCGCGTCAACATCGACTATCACATCGCGGTCGACGGCCACTACTACTCGGTGCCGTACACCCTCGCAGGAGAGGTCGTCGAGGCTCGCTACACCGCCTCGACCGTCGAGGTCTTCCTCGGCAGGAAGAGGGTCGCCTCGCACGTCCGCAGCTTTGAACGCGGAGGCTTCACGACGATCGCCGAGCACATGCCGAGGGCGCATCGCGAAGCGCTCGACTGGAACCCGAGCCGCCTGATCCGGTGGGCCCGTGAGAGCGGTCCGAACGCGGCGGATCTCGTGGAGACGATCCTGCGAGAGCGTCGCCATCCAGAACACGGCTACCGTGCGTGCCTCGGGATCTGCCGCCTGCGCAAGAAGTACGGCCCTGAACGGCTCGAAGCGGCATGCACACGCGGCTTGCGGATCGGCGCTCGCTCCTACCGAAACATCGCGTCGATCCTCAAGACCGGCCTCGACCGCAAGCCGCTCCCGGACGCCCCTCCTGTGGCCGAAGGGCCCCTTCTACATCACACCAACATCCGAGGCCCTCGCCACTACAACTGACCGAAAGGACACAAACAGAATGATCAACGAACAGACCAACGACAAGCTCCGCGAGCTCCGACTCACGGGGATGCTCGCCGCCTGGCACGAACAGCAGACCAAGCCCGAGTACGCGCGCCTCGGCTTTGACGAGCGCCTCGGCCTCCTCGTCGACGCGGAGTGGCTGCATCGCCACAACCGCCGGATCGGGCGCCATCTCAAGGCGGCCAAGCTCAAGCTCGCCGGAGCCTGCCTCGAAGAGCTCGAATCGAGCGATGAGCGGGGGCTCGACATGACTCTGATCCGCCAGCTCGCCACCTGCCGCTGGGTCGGCGAGCACCACAACATTGTCCTCACAGGGGCCACGGGCGTCGGTAAGACGTTTCTGGCCTGTGGTCTCGCCCAGCACGCCATCCGCAAGGGCTTCCGCGCTCTCTACCGCCGAGTCTCGCGATTGCTCGATGAACTCGCGCTTGCACGTGCCGACGGCTCGTACGCCCGCGCCCTCACCCGATTCGCCCGCGCGGATGTCCTGGTCCTCGACGACTGGGGGATGACCCCGCTCAACGCCGACTCCCGCCGCGATCTCAACGAGGTCCTGGAGGACCGCTGGGGGGAGAGGTCGACGATCGTCACCAGCCAGCTCCCCGTCGAGTTTTGGCACGATCAGATCGGCGACCCCACCACCGCCGACGCGATCTGCGATCGGCTCCTCTCCAAGTGTCACCGCATCGTGCTAAAGGGTCCATCTCGCCGACGGGAGATGTCACCGACCTCGCACTAATCATCTGAACAGCGTCGCTTCGCTCCGACCCCACACGACCAAGTGATCACGATGCCCGATCCGTCCGCTCATGATGGCCGGAATACGCAGCCAGGGGAGCCAGTGTACCTGTGGTCGGGCTATCCAGCGAGCATTAAGGGCGGCACGGTGATCGCCGCTGACGTCCGCGACCGTGAGGAGCACGCGAAGAGGCTCGCTTCGCCGGACGACTACCGTACGAGCTGCCGGAATTGCGGGCGAGCCATGCATGCGCACGCGACTCGGCTGCGGACGATCGTCGACGAGCTCCCGATCGTGATCCGTCGCTACCGCTGTCCCGACTGCGGCGGCGTCGTCACGGTCCTACCGGCCCAGATCGTCCGCGACATCAAGGCCGCGCTCGTCTCCCTCGTCGACGAGCACGGCGTCGTCCCGCTCGTCATCCTCGATGAGGCCCAGGGCCTCCGCGACGACCTCCTCCACGAACTCTACGGCCTGTGCAGCCTCGACCTCGACGGCCGCGACTATCTCACGCTCTGGCTCGTCGGCCATCCTCGCCTGGCTCGTCGGCTCCGCCTCCGGCAGCACACCGCGCTGGCGCAGCGCGTCCTCGTCCACGCGCCGCTCGTCGCCAAGACCGACCCGGCGCTCCTCGACGCGATGCTCGATCACGGTCTGGCAGCCGCGGGAGCGCCCTCCGAACTCATCACCGCCGAGGCCCGGCAGCTCCTCCACCGCCTGTCGCGGCCTGCCGCGGCTGCTCAGCCAACTCCTCCGCCTCGCGCTGCTCCTCGCCGACGAGCAAGGGCAGCCCTCGCTCGATGCGTCGGTCATGCACTCGGCGATCGCGCTGCTCCACCTCGAGACCCCGAGCCCCTATCGAGTCGACCCCCCAATACCCCGCTTTGATCGTGGGACGAAACCCCGCAAATAGCGCGAGCCGACACAGGCCGTCCCGGGGGAGCTTCGCCACATGCCGCGAGGGCTCGGCCTCTTCTTGGGCATCCGGGTGAGGAGAACAAGGAGGAGGCTGAGGTAGGCCGCGTCGGCCATACCATTTTGCTGAGTCACAGACGCGAGTGTGCATCCTGCTCGCGAGTGTTGGGGAGGATCTGACTTCTCGAAGGTGTAGTCCCCCTCGAGAGGACCCCATGCGCCAGACATCACGAACGCCCCCCAGTGGTAGGGGTGCTCTGTCTCGGACCGAGACTTGAGCTCTTGCTGTGCGAGGCGCAGCGCCTCGTGTCGAGGTCTCCCCGCTGCGAGATGGCGGTAGAAGGGCTCCATGAGTAACGGTGTTTCTTCGTCGGAGATTCGCCATAGGGTAATCAATTGCGAGGCGGCCCCAGCGAGTTCGGTCGCGTAGCGAAAGCCCAACGTTCCCTGTGCTGCTAGGAGTCGTCCGAGACCGGTGTCGCAGGCTGATAGGGTCACGAGTTCAGCGCCGTCGAGATCAAGACCTGCAAACTCATATGCTGTGACTTCTCGGTCGGCGAAGTGCAAGCGAGCGCGCAGGAGACTGCGGAAGGGCGCCTCCTCTGCGGAGTCCTGGAGGGGAAATGTCGCCGGCCTCGGACTTACGATACTCTCGCCGATCTTCGGACTGCCGCGAGGGGCGGGTCGTGCATGGGTAGATATGTGGAGAACCGACGCCTGCTTCGCGGCTCTTGAAAATGCTCCCCACTTGACAGCGGAGTCCTCCATCGTTGTCACGCGCTCAAAGACGGATGCGATCGCGCCCTCTTCTTCCTTGCTTCCTGGGAGGCGTGCGCCGTCCGGGTTGGCGACCGCTAGGACCTCTCCTGAATAGAGCACTCTTGGGTGTGGGGTGACTATGTGCAAGAATGTGTCCACGTAGTGAACGCTGTGTCTGTCAAGTACATAGTCTCTTCCGTCGTGTAAGGCGGCGAAGGGGATCCGGTAGAGGTCCATGTCGGGGGATACGAGAAGCATGGTTTTGTCCCGAATCTCGTCTGCGACGGGTGCCAATAGGGTGTCGTAGAGTGCCTTCGCCTTCGCCTTCGCGTCCTGCCGGCGAAAGCCCAACGACATGTGGAAAAGAGCGACCTGTCGCTGCACGTCAGACGCGTATCCCAGAGGGCGCCATGCTACTCGATCCTTCGTTATTACATAGACCAAGTAGGAGATACGTACGGGCTCGCTCAGGTTATTGGGGTCGACCTGGTGGTAGCGGACGTACTCGAGGAGCGCTGCGCTCTCGGGCAGCGCTCCTTGGATCTCGTCAAGTGTGGCTAGCCGCGGGATCGAAGGGTCGTGCGCGATGAGTCCATCGAGTTGTTTCGCTGCGGCGCGCTCCTCTTTCGCGAGCTCGCGGAGGTGAGCCTCGCGTGCCGAGTCGAGCGGCGACTCGGGCGTGGCGATCTCGGCCATCGTGGTGCGCAGCGACGCGATGCGATCTCGTAGGGCGAGGGCCTCTGGAGCAGAGTGCGCTCGTCGAGCGCGATACGCATAGACGCGATCGCGGAGGACGCGACCCTTTCTACCAACGACCAAGGAAAGAGCGAAGGCCGCCGACTCTGTGGCAAGGTGCGCATCTCGGTCACGAAGGGCGTGGAAGGAGATGGCACGGAAGAGAAGGTGGTTGGTACCTGTAACGAGGACGTGCTTCCGCTCCTCGTCGCCGAAGGTCCAGCTCGTCGAGAGTTCGCGCTCTTGCGCTGAGACGGCGGACTCGAGAAGATCGAGGGCCTCTCGCCAGCGCTCCTGCGCCCAGACCATCACGAACAGATTGTCGAGGATAACCCCCTTCTTCGGGTCAGGGACGTCGGGGAGCGCCGCGCGAAGGAGCTCCTCTCCCTCCGAGAAGCGGCGGAGCTTCCCGAGCAGTATTCCGAGGTTCGCTCGCGCTGAGGAGATCGTTGGGTAGCCCTGCCGCTCGTTGATCTCTAGGGCGAGGCGATAAAAGTCAGCCGCATCTTTGAAGTATCGCGCGCGTGCACGGTTCTGGCCGAGGGTATTGAGGATCTTCGCGGTGAGGTAGCTCTCAGAGCCCCATACGGAGCGCGTGATCTCGAGGGCTGCGCGGAGGTCCTTCTCCGCGAGCTCGAGGGGCTCTATGTGATTGCGTATCAGGCCACGGACGAAGAGCGTATTGGCAATCTCTGGGTGTTGCGCGGCGATGTTTTCTCTGAGCATATCAAGTCCGAAGCTTATCTCCGCATCGGCGTCCATCCACTTGGACTGATGACCGTATAGAAGTCCAAGCGCGACATGTATCTTGCCCACGGTGACAGAACTCACGACGCCAGCATCTGCTAGCGTTTGTAGCCCCTGCGTGAAGCATGCCTCGCTATCGCCGAGTCTGCGACGCTCCAGCAGGAACAGACCCCGCGCCAACAAGACTTCGGATGTCTCGACTGGGCTATCTGCGAGCGTGAGTGCGTCAGAGAGGAACTTCTCGGCGCGTTCATGTTCTCCGGGCTGTTCGCTATAGACTACGCCGGCCGCATAGTTGACGTGGTAGCGGATCGCCTGAGCTATTGTGTGCTCAGACTCTGCAAGGTGGAGTGCCTGGTCGATCGCGCGTCGAGACGAGTCGCGTTGGAATACAGCGTGGAGCGACAGCGCCGCCTCTGCGAGAATAAGCGCGCGGTGCTCCGGAGGAGAGTGGGGGAGGGAGGCGATGTCCGCAACAAGCGCATCCGCAACGGACACTGATTCCAGAAGCCGTCCCTCGAACCGCAATCGTCGAACCTTCTTAGCCCTCTCGAGGATATCTTGGGAGCGCTTGCTGACTGGAGCGCCGAGGTCCTGTTGTGCGCGGCCTTCGGCGCTAGACGAGGCTAGAGTGCCGAGAGCGATGATGACGATCATGACGAGGATTTTCTTCATATTGTGACAACGAAAGTCTTGTGTGGGTGGATAGTCAACATCGCAGGATCTCCACACTTCCGTCGGTGCTTGCATCCTTGCGCGCTGTGATAGGCGCCCGGACTCGGCGGCGCCAGAGCCTAGATATTCCTCTACGCCAGCGACTTCCACCGGACGCTAGAAGAATGACTATGACTAGATTACCCTCTGAGGGCTCTGAGGGATCTTCAACACTGCAACCTCGAACTGGCTTCACAGCCTTCTCTCGCATAGTCAGGGCGGGCAGAGGTCCCCAGTCACCGGAGAGAGTAAAGCTCGCCCAGTAGTAGGGGTGGGCGGTGCGTGGGTCGCGGAGGAGTTCGCGCTGGGACTCGGCCAGGGCGTCGCGCCGGGGGAGTCCGTCCGCGAGCCGCGTGTAGAAGTTTTCCATCAGCACTGGTGTCGCAGCATCCGAAACCCGCCAGAGGCTCACCAGTTGCGATTGACTGCCGGCGGTGACAAGGGCGCGACGAAGGCCTAGTTGGCCCTCAAGGTCAAGTGCGCGCCCCAGCCCGCTCTCGCACGCGGAGAGCACCACGAGTTCAGTTCCGAGTAGATCTAGATCCTCAAGCTCGTATGCGGTCATGAAGCCGTCGACGACGGGTCCGCTTCCCTGCCCCCGAGCCACATCCGATTGCGAGAACACGAGGGTCGAGCGTAGCATAGACTGATAGGCAGCTTCGTTGATATCATTCATATCCCTGCGTCTAGTGGTCGCGCCGTCGCGCTGTAGCCACTGTGTTGTGAATGCTCCGTGAGTGGCCACATGGAGAATCGCGGGACGCCTCACAGCTCGCATCGCACGCTCGCTCGCCTCCAGCCCCCTAAGGGCTTGAGTGTTTGTGAAGAGCCCCTCGACTAGGCGCGCTTCGTCCTCGGCCCCCGGTAGTCGGGCTCCCGCCGGGTTGGCGATGACGGTAACCTCGTCGGCGCCGTGTCTCTTAGTGCGCTGGGGTCTCATCAAATCTCTGGCAGTGCTTAGGTAGTGGACTGACTGATGCTCGACTACATAGCCGGCATTCCTGCGATACAACGACGCGAACGGGACTTGGTGGATCTCGTAGTCAGGGGCGATAGTCAGCGCTGATGCGCCTTCAAGCGCTCCTTCGAGGGGGCGTAGAAGCAGATCGTAGGCCGCTGCAGCGTGGGTCGAGATGTCTGCTCGGCGAAAACTGAGGGCCTTCCTGAGCGCAGCGATCTTCTTGTGAATTGACTCCGCTGGCCCGAGGTCGAACCACGCGAAGGAGTCGCGGCGGAGGACATATGCCACATAGCGTCGTTCGTTTGGCCGTTGTCGCATTCGATCAACGTTCCAGTAGCGGAAGTACTCGATGTGCGCTGCATCTTCGGCGAGCGCCGCCTGAAGGGCTGAGAGCGAGGTCGCTCCGACGTGGGTCCCCGGTGAGCGGACAGCGTCATCGAGTTGCGCGGCGATTAGCTCTGTATCGTCGGCAAGCGCCAAGTACCTCGATTTCGCCTCGGAGTCGCCCTGAAGACCGAGGATGGCGTTAGCAGCGAGCTCCGCGCGGACATCGATGAGTTGTTCATGCAGCTCTCGGAGGCGTGGCTCCTTGGTCTCCCTGCGCGCTCGAGTAGTTATCACACTGTCCTCGAGGATGCGCCCTTTTCGTAGAATAATCGTAAGGAAGGCGAACTCGGCACTTTCTCGGGCCATGGGGGCGTCAGTAGATCGATCAGCGTGAAACGAGACCGCACGGAAGACTGGCCACGCGAACTTTCCGACCGTTTGATGTTTGCGATCGTTCCGGCCCGGGAACCACATCATCTCGAGTGTCTTCTCGTGGCCCCCGATGACCTCGCGGAGGAGGGGGAAAGCCTCAGCATACCGCCCCTGTGACCACAATGCATTAAAGATGTTGTCAATGAGCGTTAGATCTCTTCCTCGAATCTCGAGTGCACGCCGGAAGGCCCGCTCCGAGGCCTCAAAGTCCCCATCCCACATTCTAAGAAGGCCGAGTAGGTTCACAACTTCCGACTCTAGCGCAGGATAGCGTTCGTCGATCTGATCGTGAATGGCCTCGAGTCTTGCCTTTGCTTCTGCCTGACGCCCCTGCCGAACCAAAATCAAGCTGAGGTTCGTCTCGACCCACAAGTTAAAGCGACTCCTCTCTCCCCATATTTTTGCGCCGAGTTCCCTCGCGATCTCGCCAGAGGTGATCGCGTCGTCAAGGCGCCGCATGTCGCGATAGATGCGCAGTAGTTGGGAGTGGAGGTGCGCTCGGAGCGGGTGTTCGTCTGACAGGCGAGCATCGACCACCTTCAACGCTCGTGTTGCGAGAAGCCGCGAGCGTCCCGTTTCTCCACGCGAGAGCACCAACTCGCTAATGGAGAGGAGGACCTCCGCAACCATCGGGTGCTCTGCGTCAAGTACGGCTTCCAGTAGTACGAGAGCCTCGCTCATGCGCGCTTCACCCTGCACAGCGTCACCAAGAGCGGCGTGGGCGAGGCCGATCTGATGGAGAGCCATTGCTCGCTGCAGCTGTGACTGGGAGTCGACACTAGCGAAGGCTGACTGGGACAGCACGAGCGCCTGCTCTGGATCTTCGGCGAGGAGCACGAGGCCAGCACACAACTTCGCGCTGAGGAGTATTCGTCCGGCCGCCTCACGGTCGAGTGACCTCGCGAGGCTGAGGGCCCGCCTGGCCTGCTGGATCGCCTCGATCTGTTCATCGAGTGCGTGGAGGGCAAGCGCAAGCTCAACCCTCCCAGCGACCTCCCAGAGAGATCCGTCGCCGCGTTCGACCACGCGGTCGACGAATTCGCGGCTCGCGTTGGTGGCACCACGAAGCAAGCCACCAACGCGCCATAGGCGGATGCGTTCGAGATCGAGCAAGTTCCGCGAGGCCCCGGTCAGTCGCTGCCGTCGCGCCGCTTGCTCGATGCAGAGGAGCGCCTTATCGTAGTCCCCCTCGTCTTCTGCTGCCTGACACGCAGATGGGATCTTCGGAACATCGCCGGCCTCCGCGAGTTCTGCTCTCTCCGGCGTGTAGAGGAGGAGGAGGAGCGTGACTAGTTGAACCCACACCGGCTATGTTCCTCAGATCCGCAAGCCTGCGCGAGTCGCTAGGTCGATCTTTCTGAGGCGCGCGAGCACCTCGCCGAGCCGTCGCTCGCGGACACCGCCAGACAATAGCCTAGCGTGTACACCTTGTGAAACGGCAGAGTGCAGTGAGGGCGTTTTCGCTCGTAGTGGGCCTGGGAGGAAGGGCGGTGGGGTCCTCATATGGGGGGGGCGTTGTATACACTAGTTTGCTATACTTGCAGAGTGATTGCAGCCGTGAGTCGGGCGTCTTTCGTTGTGTGCTTCGCAATAATTGGTCTTCAGGCTTGCAAGCCCGGTACTCCGATCGATCCAGATCGGGTCGCTGGTTGGGTGCGTGATGATCGTCGCCTGATCAAGTCTGATCTTCGGGCACCCGATCTTGGTCTGTTCCTCTTTCCGATCTCCGGAGCGATGGACTGCAAACATCACACAGGTTTTGTGCTGCCGTCCGACGCAACGATTGTCTCGGCTCCGTTACCAGAGCAGGGCGTCTTTGTGCTCGATCGGGGGACCCTCACACGTCTGGTACCAGACGGAGAGCGGATCCTCTACTCGGCCCCAGGTGGACTGCCTGCGTTGCGCGAGCTCCTTGGATACGAGAGTAACGTCTCTCCGATACAAATGTTGGTGACAACGGACTCCGAGGTTTGGCGACTCACGCTCGATGACCGGAGTATCGTCAAGGGGTCCCCGGCGCGCGACACCTCACTGTTTTCATCATCGATAGACTTTCTCCAGCGCGTCGATACTGGGCGATGTCGCCGTGGGGAGCAGAGCTGCCTCGTTGTCAACCACGACCAAGGCATCACTGCGATCGATGTCGCGCCCCGCCACGGCCAGCCGACGATGAACATCGTGGAGTTTCAAGCAACCAAGGTCACCGACGTCGCGTGGGGACGTGGGGACGTGGAGGCACTCTACGTGCTCGCAGACCTCTCGTGCACAGGGGAGTCCGACCGGGGACGGTCAAGCTGATAGCCGATACAACAGCTGAGCGTTCCGAGGCAACCAGCTCGACCGTCGTTCGGTGCGACCAGCCTGACAGCCTGGGCGCGGATGCGATCCTGTTCAGGCAGCCTCGACCGAGACGTGGAAGTTTGCCGAGAAGGAGGGCCAGACGGCTTCCCAGCGCTCGGCGAGGACGAGGCTGCGGAGGCAGAGGATGCCGCGTAGGCCAGGTGGCTCCCAGGACATTCCGGGACGCTTGACGCGGGCCTGCATGAGCGCGCAGGAGGACTCGGTCGCGCCGCTGCCGATCGGCAGATTGTTTGCGCGTGTGCCGGACCACTCAAAATGCGGGGCTTGAGGTACGTCAGGGCGCGCTCGACGACGCTATGGGCCTCGTCGTCGCCGTCCTCGGCGAGGTTGGTGAGGCGGCGCTCGCAGCCTGACCACTCAAAGAGAGCCCCTTCTCGGTCTCCGGGAGCGCCCATGTTCGCACATCGGTGCGGCAAACGCGCGCCTCGTTCTGTGTGTCTTGATTATGTGTGCGGCCAGAGGCACGGCTACGGTAGCATCAAATGATCGGGGAGCGATGCGCGAAAGCAAGACCATGCCGACGGTACTGTTTCTTTCTGCGAACCCCAGAGGGAGTGGCACACTCGCCTTGGCGCGAGAATTTCGCGAGATACAAGAGGTAATCCGTCGAACGGGCTCCGAGGGGCGGGTGCGCCTAGTTGCGGAGTGGGCCGTGCGCCCCAGCGATCTGCAGGAGCAGCTCCTGCGTCATGAGCCGGCCCTTGTTCACATCAGCGGACACGGACTGCTCGTGCGTGCCTCTCCTGACGGGTCTCGCGAGGACGGCTGGGCTCTCTTGCTCGAGGACCATGCTGGGGAGGCAAAGACGGTCCCCCTGGATGCTGTCGCCGACCTCTTCGGGCAACTGAATGCCGGTGTTCGTTGTATTGTCATGAATGCATGTCGGTCCGCGGAGCAGCCGGGAGTGCTGACTCGATACGTTGATCATGTAGTGGGAATGTCGGATGAGCTAGATGACGATGCCGCCGTTGAGTTCGCCCGCGGGTTCTATACTTCACTAATGTTCGGTAAGTCATTCGCGGAGTCAGTTGAGCTCGGACGCAACGCCGTGATGATCTCGTCGGAGCGGGATGAACTCAGGCCCCGCTTGTTCACTCGCCCCGGTGTCGACCCGAATTCGTCTGTGCTACTTTCTCGTGACGAAGCGGGGACGACGCGTCGAATTGCGCCCCACTGGCGCCGTATGGCAGTAGGCGCGACGCTCATGGTTGTGCTTGCTACAGCAGCTCTCGGTCTGCGGTCCTCTCTGCCTTTCTTCTTCTGGGATGATGTAGTTCTCAGCGAGGGTGAGATCGCTCTACTCGCTTACAGCGGGGCGCAACAACCGACACTCGTGATGTTCGAAGAGCTCTGTGCGCGGCTCCAGGAGCTTGACAGGCAGAGTACGAGCTGTCGCACTGATGTCGCACGAGGCGCACTCGATGCGCTTCATGAAGGACGAGCAGGAAGTCCCGCCGCCTCGGTTCTTGCATTCTCGGATGAAATGATGCTCTGGGTGTATCCGACAGGAGCCAATTCGGGCCACCCGCTATGGGGCTCAATCCCGCCGATCCGCATTAACAGCAGTGAGGTTGTTGACGCTATTGCGCCTCTGGCCGTAGGGCTTCACAGCATATCCATTGGTCTCCCCACAGAGGTGCTGCCGATTCCACCCGATGTTGTTGGTTGGCGTTGGTCGACTCTGTCTGTCGCTCTGAGCAGCATCGCCGGTGGTGACGCCGTCTCCGTAGATTTACTCCGCCGACTTCAGCTGGAATGTGGGAGCACCGGAGATCCTCTTTGTGCCCTCGCCCATTATCTCGTTGCAGCATCAGACCCTGACTGTGAGTCAGCCTCAAGCCGTCGAGTCTTTGAAGATCTAGAGGTTGTTGATAACCTCGCGATCCGGAGGGCCGTGAGACTTGGCCTGGTCCGTTGTGAAGTCCGAGATAGCCCAAGAAGAGCAGCGGCGCGACTCCTCTCGATTCTTGGTGACCTTGCGCTTGCGGATCGTTGCACGAGGCTCAGTGTCGCGCCGACGGTCGTCGCCGTGCTGAAGGAGCTTGACTCTGATGCTCCTGAGAGGGTCCCTTTAGAGGGCACTCTCGATCGTATGCTTTCCTTCCGCGTGACCTCCAGTGCATGTCCATCATGGTTGGAGGCGAAGGCGATGAGCGTTCGTGGCATTTATCACGGCGAACGTGGGCGATGGCAGGAAGCGGCGAATGACTTCTTGGCTTCATACACGACGTACCCATGGGACAAGACACGCTTGCTAAACTGGGCTGAGGCGAGTATCAAGATTTCAGGGGTGGGGAAGGCCACGAACGTCGCACACAAGCTTGGCGAAGAGATTTCGGACGTGAACACGGTTCCTCAGAAGGTACTCACATCGGCAGCCTTTCTTCGGTGGGTCGCAACTCAGGAACGTTCCCTCGGAGTACTCTTCCTGGCGGCCCTCGATAGGGTGCCACCTGGAGAGATGGCAGTAGTTACGGATGTCGCATCATCGAGCAGGCTAGAGCTATGCCCACATCAGGATGAACTTTGCATTCTCGATCTCGTCCATGGACCTTCCTCACAAGAAATTACTCAGCAAATCAAGAGGCTGGTCCTGGGTTAGACTCCTCTGCAACGCCGCCTCCGCGTTCTCATTCTCTGGTGTCGTCGGTACGGACACAGCTCGACCTCACAGACGAGAAATCTGTGACCGAGCCCCGTGGACGGCTGTCCGCGCCTATTTCAGGGCTAGCTTGGCTGCACCATGAACTCGATCCTACAGACGACGTAGCGCATGCTCCGAGCGCGCGGTGGGGGGACGTCGCCGAAGTCTCGATGGACCACCGGCCTCTCAGTCACGATCTGGAGGATCGACAGGACGTCGGACTCGAGGCTGCGCAGGTCGCATGGCATATCGCTCGCGATGATCACGATGACCATCGGCTGCGGGTCACGCTTCGGCACCTGCGGGGGCCAGACGACCGGGATACCGAAGAATTGGCCGGTTTGGTCATCCGCGCCGAGGTCGAGGTGCTCCGCCGCGCAGACCTCGATCCCTTCGGGCTCGGACTGCGTGAGCAGGTGGATCGAGCGTGATACTCCGATCCCGAGGACTGAGATGTACAGGGGGAGACGGTGCGTATTCGTGACCCGAACGTAGATCCTGTCGCCAGGAGCGAGCTCCGCCCCGTGGAGCGGGAGTGGCGAGACCTTTTCATCGACAACCTTGCCCCACTCGATAGCCGGCCGCGACTGGAGCTTAGCTCGGTTCTGACCGCTCTTGAGGTGGAGTAGTTCGTGAGCTCTGGCGAGCTGCTCAAGCGTGGCGATGATCGTTGTGATCGCGACCGTGAGGTCGTCGGTCGCGACCTGGCCCACGAGGCGACCGGACTCGTCGAGGATTTCGATCGGGCCCTCTGCGTCGTCGGGGTTGGTGACCACAGATGCAAGCGGAGCCTGCTCACCGCTCGCGACGGAGAGCCTCGGGGCTTCGGCGATAGCCTTCTCGAGCCCATCTATCCGGGCACAGAGTCGTACAGGGTGCCGCGTCAGGTTCGCCTTGTAGCGGAAGGCCCGTGCTCCGTTGGGCGGTGGCGGCCTTCCTGGGAGGCGTGAGGCCTTCAGCTTGGACACGTGACCCGTGACGGCGGTTGCTTCGGCCTCGGCGAGGGCGAGGTCGTGGTCGGCGACGCCGGCGTTGAGCGGCATGATGAGGAAGCGGTCGCCTTTCGCGATCCCGTGGAGAGAGCCCGCCTTGAGCGTGTGCGAGCCGTCAGGGCTCACGGAGTAGGTGAAGATCTCCGTGGTCGGTGCGCTGTCGAGAGAGAGCAACACGCGGCCGATCGGTCCGGCTAGCGAGGGCTGTTGGGCCCTGAGCCTCTGTTGGACTTGGGTCTTGATCCGGGCGCCGATCGCATCCCAGGTTGGCAGCGCTCCCCCGCTCTTGTGCACCTCTTGGAGGACTTTGACGAGCGCTTGCGTCATCACCCCCCCGGACGCTCCGTCTGGCGTGGTGTACTCGTAGGCTGTCTGGGAGGACATACAAGCCGCGAGGCGGACGACGTTCGGGTTCCCCTCGACGTACGCGGCGCGGGCGCTGAGGTCGTAGCCCTGCTCTCGGAGCCAGCGAACATGCTCCTCGATCCCTACGACCCACGGTTTACCCGGGAGCGCCTTGGGTTGGAAGGTGTCTCCGCGGAGCATCCTCGCAGAGTGGCAGCAGTCGAGGATCGAGGTGACGTTCGTGGTCCTGGCCGTCAGCTCGGAGAGGATCGCGGCGAGCTCGGAGCTGAAGAGTCCTCGGAAGGACTCCCGCGTGTGATCCGTCGGAACGAGGTATTGGTAGAAGCGCGGCTCTGCCGGTTGATGACTCGCCGCTCCGTCGCGTGTCTGTGTCCTGTGATGAGGGTTCGCGACGAGGCCACCGTGACCGGAGTAGTAGATCAGAGATGCATCGCCCGCCTCTGTGTCGGCGACGAGCTGGCGTAGGCCTGCGATGATCCCGTCACGGCTAGCATCAGCGCCCATCAGGCTCGTTCGCTCGAAGCCAAAGAGGCCGAGAGCCTCATCCATGAGGTGAAGATCGTGGTGAACTCCGGCCAGGCCGTGAGTCTGGCTACCGATGAGGAGAGCGCGTTGCATTCTGGTCTCGGGGTTCCGTTGGGAGGACTATATCAGAGGAGCCGTTGATACCGGCCGGAGCCCAAGTGCTCGGGCGGAGAGCCGCGAGGTCGTGACCTCGCGCTCTGTCCGCCCGAGCTGTGTCTCTTCAGACAGCCCGGTCGAGATCAGTCACCACCGGCGACTGGGTAAAGGGCCGCTCGGTCTTCATCACGGGTGATGAGGTCCTCACGACGCGGGTTGTAGTCGCCGCCATGGAGCGGCAGGAAGTCCAGGAGCAGCTCGTCGACGACACGAGCATCGTCCTCGGCCGCGGTATCTCGCGGCTCCAGTAGCTCCGGGATAGCCTCGTCGTCATCGCTCTCCAGGAGCGGGGCTGTGTTCGTGGTGTTGGCGTCAGCGTTGACGTCGTCGTCGTCATCGAGGTCCTCCACGGTCGGGAGTTCTGCCGGGGGGTTCACCTCGCGCGAGGTCTTCTTGCCCTGGCGCTTGGTCGCGCGCCGGTCCCTCTCTTCCTTCTCCTCGACCTGGGTCTTCGCACGGTCGAGCGGGGTCGCGATGGCCAGAGGCTCGAGGACGTAGGGGGCGACGGTGATCGGGCGCTGAGCAAAGTGCACTTCCTCAGAGTCTTGCACGGCGGCCGCCTGACGGACGCTGGTATCAGCGCTGCAGGGGAAGGCCACAGCCATGCCGAGGACACAGGCCACACACGCCATCAGCAGCGAGGCCGCGACCCGAACGCCGCGGGGCGCCCCGCTGGTCTTGAGCGGGGAGAGGGGTCGCAGGGTTGGCATCAGGAGTGAGAGCTCGCCGAAGCTCAACTCGTCGCGGCCTGAGTCCTCAGTGGCGAATCGGGCGGCCATCATGTTCCGGTCGCGGCGGGAAGTCCTTACCGTGGGGGTCGGTGGTCGGCGCAGCATCGCCACGCATGAGGCCTCGGCCAGCGACCCTTGGATTGAGCGAAGCGCCTGCAGGACCTCCTCGACGCTGGTCGGCAGGTCTCGGGTGTCGCGGCTCGTAAGTCGGTGAAGCAGCATCGCGAAGTCGGGCATGATCTCAGCCTTGACCTCTGTCAGGGGGTCACCACCGCCCACGACCTTGGCCGTGGGGGCGCCGGTCAGCAGGTGAACGAGCAGCTCGCCCAGTCCGCGAAGGTCTTCGAGCACCTCTGGGCTGGTGCCGCCGGCCGGAGCAGACTGCATCCGCCGGACTCGCTCGACACCGGTGAGCTTGAGGACAAAGTGATCGCCAGCGATGTGGGCCAGCATCACCGAGCCGGGGTGGAGCTCCGGGTTGGTCAGCCCAGTCCGGTGGAGCACCGAGATCGCTTTCGCTACCTGGATGCCGACCTCGACCGCGAAGGACTCGTCGAGGCGACCGTGGCGGCGGAGGTAGACCGCGAGGTTGCGCCCAGCGAGACGCTCCATGATCACGTAGGGGCGGGGCACCTTCTCGTTGGTCAGCCCGTTGGCGATGATCTTCACCAGGTGAGCGCTGTGAAGGTCGCGCAGGAGGTCGGCGCTGGTCGTCATCTGGAGAGCGAAGTTCGAGTCCCTGGCGAGCGTTGACCGACGCGGGACACGGGCGAGGCGGTGGATCGAGCGGATCTCGTCGGCGACGACGAAGAGCTCGCAGCGCTCCCCCGAGACGAGGTGGCGGACGACCGCGTGGTAGCCAAGGCTCTCACCGGGGCTCAGCCTGTCGGCCGGCATGATCGCAGGGAGGTGGGGTTGAGTCTCCTCGAAGGCGGCTTCTACCTTTCCTCCAACGGTCGCGCAGAGCCGGCGAAGAAGCGGGGGGATGCACCACTTCAGGTCGTTGGACTGGGCGTTGGGATTGTTTGCGAGCGGCATAGCGGTCTCCTCTGGGTTCGGGCGTCCATGTCGGTGACGACTGGGGCGCACGATGGGAGGTTCCGGAAGTGGACGTTTCGATCCTCGTCGCTGGCGAAAAAATCGTGACGCTCAGAGCCTGGAAGGCGATGACCCCAAGATCATTCAAGAAAATGGCATCGTCCATTATCTTGGACGGGTGTCTCCTGGGGTGGATTTGGACGATGTGAACCTGGCTTGCGAGGGCGCGTGCGAGAACACCTCGGGAGCGCAGACGTCCGCCTGTGTCCGAGCATCTACGGGACTCGGGCGGTAGATCACGCGTCCTGCGGCGTGGTAATCCTGGAGCATCATGGTGCCCGACCAAGAGCATCCGAGCGACGCTGAGCTGTACAGGTTCTGGCAGGAGAACCGGACAACGGCGGAGGGGAAGAGGGTCGGAGGCGAGCTCTGGAATCGATACTTCGATCAGATCATGGGCTACTTTCGCAAGCGGCTTGGCAACGACATCCAAGATGCGGTTACCGAGACGCTGCATGCGGCTATTCTCGGCACAAATTTCCGCGGCGAGGGATCGTTTCGAGGGTTCGTCTACGGCGTGGCGCGCAACCGGCTCTTGAAGGAGTACAAGAAGCGGTCCAAGGTTGCCGACTTTGATCCATCCGTGTCGTCGCTCAACGATGTCGGGCCATCGGTCACCTATGTCATGGACAAGCGCAAGGCCCGGGCTCTGGTCGTCGAGGCGCTGCGGCGGATTCCGATCGACAATCAGATGGCGATCGACGCCTACTACATCGAAGGACACTCGGGCCCGAGGTCGGCGGAGATGCTCGAAATTACGCTCCCAGCGCTTCGCAACCGCCTGAGGAGAGGCCTCGACAAGGTCCGAGTCGTCTTGGAGCAGCTCGAGGCGAGCGGCGAGGAGTTCGACAAGAGTCGCGATGTCCTCGAGGCTTGGTCTGCCTCCCTGCCGACGATCTCATGACGTGGCACGGACTACCGCCGCCGCGAAAGAGAGGCGCTTCGGAGGGGAAGTCCCCCGCTTGGCCCTGTGAGCGGCGGGAGCCGCCGCGCGCCTGCGCTTCGTCGCGTGCGGTCCTGAGCGCGCGCCAACCACACCGCGGCACCTCGTCGCCGTTCTTGTCCTCGACCACTTCCACCTCCACGTCCACTCCCGACCTCAACAAAGGTGCGCCGGGCGAGGATCGATCTGACCGTCACGGGTACTGACCAGGAGAGAGAAGCGAGGTGCGACAGATGACGACGGTCAGTCGAGATGACAGGGGGAGCGATCCGTACGCCCGGACAGAGGCCTCCGGTGCCCGTGAGGAGCGCTTCCGTGGCGAGAGCTCCGAGTTTGGGGGCTATGGAGGTGGAGGAGGTGATGGGGGGGGCAGCCGTGGGAAGGTCCGCGACCTGGCCGGTGAGGTCATCCGCTATCGCGCCTTCTGCGACACGTTCGGCGAGGATCCTGACTTGTTGGCCGCGTCGGGGATCTCGAGGCCCCGCTTTGGAGAGTTTGCCCTCGAGCGAGTTCTCGGTTCTGGGGCGAAGGGACACGTGCTCGGCGGGATTCACCTCAAGCTGAACTGGGAGGTCGCTGTAAAGGTTGTCCGAGAGGATCTCGACCCTAGCCTGAGCAGCGCCGATGAACGAGCTCGTCTCCTCCGTGAGGCGCAGGCCCTGGCGAAGTTCGATCACCCGAACATCGTCCGGGTGACGGACGCAGGCGAAGAGGATGGCCTTCTCTACATCGCCATGGAGAATGTCCGCGGTCGGACCCTCGATGAGGCCCAAGCTGGCAAGACTTGGCAGGAGATCGTGGAACTCTACCTCGAGGCGGGCAGGGGGCTCCAGGCTGCGCATGAGCGCGAGATCATCCACCGGGACTTCAAGCCCCAGAACGTTCTTGTACGCGAGGACGGGCGGGTCATGGTCGCAGACTTTGGTCTCGCGATGACGCTGGGCATCGAGCGCGACTACCGGTCACGGCAGCACGAGCGGCGAGCTACGGATCCCGACATTGTCGACGCGCGGATCACCCTGGCTGGCCAGTCGCATGGCACGCCGATGTACATGCCGCCGGAGCAGTTCGACGGTCGTGCCGATGCTCGGAGCGATCTCTACGCGTTCAGCGTCTCTCTCTTCGAGGCGCTCTACGGGACGGCTCCCTTCGATGCCCGCGGATGGTGGCAGATCATGACCGCCAAGACGCTGGGCAAGCCGGTGCCGCGGCCCGCGGGGACGAAGGTCCCGCGCTGGCTCGACCGACTGGTCCGTAGTGGGTTGGAGGCGAAGGCGGAAGACCGTCCGCAGTCCATGGCCGAGTTCCTCGTCGCGCTCGACCACCGGGCCCGTTGGCGCCGGCGCTTCCGCTGGGGAGGGGCAGGGGTCCTCTGCGCTGCGATTGTTGTACCCACCGCTATTGCGATGGCGCCTGATCCCTGCGCCGGCGGAGAGCAAGAGCTTCGTGGGGTATGGGACAAGGCCATGGGGAGCAGTCTTCTCTCAGGGGCGGGCGCTGAGGAGGAGCGAGCACGGCGTGCCATCAAGCTCTTCGACGGGAGAGCGACCGAGTGGGTCGAGAGCTTCTCTGGGATTTGCTCGGCGACACAGCACGAGGGCACTCAGTCTCCTGAGCTCCACCTTGTTCGGATGGCGTGTCTCGATCAGCGAAGGCGAGAGCTCGGCGTGGCGGCTAGTCGTGTTCTGCGAGACCCGACCTCGGAGAATCTGGACGAAGCTATCGAGGTTGCGGCTCGGCTCCCGAGCGCCTATGCCTGCGCCGATGAAACCTTGATTCCTCGCCCCCCGGCGGAGGAGAGAGCGACGTTGGAGCAGGTTGATAAGGTCCTCGCCGAGGTGCAGTATGCCGAGCTAGCCGGAGACTACCCCGAGGGAGTCTCTCTCGCGGAGAAGGCCGTAGAAGCGGTCACCGCTGTCACCTACGCGCCGGCTCGAGCCCGCGCTCATCTCGCGCTCGGCCGAATGCGCTGGCTGGTCAGCAACCAGGCGGGGGCAAAAGTGTCGATCGAGGAGGCGCTGGACATCGCTGAGCGGAACGGTCTGGACGCCCTGTCCGCCGACGCGAGCAACCTCCTCACCAAGGTGGCTGGCCTGACCCTGCATGACGCTGTCCGTGGGAGTGAGTGGGCGAAGCAGACCGAGCGGAAGATCGCCCGCATCAGTCGGTGGCGCTGGAACTCCATCACAGGCCCGCTCGGAGACTGGCGAAGGGCTGAGCTGGAGAACAACCTTGGAGTCCTCGCGCACTACGCCGATGCGGACTACGACACCGCTGTGAGTCACCACCTGCGAGCCCTTGCTCTACGTATGAGCCTCCCCGGCGATGCACGTCTGCTGATCGCTGACTCAAACCTCAACTTGGGCGCAGCGTACCTAATGAAAGGAGAAACCAAGCCTGCGGAAGAGCACACAGCGGAGAGCCTACGGCTGAACCGCGAGGTGCTAGGCGAGGAGCACGGTCGACTCAAGGAGGGGGCCCTGCTCCCGGAGGGGGAGCACCCACGCATCGCTGATGCGCTCTTCAACGGAGCCATGCAGAAAATGGCGGAGGGCGATCTCGATGCTGCGTTGCAGATGGCCATGAGGGTGCTCGCGATCGACAAGCGCCTCGGTGGCGATGCTCGGACTGACACGGCCAACTCTCACAACCTTGTCTCGACGATCCATGAGCGTCGCGGGGAGACCGCACAGGCGGAGGAACACGCCCGCCTCTATCTCGAGGGTGTCCTCGCCAATGCTGAGGCTACGCCGGCCGAAAAAGCGACGGCTTATGACCGGCTCGGGTGTGTCCTCCGGGAGGCCGAGCGCTACGACGAGGCGCTCGCAGAATTCCAGCGAGGTCTCGACGCACTTCCGGGGACAAAGCATCGCGACGATATGCGAGCTAGTGCTTCGCTGCGGAACAATCGAGGTAGCGCGCGGACGAACATCAAGGAGTACGAGGCTGCAGATCAAGACTTCAAGGCTAGCCTCACGGTTCTCGCCGATCTACCGCAGGGGGCGGACGACCTCCGCGCGAACGCCAACAAGGGGGTCGGCCGAGTGCTTCTCAGGATGCAGCGCTACGCGGACGCCGTTGGGCCCCTAGAGAGGGCCGTGACCCTCGCGTCGTCGAGTGGCGAGGAAGCGCTCGCGGCGGAGGCCCAGGGCCTGCTCGCCGAGGCCCTGATCGTCGGAATTCTCGATGCTAAACGCGGTCGAGACCTCGCAACCAAGACCCTTGAGTACTTCAAGGCCCAAGGACACTCGGAGTTTGTCAGCGACATGGAGTCGCTGCTGACCCGAGGAGAACTGAAAGAAGAGTAAAGGACAATGAAAAGCATGATTACCCGAATCCCGCTCGTCTGTCGTATCGCTGATGACGAGCTGACTAGCTCCCACGAGAGCGAGCGCGTCAACATCATCCGCGACACCTGGAAGCTCCAGATCGACGAAGGCGAACGCGTGGTCATTGAGACCGGCGACTTCGAGCACGAGGGGAAGCAGTACCGTGTGGAGGCCGAGTCGTCCATGGACGGCGGTGACTGGGTGACCTGGGAGCGGACGGATAGCGTCCTCGAGTCGCCCGTCATCGCTGGCCCTACCAAGATGGAGATCGAGCTTCGGGCGTTTCCTCCCGGGATGGGAACGGCTGCGAAGAGTACGAGCTCTTCGGGAACTATCGCTACGCGTGGGCGGCCTGATCCTGTCGCGTGAGCCAAGAAGTGCCATCTGGTATGTCTCCACCTTTGATTCGCCCGGACGAGCTGGTCCGTATCGCACGATTGCCCGAATCCCGCTCGTCTGTCGTATCGCTGATGACGAGCTGACCAGCGGCCAGGAGAGCGATCGCGTGAATATCGTAATTGACACCTGAAAGCTCCAGATCGACGAATACGAGCGCGTCGTCATAGAGACGAGTGACTTCGAGCACGACGGTGGTCAGCACTGCGTGGAGGCGGAGTCCTCTTTGGACGGCGGTGATTGGGTGATATCGGCCCGGACAGACAGCGTTCTCGAGTTACCCGTCATCGCGGGCCCCACCAAGGTATCGCTGCGTTACTATGTGCTCGCTGCGGAGCTATGCGCGAGAGCGAAGACGTGCCGACGATACTCTTTCTGTCTGCAACCCCAAGGGGAGCGGAGCCCTCGCTTTGGCCAGGGAGTTTCGCGAGATTCAGGAGGTCATCCGTCGCACGGGTTCCGAGGGGCGAGTGAACCTCGTCGCGGAGTGGGCAGTCCGACCCAGCGATCTTCAAGAGCAACTCCTCCGTCACGAGCCGGCCCTCGTCCACATCAGCGGAGCCTGTCTGATTTTCCGTGGCGCAGACCGCGCAGGTCTCAGAGAGGCAGTCGTCCCTCAAATTTGATCGCTAGTTGATTCAGTGCCAGTTTCCAGTTCCTGATCGGCATCGTCCACTTCTTCTCCGCGTTTCGCAGCGCGAGGTAGATCAGCTTGAGCGCCGATTTGTCGTCCGGGAAGTGCCCCCGGTTCTTGATGTACTTCCGGATCTGCGAGTTGATCGCACACTGCGGCTTTGTGACCACCAACCGCGCCTTCGCGGACTGGAGCGCGATCTTCCCGAACGCGATCTGCGTCGTGACCCTCGTCGATCGCCTATGCCATCACGTCGAGATCATCGCGCTCGAGGGTGAATCCTACCGGCTCAAGGAGTCGCGCGAGCGCGCCGCGAGTCGCAGCAAGGGCCGCAAGCCGCCTGCGACCGGCTGAGCCTAGCGACATGAGGCGCTATGGCTGTCTTCGCCTGAAGACTGGTCGGCGGGGGGAGTTCCGGTCGGACGAGTGTTCATTGCGCGAGATGGATGATAGCCTTCCTTTGCGCTGGCACGCCCCTTTTGGGTCGGAGCTTGGGCTGGGGAAGAGCGCTCCACTGTGCCTGCAAATGGGATTCGACCGACGGTTCTGCGAGATCGCGTCCTGAAGCAGGTGGCTGTGGGAGTCGGCCGACGAGTGGGCTACGGCGCTGGACTGTTGCGGGCTGGACTTGTGCCTCTTCTTCTCCTTGCCTTTCCGGCAGCGGCGCTCGCTGAGGGAGGCGAGCCGCGTAAACTCCCATCTGCGTGTCAGGCGGCGGAAGACGAGGGGAGCTACGACCGGGCACTGCTCTGCATCGAGCGTGCGGCGCGAGGGAGGCGGTTGGCTCGCGACGTCGAGAACCTGCTCGGGGTCGAACGAGCCCGGCTGATGCGCCTTGCTGGCTCGCTGCGGGCCTCTGCGGAGGCGAGCCGAGAGGTTGCTGAACGGGTCGCGGCCCGCGGCGACGGAATTCACTGGGAGGTCCTATTTCGGGTCGAACTTGCCCTGGCCCTTCATGCGCTCGACGAGCCTAGGGAGGCGAGGGCGGAGGCCATACGAGCGCTCAAACTTGCGGAGTCACTGGACCGTGATCCGAGTGGACGAGCGCTTGCTACAGCGCGAATGTGCGCTGGCCTCGTGCTCGTCGAGGAGGATCCGCAGCGGGCGCTCGAGCTGTCGCAGGCGGCCCTCGCTGACATGGAGTCGGAGTCGCAGCGGGCAGCCGCTCTCCACCAAATTGGCCTAGCGCATGCTGCACTCGGAGACGCAGTTCAAGGAGAGGCACGCATGAGCGAGGCCCTCGCGTTGCTCGTGGGGAGCGGCGGAGAGGAGCACCCACGTGTTGCGGAGGTTCTTCTCTCTCTGAGTGGGTTGGTACTGTCGCGCGGTGAGGTGGGACGCTCGCGGCTTCTCGCGGCGCAGGCGCTGAAGATTGCTGAGGCTCATCTGGCTGATGGGCATCCTATCCGCGTCCGGATTCACTTTCAGTTGGTGGCCATCTATAGCGATATGCGTCGCTATGATGATGCTGAAAACTCCGCCGAGATAGCGCTGCGACTCGGGGTGCCAATATGGGGGGAGGGGAGCCGCTTTCACATGTGTGTCGAGACGCAACGCAGTTCCAACTTGGGGCGGCAGGGTCGTCATGCTGAGGCCAGGGCAATGCTAGAGGAAATTCACGGGCAAATTAACTCGCGCTATCCCTCGTTAGATGGTGAAGTCGTGAATCGTCTCGGGCTTCTGAGGCTTTGGGATGGCGATTTTGAGCTGGCAGAACAGGCATTTCGCCTCGCTATAGAGATCAAGGGGAGGCCAGAGTACGTCGACAACGTCTTTCTTGCATTGTGGGCGCAGGGGCGCTACTCCGCTGCTCTGCCCTTTCTCGAGGCAGTCATCGAGAACCATGAGGAGCGGCTTGCTATGATGTGGTTCCCCGGCCGTGACGACCGGAAACACGAGACGGTCGGCAAGTTCAGTTGGCCGGTTTACCGTGCTGTTTCATTTCATGCGACGCGCGGAGCAGACGAACCGATGGCACGGGACGGCGCAGAACTCGCATTTCTGACGATTCTGCTGCGAAAAGGCCGCATCATCGAAGATAGCGCCATGACTACGCGGGCTCGCCGCGAGACCAGAGAACCTGGGCTCCGAGCGCTGCACGAGGAGCTTATCGATGCCAGGGCAGAACTCTCAGCAGATGCCATCCTGAGCCTCCAGGGCGACTCAGGGGCGCGAAGGAGGTACTTGGCGCTTGCCGATGACACAGAGCGGCTAGCTGCGCAGCTTGATGATGCTCTCCTCCCTCGGGGGACCCGCGTCAAGGAGACCTCGCTCGCAGCGCTCCAGGCCGCGCTCCCTGATGATGCTGCACACATCGAGTATTTTCGCTACATGCATGTTGACCGGTTGCAACAACGCTCAGTGGAGCGGCGCTACGTCGCGTATGTTCTCCGCCGTAACTCCTTCGAGTGGTTCGATCTTGGCGCCGAAGAGTCAGTACATAAACATATCAAGGCCCTCCGGAAGGCGCTCAGCTTTCGTCGCGCTGACGTAAAGACTCACGCGGCGGCTGTCTATGATCTTCTCCTGCGTCCGATGGAGAGTTCACTCGAGGGTGCCGCGAGCCTCTCTATCGCGCCTGACTACGAGCTACATCAGGTGCCGTTTGCTGCCTTGTATCGCCGGAACGACGGCTATGTGATCGAGCGGCGCTCGGTGCACTACCTCAATACAGCTCGCGACTTGATGAAGCAGGGGCGCACGTCGGACCGAGGCTCCGACGACGTCACAGTGCTTGCCAATCCGGGGAGCGCTAGGTTGCCGGGCGCCGAGGACGAAGCGCGACTGATTGAGATGCTCTTCGCAAACACGCTGGCGCTCCATGGGGCACAGGCGACCGAACGCGCGATGAGAGCGGTTCGGCGGCCCGCGATCCTACATGTGGCTACGCATGGTGTTCTTACGACACAGTGGATCCAACGCGCTGGCGGATCGAAGACGAGTATAGACATAAATGAAATCGAGGAAATCGCCTATCAGTCGATGTTGCGCTCGACCCTGGTGTTCGCACAGTCGTCGGCTCCGGAGCAGGATGCACGGCGCGTCGAGGATGGCTTCATGACCGCCTACGAACTGGAGGATGTCGATCTTCTCGGGACTGAACTGGTGGTGCTTTCCGCATGCGAGAGCGGTCTGGGGCGCGCGCTCAACCTCGAAGGCCAGCTCGGCCTCCGTCGTGCTCTTGTCATTGCGGGTAGTCGCTCACAGCTCGTCAGTCTCTGGCGGGTCTCCGACGCAGCGACGCCCTTGTTGATGGCGAAGTTCTATAGAGGGATCGCGGCCGGGCTTTCGCGGCGCAATGCGCTGGCAGAGTCCCAGCGTGAGCTACTCCGCGACAGCGGCACGAGCCATCCCTACTACTGGGCGAGCTTCACGCTCTACGGGGACTGGGGACCTTTGCCTGCGCTGAGTAGGCGAGGAGCGGCGATTTCACCGGTTCGCGGTTGCCGGGTCGCAGAGTCTGCGACCTGCTCTGAGGGGGCGCTGTTGTTTCTCCTGGCACTCGCGGCGTTCGGGATAAGTCGGTCGCGACGGCGAGTTCGACGAGGTGCGAGAGGGGCTTCAGGGATTTGTGTGGGCAGGAAGTGGCGGGTGTAGCTGAAGGTATGCGTTCCGTAGACCGCGAATTTCGGCTCATCGTGGACACCTAGATCGGGGTTCCGTTGGTGTTAGCGCCGGTCGAAAAGCGACGAATTCCGCCGACGAATTTCGCCGACGAATTCCGCCGACGCCGCGGGCCGACACAAACGAAGAAGGGAGCGCCGACGCACAGCGCCGACGCTCCCTCACGCCTCATGTCGCTACCCCCCAGTGTCAGGGAAGTTGTCGCGTAAACCAGAACCAACCTAGCGGGGCGAGATCAACGAGAGAGCGAGATGAACAGTCAGATGAGCCCGAGCGAGGGCACCCAGCCAGAGAACGCGGAAAATTTTGAGATCCACCTGGAGGAGGACCTCCCGGAGGAGCAGTCCTCGACAGCAGAAGTATTCGTGGTGATCCCAGACGCAGTGGGCTTTGAGATCGATCGCCAGGCCCTCCAGGGGTCGACATGTATCCGGAGCGGGATCGAGGTGGGGCGATGAGTCGGACCCAACACTCGGCCCACTTCAAGGCGATGGGGGCGCCGGTGATACGGGGGCCATCGAGCCTTCAACCGAAATCCGTGACGTATCCGTGCCACGCCCGTGCCAACTCCCGCGTACTCGAACGTCCAACCGCGTCAAGTGCGCAGAAATGAAAGCCCCCTTTCGGGGGCTTGGGAGGGCTCAGAGCGGCGTTTCTTGATATCAGGGTGGGTTTTGGGATTTCGCTGCGTGGTCATGTCGCAGTAGCCGACATAGACCACTTAAGTGCCTGAAACTATTCAGTTTTGAAAAGCGCGTGCGCGCCCGTGACGTGTACGTACCAGTTAGGCGCTCTCTTCCTCGATAAGCGCGATCG
>JAUHWG010000018.1 GCA_030424595.1 Polyangia bacterium
CTCCGCCCGTCGTCAAGCAGGAGGTGAGCCTTCACCCGCGCCCGAGCACTCGGGCGGCAAAAGTCCGCGTGAGCGCACTTCTACACGGAACTGGGGGGCGGTTTCACACCAGCGCTTATTTTAGGGCGAGGGGCCTGCGAGGGGCCTGCGAGGGGCCTGCGAGGGGCCTCGGCGAGCGCCGGGTCGCCAGGCGATGAGCTCGCGAAGCTTCGGGGAGGCGCACCGCTTCGACCCTGAGCGCCGGCGCAGGCCAGGGCCGATCACCTCAGCCTGGCGGCTCCGTCAGGCCGAAGCGCTCGCCTATCAGGCTCACCCACGCGGCCTCGTCACGGCTCCCGTCGACGACGAGCTCCGGCGTCGGCACGGCCCCCGCGCGGAGCTCTCGGCGGCCGCCGGTGAGGAGATAGGCGACGGTCTCGCCCCGCTGCAGGAGGCCGTCGTCGATCGCCCGGTAGATGCCGACGCCGGTCATAAGCCCTGTCTTCTCGAGGACGGCGTCGGTCCCAGGGAGGGTCGAGAGCGGGGCTCCTGCGTCGCTCAGGTCGCGGCGGACGAGGTCGCTCATGCGCCGATAATCCTCGTCGCCGATCGTCATCATCTCGCCGCCGAAGCTGCGCATGAGCCCGGCCAGGCGGTCGTAGTGGCGGCCCGGGTTGGTGTTGTAGAGGCCCGGCTCGATGTAGCGGTCGGGCCGGGGGGCCACGTGCTGGGCGCTGATCCTGCTCTCGCCGGCGCGCCAGGCCCGGGCTATCGGCGCGTTGGCCTCCTGCTGAAAGCCGAGGAGGCGGGGGACCCTCGCCGCCCGCAGCAGGCCCTGAGCCCGCAGCGCGGCGAGGCAGGTGTAGATGCCGATCGGACCGAAGCCGGCGCAGAGGGTCTGGGCGAGGAAGTCGACCTCGCCGATCGCGTCCTCGCTCGCCTCGAGGAGGAACATCGCCCGCGCGGCCGAGGCCGCGAGGCGCCAGCCGGTGTCGGGGATCGAGCGGATCGAGAAGCGCTCGGCGACGGCTCGGGCGAGGCTCTTGACCTCGGGCTCGGGCAGGTCGACGCTGATGAGGCGGCTGCTGCCGCCGAAGAAGCGGGGGTTTTGCTTGAAGAGGGTGCTCGCGGGTTGGAAGAGCAGCGCCTCGATCCCTGCGTGTTGACAATAGGCGCCGAGGGCCGCGCTGAGGTTGCCGCCGGAGGAGGCGACGACCCGGCGAGCGCCCGCGGAGGTCAGCGCTGCTGTCGTAACGCAGGCGTCGAGCGCCTTGTACGTGCCGGTGTGCATGTGCGAGGTCTCGTCGAAGACGACGATGTTCACCCCCTTGCGGCTCGGCAGGCGACGGAGGGCGATCCCCTCGCCGAGGGAGCAGGCGGCGAGGCGCTCGCGGTCGAGCCCGAGCTGGGGGTGGACGAGCTCCAGCGCCGGCGCGTAGCGGAGGATGACGCTGCGGGTCGCCGCCTGGGTCGGGACGACGAGGTCTCGCCAGCCGGGCGAGCGCTCCCCGGGGATGGTCATCCCGGGCCTCGGCGAGCGACGATCAGGCGCATCGACTGGAAGAGCTGGTAGGGGGCGCGCGGCGGGGTGATGATCTCGACGTCGCGAAAGCCCGCCGCCTCGAGGAGGGCGACGTGCTCGGAGGGCCGGCGATAGCGGGTCGTCTGCGACTTGGCGAGGAAGTAAAAGGAGCGCAGGTAGAGCGCCAGCGCCTCAGGGGTGTTGGTCTCAGGGAGCATCCGCTCGATGATCAGAAAGCGTCCGTTCTCGGGCAGGGCGCTGTGGATCGCCGCGTAGACTGGCCCCATCTTGGCGTCGCCCCAGTCCATCGCCGAGCGGCACATGGTGATGAGGTCGTAGTCCGGGGGGATCGGCGTCTTGAAGAGATCGCCGGCGATCGGCGTGACCCGGGCCGCGAGCTCGGGGTCCGCCGCCAGCGCTTTGGCGCCGAGCTCGACGCAGGCGGGGACGTCGAGGAAGGCGCCCTGGAGCCCAGGGGTCGCGGCGACGACCGAGGCGCAGAACGTCCCCGTGTTCCCGCAGAGGTCGAGGATCCTGCGATGCTCGGCGAAGGGGTAGGAGGTGAGAACGACCTCGACGATCTTCCCCATCGTCGCCTCCATGTAGGTCGAGTACTCCGCGGCGTCCTCGTCGCGGACCTCGCTGACGTCGTCCTTAAAATAGTCGCGGAGCTTGAAGGAGGAGGAGGCGCCGTCGCTGCGGATGAGCTCGTCGATGTCGACCATCGCCCGAAACACCTCGTCGTAGTAGTCGAGCAGGTAGGTGGTCGTCCGGAAGGGGGCGTCGGCCTCGCGGACGAGGAAGGGCGCGAGCGCGGGCGGGACCTGGAGGTGCCCCTCGGGGGTCTCATGGAGCAGATCGAGGGCGACACAGGCGTTGAGGAGGATCGTCCCGGAGCGCTCCGGGAGGGCGAGCTGGGCGAGCAGGTCGGCGCGCGAGCGCGGCGTCCGGCAGGCCGTGAAGAGGTCGAGCTTGTAGGCGCCGATCAGGACCTTGGTCTTGATGAATCCGTCGAGGAGGCCCAAGAGGTGCGCCTCGCCGGGAGCCTCGCCGCCGCTGGGGCGGGGCGCGGGCTCGCCGGTCTCGTCGGCGTCGCTGGCGTCGTTCACTGCGTTCACGTCGTTGGGCTCGTTCATGGCTCTCTCGTCGCCTGGATTTCGCGCCAGATCGCGTCGAAGTAGCGGCGCCCGAGGGCGCGGTGGTGGCGGAGCGAGGCGATGAAGATCGCCCGGTCCTCGGCCCTGAGCACCTGCTCGCGGATGAGGTCGACCAGCTCCCGGGCGTGCTCGACGTCGGCGCTCATGTGCAGGCGGTGGAACTCGCAGATCTCCTCGGGCACCTCGAAGTGGCGGAGGAGTCGGTGGATGTTGCCGTGGGTCGTCGGCGTCCCGTACTCGAGGGAGAAGAGGACGGCGAGCCCCCAGGCCGGGTTCGCGCGACGGGAGCAGCGGATCCGGTTGCTCAGGTAGGCGAGCGCCTGCGGCAGCTCGGGCTCGTCGGCGAAGCCGCAGGGGATCCCGAGGTGGAGGAGGAGCTTTTGCAGGAGGAAGGGGTGGGCCTTGGGCGTCTGCTCGCCGCCGCCCTCGTCGTAGAGGTTGCGGAAGATGACGCTCGCCGCCGCGAGCTCGCGGCCGAGGGAGAAGTCGGCGAGCTCGCGGTAGAAGAGCCGCGAGCGGTGCCAGTGGTGGCGGAGGTAGATCGCCAGCTCAGCGAACTCGGGCGGATCGCCCTCGAAGAGGTGGGCCGACATGGGGTGACGAAGCCCGGAGCGGGCCTCATGCTCCGCGCAGATCAGGGCGATAAAGCCGTCCTGATCGAGCGCTGGGTCGACAGCGGCGAGGGGGATCGTCGCCTCCTCCGCGTCGTAGCCGGCGCTCGCCAGCCAGGCGCGGAGGGGATCGTGGAGCCGCTCAGGGTGGACGTGCAAGCGCCAGAGGAGGCGGTGATAGGCGGAGAAGGCCGCGCTCGGCTGCTCTGCCCCATGGTGCTCGGGCGCGGCGCCTGACTGGGAGTGGGGGTCGGCGTGGGCCAGGGCCGAGAGCTCGGCCATCGCTCGATAGGCGCGTGCAGCCGCCTCCGGGTCTTGTCTGTCCTCTAGGGCAGCATTGACCAGGCTGACCAGCTCCGCCGCGCTCACCTGTGGATCTACCATCATCAACCCTCCACCTCGTCGGCCCCCGCAGGGGGGCCATCGGCCTCGACCATCGTCAGCCAGCCGCGCCGCTCGGGGTCGCGGCCGCGGACGACCGCGTCGTAGCGGTCGGCGAGGGCGCGGGTCACGGGTCCCGGGGCCCCTAGCTCGTGGCCGTCGAGGCAGCCGATCGAGCGCAGGTGAGCGGCCGAGTTGGCGAGGAAGAGCTCGCTAGCGGCGAGCGCTCGGTGCCTTGGGAGCGGCGCTTCGCGGGCCTGGATCCCGAGGTCCGCGGCCAGCTCCAGGAGGGTCGCGCGGGTGATGCTCGCGAGGATCGGCGCGCTCAGGGGCGGGGTTGTGAGGACGCCGTCGATGACGGCGAAGATCGTCGCCCCGGTGGCCTCGGCGAGGGTGCCGTCGCTGGCCATGAAGATCGCGTCGTCGTAGCCGCTCGCCTGGGCCTCGCGCAGCGCGAGGAAGGAGCGGCCGTAGAAGCCAGCGTGCTTCGCGGTCGGGATCCAACCGTCGCCGTGGCCGAAGCCGGCGATACGGACCCGGATAGGCTCCCTTGTCCGGCTCCGCGGGCGCCAGGCCGAGATCGCGACGCGGGTCCGATTGTCGGCGCCGATCCCCAGCATGTCGTCGCCGTAGAAGGCGATCTGGCGGACGTATCCCTCGTCGACCCCGCAGGCTCGGACCACCGCGGCGGTCGCCGCGAGGAGCTCGCTCGGGGTGTGGTCGATCGTCATGTAGAGGGCGCGGGCGCTGGCGAAGAAGCGCTGCACATGCTCCTGCGCCCGGAAGATCGCCGCGCGGCCGTCGTCACAGCGGTAGAAGCGGCCGCCGTCGAAGACCGCCGAGCCGTAGTGGAGCGAGTGGGTGTGGAGGCCGACCGTCGCCTCCTCCGCGGGGATGAGGTGGCCGTCGAGCCAGACGAGGCCGGCGCCGCTCATCGACCCTCCTCCGCCGGGAGCGGGGGTTGGACGAGGCTCCGCAGCGAGACCCCGGCGGCAGCGGCCGCGGGGAGGAGCTCGGCGAGCCGCTCGCGGACCCGGCGCGTGACGTGATCGAGGACGTCCTGACCTGCGCGGGGGGTGCCCGTGTAGAGGGACTCGACCGCGAGGGATCCGCCGGCGCTGGCGAGCACGTCGGGGACGACCAGGACGCCGCGGCGGGCGAGCGCGTCGGCGACGTCAGGGCCTGTGGCGAGGTTGGCCGCCTCGACGACGGCGCGGCAGCGGAGGCGCTCGACCTGTCCCGGGTCGATCGCCCGCGAGACGGCGGCGAGCACCAAGACATCACAGCTGGCGCTGAGGACCGACGCCGACGTCCGTGCCGCCTCGCTCCCCGGCAGGCGACCGCCGACCCGCTCCTGGAGCAGCGCCTCGACCGGGAGTCCTGCGGGGTCGAGGAGACAGCCGCGATCGTCGGCCCACGCGGTCACGGGGACGCCGGCCTCGGCGAGGAGGTGGGCTGCGCCGCCGCCCATCGTCCCGGCGCCTTGGATCGCGACGCGGCTCCTGCGGGGGTCGACGCCGAGGTGGCCGAGGAGCGCGAGGACCGAGGCGCAGACCGCCGAAGGACCGCGGAGCTGGTTGACGCTCCAAGCCCCGACCGGCGCCTCAAAGAGCGCGTAGCGGCGGAGGAAGGTCGCGTCGTCGAGGCCGCGGGCTCGCCCGACGCAGAGCTTGAGCGAGGGTAGATCGATGTCGCGACCGATCGCCTCGAGCTCCGCCATCGTCGTGTTGACGTCGGGGCCGACCGACCAGTGGGCGGCGATGATCGGCCGCAAGGAGGCGACGAAGCGCCGGAGCACGGCCGGTCGCGCCGGGTGCCGCGGATCCATGGTCAACCCCGCCTTCGCCCCGCCGACGCGGATCCCGAAGGCCGCCTGCTTGCGGGTCATCGCCGCGGCGAGCTCGACGAGGGTCTCACGATCGACGTTCGCGGCGATCCGGAGGCCTCCCGCCGCGATCTCGTCGACCAGCCGATCGATGACCAGCGTGCCGAGCACACCCTCGACCGGATCCCGCACCTCGACCACTAGGTAAGGCCCTACGATCACCACACCACCGCGGGACCAATCTAACGCAGGTGGTTGAGTTCAGATATGTCTGCAAGCTGAGTCCCCCTGCGCTGAGATGGGACGTCGAGAACGCGCGGTGGTCAGTCCTCGGGTGATCATTGGTGCCCGTCGGGAGGCGGCGATTATCACGCTACAATTTACGGACGGCCGCGCGCTCCGAGGGGAGCGGGCGGCCGCGCGCGAGGGCTGCGAGGGACGCCGTTGGGCAGCCGCTTAAGTGTGGACGAACTCGAGCTTCATCCCGTCCGGATCGGCGAAGGAGAACGCGTAGTAGGTCGGACCGTAGGCGGGGTAGGCGGTGGGCGGATCGAGGATCTCCACGCCGTCGGCGACGAGCTTGCGGTGGAGCTCGTCGACGGCCTCGCGGGAGGGGGCGGCGAGGGCGGTGTGGTGGAGGCCGACGGCGTAGCGATCGAAGGTCTGGCCGCGATTGGCGGGGGCCGCCTCCCAGACGCCGATCATCACGGAGCCGACGACGAAGAGGCACATATGACAGCCCTCGTGCTTGTGCGGTGCGCCCTTCGCCTCCATGACCGATTGGCCGCCGAGGTACCCGAAGACCTTGTCGTAGAACGCCTTCGAGCGATCGTAGTCGTTGACGGTGATCGAGATGTGATGAATCCCTGTCGCGTTGGTCGATACAGTCATAGGTTCTCTCCGCCGCCAGTCTGCACTATTCGGCAGACGCGGGACAACTCGGCTGCGGACGTCGGCGTGGCAGAAGAGAGCACGCGATCGTCACGACAGCTGCTCAGGCGGAAGGGGGGACGCTGACCTGCGCGGGGACCTCTACGGTGAAGGTCGAGCCCTGGCCCAGCTCGCTGACAAGCGAGATTGAGCCGCCCATCAGGAGGGCGAGCTGGCGCGCGATCGCAAGCCCGAGGCCCATACCGCCGTACTCTCGCGTCGGCGAGTCGTCGGCCTGCTTGAAGCTCTCGAAGACCTGCTGGGCCTGGCGCTTGGACATGCCGATCCCAGTGTCGCGGATGTCGATGCGGAGGAGTCCTCCCTCGCAGCGAGCGCGGAGGGTGATGTCGCCGCCCTCGGAGAAGCGGATCGCGTTGCCGAGGATATTGCCCAGGAGCTGTGAGAGCTTGGCTCGATCGTTCGCCACCTCGGGCAGGGGCCTGTCGATGTCGAGCGTCATGGTGGCGCTCGCCCGCTCGGCGGCGGCGCTGTGCTGCTCCATGAGCTCCTCCAGCAGCGGGCCGAGGGCGAAGGGGGCGACGTCGAGAACGAGCCGTCCTGACTCGAGCTGGGTGATGTCGAGAACGTCCGTGATGATCCCGAGGAGGTGGCGGCCGGCGCTGGTCACCGAGTTGAGCTGCTCTGCGGTGTCCTCGTCGCCGTCGTCCTCCGCGTCCTCGGCGAGCATCTCGGAGACGCCGATGATCCCGTTGAGCGGGGTCCGCAGCTCGTGGCTCATGTTGAGCATGAAGCGGCTCTTGGCGAGGCTCGACTCCTCGGCCGTGCGGCGGGCCTGGCTGAGCTCGGTGAACATCCGCGAGTTCTCGATCGCGATCGCCAGCTGGGCGCAGAGGAGGCGGAGCATCTCCAGGCGGTAGTGGCTGAAGACGCCCCAGATCTGGCGGTTCTCGAGGTAGAGGACGCCTATCCGCTTGCCCTGATAGGCGACCGGCATCGACAGGAGCGAGAGCGGCGAGTGCTCGTCGAGGTAGGGCTCGCCGGCGAAGCCCGGCTGTTCGATGACGTCCTCGGAGAGGAGGACGCGGCCGGTGCGGAAGGTGTTACGGAGGACCCGCGAGGGGGCGACCACAGAGCGCAAGCGCTCCCCCTGGCAGAGGATCACCCCCTCGCCGACCTCGTAGGTGGCGGCGAGCGTGAGGGCGTCGTCGTCGTGGAGGGCGAGGACTCCTCGCTCCGCCCCGGCGTTCTCGACCAGGACGTTCATCACCTTCTTGAAGAGGCGCGAGAGATCGATCTCGCTGGAGAAGGCCTCGGCCGCCTTGATCGCGCTCGAGAAGTCGAGGCGGGGATCGATGCTCGTCGCGGTGACGATCGACGCCTCGGTGTTGTCGACCCCGCCCTTGCCCCGGACCTTGGCGCGGACGGTCGAGGAGCGGAAGAGGGCGCCGAAGTCGGCGATCAGGCCGTCGGCCTTGGCGCTCGCGCCCCAGCGCCGGTAGACGGCCTCGGCGTCGGCGAGGACCCCAGCGGCGAGCGTGCTCTGGCCGCAGGCCACGTAGTAGCGCCCCGCGAGCTCGCGGGCGAGGGCTTCACCGAAGAGCGAGACATCGGCGCGAGCCGCCGTGATCGCGGCCTCGTAGCCGGCGAAGGCGGCGCGGTAGTCCCCGTCGGTGGCGGCGATCTCGGCGTCGATGAGCGTGCGCTTGGCGGAGAAGTTCTCGGGGCACTTGGCGGCGAGCTTGGCGTAGCTCTCCCGGTAGCGATCGAGGCGGGCGCGCAGCGGCGGACCTGCGGCCTCGTCGGCGCTCCGAAGCGCCCGCGCGAGGAGGAGCGCGCCGAAGTAGATAAGCTCGGTGGTCAGGTACCACGAGGAGTTGAGCTGGCGGGACTCGGCGGCGTCGAGCCAGCGAAGGGCGGCGACGTCGTCGCGGTGGAGATAGGCGAGCGCGAGCTTGGCGATGCAGTACCAGAGGGTGGCGAAGCCGAGGCGGTCGCGCTCGTAGGAGGCGAAGGCGGCCTCTTCGTCGTAGTCCTCGGAGCTCAGGCTCGCGGCCCCCTGGGTCTCTCCGCGCAGCGCGTCGAGGGTCTGGCGGACGACGACCAGGGCCGCCGTCGACGAGGCGACGCGGGTCCGCTGCATCAGCTTGAGATGCTCGGCGACCGTCACGGCTTGGGAGTCGAGCGGCAGGCCGCGGCCGAACTGGGCGATCGCAGCGTGGGAGCAGGCGTAGGAGACGAAGATGTAGTCGCCGCTCTCGAGCCCGTAGAGGCGCGCCCTGTCGAAGCGCTCGAGCGCCTCGGGGAGCGGCCGGAAGTTGTGGAGGATCGAGCCGAAGACGAAGTCGAGGCGGGCGACCTGCTCGTCGTCGTGGAGGCGCTCGTTGATCTTGATCGCGGCCTCGCCGAGCTCGTAGGCCTGTCGCGGCGCGTCGGCGCTGGTCGTCAGGTAGAAGGCGTAGACCAGGTACCCGTAGGGCGAGGCGAGGGCGTGGCCGTGCTCGAGCGAGAGGTTGATCTGGCGGAGGCAGAGGTACTCGAAGAGCGCCTGTTGGGTGAGCTGCGTCGGCGCCATCAGGTCGGTCATCACCTTGATGACCGCCTGGATCTCCGGGTCCTCGGCGGGGGGGAGCTCGATGAGGTCGCCGATCGAGCTCTCCCCTAGGCGGGCGCTCAGCGCCTGCTCCTCGGCCTTGGCAGCCTCTCTCAGCGCCTCCTGACCCGCGGGCACGTCGATGCCGACCAGGCGCAGCGCCTCGACGCCGATCTCGATCGCCCGCTCGGAGCGGCCGATCTTGACGTGGAGGCCGACCCGGAGGCTGTGGACCGTCAGCGCGTCGAGTCGGCTGGTCGCGCGCTCGCTCAGGACCGCGAAGGTCTGCTCGGCGTGCTCGACGTCGCCGCTCAGCGACTCGCACTCGGCGAGCCCGAGGTAGAGCCCGTAGGCGAGGGGGTACTCGGCCTCCCACGCGTCGTCGGCGAGGAGCTCCGTCCCCGCGCGGTAGAAGTTGGCGGCGGCGTCGTAGGCGGTCGCCGTCTTGGCCTTGGCGCCGGCGTCGAGGTTGAGGCGGGCGAGGTCGCGTCGCTCCTCCGGGTCGCGGAGTTCGCTGCTGCCGCGGTTGAGGTGATCGACCGCGTCGACCAGGGTGTTGCGCTCGTGCGAGCGCCTCTTGCCGAGGAGGTGGCGGCCGATCGCGAGGTGGAGGGCGGGCGCCTCCTCTGGCCGGATCTGGGAGTAGGCCGCCTGTCGCACCCGGTCGTGGAGGAAGCGCAGGCGGATGTTCTGGAGGTCATCGCCGCTGTGGAGCAGGAGGCGGTAGCTCGCGTCGAGGGCGACGACGAGGCCGCTCTCGATCGGCTCCCAGAGCGCCCGCGCGACCGCGGAGCGCGGGCTGCCGACGACCGCCGCGACGGCCCAGAGATCGAAGGAGACGCCGATGCAGGCCGCGACCTTGAGCGCCTGCCTCGCCGCTGGCGTGAGCCGCTGGACCCGGTCGAGCATCAGCGCGGTGATGTCCTCGGGGATCCTGGCCGCGCGCAGCTCGGCGACGCTCCAGGTCCAGCGCTGCTGCGCCGGGTCGAAGCGGAGGAGCTGCTCGGCGTGGATCAGGCGGAGGAACTCGCGGACGAAGAGGGGGTTCCCCTCGGTGCGCTTGTAGACCTCGCGGATGAGCTCGGCGACAGAGCCCGGATCGGTGGCCAGGGCGTCGGCGACCATCGTCCCCACGTCGCCCTCGCTGAGCGGCTGGAGGGCGATCTTCTCGAGGCGGGTGGCGGACGCTTCGATCGCGTCGATGGCCGCCAGGAGGGGGTGGCCGGCCTCGACCTCGTGATCTCGGTAGGCGCCGATGACGAGGACGTTCTTGAGCTCGGGATCGGTGACGAGCGCCTTCAGGAGGCCGATCGTGGCGATGTCCGCCCATTGGAGGTCGTCGAGGAAGAGGACCAGGGGGTGGTCGTCGCGGGCGAAGACGCTGAAGAAGCGGAGCACCGCGAGGTGGAGGCGGTTTTGCGCCTCCGCAGAGCTCCCCGCCGGGGCCGCCTGCGAGGCCGCCTCGTCGCCGATGATGAGGCCGAGCTCGGGGACCGTCTCGACCAAGACCGCGACCTGGGAGCCGAGCGCGTCGAGGATCCTCCGCCGCCACTGGAGCACCTCCGCGTCGCTGCTCGCGAGGACCAGATCGACGAGCTGATGCATCGTCTGGAGCAGCGTGGCGAAGGGGGCGTTGCGGTTGAACTGGTCGAACTTGCCGGTGATGAAGCTGCCGCGCTTCGCCACCATCGGCCGGTGGACCTCGTGGACCAGCGCCGACTTGCCGGTGCCCGAGAAGCCGGAGATGAGGACGAGCGCGCGCGAGCCCGCGGCCGCGTGGGCGAAGGCGTCGAAGAGCTGTCGCCGCTCCCTGTCGCGGCCGACGATCGCGAGGGGCAGGCGGAACTCGGCGGAGCGGTGCTGCTCTCCGGGGGTGAAGCGGGGGATCCCGGAGGGGAGCGCCTCGCGGAGGAGGAGGAGGTCGGCGAGGAGCGAGCGGGCGCTGCGGTAGCGATCGTCCGGGCTCTTCGCCATCAACTTCGCGACGACCTGCGTGAGCTCGGGGCCGATCGTGGGGTCGATCGCCGAGAGCGGCGGCGGCTCGCGGGCGATGTGGGCGTGGACCAGCTCCATCGGGTCGGTCTGGCTGAAGGGACGCCGACCCGCGAGGAGCTCGAAGAAGGTGACGCCGAGGGCGTAGAGGTCGGCGCGGGCGTCGATCCCCTGGCCTATCCGCCCCGTCTGCTCGGGGGCCATGTAGGCGAGGGTCCCCATCAGTCGTTCGGGCCGCTCGAGGGCGGCCGCCTCGGCGCTGAGCACCGAGGCGATCGCGAAGTCGGTGAGCTTCACCTGCCCGGTCGACGGGTTGATGATGATGTTGTGGGGCTTGATGTCCTTGTGGATCACCCCGCGCTCGTGGACGAGCGCCAGCGTCTCGCAGATCTGGATGGCGACGCTGTAGAAGGTCTGGAGGCCGACCTTGCCGGGGAAGGCCTTGGCCAGCGACACGCCGCCGAAGTCCTCGAAGAGGAGGATGGTCTGGGCGCCGTGCTCCTCGAGCCCGAGGGCCTCGACGACGCCTTCACACTTGGCCAGCGAGGCGACGTAGTACTCGTGCCGGAGCTCCGCGATCCGCGAGTGGGAGAGGGCGTCAGTCTGCGGGATCTTGACGATCACCTGGCGACCGTCGCTGCTCCGGGTGACCCTGCGGACCTCTGATTTGACCCCCTCGTGGAGAACCTCGCGGGTCACATAGCCGGCGGGAGCCATCGCGAGGATGATACACCGCGAACGTGTAGGGCGCCCCTGAGTCACCGTTTGCGGCGTCGTGTGAACGTCTGCATGGCGCCCGAAATACACCCTCGACTCGGGACTTGGGCACGTGCTTGGATGTCGCAGGTAGGGAGGTTTGACGAGGGGATGGACGACTCGGGATCCAGCGATCGAGGCGGCTGGTACTTCGCGTACGGCAGCAACCTCGAGCCGGAGAAGCTGCGAATTCGAGCGGACCTGGAGATCCTCGAGGAGGCTTGCGCGGTCGTCGAGGGGTGGGGGTTGTGCTTCGACATGCCGGGGATTCCGCCCGCCGAGCCGTCGATGGCGAACCTGTTCGAGGAGCCAGGTAAAACGGTCCACGGTGCGGTCATTCGGCTCTCGGATGAGGACTTCCAGGCGCTCGCGCGCAGCGAGGGGGGCGATCGCTTCTATCGGCAGGTGGAGCTCGAGGCGACGACCTACGATCACCGGCGCATCCGAGCGTTCGCGTTCGTCGGGATCACCGGCGTCCGCCTGCGCCGCGCCCGTCCGCCCTCGCGCCGCTACCTCGGGCTCATCCGCTCCGGGGCGCGGGCTCGGGGGCTCGACCCGGACTACTGCGAACGCCTCGATCAACTGCCGACGGCGCCCGCGTCAGCGCTCGCGCGGCAGCTCTCGACGCTGGTGCTCGAGGTCTACACCTGCGCCGCCAAGACCCGCTTGGGCGACCCGGCGAGCCACTACCTGCGGCTCCTCCAGCGCTCGGATGAGCTGCCGGTGGTGCCGAGGGCGGTGATCCAGACCGGTCTCCTGGCGCCCGTCGTGATCCTCGGCGCGGTCCTCCGCTCGTTCGGCCGCCTCCGCGAGAGGTTGTGATCGTGCGCGGTGCGCAGGGGCGAGGCGGACGCGGGCGTGAAGGGGCTCCGCGGGAGGGGTCGGGCGCGGCCTGCCGGCGTCAGCGGAAGGGATCGCGGCTGCGGTCGAGGAGCCCCGCCTCAAAGCGGTCGAGGAGGTCGAGGGCGCGCTCGCGGAGGTCGGGTCGATCGTAGAAGCTCGCGATCTCCTCGCGCAGGCGGTGGCCGTCGATGTGGTGATCGCGGAGGAGGTCCCGGTTGGGTCCTTCGACCTCGGCGATGCAGGTGACCCAGGCGAAGAGCTGGCGGAGTAGATCGGCGCGGTCGATGTCGCGATCGCGGAGGGACTCGCGGCTCGTGCGGGTGTCGAGCAGGAGGCGGCGAAGCTGGGGGCTGAGGGTCCAGTAGGAGTCGGGGAGGAGGGCCGTCGCCGAGAGATCGGGGGGGCGCATGCGGGCGCTCAGGCTCTGGTAGAGCGCAGCCCAGCCGCGGGCGACCAGCCACGCGGTGCCGGCCATGACGACGATCGGCAGGAACTCCCCGTGGGCGAGGAGCGAGGCGATCGCGACGATCACACCGACGAGCCAGGCGGCCGAGGTCGCGGAGAGGAGGACGATCCCGGCGACCGCGGCGACGGCGAAGGAGGGGGTGATCTTCCGCGGCGAGGTCAGCTCCAGCTCGACCTCGCGGACGACGAGCTCGCCGCCGGTCTCCAGCTCCGCCATCATCGCCGAGGGTAGCGCGGAACGGGGGGGCACGCGGGTTCAGGCGAGGAGGCGCTCGCTGGGCGGGGGCGCGCCTGCGCGTGGGAGGTCCGCTACTCGGGCGACGACCGGCGCCGCCGACGGGAGAGCAGGCTGAGGAGCAGGAAGAGGGCGAAGATGCCGAGCCCGCGGGTCGCAGCGGCCGGATCCTGACGGGCCACGCTCGCGCCGACGGAGAGGTAGGCGGCGATGAAGAGGAGCGGGATCCAGGGGTAGAGGCGGAGTTTGTAGACGCCCGAGCTGTCGACGTCGCGGCGCCCCGGAGGGGAGGAGCGTCAATTGTCGAGCGCGCCCGCTTCGATCCAGAGGCGGAGGGCGGCGACGAAGCCCGTCGAGGGCAGGGTCGGCGCGTTCAAGGGCATGTGGGCGACGATCGTCCCTTGCGCGTCGGTGGGCTCGCACTCCGAGACCAGGCGGTAGAGCCAGCTCGCGCTCGGATCTCCAGGGGTGATCAGGGGCATGCCGGCGTCGGCGCTGACCTGATGGCCGAGGAGGGTCGCGTGGAGATCCGCCGCGCGGAGGTCGAGCCCCCCAGCGGCGCCCGAGGGGCCGAGGGCGTGGCAGGCGTTGAACGAGCAGCCGGGGAGGATGAACGCGTCGCGCAAGGCGCTCAAGGTCGGCTCGATCGTCGGCTCCGCGAGGGGCGGGGCGTCGACGCAGGGCTTGACCGGCGGAAGATCGCTGTCTCCGGGGCCAGGCGGCGGGACGTAGAGGGGACCCTCCTTCTCCGCCGCCTCCGGCATGCTGTAGGAGGCGGTCTTCGGCACCGTCAGGATGCCGCAGGGGCCCTCCATGATCACGCGATCGTCGACGATGTCGACCGCCTTGGAGCCGCCGGAGACGACGCCGTCGAGGAGGGCGTGGGCGTCGGCGAAGCCGAGGAAGGTGCACATCTCCTGATCGCCGACGCCGTAGCCGACGTCGTCGTCGGTCCAGTTGTTGTAGCCGCAGCCGAAGCGAAAGCCGTCCGCGCCGCTCATGTCGATCGGCGGATCGTAGACCTGGCCGTTGGCGTCGCCGTTGAAGCCGCTCAGCTCGTAGATCCGCTCGCCGTCTCGCTCGCCGCCGACGATGTCGACGAAGAAGTGATCGCCGAGATAGTGGTAGTGGGGGAGCCCGTAGTAGAGCTTGAGGTCGAAGGGGTGGCCGCTGAAGTCCGCGTAGGGGGCGGCGAAGTTGCAGGTGGCCTCGTTGCTGCTCAGCTTCTTCGCCGGGATGTCGAGGTCGACGTAGTTGAGGCGGAAGGGGGAGACGACGACGTCGACGTCGGCGGGGTGGACCAGGTCAAAGCCCATCCGCAGCTCGGAGGCGAGGGGCTCGGAGCTGCCGTTGAGCAGGTGGGCCTCGGTGATCACCTTGTGCCGCGGAGGGATCTTGACGACCACCCCCTCGGGCAGCGCCTGGGTCTCGTAGCGCGACTGGGTCGACTGGGCGAAGAGCACCGAGCCGGAGATCACGCCGATGGTCTCGGTGTAGCCGCGATCGCTGCACTTGAAGTAGCCGTCGTCGCCGGGGAAGAGGTCGTCGGGGACAATGAACCAGTTGGAGTGGTGAAACCCGCCGTCGTTGCTCAGGTGGACGGTGTTGACGTAGAGGGCCTCCTCGTTGCCGATCGTCCAGGTCGCGCAGCGGAAGCGCTCCTTGTAGGGGGCGAGGTTGACCTCGCCGAAGCTGTGGACGATGAGCGCCCCCTCGTGGGTCTCTCCCGTGGTCGCGCCCGTCGTCTCGCCTGTGGTCTCGGTCGCGCCAGCGGTCGTGACCTCGGTCGTCGGCGTGGATGTCGAGCCGGAGGTGGAGGTCGTGCCGCCGGAGTCTGTCGTCGTCGCCGCCGGCGACGCGCAGGCGGCAAGAGAGGCGGCGAGAGAGGTGGCGAGGAGAGGAGCGCAGGTCCGCGGCGACGGGGTAAACATGGCGGTTGGGTCAGCCTACCACCGGCGGGGCCTCCTCCCGGGGCCAAGGGGGATCCACGGCGGTAGCGAGGCCGTCGTCTCCGCCCTCTCCGGGCCTCCAGGGGGCGGACCCGCGCGGCGCGTGCATCCCAGGGCTGCGGGTGGTACGACCGCGGCGAGAGCCATGCGCTACGAAGGCAAGATCTACCGCCCGCCCTCTGAGGCCGACTCCTACATCCTCCAGGCGACCATCGGCTGCTCGTGGAACCACTGCACCTACTGCGACATGTATCGCGACAAGGAGTACCGGGTCCGCGATCTCGAGGCGACGATGGAGGACCTGCGGGCGGCGGCGACCGGCTACCGCGGCCGGATAGACAAGGTCTTCGTCGCCGACGGGGACGCGCTGGGGATGCCGATGGAGCATTGGCGGCCGATCCTCGCGGAGGCGGCGGAGCGGATCCCGGGGCTGCGTCGGGTCTCCTGCTATGCGACCGCGAAGAACATCCTGGAGCGCAGCGAGGCCGAGCTGCGGGAGCTGCGGGAGGCGGGCCTCTCGCTCCTCTACATCGGCCCCGAGTCCGGTGACGACGTCACGCTCAAGCGGATCGCCAAGGGCTCGACCCACGCGGAGCACGTCGAGGCGGCGCAGCGGGTCCACGCCGTCGGCATGAAGATCTCGGTGATCGTTCTCCTGGGGGTCGGCGGGACCGAGCGCTCGAACGAGCACGCCGAGGGGACGGGTGACCTGATCACGGCGATGGATCCCGAGTTTCTCGGCGCCCTGACGACGACGGTCGTGCCGACGACGCCGCTGGCGACCCTCAGCGCCCGCGGCCGCTTTGAGCTGCCGACGGTGCCGGAGATGCTCGGCGAGCTGCGGACGATCGTCGACCGGGCGCGGCCGACCAACGCGCTCTTTCGGACCAACCACGCGTCGAACTATCTCCCCCTGGGCGGACGTCTTCCGGTCGATCGCGAGCGGATCGTCAGCACCATCGACGCCGCCCTCTCGGGGGCGATCCGCCTCCGTCCGGAGTGGTCGCGGGGGCTCTGAGGCGCTCGTCTCCGAGCAGCCCCGCGCGAGGCCGTCGGGGATGCGTGGTAGCGTCGACGGGTCTTGATCGCCCGCGTAGATCCAGCCCCACGACTCCTCCCCCTCGTCGGCGCGCTCGCGTTGGCCTCGTGGGGCTGCACCGCATCGTCCGCGCCTGAGAGGTCGGAGCTCTCCGAGGAGAACGGCGCGAGGCCGGGTCCGCAGGCGGTAGGCGAAGGCGAGGCGGATGGCGAACTCACAGCGCGCGAGGATCCAGCGCCGGCGAAGGCGTCCGACGATGGGCGCGCCTTGCCCCCCGAGGGGGCAGAGGACGGGAAGGACCCGCCTGCCGCGCTCCCCCCTGGTCCTGCGCTAGCCCCCGCGGGGGGCAGCTCTCCGGCGGAGGTGCGCGCCGCGGGCAAGTGCGCGGACGAGGGGACCCGGGCGGTGCTCGCCCGCGCCGATCAGCTCCTGGGCTTTCCCGAGGTCGCGAAGGCCGTCGCGGCGCTCGTCGACGGCGACCTCCTCTGGCTCTGCGATGGCGGGCATACCAGCGAGGAGGGCCTGCTCGTCGAGGGCAAGCGCGACGTCACCATCGCCGGCGGGGCCGCGCTCCTCATCGGCCACGGCCCGGCGCCAGCGCTCGAGGTTCGAGGCGGCGAGCGGATCCTCCTCCGCGGCCTCCGCCTCGGCCTCGAGACCTACGGCGATGAGCCGGTCGACACCCTGCGCCTGGCGGGTGTCCGCGGCGTGGCGGTCGAGGGGTGTTCGGTCGAGAGCAACGTCGGGACCGCCCTCTCGCTCGTCGACGTGGTCGCCGCGGAGATCCGGGGCTCGCGGCTCGTCGGCTCGCGGCTCGGCGCCTCCGCAGAGAAGAGCGAGGTCACCTTCTCGGGGAGCCGCTTCGCCGGCAACGCGGAGAACCTCGGCGGCGAGCTTGCGGGGCTCAAGTCGGGGGCCCTCGGCGAGGGCAATCGAATCTCGCGGGCGCGCAAGGCTAGCTTTGGCGCGCGAGGACGGCGGGCGCCGAAGCTCGCCCCGGAGGATCGCGTCGACCTCGCGGCGGCGTTCCCCAAGGATCGGACCCTTCCTGTGATCACCTGGAAGGATGGCAAGCGCTATGCAGTGCTCCACACCGAGCTGATGCCGGAGAAGTTGCCGACACACCCGAGCTGCGAGGTCGACGAGGATAGCCTGAGCTTCGTCTGCAGCGAGCCTATCCCGCTCAAGGGAGCGCCCCCCGACGGGCTAAAGCCCGGGGACTGGGCGGGGCTCACGGCGATCACAAAGACAGGACCCTGCGCGCTCGTGGTCGGCGCGCCGGTGTCGCTCGAGACCTCAGGGTGCGAGTCGAGCATGACCCTCGCCTTGCCGATCTCCGGCTGTGAGGACTACGCGCCGTTGGTCACCGGAGGGGCGCCGCCGGCTGAGCTGCGCTGGGCGCCCAAGGTGGAGGTCGTCGGCGATCTCGGGCCGAAGGGGCTGCCGACGGCGCTGCGGCCGTGGATCGTCCAGGAGCTGCAGGAGACCCTCGTCGACCTCGAGGTGCTGGAGGCGATGGAGCCGATGACGAAGGGCAACTCAGGCATCGCCGAGCTCGGCGTCGAGCTGGCGAAGGAGCGCTGGCAGACCCGCATGGCAGGCTTTCAGATCGAACTCTCCCAGTGTGACTCGTGGGTGCCGACCTTCGTCGAGAACGTGATGATCGCGGGCGAGGAGCCGCCGCGGAAGGTCAAGGTGCCCGGCGACGTCGCGACTGCTTGGATCGGGGCGCTCGACTTCAAGGGTCGCCTGGTCGCCTTCGTCACCCGCGGAGAGACCGACACAGGCCTCGTCGCTCGGCAGTCGGGGGGCAGCTTTCGCTCCCTCCGCGACCTCCAGCACTGGGCGGAGAACGAGGAGTGCTTCGCCGGGAGCGGACCGCTCAGCTTTGGAGAGCTCTGCGGCCCCTGAGCCGTCGAGCCCCAGGCTCCGCCCCTCGCGAATCACGAGGTGAGCGCTCACCCACACGGATGCAGCCGAAGCGCGAAACCCGTGTCACTGAAGATTCTACGCGGCTTGTCGAGGACGCCCCACAGCAGCGCTTATTTCAGGCCTAGGGCTCCTTGGGCAGGTCCGGATCGCCGCCCCACTCGGCCCACGAACCATCGTAGATCCGCACGTCGGGGTGCCCCAGGAGCTTCGCCGCGAGCCAGGTGACGCTCGCTCGACTGCCGGTCTGGCAGTAGGTGACGATGGTGTCGGCCTCGATCGCCGCGCCGACCTCGTAGAGGGCGCGCAGCGGGGTGTCCGCGAGGAAGCGATCGCTCTCGTCCTTGGTCGTCTCCCAGGGGAGATGGAGGGCCCCGGGGATCCGCCCGCCCTCGTACTCGCCGAGCGAGCGGGCGTCGAGGAGGGCGACGGTGGGGTCGCTCAGGTGATCCTGCACCCACGCTGCGTCGACCCGGAGGGCGGGGTCCCCTTCGGCGAGCGCGAGGGTCGCCGGCGTCGGGCTCTCGGGGTCCGTCGAGGTCGGGTAGCCGCCCTCGCTCCAGGCCGTCCAGCCGCCGTCCAGCACCCGGACAAGCTCGCCCTCGCCGTAGTAGCGGAGGGTCCAGGAGAGCCTCGCCGCGGCCTGGGTCGAGCCGTCGTCGTAGGCGACGAGGCGCACACCCGCGGTCACGCCGACCTCGCCCAGGGCTCCCTCGACGGTCGCTCGATCCGCGACCTGTCCGGCGATCCCGTCGACCTCGGCGCGGATGAGCGCGGCGTCGAAGCGGAGGGCTCCGGGCACGTGCCCGCTCGCGTAGGCCGACGCGGAGCGGAGATCGAGGAGCACGAGGTCGTCCGCGTCCAGCTCCGCGTTCAGCTCCTCGGGGGCGATCAGGAGGCCCTCGCGGGTGCAGGCGATGGGATCCATCGAACAGTCGAGCGCGCCTGTGTCCTCGGTCTCGGCTGCGCCGGTGCTCTCGGTCTCGCCGTCGCTGCTGGAGCCCGAGGTCGAGGAGGTCGAGGCGCTCTCGGTCGCCTCGGTCGCGCTCGCCGTGTCGCCAGCCCCCCCACCGCAGGCGACGAGGATGAGGGGAGACCAGGCGCTGAGGGTGAGTGTCAGGGCGAGAGCGGGGCGCATCTGCGTCAGGATAGCGTGCTTATGGGGATCGGCCGCGTGACCCTCCGGCGCCGCGGCCGAGGGGCTCGGCGGGCGGGGTATGCTCTCGGGCATGAGCGTGTTTCGTGAGGACATCCTGGAGGGACATGTCGCCCTGATCACCGGCGGTGGCACGGGGATCTGCAGGGGGATCGCCCGGGCGTACCTCGCCCACGGCGCCAAGGTCTGCATCACCAGCCGACGTCGAGAGCTGATCGAGACCGTCGCGGCGGAGCTCTCGGCGGAGACCGGCGGTGAGGCGATCGGCGTCGCCGCGGACGTCCGCGATCCCGAGGCGTTGGTCGCCGTGGTCGACGCCACGATGGAGCGCTTTGGCAAGCTCGACACCCTGGTCAACGGCGCCGCCGGGAACTTCCTCGCGCCGGCCGTCGGCCTGAGCAGCAAGGGCTTTCGGACCGTCGTCGACATCGACCTCTGCGGCACCTTCAACGCGGCCAAGGCGGCCTTCGCCGCGATCGAGGGGGCAGGCGACGGCCTCATCCTCAACATCTCCGCGACCCTCCACTATCACGGCACGCCGCTGCAAATTCACGCCTCGGCGGCCAAGGCCGGCGTCGACGCGGTGACCCGCAACCTGGCGGTGGAGTGGGGGCCGCTGGGGATCCGGGTCAACGCGATCGCCCCGGGGCCGATCGGCGACACCGAGGGGATGAAGCGGCTCACCCCAGGGGAGCTCGCGGCCAAGCTCGCGGGGCAGATCCCGCTCCGACGCTTCGGCACGATCGACGAGATCGCCCAGATGGCGGTCTTTCTCCGCTCGCGGGCCGCCTCCTATGTCACGGGGTCGATCTTCGTCGTCGACGGCGGCCAGTCGGTGACGACCGTCGGCTTCACCTGACCATGATCGTCGCGTCCGAGAACACCGGGCTTTCACCGCAGTCTCGCGCCGCGTCTCCCCGTCGCGTCGCCCGTCCGATCATGGGCCTGGCGATCGTCGCGATCGTCGGCGCCTGGGGGGTGAGCCTCGCCGGTTTCGCCGCCTGGCGCTGGCCCGGGGCCTGGGTCCTCGATCTTCTCAACCACTTCCGCCCACAGGTCGCCGTCGTGACCGCGGCCGCGGCCTTGCTCGTCGGCGTCGGTCGACGCTGGCGCTGGCTCGTCGCCGCGGTCGTGATCCTCGGGGTGAACCTCGCCCTGCTCGCGCCGCTCTTCTTCGGCGGCGGGCGGCCGCCGGTCGGCAAGGCGGAGGTGCTCAGGATCCTCCACTTCAACGTCCTCTCGAGCAACGACGCCTACGCCGAGGTCGTCGACTACCTCGCGGCGAGCGAGGCCGATCTGATCCTGGTCCAGGAGGTGAGCGAGGCCTGGTCCGAGCATCTCGCCCGGGTGCCCGGGTATCGCGCGCACACGCTCTTGCCACGACGTGACAACTTCGGCCTCGCCGTTCTCGCCGCGTCGGGGCGGGAGCTCTCATCCATCTCGGAGGTCGATCTCGGCGTCGGCGTACCGGCGCTCGAGATCGATCTCAAGCTCGATGGCGTCCCGCTCGCGATCCTCAGCGTTCATACGCTGCCGCCAGCCTCCGCAGAGTACGCCCGTCGCCGGGATCAGATGCTCGCCTCCGCGGCGCTCTGGGCTGGGGGGGTGCGTCGCGAACGGGCGCTCGCGGTGATCGTCGGCGATCTCAACGCGACGCCCTTCTCGGGCGCCTTCCGGTCCTTGGTCGCCGACGGGGACCTCGTCGACTCCGAGCTCGGCTTTGGCCTACAGACGACCTGGCCGACGGAGCCCTGGCTGATGCGGGCGCTCTTCTCGATCGCCATCGACCACCTGCTCCATGATGCAGGTGTGGTTACGGTCGGCAGGTCCGTCGGCCCCGAGCTCGGCTCCGATCACCGACCGCTTCGGGTCGACTTGGCCCTGGCCCGCGGAACCCGCGGACTTCGCTGAATCCGCTGAATCCGCTGACTCCGCTGGCTCCGCTGAATCCGCTGAATCCGCTGGCTCCGCTGAATCCGCTGACTGATCATGGGGCGGCTCAGGCCTGCTGGCCTTCGCCCGGAGACTCGGCGCTGCCCGCGGCGATCGTCGCCCCTCCGATCACGGGGTGACCTCGTCGCGATCGCGATAGGGGTCCGCGACCTTGAGGAGCAGAGCGTTGTAGCGCGCGAACGAGAGTTCAGGGTGCTTGTACACCTCGACGTGCGCTGAGATGTCCCGGACCAGCAGGCTCTTGACCTCCTCCTCGCGGGGGGGCGTGAAGAGCTCCATGGCGACCGCGGGGTTCTTGGTCTCGAGGGCCCTCAGCGTCCGCTCGCCGAGCGCAGCGCGGAAGAAAGAGAGCTCTCGCTCTCGGTCGAAGGCGACGGTCGCGACCGCCTTCTCCAGGTCCCCCTCCGCGAGGTGGGCCGGCTCGATGATCCCCGAGCGTAGCCCCTCATCGACATGGGTCGCGGTGCAGACGACATCGCGGGCGAGGATCGAGCGTATGTGGGCATCGGTCGGGCGTTCGCGATAGAACACCTCCGGGAGCTTCCAGCCCTCCTCGTCGACCTTCGTGAGCGCGCGATGGAGGAGCGACTGACCGATCAGGGCGCTGAGCATGCCACCGCGGTCGCGGAGCATGAGCCCGAGCTCGACAATGGCCGTGAACCTGGGGTCGTCGGGGCTGCGGGCCCCGTGGAGCGCCGCTCGAGCGAGGGGGATGACGCTGAAGGAGCGTAGGTTCGGGTTGGAGCATACCCCTGCGCCGACACCCCCGCCGCTGCGGCTCCACGCGACGAGCTCTTCGAGCGCCAGCTCTGCTGCCGGGTCGAGCTCGTCGCCCGGCTCGGGCGAGGTGTCGGCGAGCGACGAGCCCTCGAACGTCGCGATGGCGGCCGCGAGGAGCGTCGAGTCCCCCGCGGGGAGCTGCGGCGCCGCGATCGCCTCGAGCTGCCCCCAGCGGGTCTCGATCTGGGCGGCGTCCTCCTCAGGAGCGGCCGTCCACGGGCTGAAGGTCGATCCGATCGCTCCGGCGAGGACGAAGATCCCGAGGGTGTAGAGGCGGCGAAGGCTTCGCATGCCGTGATCTCGCCCTCTCCAGCGCTGTTTGCTCGGTCTGGTCCTGGTCATGGTCCTGGTCATGGTCCTGGTCATGGTCCTCGTCATGGTCCTGCTCCTGTTCCTGGTCATGGTCCTGCTCCTGTTCCTGGTCCCTGTCGTCGTCCGCGCCCGGTCGGGGCCCGACCTCGCATAGTGCATTCTTCGGGCCAACCATGAGCGGCGCGCCACGGCATCGCTGGGCCGAGTTCGCGGCGAACCGGCTTGGAGGCTTCGACAAGTGCACCGTCGCGGCTGGCGAGTCGTGCCCTTTTGTCACGTGAATGTGTGGGCTCCGCGCGCTCTATCGCGAGCGTAGGCGGGGCCCGGAGGAGAGGGGGCGACGAGGGCCAGCGAGAGCGCGCGGGGCGCTTGCCACGGCTTCCTCGGGGGGGTTGACGGGATCGGCCTCGCAGAGCGAACGATGGGTCATACTGGGCCCCGTGAAACGCTGGCGCCCTGGCCTTCTCCTGCTGCCCTTGCCGCTCGTCTCTCTTACGCTCCTCGCGGACGTCGGCTGCCGCGGATCGACCAGCGAAGAGCCCTCGTCTCGGGATGCGAGGCGAGGCGGAGCAGCGGTTGACAAGGCGCCGGGGTCGGCCGTCGAGGTGCATCCTCCTGGGCCGGATGGGGCGTCCGACGCTCCTCAGGCGGCACAGCGGGAGCCGCCGGGTCCTCCGGTCGACGGGGTCGACAAGCTCCCCCATCTCCGCGGTCGATCGCAGGCGGGGGTGATCGAGGAGCTCGGTCCGCCGACGTCGAAGCGGGAGCTGCGGATGGGCGACTGTTGTACCGAGTTCGAGATCGAGCTGTACAACACGTACCCGCCGAACGCGGGGCACGAGGCGGTGGTCATCCAGCAGTGGACCTGGGCCTACGACGGCTACGCGGTCACGCTCTGGTTTCACCCGGTGGAGGGGACATGGACCGTTCTCGAGACCTCGCGCTACAGCGATGATGTTGAGTTCTGAGGCTTGACCTGAGCTCTGCGAGGGTCTGCGAGCGAGCGCGCCCACCCGCGGCGCGCCCTCGGGAGAGGGGGGCACTGCTCGACCCTGGCGCTCGCAGCTCCCGAAATTCTCGCGAAGGTCGCCGGAGATCGGGGGCGCTGAGCTCGGGCGGTCTGGCGACCTCGTCGTGGTCGGCTACCATCGTCCGGGACAGAGGACTCCTATGAGCAAACCTACGACCTCGGCCCTCATCCTCTTCGCGACCCTCCTCAGCGCCTGCAACGGCGTGCCCGAAGAGAACGCCGAGGACGAGGTGCCGGTCGACGGCGAGGTCCTCGCCCTCGGAGATTTCATCGACGGGGCTCACCCGACCTCGGGCAAGGTCGAGATCATCGAGGATGATGCGGGCACCGTCTCGCTCGTGATGACCGACTTCTTGAGCGACAACGGGCCCGACCTCTTCGTCTACCTGGCGACCGACACGTCGGCCTCCGATGTCATCGACCTGGGCGCGCTCCGTGCCACCAGCGGCACCCTCAACTACGAGCTCCCGAGCGGGTCCTACGACGCGGAGTACGACCATGTGCTGATCTGGTGCGATCAATTCTCGGTGCTCTTCGGCTCCGCGGAGCTGGGCCCGTCGAGCCCCTAGCCACGGGCTCTTCGGCCTGCAGAGCTCGACCGCTGTCGACCGGCCCGACAAAGCGGCTACCATCACGGTCGATGCCGAGGCGGCGACGAACCAGCGAGCTTGAGCGCCGCGACAGGGAGCGGCGGAGCTCAGCCGAGCGCGCGCTCCTAGACGAGGTCGAGGCCCGCCGGCGGGCCTTCAGCGATGCGCTGGAGGCGAGCAACATTCTCCACGGGAAGCACCTCTGCCCGTGCTGCGGCCTACCGACGATCGACGAGCGCGGGGACTACGAGGTGTGCGTCGTCTGTCTCTGGGAGGACGGGATCGGCGAGACCGATCCGCGGCGCGTATCCCCGCCCAACTATGTCTCCCTCGAGCGGGCAAGAATCGACGTTGGCGCTCATCTGAGGGCCTACGAGGCGGTGTATGGGGATCTCCTCCGCGGCGGCGTGGACCCGCTCGTCCGCGCGATCAAGCGCTTCGGGGCCCGGCTTCAGGGGGGAGAGGTCGAGCTCGATCGCGGGGACTTCGTCGCCAACCTCGCCCAGATCGTCGCCTCGTGAGCGTGGCGCGAGCGGGGCGTCGACTCGCCGGCGTGGGGCGGTAGGTCGCCCCGCGAACGGGCTCGCGGTGCGCTCCACTTCTATCTCGTCAGGACGAAGGCGAGGGCGCCACCGCCGACGAACATCACGAGAACACAGGCGACGATCAAGCCCTCGCGAAAGTCTAGGAGCTTGCACAGGCGCTCGAAGGGATCGCCCTCCGGTAGGTCGTCGGGGCGCGGCTCGTGCAGCTCCGCCAGCTCGGCGGCGATCCTCTCGCGCAGCCCGTGGAGCTCTCCGATCTGCATGTAGACCGACGGTCGCATGAGAAAGCGCAGCGCTCCGTGGGGGGTCGGCTCTGGATCGACGATGATCCGGGGTCGCCCGAGGGCGCTCAGGACGGCGTCGAGATCAGCCTGCGCCTCGAAGAGGTAGCGCTGGGCAGCGCTGATATGGAGGGTCTCTTCGCCGCTGCTATGACGTCGGATCGGCGCCGAGCGGAGCTCTGAGATCGCAGCGCCGACGTTGCGGTAGGCGTCGGCGAGCCGCTGCGCTTGGTCTGCCATCGAGGGACGAGAGTATCAGCCGCGAGCGGCGGGACGGCGGAGCAACTTCGCTCGCTCGCTCGCTCGCTCGCTCGCTCGCGAGCGAGCCCTACTTGCTGCTGCGGACGACGGTGCGGAGCATCTCGTCCACCTCGTCGCGGACATCGCCGAGCTGCTGCGAGCGGTAGGCTCCATAGGCGCCGCCGATGATCGGGCCGGTGATCATGCCGACCACCGGGAGGATGGAGGCGGCGAGGCCGATCTTCGCCCCGGTCGCGGCCGCATTGCCGGCGCCGAGCCGCTCGCGTAGCTGGATGATCGCGTCGTGGAGAACGACACGCTCGTCGGCGGAGAGCTGGTCGACGCGGGCGACCGACTCGCGGAGGGCCGCGAGCTCCTTCTCCAGCGCCTCGGGGCTGAAGGGGGCGACGTCGACCATCTTCTTGAGGCGGTCAGCCTGGTCCTGTGCCCAGCCCTTGGGGTCGCTGCGGAGGCGATCGGCCTGAGCTTTCGCCCAGGCTTTGGTGTCGTCGGAGAAGGCCATCGACGCGATCATAGTCGGGAAGGGCGCGACGAGCCACCGGTCTGGGCGATGGGGCTCGGGGTGCCCTTTGGCGCCGTCGTGGCGCATCCCTGACGACATGAGACGCGAGACACGAGTGCGCCCGTGTGCCGAGCTTGGCGAGGAGCTCGTGGCGAGAGTCCTGCGCATTCTCGCCGGGCCTCGCTTCGCCTAGCCTCGCCTAGCCTCTCCGCCGAAGCTCGCGGCGCGGTCCGGTAGAGCGAGCTTCGTCGGAGCAGCGAAGGGACTCGGGCCCCAGCCCTCTGGGGAGCGCCGCGGGCTCGCGGGCTCGCTCGTCAGCTCGCGAGCGCTTCGTCGTCGGCGTCTGCGGCCAGGCGCTCGCGGACGTACGCTGCGACCAACCCTGCGTGGGAGAGGGGCTTGCGCGGGTCGTCGATGTCGCAGTTTGTCTCGTAGTCGAGGAGGACGACCGGCTGGCTGCGCGCGAGCGCACAGAGCTGGAGCACCTCCTCCTGGAGGCGGCGCTCGAGGGCGAAGCGGTAGAGCGGGGCGTAGATGGCGTGCCGGGCCTCGATGTAGCCGAGCAGCTCCTCGCCCTCGACGCCGCGGCGGTGGCCGAGGCAGCGGCCGAAGCGACGGACGGTCCGCTTGAGCCCGCGCATGCTCGTCTTGGCCATCACCGCGAGGTCGACGTCCGCGCTCTCGAAGACCTTGAGCCCCTGCCAGATCCCCTCGACGCTGGCGCCGTTACGCCCCGGGGTGAAGGGGACGGGCAGATCGCCGAGCGGGTAGAAGGGGCTGAATCGGACCCACGGCTCGGGGCCGCGGGAGGTCACGTCGACGATCGCAGCCCCGGGGTGCTCCGCCTCGATCTTCGCGACCGGCGTGTGGCGGGAGCGGACGATGATTCGCGTCGGGGTGACCATGATGGTGTGATGTGTACACTAAGTTAGAATGGCCGACAAGAGGCCTCCTGGGGACAAGTTCGAGCGTTCGCGGCGATTCTCGTCCGGAGGCGGCTGGCGGATCGGATCGGGCTCAGAGGCCCGCGCGCGGTCTGATCATCGGCGCTCGGCTAGAAGATTGTGCCGCCGGTGATGATCGCACGGGCCGCGAAGTCGAAGGCGGCGAGGAGGAGCGTGCCGAGGGCGAGGGTGGCGAAGTTCTTGACCTCAAAGCGCTCGAGCAGCTTGTCGGTCAACCACAGGAGGAAGCCGTTGATCACCAGGATGAAGAGCCCGAGCGAGAGGATGACCATCGGCAGGGTGACGACGATCAGCACCTTCTGCATGAGCATCTTCAGGATCCCGTAGACCAGGGCGACGACGAACGCCGAGCGGAAGCCGCCCCGGATCTCGAACCCCGGCAGCAGGCGTGCGACGAGGAGGAACCCGAGGGCGCCGAGGAGGAGCGAGATCACATAGGCGAACATGGGCCCATCCTAGCGTGAAATCAGGCCCCCGCCAGGATGCCTGGGCCCGTCTTCGGGGCGGGTTCGCGCATCCACTGCGGTGAAGCGCGACCGCTCCGCCGGTGCCTGCATCCTCAGCTCGTCGCTGCGCTCTGCGCTGTCGGCGTCTGTCGACCTCGGACCTTCGCGGCGAGCATGCCCACCACGAGCAGCAGCATCCCCACCAGCGCTGCGGCGGCGACCATGCCCGAGCCCTCCTCCTGCGAAGAAGAGCGCTTGAGCCAGATCCCAAGGAAGGCCCACACCACGACTCCGGCGTAGAGGAGGTCGCGGTGCGCGTGGAGCATGCGGCCGGTGATGAGGATCGCGGTGGCCATGACGCCGACGGTGAGCCCGGCCTGGACGGTCCCGTAGGGCGTGGCTCCGAGATCGATCGCTAGGGTGGTCACGTTGGCGATGCTCGCGACCGTGATCCAGCCGAGGTAGACGCTGACGGGCGCCTGGACGAGCCAGCGCTCCGCTCTCGGTGCCGGCGCTCGACCGATCCCCAGCCGCAGGTACATCGCGATCAGAGAGGTGAGGATCACGCCCATGATCACCAGGGCGAGCTCGACCTGTTGCCAGTGCCAGGCGAAGATCCAGGCGGCGTTGGCGAGGGTGTTGACCAGAAACCAAGGGCCGACGAGGGCGAGGGGGTTGCGGTCCCGGTCCTCGCCGACGAGCGCGAAGCCGTATCCGACGAAGGCCAGCAGCCAGAGGTAGATGACCCCCCAGATCGAGAAGGTCAGGCCGGCAGGCACGAAGAGGTTGGGGTAGAGATCCGAGAGTTCACCGGTGCCCTTGCCGTTGAGCGGCAGGGCGTTGGCCAGGCCGTTGCAGACCAGCGCCACCGCAAGCCCCAGAGCGTTGACAATGGACCATATCAGGCGTTGTTGCTTGTTCATCGGGGCTCCGGAGGGCGATGGCCAGAGGACGCCCCGGAGCCGAGATGGGGCCTCGGGGTGGGGCTCGGGCTGGGCTCGGGCTGGGCTGCGGTCATGGCTCTACCGCCATATTTCGACCGCAAGACGGATGGGGCGGAGGCGTCGGGTATACGCCTCGCCTGCGCAGGTCGCCAGCGAACCCCGAGGAGGTGTCGGTGCTGGTTAGGCCCCATGTCTCAGCGCAGCCCTGGTGCGCGCGGGCCCCGAGCTCCGGCGATGGGTCGACGACAGGTCCGCCGACGACGTCGGGGCGTCGGAGTGCGGTGTTCCCGGAGAGGGGGAGGTCCTCGCTCGGGCGGGCGGAGAGCGACGGCCTTTGGCTCGTCTTGAACCGTCGCGCTCGATCGCTCCAACGAGCTCCGCCCGCGTATGGCCGGCCTCTGCCCTTGACCGGAGGAGCAGGCGCACAGGACCCTATCGCTGTGCGTTGGAGCTGGAGCGAGATGGAGTCGGAGTGTCGTCGGCTCTGGCCGCGGGTGGACCCGGGTCCGTTGATCTCGCTCCTGCGCGGCCACGGGGGGGCCGTGCCTGGCGTCGAGGAGACGGTCGCGCAGGCGTTCTCGTACCCCGCCGAGGAGGCCGCTGCTGCGGCGAGCCTGTTGATGGCGCCGGTGGGCGCCGTCCTGCCCGCGGTGCAGGCCCGAGAGCGGAGCGGCGTGATGGAGGCCTTGGACGTCCTGGTGCGGGCAGGAGGAGACCCTAGCCCGGCCTTCACCCTGCTCACGCAGGCGCTTCGGGACGCGAGCATGCAGCGGTCGGCCTTGACAATGCTGCGCGCTGCGGCCCTGCGCGGTTGGTCGCTGCTGCCGCTCGAGGAGCCCTTGGCGGGGATGGCGGGGATGGAGGAGGCGGGGAGCGGGCGTGACTCCATGCGCTCGGTGCAGCGTCTGTTGCGGATGCAGCAGGCGGGGTGCTCGTCCGCGATCACGGACCTCTCCGTCGTCTATGCGGCGCAACGACCGATGGGGACGTTGCTGGAGGGGATGGGCCTGGTCGAGGAGCTCTTCGTGACCGGGGCGCAGGAAGACCTGGAGCTGGCGCGCGCGACGTTGGCGGACCTCGTCCGGGCGGGGAAGGACTTCTTCGCGATCTGGTCGGCGCAGGTCCCCGTCCTGCGTCGACACCTACGATCTCAGGACGCCGGGCTGCGAGAGCGGGCGGCCTGCGCCCTGGGAAAGATTAAGTACGCGGTCGACAAGTCGTCAGAGTTCGACGAAGAAGAGGCGGCGCGAGAGGCCCTGCCAGCGCTCACCGAGCTCTTGCCGGAGCTGGTGAAATTGTTGGGGGACGAGAGCGGCGCGAGCCCTGCCGCTGCCGACACCATCAGGACCTTTGCGGCCCTAGGCTGCTCGATGGAGGCCGTCGAGGGGGCGCTGGAGGCTGCGATGGAGGATCCTCGGGTCGAGGTGCGCAGGGCTTGCTCCGCGGCGCTGTCGATCCATCGAGTCCGGACGAAGAAAGAGGGGCCGCTGCCCCAGGGGTTCAGCTACCGCAGGGTCTACGCCCAGAGCGATACGCCGCTCCCTTCGAGACGCTCGCCGATGACCTGCCAGCTCTGCGGAGAGCAGGCCGTCGACGTCATCCACGACTGGAACGACGGCGCTCAGTTCTACTCGCTCTCGATCACCGAGCTTCGATGCTCCGCGTGCGGCGTCTATCACGTCGAGGAATTCCAGGCTCCGGGATAGGCCCAGGTGTCGCGCCCATACGCTACGCCCAGGCGCCGACAGGCCGTGGCGAGGGCCCTGCTCGCTCTACTCGCACACCTGTCCGTCGTGGTCCGCGTCGCGAAAGTGTTCGTATTCGGGATCGCGCCCCCTCACGAATGGCCCCAGTCCGGCGGCCTTGGCCTCCTTGCAGGTTCGGTAGCGCTTCTTGGCCTTCTGGGGCTTCTTGGCCTTCACCGGTTGTGTCTTCGAGCGGACGGAGGCGGCCTTGCGCTCGCCGACGTCGCGCTTCGGCGCCGGGTCAGCCTCGGGCGCAGGTTGGTCGGGGCAGCTCGCCAGCACGCGCTCGAGGGCGGCCTTCTCGGGCGCGGTCAGCCACAGCCTGTGCTTCGCCTTCACCGCGATCTGACGGGCGCCGTAGTTGCAGCGGTAGCGCTTGTTTGCCGGGAGCCAGGTGGCCGCGTCGCCGTCTCCCTTCGACCGGTTGGCCGCGGCGGAGACCGCCAGGAGGTTGAGCGGGTCGTTGGCGAAGGCCCGGCGCTCGAGGTCGGTCCAGTAGGCGGCGCCCGTCACCCAAGCGTTGCCGAGCGCGACGACGTGGTCGATGTCCACCTGGGACGCGCCGCGCTCGTAGGTGATCGTCTCGCCGGTGTAGGGATCGTCGAGGTTGCCGGTGAGGATCCTGCAACGGTCGCCTTCGGTGCCGTTGAGGTCGCGGGCCAGGATGTCGTTGCGGGTGTCGCAGCCGTTGTCGTCGACGTCGATCCAGGCGGAGCCGAAGGCGTCGCGGGAGTAGCCGGTCTTCGGGGCCCGGCCCTGGACCGCGAGCTCGCCGAGCACGGCGAACGCTGTACCCGGGGCGGGCGAGCTCGACCGACGATCGCTGATCGGAGCCGGGCTGGCCCCTGCCGTTGTCTCCTCGGCCGCGAGCTCTGTGCGGGGCTCGGCCGTCGTGGTGCAGGCGGCGCAGGCGGTGACCATGGACACGAGCACCGCGAGATGACGTGGGCTTCTCCAGACCGGCGTGCTCATCCGGCGAGCGTAGGTGGCCCTGGACGTTGCCTTCTAGGGGAGTTATTGCGCGGGGCATTCTCGCCCTGCTTCGTCGAAGCCGAGGCGCTTCGCGACGAGGATGCGGGCCCGCCTTGCTGCTCCCTGCGGGCGCGACCCGTGCGACGAGGATGCGGGCCCGCAGTCCGTGGTGCTAGAGGTCGAGGAGAACGATCATCTGCGCGACGACCCAGTCCATCGCGTCACCGTTCGGCTGGTAGATCTCGAAGTGATCCTGGCCGTCGGAGCTGTAGCGATAGATCATCTCGTTGCCCCCGCCGAGGCGATGATTGTCGTCGTCGTCGGGGAAGGGGAAGAGGAGGGAGAACTGGGACTGGAGCTCGAGGTTGATCAGGACAGAGTCGGGGAGCACGTCCTCGGTGTCCTGCGGGTCCTCGATCCCGGGGAGGGACCATCCCGCCTCCGCGTCGCCGAGGTCAAAGGGCCAGGTCGCCCCGTAGGTCTGGTTGTACTGCGCGATCACGTCGTCCCAGTCGTCGCCGAAGCCGGCGAGGAGCGAGTCCTCCTCCCAGCCCATCGACACCCCGTCGAGGTCGATCGCCAGCTCGACCGGGAGATCATCGACGACATGGAGGGCTGTGTGGGCCCAGACGACGCCGTGGGAGTGGGCGACGACGAGGACCCGGGTGGGATCGTCGAAGCCGGCGATCCAGCCGTCGCGGAGGGCGTTGAGGTCCTCATGGAGCTGGAGGAAGCCGAAATAGATCGGTTCGCCCTCGCCGGGGAGGAGCTGGCTCGTCTGCGCGTCGCGGTTGTAGAGCTCGTCGGAGTAGGCCCAGATCTCGACGCTGGCGCCGGCGTCGGTCAGGACGGCGGCGATGCGCTCGGTGGTCCCGACCTTGGTGAGGTACTCGTGGTTGGTCCCGGGGAGATCGCAGCCGGGCGGTATGCAGTGGCCGGAGACGGCGATGATGACCCAGTCCGGCGCATCGTCGGGCTTCATCGTCGCCCCGGTGGTGCCGGTGGTGTCGGTGGCGTCGGTGGTGCTGGTCGTCGTGTCGGTCGTGCCCGTGCCCTCGGAGGTCGTCGCCGTCTCGCCGCTCGCCGAGGGATCGGAGCCTGTCTCGTCCTCCCCGGCGGAAGACGAGGCGCTGCCGGTCGGCCCGAGGCCGGTCGACTCTCCGCCGCCGGTCGCAGAGGTCGGGAGCGTCGCGCTCGTGGTGGGGCCGGTGTCGGTCTCCGAGGCGCCGCTCGGCCCGTCGTCGCTACACCCTAGGAGCAAGGAGAAGGCCGACCCGAGGAGGGCTCCTACACTTCGTGCGCCCCAAACCACGCGCAGGACCCTATCACGGGATCTTGGAGGAGTGACGCTGCGGCGCTACGGCGCTACGATCGATCGCTCAAGAGCGCGCGGAATATGGAGACAATGGCGTGCGTATGTGGCTCCGTATGAGACCTCTGAAGATCACCACAGACCTCGTCGTTCGAGGCTGCCTGTCGCTCGTGCTCGGCGCTGGGTGTGCGCGTTCGGGGGGCTCGGACGCCGAGTCCCCGGAGCCGGCGACGGAGGTGGACGGGGCAGCGTCCGTCGGCGTGAGCCCTGACGTGCGTCGGCTCGCCGAACCGTCGATCGAGGCGCAGGAGGGGGCGCAGGAGGAAGTGCGGCGAGAGGCGTTCGCGGGGGCGAGCGAGCGCTTCGCCGCCGCCAAGGTCGACGGCGCCTTCATCCTCCGCCGGGAGGGCGCGGCCGATCGTACCTACGGGGGCGAGCTCGTCGACGCGCGTCATATCCCCTGCTCGACCTTCAAGATCGCCAACGCGATGATCGCCCTCGAGGTCGGGGCGATCGACGGTGTCGACGCGACCCTGCCCTGGGACGGGGTGAAGCGCACCTTCGACAGCTGGAACAAGGATCACGACCTCCGCTCGGCGATGGAGAACTCCGTCGTCTGGTACTTCCAGGAGATCGCGCGGAGGGTCGGCCTCGCGGCGATGCGATCGTGGGTCGAGCGCCTGGACTACGGCGATCGGAAGGTCGGCGAAGAGGTCGACCTCTTCTGGCTCGACGGGCCGCTGACGATCTCGCCGGCCGAGGAGGTGGACTTCGTCGATCGCCTCCTCAGCGGCCGTCTGCCGGTCTCCGAACAGACCGCGAGGAGCGTCCGCGAGATCGTCCCGGCGAGGGTCGTCGGCGATGTCGTCGTCCGGGGGAAGACCGGCACCTGCGTCTTCGACGATGGGCGCAAGCCCTACGCTTGGCTGGTCGGCTGGGTCGAGCGCGGCGATGCCTCGCTGGGCTCATTCAGCCTGCTCCTCACGGAGGGGAAGGACGTCGACGCCCTGGTGAACACGCGCTGGCGGCTGGCACTCGCCCTCCTCGGCGATGCCGGTCTGGTGGAGGCTTAGGGTCCGAAAGGGAGCGTTTGGTGGCCTCTTGGGCCACCTTGTCCTGGCCGTGAGACGGCGTTGTAGGCTAGCGACGAGCAGGTAGCTCGCGCGTTTGCCGTCGAGCAACCTGGGACGTCATGGGAGACTGAGGGCCGAGTCGCCGCGCACGGCCTCGTACGCCCAACCGTCGATGTTGACCGCTTGTCATTGGAACATGCAACAACAGGACTCAGCCTTGTCGCGGAGGTCTGCGCAGGCGTTCCCCTTCGGACACGTCTTGACGAGCTCATCGCCGACGAAACACTGGCAGGTGTCCTGCGCACACGTTATCCGACGGCGCGGAACGTATGGGCAGTCGCGACGCGCGGTGCACAAGTCTTCGCCCATGCCCCACTGAGTCTGGCAGGAGCACGCGTCCTCTTGATCTTCCAAGGGCTCCGCGCAGGGGCCTGGTTTGTTAAACTTGAGGTGATCGCCAAGCTCCTCGCATGTCATGCCCGTGAGGCACATGCGAGCGGCGCTCCCCGCCTCCTGGCACTCTTCACGATCATAGCCGAATTTGGCGATACACCCCATCACACAGAGCGCATGGTCTTTGAGCGCACACTCTTGATAGTGAGCGCACAATGTATCGCACTCGTCAACGACCAGCGGGTTGAGCTCACCGGTCGTGGGATCCTCAATGACCGGACATTCGCCCGAGGTCGTTGAGCTCTCGTCGTCTCCCGATCCTTCCCCGGTCGTCGAGGGGTTGGTGTCGACCGTCGCGCCCACGGTCGTGGACTGGGGAGTCGCCGTCGTGGTCGCGCCGGAGGCGGTAGTGTCGACGCTAGTCGCCCCGCTGTCCGTCGCCGTCGGCCCGCTCGTCCCCGGGGGGGTGCCATCAGGGCTCGGGCAAGCGCTGGTGAGGAGCGCGCAGAGGAGCGCGATCCACGGGCCGCGGGTGTCGCCCAGGTCTCGGCTTCGGTATGCAGCTCGATCGTTCACGGCGTCACCTCACTCGCAAAACACACCACCGACGCAGAACCAGCGATCGTCGGAGGAATAGGAGCAGCGCGCGGGGCAGTCGGCGTCGCCCTCGCATCCGTCTTCGGGGGTGTGGCAATAGAGGCCGGTCGCGTAGCCGCACTCGCTGTCGAGGGCGCAGCGCATGCCAAAGGCGCAATCCGCGTCCGAGCGGCAGTTCGCCGGCACGCACGAGGTGATTCGATCGATCGGCCTCGGGTCGTGGTCGTCGTCCCACGAGAGCTCGCAGACGCATGCCATGTTGGGGCCGCAGTCTTCGTCCACATGGCAGGAGAAGAGGGGATCGCAGAGCCCCAGGTCGTCACAAGGGATGCCGGCGGTGTGGCGATGGATCGCCTCATTCGGGCAGACCTCGTAGCCAGCGAGCTGGTCGCAGCCTGCGATGTGCAGCTCCTCGCCGTCGCAGCCGTTTTCGCCCCCAGGAGTGACCGGTATCTCCTCGCAGGCCGAAGCGCCGGTCGTCGGCTCACAGGTGGTGCTGCCTCCGTCGCCCGATGGGTCCGTGGTGGTGGCTGGGTTCGTCGTGTCGCCGGGGTCGCTAGTGGTGACGCCGTTGTCGTCCGCGGTGGTGGTGGGGTCGCCTGTCGTGTCGCCGGGGGTGGCTGTACCGGCGGCGCACGCGGCGCCAAAGATCCAGATGAGGTGCGCGAGGGTTCGAGCGCCGCGTTCGAGTCGGTTCACCAGCACTCAGACACCGCCGCTCGGGAGATTTCCGGCCAAACCGGGCCCCGGGTATCCGGGAGCGTGCTGGGACCCTGCGCAAGCTCCGCATGCGCCGTCCTGGCGCCGGGTCGTGGGCCCACGAACGCCGCGTTCTCGCGACCTCACTTGCGCTTGTAGGTGAGGGCGTACTTCACGGGCACGGGCAGCCGGTCCGAGCTGATCGTGACGCTGAGGGTCAGCGTATCGCCGCTCTCATTGAGCGTGAAGACGCTGCGGCGGGCACCGTCGTCGGACTTGAAGTCCTGGACGAGGCGGCCCTTGACCATCTTGACCTTGGCCTGGACCTTGTTGCCGGTGTCGGTGGTCCAGGGGATCGACGCTGCGCCGAGGGTCGCCGTCAGGGTGCCGCCGGGGGTGAACTTCGTCGTCACCTTGTCGCCGTTGACGGTGATGTCGATCTGATCGCGGATCTGATTGCTCTCGTTGAGCCGGCGGCGACCGACGCCGCGGATCAGGGCGTTGAGCTGCTCGACGGCGACGTCGATCGCGTCCTTGAGGCGCTGCCGCTGGGCGGAGCCGCCGGCGAAGCGGTAGGTGCCGACGAAGCGAGCTTCGGGCGGGGGAGGGGGCGGCTCCTTGACGGCCGGCGGCGCCGGCTTGGCCTCGACCGTCGGTTTGGGCTGCGCCGCGGCGGGCTCGTCGACGGCGGGTGCTGGGGGCGTCTCTGCGTTCGGAGGGCTCGGGGGCTTGTCGGGCGCTGGGATGCTCTTCGTGCTCGGCTTGGAGGGCTTGGAGGGCTTGGAGCTCGGGGCGGCTGCCTCTTCGCCGGCGCTTCGGGGCTTGGCGTCGTCGACGGCCGGCCCGTCGTCGGCGCTCCCCGGCTCGGCCGTGGAGGGACCCCCGGACTCACCCTGGAGATCGTCGACGTCGGCCGGTGCGTCGGATCCCGCGAGGGCGGGGGTGTCGGAGTCGGCTGCCGCGGGGGGGACCGCCGCTGCGAGGGCTGGATCCTCTGCCGCTGCCGGGGCTTCCTCCGCCGCGGGATCCTCGTCGTCGGCGAAGGGATCGTCGAACTCCTCGGGGGCCGCGGCCGGGGCGGGGGGGGGCTCATCACCACAGCCGAGGCATGAGGTCACGAGGGCGGCGAGGAGGAGCTTCGGCAGCGATGGAGACACGGCGAAACCATAGCAGCGCAGAACGAGGTCGCGCGTCGGTCGGGAGCGCGCGAATATGCGAGTCTTCGCCCGCCGCTGCGTGCGGGAAGGGCGGTGAACTACGCCCTATTGTCGTCGACGGCGAGGCGCGACGAGGAGCCCGGACGGGTCACCGGGCGACGGGGCGAGAGGCGGAGGGCTCCGACGAACGGCGGAGCGCCGTCAAAAATCATCACCGCCCGAGAGCTCCTCCTCGAGCTGATCGGCGGTCCCGGCGATGACCCCGAGGAGGAGGTCAAACGTCTCGATCTTCAGCGCGCTCATCGGCAGGCTGTAGCGGACCACATAGACGTCCTGGTCGAGGCAGATCGTGCCGACGGCGAAGCTCAGGCTCCGTCGCAGGGCGAGCTCGGGCGAGAGGTCGCCGCGGCGACACGCGGGGGAGGTGAAGTTGCACCAGGCCTGGCCGAGCGCCGCATAGCAGTTGACCAGGATCTGCTGGAGGCGGTCGTTGTCGTAGCGCCAGACAAGCTTGAAGCTGTCCCCGTGATCCTCGGCGAGCTTGTACTTCGCCCGCGCGTGCTCCTGAATCTCGGCCCATGTCAGCATCCCCACGACCTCCTCTGAACCTGCGCACCTACGTCATCTCGGACCCACGAACGCTCGCCGAGAGCTGATCCTGTTATACGCCTCCGGGTGGGGCTCCGCGAGCCACGTCGGCTACGCGGCGCGGACGGGGTCGACAACGCACACCGCTCGCCGATATCGTCGGCCGCAAGCGAGCATCATGGTGTCGACGGCGGAGAACCTATCGCAGATATCCTCCACCTCGGTGTAGGTGGCGCAGGGCATGTGTCGGCCAAGCACACCTACGCGAAGGCCCGCCTGCCGCGGACCCGGCGGGGCTCTTAGGAGGCCGTGGCAAGGGTCCCGCGCGCTCTCGCTAGCGCTCACGGGTGGGCGCTCGAGCTCCCCGGTCGGTCGAGCGTCGGCGACCGGGACCCGCGTCGTCGGCACGCCGCTCAGGACGATCGCCTCGACCTCGCCGCGGAGGTCAGCCGCTCTTCGATGGGCGGGAGAAAGGGTCCGTGGGGGACTCGGAGCACCCTCGCTGCGTCGTCGACGGAGCCCGAGCGGGGGCGGTCGTCGGGTTGCCGACGAAGTCGATCTCCAAACGCGATCTTCATCGAGCGGTGGTGCGGGCCTGCCCCGCATCTGGGTCTGTTAGGGACCGCCCACCGCGGGCGCGCATCGTCCCGAGGAATCCGCGGCGAACCGCGTTCGTGCGGGGTAGGATGGGGCCATGGCTACACGTGCATCGACTCGCTCGGGGCAGGCCGCAGAGCCTCGCTTCCCCTTTCCGAGCCTACCCGCCGGGTGGTTTGTGGTCGCGAGCTCCGCGGACATCCCGGCTGGTGAGATCGTCGAGCTGCGCTACTTCGCCAGGGACCTGATCGCCTACCGCGAGGAGGACGGCAGGGTCCGGGTCATGGACGCCTATTGTCCGCACCTCGGGGCCCACCTCGCCCACGGCGGCACGCTCGAGGGGGACTGCGTCCGCTGCCCCTTCCACGGTTGGCGCTTTGACGGCGAAGGCGCCTGCGTCGAGGTCCCCTACGCCGATCGCATCCCGCCCAAGGCCAAGATCGAGTCGTGGCCGACCCTCGAACAGGACGGCGTGGTCTTCGTCTTCTACAGGCCCAAGGGTCTGGCGACGATGGAGCCTTGGCCGCTGCCGAGCTTTCGCGAGGCGCGCGGCATCGACTGGATGGAGGGCAAGCTCATCCACTGGAAGGAGCTGCGCACCCACGCCCAGGAGATCTTCGAGAACACCGTCGATATCACCCACATCGATCCGGTCCACGACGGCGAGGCGGCGCGCCTCCTCGGCGACCCGGAGCGCGACGGATCCAAGCTGGTCGTCGAGCTCGAGTTTCAGGCGCCCGGTGATGTCGTCGGCATGCCCGGCACGCTCAACGACGTCCACCTCCACGTCGAGATGATCGGCCTCGGCAGCGTCGTCGTCCACACGCACGTGCGCAACGTCGACGTCTACGCCTGCCAACGGATCTACGTGACCCCGGTCGAGGAGGAGACGGTCGACATCCGCGGCATCGTCCACATCAAGCCGACCGACGACCCGGAGTTCTCAGAGGAGCTCGCCGAGGTCTTCTACCAGGCCTACGTCTCGGACTTCGCCCGCGACTTCCCCATCTGGGAGAACAAGAAGTACCTCACTCGCCCGGCGCTCGCGAAGGGGGACGGACCGGTGGGGCTCTTTCGCCGCTGGTGCTCGCAGTTCTACGCGGCTGACGACGCCGCGCCTACCGAGGAGACGAGGACATCGCCCCAGGCCGCCACCGCCGAGATCGACGTCCCGGCGCGGTCGTTGACGCGCGTGTTCGCCTCCTGGCGTCAGAAGGTCGCGGCGGCGCGGACTCGCCTCCGAAGGGGTCCACGCCGGGAGGCCCATCATCGGCCTGCGGAGGGGGGCGCAAGCGCCCAGACGAAGACCCAGACGAAGGCCCAGACGAAGACCCAGACGAAGACCCAGACGAAGACCCAGACGAAGACCAAGACCGCGGTCACGCTACCCGTCACGAGCGTGCAGGACTACGTCGACACTCTCCCGCAGCGCTTCGTCGCCGCGGCGGCCAAGGGGGTCGAGGCTGTGTTCCAGTGGGAGCTTCACGGTGACCAAGCCAGGACGTTCCACGTCTGTGTGACGGGCGGCGATATCGAGATCGCCGAGGGGCCCCACGCAGAGCCGACGACGACGCTCGTCATCGGCGCCGAGGACTACATCAAGGTGATCAACGGCGAGCTCGACGGCATGCGCGTGTTCACGAGCGGCCGCGGCAAGGTCAAGGGGAGCGTGCGGGCGGCCATGAAGATGCGGGCGCTCTTTCCCGCCTGAGCGCGACGAGAGGCCGCGAGCAGGCTCCGCGTCGAGCGAGCAGGCGCTGCCCTGCGCCGCTCGCCTCACGCGGAGGACGAGCCTAGCGAGGGACGACGCGGGCTACTTGGACTTCTTCGAGATCTTCGCCCAGGAGTCCTTGAGGGCGATCGTCCGGTTGAAGACCAGCGCCCCGGGGCGCGAGTCGGGATCGACCGTGAAGTAGCCGGTCCGCTCGAACTGCACCTGCTCGCCGCTCGTCCGCGAGGCGAGCGAGGGCTCGACCTTGCAGCCGCGGACGACCGTCAGCGACTCGGGGTTGAGCCGGTCGATGAACTCACCGTCGCCGGCGTTCGGATCCTCGGCGCTGAAGAGCCGATCGTAGAGCCGGACCTCGGCGTCAGCGGCGAGGCTCGCCGAGACCCAGTGGATCGTCCCCTTGACCTTGCGGCCGTCGGGGGGGTTTTGCCCGAGGGTCTCGGGATCCCAGGTGCAGCGCAGCTCGGTGATCTCGCCCTGGTCGTCCTTGACGGCCTCGATGCACCTCAGGAAGGGGCCGTAGCGCAGGCGGACCTCGCGGCCAGGTCCGAGGCGGTAGTACTTCTTCGGCGGATCCTCCATGAAGTCCGCGCGGTCGATGAAGATCTCGCGGGTCAGGGTGAGGGTCCGTGAGCCGTAGCTCGGGTCGGTCGGGTGGAGGGGCGCGTCGACCTCGATCGCGGCGCCCTCCTCCAGGTTGGTGATGACGACCTTGAGGGGGTCGAGCACCGCGAGCACCCGCGGGCTTGTGCGGTTGAGCTCCTCGCGGATGTAGTACTCGAGGAGGCTGACGTCGACGACGCCGTCGCGCCTGGAGACGCCGACCCGCTCGCAGAAGGCACGGATCGCGGCGGGCGGGACACCGCGTCGGCGGAGCCCGGCGATCGTCGGCATCCGCGGGTCGTCCCAGCCGTGGACGTGCTTGTCGTTGACGAGCCGCTGGAGCTTGCGCTTGGAGAGCACGGTGTAGGAGAGGTTGAGACGGCCGAACTCGGTCTGCCGCGGCCGGGGGTCGACGGCGAGGGTGTCGAGGAACCAGTCGTAGAGCGGCCGGTGGTTCTGGAACTCGAGGGTGCACAGCGAGTGGGTGATCCGCTCGATCGCGTCGGACTGGCCGTGGGCCCAGTCGTACATCGGGTAGATCGGCCAGGCGTCGCCGGTGCGGTGGTGCGGCGTCTTGCGGATCCGGTACATCAGCGGATCGCGGAGCTTGACGTCCTTCGAGGCCATGTCGATCTTGGCCCGGAGAACGTGGGCGCCGTCCTCGAACTCGCCCTCGCGCATGCGCGTGAAGAGGTCGAGGTTCTCCTCGACGGAGCGGTCGCGGAAGGGGCTCTGGACGCCCTCCTTGTGGAAGTCGCCGCGCCCCTCGCGGATCTCCTCCAGGGACTGGCTGTCGACGTAGGCGTGGCCCGCCTTGATCAGATCGATCGCCCACTGGAAGAGCTGCTCGAAGTAGTCCGAGGCGTAGCGCGGCTCGCCGCTCCAGGTGTAGCCGAGCCACTGGACGTCGGCCTTGATCGACTCGACGTACTCGGTCTCCTCGGTCGCCGGGTTGGTGTCGTCAAAGCGGAGGTTGCAGGTGCCCTGGGGGCAGAGCGCTGCGAGCCCGAAGTTGAGGACGATCGACTTGGCGTGGCCGATGTGGAGGTAGCCGTTGGGCTCGGGCGGGAAGCGGGTGGCGACGCGCGCGTTGGGGTCGCGGGCGAGCAGCTCTTCGACCATCTCGCGGATGAAGTTCGGCGGGTTGTCGTCGGCTCGCTCGCTCGCGTTGTCGTGGCTCTTGGCGCTCATTGTCGTGGCTCGGGTCGTGGCTCGGGTCGTAGCTCGGGTCGTAGCTCGGGTCGGGGTGCGGGCGGGAATCTACCAGAGCGGCAGGATCCTCGTGGGTGCGAGCTGGGCTCGTGTGCGCGCTCACCCGTCGTCGTCGGCGCAGGGACCTGCAGAGGCCCTTGGAGCTCCGTGGTGCGCCCTGGGTGGTCCCGCACCGGGAGTTCGGCGTGGGGCTCTCCGAGGGCGAGGGGACCTGCTCGATCTCCGCCGCGGGCGGGCGGTGTGCGTTGGGGTCAGAGGCCGGCGAAGTGCGCTACAACCCCTCGACCGCGATGCCTCGGCGCAAGCGACGAAAGGGTAGAGGGGCGAAGGCGGACCAGCGCCGGCGTCGACCTGCGGCCGCCGAGGAGCCCGCGGTGTCGCTCGGCCCCTCGCTGCGGGAGCACTTCCCGCAGGGGCTGCCAGCACCGCCAACGCCAGCACCGCCACCGCCACCGCCGCGCCCGGTGATGACGGAGGCCGAGGTGATGGCCGCGGCCTTCTCCGATCAGGGCTTTGATCCGAGCGAGGTGGAGATCGTCGCGCGAGCGCGGGCACGGGAGGCGGAGGCAGCGGAGGCAGCGGAGGCAGCGGAGACAGCGGAGGCAGCGGAGGAGAAGCCCCGGGTGCGCGAGGCCGTGGGCGACGCTGTGCTGATCGCGGAGCCCGTGGATCCCGAGCTCGCCCGCGCAGAGGAGGCGCTCCGGCACTTCAAGGAGCGGGCCTGGACGGGGACGGAGTGGCGTGACGCTCCGCCGCCGCCGCCCGAGGAGCAGGCCGAGCTGCGGGCGGAGGAGCGGCTGATCATCGACGGCGCGAGGCGATCCTCCTGGGTGCCGACGCTGCGGATCCGCGGGTTCAGCCGGGCGCGGGCGCTGGCCGCCCTGGGGGATTTTGTCACCCTGCATCAGGCGGCGGGACGGGCCTATGTTCGGGTGATCACCGGCAAGGGGGTTGGCTCCCGGCGGGAGCCGGTGCTCAAACACGCGCTCGTCTCGTGGTGCGCCGGCGAGGGCGTGGACCTGGTCCGCGGGATCGCTCCCGAGCGCGAGGCGACCCTCGAGTTCGGCGCCTTTGTCTTGGCGCTTCATCGGCGCCGCCGCTGAGCTGCGGGCGGAGCTGGCCGCGGATCGTGGGTTGATGCGCGGGCCCAGGTGGTGGCGTATGTAGCAAAAGCCCTGGGCGCTCTTTGGCGGTCATGGGCATTCCTCGGACGGGTGGAGCGCGACGTGATCGCGGCTAGTACGGCCACGGGGCCTCGCCTATCGTGATCCCATGCTGGTCGGTCGTCCTTGGAGCCTGTGTCTCGCCGTCTGTCTTGGGTCCCTGGGCCTCGCGGGGTGCGGCGACGATGAGCTGGGGTCCGACCCCACGGGCGACACGGCGTCGTCGACGGCGGCGACCAGCGCTGGAGAGACGAACGGAGCGGCGACCGAGACGACGGCGACGACCGAGACGACGGCGACGGGCTCGGCCTCGGCGACAGCGACAGGCAGCGCCTCGGCGTCTGCGACCGACGCGACGACGACCGATCCCACCGGCACCAGCACCGGGGAGACCGGCGGCGAGACGACGGTCGACCCGACCGGGACGGCGACCGGCGGCGACACGACGACCGGCGGGATCACCTCGACCGGGGATGACACGACCACCACGGGGACCACGGGGGATCCGCCCTGCACGCCCGAGGAGCCGCCGATGCCCGCCGGTGACGAGGTCGTGATCGCCCCCGAGTTCGCGGAGTTCTATACGACCTTTGAGCTCGGACCCGTCCCCGGGATACCGCCGGAGGCGCGCCTCGGGGGGACGACGATCCACTACATGGACGACAACACCCTCCTGATCGCCGGCTTCTCCGAGGCGGCGAACGGCAAGATCTACACGATCGGGGTGACCCGCGGCGCATGCGGTCACATCGTCGGCTTCGACGGCGAGGCCTCGGTTCTCGCCAACACCCCCTATGTCGACGCCAACCTGGTCTACGTGAAGAGCGGGCTCCTCTTCTACACAGAGTGGCCGGTCAACCGGATCTCGCAGCTCTTGCCCGGCGATATGGCGCCGACGGTGACGACCGATCTCGCAGGGATCGGGGTCACGCCCAGCCCCGGCGGGCTCGGCTTTGTCCCCCCCAGCTTCAACGATCCGGGGGGCATGCGCGCGCTCTCCTGGGCCGGCGGCGAGTGGTACCACATCACCCGGACCGAGAACGGCGAGCTCTTCGATCTCAGCGATGCGGTGCAGACGGCCACCTTGCCCAACGGACCCGGCGGGTTCTCCTACGTCCCGGAGGGATCGCCCGGCTTCGACGAGCCCCACGTCATCGTCGCCGAGTGGTCGGTCAACAAGGTTGGCGTCTACGTCGCGGACGAGGAGGGGGACCCGGTCGAGGAGACCCGCAAGGACTTCTTCACCACGTTTCCGCGCCCCTGGGGCGCCTACTTTGAGCCCGTCACCGGCGACTATCTCTTCCTGACCTGGGGCGCAGGCGTCGACCGGGTCTACATCGTCCAGGGGTTCGAGGCCCCGCCCCCGCTGCCGCAGTAGGTCTGCGGCGAGTCTGCGGTAGGATGGCGCTCCTGATGGGACGAGACGACGCATTCACCCGGCGCGGCTTCCTCTGCCTCGCGACCACCGGCGCCGTGGCGGCCGCCTGCGGGGGCTCAGAGCCGGTGACGATGGACGACGAGGTGTTGGAGGGGATGTGCGAGCCTGCCGAGCCGCCGAGCATCTGCGAGCCGACCGCGGCCGACATCGAGGGGCCCTTCTATCTCCCCGACTCGCCGGAGCGGAGCGACCTCGACACCGTCGGCGATGATGGGATCGCCCTCGTGATCCGCGGCCGGGTGAGCGACGCCGCCTGTGCGCCGATGGCCGGGGCGATCGTCGAGATCTGGCACGCCGATCCCGAGGGGGAGTACGACAACGGCGACACCTACAACTATCGCGGCTGGGTCCGCACGGGCGCCGACGGGGCCTACTCCTTTCGCACGCTGATGCCCGGCCGCTATCTCAACGGCGGCACGCTCCGGCCCGCCCATGTTCACGTCAAGGCCTGGCGTGACGGCGTCGAGCTCCTGACGACCCAGCTCTACTTCGAGGATGATCCCTACCTCGAGGGCGACAAGTGGGCGGAGCCCTCGCGGACCGTATGCCTCGATCAGGACGAGACCGGGGCGTACTCCGCGGTGTTTGATCTGGTCCTGGGCTGAGTGAGCCTCACGCGGTCGTGGGCTCCGCTCGTCGGAGCTCGCGCGGAACTACTATGAGTATAAGGCACGGTGGCGCGGTGGCGCGGTGGCGCGGTGGCGAAGTAACGAAGTCGCGAAGTCGCGAAGTAGCGAGGCAGGTGAACGATGGCGATCGACCTAATCTGGGACATGGAGACCGGGGACCCCGACGATTTTCTCACCCTCCTGATCCTCGCAGGACACCCCGGCGTCAACCTCCGCGCGGTCACGGTCACCCCAGGCGGCGCCGACCAGATCGCCGTCGTCCGCTGGGCGCTCCAGACCCTCGGGCTCGACGATGTGCCGCTCGGGAGCTTCGCCGATCCTGCCGAGCTCGAGGAGCAGGACCGGGCCAAGAAGGGCACGCTCGTCGACCGCGTCTCGGGCTGGCATTGGCGGGCCTACGGGATCCGCAAGGCCCGCGACTACGGGGCGAGGCCCGGCTTTGAGGTGCTCGGTGAGCGCCTCGGCCCAGAGGTGACGCTTGTGACAGGCGCTCCGCTCAAGAACGTCGGCAGGCTCCTGAGCGAGCCCGGCGAGGGTCCGCTCGGTCGCCTCGTCGCCCAGGGAGGATTCGCCGGCGACAACATCGTCCCGCCGGCGCTTCGGCTGGCGAAGTTCGACGGAATGCTCACCTGTCCGACCTACAACCTCAACGGCGCGCCCGAGGCGGCCCTCGCGGCCTCCGTCAGCCCGCGCTTCTCGGAGCGGCGCTTCGTCTCGAAGAACGTCTGTCACGGCGTCTACTACGATCTGTCGCTGCACCTGCGGGTGGAGCGGGCCGCCGCAGCGCTGCCCGACAGCCGCCACCGTCGCTCCCTCGAGCTCGTCGTCCAGGGCATGGACGAGTATCTCCGGCGCAAGCCCGAGGGGAAGAAGTTCCACGACCCGCTGGCGGCCGCCTGCGCCCTCGACGGGAGCGTCGGCGAGTGGGCTGAGGTCTCGCTCTATCGCGAGCGCGGCCAGTGGGGAGCGCGGCCCACCCCGGGCTCAGGCACGCAGATCATCGTCGACTACCACCACGATCGTTTTGTCGAGGTCCTGCTCGGGGCGTCGGCCGAGCAGGCCCGCGAGAGTCCTCGCTGAGCTCCTCTCTGGCCCCATGGGGGACCCGAGGTCTCGCCGGCAGCCGAGGACCGCCCTCGCCGAGCGTCCCTGCGGGAGCGGGGTGCTGCGCTCTTCTCCTGTCGGTGCGGGCGGAAACGCGCGGAAGCGGGCGGCGTGCGGTCGGTGTGGTCTTGCGAGGCGAGGGCGAGGCCTGTGGGTTGTCGTGCCGGAGAGAGAAAGAGAGAGAAAGATCAGAAAAAGTTCGTGGTCTCGAGAACCACCGCCCGAGCTCGGAAACTCCTCAAGTGTACGGGGCGCGACGACGCGGCCCACGTCCACGCAAACACCGACACCACACATCACAGCCGAGCTCATCATGAACACCAAGAACCTGATCGTCCGCGCCCTCTTCGCCCCCCTCGCCGTCGTCCTCAGCCTTGGCGCGGTCGCCTGCGACCAGCCCGATAGCGACACCGCCAGCTTCGTCTTCGAGGTGGAGGAGCTCGCGGAGATGGCGCTCGACGCTGGCAGTGAGGAGCTGGCGGCGAGCCTGCTCGAGGACGGGGCGCCGAGCGAGGAGTCCTCACTCTCGCTCTCGATCGAGGAGGAGGCTCCGAGCGCCATCAACAAGAGCCTCGAGGAGTGTCTCGTCGAGTACTGCTTCCAGGACACGCCCTCGCTCAGCTACGATGGTCAGTGCTCAGGCGCTGGGCCGCACCCGCTGAACATGCCGGGGGTCTGCATCATCGTCGAGAACATCCCAGGGTGCGCCGCTTGGACCTACTCCGGCGAGTGGTGCAGCGCGATCCCCAGCCTCTAGGGAGCTCGCTGGCGGAGCCGGTCACGATCACCGCTGCGATCGGAGCCGACGTCTGGCCGCATGCGTCGTCGGCTCAGCATCGACACTGCGGCGAGGACTCACCCGCGGCCCGATTCGATCGACTGATAGACTCGGGCCGTGGCCTCGCAAGAAGACGCTGAGCTCATCCAGGCCTATCGCGGCGGTGACAGGAACGCCGGCGCGAGGCTGACCAAGCGCTACTACACCAAGGTGCTCGGGTTTTGCCGGAGCAAGGCCCCCAGCGCCGCCAAAGACATCACGCACGACAGCTTCGCCGCGTGTTTTCAGGGGCTGGATACGCTGCGCGATCCGGCGGCCTTTCGCAGCTTCCTCTTCGGCATCGTCTGCAACCGGATCCGGATGCACTATCGCCGGCGCCGAACCGACGGCGAGCGCCTGGACTTCGGGACGGTGACGAGCATGGATCTCGACCCGAGCCCGAGCCAGATCATGGTCGAGCACGACGAGCAGCGCCTCCTGCTGCATGCCCTGCGGAGGCTGCCCCTCGACATGCAGATCCTCCTAGAGCTCTACTATTGGCAGAACCTGCGGGTGGGGGATATCGCCAGCGCTCTCGAGATCCCTGCGAACACGGTCAAGGCCAGGCTCTTTCGCGGCCGCAAGCAGCTCAAGGAATTGTTGCTCACGCTCGAGGCGCCCGGCCAGCTCATCGAGCAGACCGTGAGCAACCTGGAGTCCTGGGCGCGCGGGCTGCGGGACGCCGCGGTCTGATCGCAACGCGAGGCGTACGGGCGCCGGGAAGACCCCATGCCACAGACCGATCGGACAGAGGAGGGGCGCGCCGATGCGCGGCACGGCGCCGACACCCGCACCAACTCGGAGCTGGGTCTGCGGGGCGACACGATGGGCGAAGCTCCGCCCTCTCGCGCAGGCGACCTGGAGGCCGACTTCGGGCTTGATGAGCTCAGCGCGGCGCTCTTTGACATGCCGCGGAGGTTCGAGCGGATCGGGCACTACGAGATCCTGGGCACGATCGGCTCCGGCGGGATGGGCCTCGTGCTGCGCGCTCGCGACGAGAAGCTGGGGCGAACGATCGCGCTCAAGATCGTCCACACCCTGCACGACGGCAGCGACGGGGCCCACGCCCGCATGCTCCGCGAGGCCCAGGCGATGGCCCGCGTCTCCCACCCCAATGTCGTCGGCGTGCACGATGTCGGGGTGCACGAGGGGCGCGTGTACGTGGCGATGGAGTACGTCCGCGGCCGAACGATGCGGGACTGGATGGACGAGCTCGGCCCGCCGCAGACGCGCTCGTACCGGGAGATCCTGGAGCGCTTTGTCGATGCAGGACGCGGGCTCGCGGCCGCGCACGCGGCCAAGCTGGTCCACCGCGACTTCAAGCCGGCGAACGTGCTCATCGGCGATGACGGTCGCGTCCGGGTGACCGACTTTGGCCTCGTCGCCCTCGCCTCCCATGAGGGAGCCGCGCCTGAGGCGAGCGCGTCGAGCTCGATGCACGGGACGGCGCTCGTCGACCTCGTGACCCGGGTCGGCGCGGTCATGGGGACGGTCGCCTACATGTCCCCCGAGCAGCTCGACGGAGCGCCGGTCGATCCCCGGAGTGACCAGTTCAGCTTTTGCGTGGCGCTCTACGAGGCGCTCTACGGGGTCCGTCCGTTCAAGGCGACGACGGCGATCGAGCTCTACGCGGCGATGCGTCGCGGTCCCGAGCCGGAGCCCGCCGGTGAGAGCGTCCCCGCCTGGCTGCGCGCCGTGCTCCTCCCCGGCCTTGCCGTCGATCCGGAGGGTCGCTACGCCTCGATGGAGGCGCTGCTAGGCGCGCTCTCTAGGGACCCTTTGGTCGCGCGACGGCGGGTGCTCCGCGCGCTCGGGCTCATCGCCCTGACCGGCCTGCTCGTCGCCGCGGCGCTCCTCGGGATCCAGCGCGCGCGCGAGCGATGGGCGGCGAGTCAGCGGGAGGAGGCGGCGACGCTGCGGATCACGGAGCTCGAGCGGCGCGCCGCAGACCTGCGCGCCGAGGGGGAGAGCGGGCGGGCGACTCGCCTGCTCGACGAGTCGCTCGACGACCGGACGCTCGAGGGGACGCGCGCGCTGGCGATGGCCTGGGCCCGGGAGGCCGCCCGTCGCTCCGCGCTGCGTCAGCTCGATCCGGGCGTCGCCGCGGCGAGGCAGGAGCTCGACAGCTCGGTCCTGCGGGCGAGCGCGCGGGCCTACACCACCTCGCAGGACGACAGGCAGCGGGCGGAGGCGCTCGTCAGCCTCGGTGAGACCCTGCGGCTGCAGAAGCGGTGGGAGCCCCTCGCCAGGCTCCTCGACAGGATCGCCCGCCTCTCGCCGGAGGTCTTCACCTCCGAGGCGCTCGCGGAGCTCCGGCTTGACGTCGCGCTCATCCGCCTTGACGTCGAAGGAGCGAGGGAAGTGGACGCGAAATTCGGCCTCCTCTCGCCGGAGGCTCGGGCGGTGGTCGACACCCTGCGGTCGGCCCGCCCGACCCCCTTCGCCGCGGCGATACCGGCGATTCACGCCAAGGTGCGTCTCGGGGCCCAGGGGCGCGACTCGCTGTTGGTCGAGCGCACCGACACCGCGGGCGTGGAGGTGCTCGTCCTCGATCACCGGCTGAGCGACGAGCCGCTGGCGAGAACACGCCCAGCGATCCTCGGGGGCACAGCGCTGGGGAACGTCCCGTCGGCCGACGGGGCGACCGCGTTCCTCGTCGGGACTGAGGCGGATGGAGAGACCAACGTGCTGCTTCGGATCGACGACGGCGGAGCCCTCGAGACCTTGCTGCGCTGGAAGGGCGTTCGGATCGGAGCTGCGGTCGCGGCCGACCTGGACAGCGACGGTGACGTCGAGGTCTACGTCGGCGAGGTCGCGCCCAAGCACAGGATCACTCAGCTGTCCCGGGGGCGGGGGGGCGAGTGGAGCGCGCGCACGGTCGCCGCTCCGGCGCTGACGATGAGCTCGGACGTCAACTCCCTCACGGCTGGGGACTTCGACGGAGATGGGAGGGTCGAGCTCGCGGCCGCCTTCGGCCCGTGGAGCGCCTATGACGTTCGCATCCTCGACCTGGGCGGGAGCGGCGAGCTGCGGACCCAGGCGCGGCGCAAGATCGGCATGTCGACCGTTCACAGCCTGCGCCGCCCAGGAGGGCTGAAGAGCCTGCTGGTGACCAAGTGGGATCAGTACGCGAACACCACGGTCTTCCCGCAGGGCCGCCCCTTCGGCGAGCCCGAGGGCATCTACCTCATGGAATTCGACGGTACCTCGCTCTCGTCGGAGATGCTCCACCCCGGGCACTACCGAGCGATGGTCGAGGACCTCAACGGCGACGGCCTTGATGATGTGATCCTCAGCGATGACGAGCAGGCGACGCTGCTGATCCAGGGAGCGGACGGGGAGTTCTCGGAGCTCCCTCTCGGCCTCAAGTGGCCCGTGAGCGTGCTCAACGTCGACGATGATCCTGATCCTGAGCTGGTCTTCGAGGTGGCCGAGCGAGACGACGCGGGGGAGCCCAGCGGCTATCGCCTGTGGGTCGCAGGGTACGGCGCTCGCGGCCTCCCGGTCCGGCCGATCCGCGCCGTCGCGGCCGACGGCGAAGTACGGGGTTCGAGCCCTCGCGGGGCGGGGGTGGCGAGCATCGAGACGCTCGCGGAGATCGGCCTGCTCTACGAGGCTGCGAGCGCCTACGCGCGGGAGGCTGAGTCTCGTGCGGATAGGTCCGAGCGGGCGTTCGCCGAGCTCCTCGCGGCTCAGCTCTACGAGGCTGTCGGTCGCGAGGACCTGGCGACGCCTCTCTACCTGTCCGCTGCGACCGACGAATCCCAGGTCGTGGACGCCGCCGAGGGGGCCTTGCGAGGCTCGCTGAGCGGGGAGGAGCGGCAGGAGCTCCTCGCCGCGCTGGACCTCGCGTTGACGAAGGTCGTGGAGGATGGGGCGCGCGGTCGACTCGAGGACTCCCGCCGCGAGCTGGTGGAGATCTTGAGAGACTCCTCGCCGACGCTACGGCTCGACCGGCCATTGTCCGCCGAGTGGTCGCTCGACGACCCGAACGCGCTGGCCTGGAGCGCGGCCCAACACGCCCTGAGGGTCGAGAGCTACGGGCCCACGCAGCTCCTCTCGCGTCAGCTCCACTACGCGGGGGGACAGCTCTCGGTCGAGCTCGACCTGGCCCTCGATCGTATCGAGTGGAGCTCCGGGATCCAGCTCCAGCTGCTCTCTGTCGACAGCGGGGAGCGGGTGTTGTACCTGCGGGTCGTCGGCTTGGGCGGTGGGGGCGTCGTCGATGTCTGCTTTGGGATCGGGATCGCCGCCGTCGACCGAGGGTGGTGCGAGCCTACCCGTGGTGCGGCGATCACCGCGGGTGAGCGCCCGCGCTTCGTCCTTCGCGGCGCGATCTTCCCGCGTACGTCGAAGGGCCGGTTGAGCGTCCGCGAGAACGACGAGACCCGCTTGGCGTCGACGGTCGCGGTGCCAGAGGGCGGTCTTCCGGAGGGGGACTACCGGCTCATCGTCGATGTCGTAGGTGTCGACACCGCGGGCACCGGCGGGTCGATCTACGGGCTGCGGACGACCGGCCTTCGAAGTGTGGAGGGCTCGAATACGGAGCCTGCGCCTGCGCTCCCGAGCGCGACGGCGGCGATGGTCCGAGCGCTCACCAACGCTGCGCTCGACCGGGCCAACCTCCTGCTCGATGCGTACCCTGCGAGCACACCGGGCGAGAAGGCCGAGAAGGTCGAGATCTTGCTCCGCCTCGGCCACCTCGAAGCCGCCCGCAGCTTGCTCCGCGAAGTCCTGGCGGAGTCGCCGCTCGGCGAGGAGCCGGTGCATCTGCTCAGCGGTCTGCGACGCCGGCCGGAGAGCTACGGCCTCCTCATCGCCTCTCTCGACGAGCGCCGATACTTTCGCCTCATCCACGACGCATGGGGCCTCAGCCGTGTGATGCACGGGGAGGACCCGCGGGTCGACGAGGCGTTGATGCGCGCGCTCGCCAACCTCGACGCCTACATCGCCTGGGTCGAGGGAGATCGCGGGGCAGAGGGGAGCCCCGGGCTTGACGAGGTACGGGTGGGGATCGAGCTCGCGTCCTGGCGGGCCGCCATCCGCAGGCGACGGAGCGACCAATCGGGGGCTCTCGCGGATCTTGAGACCGCGCTGCGGCTGACCGAGCGAGAGCTCGACGACGCCGCAGCGCAGCTCCGACTGCGGGGGCAGCGTCCGTGGCTAGAGCTGACGATGGCGAGCCTCTTGGCGGAGGGGGGGGACGAGCAGGCCGCTGAGGCTGTCCTCCGCAGGGCCCTGACGGGCGCGGCGGCGCTCGATCGCTCGGTCCTCTTTGACGACATGGTCGCGGCGCAACCCGAGCTTCAGGCCCTCGCGCGTCGCATCGGTCGCTGAGGTCGGCATACTCGCGGCCGCGTCCGTGAAGGGCTCGAGCGCGTCCTCCGAGGGTCGCCTGCGAGGGCCCGCCTCGGGCGTCGCCGCTGCGCACCGCGGGGAGGTCGTCGCGGGGGACCCGGTCGAGGAGGCCCTCAAGGACTTCTTCACCACGTTCTCGCGCCTCTGGGGCTCTTGACTCCCTGATTCGCCTTGAGGGCCGCTCGCATGCTTATGATCATAGATGACGAGTGAGGTTGTGGAGCTGCTGGCGGCGGAGCAGTCGGTGATAGGTGCGGGGCGCGATGCGCTTGGCGAGGGAGACGAGGCGGCCGTCGGCCTGCGGGACGACGTGGAGCCTGTCCCGCTCGAGCCCGCGGACGCAGGCCTTCGCGACTTGCTCTGCGGTCATCGTCGAGCGATCGAAGAGCTTCTGGGCGAACTCCCGCTGGCGGGGTTCGGAGGAGCGAAAGGTGTCCATGAGGCGGGTCTTGAAGAAGGTCGGACAGGCGACGCTGACGGAGATGTTGTGCGGCGCGAGCTCGGCGTAGAGGGTCTCGCTCAGGGCGATGACCGCGGCCTTGGTCACGTTGTAGGGCGCCATCTCTGGCAGCGACGCGAAGCCTGCGGAGGACGCGACGTTGAGCAGCCAGCCGCGACCCTGGGCGCGCATTCGCGGCACGAACACGTGGCAACCATGGACGACGCCCCACTGATTGATCGCGGTGATCCAGCGCCAGTCGTCCATCGACACGTCTCCGACCTTGCCGGCGACGGCGACCCCAGCATTGTTGACGACCAGGTCGACGCCGCCCCACAGGGAGTCCACCCGTTCGCCGAGGGCTTCGACGTCGGCGAGGGTCGCTACGTCGCAACGCATGATCTCCGCGCTGCCGCCGGCGCGGCGCACGTCCTCGGCGGTCGCGTTGGCACCGTCGAGGTCGAGGTCGGCGATGAGGATGCGGGCATTGCGGGGCGCGAGCTCGCGGCAGAGCGCGCGGCCGAGGCCGCTGGCACCGCCGGTCACCACGGCGCGGACGGAGGTTGGGAGCTTCATCCTGCGACCCTATCCCGTGCGGAGTGAAGAGAGGTGTGCGGATTCGGGGCAGCGTCCAATTCGTAGTGGTCGGCCTCCATTCGGCGGGTGCGCAGCCAGAATTCCGTCGTCGAGCCGGGCCATGCGCTGACGTTGTCGCCGCGGGCGTTTAGGTACCAGCTCGTGCAGCCAGAGCCCCATACGCTCCTACGCAGCCGCGGCTGGAGCCCTTGGTTGAACGCGGCGTGGTCGCGCTCGCGGACGTCGAAGGTGAGCGCTCCGCGGCGCTCGGTCTCGCGCATACAATTCATGGCGTAGTCCACCTGCGCTTCGATCATGAAGACCATCGAGCTGTGGCCCAGGCCGGTGTTGGGCCCGAGGAGGACGAACAGGTTGGGGAAGCGCGGCAGGGTCGTGCCCAAATACGCGGACATCTGCTCGCACCAGATCTGGTTGAGCTCCGCGCCGCCGCGTCCGAACACCGGCACGCGGCCGAGGGCGTCGGTCACCCGAAAGCCCGTGCCGAAGACGATCGCGTCGACCTCGTGGCTCTGTCCATCTGCGGTCTCGATGCCGGTCTCGGCCACGCGACGTAGCCCGTGCGGCACTACGCGGACGTTGTCGCGGGCGAGGGCGGGGTAGTAGTCGTTGGCGATCAAGATCCGCTTGCATCCGGGCAGGTAGTCCGGGGTGACCGCGGCCCTCAGGGCGGGGTCGGCGATGTGGCGGCGAATGACGCGTCTGCCGAGCCGCGCGACCGCCCGCATCAAGCGGGGCTCGACGGTGAACGCCAGGGTGCGCGCGTCCATGCTCCAGTACTGCCACCACCGCAGGGCACGTTGGGCGGCGGGCAGGGCCTCGAAGAGGCGCTGCTCCAGCCCTGTGATCTCGCGGTCGGGCTTGGGCAGGACCCACGGCGGCGTGCGCTGGACGAGGGTGAGCTCTCGGACCTGGGGGGCGAGGCGCGGGACGATCTGAACCGCGCTGGCGCCGGTGCCGACCACCGCGACCCGCTTGCCCGCGAAGGAAACGTCATGGTCCCAGCGCGCCGAGTGAAACGCGGGGCCGCGAAACGTCTCGATCCCGGGCACGTCCGGGTACGCGGGCTGGGAGAGAGGACCTGTGCCGAGGACCAGGTAACGCGCTGTGACGGTGGGCTGGCCGCGGCTGTGGACTCGCCACACTCGGGCATCTTCGTCGAACTCCGCGCGGGTGACGGCGGCGCCGAGGCGAACGTGCTCGCGGACGCCGAAGTCGTCGACGCAGCGCTCCAGGTAGCTGTGAATCTCGTGGTGCGGCGCGAACATCCGCGACCAGCGCGGGTTTTGGGCGAACGAGAATGAGTAGAGGTGCGACGGTACATCGCAGGCGCACCCCGGGTAGTGGTTGTCGCGCCAGGTGCCGCCGATGCGATCCGCCCGCTCGAAGACCGCGTAGCTGTGTCTGCCCGCGCGCTGGAGCTGGATGGCCATGCAGAGCCCGGCGAACCCGGTGCCGACGATGGCCACGTCGACGTCGACGTCGGGGCTATGTCGCATGGTGAACCTCCATGGACGCGTACTCGGCCTTCCACTGGTCGAGCAGGTCGCGGTTGTCGAGGTCCCAGGGGTGGAACGAGGGCCGGAAGTAATGGAGGTACATCGGCGCGAGCTTGGCGGCCCAGCCGGGGGAGATGAAGACGAACTTGGCCAAGCGCAGCCACTCGCGCGGCGACCAGAGGATGTCCGCGGCGGACATCAGCCGCACCTGATGCTCGGCCACCTTGGCCCAAAAGATCACCGTCGCGACGAGCATCACGACGCAGCGCTCGAGGTAGTTGCCGCCGGCCTTCGTGTACACGTCGAAGGCGACGGCCTTGTGCTCGTTCTCCTCGGCGGCGTGCCAGCGCCACAGGGCGGCCATCGTCGGGTGCGCGCCGGCCAGGGCCTGCGGGTCGCTCAACAACAGATGCGCCATCAGCGCGGTGAAGTGTTCGAGCGCAGCGGTCACCGCCAGCTGGGCGCGCCTCGGCAGGGTGCGGCGGGCGAATCGCAGCAGCCGGTCGACCCGCGCGTCCATGGCCGCGACCGGAACGCCGCTGCGCTCGAGCATCTGGTTGTAGTGCAGGTGCTCTCGGGTGTGCACGGCCTCTTGCGCGCAAAAGACGCGCACGTCCCGCTGCAGGTCGTCGTCGTCGACGAGGTGGCGATGGGCGTTGACGCTGGCGATGAAGAAGCGCTCGCCGGCGGGGAAAAAGATCGACAGGTTGTCGAAGAAGGCGGTCACCGACTTGCGCCCGCCGTGCCAGTGGCGGGGGATCTCGTCGTCGAACGCCATCCGAAGATTCCGAACTTCGAGCCCACTCATGGGCCCAACACTGCGTTGATGGGCGGGAACGCGGTAGGGTAGCCCGTGCCAACCTCTGCGCACTTCGGGCCAAACCACCGCGATGTCTGATCCCGCGCACAGCGACGCGACGCTCCCGGCGATTCACATCCTGCATCTGCTGGAGGTCGTCAAGCGCTGGAATGTGGACCCGGAGGAGCTGCTGGCCGGGCTGGATCTGCGCGCGGACTCCCTGGCATTGCCGGACGTGAAGCTGTCGGTGGCTACGGTCGAGGAGGTCATCGACAGGGCCCGAACCCTGAGCGGTGAGCCTGCGATCGGGCTCTTCTTCGGCATGCAGATGAAGGTGTCGTGGCACGGTTTTCTCGGCTTCGCGGCGATGAGCGCGTCGACGATCGGCGAAGCACTCGCGCTGGCGACGCGCTTTATCCCGACCCGGACGTCGGCGCTGACGTTGCGGCTGGACGTGGACGACGAGACGGCGGCGCTGGTGATCGAAGAGCGCACGCCGCTGTCGAAGGGGCGCGAGCCGTTGATCTTCGCGCTCCTCGTCGGCCTCCGGCAGATCGGCAACACCCTGACGGGCCGCCTGCTCGAGGGGACGGTCGACGTCGCCTTCCCGCGTCCGGACTACTTCGCCGCCTGCTCGCGGGTGCTGCCGGGGCGCGTCCGCTTCGACCGCCCCGAGCACCGCTTGGTCTTCCCCGTGGCGTATCTCGACGTGCCGATCCAGATGTCCGATCCGGGCGCGCTGGAGCTGGCGCGCCGCCAATGCGAGGCCGAGCTCGACGCCCTCGGCCGCGAGTCGGACTTTGTCGCCCGGGTGCGAGCCGCGCTCGCGGACGACGACACAACCGCCGCGGTCGCCAAGCGTCTCGGTGTCTCGACGCGCACGCTCAAGCGCCGGCTCGCGGACGCGGGGACCACGTTTAGCGATGTGGTGGCCGCGCGCCGTCGCGACGTGGCGACCGCGCTGCTGCGGACCTCGGCGACGATCGACGAGATCGCCGCCGAGCTCGGCTATGCGGACGCGCAGAGCTTCTCGCGGGCGTTCCGGCGGTGGACCGGGATGACCCCGAGCGCGTACCGGAAGAGCGTGACGACCTAGTGGTGCCTGTGATCATTGGGCATGGCCTGATTTGCGCCTGTCGATGCATTTGACGGCGCGCCGAGATAGCGCCGAGCAGGCTTGGTCTCATTTAGAGTATGACCATATTCTGAAGGCGGAGAGCTGCGTCATCGTCGAAGCCCCGCTATGCGAGGCCAGGAGCCCGAGGTGTACGTGGCGCGCGCTCTCGCTTGGCCTCGTGCTCCCAGCGAGAGGCTCTCGCTGCCCGACGATGGCGAGCCCCGCTCAAGCCCTCCCCGACCACGGATGGGTCGACGCCTTCTAGACATGGGCGGACTACCCCCGCGACCCGCGACCCGCGGCCTCAGTCCTGAGCGCACTCGGGGGGCAAGATCAGGGCGGTCGACGACTGCTCGAGCCCGTTGGCCGCCATGAACTCAGTCCAGTAGCGCATCGACCGGAACGAGCCGACGACGTCGTCGCCCTCCAGGACGATCGACACGCCGTCGCGGTGCTGAGCGCAGCACGGGACGTCCATCTTCACGACGCTCTGCACCGAGACCGGCGCGACCGCGGCTGCGAGATCGCCGACGGCGCTCGTCCCCTGGATCGTCGTGGTCCCCGTCGCGGGCGCCTGACACACAGGGCACTGGCTGGGCCACGAGGCGCCCTTGGGGATCTGGACCTGAAACACCGGCTCCGCCGCGAGATGGTCCGGCGCTACGAGCCGCATCTCCGCGGCCCCATGCGACCAGCGCCCACAACGACAGCGGAGGTAGCGCTCGGCCCTCACGCCCTTGATCCGCGTCTCGTCGCCACAGGCCGGACAGGCGACCACACCGGCTCCGCCACCGTCTCGGTACCCCTTCGCGGCGAGCCCCGCGACGAGGAGGAAGAAGGCGCCGGCGAAGCCCGGCCAAAACCCCCAGCCCTGGGTGAAGGCGCCGGTGAGCAGCCCGGCCCCGCCGAGCGCGAAGATCACCATCAGCACCAGGCCGCGCTGAGTGTCGGCATGTCGCTCGCGAACAGGGGTCGGGCGGTCCATCTTTCAGGCCTTAGCACGAACACCCGGCGCTTGCCTCCTGGGGCGCGGCGCTGCGAACGGGCGGTACCGTGCGCTCGTTCGCAGCGCCGGGGGGAAGTGAGCTCGCGTCGGGGTCACGACGAGCAGCCAGCGCTGCGCGGCGACAGGGATCTCAGGCCCTCTGGCGCATGGGCCTCGCAGGCCGTGGTCGCGCGCGCTCTCCAGCTCCGAGGGGTGCTAGCCGACGAGCGAAGGCTCATCGCCGACAAACCAGAGGAGGAGCAGCGTCACGAGGATCGCGATGACCGCGGCGGAGGAGCTGAGGCCGGCGAAGAGGGCGACGTCGCCGATGTCGCCGAAGATGCCGTGCCCTCCGGGAGGGGAGACGAGGCAGACGCTGACCACCGCGGTCGAGAGGACGCCGACGGCCTCGGCGATGTAGGCGGGCCGCAGCGCCCGTCGTGTCTGCGTTCGCTGGGAGGCGAGGCGGGCCTCGAGCCGAGCCCGTCGGAGGACGATCGCCGTCGACAGGAGCTTGGGAGGTGGCGCGGGCGAGGCCGCGAGCGCGTTCATCCAGCCTTGGATCGACGTCCCGTCGATCTTGCCGGTCTCATCGAGGTCATCGAGGTCATCGAGGTCATCGAGGTCATCGATCTCACGGCGGTCGGCGACTTGGGGAAGGTGTGGCTCGTTGGAACCGCTCATGGCAGACCTCCTGGGCGTAGCTTTGTTCCGCGGTCAAGGCTGAGGGCTGAGCCCAGCAGGCCGCCGGTCGTCGGGGCGGGCTGGGCTTGCTCTGCGTGGCCTCGGTCCTGGACGAGGTTGGCGAGCCGCTTGCGCGCTCGGCTGAGGAGGACGCGGATCGACGCGGGCTTGAGCCCGAGGATCTCGGCGATCTCCTGGTGGGAGTAGCCCTCGACGTGGGCGAGCCAGAGCAGCGCTCGCTCGCGGGGGCGAAGGCGCTGAAAGAGGGCCTGCATCTCGTGGGCCGCCCGCGGATCGGCGGACCTCGTCGGGCCGAGGAGGCTCGCGAGGTAGCGACGCACCCGGCTGTTGCGGCGAAAGTGATCGTTCGCCAGGTTGGTCGCGACGCGGAAGAGGTAGGCCCGCTCGGAGCCGTCGGCGAGCTCCTGGTCGGGGACTTGGTAGATCCGACAGAAGGACTCCTGGATCAGATCGTCGGTGAGCTCGCGCTCGCCGGTGATCCGAAAGACGTAGGCCCAGAGCCGACCGCGGGCGCCGAGGTAGAGCCGCTGGAAGCGGGCCTCATGCATCGCCGGGTCCGCCTCCGGGCTGTCCGCGGGGTTGTCCGCGGGGGTGGCTCAATCGAGCGCCTCGCGGTAGGGCGAGGAGTCCCGCTGCTGTCCGCGGGGCTCGTCGATCAGCTCCCAGCGACGGACCAGTCGCGTCGACACCGCGGTGCCGACGAGGAGGGCTGCGCCCAGGCCGGTGAGGATCACCCCTGGGATGAGCATCTCCGGCTCGGCGACGATGCTGAGGATACAGAAGGCGACGCCGAGGAAGCCCAGGAGGAGGCCGATCTGCATCGTCCGCAGCAGCTGGCGGGCGATCGGACCGTTGCGATTATCGATGAGCCGGAAGAAGTCGCGGCCCGCCGGGCTGTTGAGGAACCTGTCCAGCGCCTCGGTCTCGGCGAATCGATCGAGCGTGCGGATCCCGAGATCATAGCGGCGCTGGAGCGCCAGATCTGCGCGGCGTCGCATCTGCGCGTAGAGGAAGCCGACGAGCGAGAAGAAGGCGAGCGGGACGAGTATGTCTTCCATGGGCACGATTCCTGCGGTCCTGAGGACTGGGCATAGCCAAGACGGCTGGGGCTCGAGCTTGGTTAACACGCCGCTGCGAAAAAGATCCTCAGGGCGCGGGTCGTCTTCTCGCGCGCTCTCTGCGAGCATCGCGGAGGGAGCTCGGGCGGGTCTCTTGTCGGTTCTCTTGTCGGGTCTCCGCCGTGGTCGTTGGACCGTGGACGGCGAGCCTTTGCTCAGGCTGCGGAGCGCCAGAGGGCAGCGTCGAGGCCCCGCCAGAGTTGTTCCGCCGCGGCGGGGAGGGGCAGCCCTCCGCGGTCGATGAGATCGGCGGCTGGGATCGGCGAGTCGCGGAGGGCGAGGGCGGCAGCGCGCCTCGCGTGTTCTACGCGCGCTCGCTCTTCGGGGGTGAGGAGCGCCCGAATCCAGGCGTCGATAGCCCAGGCGAGGGCCGCGTGCCGCGTCTCGTCGGCGGCGATCGTCGCCATGCACGCGCGGATCTCTGGGTCCCGAGCGGCCTCCCCTTGATGGGTGGCGAGCAGGGCTGCCCAGGTCTCGCGGACACAGCCCTCGACCGCGTTTTCGATGGCGAGCGCGATCAAGGGACGGGCCTTCGCCGCGGCGATCGCAAGAGGGCTCGGCTGGCCGCCAGCGCGGACTGCGAGTTCGGTGACGAGCTCGGCGTGGCGGCGCTCGTCGTCGGCGGCGGCTGTCGCCGCGGCGACCAGCTCGGGGGGCGCTCCGTGTTCCTGAAGCTCGCCCGCGAGGCGCTCGAAGGCGGGGACGCTGGCGGCCTCGAGGTGCGCTGCCTTGGCGAGCCAGCGCGCGAGCGGAGACGCTCCGGATCCAGATCCTTCGGAGATGAGGCCGGCGGGGCGGCGACCGCCGACACAGTAGTCTTCGTACTTGCAGCCGACCTTCGCGCTCTCGCCCTCGATCACTTCGCAACCGAGAAAATCGCCGTAGATCCCGCTCGTCGCGCTGGCACCGGCGGACGCGGATGAGTCCGTCGTGTCGGCCGTCGTGCTCGTGGACTCCGTCGTGCTCGCGGACTCCGTCGTGCCTGCGGTCTCTGTCGTGCCTGCGGTCTCCGTCGTGCCTGCGGTCCCGGAGCCGTCGGTGGTGCTGTCGTTGTCGGTCCCGGCTGTGGACGTCGACGAGCTCGCGGCGTCTGGGAGCGGCTGGCCCTTGCACAGGGCCCGGCACTCGTCGTAGCTGAGGTCCCCGTCCTCCAGCGCGGTCGCCAGATCGGCGGCGTCGACCGCTGTGACCTGCGGGGGGTTTTCAGGGCAGCCGAGAAGGCCCGTACACCCTCCAAGGGCGAGATCGGCGAGCAGCGAGGCGAAGAGGAGGGAGAGGCGTTCGCTGCGGACCATCGTCGCCGATGATAACAGCGCCGTGTGGACGGAGCGGCCGGGCTCGAGGGCTGACGGGGCGACGGTCATCGCCGCGACCGGGGTCCGTCCTAGGCGGGCCGAGGCGGTGGCGCGCGGTGGGCTTGTCAGTCGCCGGGCGCGGCCGGGAGGCGACGCCCCTGGACGGCGTTCGGCCCCGAGAGCGCCTCGTCGGGCGGGGCGGCGGGACCCTGGGGGGGCTGCGGGCGAGGGCCTCCTCCGGGCGCGAGCGCACGGCTGTGAGTTTCGCCTGGCGAGGGTGGAGAAGTCACGGGCGGGCGCGCTTGCGGGGGGGGGTCTCCGTAATTATCCTCCGCCGATGTCTATCCGCCCGCTCCTCGATCATGACGCCCGCAGCCCCGCCATCGCGGAGAAGATCAGCAAATTTCACCGCGACGTCATCGACGAGGTGCAGGCCACGGTCGACAGATCCGCGGTCGTCGTCGTCGGGATGGCGCAAAATCCCTTCGTCAAGCGGGCTCGCAAGGCGCTCACGGACGCGGGGATCGAGTTTGAGTACCTCGAGTACGGCTCGTACCTCGGCGGCTGGAAGCCTCGCCTCGCGCTGAAGATGTGGAGCGGGTGGCCGACCTTCCCCCAGGTCTTCGTCCGGGGGGCGCTGATCGGCGGCGCGGAGGAGACCGCAGCAGCCCTCGCCGACGGTTCGTTGCGCGAGCGCCTCACGGCGAGCTGAGCTGAGCTGAGCTGAGCTGTCGAGCTCGGCCGGCTCGCCTGGCCTCCGGGCGCGAGCTGCTGTCACACTCGGCCCCACGCCCGAGACCCTCGCCGAAGAGCCCGCGCTGGGGGTCGTCCGCGGTCGTCTAGGTTCGCGGGCCTCGGCTTGGCTCCGCTCGAGCGGAGCCAAGCCGAGCTCAGGTGAAGCTCCGCCGGCGCCTCGGGAGGGCCAGGAGGAGCGGCATCATGACCACCATCATCCCCGAGAGCGGCGCGGAGGAGGCCGCAGCCTCCAGCTCACCGCTGTAGTCCTCGGTCTCCTCGAGATAGTGGAGGTTGTCGATGTCGGGGGCGACGGTCGACGGCACCCAGTAGGGGTCGTAGGTCATCTCGATCGGCGACATGAACGTGTGGTAGCGGTTGACGTAGTCGTCACGGTCGAGCACCTCGTCGATCGGCGTGTCCTGGATGTCGACGAGCTCCCCCAAGATCGAGGCGAACTCGGTGTTCCAGCGCTGGGCCCCGTCGCCGATCGATCTTGCGAGGACGTCGGTGTAGTCGGTCTCATCCTCCGAGACCCAGCGGACGCTGTCGTAGTCGAACTCGATGTCGTCGCCGTTGGCCGGGACATGGCGCCCCGCGCCGGCGACGTAGGTGATGATCTCCATGTCCGCAGCGGCCGCGATCGAGGTCAGGATGAGCGGCAGCGAGGGGACCCTCCCCGGCACCGTAAAGGAGAAGGCGTCGATCGGCCCGGCGGGGACGTCTGCGGTCAGCTTGAGGCCGATGAAGGACATCTCGAGGTTGATGTAGTGCTCCATCGCCGGGATCGCGGCCTGTGAGATCTGGTAACCGTTGGCGATCAGCCAGTTGCTCAGGTTCTCAGCCTTTTCGGCGGTGATGATCTCCACCGCGTAGGGGCCTACGACGGCCTCGCCGACGACCTCGACGCCGCTGGTGTCGGGGGGCGGCGGCGGGACGAAGTCCGATCGTGAGCGACGGAGACCGCAGCCGCCCTCGTCGTCGATCCCCGCGGCTTGGCCGTAGCTCGGCCGCTCGAAGCGGGGCGCGGTCTTCTCCTCGAGGGCGTCGAAGAGGCCAGGCGGGGCGGTCCCGAGATCGTCGGTGCTGATCCCGGGGGCGACCGGCAGGATCCAGCCGAAGTCCGAGGGCGGCCCCTCGTACTGGACCTCGACGATCACCGTCGTCGTGTCGTCGTCGTTGATCCGAAAGAGCACCCGCTCCGCGGTCTGGACCACGGGGTTGACGTTGTCGCAGAAAAAACCGCCGCAGGCCTCGGCGGTCGTGGGAGTCGTCCAGGCGAGCCCGAGGGCGAGGGCGGAAGCTCCGAGGTGGACCAAAGTGTTGCGCATAAGCTGCTCCGAATCCGCCCACGGTAGCATTGACGGCCTTTTTCGGGGGATGTGGCGGAGATGTGGGGCGAACGTCGGTTATTGTCCTGGGGCGCACCATGAACGACCTCGCCAGAGAACTAGAGACCGCCCTGCGGGCTGTGCGGAGCGCCTCGGTCGCGACCCGTGCGGTGCAGGCTTCGCTCCAGGGCTCCGCGCTCGAGAAGTCGGACCGCTCGCCGGTGACCGTCGCTGACTATGCGGCCCAGGCCCTCATCTGCCGCGCCCTCGGTGCTGCCTTCGCCGCCGATCCGATCATCGCCGAGGAGGACATGGACACCCTCCGCGCGCCGGAGGCTGAGGCGCTCCGCGCTCAGCTCCTGACGCTGCTGCAGCCCTTCGGCTTGGCGACGATCGACGCCGTGCTCGAGGCCGTCGGTCGTGGTGCGGCGAACACGGCCGGGGAGCGCGCGTGGACCCTCGATCCGATCGACGGGACCAAGGGCTTTCTCCGCGGCGATCACTACGCGATCGCCCTCGCCCTTCTGATCGACGGGCGGCCGGAGATCGGCGTCCTCGGCTGCCCGGGCCTCGACTGTGACGGTCGCCGGGGGACGCTGCTCTGGGCGCGGCGGGGGCAGGGTGCGTTCCATGCCCCGCTCGATCTCGACGGCGACGGGGACCCGCGGGCGCAGGCGCGGCCGGTCCAGGTCAGCGCTCAGCTCGAGCCCGCCGCCCTCCGGCTCTGCGAGTCCTTTGAGTCAGGCCACAGCGCCCACGGACAGTCGGCGCAGATGCAGGCGCAGTGGGGCATGACGGCGGCGCCGGTGCGGATGGACTCGCAGGCGAAGTACGGGGTGCTCGCCCGCGGCGAGGCGGAGGTGTACGCCCGGCTGCCGACCCGCGCCGACTACCGCGAGAAGATCTGGGATCACGCCGCCGGCGTGCTCCTCGTCGAGGAGGCGGGCGGTCGTGTCAGCGATCTCGACGGGCGCCCCCTCGACTTCTCCGCCGGTCGGACCCTCCGCCACAACCGCGGCGTCCTCGCGAGCCACGGGCCGCACCACGAGCAGCTCCTCGCGGCGCTGGGGCGCGTGATCTCCTGAGCGCTGCCTAGACCTCGGAACCTCGGAACCTCCGCCTGCATCCCCGGACCCCTACGCGACGAGCGGACGAGCGACGAGCATGACGCTGGCGATAGGCCTCACCCTCGCGGTCCTGATCTGTGTGGTCGCAGGGCTCACGCTGACCGCCTTGAGCCCCGACCTGATCCTCGTCGGCGGGCTCCTGGTGCTGATGGTCAGCGGCGTGGTCGGCCCCGAGGACGCGCTCAGCGGCTTCTCGAACGAGGGGGTGGCGACGATCGGCGCCCTCTTCATCGTCGCCGACGGCATGCGCAGGACCGGCGGGATCGGCCGGGCCGGGGCCTGGCTGCTCGGCGCGCCAAAGACCATCGCGCGGGCGCAGCTGCGGCTGATGGCCCCGGTGGCGGGCCTGAGCGCGCTCCTGAACAACACCCCGGTGGTGGCGATGATGATGCCGGTGGTCAACGACTGGGCCCGCAGGCGCGGCCTCTCGGTCTCGCAGCTCTTGATCCCGCTGAGCTACGCCTCGATCTTCGGCGGTCTCCTGACCCTCATCGGCACTAGCACCACCCTGGTGGTCAACGGGCTCCTCCTGGACACCGCCGGGCAGCGCGGCTTCTCGATGTTCGAGCTGGCCCAGGTCGGCCTGCCGGTGACGCTCGTCGGCGTGGTCTACATCCTCGTCGCGACCCGCTGGCTGCTGCCGGAGCGCAAGCCGGCGCGGCAACAGCTCGACAATCCCCGGGAGTACATGGTGGAGATGGTCGTCGAGCCCGGCAGTCCCGTCGTCGGCCGCTCGATCGAGGCGGCGGGCCTGCGTCACCTGCCCGGGATGTTCCTCAGCGAGCTCCTCCGCGGGACTGAGCTCTCGGTCGCGGTCGCGCCGACGACGATCATCCAGGCGGGCGACCGTCTGACCTTCGTCGGCATCGTCGAGTCGGTAATCGATCTGCAGAAGATCCCGGGGCTGGTCTTGGCGACCGAGTCGCGGCGGGAGCCTGCGGGCCTGCGATCGAGGCGCAGCCTCCTAGAGGCGGTGATCGGCCGCGACTCGCGGCTCGTCGGGGTCACCGTCCGCGAGGCCCGCTTTCGCAGCCACTACAACGCGGTGATCGTCGCCATCGCCCGCCAGGGCGCCCGGATCGACCGCAAGATCGGCGAGATTCGCCTCGAGGCCGGGGACACGCTCCTCCTCGAGGCGGCGCCGACCTTCGTCGCGGACTACCGCAGCTCCCGCGACTTTATCCTCCTCGGGGCGATCGACGGCTGGAGCCCGGTGGCGCACGAACGCGCGCCGATCGCCCGGGGGATCCTGCTCTTGATGGTCGTCGCCGCCTCGACCGGCCTCCTGTCGATGCTGGAGGCCTCCTGCCTCGCGGCGGCGGCGATGGTGATGAGCGGCTGCATCCCGAGCGGGCAGGCGACCCGCGCGATCGACTGGGGCGTGCTGCTCGGGATCGGCGCAGGTCTGGGGATCGGCGCCGCCGTGAGCAGCAGCGGCACCGCACCGCTCGCGGCGGCCGCGGTGCTCGACATCGCCTACGACAGCCCCTACGCTGCGCTCGCTCTGGTCTACGGGATGACCACCGTGCTCGCCAACCTCATCACCACCAAGGCCGCCGCGGCGCTGATGTTCCCGATCGCCCTCGCGACCGCGGAGCACCTCGGCGTCAGCTTCATGCCCTTCGCCGTGGTCTTGACGGTCGCCGCGGCCTCGGCCTACGCCACGCCGATCGGCTACCAGACCAACCTCATGGTCTACGGACCGGGCGGCTATCGAGGCGCCGACTTCCTCCGGGTCGGGGGGCCTCTCTCGGTCGTCGTCGGGATCGTCACGATCCTGGTGGTGCCGCAGATGTGGCCCCTCTAGCGATCGGGCTCGCCCCCCAGATAGGGCCCAGCTCGCCGGCCCAGACCGGGCCCAGAGCGGGCCGCCCCCACACCTCACGACTCCCCATGACGAAGTACACCCTCACCCATCTCCAGCAGCTCGAGGACGAGAGCATCCACATCATGCGCGAGGTCGCGGCCGAGTTCGAGAACCCGGTGATGCTCTATTCGATCGGCAAAGACTCGTCGGTGATGCTGCACTTGGCGCTCAAGGCGTTCTATCCCGCCAAGCCGCCCTTCCCCTTGATGCACATCGACACGACCTGGAAGTTCCGGGAGATGACGGCGTTTCGCGACACCTACATCCGCGAGACCCTGGGTCATGAGCTGATCGTCCACATCAACCAAGACGGCGTGCAGCAGGGGATCGGCCCCTTCACCCACGGCAGCCAGGTCCACACCGACGTGATGAAGACCCAGGGCCTGCGCCAGGCTTTGGACAAGCACCGCTTTGACGCGGCCTTCGGCGGCGCCCGCCGGGACGAGGAGAGCTCGCGGGCCAAGGAGCGGGTCTTCTCCTTCCGCGACGAGAACCACCGCTGGGATCCGAAGAACCAGCGCCCCGAGCTGTGGGAGCTCTACAACGCCCGGATCAAGAAGGGCGAGAGCATCCGCGTCTTCCCCCTCTCGAACTGGACCGAGCTCGACGTCTGGCAGTACATCCACCTCGAGAAGATCCCGATAGTCCCGCTCTACTTCGCCGCCAAGCGGCTGGTGGTCGAGCGCGACGGCCAGCTCATCATGGTCGACGACGAGCGGATGCCGCTGGAGCCCGGCGAGGTGCCGATGGAGAAGATGGTCCGCTTCCGGACCCTCGGCTGCTACCCGCTGACCGGCGCGGTCGAGTCGACGGCGACGACCCTCCCGGAGATCATCCAGGAGATGCTCCTGACCAAGCACTCCGAGCGCCAGGGTCGAGTGATCGATCGCGACCAGGCCGGGTCGATGGAGGAGAAGAAGAAGGAGGGCTACTTCTAGCCCCTCGCTTCGCCCCTCGCCCCGCCGGATCCCCTGCAAACGACCTTCCTCCCGATAGACCATGTCGCACCAATCGAACCTCATCCAAGAGGACATCAACGCCTACCTCGACCGCCACGAGCGCAAGGAGCTGCTCCGCTTCCTGACCTGCGGCTCGGTCGACGACGGCAAGAGCACCCTCATCGGCCGGCTCCTCTACGACAGCAAGATGATCTACGAGGACCAGCTCGCGGCGATCGCCCGCGACTCGGTCACCGTCGGCAACGCGGACGGTGACTTCGACCCGGCGCTCCTCACCGACGGTCTCAAGGCCGAGCGCGAGCAGGGGATCACGATCGACGTCGCCTACCGCTACTTCTCCACCGAGAAGCGCAAGTTCATCATCGCCGACACCCCGGGGCACGAGCAGTACACCCGGAACATGGCGACCGGCGCCTCCAAGTGTGATCTGGCGATCATCCTCGTCGACGTCCGCAGCGGGGTCCTGCCGCAGACCAAGCGCCACAGCTTCATCGCCTCGCTCCTCGGGATCCGCCACGTCGTCGTCGCGATCAACAAGATGGACCTGGTCGACTTCGACGAGGCCCGCTACGAGCAGATCGTCCAGGACTACCGCGACTTCGCGGCCCGCCTCGACATCGCCGACCTCCACTTCATCCCGCTCTCCGCGCTCAAGGGCGACAACGTCGTCAACCGCTCGCCGGCGATGCCCTGGTACCAGGGCGAGACCTTGATGCGGCTCCTCGAGACCGTGCATATCGGCTCGGACCGCAACATGGAGGACTTTCGCTTTCCGGTGCAGTACGTGGTCCGGCCGAACCTCGACTTCCGCGGCTTCGCCGGCTCCGTCGCCTCGGGGATCGTCCGCCGCGGCGACGAGGTGATGGTCCTGCCGTCGAAGAAGCGCAGCAAGGTCAGCCGGATCGTCACCTACGACGGCGACCTCGAGGAGGCCTTCCCCAACCGGGCCGTGGTCCTCACCCTAGAGGACGAGATCGACGTCAGCCGCGGCGATATGCTCGTCCTCCCAGACAACGTGCCGACGGTCGCCTCGCGCTTTGAGGCGAGCCTGGTGTGGATGGACGAGGCGCCGCTGGTGCCCGGCCGCGAGTACCTCTTCAAGGTCGGGCCGACGGTGATCGCCGGCCAGGTCAGCACCCTCCGCCACCGGATCGACATCAACACGCTCGACCAGCGGGCGGCGCCGACCCTCGGGCTCAACGAGATCGGCCTGTGCCAGGTCAAGCTCGGGACGCCGATCGCCTACGACCCCTACGACCGCAACCACGGCACGGGGGCGTTCGTCGTCATCGACCGGATCACCAACGCCACGGTCGGCGCCGGGATGATCCGCCTGCCGAGCGAGTCGGACGGGGCGGGCGACCTCTGGGAGCGCGAGTCCGCGGTCGAGCTCGGCTCGGAGGACAGCCGCGTGACCCTCGAGGAGCGAGCGGCTCGCTTCGGCCAGCGGGCGGTGACGCTGCTCCTCTCGGGCCTCTCCGGCGCCGGCAAGACGACCCTCGCCTACGCGGTCGAGCGCAAGCTCTTCGAGCGGGGGCGGGCGGTCGCGGTGCTCGACGGCGCGAGCATGCGCCAGGGGATCAGCAAGGGGCTCGGCTACTCGGCGGACGAGCGCTCGGAGAACCTGCGGCGCAGCACCGAGGTCGCGCGCTTACTCAACGACAACGGGATGATCTGCGTCTGCGCCTTCGTCGCTCCCCACGCCGCGATCCGTCGCAAGGCGGCCAAGCTGGTGGGCGAGGAGCGCTTCCTCGAGGTCCACGTCGACGCCTCCCTCGAGGTCTGCCGTGAGCGCGAGAAGAGCGGCCTCTACAGCGGCGCGGACGAGGGGCGCCTGGCCCACGTCCCGGGGATCGCCTTCCCCTACGAGGCGCCGGACTCCCCCGATCTGCGGGTCGACACGGTCGCGCTCTCGGTCGAGGCCTCGGCTGACGCGATCATCGAGCTCCTGGAGCGCCGCGGCTTCATCGACGCCTAGCGGCGCGTCGCGGCGGTGATCGAAGGGGCCGCGGTGAGTCCCTCTCGTCGTCGACGAGCGCATCGACGAAGCCGCCGGCTCAGGGGCTGCCGCGGTAGACGAGCCAGTGCGGCTCCTTGTCGAAGCCGAGCACCTCTTGGACGGGCGGATCGCCGAAGCCGACGCCGGTCATCAGCAGGTCGGGGTAGTGGTCGGGGCCCAGCTTGGTCGTGAACCAGGTCGTGTCGCCGTCCTTGATCGGCTGGCCGGCGGTCGCCCGCAGGCCGCAGAGCTGGAGCCCGGCCGTGGGCACGCCGAAGCGCCAGGCGTCGGCCGCAAAGCCGCGGGGGGTGGTCTCAAAGACGTCCCATCGCGGCTCGCCGTCGGCGAAGCCGAGCACCTGACCGCGGCAGATCGGGGTCTGGCCCTCCTCCCAGGCGGAGGTGACGACCAGCTCGAGCTGGCCGTCGCCGTCGAGGTCGAAGGTCTCCCAGCTCTGGTCGCCGGGGCTTAGGGCCTGACCGTCGAAGTCGACGAAGCCCTGGCCGCCGAAGCCGCCTTCGGGCACCGGCCATTGGCTGGCGGTGCGACGAAAGCCGTCGCCGGTGTTCTCGTAGATCACCCAGTGGGAGTTCGACGGGAAGCCGGGGACCTTGCCCTCCCAGTCGGAGCCGTTGATCGCCGAGGCGCGGGCGGTGACGATGAGATCGTCGAGGCCGTTGCCGTCGAGGTCGCGCAGGCGCCAGCAGTCGTCGCCGATCTTCTCGGGGGGCGACTCGCCGCGGGCGAAGCCGCCGGTCTTGTAGCCGCCGACCGGGACCAGCCAGGCCTCCGGGGTGTCGCCAAAGCCCTTCGCCGAGCCGCGATAGATCTCCCAGTAGGGGCTCTCCAGCGAGCCGAGGGCGCGGACGAGGAAGCCGTTGTCGACGACGCTCAGCGCCTTGCCGGTGACGACGAGGTCGGGGTAGCCGTCGTCGTCGAGGTCGCGGACCTCCCATTTGGGATCGCCGAGCGCCTCGGGCTCGCCGTCGGCGACGTAGTAGCCGCGCTCAGCGGGTCCGCCGTGGGGGAGCATCCAGTTGGTCGGGACCTCGGCGAAGCCGTCGCCCTCGTTGAGGTAGACCTCCCAATAGGGGGTGTTCGGGTAGCCGATCGCCCGCCCGTACCAGTCGCCGTCGCCGGCCTGGGCGCGGCCTGTGATCACGAGATCAGGCCGTTCGTCGCCGTCGACGTCGCGGAGGGACCAGTAGGCGTCGCCGGCGATCTTGGGGGTGCCCTCGTGGTGGATGAGGCCGTGGTCCTGCCGGCCCTCGCTGGGGACAGGCCAGGCGATCGGCGTGTCGGCGAAGCCGTCGGCCTCGCCGACGTAGACCTCCCAGTACGGCGCGTTCGGGTAGCCCATCGTCCGCGAGAACCAGGCGTAGCCCTGCTTGTTCACCGCCCGAGCGGTGACCACGAGGTCGAGCCGATGGTCGCCGTTGATGTCGAAGAGCGACCAGTGATCGTCGCCGACCGCCCCGGGGACCCCGAGCGCGCTGTGGAAGCCGCCGGCCGCGTTGCCCCCGTCGGGGACCGACCATTGCGCTGGCGGATCGAAGTGGTCGCTGGCCTCGATGAGGCAGGCCCCCTCCTCGCAGACCTCTCCGTCGCCGCAGGCCGCGGGCTCGCCCCAGGCCAGGCAACCGTCGCCGTTGTCGGTGCAGACGGCCACCCCGTCGCCCTCACAGGTGAGGGCGCCCTCCGCCGGGCAGGGGTCGACGCAGGGGGAGCCCGAGTCGTCGTCGCCTGCGTCCGCGCTGGTCGAGCCGACGCTGTCGCTGTCGCTGTCATCGCCCTCCGAGTCGCCGAGGGCGCTCTCGTAGGAGTCCTCGCCCTCGCTCAGCTTGCCGTCATAGCGGGCGCAGGAGGCGAGCGCCAAGGGGATGGCGAGAGATACGAAGCTGATGAACCCGAGACGATGAGGACCAAGGGAAATCGTAGCGCTGCGCATCTTCTCGCAATTTCTTACAGAAGAGAGGCGCTCCTGCGCAAGTCATCTTCGTAGGACAGGGGAGAACAAAGGCACGAAAAAACCGTTGCACAGACAACATGATCTGCGAGGCCACGTTCACCTACATGTGCACCTGTTTCATGGAGCAGGTTTTGATCCAGGCTTCGATCGCGGCGGGATCCAGCCGCAGGGCGCTCCCTCGCCCGCCGATCGCCGGCGACCTCTCGCAGCGGGGAGGGGGTCGAGCTGGCCAGGTCCTCGTCCCGATGGGGGAGCGCCGCGACGGGGATCGCGAGGCGCCCGTTGGAGATCACCCTGGGGTCTCATGCCCCCGGAGCTGCGCCCAGGACGACGAGCGCGACCCACCGCGCCGGGGCCCTGCAGGGGTCGGCACCGCTAGCCGCGGCGGGCGTCGATCGCGTCCGTGATCTCGTGGTTGCTCGGGAAGCGTCCTCGCTGGTGCTTTGAGAAGACCAGGTCGTCGCCCACCAGCACGTCGAAGACGCCGCGGTCTCCCTTCTCCAGGGTGCAGCTCATCGAATCGCCGTAGAGGCGCTGAATCTCGGCCACCAACCTGGTGGCGTGGGGCAAGTAGTTTCAGCGAACGCAGTATTTGATCGTGATCGACATCGTCACCTCCGCGCGCCGTCGTCGGTGGAAACCGGGCGGCAAGGGGACTATACATCGACGCATCGCCGCGCTGACGACGGACGGGTGTCACCACGGCGCCAGCGTCGGTCAGCCGAGCCAAGGAGTTCGATGTCAGACGCACCTGTCACCACCGCCACGATGCCCCGGATCAACGAGCCCGCGCCGCAGTTCACCTCGCCGTCCACCCACGGCGAGATCAGCCTCCGCGACTTCAAGAAGAAGTGGGTCGTTCTCTTCTCGCACCCGGCCGACTTCACCCCGGTCTGCACGACGGAATTCGTCGCCTTTGCCCGCCTCACTCCGGAGTTTGAGGCCATCAACACCCAGCTGATCGGCCTGAGCATCGACTCGGTCTACAGCCACATCGCCTGGACCCGGGCGATGGAGGCCAATTTCGGGGTCAAGGTGACCTTTCCAGTGCTCGCCGACCTGAGCATGTCGGTCGCCAGTAAGTACGGGATGATCCACCCCGGAGCGTCGTCGACGGCGGCTGTCCGCGCGGTCTTCGTGATCGATCCCGACCAGAACATCCGGGCGATGATCTACTATCCGCTGACGACCGGCCGGGTCGTCGGTGAGGTCCTCCGCCTGGTCAAGGCGCTCCAGCTCAATTCCAAGCACGGCCTCGCGACCCCCGAGAATTGGAGCCCCGGCGACAAGTGCATCGTCCCGCCGCCGACGACCTCCGCCGAGGCGGAGAAGCGGGTGCAGTCGAAGTACGAGGTCACCGAGTGGTGGTTCTCGAAGACGGACTGCCCGAAATAGCGCGGCGGAGCGACGGCGCGACGGCGCGAGGGGGCTCACCTGCGGTCTTCGCCGGGCGGCCCGCCTCGCGCTCGATTCGCGCTCGCGTCGACTCGCGCTCGGGTCGAGCGGTCGCGCGCGAACACGGGGGGCTCAGGTCTGCTCGAGGCTCCGCGTGACCCGCTCCAAGGTCTCCTGGAGCGCGCGCAGCTTGATCGGCTTGGTCAGGTAGTCGTCCATCCCAGCGTCGCGACATCGACGCTCGTCGTCGGCCATCGCCGCGGCGGTCATCGCCACGATCTTCGGCTGTCGCCACGGGAGATCGAGCTTGCGGATCTCCTTCGTCGCTTCGAGGCCGTCGAGCACCGGCATGTGGACGTCCATCAAGATGATGTCAAACGGGGTCGCCGCGGCCGTGTTGACCGCCTCACGACCGTCGCAGACGGTCTCTGCGTGGTAGCCGAGGCGCTGGAGCATGCGCACCGCGACCTTGAGGTTGATACCGTTGTCCTCCACCAGGAGGAGGCGCAGGGGCGACGGATCAGGCCCTCGTCGCCCCTCCAGCGGCGTTGCGGCAGAGTCGGAGTTGGAGTCTTGCATCGTGGCCAAAGTCGCAGCGGTGAGAGTGTCGCGAGGACGCGGCGTGGAAATGCCCTGGGGATCCAGCGAGCGACTGTGAAGGCGGGACGTTCGCAGCGGCCTTCATCCTAAGGGGCGCCCCCCCGCGTGGCAACGCGTAGGGACGCGCTGAGCCCACGGGTCTTCTGGTCCGACTCGCCGTCCCCTTGGCAGGCCGTCCCTGTGGCAGGTAGGGCCACCTGTGGTGGACCGAGAGGGGGTCCTCAGAGGCGCCCCTCGAGGGCGGCGAGGGCTTGGTCGAGCTCGGCGCGCACCTCTTCCAGCTCCGCAGCGTCGACCTCTGCGCCCTCCCGGAGCTCCAGCGCCCTTCTCAGGAGCTCGACGCCCTCCTCGGCCTGTCCGTCGGCGACGAGGGCCTTGCCGAGCCCGAGCAGCGGATGGGCGAGGAGGGGGTGGTTCTCGCCGAGGGCAGCCTCCCAGATCTCGATCGCCGCGGCGAAGTGATCGGCGGCCGCCTCGACCTCGCCGCGCTCTAGGAGCAGCTCGCCGAGGTTGTTGTTGGCGTGGCCGAGGGTCGGGCTGGTCGTCGCGATCGATTCGCCGCCCAAGGCGATGACCTGACGATAGCTCCGCTCCGCGCCGGCGCTGTCCTCCATCGTCTGCAGGAGCACGCCGGTGTTGTTGGCGAGGGTCGCCATCAGCGGGTGACGAGGGCCGAAGTTGGCCTCAAAGACAGCCGCGGCGCGGCGGTAGGACTCGAGCGCCCGCGGCAGGTCACCCTTGCGACGGTAGACCGCGCCGAGGTTCGCCGAGGTCTTGGCGATCAGCGTCTCGTTCTCGCCGAAGGCCGCCTCGGTCAGGGCGATCGCCCGGGTGAAGTGCTCCTCAGCCTCGTCGAGCTCCCCCTGGAGAACGGCGATGTTGCCGAGGTTGGCCTTCAGGGTGGCGAGCGCCCGCGGCGGTTGCCCCAGACGGATGACGAGGGGCTCGGCGAGGTGGGCCCAGCGTCGCCCCTCGCTGCCGTGATGGCCGACAAAGCCGACGGCGTGGGTCGCCTGGATCGCCGCCTCGGCGGCGACCTCGATGTGGCCCGAGGCGAGCCCGTCGGTGAAGGCGCGGTCGAAGGCGATCGCGGCCTCATCGGCGTTTCCTGCGAGGCCGAGGAGGCTGCCGTGGAGGAGCGCCGCCTCGGCCCGCAGCGGCCGGTAGCCGAGGGCCTCGGAGGTGTCGAAGGCGTCGCTCGCCCGGTCGAGCGCGGTGTTGTAGCGACCGGCGTCACGCTCAGCCTTGATCTTCGCGAGGCGGCGGCGGAGGTCGTCGACCTGCGCTCGCTCGCGGGGATCGTCGGGGAGGGGATCGGTCGCCCCGAGGGCCTCGACGTCTGCGCAGCCGTCGAGGGGGGTGAGGGCGTCGCTGGCCTCGACCGCGCGAGCGACGAGCTGGGGGTCGAGGTCGTCGCCCGTGAAGAGTGCGACGAGCGCCTGGAGCTCGTTGCGGCGGCGATCAAGGCAGCGCATCCGCAGGTCGAGCGCGGCGCTCGACTGCTCGTCGCGGAGATGGGTCGCCGCGCAGGCGCTCTGGTGCATCGCCGCCCAGCCGGCGGCGTACTCGTCGAGGCGGCGGACGGTCTGCTCCAGGGCCTTGGCGGCGAAGGGCTTGCCGGTGGCCGTGAAGGCTCGGCCGATCGCGTCGCGCTGCTCGTCGCCCCAGACCTCGGCGATCGCCGCTGCGCCGCCGAGGCAGCGCTCGGGCCGAGCGGCGGCGCTGCCGATGAGGGCAGCGGTCAGGGCTAGGCCGACGCCGCCGACCGCGAGCCCTCGGCGACGGCGCTCTCCGAGCCCCCGCTCGACCTCCTGGAGGAGGATAAGCATCGACGCGAAGCGGCGCTCCGGCGCGACCGAGAGGGCGCGGTCGAGGATCCGGCGGAGCCAGCCGGGGAGGGCCCGGCCCCGCGGTGTCGGCCGGCGCTCGCCGGCGACGACCGCCGCGTGGAGAGCCTCGATCGAGCGGCCCGCGAAGGCTCGTTCACCGCAGAGCGCCTCGTAGAGCGCGAGCGCGAAGCTGAACTGATCGCTGCGGGCGTCGGCGACATGACCTTGGATCTGCTCTGGCGCCATGTAGGCCGGGGTGCCGAGGAGCGCGCCGGTCACGGTCAAGCTCGAGCTGGCGCCGGGCCGAGGGCGCTCGCTGTCCCTGTCGCCGTCGCTATCGCCGACTTGCTCGCGGTCGATCCCGTCGCCTCCGCTCGCCCGCGCGAGGCCGAAGTCGACGACCCGCGCCCGCAGGCCGAGGCCGTCACCGTCGTCACCGACGAGCACGTTGCTGGGCTTGAAGTCGCGGTGGATGAGACCGGCTGCGTGGGCCGCCGCGAGCCCGCGACCGGCCTGGACGTAGAGCTCGACGATCTCACGCCAGCTGTGCTGCTCCTCCTCCTGCCACTGCGCCAGGCTCACGCCTTGGACCCGCTCCATGGCGATGAAGACGGCGCCGTCGCTGGTCCCGACCTCATGGATCGCGATCACGTTGGGGTGCTCTATTCGGGCTAGGGCTCGGGCTTCGCGGAGGAGACGGGCGGCGGCCCGGTCCTTGCTGCCGCCGCTCGCGTGGCGGGCCCGCAGCAGCTTGATCGCGACGTTTCGGTCGAGCTCGGCGTCGTAGCCGAGGTAGACGACGCCCATCCCCCCCGCGCCCAAGCGTCGGAGGATGACGTAGCGGCCGATCTCGAGGGGCTCGCTCTTGATCCCGAAGAGCCGCTCGCTGAGCCCCGCGAGGACCCGGTCGGCCTCGAGGTCGCCGTGTCCGTCGCGCGCGGCGTCGAAGTGATCGGCGAGCGTGTCGAGATCTGGGGTCAGAGTAGACATGTCCGAATAGACAGCCAAAGGTAGGCCGCAGGGGAAGCCTGGCGGTCGGGCGACAGGATGCAGGGCCGCGATAAACCCCGCAACCGGGCGCGTACGCGGATATGCGGGCGAGGTCGAGCATGCGGAGCGGCCCCGCGGTCGGTCGTCGTGATCGGATCTGAGCGGCCGGCTCTGCGCGAAAAAGTGGAGCCGCGAAAATTTATCAAGCTCCGTGATCCGAAGCTCCCGGCGCGGGCTCTTCCCAGGTGTCCCGACGAGCAGCCCGCCGCCGCCGCTGCGCGGCCCTCGCTCCGTCGTCGGACTCAACGACAAAGGAACCCCCATGCTCAACAAAATGCTCCTCGCCTCCGTTCTCACCGTCGCCTTCGCGGTGCCCTCGATCTCGCACGCTGGCACCAGCTGCAAGTCGACCTGGGTCAAGGCCAACAGCAAGCTCAAGACCTTCTTCGTCCCCGTCGGCAAGCTGGTCTGCAACCAGCTCAACACCGAGGACAAGGACGCCGCCGAGAAGTGCATCGCCGACCTCGAGAAGTTCGCGAAGAAGGCCGAAGAGATGAAGGCCGAGTGGAACAAGGGCGAGGACGGCTCGTGGAAGATCGGGCCGCGCGCTCTGCCGAACAACCGGACCCAGACGGGGGCTGTCGCGACCGAGCGTCAGTTCGCGGGCGCGCCGGTGCTCGGCGGCGAGTACGAGCTCTCCCTCGAGCGCACCGGCGGCAAGGCGAAGAAGGATCTGATCGTCAAGGTCTGCTTCGTCGACGAGAACGGCGATGACGTCGCCTATCAGGAGGTCCGCCTGAGCAAGGACGGACGCAAGAAGTTCAACAAGACCTTCACCGGGGTCGAGGGGACCTTCCCGCTGATCCACCTCAACAACCAGAAGTGGGGGACCAACGCCCACAAATACACGATCCGCGGCGAGTCCCACGGCGAGCCGGCTGCGGTCGTCCAGGCCCGCAGGACGCTCAAGGCGGCGAACAAGAAGCCCCTCAAGAAGGGTGTTCGTCGCTAGCCACGAGCGACGAATTCGGCGAGAGGGCGTCGCCCGGGCATGAGCCCGGAGCGGCGCTCTCGTCGTGGCCGCGGTCATGGCCGCGGTCATGGCCGCGGTGGCGGAGCTCGGGTCCCGCGGGTCCCTCGGGCCTGCTAGGACGCGTCGCGCTTGCGCTTGGCGTCGCGGACCGAGCGGGCCCACGCGTCGAGATCGTCGAGGCTCGCCGCGAGCTCCGGGTCTGCCTTGGCGGCGCTGCTGAGGCGTCGCCGGAGCTGCTCGCGGGCGCGTCGCAGGGTGCTCTTGGCGGTCCCGTGCGGGATCTCGAGGGCGGCCGCGAGCTCGGCCGTGGTCATGCCCTCCCAGTAGTGGAGCTCGAGGGCGATCTGGAGGTCGACGGGGATGCTCCGCAGGGCGTTTAGGAGGAGCTCCTGATCGCGGCGCCGGGCGGCGAACTGGCTCGGCGAGGTGCCGAGGTCGGCGAGCGAGACGGTCCCGAAGTCCAGCGGATCGCGACGACGTCGGCGGCTGCGCAGGTGGTGATAGAACTCGTTGCGGGCCACCGTGAACATGTAGGCGCGGAAGCTCCCGCCGTCGCGGATCGAGCCCTTGTGGCGGACGAGCGCGAGGAAGGTCCGCTGGATCAGGTCGTCGACCTCGTCGTCGACCTTGTTGGAGAAGAAGCGGTAGAGACTGTCGAAGTAGCGGCGGAGGAGGGCGTTGCCCGCCTCCGCGTCCCCCCCGCGCCAAGCCTCCAGAAGCTCCACATCCCCCGCCTCAGCCGACCCCACACGATGACCCTACCACCATCGTCAGCCTAGTCATCAGCTGTTATCGTCCGCTCGGTGGAGGAACCGCGACGCATCCTCAACGATCGCTTCTTTCGGGTCCGATTCGACACCCCGACGCAGCTGATGATCGTGATCCGGACGACCGCGGTCTTCGCGACGACGACGCAGATGGAGGCGACCCTCGAGGAGGTCGTCAAGGCGCTCGATCGAGGGGGGAGGGGCGGTCCCCTCCTGGTGGATCTGCGGGCCGCCCGCGGGCGCAATGACGAGCCCTTCGAGGCGGTCATGCGCAGGTTTCGACCGCGCCTGATGGCCGGCTACGACCCGGTCGGGATCTTCGTCCGCAGCGTCGTCGGGACGCTCCAGGTCCAGCGTCACCTCCGTGAGGACGGCACCATGAGCTTGGTGTCGAGCGATCTCAACGCTATCGTCGAGTGGCTCGGCTTGACGACGATCCCCGCGTGCCTGCGCGAGATCGTCGAGGGACCCTAGGAGGCCGTGGCAAACGTCCCGCGCGCTCTCCAGCCCTCGTCGGCCCTCTCGGTTCCGCCAAAACCTGCGGTACGGCCCGGTACACCACGGCCTCCTAGGCTCTGCGGCGAGGGCGATCGTCGGACGCGGGCGGAGGGGCCCCGCTCAGGCGCGAGGAGCTCTTCGGCGCTCACTGGGGCTTGGGCTCGCTAGCTCGCGCTGGCTCGGCGAGGGCGGCCTCGATCGCGCCGAGGAGCTCCTCGTCCTTGGCGGTGATCGTCCCTGCGCGGCGCCAGCGGACCCGCCCGTCACGGCCGACGAGCACGGAGGTCGGGTACCCGGTGGCTTGGTAGGCGGTCGACGATCGTCCCGCGGGGTCGAGCAGGATCGGATAGCTGAGCCGGAGCGAGGCGACCGTCTTGCGGACCTCCTTCTCGCCGCGCTCGCCGTCGACGCTGACGCCGAGGACCGAGAAGCCGCGGTCGTGGTTGTGGCGGTGGAGCTGCTCCAGCGCGGGGAGCTCGACGCGGCAGGGCCCGCACCAGGTCGCCCAGAGGTTGACGAGGACGACCTCTCCTTGGAAGTCGGAGAGCTCGACGTAATCGCCGCTCAGCGACTTGGCGGTGATCCGGGGGGCGATCTCGCCGACGCTGCCGCTGCCGGTCGGCTCGGCGGGGCAGGCGACGAGGAGCGTGCTGGCGAACAAGGTGACCAAGGTGGTCCATGCGATCGATGGGCTCATGGCGAGCCAGCGCGAGCTCCGACGGACGCGGCGGGGGATCATCGGACAGGTGTAGCGCGCGAGAGCGGCCCCGTCGAGGCTCTGCCGCGCGTCCGGAGGGCTCCGATCGCTGCGGCGGAGCGACGACGGAGCGACGGCAGAACGACGGCAGAGCGACGGCGGAACGACGACGGAGCGACGGCGTAACGATGACGGAGCGACGGCGGATCGACCTCGGCGGCGCGCCTACCTGGCGAGGTAGGTGCGCCGCGTGGTGACGCCTGGTAGTCACGGGGGGTCGGCGCAGGAGCGACGACGATGGAGTCGAACGATGAGCTTCTTTCGCGGTTTTCTGGCGGTTTTCTTCCTGCTCCTCACGATCTACACGGGCGTGGTCATCAAGGCCGAGGGCTGGAGCCTCTTGCCCGTCTTCATCGGCGACATCGCGGCGATGGGCTGGCCTGGGCAGTTCAACCTCGACTTCCTCGGCTCCCTCTTGCTCGCGGGGATGTGGATCGCCTGGCGCCATCGCTTCTCGAGCGCGGGGATCGTCCTCGGGCTGGTCGCGTCCGTCGGCGGGATGCTGTTCTTCATGCCCTACCTCCTGGTCGCGAGCGCGATCGCGGGGGGCGACATGAAGGCGCTCCTCCTGGGCGAGCAGGCGGGGGCGCGTAGGTGAGCCGCGACAGCAAGCTCTTCTCCGCGCTGCTCAAGTACTGGCGGGCTCGACGGGGCCTCAGCCAGCTCGACTTGGCGGTCGCCGCGGAGGTGTCGCCGCGGCATATCAGCTTCCTCGAGACCGGCCGCGCTCGGCCGAGCGAGGAGATGGTGCTGCGCCTCGGGGGGACGCTGGACGTGCCGCTGCGCGACCGCAACGAGCTGCTCCGGGTGGCTGGCTTTGTCCCGAGCTTCTCCGAGCCCTCCCTCGCGGCGCTGAACGATCCCGCGATCGAGATGGCGATCGAGCGGATGCTCCAGCAGCAGGAGCCCTACCCGATGCTCCTCGTGAGTCGGACCTACGAGATCTTGCGGGCCAACAAGGCCGGGCAGCGTCTCTTCAGCGCGGCGGTCGGCGGGGACATCATCGGTCGCAACGGCCTGGTCGCGCTCTTCGACCCCGAGGGGCTGCGGCCGAGCCTCGTCAACTGGGAGGAGATCGGGCTCGAGATTGTCCTCCGGCTCCAGCGGGAGACGCTCCACAACCCCCACGATCAGCGCCTAGAGTCGCTCTTAGAGTCGCTCTTCGGCTTTCCTGGGGTGCCCGAGGCCTGGCGGCGCCCGGACTTCTCCCGCGGTTCGTCGGCGAGCGTGCCGCTGCGCGTCCGCTTCGGCGGGCAGGAGCTCGGCTTTCTGACGACGATGACCCGGTTCAACGCGCCGCAAAACGTCACCCTCGAGGAGCTGCTGATCGAGAGCTACTTTCCGACCGATCGCGCGACGCAGGAGTTCTGCGAGGCCTTCGCGGCGATGAGCGACGGGTAGGGCGGCTGGCGTCGACGGAGGTGGGTCGACCGGGCTTGGCCCGGCCGAGGTGGGTCGACGCAGTGGGCGCTGAGGGACGGAGGGAAGTGGTACGGAGGAAGTGGTACGGAGGAAGTGGTTCGGAAGTCGTGCGGAGGGCGGCGGTTGCGACCGAGTTTGTGCAGGCCGTCACGGTGCGGGCGGCTGACACTCGGTCATGAAGCGTCGGATCACCGCGGGATCACCCTGGCGGAGCGCGAGCGCGTCGGCGAGGCGTCGGGCCTCGGGGTCACGGCCGAGCTGGCAGAGCGCGGCGATCCGCAGGCCGTCCCGCTCATCGCGGAGAACCCCCGAGGGAAAGCCCCGGCTGTGGCGCTCGGCGAGCGCGAGCGATCGCCTGGGGTCGCCCCCGGCGAGCGCAGCCCGCGAGGCTGCGACGAGATCGTACTCGGCGCCTAGGGCCGACTCGCGGGCTTTCGCGGTCACCGCGGCCACCGCGTCTGCCGCGGCTTCACCGTCGAGCGGTCTCCCCGGCTCGGCTGTGGGGGAGCGAGGTTGAGCTCCTTGGGTCAGCTCCTTCGCAGGTCCGGTCGGGCCCCTTGTACCCGTACCGGCACCTGTACCTTTGGACATGTCTACAGACGGGCGGTGAGCGGCGGTCTTGGGGGGCGAGGGGAGGGGGCGCTGTGGCGTCGACGTCGACGTCGACGGAGCTCCGTCGAGCTCCGCCGGCTTCAGCTCATCGGCGGTGTCATCGGCGGTGTCACGGACCCCAACCTCGCTCCTCTCGCCTGCGTTGGTGACGACGCCTGCGGCCGCTCCGGGAGCTACCGCGGAGGCGGATCGATCGGAGAGTCCGACGCCGACGACGATCGCTGCGATCGCTGCTGCGCCGGCGAACCCGGCGAGCCCGGCGAGGGGAGCCCCGGCGGTCGTCGCTGCGGTCGCGGCCGCCAGGGGGAGGCCTGGACCGGGCGCGGCGGCCCCCTGGGGTCCAGCGGCGCCCGGAGGCAGCGCGCCGAAGCCTGGGATCCCCAGGAGCGCGCCGACCCGTCGGCGGTCGTCGACGCTCGGCCGATGGCCCCGCCGGGAGAGGGAGAGCACCGGGTGGCGGCGCTCGGGGTTGGGGCTTCTCTGGTAGAGGCGGGTGCTCTCGGCGCGGATCGTGGCGAAGCGCCGGTCGAAGGCGCGTCGGGCCAGTCGGAGGCGCGACCACACCGTGTTTTGGTTGACCCCGAGGTGTTCGGCGATCTCCTTGCCGCTCAGCTCCTCGAGCTCGGCGAGGACGAAGACCTCGGCCTGGATCGGCGTCAGCTCGGCGAGGAAGCGCTCCACCAGGCGCGCGGCTTCGCGGGTGTCGTGGAGCTGGTCGGGCCGAGCGCGGGCGCGCTCCAGCTCGGGGCTAGCGTTCGCCGCTCGGTGGACGGCGTCGTGGAGGCGGCTGCGGCGGCTGTCGCTCCGCCGGTAGCGCCAGGCGATCCGCCGGATCACGCCGAAGAGCCAGGCGCGGATCGGCAGCTCAGGGGGGATGCTCGACCGCCTGCGGAGGAGGACGACGAAGACCTCCTGAGCCGCGTCGTCGAGCTCTGTGGCGGGCACACCTAGGCGCCTGAGGTTTCGCCAGGTGAAGTCGAAGTGAGCGCGATAGTGCTCGGCGAACTCGGAGCTGAGGTCGGGCATCGGTGAGGTGTCCACTTCGGGATCTCCAGCGGCCCAGGGTTTCGTTGCTCCTCTTTTCACGGTCGACGGTTCTTCCGCGGGGGGAGGCGCACCTCGAGGCTGAGACCCGCGTGGGCGCCGGCTCGGGTCGTCTCCAGCACGGGCCCGTCGAGCTCTCGGATCCCGTAGGTCCGCCGGCGAAGGGCGACGCTCGCCCCGAGGTCGAGGCCGAGCCCGATCGTCGGCGCAGGGCGCCAGAGGAGGCGGCCGCCGAAGCTCGGCGCGACGTAGAGGGAGCGGTCGAGCTCAGGGTTGCGGAGGCCGAGCGCCTCGACCCGGAGGGCGCCGAGATCCACGCCGCCGCACAGCGGCAGCTCGAGCGCGCCGAGGCGGGGCGTCCAGCAGGCATGGACCCGCGCCGCCGTGAGGCTCGCGAGGAGCTCGACCTCGGGCGTCGCCTCGATCGGCTGGCGGCTGCGGAGGCGATGGAGCACGGCGAGCTCGAGGAGGACGCGGTCGCCGATCGTCATGCCAACACCGCCGACGAGGAGGGCGCCGAGGCCTGGAAAGGGGCCGTACGAGCCGAGGAGCGCCGCCCGGGCGGCGGACCCGAGCGCTGGCTGACGGCGCGCGTCGGACGAGCTCCTCGCGGGCCCGCTGGGCTGAATCGACGGCGGCCTCCCGTCGCTCGCCTGCCAGTCCTCGGGAGCGCGCTGGGGGGGGTCCATCGGCGCCTCCGCGAGCTCCGGCTGGGGGGGGCGAGCGCTGCTCCCGTGGGGGCTCGGCGGGGCGGCCTGGTGCGTCTTCGGACCCCGCGCCGAGGTCGTTTCGGGGATCGTTTCGGGTGTCGTTTCGGGTGTCGTTTTGGGGGTCGCGTCGGGGGTCGCGTCGGGTGTCGTTTCGGGGGTCGTTTCGGGGGTCGCGTCGCCGGCGAGCTTGGCCTGGACGGCGATCGGATCGAGGTAAATGGCGGCGATCAGGGCCGCGACCGCGATCATCTGCTCACAGCGCTCGCCGTCGATCCGTCGGCTCCAGCTCCCCGAGACGGAGCGGAGCCGGAGCGTCATCGTCCACGTATCGGCGGCGGATCGTCCGTCCCCTGCGTCCAGGGCGGGGCCGGGGGTGAGCCTCACGTCGATCTCGCCGCTCACCCGGCTGCCCGCGGTCGAGGCCGCGAGGAGCCGCCGTAGGTGCGCGCGGAGGGCCTGGCCGCCGTCGCAGGCGGGACTCCCGGCCCAGGCGATCGAGACCGCGGAGATCGGGTCTCGCTCTGCAGAGACCGTCGTCGCCGGCGAGGCGACGGCGAGCGCGAGCGCGAGCGCAGACCCAGGGGCGAGCATGACGGCGGCGAGTGTACGCGTCGCTCGGGGCGACCGCAGGCCGCCCCGCGAGGCGGGGGAAAAAAGATGCGACGAAGCCCGAGGGGGCCGGAGATTCCAGGATGTGTGCCGATCGCACGCCCCATCTCCTGCGACCAGGAACCACCATGAAGATGCATCATCAAGAAGAGACCGTCACCACCCTTCGCTCGTATCCCGTCCGCCGAGCTCGCCGCGGCCTCGCGGCCCTCGTCGGTCTGAGCGCGGGGCTAGCCCTCGGCTGCGTCCCCGGTCACGGGGTCCTGACCGACACCTTGCCGACGACCTCCGAGGGGGTGAGCTCGACGGGCGACCCGACGGGCGACCCGACAGGCGACCCGACAGGCGGCTCGACGGGCGGTAGCAGTGGCGGCTCGGCCACGTCGATGACGAGCACCTCCACGGGCGACATCACCACCGGCAGCGGCGGTGACACGACGTCGACGTCGGCGGGGTCGAGCACGACGGGATCTACGGGCGGGTCGACCACAGAGGACTCATCGACCACAGAGGGCTCGACGGGCTCCTCCGGGACCGACAGCGGGACGACGAGCGGCGGTCTCGAGGAGGGGGAGTGCCGGGACGACGGCGACTGCGACGAGCAGCTCCGCGAGTTCTGCTTCGCGCCCGGTGAGGTGAACTGCGGCGTCTGCGAGACAGCGGAGGTGCTCTGCAGCGATGAGGAGCCCTGCGACGAGGGGAGCTTCTGCGACGCCGTCGTGCTGCTATGCCCCTGCGATGAGCCGATCCGCTACGAGTGCCGGGCGAATTGCGGGGGCGACGACGAGTGCGGGCCGGATCGGATCTGCGACGGGGGGGAGTGCGTGTTCCTCTCGTGCAACGACGGCTTTGTCTGCCCGGAGACCCACGACTGCCTCGAGGGCGGCGGCGAGGGGAACGACTGCAACCGACGGCCCTGCGTCGTCGACGGCGATTGTGCTGCGGGCGATCAGATCTGCGTCAAGGGGGGCTGCTTCCTCGACTTCGGCGTATGTGAGCCGCCTGCGCCCTAGCAGCCCGTGGCAAGAGTCCCGCGCGCTCTCCAGCCCTCGTCGTCCCGCTCGATTCGGCCGAGGCGTGCGGTACGACCCGGTCGAGCGGCGTCTTGTCCGAGCCAAGAGGACCGACGATCGCGGCGCGAGAGACCACGGGACTTTCACCGCCGGTTGCTAGGCTGCTCGGAGATGCGCCGCGTAGAGGGCGCTACCGCCCGGCACACGCCACGCGAAGAACGCTCGTCCTCACCCAAAGTGCCCTCGGATTCGGCCATACTGGCTCCCTGCGTCGGCGCCGATGACCGCGGTCCAGCAAAGCCAAACCAGGAGACGCTCGCTCCTCGGGCTCTTCGTCAGGGCGGTCGATCGCCTGATCCCCGCCGAGCTGCTCGACTCGAGCGACACCCGACTGCGCGCTCGAGTCCTGGTCGTCTCCTCCTGCGGCATGGGAGTGCTGGCGATGATCTCCCACACGATCCGCGCCCTCACCCTGCCGCTCGACCTCGGCTTCTGGCTGGGCCTCGCCCTGATCTCGTTCTTCTTCCTCCTCCCCGCGGTGCAGTTCATCACCCGCTCGGCGCGGCTCGCCGGGGGCATCCTCTCGGTCACCCTCGGGGCGGCCCTGCCGGTGATCCACAGCCAGGTCGGCCACTTCCCCGCGCCGATCCTGGCCTTCTTCTCCTGCTTCCCCCTGGTCCTCACCTTCTTCCTCGGGCTGCGCAGCGGCCTCCTCGGGACCATCTTCATCGGCGGCGCAGCCTTCTACCTCGCGAAGGAGCTGCCGACGGCGACGACGGAGTCCTTCCTCGCCTTCCTCCCGACCTTCATCACGACGTTCACCGTCGCCCCCTTCCTCGCCTACTTCCTGACCGCCGTCTACGAGCGCAACCGGGCCCGCAACGAGGCCGAGCTCAGCCAGCTCAACGTCGAGCTCGACGCGGCGAAGAGCCGCGCAGAGAACTCCGACCAGCGCAAGACGGTCTTTCTCCGGCACATAAGCCACGAGCTGCGCACGCCGCTCAACGCCATCCTCGGCTACAGCGAGCTGCTCCAGGAGGAGCTCGACGACCTAGGCGCGGCCGAGCTCTCCGAGGACGCGCGCAAGGTGATGGTCGCGAGCAAGCACCTGTTGGGCCTCATCAACGGTCTCCTCGACATCTCAAAGATCGAGTCCGGGACCGTCGATCTGAGCATCGAGCCGATCGACATCGCGGAGTTCTTCCTGGGCCTGCGCGACACCCTCGCGCCGCTGGCCGACGAGGGCGACAACCGCCTCGAGATCGACGTCGATCCCAGCCTCAGCACCTTCTACGGAGATCGTCAGCGGCTCCTCCAGCTCCTCCTCAACCTCGCCGGCAACGCCTGCAAGTTCACGAGCGACGGGGTGATCAGCATCGTCGTCGTCGCCGGCCCGCGGCCCGAGACGATCTCACTCACGGTCGCCGACACCGGCGTCGGCATGACCCCCGAGAAGGTCGCGAGGATCTTCGATCCCTTCGTCCAGGTCGACGACTCCGCCTCCCGGCGCAAGCAGGGCTCCGGGCTCGGGCTCGCGATCACCAAGAAGATCATCGAGCTCCTCGGCGGTTCGATCACCGTCACGAGCGAGCCCGGCGTCGGCTCTCGCTTTATCGTCGTCCTCCCCATGCGGAGGCTGCCGCTCAAGCTCGACGCCTCGCCCGGAGCGGTGTGACCCTGAGCGCTTCGGCCCGGTGGGGGTGCTCATCGGCTCGGCGCGCTCTCCTCAGGCTGCGTCGGCGCCAGCGCGCTTGAGGCCGACCGCGACGCCGGAGTCCTCTCCGAGGATTGCAGAGACTCGAGCAACGGCACATTCCGCGCGAGCAATTGTCCGCTGGCGGTGTCCTGACAGCTGGACATGTCGATATTCGCGTTTCATGCGGCGCGATAATGCTCTACATCGACCCTGCGGGGGGGGCAATTTCGTCACATCTCAGCCCTCTGTCGATTTTTGGGATCAAAAGGCGGCGACCGGCGACTTGCTCAATGTGGGCCCGAACGCAGGCCTCTCGCTCTGTCCTCGGAGACAGCGTCGAGCCAGATGCCCGCGCGCCCGGAACCAGGACACCGCAATGAGACCACTCGATGAGACCGGGGGCTCGCCCCCGCTCGGTATCCCCCCTACATATGCTCACACAGCGCCCTCCCATTCTCTACGGATACGGACTCGTGTACCGATTCGGGCGCTGCCAGCCGCGGTCCTAGGGGTGCTCTTGGCCGCGTCACCGCTCGCCCATACCTCGCCGAACATCGATCCGTTCGACGACGACAGCGCGGCGGCAGAACCCGCGGATCCCTTCGCTGACGACAGCGAGGCCGCGGAGAGCGTGGACGCCGACAGCGACGACGGGCCCCGCGGGGCCGGCGGTGGCGAAGCTGCGGCCGGGAGCGCGCTCCACCCAGACCTCGCCGCCGACGCGCCGCAGGGCGAGTGGGTGAGCGAGGGGGGGGGCGGTGAGGGAGGGTCTGCGCAGGATCCCCGCGCCCTCAACCGGAAGATCCGACGAGCCGGGCGGATCACCCTCGCAGGCGGAGCTATCGTGGTCCTCGGCGGCGTCACTGCGCTCGCCGGCACGACCCTCCTCTACGTCTGGAGCCCGCAGAAACGGCTGGTGAAGCTCGCCGACAAGAACGGCGGCTACCTGCCGACCGACGACGCTTCCCGGCACCGCATCATATCGAGCGCAAACACAGCGCCGATCGTGATCTACGCCGGCCTGGGGGTCCTCGCGGCCGGCGTCGTCACGGCGGTGGTCGGCCGCATCCGCCTGAAAAAACTACGCGAGCAGCGGAAAGCCGCGACCGTCTCGCTCTCGCCGTCGTTCTACCGCGGCGGCGCGGCGCTCGGCTGGGAGGTGAGGTTCTAATGTCACGTCGATCTCGATTCATCACGCTCGCCCTGACCCTCGGCCTCGGCCTCTTCGGCGCCTGCGATGTCGACCTGGAGGACGAGCTCGAGCGCGAGCCCTGCACTGTCGAGGAGGACTGCTGGAAGACCCAGGAGTGCTTCCGAACCCCTGAGGAGGCATTTCTCGGGATACCCGGGCTCTGCCTGCCGGAGGGCAGCCTCTGCGTCTACGGCCAGCAGCTCGGATGCGAGTGCAGCGTAGAACAACCAGGCTCCAACTGTACGGCGGCCGCGCGCCCCCCAGGGCTCGACTCCGACTACCCGAGGATGGTCTGTGACGAGGCGCTCCTCCGCTGCGTCGCCGCGCCGGCAGGAGGTACCTCACCGTGACCGTCCGCAACGCACTCCCATCCCTGGCGATAGCCTCGCTCCTCAGCGCGAGCGGCTGCGCCTTCATCACCAACCTCACCAGCGCGGGTGGGGCTGACGCGTCGGCCTTCACCGTCAACATGGAGAAGTACGACGTCAAGAGCCTCTCGATCGCGGCCGCGGGGAAGGGCAGCACGCTCTGCCCCGGCGCCAAGGTCAAGGTCAAGGTCCTCGCCCAGGCGGTCGAGCGCAAGGGCTCGAAGGACGTGACCCTCGAGACCGCTGCGGTGGACGCCTCGGGGAACGAAGCCCGTGGCAAGATGGACCCGGCCGAGTTCGCGATGGCGGCGCGCGGCGGGGTGATCGAGGAGGGGGTCTTCGCGACCACACGGGACCCCTTCGCGGTGCTCCTCGGCTACGATCTCAAGGCGACCTACCGCCTCGACACGAGCAAGGAGGCCACCCTCCATTTCGCGCCGGAATACTCGTGCTTCGGCGCCGTCGGCCGCTCAGGGTCGTCGGGGAGCCGGGGCTCCCAAGGCCCGGGCGGCTCCGCTGGCGGCGGCGGCGGTGGCTACGGCGGCCCGGGCGGCCCTGGCAGCCCTGGCCCGGAGGTGGTCGCGGTCGCGACGATCGTCCAGACCCCGCTCTACGATCGCGTCGGGATGATCCGCGTCGCCCCCACCGGGGAGTCCACGCTCTTCGATCTTGACGCCGGGATGACCGTCGTCGCGAGCGGCGGAGCGGGCGGTGACGGCGGTCCGGGCGGTACGGGCGGCGTAGGCCAGAAGCCGGAGGGAGCTGGCGGTCCCGGTGGGGTTGGGGGCGACGGCGGACCAGGCGGCGACGGCGGCCAGATCCTCTTGATCATCGACGACCGCTACCCAGAGCTGGAGGCCGCGATTCGGCTCAACGTCGCTGGAGGTATGGCCGGACAGGGGGGCTACGGCGGCAACGGCGGCAACGGGTCGCCGGCCTACAGCCCGTGCAAGGAGTGCAAGATCGTCCCCGCGGGGAGAAACGGCCCCGGTGGCCCCCGCGGGAGCGACAGCACCATCTCCGGACGGGGGGGGAGCGTCGAGGTTCGGCGAGCTGACATCGCCGAGCACTTCGCCGATCTCCCGGCGGGGATCCGGCTCCGCGACGATCCGCGGCCCGAGCCCGAGCCCGAGCCCGAGCCCGAGCCCGAGCCGAAGAAGAAGAGGGGCAAGCGCCGGTAATCAGGCGCCCGCACGTCGACGCCGGTGTTCACCTCTGGCATCGAAGGTCCAGGCGAAGGATGTCTCGACGATGGCGACCAACCTGTCGAGACATCCTCGCGCCGCGACGACCGACGCTCTCGGGCGACGACCCAAGTCCGACCATTTCGACTCGTGCACGTGCTATCGGCATAGCGTCCGAAGTGGCAGCATTCGTCCGCTCGTCCGCTCGTCCGCTCGTCCGCTCGTCCGCTCGTCCGCCGACGCGGAAGTTTGAGCGGAAGGCCCTCAAGGCTGTCTCGCGTCGCCTGTCCCTCAGGCGCTCCGCCGCAGCCGACGTACGCTCGGTTGGCCGCGCTCGTCCGCCTCACCCTCGGCCCGGGGGTAGCGATCGACGTCGGAGACCCTGACGATGACGACGCCCTGCGGCTTGTCGTTCTCAAACATCTCCTGGGCGGCGACGAGCTCGCCTAGCGGTAGGCTCGCGGCGATCACCGGCGAGAGCACGCCCTGTGCCATCAGCTGCGCGACATCCTCGGTCAGCTCTTGCGTGCCGATGACCACCGTGGACGCCGCCCTCTGGCCGCCGAGCACCGAGCTCATGAGCATCCGCAGGAGAACGCCGCCGCTGAGGTAGACGGTGACGTAGCGGCCGGTGGGGGTGAGGGAGCTGCGGCAGGCGCGGAAGCGGTCGCCGGCGGCCGTGTCGAAGATGACGTCGTAGGTCTCGCCGTTCTTCGTGAAGTCCTCACGCTGGTAGTCGATGACCGCGGCGGCGCCGAGCCGCTTGACCAGCTCCATGTCCCGGCCGCTGCACACGCCGGTCACCTCAGCCCCGAGGTGGCGGGCGATCTGGACGGCGCAGCGGCCGAGCCCGCCGGCTGCGCCGACGATCAGGACCCGCTGACCCGGCTGGATCTCGGCGAGGTCGCGGAGGAAGACGAGCGCGCTGCCGGCCCCGTAGGGCGAGAGCGCGGCGGCCTCGTCGTAGTCGAAGCCCTCGGGGATCTTGGCTATCCGGCCGTCCTCGGCGACGGCGAGGGTCTCGGCGAAGGCGCTGTGATCACAGCTGCCGAAGACGTCGTCGCCGACGGCGAAGCGGGTCACGTTCGCGCCTGTGGCGACGACGCGCCCGGCGAAGTTTGTCCCCGGCGTAGGGTGGCGCGGGCCGAAGACCCCGAACATGAGCCGGCCCGGGACGGCGCCGAGCCCCGGGAAGTCGGCGGCGCGCAGGCGCCTGTCCCCTTCGGTGATCGGGCAGGCGTGGACCTGGACGAGGACCTGGTCGTCGCCGACGCTCGGTGGCGCGATCTCCTCGACGCGGAGAACTGTGGGGGAGCCGTAGCGGGTGTGGATCGCAGCTTTCATGGGGACCTCGGATGTGGAGCGGAGAAGCCCGGCGGGCGCTCACCGCCTCGCCGATGTCCCAGGTTTAGCCATGCATTAACGTCTTGAGAATTCACAGAACCTGCAAGTGTGGTATGCGCTTGTGCATGGACTGGCGCTCTGTCACCTTCGATTGGAACCGCGCGCGGGCCTTCCTCGTCACCGCGGAGGAGGGCTCCTTCTCCGCCGCGGGAAGGGCCCTGGGGATGGCTCAGCCGACCGTCGGTCGTCAGGTCGCCGCCTTGGAGCAGGAGCTCGACGTTCTCCTCTTCGAGCGGGTGGGCCACGGGCTGCACCTGACCGCGACGGGCCTCGACCTCGTGGAGCACGTGCGGGCGATGGGAGAGGCCGCGGTCCGGGTCTCGCTGACCGCGGCCGGTCAGTCGCTCTCGCTCGAGGGCAACGTCTGCATCTCCGCCAGCCAGATCACCGCGATCTACACCCTTCCGCCGATCATCGCCGACCTGCGGGCGCGACATCCCGGGATCGAGATCGAGCTCGTCGCGACCAACGACACCAGCGATCTCGGCCGTCGCGAGGCGGACATCGCCATCCGCAGCTTCAGGCCGACCCAGGCGGAGCTCGTCGCCCGCAAGGTGAAGGACGGTCGGGCCAGGCTCTACGCCTCGCCCGACTACCTCGCGACGCTCGGCGACCCGATCACTCCCGAGGCGCTCTCGCAGGCGAACTTCCTCGGCTTCGATCGCGGTGATGCCCTGCTCAAGGGGCTCAACGCCCTCGGCCTCTCGCTGACCCAGGAGAGCTTTCCGGTGATCACCGGCAACCAGCTCGTGCAGTGGGAGCTCGCCAAGCGGGGCGTCGGCGTCGCGATCATGATGGAGGAGATCGGCGACGCCGAGCCGCTGGTCACCCGGGCGCTGCCGGAGCTGCCGCCCATTCCGGTGCCGATGTGGCTGACCACGCACCGCGAGCTGAGCACGAGCCGACGCCTGCGGGTGGTCTTTGATCTGCTCTTCGACGGGCTGCGTCCCCGGGCGGCCTGATCTTTGATGAGCACGAGGTGACGGCTGGGGTTGACCTGCTCCTTGAGGAGATGCTCGCTCAGCCTTCGCGAGTCCGCCGGCCCGACCCCTGCGCTCGGCTCCGTCGGCGAGCGGGTACGTCGAACGTCGCTCGCCGAAGACATCCCTCGGCGCTCACTCAGGGATCCACTCTTGGCACATGCAGTCGTCCTCCGGGTCCAGATTGTCGCAGATCACCGCCGAGCAGCGGTGCGATCCGCGGGCCTATGCGCGAGTGTCCTCTGGAGTTGACGTGCGCAGCAGGGCGCCGAAACGCAGTGTCCCTGAGGACATCTCTCACCTATAGTGGGGGCACATGAGCCTGTCCCTGAGCGCCCGTGGACGGATGAGGGCGACGCTCCTCGCGGGTCTTGTGAGCTTTGGCGACGCGGGGTGCAGCTCCGAGGAGGACTGCGACGGGGCCCTGGGCGACACCTGCGGCCTGACGTGGCGGAGGATCGACCTCAGCTACAGCATCTCCGACGGTGTTCGTCTCGATCTGAACGGCGACGGCTTGGACGAGCTCGCGCTGATCTCGCGGACGGGCCAGCACCTGCTCGTGTTCGAGGTCAGGGACTCCAGCCGGGTGGAGATGCTCGGTGACCTCGGCGATCCCCAGTGGATCGAGAAGGGAGACCTCGACGGTGATGGCCGGGAGGATCTTGTGGTCGCCAGCGCGGAGCCGCGCCAGCTCGTGCTCCTGCGCAGCGTCGGTGATGGTTCGCTCGAGCGCCTCGGCGAGATCGAGCTGGAGAAATGGGCCCATGCGCTGCTCACCGCGGACCTCGACGATGACGGCCGGGTCGAGATGATCGTCGCGGACGGCGATCGTGTGCGGGTCTTTGACGCGACCGGAGCGGAGCTCGGGGACTACGCCGCGGGGGACGCCCCGGCGAGCCTCACGGTCGGCGATCTCGACCTCGACGGGGCGCTCGACGTCGTCGCGGCGGACTACGAGCGCGGCGAGGTCACGTCGTTTCGAGGGGACGGGAGCGGTGGTCTCAGCCAGGCCGGATCGATCGTCTTTGGCCCGTCTGCGCGGTACCTCGATCTCGCGGACGTCGACGGCGATGGGCTGCTCGACGTGCTCGTCCGCGATAGCCTGGGCGGCGGTCTTTGGCTGGCGACGGGCGACGGCGCGGGTGCGTTCTCAGGGGCGCGGTCGGTCGATCTCGGGCCCGGCGTGAACGAAGGGCGCGGGGTGGTCGGCTCCTCGCTGAGCGAGGGAGGGCTCTTCGGGGTGACAGTGCCGGCGGATTGGCTGCGGACGCGGCTCTTCGCCGCCGATGGGACCCTGGCGGGGTCTTCCGCCTGGTGGACCCCCGACCGGGCCCAGGTCTTCAACGACGAGATCGTCGCAGGGGCGAGCTGGGCGACGCCCGTGCGGATGCAAGCGGGGATGCAGCCCGTGAGCGTCGCTTCGATCCCCAGCTCAGAGATCGCCGAGGGGGCGTGGACGGAGTCCGTCGCGGTCGGTGATCTCGACGGTGATGGGCACCAAGACATCGCTCTCCAGGATCGGAGCACTTGCGCCGTCCATGTGCTCTTCGGCGACGGGACCTTGAGCCTCGACGGAGCGTGGACAGAGTGGCCGGAGCTGGAGATCTGCAGGATGATCGAGGCGGTCGACGTCGACGGCGACGGTCGCGATGAGCTGCTCGCCTACTCCGAGAATGGGATGCAGCTCGTCTATCGAGGCGAGGAGGAGGAGCCGGATGTTCGCCCGGCCCTGTCGTTGTGGGCCCAGCGTGTGGTCCTGCTCACGGGTCCTGAGCGCGAGATGTTCGTGGTCGACAACGGGTACGACGGGCTGACGTCGGTCATCATCGACGAGGCGGGCGACCTCCAGCCAGACGGGCTAGTGCCGGAGGTGCGCATCAGCCAGCTCTTCGCCGGAGATCTCGACGGTGACGGCGACGATGATCTCGCGATCTCCCATTGGGGGGCCGATCTTCTCACCGTCTACGCGCAGGTCGACGGAGCGCTCGTCCCAGGTCCCGTCCACCTCCTCAGCGAGATCGAGCCGCCGATCGAAGGCTGGAAGATCGACAACGTGCTGGTCGCGGACCTCGATGGCGATGGTGTTCACGAGGCGCTCGTCATCGGCGGCGACGAGGTGTCGATCGTCCGAGAGCTCGCCTCCGAAGCGCCCTTTGTCTCGAAGACGATGAAGGCCTTGGGGACGAAAGGCTCCGAGCACGGAGAGGGGATGGCCGGAGATCTCGACGGTGATGGGTATCTCGACCTCGTGCTCAATGATTCTGGGGTCTTTACGATCCTGCACGGTACGGCTGAGGGCTTTGCCGAGCAGGTGCTACGTGTCCCCCTGTATTGGGTCGATATCGCCAGCTCCGGCGACCTCGACGGCGATGGGAGTCTCGAGCTTGTCGGGCTCGACGGGTATGGGGACCGCGAGCTGCGCGTCTACGGGTCCAGGGACGTGACCCTTCCGAGCTTCGATCGGCAGCCCGCACTCCTGCCCTTTCAGGACGCTTTCGAGGGGATCCAGCGGCTCCGTTTGGGTGACATTGACGGCGATGGTCAGACCGATCTTCTCCTCCGACGAGGCTCCGACGAGGCTCTCCTGTGGGGGGATGGAGGTCACCTTGCGCGGACGACAGCGCTCAGGGATGTCTCACCCCACTCGACGGAGGACCTGCTCCTGGTCGACCTCGACGGGGACGGACAGGACGAGCGGATCGTCGTCACAACAGCGGCGAGCGAGATCAGCGCGTGGAGCTGGGGGGGACGCTACTGGGAGCATCGCTTCACGATCGAGGGCTCCGCGGAGCACGGCGCGAAGCAGAGCTTGCTCGTCGACGATCTCGACGGCGACGGCGTCGTCGACATCGCCGCCGCATGGGGAGCGCGCGGAGCGGATCTTACCAACGGGGTTCAGGTGGCCTTCGGCGCGGCCTCCGAGGCGCTTGAAAGGGCGCCGCCGGACTATTCCGGTTTGGAGGTGATCCTCCAGCGGCCCTACTCTGGATGGTTGCCGGAGGAGCCGCCGATCGAAGGACCCCCACCGTCGCTGCAAAGCGGCGACCTGGACGGGGACGGCCGACCGGAGCTTATCGTCGACGGCGCCTGGGATGGCGAGGCCTTGCTCCTGTGGAATGAAGGCGACCGGAGCTTCCGCGCCCAAGAGCTCGACGCGACCTCGGCGAGGATCATCGGCCCCGGCGATCTGGTCCTCACGGAGGATGACGTCCTGTGGCGCGTTCCGGTCTACGGGCGTCGCTTGGGCGCGAGGGCGAGGGTCGCTGAGGTGAGCGGGCATCTGCGCGAGGTGACGGAGTGTACGGGGGATGGGCTTGCGGACCTTCTGCTGTCGGGCTCTCCGCGCTTGCTGGTCGGGGTCAGCGGCTCATTCGTCCGCTCTGCGCGCTACTCGGGGGGCGATTCGTGCGCCCGTATCGACGGCGATGAGCTTCCCGACACGATCTCCTCCTCCCCATACTCCATCGACCTATGGTTGACCGATCCCCCATCATGAGCAGGTCCGTCGTCAACCTCGACTGGGCGTCCCACGTCCGACGCTTGTGCGTGCTTGGACTCCTGTCCGCGGCCTGTAGTGATTCAGGCGAGCTCGTCGTCGTCCAAGGGGAGCGTATCGACGTTCATCACATGCCTGATTTTCAGCTCTGCGGAGGGACCGTCGATGCCTACGATCGGGGGATTGAGTTCATAGCCGAGCAGCTCGGCCTCGACCCTGACTCATTCCCTCACCTAACGTACACTTGGCTCGATGACAGGACCTTTCGGGACGGCCCGTTCTTCCCCGGCCCAGACGTGGCGGGCCGAGCGGGGGGAGACGAGGCGAAGGGGGTCTTCCCATACATGATGCATGAGGTGGTCCATATGCTCGGCAATCAAGAGAAGGTGAACGCGAGCACGTTTCTCACGGAGGGGTTGGCGACCGCCTTCGAGGAGAAGATCGGCGACTTCGAGCCCATCGATCCGCGGCCCTATCTAGCGGCCCGTCACGGGACCTCCCCGAGCGTTAACTATGAGGTCGCGGGTACGTTTGTCAGCTACCTCCTCAGCCGATACGGTCCTGAGCGCTTCTGGGAGCTGAACCGAGAACTTCGCCATTTCTCGACGGAGGGGCGGTTCTACCGACGGTTTGAGGCTGTGTATGGCGAAGACCTTGATGCCGTCGTCGACGAGTTTCTCTCCGGTGAATGCCCAGAGGACGCCTCGCCGATCCCTCTGCCGGTCTCGTGCTCAGCCGAGGAACTCCCGCGCGCGAGCGATGGCACCTGGACCTACGCGCGCACGCTCGACTGCGCTGAGGACGGGCTTGTCGGCGGGATCGGCGGAGATTACGAGGACTCCGTCATGCACATGGTGACCTTCGAGATCGACGAGCCGGGCCCCTACGATGTCCGGAGGATCGGTGACGCAGGCTTTGAGCTGATCGTGTATCGCTGTGGTGGTTGTCCGTGGCTAAACTCTGCGACATTCCTGAGAGGTGGCGAGTACGAGGCCGGTCGGTACTCGGTGATGATCCTGAGTTGGGAGATCGAAGGCGGGTCGGTCGGCTTCACGATCAGCCCGTCCGCGGGCTGAGCGGATCCATGATCGGCGCGGCGCAAGGTAGGAGCCGGATGCGGCGGTGCGGCACGTCGGGAGCTGTGCGGGGGGCCCAGGGCGACCTGGGTCCCTGTCGCGCTGGGCACACAAGAGATCTGGCCGCTCGCCTGACCGCGACGGCTCGCGCCGCTATTGCGGGATAAAGTTGAGGTCGAGCCCGCCGGGGTACCAGTAGCTGGTGTACTGACCATATCCGTAGACCTGGACGCCGAACTTCTGGTCGCCGGTCAGGGAGTGGGTGCCGTCGCCGGCGTTGGAGATCTCGACCCGGGCGACGCCGTAGCCGGTGCCGCCGATCGGGGTCAGGGCGGGCAGGTCCATGCCGTCGAGGGTGATCTTGGCGCCGGTCGGCGCGGTGACGTTGACGAAGGAGCTCTCGTAGTTGGTCGGGGCGTGGAAGAGATAGTCGGTGCGGTACTGCTGGGTGGGGACGGCGATGGTCATCGCCGGGTCGCCGGTGTTGCCGCCGGCGGCCTGCCCCTGCATGTACTCGGAGACGACGATCTTGCGATCGGCCGTGACCTGGAAGTCCTTGTCGGTGGCGGCGATCTCAAAGTAGTCGCCGGCGTTGGTGAGCGAGGTGGGGGCGCCGGCCTGCGGCGGATCGTAGGAGATGGTCGTGTTCGCCTCGGTGGCGATGACCCGGACCATGCGGGCCTTGGTGAAGGGGTTTTGGCCCTGCGGCTTCACCAGCGGCGTGGTGACGATGTACTCCTTGGCGAGGCTCTCATAGGGGAGGTTGGACTCCTCTAGGTGATCGCAGGCGGTGACGTCGTAGGGGACGTAGGTGCACTGGTGGGCGCTGATCACCTGGATCGGCTTGTCGGCGGTGACGTGGGTGCCGGTGAGGTCGGAGATGTCCGGGCCGCCGCCGCCGGCCCCGGAGAGGACGATGAGCACGTCGCCCTGGTCGAGGAGGGCCATGCCGGTGCCGTCCGCCGCGATCCCGCCGCCGGCCTTGACGATCTTGCCGGTCGCCGAGGGGACGACCGTGACCTCGGTGTCGTCCTCGCTGGCGACGACCGCGTAGACCCCGGGGAGGCCGTTGAGGGTGTTGCGGATCGCGACCCAATAGTCGGCGGTCCAGGCGTTGACCGGGACCAGCAGCGAGGCGTCGTTGGTGAAGGAGGAGGAGCCGCCGATCTTGTACTCGAGGGGGTTGTATTGATAGAGCGTGATCGGCTGGTCGGAGCGGACGCGGTAGGCCCCGTCGGCGACGACCGCCGAGTTGCCGCCGCCCTTGAGGGAGTTGACCCAGGGGAGGGGGACGACCTCGACCGACTGGCTCGGGACGTCGACCTCGGTGATCATCATCGCCCCGCGGGTGACGGTGACGTGGGCCATCTCGTTCGAGGTGTTGGAGACGACGACCGCGAAGTTGAAGGTGTTGGAGACGACGTTGGGGGTGACGGTCGGGTAGTAGTCGCAGCCGATGTAGGAGATGCCGAGGTTTTGCGGGGCGCAGGCGCCGACACATTGGCCCAGATCGGGGTCGCAGGTGACGCCCTGGACGGTGTCACAGGTCTCGTCGACGTAGCCGTCGCCCTGGTCGTTGCAGATCTTGGCCTGACCCTCGCCCTCGCAGCTCCCCTCGCCGGGGACGCAGAGAACGCAGCCGAGCCCGTCGGCGCAGGCGTCGTCGCAGGGGGTCTCATCTGTGAACCCGCCCATCCCGTCGCAGATCTTGGAGACGTTGTCCTCGCAGACGATCGACCCCTCCTCGCAGAACATGCCGGTGGTGCTGGTGCCGTCGGTGGTGTCGCTCTCGGTGCCGGTCGACGGGTCGGTCGTCGTCGTCGTCGCGGTCGGATCGGTGGTGCTGGTCGGGTCTGTGGTCGTCGCGGTGACGGCGGTCGTGGTGCCGTCACTGTCGCTCTCGCTGCCGCCCTGGGTGGTCGTCGTGCCCGCGGTCGAGCTCGCGGTCGGGTCTGTCGTCGACACCGACGTGGTCGGGGCGATCGTCGTGGTCGCCTCGGTCGCCCCGGTCGCCTCGCCGACGGCATCGTCGCCGCAGGCGAGGAGGAGGAGGAGGGGGAGGGCCAGCGGGAGGGCCAGCGTCATCGACGGGGTGAGGTTGGTATGTTTCATCGGTCAGGTTCCAAGCTGCGGTGTACGGTGAGCCTGGTCAGGTCGACGTGCTCACGGGGGGATCGAGCGGGGCCCCGGGCGACCCTCGCAGCCCGTGGCGAACGTCCGGTGCGCTCTCGCTCGTCCTCGTCGTCCCTCGCGACGAGGCCAAGACTGGCGCTACGACCCGGTAGAGCGGCGTCTTGTCGAAGCCGAGAGGACCGACGATTGCGGCGCGAGAGCACACGAGACGTTCACCACGGGCTGCGAGGACGGGCCCCATGATCCTAGCGTGCCACCTTCGCCGCGTTCTATCTACAGGGGCTGATGAGCCGGTTGCGGCGGCGAGGGCAGGCACCGGGCGCGTCCGCGCGGCTCTGCGCGTCAGGCCGGCGGGGCGGTCACGCTGCGGACCTCGAACACGGTGATCGGCTCGCGCTTGCCCTTGACCGAGAGCGGCTCCAAGGGGATGTACTCGACCCCCTCGAGATCGCCGCTGGCCTCGCGGACCGCGGCGCTGATGATCACCTGACCGGGCCTGGCCGCCGAGCAGAGGCGGGCGCCGAGGTTGACCGCGTCGCCGATCACCGTAAAGTCCATGCGATTGCGGGCGCCCATCGCCCCGACGATGACCTCGCCGACGTTGAGGCCGATGCCGATCTCCAAGCGGGTGCTCTCGGGGGGCAGGGCGTCGTTGACGGCGTGGACGGCCGCGACCATCGCCAGCGAGCAGCGGACCGCGTGGGCCTCCATGTTCTCGCCGCGGAAGTTCGCCATCAGCTCGTCGCCGACGAACTTGTCGATGTCACCGCCGTGTGCGTCGACGACGTCTGCCTGGGCGCCGAGGTAGGTGTTGAGCATGTCGACGACCTCCTCGGGCTCGACCTGCTCGGAGAAGGCCGTGAAGCCGCGGATGTCGGAGAAGAGGATGGTCATCCGCGCCCGCTCGCCGACCTGGTAGGCGTCGGCGGAGGAGGACTCGATGCTGCCGACCGTCGCCTTGCTGACGAACTTCGACAGCTCGAGCTTCTGCCGGATCTCGCCGATCATGTGGTTGAGCCGCTCGCCGAGGCGGCCGATCTCGTCGGCGCTGTCGACCTTGACGCTCGCGTCGAGCCGGCCGCCGCGGACCTGGTCGGCGACGTCGCCCATCGCCGCGACGGGGCGGACGACCAGGGCCCGCAGCGAGAGGTAGAGGAGGAGGAGCGTGGCGATGATCGTCGCGATCCCGAAGGCGACGCCGGTGAGGACGACCCGCTCTCGGCTGGCCGCGGCGGCGCTGGTGTCGAGGCGGACCTCGATCGCGCCGCGGAGCTCGTGGTCGCTGCCGTGGCACTGGCGACACTCTTTGTCGTTGGTCAGTGGCGCGGCGAAGATGAAGCGCTCGCCCTTGCCGTCGCTGCGCAGCTCGCTCTGCGAGGTGCCGTTGGCGAGCACGAGGCGGACGGTCTCGGGGGGCTCGGCCTGGCTCAGCGCGTCGCGGAAGAGGCGACCCTTGTCGTCGTGGAGGGTCAGGGTCGTGACGGCCCCGGTCGCGGCGACCTCGTCGAGGAAGCGGGCGATCATCCGCCCGAGGCCGGAGAGCATCACGTGTTGGACCGAGATGTCGGCGACGCTGAGGAGCATCGCCCGCGGATCCTTGAGGCGGACGTCGACGGCGGTCGCGATGACGCCGCGCCAGCGATCGCCCTCGTCGTGGCAGGCGTGGCACTGGGGATCGTTGGCGAGGGCCTGGAGGCGGACGCGGCCGTTGGGGCCGTCTATCGTCCGGGGTTTGCCGTCGGCGAGCACCTGGCGGACGACGTCGGCGTCGACCTCGAGATCGTCGGCGCCGAAGGAGGTGTCGCCGTCGGGGTCCAGGATCGCGACCCCGCGCAGGGCGGAGACCTCCTTCGCCAGCTCGGCGAAGTAGGCGTCGAGATCGTCCTCCTTCTCGGCGGTCATGATCTGGATGAACGCCGAGGTGGCGACCGCCCCGAGCACGTCTAGGGTCTCGTCGCCGCCCTTTAGGGGGAGCTTGGCGTCGGCGGTGCCGAGGGTGAGAACGCCGCGGAGGGTGCCGTCGGGGTGGCATCCCTGGCAGCGCTCCTCGTTGGCGATCGGGATCGCGGTCGTCTCGGCGCCGACCTCCTGCGCCTTGCTCTGGTCGAGGACGCTGCGGACATGCTCGGGCAGCGCGTCGCGGGGGGGCGGCGGTGGGGGCTCGCTAAAGACCTCTTCGCCGGAGGGCGCGTAGATGTGCACGTCGACGTTGCCGAGGCGGCTGCGGGCGTCGTGGACCATCGTCCGGGCGGTCAGGCCGTTGCCGGAGAGCATCGCCGTGCGGACGCCGGCGGAGAGCCCGTGGGCGACGCTCTCGGCGGCAGCCTGACCGGAGCGCTCCATCTCCCGCAGCTGCACCTGGGCGTTGAGCAGCGCAGGCACGCCGAAGCCGATCACCAAGGTGGCGAAGAGAACAAGCGCGAGCTTGGCGATCAGGTGTTCGCGGACGACGGTCCACATCCGTCGCCGATGCTACCAGGTCGAAGGTGCAGACCGCAGCTCCCGTGCGGCCCGCAGCCCCCGCTTGCGATCTCGCGCAGCGCGAGATCGTGTCCCCGAGATCGGCGGCCCGCGGGCGTCTGGCGACCTCGGGCGGCGAGCGCCTCGCAGCCCGGGGGCTCTGGCGCATGTGGGCCTGCTAGGTCGCGGCCTGCCGGCGCAGGAGGAGCGTGGTCGCGGTCGCCTCTTCCTTTCGCTCCTCGCTCGCGATCGCGGCGACGATCTTGCGTTCGATGAGCTTGCCCATCAGCGGCACGCGGATCTCGATGACGCCGTCGACCGTGACCTTGGAGCGGCCCTCGCCGTCCTCCAGGAAGACGATCGTCCCCTCCGCCTTGGCCTTCTTCTCGAAGCCTTTTTGGACTCGGGTCCAGGTGCCGCGGCGGGTCTTCGGGTCGAGGCGGTAGGTCATCGTCCCCGCGTTGGCCTCGCCGTTGCCCCAACGCGCCGGCTGCGAGCTGTAGATCTCGACGACGATGGTGCCGTCGGCCTCGTCTCTCCGTGACGCGCGGGCGACCGTCGCTCCGAGCGCGTGCCACTTCTCCTCCTGAAAGCGGGGGTCGACGTGGGCGTCGAAGAGGGCGCCGACGGGGACGGGGAATCGCTGACGACTGGAGAAGGAGGCCATCCGCGCCACGATAGCCGACTTTTTCGGGGACGCGGAGCGGTCCGCCGAGAGGTTCGCCGAGAGGTCTGCGACTCAGCCGCGAATCGGTCGGCCCTCGCCGTCTGTGCAGGCCGCAGTCCTTTGAGGGCGGTACGACACGGGGCTTTTTCGGGGTCGGCGCGGTTGATCGCGAGGGCTCGCGCCCGCGTCGAGGTGAGGGCTTGCGGTCGCGTCGACGGGGGGCCTCAGCCTCGGCCCGACGTCGACGCGCAGGGAGATCCGTCAAGGCCGTGCGGTCGCCGAGGGGTCGCCGCGAGAGCGCACAACCACGCAAAATTTACTCAACGCTGCACGCGAGGGGCGACTTCGGTATCCTGCGCAGGGCCGTAGAGGCCGGACAGGGAGACTATGCGCTGGATTGTCGGACTCGACCTGCGGGGTCTTAGCCAAGGTGCGGTTCACTTCGCCAAGTGGCTTCACGAGCATTCGGAGGCGGAGAGGTTCGTCGCGGTTCACGTCGTCGAGGGGCGCCCCGACTCGCGCGCGCAGGCCGTGGTCGCCGGCGAGTCCTTCCGCGACTGGCTCGAGGCGGCCGCCGAGAAAGAGGTCGCCAAGGCCGGAGCGCGCGACGCCTTCGGGGATATCGAGTCGAAGTCGGTCCCCTCCGCGGAGGAGGGGCTCCTGCTCGCGCTCCAGGAGCGCCAGGCCGACGGTCTGGTCGTCGGTCGCAAGACGCCCCGCGGGAAGGATGCGGTGGTCCGCCTGGGCAGGGTCGCGCGACGCTTGATCCGCCGCCTCGAGTCGCCGCTCATCATCGTCCCGCCGGATCTCGCCTCGGAGGAGATCGGTGACGGTCCGGTGGTGGTCGCCACCGATCTCGGCGCAGATGCGGTCGGCGCCCTCCGCTTCGGCCAGGCCCAGGCGAAGGCGCTCGGCCGCGAGCTCGTGCTCGTCCACGCGGTCACCCTGCCGAGCCACCTCGATCAATACCTCCCGGCGGACGCTTGGTCCTCGGTGCAGGCGGAGGTCGGGACCGAGGGGAAAGACGCGGCTGTGGCCTGGGCCGCGTCCCACGGGGTCGAGGCGAGGCTCATCGTCGCCGAGGGTCCCGTCGTCCGCGCGCTGTGGACCGCTGCGGTCGCGGAGCGGGCGTGCCTGCTGGTCTGCGGCTCCCGCCGCCTCTCGCTCCTGGAGCGGATCTTCACCTCCAGCGTCGGCGCCGAGCTAGCCGCGAGCTCGCCTATCGCCGTCGCGATCGTGCCGCCGCCGGCCGACTCTGAATCCGCCTAGTCGGTATCGATCGGGGTTGCGAGCCCCCTCTTCGCGGAGGAGGTTCGCAGTCACGGTTGCAAACGCGCCGCTTCTCGCCTACGGGTGAGAACCATGTCAGCGCTGACCACACGCAAGCTCCTCCTCGCCCATCGTCCGAGCGGAGAGGTCAAGGACTCCGACTTTGAGCTTGTCTCGTCGCCGCTGGGCGAGCCGGGGGACGGCGAGATCCTGGTGGAGAACCTCTACCTCTCGCTCGATCCGACCAACCGGATCTGGATGACGGACGCGCCGCAGTACATGCCTCCGGTCAAGATCGGCGAGGTGATGCGAGGGATCGGCGTTGGCGTTGTGGTCGCCTCGAAGTGCGAGGGCTTCGCGGTCGGCGACGCGGTCGCGGGGATGATCGGCTGGCAGGAGCACGCCTGCGGTCGCCCGGAGCTGCTCGGGGTGCAGCGGGTCGAGCGGATCCCCGGCGTCCCCCTGACCGCGTACTTCGGGGTGCTCGGGGTGACCGGCGGGATGACGGCCTACTTTGGGCTCCTCGACGTCGGCAAGCCGAAGGCGGGGGAGACCGTCGTCGTCTCGGCCGCGGCAGGCTCGGTCGGCTCCCTCGTCGGCCAGATCGCGAAGATCCACGGCTGCCGGGTCATCGGCGTCGCCGGTGGTCCTGAGAAGTGCGCCTACGTCACCGATGAGCTCGGGTTTGACGCCTGCGTCGACTATAAAAAGGGCGGCCTCGACGAGGCGATCCGGGCGGCCTGTCCCGAGGGGATCGACGTCTACTTCGACAACGTCGGCGGCGCGGTCCTCGACGCGGTCCTCGCCAACCTCAGCCTCCGGGCGCGGATCGTCATCTGCGGCCTCATCTCGTCCTACAACCAGGACTCGGTGCCGGGCCCGAAGAACTTCGAGCAGGTGCTGATGCGCCGGGCTCGGGTCGAGGGCTTCATCATCCTCGACTACGGCGCACGCTTCGCGGAGGCCGGGGCCAAGCTCGCCGAGTGGTGGCAGGTGGGCAAGCTCCGCTACCGCGAGACGGTGCTCGACGGCGGCCTCGAGATGGCCCCCGAGGCCCTGCGACGGCTCCTCCGCGGCGAGAAGAAGGGCAAGCTCTCGCTCCGGCTGAGCGCCCGCGCGGAGTAGCGACGGGGGAGCGTCACGTCGAATCCAGGGCCTTGACCTCTTCCTGCGCCTTTGCAGCGAGAGTGGGCCGCATGTCGATCTACTGGAGGGCTGCCACGACAGGGGGGGCGTGTTCTGCGCGTGGTGTCGGATTGCACCACCCGGTGGGTCCACGCCCCGGCGCTTCGGCCGCGTCCTTCCGAGACGGCCACGGGCGGATCTCCCCGTACGACGGCCCCGTACAGAAATTGTTACATGTAAAGAGGAGTGGACGGTTCTGCTGAGAATCATCCTGGAACATAGTCTAGAGCCCCACTGGAGGCCCTTCGTCCTTTTTGTCCGGGGCTCGAGAGCACTATTGCCCTCCGATGCGCGACCTCGCTACTGTCGCCAGTCTCCAGAGGGGCGATGGCACCGCGCGTCAAATACCAAGTCTTCATCTCGTCTACCTACGAAGACCTGAAGGACGCCAGACTCGAGGTGTTGAAGGCGATCCTGCGTAACGATCATATCCCCGCAGGTATGGAGGCGTTTCCTGCGACGAACGATCGCGGTTGGGAGATTATCCGTCGAACGATCGACGAGTCTGATTACTACGTGTTGTTGCTGGGAGGCCTGTACGGGTCCTTCCGTGAGAGCGACGGCGGACCGTCCTGGACTGAGTATGAGTACAACTACGCCCTGAGGCGAGGACTCCCTGTCCTGGCATTCATTCGAAGTCGAGCCTCCACGCCTGGAAACCTGATCGAAACTGATCCGAAGAAGGCAAAGTGCCTCCAGGACTTCATCGTGCGGGTGCGAAGTAAACATCTCTCGAAAACCTGGGGATCGCCCGAGGAGCTGTGCGGGATGGTCGGAGAGTCTCTACGCTATGACACAACCAATCTCCCGGGAGGGGACTCGCAGAGGCCGCGGGGGTGGATTCGAGGAGCTGTATCGCCTGTGGAGAGGCGATGGGCGGGACTCTTCGAGGTACAGCGTGCGGTTTTGCCGGAGCCGCTAGAGATCCCGGGGAAGCAGCCGATGCCACCTCCCACGTGGCGAAGTACCGTGATGAGCTGCGATGAGGAGACCCTCCGCCTTGAGCTCCCGCCGCTTCCCTTCGGTAGGGTGTGGGTCGGGCTGGACGGCGTCGAACACCATGAACTCCACGGTCGCACTGAGCGCAGAACCGTGGCTCTTCCATGGGGGCGACTGGAGAGCGCAGAGCCGAGCGAAGAGCGGCCGGGCTGTGTCCAGGTCATGCTGAAGCGTCCACTTTCATATGACTATCGCTCGGATGCGTGGGTATAAGGTCGATGGGGGAGCATTTCGTAGTGTTCGCTTTGCTCGGGGGGGGCGTGTTGGTGATGCTGTTCGGGATTCATCGCGTACGTCTTGGGAGCACCCCTGTGCAGTCTGTCGAGCCCCTTCCTGGCCATATTCGAACGGACCGGCTGAGCGCCACGGACGAGAACCTGTACACGCCAGAACTCCTTGCCCCGTCGCCGCCTGCAGGATCGAGAGCGGCTGGTGGGAAGTACAGCGCCAAGGGCCACGACCGATCACCGACGATGATGAGCCTCAACTACAAGCCGAGTGATGAGTGTGGTCTCTCCGTCTCCGTCCAAGCCGGGGACCACGCAGCGTTCTCCGACACGCGGTCGCGGCGGAAGGCAATGTCGACGCTCATGAATCATCTGCATGATCAGCGTAATGTAAGGCCGCCGTTCTCGCTTTCGGTTGAGTTGAAGGAGGCGAAGACAGGCCTGAGTATCGCAAAGGTTCGCCTGGAGTCGAGTGAATGTGCCGGTCTCGATGCTGCGGAGCGGATGCAGCTCATCGACGATAGGCTCTTCGCCTGTATCGCGGCCGGGTGCAGCGAGAGCGAAGCTACCTATGTTTAGATCGAGCGTTGTGGCCTCGCGGCTTCGGAACCTCCTCGTCGTCCAAGGCATCACCCTCGCTGTGACGCTTGTCGCCCTCAGCGTGCTCGATCCTCCGCAGGCGTTTGCTCCGATCGTATGGGCTCTCATCATCGTCGAGATGGGACTCATAGTGTACACTGCGCGAACCCACTCGGAGCTTCCGCCGGTTCTCCGAGAGGGCTCGCCTGGGGGCAAGAGGGGGCCGCTTGAGGCTTCGCCGCCGGAGTGTCGGATTTTGCTTATCGGGCTCGGTCGATCGGGGAAAACGAGCATCATCCGCCAGGTCCTGACCGGTAGTAACCGCCGGGAAGCTTCGACCACCGATTTCGCGATGTACCGGGCTCGGCGTGTCAGCGATCTTGACGGCGCTCCCTTCGATCTCGTACTCGCTGACTACCAGGGCCAGAAATTCTCTCAGCTAGTCATCGATCGGCCGCAGCGTTTCTTCGGGCCCCGTGGCGCCCGTGAGATCAATGCGCTGATTTTCGTCGTAGACTTGTTTCGCGAGCTTCGAGACGCGAATGGTGATGCGGTGAGTGACTACGTTCTCCTCGAACACTACAGCCAAAACACAGACGCTCAGATTCGCGAGCGGGTGGATGAGCAGTGTAGGTATATCAATGAGTTTGCACTGGAGGTTATCCTCGAGACGACCTTTAGCCGAAAGTCGATGTGCTCGATATTCTTGGTGGTCAACAAAATTGATCTTCTCCGGGCGCTAGTCGATCGTGGGTGCATTCCCGGGGTGGTGCCAAGCGCTCTGCAGCGCTATGTAAGCGAGCTTTACGCACCGCTCAATGGGCTGATCAAGGAGGCCGCTCGCGCCAACGGCGTGGTGGAGAGCTTTGGAGCCTACCTGATCAGCGCGCGGACAGGGGAGAATCTCGCGACAGTCTTCTCTGAGATTATTCGCCGATACCAAGACTCTGTCGCAGGCGTTGCGGCTCGTGGAGCCTCAGAGCGAGGGATGTATGGATAGAGATATAGAGCACTCAGAGATCGATGGGCGCCGCGCTCGATCTCTGACAATGTACACGACGATCGTCGCTCTTGGGGCGACTCTAGCGATCCTTATTTTGCTGGCGACGCGAGGCGATGAGCCTAAGAGCGGTGAGCAGCGGACCGGCCTAACAAGCACGGATGGGGCGGGGGGGGGCTCTGCCGGCCGCGACGAGCACGAGGAGCTTGTGGCGCGTCTGCGAGAGGCGGAAGCGGCACAGTCGTTGGGCGAGATCTGTAAGGAGCACTGCAGTTGCCTCTGCTACAGTCGCCGGACGGATGACAGGGTCGAGCCAATTACAGTCTGTCGATTGAACCAAGACGCTTGTCATGCTCTCGAGAAGAAGATTGAGAGCAAACCGGCAAGTAGTACCTCTGGTCGGGCGATCGGCGAGTCCGTGAGCGCCGCATGTCGGAAGGTCGACATGCGGGAGGTTAACCGACGCAATGAGGTGAGTCGCTCAGAGTGGAGTCCGAGCAAACGCAACGGGGGCGAGCTTTTCGGGGTTTTCTACCCCGGCCAGTGCCTCCTTAACTGAGGCGTCTTGGAGGAAAGAATGACGATGCAGCAGCGTGGTCCGCAGATGCTCACCACTACAGGGGGCCCAGGTCAGGATTCAGGCGAGCGAGGTCAGGAGGAACTTGACGAGTCGGAGGCGGAGAACATATTCGAGCGTAGGGACCGAGGAGCAAGGCCTGCAGGGACAAACGATGAGGATATTGTGCCCGCACCGTCGTCTGAGTTTGAGAACGTCAACTTTCTTGTGAGCGATGAACTTCACGCTGAGAGCCGCCATTACGAGCGCTTGCGCGGCGGTGATAGGCGTAGCGGGCGCTCCCTTAGCATGCTAGGACTAGGGCTACTCTCGCTCTTTGCTGCGGCCTCGGTGCTGTACCTCTCGATCATTTCGTATCGTCTGGATATTCGAGTGTCGGACCTCGAGCGGCTCATGGGGGAGGGCATGGCGGAAGTGCAGGAGGACTCTCAAGCTGGCGCAGAGGAGGAAGGTCAGCCCGATGCCGAGTCGGGGAGGGGTGCTGGGAAGGGCATGGGCTCCTTCGGCGGCGACACCGCGAAGGCGATCGGGCAGGGCGACACCACAGAGGACCTGAAGGAAGAGACCGCAAGCGAGGATCGTGAGGCAGTGTCAGCCGATGTGCAGGCTGACGGAGTTGCTCATGTTGGGGCATCAGGCGAGGAGGGGAACGCGATGAAGTCGAAGAAGGGCAAGCGAGGTGGGGGCCAGAAGAACGCCGTGGAAACGGAGATCAAGAGAGATGAGAGCGGGGGGGCGTCGGGCAGCGACGCGAAGGATGAGAAAACCTCGGGCTAGACCAACTCCCTTATCGGTATCTGCGCCCCGGAGGCTGAGGTTGGCGAGGACCGCGCCGCCGCTCCACGGCAGCGCTTCCTCTCTCAGGGCGCGAGGTCGCAGACCTCGGTGATGACCACAGAGCCCGAGTTCGCGAAGAGGTCGGTCTTGCCGTCGCCGTCGACGTCCCCGAGCGGGATCACCCAGGGGTCCCCATCGTCCCAGAGGAGGTCCCCCAAGGGTGCGCAGCCCCATGGGGCGGGTGGGTCGATCTCTTCGAGGCGCAGGGCCCAGAGCGAAGCGGTGTTGCTGGGCCCGTCGTCCCACTTGATCAGGATGGCCTCGACGTCGCCATCACCGTCGACGTCCGCCAAGACGGCGCCCGAGGGGCCGCCGAAGTAGCCAGAGAGATCGTCGTCGCCCTTGGGCGCGCCGTCCAGCGTCAGGGGCCCGGGGACGATCGCCGTGATGATCGCATCGACGTTCGCGTCGAAGGCGAGATCGTCGACGCCGTCGCCGTTGAGATCGCCGCTTCGCAGGTTGCCCCAGCCGCAGAAGTGCCCGAGCGAGGTCGTCCGCCGCAGCGGCGCGTCCCAGCCGTCGGGGGCCGAGAGCACCGCGAAGCGCTCCTCGCCGCCGCAGATCGCGAGGTCGTCGACGCCGTCCGCGTCGAGATCGCCGGCGGTGAAGGACCCCCAGCCCGAGACGGTGGCGAGCGCCTCGGTCGTCGCCAGGGGGACGAGCTCGCCGTCCGTCCTGCCGCGGATCACCCGGGTCTCATCGCTGACGCTCACGCGCAGCGCGAGATCGGCGAGGCCGTCGCCGTCGACGTCCCCGAGCGGCGTGTCGAAGGCGGTCCCAGCGGTCTCCGTGACGACGAAGCCGCCGAGCCCGACGGCGACGTCGTCGAGATCGACGGGCGTGAGGTCCTCCTTGCCGAAGACGATCCACACCCGGCCCTTGTCGCCCTTGTCGACGATCATATCGGCGAGGCCGTCGCCGTTGACATCACCGGCGGCTCTCGGCGCTGGGGACCCATCGTCCTCGTCGTAGGCCCAGGAGATCGCGAAGCCCCTCTGGGAGAGAATGTCGGGGTCGGCGACGAGCGGCGAGCTCCCGAGCTCCGAGAAGACGACGAAGGAGCCGAGGGCGAGGTCGTCCAGGCCATCACCGTTGACGTCTCCGAGCGGCCGCGGCCAGCCCTCGCCGACGATCGCGAACCCTCCCTCGCCGGCCGCGACGGCGACGCGGTCGATCGGGGCGCTGCGACAGAAGGCCGCCGGAGCCTGGGGGCAGGGCTCTGCGGTCGTCGTCCCGGTCGACTCGGTCTCGCTCGCGTTCGGCGGCCCACAGGCGGCGAACGAGAGGAAGAGGGACGCGACAGAGCAGAGCGCGACGGAGCCGCAGGGTCGGTCCCGGGTGTTCGTCGATAGGTCCGCGCTCGGCACCCGCTGAGCATACACGGTGGGAGTCAGGCCCGCGCGGGGTCGACGGCTCCGGCGCGGCCTTGCGGGCTGTTGCGGAGGACCTGCGCGCTCTCGCGCTGGGCTCGTGGACATCTCGACCTCGAGAGGAGAGGGCCTTGCCGGCCTCTGGGCTCTGGAGTTGATCTGTCTGGGTGGACAGGGTGGAGAGGCCGCGAAGGTCGCGGAGGGCCCGAAAACCTCCGCCGCGATCGCTCGCTTGCTCGAGTCGTCGGCCCAGCGCCCGCCTGGCCCTTCGCGACCACGGCCGGGGCTGCGTCCTCGCCCCTACTTCGGCGGCGCGACGGGGATCCGCAGCAGCGTGTAGTGAGCGTTGGTGTAGGCCTCTTCGACGCCGAGGCGGGCGTCCCTGGGGAGCATGGTCTTGATCCGGCTGACGTGGCTCTTGGTGGTGATGAGCCAGAGGTTGTCGGCGACCCCGCGCTTCTCCTCGTAGAGCTCGCTTAGCTTGTCGCGCTTGGCCTGCTTGCTGACCCAGACGTCGGCCTTGGTCAGGAAGGTCTCGCCCCGGTAGTAGAACCAGAACGAGAGGAGCGGGTCGGCCTCGCCGCGGCGATCGTAGTAGGTCCGGATCGCGGAGCGCTGCGACCAGTTCTCCGAGGTCTGCGGCAGGTAGGTGACGAAGAGCCAGGTGGCGGCGGCGAAGGAGGAGGCGAGCATCGCCGCCGCGGCGAGGCGGGGGCGGAGCTGGGCCCAGGCGATGAGGCCGAGGGCGGCGGGGATGGTCAGCCAGGTGAGGACGTCGACCGGAGGGGCCCCCTCTCGCCACATGTGGGTATAGAGATAGGTCGTCAGGTGGGCGATCCAGGCCGGCTCGATCAGGACGTCGCGGGCGACGAGGGCGAGGAGGCCGATCCCGAGGGCGGCGGCGAGCCAGCGGATCTGCGGGTGGCGGGCGAGCCAGCCGCGGTCGCGGCCGCTCAGCGATCCGCCGAGCCAGAGGCCGATGAGGAGGGCGATCGGCGGCAGCGCGGGGAGGAGGTAATGATAGTACTTGGTGACGCTGTAGGTGAGGAGGAGGAGCGAGACGGCGAGCCAGAGGAGGGCGAAGCGGCGGAGCTTGGCCAGGGGATCGTCGTCGCCGTCCTCGTCGGCCCGGAGCGCCCGCCAAAGCGCCGCGGGCAGGGCCGCGATCCACGGGAGGGCGGCGATCCCCATCGTCCGCAGGTAGTAGGTGAAGCCGCCGACCGCCTGCTCCTGCTCGCCGGAGCCGAAGCGGGCGAGGTTGTTGAGGATGATCAGCTCGTTGAAGAAGCGCTCGCCGCGGTAGAGCACCATCGAGTGGTGCCAGGGGAAGGAGGCGAGGGCGAAGAGGAGAACCCCCGTCGGCAGGCCGCAGCGCGTCAGCAGGTGGAAGCGGCTGCTGACGGCCATGTCGGCGAGGACGAGGAGGCCGATGAGGCCCGGGCCGATGAGCCCCTTGCCGAGGAGCGAGAGGCCGGCGGCGAGGTAGAGCACGCCCATCCACGCCTGCGAGCGTCGGCGCCAGAAGAGCGAGGCGACGAAGCAGAGGGTCGCCCCGCCCCAGTAGATCAGGAGGTGGAGGTGGATCTGCCACAGGGTCCGCAGGTTGGGGACGCCGGGCAGCTTGACGAAGCCGGCGACGCGCTTGCGGGTCGCCTCGGAGAGGACGTGGAGGTCGAGCGCCGAGAGGGGGACGATGACGGCGACGAGGAAGAGCGCGAGGAAGCCGAGGTAGGCCCGGTCGAGCGGGACAGAGAGCGGTCGGCCGCGGATCCGCCAGGGCAGGGTGTACCGCCGCAGCTCGCGGTCGGGCTGGAACCAGGCCATCGCCCAGGCCCCCATCGCCAGGGTCACCGGGCCGACGAAGAACATGTCGGTGAGGGCCTGGCGGGTGACGATCGCCCACTGCGGCATCAGCGAGAGGATGACGCCGACGAGGATGCCGGTGTGGGCGGCGGCCCGGCGGGCGTGGGCGGTCTTCGCCCGGACCTGTCCGAGTCGCCATGTGACATAGCCGAGGAAGGCGGCGGAGAGCCAACCGGCGAGCATGCTCGGCAGGCGGATCGCCAGCTCGGTGAGGCCGCCGCGGACCATCTCGTCGGCGGCGGCGCCCTGGCCGACGCCGAAGATCTTCATGCTCAGCGCCATCAACCAAAAGGGCAGCGCGGGCTTGGACCAGAAGGTGTTCTCCGCGTTGCCGCTGGGGCCGTAGCCGGGCTTCCACCACAGGTCGATCGGATCGCTGCGGACGAGGATCTGGCGGGCGACCTCGCCGTAGTGGGTCTCCCAGGGATCCCAGGGGCCGCAGGCGCTCAGGGTCGCGAGGCCCAGGGTGATGACGGCGACCGCGGCCAGGGCCGCCCAGGCCCAGGGCGGGAGGGTCGGAGCACGCTCGTCCACAGAGGCGTAGAAGTACCCGATCGCCGATCGCCTGACCACCCAGGGCCGACGCGCTCGGAGGCGGGGAGAGGGGGCCCTGCCATGGCCCGCGCGCTCCGGGGACCCAGCCAGAGGTCCCGAGAGCGCAGCAGGCCCGCGCGCAGGCGCCGGAGTGACGCCGCGGCCGAGCTTTAGTGTAGCCTGCGGGGGTGATCGGAACGAGCGCGGAGCGGGCGACGTGAGCGGTGCAGCGGGCCATCGTGGGGGCGAAGGTCGTGGGGGCGAGGGTCGCGGGGGCGAGGGCGCAGGCGAAGCCCCGCGGATGGGCGTGGCCGACGTCCGGGCGGCGGCGGAGCGGCTCGCGGGGCGGGTCATCCGCACGCCAGCGCTGCGCTGCGAGGCCCTCGACCGGCTCGCCGGGGCGGAGGTCTGGCTGAAGGCCGAGAACCTCCAGCACGTGGGCGCATTCAAGGCGCGCGGGGCCCTGAACGGCCTCTCGCTGCTGGATCCGGCGGTCCGCGCCCGCGGCGTGATCACCTACTCCTCGGGCAACCACGCCCAGGCGGTCGCCTACGCGGCCCGGAGCTTCGGCGTCGCCGCGACGATCGCGATGCCGACCGACGCCCCCTCGGTCAAGGTCGCCGGCGTGCGGGCGCTCGGGGCGACGATCGTCTTCGCCGGGACCACCTCCGACGATCGGCGCGAGGCGGCGCTCGCCCTCGCCGAGGCCTCCGGGGCGGTGATCATCGAGCCCTTTGACCACCCGCACACGATCGCGGGGCAGGGGACGGCGACCCTGGAGCTGTGCGAGCAGGTGGCGGAGGCGACCGACGGCGGGCGCCTCGACGCGCTGATCGTCCCGGTCGGCGGCGGCGGGCTCCTGGCGGGGGCCTGCCTTGTCTGCGCGGACGCGGGGATCCCAGTCTACAGCGCCGAGCCGAGGAGCTGCGACGCCTTCGCCCGCAGCGTCGAGGCGGGCGCGCGGGTCGACGTCCAGCCGGGGCCGACCCTCGCCGACGGGCTCAAGCCGGTGCGGATAGGCGCGCTCAACTGGGAGATCGCCGGCCCTGCGGTGGCCGGGGTCTTCCGCGTCGACGAGCCGGAGCTCGGCCTGGCCCTGGTCCGGCTCCTCCTCGGCGCCAAGGTCTTGGTCGAGCCTTCGGGGGCCGCGGCGCTGGCGGTCGCGCTGCGCCGGGGCCTGCCTGTTCAGGCGGCGGAGCCGGCGGAGGCGGAGGCGGAGGCGGGGGCTGCGAAGTCGGGGGCTGAGCCGGGGACCGGGACCGGGGCTACGACCCGCGGGCCGCGGATCGGGGTCTTGCTCTCTGGGGGAAACGTCGCCCCAGAGCTCGTCGCTCAGCTCCTGGGCGAGCACGGAGGGTCGCTATGAGGCGTTCGCGGGGTGCGTCGTCAGGGGCGGCGCTCGCCGTCCTCATGGCGGTCGCCTGCGGTCGGCCGACGCCGACGCCGGACGCCGCCGGAAAGCCGGACGCCGCGGCCGAGGCTGACGCCGCCAGCGCTCGCGCCGAGGAGGCCGCCGCCGAGGAGGCCGAGGAGGCGGCCCGCGTCCAGGAGCTCAAGCACCACGTCGTCGCCGCCGACAGGATCCTCTTCCCCTATGTGCTCCTGCTCGAGGGCGCGGGCGAGAAGCCGGAGGCGCCGACCCGGAGCGAGCTCCAGGCGATGGTCCAGGCCGCCTTCCCGAGCAACCTCGACGATCCCGAGGTCCGCCGCTTGCTGGCGATGATCGCTCGCGAGCCGAGCGAGGGCGCCAAGAGTCCGCGCCTCCGGCCTGGGGGGGGCGGTGACCTCTCGGATCCCGACGCCTACCAGGAGGCGTCCGAGCTCCTCACGCTCCTCGTCGAGGTCGTCGCCACCGATGTGCTCGTGGGTGAGGCCGTGCTCGAGGACTTTGAGCTGACCCAGGGGCTCACCCCAGAGGAGAGGAGCTCCCTGCCGAAGCGGCGCTGGGCCCTCGTGCTCCGCGCGGAGTACCGCAACCAGCACGGGGTGCGCGGGCTCCGTCTCCTCCAGACCTTGGTCCGGGTCGTCGCCAGCGAGCTGGGGGCGCTCGTCCACGACGCCGACACCCTGGAGACCGTCAACGTCAACACCTTCGCGGCGCGGCGGCTGCGGTCGGGGATCGGCAACGTCGCCGATCAGATCCCGGTGGTGCCCTTCCCGGATCCGGACAACCCCGGGGCGCTGCGCCTCGCGACCCGGGGGATGCGTCGTTTTGGCAGCGTCGACCTGGAGCTCGCCGGCCTGCCGATGGATCCGCCCGTGCTCGCCCGCGCGACCTTCTTTCTCCACGGCCTGGCGCTGATGATGGTCCGCCTCGGCGAGGTCGATCGCAGCGGCATCGCCGTCGAGCTGCCGGACGTGATCACCGTCGACCTCGACGCCTGCGTCCAGGCCTACACCGGCCGCGACGCGGAGCTGCCCCGCTGCGAGGAGTGCCCGGAGGAGGTCGACGTGCACCTGGTCGAGCGCGAGCGCGAGCCGCAAGACCCACCCGAGCATATCGTCGCCCGCGTGGTCGCCCCGCGGCCCCTCAGCGACGCGCCGGACTACGATCAGCGGGCTTGGGCGCTGGAGGCGATCGGCAGCCTCTTCGATCTCGGCGGCACCAGCGTCGCGGCTGGTCCTGCGGATCCCGCTGGGCCGACCGAGTAGGCTCGCTCGCTGCCTTCCCCTACTTTGGGGTCTTTGGGGTCTTCGCGGCCTTGCCCGCCTTGCCCGCCTTGCCCGCCTTGCTCGCCTTCGGCGCTGGTACGAGCGCGTCGATGACGTAGATCCGACCGAAGCGCGACTCGATCACCGGACCGAGCGTGAGCCCGGAGATCGTCAGGCTCGGCGCCTGCGTCGGGTTCGCGGCCGCCGGAGCTGCGTCGGCGTCGGCGTCCTTCGTGTCCCCCGCGGGCTTCGCATCGGCCTCATCGTCGCCGCGGGCAGCCGCAGGGGCCGCCGCGACCACCGGCAGCGCCTCGCCGCCGACCGTCACGACCTCGGTCGCGGCGGCGAGCGCTGCGGGCTCCAGGGCGCCTTCGAGGACATGGCGGCGGAGCTGCGCGGCGAGCTCGTCGGGGCGCTCCAGCCGCTTGAGCTCGCGCTTGCTGAGGGCGGCGAAGGCCGCGTCGGTCGGCGCCAAGAGGGTCCGCGGCTGCTCCTCCGTCGGGCTCAGCAGGTCGAGGAGCTCGGCCCGCTCATAGGCGGCGAGGAGCTCACCGTGGTCGCCGCTTTGCCGGAGGAGATCGATCATCAAGGGCGCGGGCGCGGGCTCGGGCTCGGGCTCGGGCTCGGGCTCGGGCTCGCGGATCTCGGCGGCGGTCGCTGGCGGCTCGGCGGGGAGGGGGGGCAGCTCCTCGAGGGTGCCGCTCGGCGCGCTCGCGCAGGCGCTCGCGAGGAGCGCTGCGACCGAAGCGAGGGCGATCGTCCGGATCGGTTGAACGGTGATCTTGGGCATGACGGCCGTCGGACTCTACCAGGAAGATCGGCGAGCGCTTCGGCGATGGAGGACCGTCGCGACAGAAGACCGCCGTGATGGACGGGGGCGCGGTCCGGGCCGCGGTCCGTCGTCCTCGACGGCCGCAGGGGGGCGATCCGTGGCCCTCGACCGCTGACCGGTCATGGGCGACTCAGGGCTCGGGTGGCGCTCTGGGAGCCCCTCCGCGGCGCTCAGTGCCGGGTGGAGTCGAAGCTCGCGACCATCCGCTCGACGAGCTCGCGGGTTCTCTCGGGGTTGGGGCTGGCGATCGCTCCGCCGCGGCTTTGGACCAGATCGGCGATGCTCGGCGCCGCCGAACCGCCGACGATCCACGGCAACGGGTGACAGGCCTGAGCGTAGCCGTCGACGAGCTCGCGGGCGCGGTACGGGGGCGGCTTGACGGTCACCGAGAGGCCGATGATGTCGGGCTGGACCTCGGCCACCGCGTGGCGCAGCGCGTGGGTCGGCGTGCGGGCGCCGAGCATCACGCTCTTGTAGCCCCACGAGGCGAAGCTCAGGGCGATGCCGTAGAGGGGCGTCACGTGCTCTTCGTCGGCGAAGCAGGCGAGCAGGATCCGGCGCTTGGACTTGTCGGGCTGGGCCAGGCTGAGGATGTAGCGGACCGCGTTGCCGATGAGCTCGGCGGCGAGATGCTCCTGGGAGATGCTCAGCGTGCCCTTCTCCCAGCGCTTGCCGACCTCGGCGAGGGTCGGCGCGAGGATCCGCTGGAAGACGGTCACCGAGGGGCCGAGGTAGAGAGCGCGCTCAATCGCGGATTTCACGCTATCCGGGTCGAAGCGCTCGATGCCCTCGAGGATCTTGCCCGTGGCGAGCTGGTAGACGTCCTCCGAGGGAGGCGCGACCTTCTTGGGCTCGACAGGGGTTGGATCGCGTTGGGCGATGACCTCGCGCGCAGCTTGGGAGGGGGCCATGCCGTCGTCGCAGAGCTGACGGACGCGGCGGACGAGCTCGATGTCACGGTCGCTGTAGAGCCTGTAGGACGATGACGAGCGCTTGGGGACTGGAATTCCGTAGCGGCGCTCCCATGCGCGGAGGGTCGCGGCGGAGACCCCGGTCATCTGCGCCACCGCCTGGATCCGGTAGCGCCCCACGTTTTCGTCGTTGCCCGTGGGGGACGTGTCTCTTAGTCTGGACATGACGATGGTTTCATCCCTCTATGGAGGAAGGTCGCGTCCCTCACATGGAGAGGAGCAACCTTCTTCAAACCTTATATTGCGCAGATGGCCAACATCTGCAAGTCGCTTCCTCCGTTCTCCGCGTTCGTCGCTCGCTTCCGGCCCCGTGGTGCCTGGCACGGTCGAGCGCCCGAGAGTTCGTAGATGCGGTTTTCGAGCGCTGTGGTAGAACTGGACAAACCCTGAACGGCGGTCCTGGCATGTCCTCGCACAATTTTGTTCTCTTCGCGCTCTTCGCGCTCTTGGCGTGCAGCTCTGACGCCGCGGCGGAGTCTCCCCCGACGGAGTCGGCCCCTGCAGCGGAGGTCGCAGCGGAGGTCGCATCGGACGCCGACGCGGTCGCCGTCGACGCTGCGGCCGGCGACGGCGTGACGCTCTCGATCACGATGACGAGCTTCCGCAGCGCCGACGGCCAGGTGCTCGTCGCCCTCTTCCGCGGCGGCGACGGCTTTCCGTCCAAGCCGGGCAACGCCTACAAGACCGCCATCACCAAGATCTCTGGTTCGACCGCGAGCGTCGAGTTCGCCGGGCTCCCGGCGGGGGAGTACGCCTTCTCCGTGCTCCACGACGAGAACGGCAACAACGAGCTCGACACCAACTTCCTAGGCATCCCCAAGGAGGGCCTCGGGACCTCGAACAACGCGAAGGCGCGGATGGGGCCGCCGAAGTACAAGGACGCGAAGTTCACGGTCGGCGACGCTGCGGTCAGCCAGCGCGTCAAGGTCGTCTACTTCTAGTCCAGCTCCAGCTCCAGCTCCAGCTCCCGAGCTGGACGGGCTGCTAGGGGCGGGTAGGTCCAGCGCCGCGCGAAGGGCTGTTCTCGCCGCGGCGCTCGCGTAGGACGATGATATCCGACTGGCGGACGCCGAGCACCAGCACGTCGCGCTGGCTCAAGGGCCAGGGAGGACAAAGGGGAGGCTGTGGATCGGCACGCCGCCGCCACCGTGCTCCCGTGACTCGCTGACGGTGATGAGGCGGGTCGCGCCGGGATCAAAGGCGATCGCCTCCCCTTGGGGCTCGGCGGCGACGTCGATCGGGCAGGGCGGCCGGGCGAGGGCGCTGGCGAGGCTCTCCTCCGCGTCCCGCCGCCAGAGGTAGCCGCGGTTGTAGGTCCGCAGCGCGATCCTCTCGCCGTCCGGGCTGATGTCGGCGGCGGTGACCAGCGCCTCGGCGCCGGCGTCGATCGGCTGGACGTAGCGGAGCACCCCGTCCTCCTCAGCGTAGAGCGCGGCAGCGCCAGCGTCTTTGGTGATCACGTAGATCGCCCCGTCTCTGGGATCGACGAGGAGCGCCTCCGCGTTCGCGGGTCGCTTCTCGTAGTGGAGCACGAGGGGCTCAGCGCTGAGCGTGAGCTTGCCGCTGCCGCTGCGGACGTCCGGCTCGGCGAGGCGATAGATCGTCACCGACGAGCGTCCGCGGCGGTTGTCGCCGATGTCGCCGACGTAGAGATAGTCGACCCCCTCCGCCGGCCCCGGCCCGAGGGCGATGTCCTCCCAGTCGATCGCCGCGGCGCCGCTCACCTCGACCTCCGCGAGGAGGTCGCCTGCGCTGCCCAAGGCGTAGAGGGTCGGGCCTGCGCCGGAGTCGTTGTGGACCCAGAGAACGCCCGGTTGGCGGCGGCTGAGGACGACGCCCGAGAGCTCGTCGAGGCGGCCGTCGGTGATCGTCCCGCTCACCTCCGGGGACGCGAACGAGGGGCAGCTCGCCGCGTCGTGGAGCTCGGGCGGGAGCTCGACCCGGCGGATGCAGCCGCTGAGATCGAGCGCCAGGAGGAGCCCCGTCGCCAGCCTGAGCGAGCGTCTTCGCGAGCCTCGGGGCGAACGTCGGAGCGACGTCGGCGACGTCCGTGTCGATGAGGGCGCACGCGTGTCGAGGTTCTCCTCGCCGGTGCCGAGCAGCCCGCGACGAAGGTCCCGCGCGCTCTCGCGGAGGGGAGACCCCGCGGCGCTCTTGGTTGACGTGCTGCGCACGGCCCTATGGTACGACGTCGGGGCCGTTCTGGTCATTCGCGCAGAGGAGGTCACCCTTGTCGTCGCCAAGCCGCCCCCTTCACGCGGCCAGGACCGAGCCCACGGCTGCCCACGCCACGCGCCCGCCGAGGTAGCCGAAGATGGCGTCCCGCGTGCATATTCTAGGCTCGGCTGAGCCTAGGAGCGCGTGGGACGTCGCCACACGGTCTGCGAGGAACGACGCCCGGGAGGACGGCGCTTCGCGACCTTGCTAGGCTGCGGTCGATGCTCCCGCCCCTGACCTTTGGTCGCTGGTTCCCCTACGCTGCTGAGGCGCTCGCGGAGATGCCCGACGAGCCGGGCGTCTTTCAGCTTCGGCGAGAGCAGGGGCTGGTCGACCTTCCCCGGGGCAAGAGCGCGATGCTCCGCTACGGAGCCGCGGAGGGCTCGCTGCGACGCTCGTTTGGCGAGCTGCTCGCGGGGCCAGGGCCGACCGCGATGATCGAGACCGGCGACGGGGCGCGGGTGGCCGAAGCTTGGCTTGTCCGCTGGGCGACCTCGTCGGTCCCGCGCGAGCACTATGAGCGGCTGCTCCGCGGGTTCACCGAGCGCTTCGGCGCGCCGCCCCGTGACCAGCCCGATACGGGCCCGCGGTGAAGGCCCGGCGTGCAACACCGCGGTGGGAGGTGCTCAGGCGTCTACATCCCCCGCGACAGCCCGACTCTTCGCTCACGCCTCATCAGGGCAACCCCTCGGGGCTTTGCGACGCCGCGGTGGTGATAAGGGCGATCCACGCGGCCTTGCTCAGGCGACTGGACCCGTCAACGTCCATCAGGTCGGCCAGCGCTCTGAGCTCGCCCTTCGTCAGCTGCGGCAGGGTCTCTACACCAAGACTGCGCAGATCGGCGTGCGGGCTGCGCAGACAGGCGCCCACTGTGGCGGGTCCGCCAAAAGGCATATGGGCGAGTTGCAACGCCACGTCATGCTGACCGATGCCGCCCTCGACCAGCCCGGCGATATGCGCATCGGTGTGCAGGCAGAGCGTCAGGTCGAGGTGTTGCAGGCCGGGCATCCACGCGGCCGAGCCCAGGGACTCGGCCGCTGCCGCGCTCAGCGGGTTCATCGCCAGGTTCAGGGTGCGCAACCGCGGCAAAGCGATCTCGCTCAGGCCAATGAGGGACTTCGTGTCGGTCTGGCTCGCGTCCAAGACCTCCAGCGTTGAGGCCGTGGCCGAGATCAGGCTCGCCAAACCGGCGTCGGCGATCGGATTGACGCTCACGTCAAGGGCACGGACGGCGCCCAGCCCCCGAGCCAGCGCAGCGGCCCCGGCGGGGCTCAAGCCCACGCGGGTCAGGACGAGGTGTTCGATTTGGGGCAGGAGCCTGGATGCGCCCAAGGCAGCGGCCCCGGCGTCGGTCAGCTCGCCCTGATGGGCTTCGAGGCGGCGCAACCCGGTCAGGTGGGTCGCCGCGGCCAGCCGCTCAAAGGCCTCCGGCCACGGCCCCCAATCAAAGAAGATCAGGCCGTCGATCAGCGCAGACCAAGGCCGTGGCTCAATGGCCAGGTTCCAGCCCTGCGCATCATGCAACACGCGATGCTCGGGGGCCCAATCAGCGATGCGCTCCTGCAGGAGGGGGGCAGACTCGTGCTCGGGATGGGCGTCAAGCCAAGCGCAGGCGGCCTCGAAGGCGGCCGCGCTGGGGCTTATGGTCAGCAGGTCGTCGAGCGTGTACATGCCGCGCATCATAGATCGATGGGGGCCGGGGTCATGCACCTGCACGCCGCCACGACCGTCGACGGCCGCTCTTCATCCGCGCCGCCGCCCGTCAGCGCCCACCACAGGCTCCGACACGGGCCCAGGTCAGCGCCAGCGGAGATGCTCCTGAAACATCCGCCGCATCAGCTCTCGCCGCTCTCGAGTCAGCTCCTCTTCCAGCTCATCGTGTGTCATGTCGCTGTACCGCGCGGCCTGGAGGTTGTTGACCAGCTCCTCAAATTTGCTCCGTACCGGCCATAACGCCTCGCAGGGCTCGTCTTCCGTGATCACTCGTGCGGCTGGCCTACGCAAATCGCGGTCTCGGCCGCCGTCCAAAAAGGGCCGCACCCATCCCTTGACCGCTCATTCCGGCGAGCGGGAGTGATCTCCAAAATTGGGTTCGATTTGGTTAGCCCTCTCATGAAGCCTCCAGAAGAGTCGCAGGCACCCCCTCAGATGGCCTTCAGCCCCCGACTCGTCGAGTCGCACCCTGTGAGCTTTATTCCATCCGATGGGTGACTTTCATGACAGCGTCCTCGTCTTGAGGTGATGCGTCATCTGAAGCGGCTTGTCTTGCTATCCGGCCTGTCCATCTCGTGCACAGTGACCAACGAGGGCTCTGGTAGTGAGACCTCGCCGGCCAGCGAGAGTAGCGTCAGCAGCGGGGCGTCGACGACCGGGGCGATGTCGAGCACAGGCCTCGCGACCGAAGGTTCTACGTCCGACACTCCTTCAAGCTCTACCCCGCCGACGACCGCCGGTAGTTCCACCGAGGCGTCGACGTCCACCGCGACAACCCAGGGGGAGACCACATCTACGGCGAGCGGGGGCGGGGCCTGTGGAGATGGGATCCTCGACGAAGGCGAGGCATGCGATGATGGCAACGAGGTCGATAATGACGGCTGTACGCTGGACTGCACCTGTGACGGCACCTGGGTGCAGTTCGGCGATACGATCAAAGGTGAGGGCGATGATAGAAATTTTGGTGCAGACATCGCGATGAGCGCGGACGGGGCGACCCTCGCCATTGCTATGCAGACCTATAATATCGACACCCAATACACGAACGGCAAGGTGCAGGTATTTCATCGTGAGGGGGACGCCTGGGAGAAGCTCGGAGGCAGTATCCCAGGGCTCCCAGGCGACAGCTGGCACCGCTCACAGGTCGCGATCAGCGGAGATGCGGGCAGCCTGATCATCGGCAACCCCATCGATGGTGGCAATGGTGATGACTCCGGGGTCGCTCGCCTCTATCGGTTTGAGGGCGGGGAGTGGACGAAGGTTACGGATGATCTTCACGGGGCGATCGGAAATTGGCTAGGTCACGGTGTCGCGCTATCCCACGACGGACATACGGCAGCGATCGGTGCACCTTCCTACGATGGAGACTTGATCTCCCGGGTGATGGTCTATGACGTCGAGGGGGGGATGTGGTCCCAGATCGGCGAGACTATCATCGACGAATTCCACTTCGGGTTGGGCACCTCTGTGGGCATCAGTGGAGATGGCACGATGCTCGCGACAGGCGCTCCGTATGTGGTGCCGATCTCCACCGGACAGGGTCGTTCATACCAGCTTCAGCAGGGCGCGTGGCTTCAGCGAGGCCAGTTCCTCGACGGCGATGATACCAATCACCGTTTTGGCAAGACGGTCTCCATCAGCGCTGATGGTGGCACCTGGGTCGTTCACGCCGAAGTCTACACTCGGGTGTTTCGCCTCGTAGGCGATGAGTGGGCCCAAATCGGCGCCGATCTTGACGCCGCGTCGAGTTCGTCGATTAACGCCGGAGGGGATGTCATCGTCCTCGGTATTCGTGACGCGAATGAGGAGGTCGGGGTCGCGAGGGCCTTGCATTTTGACGGCGCCGCCTGGCAGCCGCGCGGAGGTGACATGCACGGTGTCGAGGCGGAGGGTTTTTTTGGCGACTCCGTGACAATGAGCGCAGACAACAAGGTGCTAGCTGTGGGGTCGATGTTCGAGATGTCGTACGAGGGCCGTGTCCGTACGTATCAGTGGTGTGAGTAGCGAGCCGGGCGATGACCTCTCGCGGTTAAGCGGTTCATGTCGGGAATTTCGGCGAGGCGCCGGGTTCGGGTGCTTCAGCCTCCAGGCGGCTCGCCGAAATTCCCGGCTCCCGGCTTGCACCTCTTGACTGACCGCTTGCTCCGCGCGCGATTTTGTGATCTACGAGGATTGTGGCGACGACGTTCGCAGAGCCCCCGAGGCTGTCAGGCCCTTACCCCGTGAATGGGGCAGGTCTTCTGGCTCCACACCAACCCGCGGATCGGAGCTCCGCGGTCTCCTCAGCCCGCGCCTTGTTCAGGGCCCTGCCGAGGTGTTGCGCGACGTGAAAGCCGTCGACATTGCGCCGGACTACTGCGGGATCACGTCCAGGTCCAGCCCGCCGGGGTACCAGTAGCTGCCGTAGCTCAGGACGCCGTAGACGCTGATCCCGACGCCGACATCGGCGTCGACGCTGTGGTTGCCGGCGTTGGCGTTGGCGAGCTTGACGTGCGAGATCTGATAGTCCGAGGCGCCGACGGGCTGCCAGTCGTCGACGTTCATCGCGTCGACGGTGACGGCCGCGCCCTTCGGCGCGAGGATATCGACGTAGTTTGCCTGCCAGTTGGTCGGGGCGTGAAAGAGGTAGTTTTGGCGCCACTGCAGCGGGTTGACGGCGAGGAGCATCGCCGGGTCGGAGGTGCCGTAGCCGCCGTCTTGCCCGACCATGTACTGCGACACCAGGATCTTCTTGTCGGCCGAGACGACGAAGCGGGCGATCGTCGACGGGATCTCGACGAAGTCGCCGGCCTTGGCGAGGGTCTTGGCGACCGGCTGGTCCGGCGTAAACACCAGGTTGGTGTCGTCCTCGCTGGCGATGATCCGGACGATCTGACCCTTCTCCTGGGCGTCGTTGGGGACCTGGACCGGCGGGACGACGACGTATTCCTTGGCGAGGGTCTCGATCGGGAACATCGACTCCTCGAGGTGGTCGCAGGCGGTGACGTTGAGCGGGACGTTGGTGCACTTGTGGCCGCCGATCACCTGGATCGGCTTGGTCGCCTCGACGATCGTCCCGGTGACGTCGCCGTTGTAGTCGCTGAGCACCTGGAGAACGTCGCCCTCGCCGAGCATGACCACGCCGTCGCCGGTGGCCGAGACGCCGCCGCCTGCCTTGATGATCTTTCCGGTCGCCGAGGGGTGGAGCGTGACCTCGGTGTCATCCTCGCGGGCGGTGACCGCATAGAGCCCCGGGACCGCGTTGCCGCCGAAGGACCAGGTCGGCCAGGCGGCGACCAGGTAGTTGCCGGTCCAGGTGTTGGTCGGCAGGAGGAGCGAGGCGTCGTTGGTAAAGGTGACGGTCAGCGGGTTGTATTGATAGACCGTCACCGGGTTGGTCGAGCGGAGACGGTAGGCGCCGTCGGCGACCACGGTGCTCCCGCCGTAGCCAGAGCTGAGCTCGCTCACCCAGGGGAGCTTGACCAGCTGGACGCTGGTCGGCTGGACGTCGACCTGCGCGACCATGTTGCCGCCGCGGGTGACCGTGACCTTGGCGACCTGGTCGGAGGTGTTGGCGACCGCGACCGCGTATTCGTAGGCCGGGGCGTTGTTGTAGCCGTCGAACTGTTGGACGACCGTCGGGTAGTACTCGCAGCCGATGTAGCTAAGGCCGAGATCGGCGCAGGCGCCCGTGCAGGCGCCGAGCTCCGGGTCGCAGGCCAGGCCGAGGAGGGGGTCGCAGGTCTCCGCCGGCTCATAGCCATCGCCGTCGTCGTTGCACAGGAGAACCTGCTCCCCCTCGCACGTGCCCTCGCCCGGGACGCAGAGGGTGCAGCCGAGGCCGTCGACGCAGGCGTCGGGACAGATTTCTTCGCTCGAATAGCCGCCGAGGCCGTCGCAGACCTTCGCGCTGTTGTCCTCGCAGATCACCGTGTCCGCGGGGCAGGGCGGGTCTCCGGTGCTGCCGGAGGTGCCGGAGGTGGTCTCGCCGGTCGAGGCGCTCACGCCCGTGGTCTCGCCGGAGGAGGTGCCGGAGGTGCTGCTGGAGGTGTCGGTCGTCGCGTCGCTGCTCGCGTCGCTGGTCGGGCCGGCCGAGGTGGGGCTGGTCGTGCCCGGTCCGCCGGTCGTCGCGGTCTCGCCGGAGGAGGTCGAGCCAGCCGAGGTCGTCGCGCCGGTGGAGCTGCTGTCGTCGCCGCACGCGGCCGCCGCGACGACGGAGAGGGCGAGGCAGAGGAGGTGCGGCGAGGTACGGCGAGGCGGCGTCATCCCAGAGCCATAGCACGGCTACGGGCCCCTGCGTCCGCCTGAGGGCGCCCTCCATGCATAGGGAGCCTTTTTCATGTGAGTCGAATTCGCGACCAATTGCCCAAGTGAGTCACGAGGGCGACAGGTCCGAAGCGTCCGACGAGCGTCAGGGGACCGGGACGCGGCGGCCACCTAGGCCTAAAGTAAGCGCTGGTGTGAAACCGCCCCCCAGTTCCGTGTAGAAGTGCGCTCACGCGGACTTTTGCCGCCCGAGTTCTCGGGCGCGGGTGAAGGCTCACCTCCTGCTTGACGACGGGCGGAGCTCGGAGGCTGAAGGCGGGCGGGCGAGGGGCGACGAGGCGGGTCCCTCGCGGACGCGGGTCCTCCCATGCCACGTGCTCGCCACGGGTAGAGCTGATCTGCTTGAAGAGACAGGGTACGCGTGTCTCCGCGCGAGGCACGGGTCCTCCCGCTGCGTCCCACCCGTCGCCCCTCGCTCGCCCGAGCGAGTCTGTCGGCGCTCCGCTTGCGGGTACGTGGATCGCTTGCTCCCGTAGGTCTTCGCTCGATACGTGCTTGTCGCAACTCTCGACGATGATGAGAAACAACGCGCATCGTCGGCCGAACTTCGGTCTGTGTCGAAGTCCAAGCGAGCGCGAGCCTCCGAGGCCCCAGTGAGAACACCGAGCGGGGCAACTCGCGCGAGTCATCTCAAGGCCGACCGTCGGCGAGAACGGAGCCCACAGGTAAGCGCTCGACCGAAGTGCAAGAGCTTCGAGCCTCCGCCGGTAGAGCTGGTCGTCGACCCGGCTCCTGTGACCCCCTTCGCTGGGCTCACGCTCGCGGCTCGATCGATCGCCTCAAGCTCCGGCGCTCGATCAACGGCCGCGTGAAGGTCTTCGAGAACAAGCGCGGCTACTAGGAATCGACGCACGTCATGAGCCACGTCTACAACCTCTTCCTCGGCGGCAGCTTCGTCCTCGGTGTTCTCACAGGCGTTTCGGAGGCTCTCGATCGCTCTGGCTTCGGTACCGACCGAATTTCGACCGGCGATGCGCGTTGTTGCTCATCATCGTCGAGAGACTCGACGAGCATGTGTCGAGAGAAGGTCTGCGCTCGCGAGTCCTCTACGCCCGGTAGCGGAGCCCAGGACGACTTGCTCGGGCGAGCGAGGGGCGACGGATGGGACGCAGCGGGAGGACCCGTGCCTCGCGCGGAGACACGCGTACCCTGTCTCTTCAAGCAGACCAGCCTATCCCGTGGCGATCACGTGGCATGGGAGGACCCGCGTCCGCGAGGGATCCGCCTCGTCGCCCCTCTACGCCCGCCTACAGCCACCAATCTCCGCCCCTCGCCAAGCACGAGGTGAGCGCTCACCCACACGGATACAGAGCGAAGCGCGGAACCCGTGTCACTGACGATTCTACGCCCGGTAGCGGAGCCCAGGAAGACTTGCTCGGGCGAGCGAGGGGCGACGGATGGGACGCAGCGGGAGGACCCGTGCCTCGCGCGGAGACACGCGTACCCTGTCTCTTCAAGAAGACCAGCCTCACCCGTGGCGAGCACGTGGCATGGGAGGACCCGCGTCCGCGAGGGACCCGCCTCGTCGCCCCTCGCCCGCCCGCCTACAGCCCCCAAGCTCCGCCCCTCGCCAAGCACGAGGTGAGCGCTCACCCACACGAATACAGCGCGAAGCGCAAAACCCGTGTCACTGACGATTCTACGCGGGTTGTCTAGGACGCCTCACAGCAGCGCTTATTTCAGGGCTAGGAGGCCGTGGCAAAAGTCCCGCGGGCGCTCTCGCTTGCCCTCGTCGGCCCTCTCGGTTCGGCGAAAACTTGCGGTACGGCCCGGTACAGCGGCGCTTCGTCGAAGCGAAGAGGACCAACGATTGCTGCGCGAGAGCCCACGGGACTTTCACCACGGCCACCTAGGCCGCGCTTTGGAACACGTCCCCGACCTTGCAGTGGCTGATCCACGGCGCCGGGGCGATGAAGCGCGCCAGCGCCTGGGTCTTCGTCCGCTCCTCGAGGGCGCTGGCGTAGATCTGGGCCACGTTCGTCGGCCAGTGCCCCTGCAGCTCCTCGAGCGTGAACGCGGAGCGCCAGGGGTTGGGTCCTGCGTCGTGGTCGCGCAGGTGGCGGACGATCCAGCCGCGGAGGAACTCGAAGTTCGACGCCGGTATGGCGCCCTCCGGGAGGGTCCGGCTGCGAACACGGAGGGTCACCTCGGGCTCGGCGAGCGGTCGCAGGTCGGGCCGGAGGAGCGCGCATAGGCTGTGGGCGACGAAGAACGCGGGGCGCAGCGCTTCGTCGAGATCGACGTAGTGAGCATGGAGGTCCGCCGCCGGCTCGGCGAAGGCCGCGAGGGTCGCCTTGACCTGCCGCTTCTTCCCCTTCAGCCGCCGCGCCTGGGGGGCGAAGCTGAGCTCGCCGACCTCGCGGAGCAACTCGGCGAGCTCCAGTTCGGCTACCCTCGCGCGCAGCCACGCGACCTGCTCCCCCCGTCCGACCTTCTCGCCCTTGGTCTTGTAGCGCTTGACCAGCGACGCCAGCCCCGCCGGGATCGGCTCATGTGGCGGCCTTGCCAGGTACGAGGTCGCCAATGGTCGCGGCTGCGATTCCACGGAGGTGACCTCCACGTCATAGAATCGGGTCATCGTCTGTGGATTCTAGCGCTCGCGCCTGAATTCGCCCACACCTGCCGTAGAGCCGTCGACCTGCGCTCCTTGTCGACGCTTGACCGCTGTGCGACCGTGGGAGCATGCGCGCGTGCCGAGTCAGCTCCACGGTCATCTTCGCCGCGGCGCTCTCAGCCTGCACTGCGCCCGCTCCTGCCGCTGAGGACCCGGACTTCGAGAGCGCGGAGTACAGGGCCGAGCGCGAGGCGATGCGCCGCGAGGTCGCGCCGATCCGGGCTGCGTTGATCCGGGACCTCTATCACAGGTGGGACGAGCTCGCGGCGGCTCGGGCCGGCATCCCCCCCAAAGATCACGCGTGGTGGCGTGAGAACATCGAGTGGTTGCGACCGCGTCTCGGCGCCTGCGGTGCGCCCGAGGCTATCGACGCCCACGCGACCGCCTCCCACGGGCGCTTCCGCTACCCCTGCGAGAATGGGGCGCTCGAGCTTGAGATCTGGATCGACTACGGCCTCGTCGACCGCGTCCGCTTCGGCGGTCGCGGGATTGAGGCGCCGGAGCCAGTGCGGGCCGCTGCCGAGGAGGTGGTCGCGGCCATGCCTCTCGGCGATGTCGAGCTCGATCGCTGGCCCGCGGGCGACGACTTCATCAGCGACTTCGCGGTCGGCCTCGGACGCTGTGAGATCCGCGGCACCGACATCACCGGCGTCCGCGGCGGGCTCTTCTATCTCGAGTGCGAGGGAGGGGACGCGCATTTCAAGGTCGGCCTCGATCATCGCGACGGCCTGCCCCGCGTGCTCCGGCTCTGGCCTCCGCAGGACGAGAGACACCGATACCGCGGGCGCTTTGGGGTATGAGCCCAGAGCAGAGCAGAGCTGGGCTGGGCTGAGCAGAGCAGAGCAGAGCAGAGCTGAGCTCAGCGATGGCCTCAGGCCCGTGACCAACGAGCACCCCGTCGGGAGTTGCTAGTCTCGCGCGGGTCGCCACAGGGGGCCGACCGCGGCGAGGAGAACGAGCACGTTGAAGAGCGCGTTCGAGGGGGTCCCCGAGGCGATCGAGCCTGCGCTGTCGAGGACAAACCATGCGAGGAGGCCGGTCAAGACGGCCCGTCGTACCGCCTCCGGGTCGGCGTCGTAGGCTCGCCCAGAGAAGCACCAGATCATCACGCCCCAGCCGAAGAGAAAGCCCCCCGTGAGGGCCGAGAGAAAGCGCGTGTCCGGCGAGGCATAGCTCTGGACGCCGTCCAGGGGCCAGCTCAGGAGGTCGAGGGTCCAGCGCGCCGGCTCCGAGGTGGCGACCATCGTCCCCAGCGCGAATACGGGCCCAAACGAGCCGACGACGAAGGCCGTTATCTTCAGCCAAAACCTGTGAAACTCGCGGGACATCGCAGCTCCTCCTGTCAATCGTGATCGGTCTAGCGGAGGCGAGATGGGGCGACAACTACCTCAGAGGTAAGGGTCGCCGCGCTCCGTGCTGTCTGGAGGTCGCGTCTGCGCAGGCGACTGGAGGGGCACGGTCCATGACTCCGCCCCAGCGCCCTGCGTCGGCCCTCTCGGATCGGCCCAAGCCTGGACGTTTGTCCGACAATACGGTGTTCTTCGAGGCCGACGGCCGCGGCTGGTAGGGTCGTGGGGATGAACGAGTTCGCCCAGGCCCTCAAGAGCTGGCGGAAGACACGACGGTTCAGCCAGCTCGCGCTCGCGGTCGAGGCCGACGTCTCGACGCGTCATATCTCCTTCCTCGAGACGGGTCGCTCGTCACCCAGCCCCGAGATGATCCTACGCCTGGGGGACGCCCTCCAACTGCCTCTGGCGGCGCGCAACCAAATGTTGACACTTGCCGGCTTCGCGACCCGGTATCCCGCGCGGGAGTGGAGCGCGGAGGCGATGGCCCCGGTCCGCAGGGCCTTGGAGCACACGCTCGTAGGGCACGCCCCCTATCCCGCGGTCGCGGTCGACCGCCTCTGGTCTGTGGTGCGGATGAACGAGCCCGCCCGCGCCCTCTTCGCCCCGCTCTCCGTCGGCGAGGGGGACAGCTTGATCGAGCTGATGCTCTCAGAGGCAGCGCCGGCGATCATCGAAAACTGGCCCGAGGTCGCCCACCACGCGGCCCTCCGCTTGCGGACGGAGAGCGTCGCCCTCGGCGGTGTCGCCGAGCTCGATCGGGCCGCCGATGCGCTCGGCCGAGTGCCGGGGTATGAGCCCTGCGACGCGGGCCCCGTGGTGCCGACGATCTTTCGCCTCGGAGAGGTCCGCCTCTCGCTCTTCGCGACGATCGCCCAGTTCGGCACCCCCGAAGACCTCACCCTCGCGGATCTGCGGCTCGAGCTCTACTTTCCCAGCGATCGGGCGACCGAGCTCGCGCTGCGGGCGATGGCCTCTGCGGGCGAGCGCACCGCGGACGGATGATCCCCCGACCGCGCTGGGATCCAGGCGCCGAAGGTGGGCGAGCCTGCGCTTGTCTTCGGAGGCCGCGGCAAGAGGTCGTCGCTCTAGCCCTCGGTCGGCTCGGTCGGCTCGGCTCGGCTCGAAGCCAAGAGAACCGACGAGCGCGGCGCGAGGTCGGGGGGGTCGAGGGGCTGCGGGCCTACGAGGGATCCGGTGGGTCGTCGTGGCGGGTCCGGCTCTCGAGGAGGATCCTATCGGCGAGGCGCTCGCAGAGATCGACGACGAAGGCGCTGCGGGCCAGCCCTTCGATCCACGCCGGGCGGATCGCCGCGCGGCCGTAGAGCGCGCCCGCCAGGGCTCCGGTGACCGCCCCGGTGGTGTCGGTGTCCTCGCCGAGGTTGATCGCGGCGAGGACTGCGGCCTCGTAGCCTTGATGGTTGGCGATCGCCCAGAGGCTGGCCTCGAGGCAGTGGAGCACGTAGCCGCTGCCGCGGATCTCCCCTCGGCCGGTGCGGAGCACCGAGCCGCCCAGGATCCTCCCGAGCCGCGCGGCCTCGTCGTCTGGCAGGTGAGGGCCGAGGGCGTCGGCGGCCCGGGCCATCGATCCCTCGAGCCCGTCGCCGTCGAGGATGCCGGCGACTAGGAGCGAAGCGTAGGCGCAGCAGAGCTTCGAGCGGAGGTGGGCGTGGGTGAGGCCGCTGACCTCAAAGGAGCGGCGGACGATCGTCTCCGCGTCCAGTCGGTGGCAGTAGCAGCTCAGCGGCATGATCCGCATCAGCGAGCCGTTGCCGTTGTCCATCTCGTCGCGGCCTCCCCACTCGGGGGCGCCACCGTCCGTGAAGCGGCGGATCGCGTGGGAGGTGGCGATGCCGACGTCGAAGACCTCGCCGTGCGGGCTCATCTCGGCGCGGTCGAGCCAGCCGGCGAAGCGAGCCATCATGTCGGCTGGATCGTAGCCGCGCTCGACGAGGCTGGCGGCGGTCGCCAGGGCGAGGGAGGAGTCGTCGGACCAGGTCCCCGGCGGCTGACCGTGGGTGCCGTGGCCGATCATGTCCGTCAAGGGTTGGCGGTCGAGGGTCTCGCGGCGGTGAAACTCGACCGGCACCCCGAGGGCGTCGCCGACGACGAGGCCGAGGAGCCCGCCGATGATCCTCTCGCGCAGGTCTGCGCTGCGGCGCTCGCTCTCCGCGGCGGGGCCTCGCCCTCGGCCCCCGTCGAGGAGCTCCGCGTAGGCCCGGTAGACGTCGTCTCCGAAGCAGACCAGCTCGATCCGCTCGAAGGCCGTCGGCTCCGCGGCGAGGAACGAGCAGATCGTCCGCAGGGCGACCGCGCAGGCGGCCTCGACCGGGTAGCCGTAGACCCCGCAGGAGATCGCCGGGAAGGCGATCGTCCGGGCCCCGTGCTCGCGGGCGAGGGCGAGGCTGCGTCGGTAGCAGGACGCGAGGAGCTCCTCTTCACCCTGCCCCCCGCCGGCCCAGATCGGACCCACGGTGTGGATCACCAGGCGCGCCCGCAGGCGATGGCCCCCGCTGACCTTCGCCTGTCCGGTCAGACATCCCCCGAGCTTGCGGGTCTCGGCGAGCAGCTCGGGTCCGGCGGCGCGGTGGATCGCGCCGTCGACCCCACCGCCGCCGAGGAGAGAGGTGTTGGCGGCGTTGACGATCGCGTCGACCTCGAGGGTCGTGATATCGCCGCGGCGGAGGATGATCGTCGGCTCTCCCATGCCCTGGATGATGGCAAAAAAGAGGGGGCGCAGAGGGTCTTCGCGGCTGGTTGACCGTGATCCTTCGTCGGGTCAATAATCCGCCCCATGGTCAGAATGATGCGAGAGGGGCGTCTGCGCGCCCCCGCCAGCGACGCCACCGAAGGGGGCAGCGGAGGGGGCCTAGGCCTGGCCGAGGGCGATGGCGACGGCCCGACCGGGCCCTCCCCCGAGGAGCTCGCCCGCCGTGAGGAGCGGCGACTGGCCCGCAAGGCGAGGCGCCGGGCGAGCCGACGGGAGGCGCTCCTCGACTCCGCCCGCGAGGTGATCATCGACGAGGGGCTGGCCTTCACGATGGACAAGGTGGCCGCCGGCGCCGACGTCTCGAAGCCTGCGCTCTACTACTATTTTCGCTCCAAAGAGGCGCTGATCGGCGCCCTCGCGGTCGAGGTCCTGCGGGTCGAGACCGAGACCCTCGGGCGGGTGATCGTCGACGCCGAGAGCGGCCTCGAGGCGCTCGCGGCCTCGGTGAGGGCGAAGATCGAGCTCTACCGCCGGGACCCCGACGCGTTTCGGATCCTCTATCTCTGGGCGCCGATGCTGGGGGTCGGCGAGGGGGTCCGGCGCAGCGAGATGCTGCCGCTGCAGGAGGTCGTCACCCACGCCCTCGAGGCGAAGCTCATCCGCGATCGCGAGCGAGGTCGGATCGACCGCGCCGCCGACCCGCATCGCCTGGCGATGATCGCCTGGACGAGCGCCCAGGGGATCTTGAGCCTGGTCTTGGGGGCAGGCGATCCGGAGACGTCGCCGCACTCGCTGGACGAGCTGTGCGAGGAGGCCTGTCGGATCCTCCTGCGGGCGACGGCGGCCTAGCCTTCGGGGTGGCGGTCCTGCGCGCTCGCGTGGTCCCCGTGGTCCTGCGTGCTCGCTCTCCGCCTGACCTCGACGACGGCCGCCGCTGCGTGGATTGTGGCTTGTGCGTGGAGGTTCGGGGATACGTGGGCCTGAGCTCGTCGAGCTTGCGCGGGGCTCTTCTCAGGCAGAGCTCGAAGCCTCGCGGTAGGCGAACCCGGCGAAGGATGAGCTGACCTAAGTGACAGGATCTTTCGTCGGTCGAGCGGGGCTGGATCGAGGTCGGATCGAGGTCGGATCGAGGTCGGATCGAGGTCGGATCAAGGCCGGATCAAGCCGGATCGAGGCCGGATCGAGGCCGGATCGTGACCCGGAGTCGGCTCGATCCCGTCGGCCCGTGTCCCTCCCAGGTGATCGAAACGCGCATCTGCGCGGGCTCAGAGCCGCGAGAGGGGCGGCGAGTGTTGCAAATCGACAACACTCGCGGAGCGGCGCGGCGGTGGCTCGCTGCGAAGTTCTGTGCACGCTTGTCCGGATCGAAAATGGGGATCGTCGGAGGAGACGCCGCCTGCCGCTCGACGGTCGCTCTTGGGGCTCTTCGACCACGGCGGGCGGCGCTGTGATCGTTGGATCGCACCAGCGCCTGTGATCTCGAGCGCGACGTTTGTTTGCGGTTCTCGGGCCTCTTGCTCCACCATTTTAGGGAGATGAAGCCGTCGATGACACTCCCGGAACGCCTCGGCATGCGCCTCCTCAACGCGCAGGGGCTCCCGTCTCGGTGGCTCAACACGTCGGTCGGCAAGATCCACGCGCTCGACGGTGTGGGTCGCGGAGAGCTGCCGCCGATCGTGATGATGCACGGGCTCAGCGCGAACGCGGCGGCCTACGGCGGCTACCTCCGCCGCCTGCTGCCGCTGGCCTCGCGGGTGACGGCGCCGGATATGCCGGGACATGGTCTTTCGGACATCCCGCGCGGCGGGCTGCGGAGCGAGGCGATGCTCGCCGGCGGGTTGGAGGCGCTCGATCAGCTCATCGACGAGCCGGCGATCCTCGTCGGCAATTCGATGGGCGGGCTCGGGGTCATCCGCTACGCCCTCGCCCGGCCGGAGAAGGTCCGCGGTCTGCTCCTGGTCTCCCCCGGCGGGGCGCCGATGCAGGGGCAGGCCTTCCAGCGCTTCCTCGACACCTTCCGGGTCTCGACCCACAAGGGCGCGCTCGAGTTCGTCGATCGGATGTTCGCCAAGAGCACGCCGCTCGTCCGCCACGCCTTCGCGATGGGGATCCGCGATCGCTTCAGCCATCCAGAGCTGCGACGGCTGATCGACGGGCTGACCGTCGACGACATGCTCCAGGCCTCGGAGCTGCGGGATCTCCTGCCGCCGACGCTGCTCATCTGGGGCCGTGAGGAGCGGATCCTCCCGCGCTCGCACCTCGGCTTCTTCGCCGATCATCTGCCGGAGCAGGCGGAGATCGAGGAATGGCCCGACTTCGGCCACTGCGGCTTCCTAGAGCAGCCCGAGGGGCTGGTACGCCGGACCGCCTCCTTCGCCCGTGGGATTGCTCACAAAGAGTGCTCCGGGTCACGGTCGACGCTCACTGGCGAGCGTGACAACCTTCGCATATCGGCCTGAGAGAGCGACAATTCGAGCCCGCAGAGGGTCCTGCAAAGGCCCGACGTGCGCCTGAGCGGGAGCCCTTTCCGTTCACCCCGGTCGATCCGGACACGCTCCGGGCCGCCTGCAAGGGTTTTTCTGGGCTCGCCCGCTACCACCGCCTGGAGGTCCGCGGCCTCGAACGGATCCCCCGCGGGCCGGCGATCCTCGTCGGCAATCACAACGGCGGCCTGAGCCCGATCGACGGGCTCTTCCTGATCCACTACTACCGCCTGCTCGGATACGACCGGCCGATCTACACCCTGGCCCACGACATCCTCTTTCGGATCCCGCGGATCGCCGAGATCCTCAACTCGATCGGCATCGTCCCCGCCTCGCGGGAGACCGCCCGCGAGGTGCTGGAGGCCGGTCACAAGCTCCTGGTCTTCCCCGGCGGGGACATCGAGAACATGCGCCCCTTCACCCAGCGGCGGCGGGTGGTGCTCGGCGGCCGTCGGGGCTTCGCCCGCCTCGCGCTCAAGCAGGGGGTGCCGATCATCCCGGTGGTCAACGCCGGCGCCCACGAGACGCTGGTGGTCCTCTCCCAAGGTCGGCGCTTGGCGAAGGCGATCGGCGCCGATCGCTTCGCCCGGGTCCACTCGATCCCGCTGATCTTCGCCCTGCCGTGGGGCTTCCTCTTCGGGCCGATGGCGGCGCTGCCCTACCTGCCCTTGCCGGCGAAGGTGACGGTCCAGGTCGGCCACCCGATCGAGCCGGCGGCCTGGGAGGACATGGACCATCCCGACGAGCTGGCGGACGAGCTCTACCTCCAGGTCGAGCAGACGATGCAGTACATGCTGAGCGAGCTCTACACGGAGCGCCTGCTCCCGGTCGTGGGCTAGCTCGTCGGCCGGCTCGAGAGCGGGGCGGCGGGCTCCTAGGGCACGCTCCAGAGCTTGATCCGCTGGTCGCTGCCGCCGCTCGCGAGGATCGAGCCGTCCGGAGAGAAGGCGAGGCTCTCGACCGCTCGAGCATGGCCTTCGCGTACGCCGAGGCGATCGCCGCTCCCCTGATCGACGAGGACGATGCCGTTGTAGCTGGAGAGGGCGACGCGCGCCCTGGCAGGGGAGACGATGAGGTGCGCGTCGTAGTCGGCGTCGAAGGTGCCGAGGCTGCCGAGCCGTTCGCCGCTGCCCAGGTCCCAGCGGTAGAGGCCGTCGTAGTCGAGGCTTATGAGCTCGCTGTCGGAGGCGAACGCGAGCTCGCGGATCTCGCGGGAGCTCGAGGTCGAGAGGAGCTGGCGCCCGGTCGCGACGTCGACGGCGACGAGCGGGTAGCGAGCGTCGGCCGCCTCGTCCGCGAGGGTACCGGCGAGGGCGACTCGCGTACCGTCGGGGGAGAGCGCGCCGGTGTTGAAGTTTCGCCAATCTCGCAGCGGCGTCGACGTGAGCAACGAGGCGGCGAGGGGATCGACCACGACCATCGTGTTCACGGCCACGGCCCCGGCTCGGGGCGTCTCGCCCTGGGCCACATAGGGCGGCTCTAGAAGGCCTACGACCCGGATCTCCGAGCTCGATCCGACCCAGAGATCGGCGACGCGGAAGTGCCCCGCGCCGAGGTCGTCGCTGGCGATCGAGGGGGTGCTCAGGGTCCGCCGGAGCTGGGCGGTCTCGGGGTCGTAGACGCTGACCTGACCGTTCCCGTCGACGCCGACCAGGGACTCGCCGTCGCTGGAGAAGGCGAGGTCGCGGAGACGCTGGCCGTCGTCGGCCCGCTGGAGGAGCTCGCCGTCGTCGACCCGCCAGAGGATGAGCTCGTCGTCGGCGGCCGAGGCGAGCACCTCCCCGTCGGGGGAGAAGGCGAGGGCGTGCACCCAGAGGGAGTGGATGCCGTACGCGTCCCCCAGGAGCGTCAGCTGGATCGATGCCAGCGAGCTGCCGTGGCCGCTGAACCAGCCGCCGAGGGTGCGAATCTCGCCTTCGGCGGGGATCCGCGAGGCGATGTAGCCGCCCGTGAAGACGAGCGCGAGGAGGACGCCCAGGATCCGCGCGGGGCGGCGCAGGGTCTTGCCGGGGCGAGGGCGTTGCCTTGGGGCGGCGGGCGGCTCGATCGTCGCGACGGCCTTCGGGTCGAGGCGGGCGAGGGCCTCGGTCGCGCTCCCGAGCCGATTGCGGAGGCCGGGCTCGATCATCGCCAGCAAGGGCTCGCTGAGCTCCTGAGGGAGCGAGAGGAGGCTGCGAGGGTCGATCTGACCGCTCTCCGGATCGACCGGGAGGTCCTCGGGTTGGCGCCGGGTCGCGAGGCAGATGAAGGTCATGCCCAGGCTGAAGAGGTCGCTCGCCGGCTCGGCTCGGCCGCGGATCTGCTCCGGCGCCATGTAGCCGAAGGTCCCGACCGAGGTGGTGGTCGTCGACTCTGTGAAGGCGAGGCGGACCGCGCCGAAGTCGATCAGGAAGAGACGGCCGTCGCGGATCATCAGGTTGCGCGGCTTGATGTCGCGGTGGACGACCGGCGGCAGGCGAGCGTGGAGGTAGGCGAGGACCTCGAGGGCGTCGCGGAGGTAGGCCCGAAACTGGTCTTGCGAGAGGCTCTCGCTCGCCTTGGCGACCTCGTCGAGGGTCCGGCCGTCGATGTACTCCTGGACCAGGGCGAAGCGACCCTGCTCGCGATCGAGGACCGCGTCGACGTAGGCGGGGATCCCGGGGTGATCCAGGGTGCGGAGGGTCGCCACCTCGCGCTCGAAGAGATCGAGGGACTTCCACTCCTCGATCATCGACAGGCGGAGCTCTTTGAGGACGAAGGGCGCGCCGTCGGAGACGCGGTGGCAGAGGTAGGTGATCCCCGAGGATCCCCTGCCTAGCTCCCGCTCGGCGATGTATCGGCCGCTCGCGCCGTCGAGGGGCGGTGGCAGCCCGTCGCTCGTTTCCACGCCTCTACCTTCAATCCCGGCCATCGCCGGATTGTCGCACGCCGCCGGCGAGCGTGCCCCGCTCCCGCGGGACGTGGCGGGGCGAAGTCGCGTTTCACGGCGGCTAGGCGCCCGGCCTGCTGCGCGCGCGTGAGCCGGTCCGGCGGGGCGCTGGAGAACGTGTCGCTCCTGAGCGAGAGCGCGGTCTCCTGGGGGTCGGTCATCGGCCCCGCGCGAGCGACCAAGTCGTCGACACGCGCAGCTCGGTGCTCCGCGCTAGATCGGCGGCCCCGCGACCAGCTTGACGCTCGCCCCCGAGGCGAGGCCGAGGGTGAGCGTCCCCTCCACCTTGACCGTCGCCAGCGCCGAGTAGCGGTAGGTCTGCTCGCCGCGGACGTCGTGGCCGTTGACCGAGGTGATCACGTCGCCGACCTTGAGCCCGGCCTTCGCCGCGGGCCCTCCGGGGCGGACGACGCCGATGGTGAGCGTCCGCTTGCTCCACTCCTCTTCGGGCTCTGGCTCGCGGAGCGCGTAGCCGAGGTCGCCGGGCCTCTCGGTGTCGACGACGCGCTTCTTGATCAGCTCGATCGCCCCGATATCCTGGGCCTTCGGCTCGGCGGGCAAGGTCCGCGCCAGCGTGGTCCAAGCGTAGTCTTCGCTACCGCCCCAGCTCTGGGACATGACGGAGACCCGGACCTCTCCGGAGGGCGCATGTGCGACCTCGAATTCTCCGCTGGCGTCGCTGACATCTTTGCGCTCCCCGCCCTGGTCGCCGAAGATCACGCCGCCGCCGTTGCGCGGTGAGATGACCACCTTCATGCCGACCACGGGCTCGCCAGAGTCGAGGTCGACGAGGCGACCGCGGACTCTGACCTGGGCGACGAGCTCGAGCTTGAGATCGCCGCGCTCTTCGCCCTCCTCAAGGGACACCTTGGTGTTCGCGGTGCCCTCGCCCGCGGTCACAGCGACCTCGTAGTTCCCGCCTGGAACCTCCTCAAAGGAGAATCCACCGCCTGTCCGGAAGAAGGTGTCACTGCGCCCGTAGCCCGACTCTCGGTCGCGTAGCGTGACCTGGAACTCCTCCGGCGGGCTCCCGCCGGCGACGACGATGACCCCCGCCAGCGCGCCGGTCTCCTCCAGAGTGACCGTCACCTCGCTGTCGGTCGAGACCCCCTCGGCGAAGCCCTCGCCGCCGCCTTTGCGCCGGGCGCGGACCGTATAGGTCCCAACGGTCAGGTCGTCGAGGGTGAAGCTGCCGTCCTGATCGGTGAGCACCGGCCGTCGATCCCAGTCGCCCCAACGACTCTGGCGGACGTCGCTCCCCGTCGACTTGGTCGCGCTGTCGCTCTCGCGGGTCGCCGAGAGGAAGGCGTCGGTGACCGGTCCGCCGTCGGCGTCGACCACATGTCCACGGATCGACGCGCCCTTGGCCTCGACGCGAAGCTCGATCTCCGCGGTCTCCCCCTCCTCGACGGTGAGCTCCTCCCCTTGAGGATCGTCGTCGGTCGTCCCCGGGGCGCGCAGGCTGTGGCTCCAATTCTGCGAGGCCGTCGCCCTGTATGACCCCGGGCGGACATGCTCGAGCTCAAAGGTGCCGTCGTCCTTCGTCCGGGTCGACGTCGACCCCTGGCCGAGGAAGATCCTTCGTCCGCCACGATCCTTACTGCGGAGGTTGATCTCGACGTCGCCCACGGGCTCGCCGCGCTCGTCGATCACCCGCCCCCTGACCGAGCCCACCGCCGGCAGCTCGACCTTGATCCCGTCGACATCGCTGTCCTCGGGGACGACGACCTCGACAGGCTCGTCCGGCCCGGGGAGATCCCCCGTGATCGTCAGCTCATGGGTGCCGGGCTTGAGCCCGTAGATCGCGAAGGTGCCGTCATCTTCTGTCATGCGGCCCCACGTCGAGGTCTGGCGGGCCCGCGGGTTCGCGGCGTCGGTCTTCATGGTCGACCGGACCCTCATCTCCCGCGCCGGCTCGCCAGCGGCGGTCAGCACCTGGCCGCGGATCGTCTGCCCGCCGACGACGGACCAGCGTAGCCCCGAGGCCGCCTCCGTGACCGTCAGCGGCTCGTAGGTCTCCTCTGGGACGTATCCGTCGCAGCTGACGTTGACGTCGTACGTCCCCGGTAGCACCCCCTGGAGGTGGACGGATCCGTCGGCCTCGGGACTCGCCGAGAAGCGCCGCTGACTCTTCGGATCGGTGAGAGACACGCTGCCGGAATCGCAGACCTCGCCGTCGTCGGGTACGATCGAGCCGCTCAGCGCGAACGCAGGGTGGACCTCGACGATGACCGTGTCGCTGGTCTCGCCGAGGCCGAGCTGGACCTCGGCCGAGGCGACCCCGTAGTGCTCGTCGTCATAGGCCGTAGGCTTGTACGAGCCCGGATCGAGCCCATCGATCCTGAAGGTCCCGTCGGCGTCGGTGATCGCGGCGGGGCCGTATCCCCAATTGGATCGCGCGCCCCAGCTGCTCGGGTCGACGCTGATCCCTGCGACCGGTGTCTCTGTCCCGGCGAGGACGACCTTGCCGATGAGCACAGACTCCGGCGTCAAGAGGATGTCAAAGTCGTGACCCGGCGCGAAGCCCCGGTCTCGACCCCAGGTGTAGCCCTCGGCGCCAGCTCTCACCCCAGTGACCCCAGGGGCGACCCAGAGCGAGAAGCGACCCTCCTCGTCGGACTCGGTCATCGCCCCCGCGCCTCGCACCTGCGCCCCCTCGAGCACCCCGCCGCTGATGTCGCGGACAGTGCCAAAGATCTGGGCGCCGCCGGGCTTGAGGACGATGTCGACGTCCTTGCGCTCGGCGCCGACCATCAGCAGCACCGCTCGCCGCTTTCGCCGGCCCTCGCCGTGGGTGTGCTCGCCGGGCCTGTACTCCGGCGCGCTCGCGCTGACGCTGTGCTGGACCGGGAAGAGCCCGCCTAGGCGATAGGTCCCGTCCGCCTCGGTCTGCGTGCAGAAGGGTGAGCGCACGTCGCTTCGCAGGAGCTTGCGAGAGCTCGCCGAGGCGCAGACCTGGGCCCCGGCGATCGGCGAGCCTTCGGGGTCCCGCACCGTCCCGCTGAGGGCGGCCCGCTCGGCGATGAGCACCTCGTCGCGGCCGAGGCTCAGCTTCTTCGCCTGGAGCCCGGAGCCGTCGCCCGCGCGAGCTGTGGCGCTGGTCGTCGCCTGGTCGTCGTCTGTGGGGCTGCCATCGTCACCGCTGCTGGACCAGAGCCAGTAGGCAGCTCCGCAGGCAAGGAGCGCGACCGGCACGAGCAGCCGCCGACCTGAGGATGAAGGAGTAGAAGAGCGATCCAGAGAGTCGGGCATCGGCGAATGATCGGTGGCGACAGTGCGAGCGGGCGCGAGCCCTCGCCGAAGGAGAGTACAGGATCTGTCCCGAGACAACGGCGGACGATCTGTCACTCCGGACGAGCGCCGGGGGCACGATGACGGCCGCACCATGACGGCCGCATCATGACGGCCGCATCGGACTGCGGACTGCGGACTGCGGACTGCGGAGGTCGAGGGTGCTAGACACTACGCATGCGAGCCGGAGTGGATCTGCTCGCCGGTCGACGACTTGTCTAGGAATCTGGACAGTGCGCGGTGGTGGTGGTGCCGACCGCTGGCCGAGGGAGCGGAGCGATCCCCGTGTTCTCCGTGCTCGCCGAAGCTCATAGGGCCTCGTCGGTCGCCTGAGGAGCGTGAGGAGGCCGGGCCTACTGGAGGCTCTCGAGGAGGGCCTTCAGGACAGCTTGGATCTCAGCCAAGCTGGCGTCTTGCGGCAGCTTGACCTCCGCGAGGCTGGCGCGACCGAGGGCGGCCTCGGCAGCGCTGATGTAGGCATCGGGGGCGCCGGGGGCCTCGTTCCACAGGCGGAGCGCCTCGCTGTAGCGGACGATCGCGGCGCCCTTGTGGAGCTGGGTGACCCCCTTCGCCTGGAGCTCGCCGAAGGTGGTCTCGACGAGGAGGCTCTCGGTCTTGTAGCTCTGGGTGTCGAAGTACTCGACCTTGACCTTGAGCGGGCTCTCGCTGTCGACCTCGTCCGGGTCGCAGGAGGCGAGGCGCTCGAAGTAGACCAGCGACTCGTTTTGGCGCAGGGGCTGGCCGAGGTTCTCGCGCTTGGTGTCCTCGTAGACGAACTCCTCCGGGAGCCTGCGGCGAAAGCCCGGGGGGAGGGTGACGTTGACCGTAAGGTCGCGGGCGGCGACGAGCATCAGGCCGAGGAAGCGCTCGCCGAGGGTCGCTGTGGCCTCGTCGGTGGAGCCGATGAAGAGCGTGGGGCCGCCGCCCACAGCGGCGACAGAGTCCATCAGCGCCGGCTGGTAGCCGCCGTAAGTGCCGACGCCGACGCCGACGAGGTGGATGCCCTCGGCTTCGCCATCATCGGTCGCGTGGGCGGCGATCAGGTCGAGCGCCTTGGTGTCCGCCGCGGCTCCGCCGTCGCTCATCAGGATCACCCTGCTGACGCGCTCGGGATCGTAGATCTCGGCGGCGAGCTGGTAGCCGGCGGAGAGCCCGGCGTAGAGGTCGCTGCCGCCGGTCGCCTCCAGGTTCTCGACGAGATCGACGAGGGTCGGGTCGAGGGGACCTGCGACCTTGTGGTAGGCGATGAGGGCGGGCTCTTCGCTGGTCCAGGTGACGATCGAGACCCGATCCCCCGCGCGGAGCTCACCCAGGAGCGCCATGCAGGCGTCCTTGAGGAGCATCACCGGGACGCCCTTCATCGACCCAGAGACGTCGAGGACGAGCGTCAGGTCGAGCGGCGGTCGCTCGGCCGCGCTCATCCACGGGCCTGTGACGCCGATCTGGAGCTCGTAGGAGCCCTCCGGTTGGTCCTTCGGGGCGAAGAGCTCGACCTGCACCGCGAGCTCGCCAGGGGCCGCCGCCGGGTAGTCGAAGGGGTAGTAGGCGAGGAACTCCCAGGGCCGGATGAAGAGATCGCCGAAGACACCCCAACCGTCGAGCACGGCCATCCTCGCCTGGACCGGCGAGACCATCGCGTTGCTGTCGGGGAGGTCGAGCTCGATGCTGGTGCTCTGGTCGGCGTCGCAGACCTCGTCGTCGCCGCCGTAGCCGGGGATCGCATCGCCAGCGCTGCCGCTGTCGGGTCCGGTCGTGGGATCGCCGGTGGTCGACGTGCTGCCGTTCGGCCCGGTCGTCGCGTCGCCGCTGGTGTTCTCCGAGTCGGAGGCCGAGCCGTCACCGGTGGTCGAGCTGCCCTCATCGTCGGTCGTCGTCCCGTCGGTGGCGGCGGCCGAGGACATGGACTCGGTCTCGGCGTCGTTGGGCGCAGAGTTCGAGCAGGCGGCGGAGGAGGTGGCGAGCAGGAGCGCCGCAGGCAACGCTCGGTGTAGGCGCTTAAGGTAGTTATGGGACATCAAGGTAACCCTCGATTGACCGCTCTCATCACCGATAAAGGGGAGTGATAGGAGGCGCTGAAAACGGCCGTTCTCTGGTATAGCACCGATCTTGGGGCCTCCGCCCGTCTTTGGAGGATGTCGCGCTGACCTCCTCATCGGCGCGTGACATCGAGCGGAGCCGGAGGAGCCGCGAGATCTGCGCAGAGCTCCGTCGTCGCCGCTTGCTGTCGTCGACCGCGGTCATCGGTCGCCGCCTCGAGCTCGACGCTCGCCTCGCTCGCATGGCCCTAGGATCATGTTGCCTCGGAGAGAGCGCCGGGGGCTGGAGCCCGCGATCGTTCAGAGCGCCGGCGCCGCTGTCGGAGGCTCGGCGCCGCCGTCGGTGATCGACGTCCCGGCCGCGACGAGGGCGATTGTGTGCGCTCGGGCGGCAGGGGCTCGCGTCGGCGAGATGACCGGCGGGCTCCCGAGGGATCTCCACGAAGCGACGTTCTCCGCGGGCTGGCGAGCTGATAGCGTTCGGCGATGGACGAGCCGAACGAGCCGAACGAGAGGACCGAGAGGACCGATATGAATGATCTTCGGCGCTTCGCCCCGGCGACGGCCCGCAATCGCGGGCCGATCCTGTCGGTGCTGGAGCGCGTGCTCCCCGAGGAGGGGACCCTCCTGGAGGTGGGCGCGGGGACCGGTGAGCACGCGGCCTTCATGGCCCCGCGCTTCCCTGGGATCGTCTGGCAACCGACCGATCCCGACGCGGAGGCGCGGGCGAGCATCGACGCCTGGCGAGCCCACGCCCTCGCGCCGAACCTGCGCTCAGCCCTAGAGCTCGACGCCTCTTCGGATACCTGGCCCTTTGAACATGTCGATGCGATCCTCGCGATCAACGTGGTCCACATCTCTCCGTGGACGACGACCGTGGGTCTCTTCGCCGGGGCTGGGCAGCGCCTCCGCGAGGGCGGGGTGCTCTATCTCTACGGGCCCTATCGGATCGACGGCGAGCACACAGCCCCGACCAACGTCGCCTTCGACGAGAGCCTCCGGAGACGGGATCCCCGCTGGGGCATCCGCGATCTCGAGGCGCTGGAAGAGCAGGCGGCGGCTCACGGGCTGGCGCTGCGGGAGCGGGTGGCGATGCCGGCGAACAATTTCTCGCTGGTCTTCGCCCGCGCGTGATCTCGCTGATCTTCGCCCGCGGCCCGCGCGTGAACGCGTGAACGCGTGAACGCATGAAAGTGACCGCGCGTGAGGGGGCCCGCGCGTGAGGGTCCGTCGCTCGCAGCCTAGGGGGGGACGCCGAAGACCCCGGGGGACGCGGGCCGAGGGGAGGTCAGCGGCCTGGAGCGGGGGTTGTCGCCCCAGAACCCTAGTCCTCGCCGTGGATGCTCAGGCCCGGGATCTCGACCCCGTAGACGACGACCGCGTAGATCAGGGGAGAGTCGCCGGTGGAGAGGACCGAGTGGCTGGTCCCCGGTCCCTGGAGGAGCTCGGCGCCAGCGACGGCGGAGACCCCGTTGTCATCCCCGAGCTGACCGGCGAGGACGAGGACGCGCTCGTCGCCGCGGTGATGATGAAAGGGGAAGCGGAGCCCCGCGGCGACCCGGACAAAGCCGACATCGGCGCCAGCGACAGCGGCCCCGCCCTGGAGGTGCATGAGCTCGACGCCGGGGAGCAGCGTGGTCCAGCTCGCCGGGTCGGCGATGCTCTTGAGGAGGGCCTGGGCCCGGTCGACGCCGACGTCGAGCATCGCCGCGAGGCGGTCGATGAAGGGCGCGAAGCGTTGCGCGGGACGATCGACGCTGGTCAAGAGTCGGGCCCGCAGCGCCGCGGGGGGCCGGGCCCCGTCGAGGGCGAGGGCGAGGGCCTCCCAGGTCGGATCGTCGAACGTCGGGTCCGGCGGGTCGGTGGGATCGATCGGGGTCATCGGGCCCCTCCTCGGTCAGCCTTCAGCGCGTCGCGGAGCCTGGCGAGCGCCGCTGCGGTCCGCGATTTGACGGTGCCGAGGGGGATCGCGAGCTCCTCTGCGATTTCGGACATCGACAACCCGGCGAAGTAGCCGAGGTCTACCACTTGGCGGTGGGTCTCGGGGAGCTCGCGGAGGGCCCGTCGAACCTCGGCGTACTCGCTGCGTCGCAAGGGATCGGGCGCGGTGTCCTGCGTCTGCGTGTGGCCCAAGCTGTTGAGCGCCTTGTAGCCGCGTTGACGGCGGCGAAGGCGATCGAGGGCGCGGGAGCGGAGGCGGACGAGGAGCCAGGTCAATGCGTTGCCTCGGTCGGGGTCGAAGGACTCGGCCCGTCGCCAGGCCTCGAGGAGGACATCGTGGACCAAGTCCTCGGCGGCGGAGGTCGTGCCGAGGAAGCGCCTCGCGGTCGCGAGGAGCCGAGCTGCGTGGCGATCGTAGAGCTCGGCGAGGGCGCTGCGGTCGCCGCCGGCCATCGCCTGCACAAGCTGCGCGTCACTCAGCGCCGGCACCTCGCTCAGGCCCTCGCTCACGTCGTCGCTCACGTCGTCGCTCACGTCAACTCGCCTCAAGGAAGGTCGTCCCCCCTGCCATCCGTAGCACGGAAATCCAGGCCAGCCGCGCCCGAAGGGGCTCGGAGATGAGGTCGCGAGGAGCACTTCGGGGGTACTACGGGCAGGGGTGTCGGTTGGATCACCCAGATAGGCCCGTGTGATCGAATACCGACCAGGCTCTCCGAGAGGTGCGCCTGCGCGCGTGTCCCCTCAAGGTCGCGCATACGCCTTGCATCTACCGGGGAACAAACGCCTCTGATAGGCTCAAACTCGGTTGAACGAGGAAGAAGACCTTATGCAGACTTATTTTGTTCGAGGAGCTGTAGTTCGAGGATCCGTGGTCGGCCTGGCCCTGGTCCTCGCGGCCTGTAGCGGTGATGACAGCAGTCGCGATGACGCTGGAGGGTCGGCGACCGTGGGGACCTCTGTGACGATGACCGACGCGACCGCCTCGGGCGCGAGCGCTAGCGAGAGCGCCGGCGAGAGCGTCACCGAAGGCGGGAGCGACAGCGAGAGCGCCGGCACGAGCACGAGCACGACCGGCGAGAGCGAAGGGACGACCGACGCGAGCGAGAGCGACAGCGACGGGACGACGACGACGACGACCGGCGTCACGGCGAGCGACAGCGACTCGGAGAGCGACAGCGACAGCGACGGCACCAGCACCGGCGAGCCCGTCGACGAGTGTGAGGACGAGCTGGCCGAGATCGACGCGAAGGAGCCCTACATCTGGATCTCCAACACGCTCGGCGGCACGGTCACCAAGATCAACACCGAGACCGCCGTGATCGGCGGTCGCTACCGGACCAACTCGGCGACCGCCTACCAGCCGTCGCGGACGACGGTGAACGACCTCGGCGACATGCTCGTCGCCCACCGCGAGAGCCCCGGCGGAGTGACCAAGATCGCCGGCCACGCCTCGCGCTGCGTCGACAGCAACAACAACGGGACGATCGACACCTCGACCGGCTTTGACGATGTCCGCGCGTGGGACGAGGACGAGTGCACGATCTGGCACCAGGAGACCCCCGGCGGGGCGGGTCCGCGGGCTGTCGCCTGGGAGCCGAGCCCCTTCAACAAGGACACCTGCGAGTTCGACAACCCGAACCCGCGGGTCTGGGTCGCCTACCGTCCCGCGGCCGGCGTCGGCCGGGTGCTCCGCCTCGACGGCGCGACCGGGGCGATCCTCGACACGGTCGACACCGACATCGGCGGCGGGCTCCCCTACGGCGGCGCCGTCGATGTTGAGGGGGACTTCTGGTACACCGCGCGCAGCGGCCCTTTCCTCTTCCACATCGACTCCGACACCCTCGCGGTCGAGCGCTTCACCACGCCGAACAACCCCTACGGCGTCGCGATCGACAGCTACGGAAACCCCTTCCTCGCCGACTACCACCAGGGCGCGGGGGTCGACGCGATCACCCGCTTCAACGTCGAGACCCAGTCGTTTGAGCAGATCATCGGCGTCGCCGGTCGCCACCGCGGGATCCAGATCGACACCAAGGGGATCGCCTGGGCCGCGGGCAACTCGCCGTGCCGCCTCGTGAAGGCCGACACCGAGAACAATACGATCCTCGACGACGCGATCGCGCTGCCGGGCTGTCAGGATCCGGTCGGCGTCAGCATCGATCAGGAGGGCGACGTCTGGGTCGTCGACCGCGGCTCGAGCATCGCCCTGGAGATCGACCCCGAGACCCACGAGGTCAAGAACACGGTGACGGGCCTGATCGGCTCCTACACCTACTCGGACATGACGGGGAACTCCCTCGGCCTGGTCCAGGGCCCGAAGCCGGGCTGAGCTGGGCTGGGCTGGGCTGGGCTGGGCTGGGCTGGGCTGGGCCGGGTCCTCCCGCGACAGCGAACGATCGATGGGTGGCCGAGGCCGCCCCTCGGCGTTCTCGGGCTCGGCGAGAGGCCCGTGGCGGAGTACTCCGCTCGTCTCGGCGGAGTACTCCGCCGAGCACCCGCCCGCGCCGGCCTGCGGCGACGGTGGTCGAGGACGGAGAGCCGCGTCGTGTCCACGCCGAGTGGAGCGACGATCGCCGGACGCGAGCGCGGGGCGGCTGCGGGCGGCTGCGGGCGGCTAGCCGAGGAACATCGGGAAGCGGGCGACCGTGCTAAAGCCGAGGCGCGTCAGGATCGGCGCGGAGGTCTTCGCCATCGCGTAGGAGGTCGCGAGGTGGATCCCGCGGGCGGCCGCGTCGGCGAGGCGGGCGGAGACTAGCGACCGGTAGGCGCCGCGACCTCGCGCGTGCGGGAGGACGACCGCGCCGACGAGGAAGACGGAGCGCTCGAAGATCACCGCCGCGGCGCCGCCGACCGCCTCGCCGTCGACCTCGGCGAGGTAAAAGAGGTGGCGATCCGAGGCGCGCAGGGCCTGGCGGTGGTAGTCGGCGAAGGGGCCCGGCGCGACGCCCCAGCCTGAGGCCATCAGCGACGAGTAGAGGTCGACGGTCCCAGCGTCGACCGGAACGACCCTGGCCTCTCCGGCACTGGGCGCGCCGTCGACGGGGACGCAGCTCCTGGCGACCGCGAGGGTCTCGCTGCGCACGAGGCCGCGCCGGGCCAGCCGCTCGCTCAGGTCGGCGGGGCGCGAGCTGGGGATCACCGACCAGCGGAAGCGGAGGCCGCGTCGGCGGTAGTCGGCGATCGTCGCGTCGATCACGGCGTCCGCCTCGTCGTCCCCCAGGGCCGCGTAGGCGACCTCGTTCAGGCCGCCGTCGCGGATGCTCGGGGTGATGATCTGCCACCAGCCGGGGCGTTCGATCACCTCCATGCCCGGGAGCTCGACGTGGGCGCCGCGGGGGACGACGAAGAGCTCATGGGCGAGGGCGTCGGCGCTCCATCCTTCGAGCATCGGTGCCGTGGTCATGGTCCCTAGGTTACCGACTTTGGCGGGACTCCCGGAGATGTGCCGCTGCGGTCGGGGAGCCGCGCTGAGGGGCACAGGGCCCCGCTAGAGCGGCTGGGCCCCGAGCTTGTCCAGGTGGGCGATGACCTCGTCTCGCTGGGTGTGGGCGAGGATCGCCAGGAGGTCGCCGGGCTTGGCCTGGGCGAGGGTCCGGTCGATGCTCTCGACCTCATCGTCGACGTCGATCAGGGCGGCCTGGGGGAGCCCCTCGTCGGCGAGGCCGCGGCGGAGGATCGCCGGGACCTCGCCGCGGGCCCGGCCGCGCAGGTGGGCCTTCTGGTCCCGCAAGAGCACCTCGTCGGGTTGGAGGCTGGCGAGGGAGCGGCTGAGCTCGCGCAGGTCGTCCTCGCTGCGATCCCCGGCCATGCCGAAGGCGACCGTCAGGCGGCCGCCCTTGCGCAGCGCCTGGAGCACCTCTCCCAGGGCGAGGATCCCGGCGTTGTTGTGGGCGAAGTCGAGGACGATCGTCACCCCGTTCAGGGAGTAGCAGTTGATCCGGCCGGGGTTCTCCTCGGCGGTCGAGCGGAAGGAGCGGAGGCCGTCGCAGATGGCCCGGTCGGGGATCCCGAGGCTGTGGGCGAGGGCGGCGACCCCGAGGGCGTTGAGGAGGTTGTGACGGGCGGCTCCGCCGATCGTGCAGGGGATCGCCGGGACCTCGATGAGGGGCCGCTCGCCGAGGCAGTCCGCGCGGACGAGCTCGCCGTCGGCGACGAACCAGCCCTCACCGCCGCCGGCTATGTGGGCGCGGAGGGTCGGGTTGTCACGGCGGAGCGCGAACCACACGATCGGCGCTCGCAGGCGCGAGGTGTCGACCGTGCGCAGCGGCGCGGAGTCGGCCCCCATGACGACGCGCCCCTCGGCGTGGACGACCGAGCCGACGATCGCCTTCACCTGGGCCATCGCCTCGAGGTCCGTGATCCCGTAGTCGCCGAGGTGATCGTCGGAGATGTTGGTGACCAGGGCCGCGTCGACGCGGTCCAGGACGAGGCCGCGGCGGAGGAGGCCGCCGCGGGCGATCTCGAGGGCGGCGAAGTCGACGTCTCGCCGGCGGAGGACCATCCGCGTCGCCCCGGGCCCCGTCCAGTCGCCGGGCTCGATCAGCGCCTCGTCGACGACGACCCCGTCGGTCGAGGTGTTGCCGACGCAGAACCCGGCGTGGCGGGCGATCCGGGCGAGGAGCCGGGTCGAGGTGGTCTTGCCGTTGGTCCCGGTGATCAGGGCGATCGGGACCCTGCCGAGCGAGTCCCAGGGGATCTCGGCGGGGCTCGGCAGCTGCTTCCTGGGCCAGGTCTTGCCGCGGATCCCCTGGCCGAGGGTGAGGGCGTCATCGTCGACGAGGTCGGGGACGCCGCGGGCCTGGGCCGCCTCGACCAGCGCGCGGAGCTCGGGCGAGCGGCGCTCGTCCTCCTCCTCTGCGCGGATGGCCTCGAGATCGGCGGTGATGCTGCTCTCGCTGATGTTGAGGGCGCGACGGATCGCGCGCTCGAGGAGGACCGCGGCGGCCTCGATCCGATCGACGGGGGAGGGGGCCGCGAGGCTGAGCCCCGGACCGCCGTCTGTGCGGGTATAGGGGCGCAGGAGGAGGTCGACCGGCGCCCAGCCGAGGGCGCTGGAGAGGGCTCGGTGCTCGCGGAGGATCGCCTCGTCGAGCCCTTCCACCTCCCGCTCCGGCTCGACCTCGGCGACCGCGGCGGGGCCCGAGGTGAAGAGGTTGGGGCCGATCAGGGCGCGCGCGTAGATGTGGGTCATCCGCGCCCTCCCGAGACTCCCCGAGCGCCCCATCGCCGGGGGGCCCGAAGGGTGCAGCCGGGGTCGGCCGAGGGGGCTGGGGCGTCGAGCGCGGGCACGGTCACCCGGGTCCTAGTCGTCGCTCTCGCGGGCGATCCGGACCCCGCGCTGATCCTCGATCACGGTCTCGCCGCTGCGCTTGCGCCGTCGTTCGCTGCGGCTGCTCTCGGCGTCCCCCTCGGGGTTCGCCAGGGAGCCGACGGTCGAGAGCGCGGCCGGGGCTGAGCCTTGGCCGTGGCCACCGTCGTCGCGGAAGCGGCAGATCTGCTTCCAACAGCGCGAGATCTTGTCGCCGAAGATCAGCAGCAGATCGCCGGGCTCCGAGACGGAGAGGGCGCGCTCGACGGCCTGCTGCTCGTCGGTGACGACGGCGATCGCCTCGCGGGGGACCCCGTTGGCGAGGAGCTCGTCGCGGAGCATGTTCGGGACCTCGTCGCTCGCCCGCCCGCGGGTGTTGTCGTCGGCGCGGACGACGAAGCGGCTAAAGCCGGGGGCGGCGATCCTGGCGATCTCGCGGATGTCCTCGTCGCGGCGATCGCCGGGGGCGGAGAGGACGACCGAGCGCCGGCCGCTGACGTCGAGCTTGCGGACCAGGTTGGTCATCGCCTGGACGGCGGCGGGGTTGTGACCGTAGTCGAGGATCACCTTGAAGGGCAGCTCGTCGAAGACGTTGAGGCGGCCGGGGGCCTGGAAGTAGGTGGTGTCGAAGGTCCGCAGGCCCTGGCGGATGTTCTCGACCTTGACCTCCATCGCGTAGGCGATGAGCGCGGCGAACATCGCGTTGTTGACGTTGTGGCCGGCCTTGCCCTCCATCGTCGCCGGGATGAGGTGGGTCCACAGCAGCGGGATGTGGGTCCCGTGGTCGTAGATGGTGATCATGTCGCCGTTGATCCCCTCCTCCAAGACCGCCGCCAGGCCGCCGGCGCGGATGTGCTTGCGGACGAGATCGTGCTTCGGGTTCATCGTCACGTAGCCGATCCGCGCCGCCTCCGTGTAGTCGGCCATCCGCAGGCAGAGCTCGTCGTCGGCGTTGAGCACCGCGCAGTCGCGGGCGACCTCGACGACGATCCGCTTGAGCTCGGCGAGCCCCTCGACGGTGTCGATCCCGCCGAGGCCGAGGTGATCGGCGGCGACGTTGAGCACCGCGCCGACGTCACAGGAGCGGTAGCCCATGCCGGCGCGGAGGAGGCCGCCGCGGGCGGTCTCTAGGACCGCGAGGTCGACCCGCGGATCGCGGAGGACCATCCGCGCGGCGCCGGGGCCGGTCATGTCGCCGGCGACGGTCCGCTCGCCGTCGATGTAGACGCCGTCGGTTGAGGAGAGGCCGACCGTCGCGCCGGACATCTTGTGGATGTGGGCGACCATCCGCGAGACCGTGGTCTTGCCGTTGGTCCCGGTGATCGCGGCGATCGGGATCCGCGTCGGCGAACCTGGCGGGAAGAGCATGTCCATCACCGGCCCGGCGACGTCGCGGGGGGTGCCCTCGGTCGGGGCGACGTGCATGCGGAAGCCGGGCGCCGCGTTGACCTCACAGATCGCGCCGCCGATCTCGGCGAAGGAGCGGGAGATGTCGGGGCTGATGAAGTCGACGCCGGCGACGTCGAGGCCGATCGCGCTCGCGGCCCGGATCGCCATCTCCCGGTTGTCGGGGTGGATGACGTCGGTCTGGTCGATCGCCGTGCCGCCGGTGGAGAGGTTGCCGGTCGAGCGGAGGTAGAGGATCTCGCCGGGCGGGACGATGCTGTCGGGGGTGTAGCCGCTCAGCTCCAGGAGGCGCAGGGCCTGGTGGTCGAGGTCGATCCGGGTGAGCACCTTCTCGTGGCCGATCCCGCGGCGGGGGTCGGCGTTGACGAGGTCGATGAGCTCGGCGACCGAGTGCTCGCCGTCGCCGATGATGTGGCCGGGGACCCGCTTGGCGACCGCGACGAGCTCGCCGCCGATCACCAGGATCCGGTGGTCAAAGCCGGGGATGTAGGTCTCGATGATCACCGTCCGCGAGTGTTCGACGGCCTTGGCGAAGGCGACCTCGACCGCCTCCCGCGACTCGAGGCCGATCGACACGCCGCGGCCGTGGTTGGCGTCGAGCGGCTTGACGACGACCGGGTAGCCGAGCCGCTCGGCGGCCTGGACCGCCTTGGTGGGGCTGCGGACCAGCCGTTGCCGGGGGACGGGGAGGCCGAGGTCGCCCAGGATCTGGTTGGTCAGCTCCTTGTCGGAGGCGATCTCGACGCCGATGAAGCGGGTCTCCGAGGTGATCGTCGCCTGGATCCGCTTCTGGTAGCGGCCGTGCCCGAGCTGGACCAGCGAGTAGTTGTTGAGGCGCAGCCAGGGGATGTCGCGGTCCTCAGCGGCGCGGACGAGGGCGGCGGTCGAGGGCCCGAACTGCCGGCGCTGGGCGTAGCTGATCAGCTCTTCCTTCTGCTCGACGAAGTTGAAGCCAGCACCGCCCGCGCCCTTGGGGCGGACGTTGTCGGGGAGGAGCGAGTGGAGGAGATCGAGCGCGAGCTCGCCTGCGGCCTCGCCGACCTGCTCCTCGTCGTACTCGTAGACGACGTAGTACTCGCCCTCGACGCCGGTCCCTCGGGTCTTACCAAAGCTGACCGAAGCGCCAGCCAAGACCTGGAGCTCGATGGCGACGTGCTCCAGGACGTGGCCGAGCCAGGTGCCGCCGTCCTCGCGGAGGCGGCGGATAAAGCCGCCGGCGGAGTCGTAGGAGCAGGTGTGCTGCTCGAGGGTGGGGATCGCCTCCAGGAGCCCGTCGACAAAGCCGGGGATCTTCGCGCTCGGCCACTCCTCCAGGACCCCGAGGTCGACCTTGAGCCGGATCACCGGGAAGTGGGCGTAGAGGTTGGGTCCACGGTAGATGCGACGCTCGAGGATCTTCATGGCGGGTCCTGCAGGGCAGGCTTGGCCTGGCCTTGGGGCGGTGGTGGCGATGAGCTAGGGGGTGTGCGGGGAGGGGGTCGCCTCGCGGGTGTGCAAGTTGAAGGTCGCCCCCCGATCGAGGATGTGCAGCTTTATGCCAGTCAGACATATGACCGCGCCAGTCCGGGCGTGACCCATCGACGAGTGCTCCAGCGACGACGCGTCGACGACGGTGATCGCCCCGGCGCCCTCGACCTGGAGGACATCCTCGGGGCTGATGAAGGCCGCGGTGTCCTCGTCGAGGCCGATACCGACGGCGAAGGGGTTGTAGGCCAGGGCGGTCAGGAGGCGGCCGAGACGGTCGCGCTGGCGGAAGTGCTGGTCGATGACGACGCGGTTGGTCATGCCAAAACCGGGGGCGAGCGAGGCCATCCCGGCGCGCGGAGTCGCGCCTCCCTTGCCGAACGCGATCATGTGCTCCGAGAGGATCGCCGCGCCGGCCGAGGTCCCGCCGACCGTGACCCCGCAGGCGTTGAGGCGACGGATCGCCTTGGCCACCGGAGTGCCGCCGAGGATCGTCGAGATCCGGAGCTGGTTCCCGCCGGTCAGGAAGATCGCGGTCGCGCTCTCCAGGAGCTCCAGCCAGTCCTCGCGGTCGGCGTCGCTGCGCTGCTCGTAGCCCAGGGAGAAGGACTCGGCCGCGCCGAGCTCGCGGAAGAGCTCGACGTAGCGGGGGCCGGTGTCCTCTAGGCGCGAGGCGGTCGGGATCACGGCGACCCGCGCCGCGTCGCCGCCGGAGAGCTCGACGAAGCGGCGGAGGATCGTCTGGCTCCCTTGCTTGTCCTCGGCGCCGCCGACCGGGACGATCCATCCGCGGGACTTGTCCTCGTCAATCTTCGCTGGGCACATGGTTCATTCGCTCCTTGTTCCTCTAGTCGTTGGCTCTCTCGAAGGTCCCGAGCACCGTCGGCGCGCCGTCGCGGAGGAACCAGCGCCCTCCGACGAGCACGCCGCGGAGCTGGGCCGGGGCGTCGTCGCGGTCTTTGCCGCCGCGCAGGATCAGAAGATCCGCGTCGGCGCCAACCTCGATCCGGCCCTTGCGCGGCAGGCGGAGGTGGTCGGCGACGTTGCGGGTGAACACGGGCAGGGCGCGGCGAAGCTCGACCCCGCCGCGGACGAGCTCGCTGAGGGCCGCCAGGAGGGTGGTCGCCCGGCCCACGTCCATGGCCACGACGCGGCCGCCCTCGCCGAAGACCGGCATGCAGCCGGCGCCGTCGGAGGAGCAGGTCAGGCGGGCGTCGGGGAGGCTCTCGTCGGCGAGCCAGCGGGCGATCGCGTCGACCGCGAGGAGACCGTCGCCGGGGTCGTCCTCCGGGAAGGCGGTCACGTCGACGGTGCAGCCGCGGCGGCCGAGCTCGCAGGCCTCGGCGTAGAGCGCCCGCTGGCGGTTGACGTGGGTCGGGTGGAAGACCCGCGGCGGCAGCTCGGTCTCGTCTAAGGCGCGGCGGATGAGCTCCAGGCCGCGGCGACCGTCGCCCAGGTGAAGGTGGAGGATCCCCGCCTTGCCGGTCATCAGACCGCCGACGTGGCAGTCGCTGGCGACCCGCAGGAGCTCCTCGTAGGTCGGCTGCGACGAGCGGTGATCGGAGATCGCCAGCTCGCCTACGCCGATGATCGGATCGACGTAGACGATGTCACGGCGGACCGAGCCGGTGAGCGTCGGCACCGGCAGCTCGTAGGCGCCGGTGTAGCAGTAGGCGCTGAGGCCCTCCTCGCGCAGGCCGTAGGTCCTCGCGACCAGATCGGCGACGGTGCGGGTGGTCCCGTCGGTGCCGAGAACGCCGACGACCGTCGTCACGCCGGCGCGGGTGAGATCGGTGAGCTGGACCGGCGGGACCCGGGTCGAAGGCCCCGCCTCGCCGCCGCCGCCCGTCAGGTGGACGTGGGCGTCGACGAGGCCGGGGATCACCGTCGCGCCCCCTAGGTCCTCCTCGACGCCGTAGGCCTCGGGCAGGGACGGCAGATCCTCGCCGATCGCGGCGATCCGTCCGTACGCGAGCAGGAGATCCCGGCGCCCGCAGGGCTCAGGGGCGAAGAGGTTCGCGTTTCGGAGGAGCCGGATCATCGGCGGCGGACGGTACACGAGTGCGCGAGGGCGCGACAAGGCGCGGTCAGCTGACTGTGCGGCATCGGCATCGGCGCTGGGCCGAGGCACGCGGCCTCAGGCCGTCTGCGTCCGTAGCCCCCGGCGGCCGAGGAGTGGCCGAGGAGTGCCGAGGAGTGGCCGAGGAGTGCCGAGGAGTGGCCGAGGAGTGCCGAGGAGTGGCCGAGCGGGCCGAGCGGAGAGGTGGGCCGGGCCCACCGGGCCGCCGACTACGGAGCCGGAGGCAGCGGGCCGAACTCGGAGTTCTCGAGCGAGGACTTGGTCGGGTCGCAGCCGTCGGCGGCGACGTAGACCGAGGACGGGGCGCCGTTCACCCACATCGTCGCACAGCCGCCTTCGCCGACCGGCTTGCCCGGATCGCAGCGCTTGCAGATGAGCTTGTTGTCGCTGTTGGTGCAGGTGAAGTTGTCACCCTCGTCGTCGCAGTAGAACTGACGACAGTACTGGTCGAGGACGTCCTGGCCGGCGTTGGAGGTCGAGGCCTCGTAGGCGGGGACGGGGCTGTTGGGGTCGTCGCAGACGCCGAAGTCGTTGACCGTGAGGCCGGCATCGCAGGCGCCGACGTTGGGCTTGCAGCCCCGCTTGCCGAGGTTTTCGGCCTGGCAGGCGATGTAGATCCCGTTGGACTCGACGGCCTCGTTGTAGCGGACGACGAAGTCGCTGAGCTGGTCGAGCTGCGAGGGGTCGCAGGAGATCTGCTTGTCGGTGGTCGAGCAGACCGTGTTCTCGTTGGACGAGCCGAACTCGTCGCTGTTGCCCGGGGCCGCGCAGGCGGCCTCGTAGCGCTTGTCCTGGAGGGCGGCGGCGAAGGTCTCGTCGGCGAGGCAGTCGTCGACGTTGCCGCAGCGGAGCACGTCGTCGGAGTTCTCCGGGTTGAAGATCGCGGAGCAGCCTGCGACGGACGCGGCCGAGACGAAGACGACGAGTGAGGCGCGGAGCCAGGAGAAGGACATGCGGCGGGACTCCATCGAGAGATCGGGGGGATGGGCCTAGAGAGGTTGGCCAGGGATGGCCCGAGAGAGGGTGCCTGGTGACCTAGCGGTCCATCAGACGAGGTCGGGCGAGGATACGGGGGTCGCTGAGGGAGCGCAAGCGGGCAGATCGATGACGAAGACGGTGCCCTCCGGGCCGCTACGGGGGATCTGGACCGATCCGTCGTGGTCGGAGATGATCTGCTGGACGATCGCCAGGCCGAGCCCGGTGCCCTGGGCCTTGCGGGTGTAGAAGGCCTCAAAGATCCGCTCGGCCTCCTCATCTTCGATCCCGGGGCCGTTGTCGGTGACCGTGATCATGACCCGATCGGCCGGCGTCGCCACGCCGAGGGTGATCTCAGGGCTCCGCTCCGGGTCTGGAGACTCGGCCAGGGCCTCTTTCGCGTTCCTCAGCAGGTTGAGGAGGGCCTGGCGCAGCTGGCCAGCGTCGCCGATGACAAACGCCTCGCCCGGGATCTCGCGGCGGAGATCGATCCCCGCCTGGCTGAACTCCTCGTCGATGAAGTCGAGGAGGTTGTGGAGCTCTGCGGCCAGGTTCATCGGCTGGAGATCGGGCTTTTGCCGGCGGGCGAAGGCGAGGTAGTCCTCGGTGATCAGGGCCAGGCGATCGACCTCGCCGGTGATCCGCGCGAGGAGCTGATGGGCCTCGGGGCTGGCGTCGACGAGCTCGTCTTCGAGGAGCTCGGCGTTGAGGGCGACGCTGCTGAGGGGGTTGCGGATCTCGTGGGTGACCTGGGCCGCGAGGCTGCCGACGGCGGCGAGCCGCTCGCCTCGGATCAGCCTGCGCTCGCGCTCTTGCAGCGCCTCGGCCATCTGGTTGAACTCGCGGGCGAGCTGCGAGACCTCGTCACCGGCGCTCCCGTCCCCCTGCTCGATCCGCTGCTCCCACTCGCCGCGCCCGAGCCGGCGGACGCTGGTGGTCAGCTGGCGCAGCGGTCTCAGGGTCAGGATCACGCCGACCGCGGCCGCGAGGGCGAGGAGGGAGGCGACGATCGTCAGGATGATCGTCAGCCGTTCAGTTTCGCGCTCGGCCTGGCGGACCTGGTCGCTGAGCTCGCGGATCGCCTTGGTGACGAGGCTCTCGAGGGCGAGGAACTGGCGGTTGATGTCGCTCTGCGCGCGGATGTCGCCGATGACCTCCGCCGGCGGCCGCTCCTCATCGGCGGCGACGGCCAGCTCGATCTTGGAGATCGCGTCGTAGAGGAGGCGGACGTCTTCGAGGTTGTCGGGGCCGCCCAGGCGCGCCGGGTTGTCGAGGGCGTCGTCGACGACGTAGCGGGTCTCCTGGACCAGGCGCGTGAGCTCGGCGAGGGCCTCGGAGAGGAGCGCCGCCTCGGCGGCGGCGAGGGCCTGGGGTTCGCTGTTGCGGGCGCGGCTGTCCTCGACCCAGACGTAGATACGGGCGGCTTGGATGCGAGCTTCGGTCAGCCGCGAGTTGAAGACGACGTAGACCGCGGTGAGCAGGTCAAAGCTCGCCTGGAGCGCGCGGACCTGCCCGAGGATCGTCCACGACGACGCCCCGGTGGTGATGAGGACCATCATCACCAGGGCGACGATCCGCGCGGCCAGGCTCTGACGGAGGCGGAGTGGGGGGCGATCGTTGACCACCGGGGCGGACTCTAGCAGGCCCGCAGGCGGCCGTCTTGGCCTCGCGCTCGCGGGTCGGGGCCGCTGGGCCCCTTCCCCTGGGGCCCGTCACGTGCGAATGTTGGGCCGCGCCTCCTTGTTTCCCGAGGGCGTCGCCCCCATGTCGATGTTCAGCTCCCGTCTCCGTTCCTCTGCGCTCGCCGGACTAACGGCGATCGCGATGACTTCCAGCGCCTTCCTCCCGGTGCAGACGGCGAACGCCGCCGGTATCTCGTTCGGGGCGATGAGCGCCTACACGACCGCGAACACCGAGCTCGGCGGGGGGTCTGTTCTCGGCCTCGAGGGCGATGATGAAGCCGCAGCGTCGTTGACCGCGGCGCTGCGTCGCGAGTTCACCGCTCGGGGCGTGGGCGGTGGCAAGGAGATGTCGGCGGTCGAGCTCAAGCTGACGATGGGCTGCGAGGAGCCGCCGCCGCCCGGCTGCATGGCCGAGGGCGGTCGCACGCTCGGCGTCAGTCAGATGGTCTACGGCTCGGTGGTCAAGGCTGGCGACGGCTACACCGTCGACCTCACGCTCCTCGACGTCGACGGCGGTGCGGTCACGGAGACCCTGAAGACGCCGCTGAGCGCCGACGCGTTCGGCGAGGGGGTGATCGATCAGACCGCGAAGGATCTCGTCGATCAGATGCTCGGCGCGGAGCCTGAGCCCGAGCCCGAGCCCGAGACGCCGACGCCGATGCCGGGCCCGGTCGTCGATGAGCCGGCCGACGACGGCGGCAGCAGCCTGGTCTGGGGCCGGCACGACGCCGCTCGCTGGAAGAAGATCGGGCTCGCGACCTCTGGCGCGCTCACGGTCGTCTCGATCGGCGCCGCGGTGGCGACCAGCCTGATGATCCGCCGCAACGGTCCGGTCTACAACGACCTCATCGACGCCGCGAACGCGAGCCTCGACGACGACACCCCGGGCAACGACGTCAACCCGAACACGATGCAGGATCTCTGCGACGTCGCCCGCACCTCTCCGCCCGGCGAGATGGGCACCGTGACCAACAAGCCGGTCGCCGAGGTCTGTCGCCGCGGGGACACCCTGGCGACGGTCGCGACCGCGAGCTGGATCGGCGCCGGTGTGTTCGCGGCGTCGACGATCGCCTTCACGACGCTCCTCTTCGTCCACAAGGAGAAGAAGGACGGGGCGACGGCGAAGCTTCGGGCCCACGGGGCCGCGGTCGGCGTGTCGCCGATGAGCCACGGCGGGGCGATGGTCGGCGGGCGCTGGAGCTTCTAGGCCGCTGGCCGTCGCGGGGGCGAAGACGGAGACCTCGCCGCTCGCACGCCCGGGCTCGAGCGGGGGACCGGGGTCGCTCCCCTCACTCGGCGATGTATCGATCATAGGAGTCGACCTGCTCGGCGTAGCGGCTGCAGTGGCCGCTCATGTCGATCATCGCGGTCTGGAGGAGGAGGCTCGATGGCAGGTCCTCGGGCTCCGGCGGGGCGAGGGCGGCGAGGAGCGCGGCCCGATCGTCGCCGGCCGCGTGGGCGTCGGCCATCTGCTTGCCCAGGTACCAGCGGAGCATCTGCATCTCCCGGTCGATGCCGACGTGATCCTGGACGAGGCCGCGCCAGCCGCTCTGCTTGTCGATCGCGAAGTCCGGATCGCGGGCGAGCGCACGCTCGAGCAGCCGCACCTGACAGAAGGACTCGCGGGCCATGATCCCGAAGATCGCGCCGTGGCTCGGCCTCAGGTCGCGGAGGGCGGGGCTCGGCGACCAGCCGCGGGCGACGGCGAAGGCTCGGGCCTTGTCGGCGATCGATCCTCCGATCACCCCGTAGATCAGCGGCCCCCGCCCTCGCAGTGCGGCGCCGAGCTCGAGAGCGGCGCGGAGGTGGGGATCGTCAGCCGAGGTGGAGCGGCGGATCGCGAGCTCCGCGAGGCGATAGAGGGCGATCGGTTGGATCCACCGATCTTCTGCGGACGCCTCCGGCCCGGAGAGGCTCTCGTCGCGGATGCAGGGATCGTCGCCGAGGCCCCCTCCGGCGTCGCTCCAGCGGACAAAGGCCTCGAGGGCGACGCGCGCGTCATCGTCGAGGTCGGCCTCCGCGATCGGTGCCGTGTCGTCCGCTTGGGAGTCCAGGATCTCGGAGCTCGCGAGCGCCTCTAGGGCAGCGCTCAGCCGCTCTCGGGCGCCGGGCGTACCGACCGACTCGGGGCTGCCCTCGGCCCAGCCGATGACCTTGGCCCAGCGCGCCTCGATCACCTCCGGAGGATCCTCAGGCAGCGAGACCCAGGGGCCGAGGGTGAGGTAGCTGAGCACCCCCGTGATCCCGAGCACCAGGACAGCGACGAACGAGATGGTCCGGAGCATGGCCTAGAGTAGCCGCTTAGATCGCGCCGCGGAGGACTCGAGCGCCGACGCCGAGGGCGACGTTGAGCCCGTTGGCGGCGATCATCAGGATGCCGATCCTGCGGAAGCGGGCGCGGATCGCCGGTAGCTCGGCCTCCGTCGCGAAGACCCGCCGCGGCCAGAGAAACCACGAGACGTGGACGAAGAGGGCGAGGACGAGCGCGAGGAGGGCGACCTTTGCGGCGACGAGGCCGGTCCACAGAGGCCCGGCGCCCGGCGTTATGAGGACGAGGGCGACGCCGCTCAGGACGATCGCCAGCGCCCCGCTCAAGACCTTCCAGCGCGCCCCGTGGACGACCGTGAAGAGGAGATCCTCGAAGTCCGCGGCGCGCGCGAAGAAGCGCTCTGCGCGGGGGTGAAGGACGAAGATCGAGAAGACCATCGCCCCCAACCAAACCCCGCCGCCCGTGATGTGGACGCCGATCCGTAGGGCCGCGAGGACGAGGTCAGACACCGGCGGAGGATAGCGTACTGCAATACGGTGAGGTGGACCTCAGGGCGCGGCGGGTCGTCCGTTCGAAAAGGAGCGCAGCGCTACGCGCTGAGAACGTTCAATGGGGAGGAGACGCTCTCGGAGCGGCGCTGCGCTCCTCTTCTTCACGGGCTGGCCTGTGGGCCTGGGGAGCTCAAATGGGTGTAGTCGCGGGCTCCTCAGCGGGGGAGATTGGGCATACTTAGCAGCCCCACATGCGGGTCTGCCCCGCATGTGGGTCTGCGAGGGACTTCTCAGGGGGTCGAGATCCCGGGGACGCCGACGTTCATCCTCAGGACGCCGGGGTTGCCCGTCGGGCCGCTAAAGAGCGCGAAGTTGGTGATGTAGAGGTTCTTCTTGCCGGCAGGTCCGCGGCCAAAGGCGACGGTGGCCGGGAAGTCGAGGCCGTCCTCAGCGTCTGCGAGGATCTCGATGTCGCCGTCATCCCCGTCGACGCGGAGGAGGAGGTTCTGTTGGTTCACGGCGACGTAGATGTCGTGGTGGACGTCGAGGGCGATGCCGTCGGCGCCGAGGAGGAGCTCATCCTCGACCAGGACCTCGGGATCGCCGGGGTCCCCGTCGCCGTCCATCGGGATCCGGACCAGCCGCGGCTGCTGCGAGTTCGAGACGATGAGTGAGTCGCCGTCGAGGGCGATCCCGTTGGCGCCGATCGGGAAGGGCACCGGCGAGATCTCCGGGTCGCCGAAGAGGAGATCGTCCTGGAACCAGAGCTCGAGGTCACCGTCCTTCGGCAGCTTGTAGACCGCACCGGCGATGCTCTCGGTGATGTAGAGGTCGCCGGACTTGTCGAAGACTAGGTCGTTGGGGAAGGTCCCTGCGCTCATCGACGCGACCTGCGAGACGTCGCCCGAGGGGGTGACGCGATAGACCCCGGTGTTCTCGTCGAACGAGCCGAGGGCGACGAAGACGTTGCCGGGGCCGTCGGTCGTCATCCCGAGGAGAAAGCCCGCGCCGGGGTTGAAGGACGCGAGAGTGCTGACATTGCCCTTCTTGTCGATCTTCAGCAGCTCGCCGGTGGGGGCGACGGAGGCGAAGACATTGCCCTTCTTGTCGACGGTGACGCCCTCAGGGTTCTCGCCGACGGTCGGATCCAGGTCGAGGATCATCGTCAGCCCCTGCATGCACTTTGCGACCGCGTCAGGGTTCGCGCTGAGGGTGAGAGCGAGGGAGAGAGCGCCGAGGGAGAGTAGTCGCATTGGTCGAGGTCCTGTAGGAGCGATGGGGGAGTGCCGGGAGCCGAGACAACCTTGGCAGATAATCCGAGTATTATCTATTGGGGGAAATGTGCGATGTATGTAGTTCTGCGGGCCTCTGTCGGTATGTGTATGTCTGTGGAGTCTGGCAATAGACGCTGGGTATGAAGACTGGGGATGAAGACTGGGCATGGACGACCGGACCGACTCTGCACATGAACGTCAGCATGCGGAGTGTGCTCCGGTGTGTGAGCCGGACGAGGTGCCGAGTCTACGCGGCGCGGAGTCGGGCACGGGAGGGCGAGCTCCGCGTGGTTTGGCCCCGCATGACCCTGGGCTCGCCGAGTCGCGCGCTGAATGTCCATCTTCGTCCAGAGCAGCGGGCGCCCAGCGGCGCTCTGTTTGAGGACGTCGCCCCCGCACTGCGCAGTCTCTCGCGGACCCACCAGGTCGCGCGGATCGCCCTGGTGCAGCTGGGCCTGCCGCTGGGCTTACATCTGGGTCCTGCCGCTGGTCCTCACCTGGGTCCTCACCTGGGTCCTCACCGGGGCCGCAGGGCCTGCGCTTGGGCTCGACGATCCTCGGCCTGCGCTCGGGAGACGGCCTCGACGTCGCGATAGAGCAGCAGGGCGCGCTCGTTCTCCCTCCGCGAGGCACCGTCAAGCAGGTCTGCGAGGCCGCAGCCAGGGGCGGCCGCCTGCTAGAGAAGCGTGGAGACGAGGGCTGCGGAGCCGGCGACGCGGATCGCCTCGACCGGCCAGGCCCAGCGCTTCCCCTCGAAGAGCCCGCCCCAGACCGCGGTCGCGGCGACCACGAGGACGCTGGCGATCAGCGCGAACTCGAGGGTCATCGTCTTGACGTTGCCGAGGAGGTACGACGTCGCGTAGATGGCGGCGAGGAGCTGGAGGACGATGTACGCCTTGACCCAAGCGCTCGTCTTGTCGGGGGAGAACTTGTGATCTCGTCGCCACCAGAGCTGCTCTGGCGGGACCCCGCTGCCACGCTCCGTCGGTGACCAGGCCGGGTGGGCGAACCAGACCCAGACACGGTCGCGCAGGCGAGGAAAGGCGCGGCTGCGCTCGGCGACGTCGAAGAAGTGGTGGAAGTTCGCCCAGATCGGGCTAAAGCTCCGCAGCAGCTTGGTCGTGCCGTAGACCGGGGGCGCGCGCTCGGCCTCAAAGGTGCCGAAGAGTCGGTCCCAGAGGATCAAGATCCCGCCGTAATTGCGGTCGAGGTACTCGTCGTTGACGGCGTGGTGGACCCGGTGGTGGGAGGGCGTATTGATGATCCACTCGAGGGGACCCAGGCGGTCGATGAGCTCGGTGTGGATCCAGAATTGGTAGAGGCTGCTGACCGCCTTGGAGACCAGGTAGATGTGCGGCGGCAGACCGAGGACGCCGAGGAGCAGGAAGAGCGGCAGCGCCGTGAACCCGGTGAACCACGCCTGACGGAGGGCGACGGCGAGGTTGTAGTCCTCGCTGTGGTGGTGGACGACGTGGGCGGCCCAGAGGAGGTTGATCTCGTGGCTTCCCCGGTGCCACCAGTAGTAGAGGAAGTCGACGCCGACGATGCCGAAGACCCACTGCCAGGCGACGCCGATCCCGAGGGCGTCGAGGTCCCAGAGCCTGAAGTTGGCGAAGACCCAGATGTAGACCGCGGTCCGGAGCGCGCCGGTGAGCACGGAGCTGACGATCTGGCTGGAGAGTCCGCAGCCGAGATCGGAGACCGCGTCGTTGAGCCTGTAGACCTGGCGTCGACGCGCCTTGGCGACGAGCACCTCGACGGCGATGAGGACGAGGAAGGCCGGGATGGCGAGGGCGATCAGGTTCATGGTCCATCGCTCGGCGGCGCCGGTCCGCCGATGATACCGCGAAGGCGGCAGACCCCGTCGCCGCGAGCGGGCGCTGGGGTCGTTCCATGGGTGGGCGGGGCGCGAACGTCCGTCAGCGAGCGCCTTGCTCTATCCAAGAGCGGCCTCGGGGCCGCGCGAGCAGAGCAGGATTCGCGCTCGCCGGAGCGACCACGCCGCAGCTTGTCGGTACGATGATCCCCTTGGACCGACCTTGGAGGGCCTTGAATGTTGAAAGATCAGATGTCCCGATGTGATGCGCTCGTCATCTCTGTGTTCCTTGGCGTGGCCTGTCTCGGAGGCTGCTCAGGCGATGATGGCGGGGCGACCGGCGCGACCCTCAGCACGTCGACGACGGCGACGTCGGGCACGACCGTGGCGACGATGTCGACGAGCACGGCGACGACCGCAGAGACGACGGGGGATGGCAGCGCGACGGTCGCCACGTCGACGACCTCGGGGACGTCGACCACCGAGGATGAGACCTCCACCGGCCCTGCGCCTGTCTGTGGCGACGGCGTCGTCGATCCCGGCGAGGAGTGCGACGAAGGCCCGGCCAACAGCGACGAGGGGGCGTGCACCAGCGGCTGCAAGGCGGCCGTCTGCGGCGACGGCTACCTGGGGCCCGGTGAGTTCTGCGATGACGGCAACACCGACGACGGCGACGAGTGCCCGAGCGACTGTCTCTCCCCAGAGTGTGGTGATGGGATCATCCAGCGAGGCGACGAGTGTGACGACGGGAATGACGACAACACCGACGCCTGTCTGAACACCTGCCAGTCCGCGAGCTGCGGGGATGGACATGTCTACGCCGGCGTCGAAGAGTGCGACGACGGTAACAACGACAATAGCGACGAGTGCACCACGCTCTGCGCCGCGCCGAGCTGCGACGACGGCCTCGCGAGCGGCGACGAGAGCGACGTCGACTGCGGCGGGAGCTGTGAGCCCTGCGGCGTCGATGCGGTCTGCGTCGCCGGCTCGGACTGCGAGAGCGGGTTTTGTGACGCCGGAGCCTGCGCGGTCGCGGCGACCTGCAAGGCGATCAAGGGCGCCGACGATCAGGCGGCGGACGGCCTCTACACGATCGATCCCGACGGTGACGGCGGCGAGGATCCCTTCGTCGCCTATTGCGATATGACCACAGACGGCGGCGGCTGGACCTTGGTCCTGAACCTCGACACCTCGGACGGCCACGTGATGTGGTGGGCGAACAGCAAGTGGACCGACGGTACGGCCTACGGTAGCCCGGAGACAGCGCTCACCGAGGATCATATCAGCGTCGGCTGGAGCTCCTACGCCGGCGCGACGGAGCTGCTCCTCGCGGTCCATGAGGAGGGCTCGATCGTCGGCTGGAAGAGCTTTAGCAAGTCGACCGACGACACGATGCGCGGGCACGTGATGGGGGGAGACAACGTGCTCCTCGGCTCGGCCGTGAAGAACTCGGACACCGCCGGGATCTGGGCGGGGGAGGGCCTCGTGCGGCTCTCGACCAAGCTCTACGCAAACCACTGCGTCGCGACGGGGGGCGGCTGCACCAGCGGGGCGAGCGGCTCGCCCGACGGCGATCGGATAGGTTCGCACGAGGCGACCCCGTCGAACAACCTGGGCGGCGGTCTCGGCAACTGGCACGATATGAACTACTGCTGCAACGGCGACTACGGCAGCGGCAAGACCTGCAACGGTCAGGCCTTTCGCACCGCCTCCGAGGCGCAGTCGGGGTGGGCGGCCTGCTACGGCGGGAGCGGTCACTTCGGCACGGACACGTTCGCCGCGTCGACCAACACCTGCTCCAACGCCGGCTGTAGCGGTGCGAATTGGTCGCAGCCCAACGGTCAGGACTACGACTACGCGCTCTTCCTCCGCTGAGGCCACGGGGCCGGCGCGGCGCCCCGAGAGGCGCGTTTTCGCGGGGACCTACGCTCCGAGAGAGCGCGGGACGCCGGGCCGACCGCGCTCGCGGCGATCGGTCGCGCCGCGGAGCTCAGGGTTCTCTTGGGGACTCCGCTACTATCCCCGGGATGAAGCCGAACTCAGGTGTGCAGAGGTATGGTCGGTGGGCGGGGAGCATCGCCGGGATCGTGGGGATCGTGGGGATCGTCGGCCTTGTCGGCGCCGCCTGTGGCGGTGATGGCCCGGCGGAGAGCGCCTCCGGATCGGGCTCGGCGAGCGACTCGCAGGGGAGCAGCGGCACCGCTGAGGCGAGCGCCAGCGAGGGCGCCAGCGCAGGCTCCTCCGGGGCGAGCGCGAGCGGGATGACCGGGACGACGGGGGCGAGCGCGACCGACGGGACCGCAGGGACAGGGACGAGCGGGACCTCCGGGACCTCCGGGACGACGGCGAGCGAGAGCAGCGGCGTCGTCACGGCGGGCACGACCTCTGCGGGCACGACAGACGGGACGGGCACGACCGCGGGGAGCACGACAGTCGGCCCTGAGTGTCAGGATGACGACGATTGCCCGCCCATCGTCGAGGTCTGCATGGTCCCTGTCTGCGACGGGGGCGTGTGCGCGGGAGAACCGGCGATGGCCGGGACCGCCTGCGATCAGGGGGAGGGGGTCGTCTGCGACGGCGAGGGTCAATGCGTCGAGTGTCTCGCCGACGACGAGTGTGCGACCAAGCTCTGCCAGCTCGGCGAGTGCGCGCCGGCGGCCTGCGGCGACGGGATCAAGAACGGTGACGAGACGGACGTCGACTGCGGCGGCAGCTGCCCGGCGAAGTGCGAGGACGGGGAGGGCTGCAGCGGCGGTGGTGACTGCGAGAGCGGCGTGTGCACCAACAACGAGTGCAAGGCGCCCTCCTGCTCCGACGGACTGAAGAACGGACAGGAGACGGACGTCGACTGCGGAGGCTCGTGCCCGAGCAAGTGCGAGGACGGGGACAGCTGCGAGGTCCCTGCGGACTGCGTCGGCGGGATCTGCTCCGACAACACCTGCGACTCGCCCTCGTGCGGGGACGGGATCAAGAACGGCCAGGAGACGGACGTCGACTGCGGCGGCGACTGTCCCGACGACTGCGCGGACGGTGAGGGGTGCTCGGGAAACAGCGACTGCGAGAGCGACTACTGCGAGGGCGGGACCTGCAAGCCCGAGCCGGGGGCGCTGTGCGCCTCGGCCCCCGCCGATCCCGAGACCGGGCAGAAATGTCCGCTCTTCGCCCAGTGCGACACCCACAGCGACTGCGGCGTCAACAAGGACTGTCAGCTGTGGTTTTGCAACAATCAAAAGCGCTGTGAACTCGACGCGCTCGGCGGCTGCGGGATCAACTCCGGAGGTGGCTGCATCGCCGACGTCGTGATCTCTCAGTACTCGCTGCCGCCGGTCGCGAAGCGCTTTGTCCCGCCGGACGGGGTCGACTTCCGTGAGCTCGCCTCGATCGCCTTCGTCGTGACCAACAACACCAGCAAGGACCTCTTCATCGACGAGATCCCGCTCGCCCTGGACACGATGAACGGCGGCTCCAGCTTCGACGTGTCGTCGACCAAGCTCTTCGAGGACAGCGGCAAGAACGGCGAGCACGAGCCGGGCTCGTTCTTCCTCTGCGTGACCGCCAAGACCTTTCAGTTTCCGGCGAACGGGCTGATGTCGAAGTGCGGCAACCTCAACCAGACCAAGGTCCCGAAGAACGGCGGCAGCGAGCAGTTCATCGTCAACATCGCCTTCGCCAAGGAGCTCGGCTACATCAAGGGTCGCTCCTATCGCCTGCGGATCCCCTCGCAGGTCGGCTTCAAATTCAAGGAGGGGAGCGTCTTCGGGCCGACCTTTGAGGGCTCGAAGTGCGGCGTCCCCGGGGGAGGCTTCACCGGGGCCTGGCTGACCGCGGAGGCGTTCCCGTAGGGGGCGTGGCAGGGCTTCTCTGTCGGCTCTGAACAGCCCGTGGCGAAGGCCAAGAGGACGCACGAACGACTACGGCGCGAGAGCGGGCGGGGCTTTCGCCGCCGGCTGCTAGCCGTGCGTAGCGCCGGTCGGGCTCATCTGGTTTTTGGGCAAGAGCTTGCGCTTGCGGAGGCTGATATCCGCCGGGCTCGAGAGATCGCCGGCGGAGCCGACGATGAGGCGGAGCTCGTAGATCGAGCCGTCGCCCGAGGGGGCGGGGAGGCTCTGGATGGCGCCGCGGTCGAAGCCCCGCCAGAGGGACGCCCTGTCCTTTCGCAGCTCGGCGAGCGCGTCGGCCAGGATCGTCAGCTCGTGGTGGTATGCGCTCGTGAGCACCAGCTCACAGCGGATCGAGCGGCACGTGACATCGCGGAGGCTGGCGACCGGGCCGTCGGGGGCGCCGTCAAAGGTGGCGTCGCGGGTCAGCGCGAAGAGCTGGTAGTGCAGCGATTTTTGGGCTTGGGCCCAGCGCTCGTCGACAGGCTCGCCCTCGAGGGGGGCGTCTCCGTAGTCCTTCCAGAGCGCGTTGAGGTCGGCGCGGCTGCGCGGGCTCGACAGGGGCTCGCCCGTGACCGCCACGTCCGCGATCGTCGGGTCGAGCTCCGGATCCGCCTCAGGCTTGGCGCCGCTCGCCGCCCCCGGCCCTGTCGCAGGGTTGAGCCCGGCCGCCGGGTCGACGGCCGCGTCGATCTTGGTGGTGGGGGTCGGCCGCATCGGGTCGCTGGAGCCCGGAGGGTCGGCTCCCTCGGCGCTGGCGGCGGCCCTCCGCCGCTCCTCGAGCCTCGCCTTGCGCTCCGCCTTCGCGGTCGCCTCGTCGGAGACCTGATGGACGTGGTTCATGCTGCGAAAGATCACGCTCTTGCCGGGCTTCGGCGTCGGCGGCATGTACCAGGGGCGATCCGTCGCCGGGACGATCATGAAGAGGTAGGCGAAGACCACCGCGGTGCCGAGCACGAGCGGGAGGATCCAGGTCGTGGCCCAGGCGAGCGCTTGCCTGGCGGTGGTCGGGGGCGAGGTCGGGCCGGTGGCGCTGTGGGCGGTCATGGCGTGTTGGCGAGGGGCGTTGGGGTCGGGATCTGGACGCGCCAGGCGTCGTCCTCAAAGACCAGCGAGAGCTCTGCGGTCTGCTCTTGGCTGCCGTAGAGGCGGACGCGGGCGGTGCTCTCGCTGCTCTCGACGACCTCGACCCGCGCGATCCGGAGCATCGGATCGACGTCCGCGATCTGCAACATCTCATGGGGGGCGATCGTCCGCCGGCCGCCGACGTGGTGGCTCGCCCGCTCGGCCGCGGTCTGCAGGCGGTTGGCGGCGGCGCTCTCGAGGAGCGGCAAGAGCTGGGCCGTGTTGCCGCGCTGAGCCGCCTCGACGAACGCCTGGGCGGCGACCTCGGGGGTCTTGGCCTCGCCACCGCAGGCCGCCGCCTGGACGAGGGCGAGGACGAGGGCGAGGGCCGGCAGCTTCACGCCGCGGGTGCTGGGTCCAGCGATCATTTCTCGACCCCTGAACGCGGGATGTTCAGGCGCTTGACCAGCTCCCGCAGGTAGTAGCGGGTGATCCCTGCCTCTGCCGCCGCGCGGCTGAGATTGCCGCCTGTCTGGGTGAGCAGGCGGGCGAAGTAGCGGCGCTCAAACTCGTCGATGAGCTCCTGCTTCGCCGTCTTGAAGGGGCTGGCGAAGAGCTCCTCCGGGAAGCCGCCGTGGCCCTGACCGGGCTCTGCGCTGGCGCTCGGCGGCGGAGGGGGGGGCGGCCGCCTGCCGAGGTGAAGATCGCTGGGCTCGATGGTCGCGCCGGCCAGGTACGCTGCGCGCTCGATCGTGTTCTTCAGCTCGCGGACGTTGCCGGGCCAGCGCTCGGCGAGGAGGGCTGTGCGGGCCGGGATCCCGAGCGTAGGCGCCTGTCCGCGGATCGCCCGGAAGGCGTCGAGGAAGCGCTCGGCGATCATGATCACGTCCTCGCCGCGATCGCGCAGCGGCGGCAGCTCGACGCCCATCACCGAGAGCCGGAAGTAGAGATCCTCGCGGAACTCGCCGCGGCTGACCATCGCTCGGAGATCCCGGTGGGTCGCGGCGACCACCCGGGCGTCGACCTTGCGCACCTGGTGCTCGCCGAGGCGCTGGACCTCGCGGCGGTCGAGCACCCGCAGGAGCTTGGGCTGGAGCTCCAGCGGCAGCTCGCCGATCTCGTCGAGGAAGAGGGTGCCGCGGTTGGCCTCCTCGAAGGCGCCGGCGCGGTCGGAGGTGGCGCCCGTGAACGAGCCCTTCTTGTGGCCGAGGATCGACGCCTCCGCCAGCTCCCGCGGGAGCGATCCGCAGTCGAGGACGACGAAGGGGCCGCGACGCCGCGGGGACTCGTCGTGGAGGGCGCGGGCGACCAGCTCCTTGCCGGTCCCGGTCTCGCCCTGGATGAGCACGCTCATCTCCGTGCCGGCGATCCGCTCGAGGATCGCGAAGACCTCGCGCATCGTCGTCGACGCGCCGTAGAGGGCGCCGAAGTGATCGCTCCGGGAGAGCGGGACGTCGACCTCGTCGGCGGCGAGGAAGTTGATCGTCGTCTTGCCGATCTGGATGTTGCTCCCAGGATCGAGCCAGACCTCGCGGATCCTCACCCCTTGGACCTGCGTCCCGTTGGTGCTCCCGAGATCGCGGAGGAGGATCCCGCGACGGTCGACCAGGAGCTCGGCGTGGACGCCGGAGACCGACGTGTCGTTGAGCACCAGGTCGTTTACCGAGGCGCGGCCGATCGTCAGCCGCGAGCGGGTGACCTGGATCTGGGCGCCCTCGTCCGGGCCTTCTGTGACCCGGAGGATGACCCGACGAGCCTGACGCGACGCGGTCGGAGGCTGAAAGGTCGTCGTCAGCCCGAATTCGGGGTCCTCTGGGCGTTTGCTCGGCACGGCGTATCGGGGCTGGTCAGTTCACGAGGCGAAGGTGGTTCGCCTTGCGCTTCTTTGGGGGCCGGCCCTTGCCGACTTTGCCCGACCGGGGCCCGCGACGCCAGGGCCGGGCGATCGCGAGGAAGGCGGAGGTCATCGCCGCTGCGTGGACGACGACGATCGACCAGGACGCGCCGCGCAGGGGAGGGGCGAGGAGCGCGAGGCCGGCGATGATCAGGCTGAGCGAGCGCGCCGTGAGCGGGAGGGCGCCGAAGAGCCGGAGCTGTCGCCTGTCGAAGAGGACCCCGAAGGCGACCACCGCCGCCAGGTCGCCGGGGAGCGATCCGCCGACGGTCGTCGCGAGGGCGCTCGGAAGCGCGAGGCCGAGGAGCGCGAGGGTCAGCGTGCCGCAGAGGCCCGCGCCGAGGAGGAGCGCGAAGTAGCGGCGAAGGCCGAGCCTGTCGGCGACGGAGGTGCCGATGATCCACTGGATCAGGAAGGTGCCGATGAGCCCGTCGATCCGGCCCTCGGGGTAGAGGAAGAGGGCGCTGAGCGGCTGCCAGTACTCTTGGTCGAGGGCGAAGCCCGAGCCGAGCACGAGGTGGGCGGCGTAGGGCTGATCCGCGATCAGCATGTTGATGAGGGCGATCGTCAGGCTGTAGACGAGCGGGCCCCGGCCGAAGCGGGGGAGGGCGAAGGAGCTAGCGGACGCCACGGCCGGAGGATAGCAGGCGCGGCGCTGCTCTGACCGCGATTCGCGCACAGGCTGCGTTCAGGCCGCTTTCTTGCGACGGTGTCCGACCATGGGCGACATTTACCTACATGTCCAATCCAGCCGAGAACCGCCGTCGACATCGGGTCTTCGCCACCAAATTCACCGAGTATCACCTCCGTGAGGACGAGTGTGTGGGCGTCCGCGATCGCGAGTCTGGGTCGTGGTTCCGCAACCATGCGGCGCTCCGACTCCGGGCGATCCAGGTCCCGCCCAAGGGCGAGGATCCCCGCTGGGTCGGCCGCCGTATCCAGTTTTGGGGGCGCCTCGCCGACGTCGTCACCTCGCCGGTCGTCGAGGTCGGTCGTCCCGAGCGCTGGGCGGTCGACAACTACGTCAGCCAGGCCAGAAGCGGCGAGATCGCGGCCTAGCGGGTCCGCTTCGATCTCGGACCCGGCCATGGCTCCGCCATCGCGGTGCCGTGTCGCTCAAGGGGAGCACGCCGCCGTGATCTGGGTGAGCTCGGCACCGAGCCAGCGGCCCCGAGAAGAAGATACGTTCGAGCTCTGGCCGGGCGGGGCAGCGCCGCACCGAGCAAGCGACCCGCCAAGAGAAGACCCGCCGGGTCTCCCAGGCGGGTCTCTCGTTTGGGCTTGAGAGCTCCTACGTGGGGGGCGGAGGACGGGTCGGATCCGGCTTGGGCTGCTTCGTCGTCGGGACGGTCGTCGGTGGCGCATCCTCGGGGCCCGAGGGCGGGTTGCCGGCGATGGTCGGGGTCGAGTCCGCGGCCGCCGCAGAGTCGGCGGTCGTCGGCGGCACGACGGTGCCGCCGGTCTCACCCTCAGGGGTGCCCTCGACCGGGGCGGTGTCTCCGGCGGGCGGAGCTGCGGAGTCACCCGCAGGCGGAGTGCCCGCGTCGATCGGCTTTGGATCGCCGTTGCCGTCGTAACAACAGAGGATCCCGCCGTTGCGCTCGGAGGTCGCGGCGCCGCAGCCCTCCGCCTTGCCGAGCGAGATCTTGGTCTTGCCACGCCAGACCGCGTCGCGGCACTTGCCGTACTGACAGTCGGCGCCGCAGCACACGGGCTCGGAGCAGTAGCCGGACTCCATGCAGGGGAAGACGGTGCTCGCGGTCGGCGGCGGCGGGCAGAGCTCGTCGGTCTGCCCGTGGCTGATCGCGGCGATGAACTTGCCGGGGCCGGACTCCTTGTCGCAGGCGCGCCAGCTCGTGTGTGACTTGAGGTCGGTGTTCTTGCCGTTCGATCCGCAGACGTGCCAGCCCGGGGCGCAGGCGTCCGCGGGGACCTCGCAGACCTCGCCGTCGTCGCCGCAGACCTTGCCTGTCGGCTCGTCGCGGAGGCTCTTCACGCCCGGCCAGGTGGCGAGGCAGCCGGCGATCCGGGTGTGCTTGGAGAGGTCCGCGAAGCCCTCGCGCTGGCCATCGGCGCAGCCGACGATCTCGGGCGGGCCCTTCTCGCTCTCGACGAACTTGACGCCCTGGATAGACTTCGGCGGATCTTTGAATTCCTCGTCGTAGCCGCCGACGTTCGGTCCTGGACCGCACACACAGCCGCTTTGCAGGAGCAGCGCGGCGGCGAAGGGGACGGCCCAAAGCTTGGTCCAAGTTGAAGCAGAAACCATAGGGCACGGAGAATAGGAGAGAATTCGCCCGCGGCCTAGCCCCCTCGCGGATTCCCGCAAAAAGCGCGCTCACGAGCCGAGAGGGGCGAACTCGACAGCGCACAGGCTCTGCTGCCGGCCTAGCTCGCTGTTACGGGTGAAATCGGGGTGTTGAGCGGGGCCCGATCGGCGGATCTCGGAGGTTGAAGCGCGGCCGTGGGAGCAACGATCGTCGCGTCGGCGAGCGCCAGAGCCGACGAGACGCTCATCGCTCACGGCCGAGCCGAGCTGACGACGGTTGTGCTCGGAAGGCTGCGGGCGGAGCATCTCCGCGAGCGCGGCCGCCTCCTGGGCTACTCGTCCGACTCGTCGATCCGAGCGATCGCCGCGTCGCGGGCCCTGCGGTGCGGCGCCGAGAGGACATAGGCGATGCCGACGCTGAGGAAGAAGAGGATGATCATCGGCACCGCCATCATCATCTGCGAGACCGGCTCCGGCGGGGTCAGGAAGGCGGCGATCACAAACATGATGACCACCGCGACCTTCCAGAAGCGGAGCAGCGACATGTGGTCGATGACGCCAGCCGCGGAGAGGAAGGCGGCCAGGAGCGGGAACTCAAAGACCGAGCCGAACGCGACCAGGATCTTGGTCGTGTCGCGGATGTAGTCGTTGAGCGTCAGGTTGTAGATGACGGGGGTGCCAGAGGCGGTCGACTGGGTGTAGCCGAAGAGCCACTGGATGGTCCACGGCAGGACCAGGAGGTAGCAGAAGCTCGCGCCGAGGAGGAACATCACCACGCTCGCGGCGACGAAGGGGATCGCGAAGCGCTTCTCCTTGCGGTAGAGCCCCGGCGAGATGAACATCCACAGCTGATAGAAGATGACCGGCGTGGCGACGAAGATCCCGCCGGCGACCGAGACCCGAACGTCGGTGATGAAGGCGTCCATCATCGCCAGGACCTGGAGCTCAGGCTCACCCTTGAGGCCTGCCTCGACCCAAGCGGTGTGCAGCGGCATGGCCAGGAAGTCGCGGATCTCCGCCGCGTAGATGAAGCAGACGACGAACCCCACGACCACCGCGAGGGCGGACTTCATCAGCGCACCTCGGAGCTCGCCGAGGTGGTCCCAGAAGGACATCGGCTGATCGCCTTCGGGGCCCTCTGCGAGGCCGTCGAGGCCGTTCTGCTCGTCGTCGGGGGTGCTCATGGGTGCTCTGGTGGGCGGCCGTCGGGGCGACGCCGAAGCTTGGGTCGTCTACGCGGCTCCGCGCTTGTCGGGATCGTCGCTCGTCGGCGCCCGCTTGTTCGGCGCGGCGGAGGTGCGGACCCCTGGGGGGGCGAAGCTCGGGGGGGGCTCGTCGGCGGCCTGCTCGGCGGCTTGCTTTGGGGCTTGCGCCGCGTCGACGGGCTGCACAGATGTTGGCTCCGAGGACATGTCCGAAGCGGCAGGTGAGGCGGGCGGGAGCGCATCACCCTTGGGGGCCTCTTGTTTCAGCTCAGTCTGCTCGCGGGCCAGCCGGGAGAGGCGCTGCTCAGCCATCCGCGCCTCGAGCCTCGCCTTGGCGAGCTCGCGGCGTGCCGCGCCCTGGGCCTTGGCGATCTCCGCCCGAGTCCCCTGATAGGCGTCGCGGATCTCGTCAAAGGGTTCGCGCAGCTCCTCGGCCTCCATGACCTGGGCGCGGAAGTCTTCGGCGGTCCGCCGCAGGGAGCCGTAGACGCGGGCTACGGTCTTGAGCATGCCCGGCAGCTCCTTCGGTGAGAAGAGCAACAGGATGACGACCCCGACGAGCAGGATCTCCGTGAGGCCCATGCCGAACACGGGCGTCACCATAGCAGTGTCCGTGGTCAGCGGCGAGCTGGCAGGAGGCCCCAGGCGGGGAGTGCGCGGCTGTCTGCGACGTTCAAGCCCCCTCATCATCAGCCCGCAGATGTGGCTGCGCCTCGCGGGCCAGGTCGACGAGGCGCGGCGCGTGGGCGCACCTATCCCTGGCCTGGCCCTGGCCTGGCCCTGGCCTGGCCCTGGCCCTGGCCCTGGCCCTGGCCTCGGCTCGCGACCCGGTCCCGGCCTCGGCTCGCGACCCGGCCCGCTGTGCTCCGCGGCGCGGGGCTCACCTCGCCGTAGGGCTCGCGGGAGTCGACGACCTGCTCGGGGCCGCTCAGCTCGAGGGGCCCAGAGCGGCGCTCCACGGTCCGGGATGGCTCGACCCGCGAGGCGAGGGCCCGGGACCTGGTTGCGTCGCGACCGGTAGGGAGGGGAGCCTCGCTTCCGAGGTCAGTGCCTCGGGCCCGGGGGCGAGGACCCGCCCGCTCCCCGTTGCCCTCGCGGCTCGGCGAAGACCTGCAGGAGAGCCGGGCGCTTCGGCGTCTAGTCGAACCCAGGAGCGAACGACGACCGCCTGCGAACACACGGGGCTCTCGCCAAGGGCCGCTAGCGGCCGTCGACGACCTGCTCGGTGATCTGATCGAGGAGCGTGCGCTGGTAGAGGGTGGCCTCGCGGACGGACTTCAGCCCCTCGAGGATCGTCCCGGCGCCCTGCGACTGGGAGCGTTGGGCGACGGAGAGCTGGCCCACCATCTCCGAGATGACCTCGATCGCCCGGGTGATCTGCCTGGAGCCGCGGGTCTGCTCCTGGGTGGAGCGCTCGACGTGGTGGGTGATGCTCTTCATCCGATCGGCGGAGCGCATGATCTGCTCCGCTCCGCGGGCCTGCTCGGCCGTCGCCGAGGCGACCTGCTGGACGGTGGTGGCGACCACATTGATCGCGTCGGTGACCTGCTTCGAGCCGCGGGTCTGCTCGACCGCCGCGCGGGCGATCTCGCGGACCATCCCGGTCGAGCGGCGCGCCGACTCGGAGATCCGCTTGAGCGAGTCCTCGGCCTGGTGCGAGACCCGAACCCCGTCGTCGACCGCGGTGCTCGAGCGCTGGACCGCCTCGACGGCGTTGTGGCTCTCGCGCTGGACCGCCTTGATGATGTCGGCGATCTCCTTCGTCGACGAGGCTGACCGTTCGGCCAGGTCTTTGATCTCGTCGGCGACGACCGCGAAGCCCTTGCCGTGCTCACCGGCCTGGGCGGCGATGATCGCCGCGTTGAGGGCGAGGAGGTTGGTCTGCTCGGAGACGTCGTCGATGACGCTGAGGATCTTGCCGATCTCGTTGATCCGCGAGCCCAGGCGGCTGATGACGGCGACCGCGTCGGCGGAGAAGGTCTTGATCAGGTTGATCACCTCGATCGTCTGGTTGATCGCGTCGACCCCCCCCTCGGCGGCGCGGACGACCTCCTCGGAGAGCTCGGCGGTCTGGTTGGCGTTGTTCTCGACCTGCTGGATCGAGATGTCCATCTCGTTCATCGCCGCCGAGGTCTCCTCGGCGGTCGACGAGAGGGCCTCGATGTTCTTCGCGACCTCCTTGACCGAGAAGGTCATCTGCTCGATCGAGGTGGCGGTCTCCTGGACCGAGCCTGCGAGGCTCTGCATGCTCTCGGCGACCTCGTCGTTGGCGGCGGCCATCTCGAGGATCGAGCTCGAGCTCTCCTCGGCGTTGGCGGCGAGCTGCTCGACGTTCTCGGCGATCCCCTTGAGGCCGGAGTTCATCGCCGTCAGGGCCTGGAAGGTCTCCTCGATCGCGGTCGAGGTGCCGGCGAAGCCCTCGCTGAGCTCGTCGATCGTCGCCTCGGTCTCGTTGTCGGCGGCCCGGCTCTGCAGGCCCTGGTCGAGCATCGCCCGCAGCTCCTCGGCGTCTCTCACGGCGCCGTCGCGCTGGACCGTCGTCTCGGCGAGCTTGCCCTCGAGGGTCCGCAGCTCGGCGCGCAGCGTGCGGGTCGAGGCCTGGTCGGCGTAGGCCTCCTCGAGCTCCGCCTCGAGCTTGCGGATCCGTCGGCCGGCTGCCTCGAGATCATCGCGGATGCGGGCGCCGTCGGGGCTGACCTTGAGGGCCTGGAGCTGGCCCTGGCTCTCCGCGAGCTGGGCCTGGGTGGACTGGAGCGTGCGCTTTGCCTCGGCGGCGACAGCCTCCGCGCTCTCGACCCGACCGGCGAGCGCCTGCGCCTGGCCCTCGGCCTTGGCGGCCTGCGTCCGGGCGACGAGGAGCTCCTGCTCTGCGGCTCGGAGCAGCCCCTCGGCCTTGTCGGCGCGGGAGCTGAGCTGGTCGGCGCGGCCCTTCGAGTCCTCGACGAGCCGCTCTTCGCTCGCCTTGAGCGCCTTGCGTTCGTCGCCGAAGCGCAGCAGCAGAAGCTCCGCTTGGTTGGCGAGGTACCAGCCGCTCGCGCCGGCGAAGAGGCCGGCGAACGCTCCGATGAGCGGCTGCTGGGGGAGCATGGCGGTCACCGCAGCGGCCGCGAGACCAGCGGCCAGCGGCACCGCTGAGGGCAACGGGAGGCGGGGGTCGGTCGAGCTACTCAAGGCCGCCGATTGTACGAAAGGCCGCGAAAGAGGGCTAGTTTGCCGGTGATGACGCGCCTTCCCGCGCGATCCTCAGCTCTGCGCGTATCCATGACAAGCTCGGGGCCTCGCCAGTGCGCAGGGCTGGGGTGGCTCGGCGCGGTGTCGTCCCTGCCGAGGACGGGGCCCCGCGGGGGTCCTCGACGGCCTGCCCCGCATGTGGGTCTGCTAGGCGTCGATCAGGGTCAGGCGCGGGCGGGGAGGGCGTTCGCGTGCGAGGCGGACCATCGCCTTGGCGAGGATCGTCGTCAGCGCCGCACAAACGTCGCGCTCCAGGCGTAGCGAGAGCGGTCCGACGTCGACATGGATGATCCCGGCGTCGTCGATCGCGACCCGGGCCGTGGTGTCTCCGGCCAGCGCTCGGGGTTGGGGGGGTGCCATCATGCTTGACCCCGCGAAAGCTCGCCGAGCTGCACACGCCTCGGATCGGCGGCCAGGAGGGGGTCGGCGGCGGCCTCCGCGGCTGCGGCCTGACGGATCATCGCCGCCATGGTCTGGAAGGCGGAGTGCGTGAACCGCAGGGTGGTGGCGCCGACGTTGACGTGGACCATCCCGCAGGAGCAGGCGTCGACGTTGCCGATGCCGGAGGTCGACAGGCGATTCCGGGTGCAGGGGTGTGTTGGCTTCATGGGGTCTCCTCGGCGCCTTGAAAGGGCATCCGACCAAGACACTGATAATGGTTTTGATTTTCAATATCAAGACAAAATTGAAATCTCGATTCTCGCCGGTAATCGCGCTGGCTCGCCGGGCGCTGCCGTCGCGCCCCGGGCTCGCAGGCGCTCCGCCCGGAGGAGACGACCTGGCTCCAACGGATCGATCCGTCGTAGCGGCCGTCGTATTTGCCGGAGAGATCCGCGAGCGAGGCGGGACCACCAGGGACGAGGTGACGCCGAAGCGGCGCCCTCGAAGCGGCTGAGTCTCTTGAGTTGGTTGGGGGTCCTCGGCGCCAGGACCCCCGCGAGGCCGCGAGGCTGCGAGGGCCTTGGCGCTGGACTCGCGCCGGCCTAGTCCGACTCGTCGCCGACCACGAAAGAGCCGCGCTCGCGGCTGAGACCCAGGGCGTAGTCGTCGTAGCTGCCCTTCTTGACCTCGCGCCGCTCCTTCATCACCCGTTCAGCCCACCATGTCTCGAGCTCCTGGTCCCAGGCCGACGGGTTGTAGACCTTCGCGTCGCCCTCGATCTCGGCGAGCTCCTCGAGGAAGCGATCGCCCCACTTCCGGACATAGGCGGGCATCCAGTTGAAGAGGCGGACCATCAGGGCCAGGCTCCGCTCCGCGGTCAAGAAGTCCATCACGCGCGCTCCGCCGCGGACGCCCTTCGTGCGGCCGATGACCTTGCGAATCGCCCGGTTGAGGAAGGAGCGCCTCCAGTAGAGCACCTGGCCGAGGGCCATCGCCGGATCGTTCCCCGCCAACATGAAGGCGCCGAGGAGGCGCGGCTGGGTCCGGACGAAGCGCCAACCGTCATCGCCGCGGTGGACCTCGTCGCCGTCCTTGACGACCACATGCCAGCCCTTCTTGGTCGTGTCCTTCCACGGGTACTCGCCGTACTCGACGTCGAGGCCGTTGTCGCGAAACCACCTCTTGTAAGAGGCTGCGGCGTTGGGGAGTTCGCGGATAAAGACGAGCAGGGAGGCCAAGGTGCCGGCGTGGCCGGCGAACTGGGCCATGCCCCACGAGACGATCTGGTTGTCCCAGGTGTTGATCGCGCCGTAGGTGCCGCCAGACTCCTTGAGGGCGTTGGCCTTGAGGATGCCGAGCTCGCTGGTGGAGTAGCCGGCGGTGAGGATCGTCGCGTCGCCCAGCAGGTTCTTCCTGGCGCCGCGGTAGCGGCTGACGTTGAAGGGCTTGTACTTGCGGTAGTTCTCGGTCCAGTACGAGAAGCTGACGGTGTCGTCGCCGGAGCGGACTACGTAGACGACCACGCCGTCGCGCTCGCTCTCGGTGACGACAATGCCGTCGTCCTCGGCGACGTCGACGGCGGGTGCTTGAGGCTCTGGGACCGCTTGTTCGACGGTCTCGACGGGCTCAGGAGCCGCCTCTTGGAGGGGTTCATCGGCCGGCTGTGCCCCCTCTCCTGTGGGGGCGCAGGACTGGGTCAGGGCCTCGAGCGCGGCGAGGGTCGCCTTGCCGACGATCCCGTCGACCGCGAGCTTGGGTCCGCTGCCGAGGATATGGGCCCGAGCCTGGAAGCGCTTCACGGCGTTGCGAGAGCGGCGTCCGAGGATCCCGTCGACTTGCAGCTTGGGATCGACGAGGGCCTTGAGGGCGCTCTGGAGCCAGTGCTCGTAGCTCGAGGTGTTCTCGAGCTCGACCCCGGAAAAGTCGATGACATCGGCGGCTGACTCCGGGTCGTCGGCCTCGGGGTCGTAGTCGTCCCAGGGCTCGTCGGTGAAGCTCTGGGCCCAGAGGTTCTCAGGCTCGTCCTCGTCCTCACCGCTGAAGCTCGCGGGCTCCTCGGGGTCGACCCCTGGCGGTGTCGTGTCGACCTCAATCGTCTCCTCAGCATCATCGATACGAGATTTCATCATTGCTCCTTATCAGCAGACCGACGCTATCACGAGGGCTCTTAGCGCTCCCCTGCGCGTGGTCGGCCGTCGATCGTGAGCGTCATCGGTCGGCGCCAAATCGCCAGTCTGTGCTGTCGCAGCATCACGGGGGGAGGGGGCCCGTGAGATGGGCGATGCCGGGCCTAGTCCGACGATTTCGGCCGACGGGCAGCTCGGCCAGGCCCGCTCTCTCCGCTTGTTGCGGGCGGTCAAGGGTGTCTACTATCGGCGCATGAATCTTCTTGTCGGCTCGAACTCATACGGGCATCGCCCGCTCCTCTCGGGTGTCACGCTCGCGACGATCTTGGGCCTCGGCGCCTGCGTTGTCGCCGGCTGCAGCGGTGACGATGCGCGCGAGAGCGCCAGCGACTCGGCGACCTCGGGGGTGACCGTCGGCGGGACCGCGAGCGAGAGCGCGACAGACAGCGAGAGCGCCGGCTCGGAGAGCGCGTCGGAGAGCTCCAACAGCGGGGCGAGCGAGTCGGCGGGGACTGGGACGACCAGCGAGACCGCGGGCGAGACCTCGACCAGCGCCTCGGGGACTACGACCTCCGCGGGCGAGACCGAGTCGGCCTCTGACAGCAGCACGTCGACGACCGGCGGCGTCGGCTTTTGCGGCGACGATCCCCCCGACGGGTACTTCGGCGACTTCGACACGGAGTGCAAGAATGAGCCGCAGGTGGGCACCTTCAACCCGGTGATCGAGTGGCACAAGAGCACCTTCGAGATGCTCCCTGGGGCCGCGAGCGCCAGCGCGCCGATCGTCGTCCAGCTCTCGGACGACAACAACGACGGTCTCATCAATGACGACGACATGCCGGACGTGGTGTACATCGCCTACAGCGGCGGCAATGGGGTGCTGCGGGCGATCTCGGGGGATGGCTCAAAGGAGCTGATCAACGTCAATTCGGTCGGCCTCGATCGCAACAAGGCGATCGCCGGGGCGGACATCGATGGTGACGGGATCACCGAGCTCATCGCCAGCACGACCGCGCGCAAGATCATCGCCTTTGAGCACGATGGCACGGTGAAGTGGGAGTCGGCTGCCCTGACCCCGCACGTCGGCGTCTACGAGGTCGCGCCGGCGATCTCCGACATGAACGGCGACGGCGTCCCGGAGATCGTCGTCGGCCGGGCGATCCTCGACAACACAGGGGCGCTGATCGGCGCCGGCACCCACGGCATCGGCGCGGGGCCCCACGCCAACGGCTCGGCGAGCATGTCCTTCGCGGTCGACCTCGACGACGATGGGGATCAGGAGGTCGTCGTCGGCAACGCCCTCTACAACATCGCGGGCGGCGACATTTGGTTCAACGGAGAGGCGGACGGATACCCCGCGATCGGCGACTTTGACCTCGACGGAGTCGCGGAGATCGTCGTCGTCTCGAACGGGACCCTGCGCCTGCAGGCGAGCGAGGACGGCAGCGTGCTCTGGAGCGTCGCGATCCCCGGGGGCATCGGCGGTCCGCCGACGGTCGCGGACTTCGACGGCGACGGCCTGCCTGAGATCGGCGTCGCCGGCAAGAGCCGCTACTCGGTGTTTGAGGGCGACGGGACGGTCATGTGGACCAACACGACCCAGGACGCATCGTCGGGGATCACGGGCTCCTCGGTCTACGACTTCGAGGGGGACGGCATCGCCGACGTGGTCTACGCCGATGAGATCAACCTCTACGTCTACGCCGGCAACGACGGTACCGTGAAGCTCAAGCTGACCGAGCACAACAGCGGCACGCGCCTCGAGTACCCGGTGATCGCCGACGTCGACAACGACGATCAGGTCGAGATCGTCTTCGTCTCGGAGCCCTACAACGGCAACTACGCCGGGATCACGGTGGTCGGCGACATGGACCAGTCCTGGCGGCCGGGTCGGCGGCTGTGGAACCAACACGCCTACCACATCACGAATAACCTCCCGGTCGCCCAAAACCGCCCTGCGCGTTCACGTACGAGAGATTGTGTCTTTTCGGACAGCATGATTTCGGCCCTTGTTTGTACTGATTTTGTCCTGATATCCAGGATCCATGGCGGAGATGCTCACGGCCGCGAGGCTGCGTTCGCTGCGGCCCAAGAGCCGCTCCTACGAGGTCACCTGCAGCCGGCTGCCGGGCTTCGTCGTCCGCGTGCTGCCAAGCGGCAAGAAGGTCTTCTTTGTTCGACGCCGCGTCGACGGGCGCGACGCGCGGGCGCGCCTGGGCGTTCTCAGCGACACGTTCTCGCTCGACGAGGCGCGTCGAGAGGCGGCGCTCGTCCTCGCGGGGGTCTCGGCTACCAGCGCGGCACAGCCCCCGTCCACGGGGCCGCACGAACCGCACAAGGCACCTCCTCGCGGCCGACCTCGCGCCAAGCCGCGGCGCTCTCGTGAGCATCTGGAAGACAAACCCGAAGCCGCGCCACAATTGTCCGTGGGTGAGCTCGCAGAGCGATTTCTGCGCGAGTACGTCGACGTCTACTTGAAGCCGAGCACCCGCGCGAGATATCGCGACATGCTGAACCGGCTCATCCTTCCTCGCTTTGGCAACCGGCCCTTCGAGTCCATCTGCCGCAGCGACGCCAAGGCGCTACACGGCGAGTTGAGCAGCTCTCGCGGCACCGCCGATTATGCGGTCTGCGTCCTCGGAAGCCTGTACACGCGGATCATCGAGGACTGGGAGCTCAGCGAGATGCGAAACCCATGCGCAGGGATCAAGCGCTTCGGCTCGCGTCGGGTCGAGCGCTTCCTGAGCCCAGAGGAGCGGCGCGCAGTGGAGGCCGTGATCGAACGCGGCCTCCAGCTGCGCCCCGCCAACCCAGGCCGGATCGAGCCCTACAGCGCCTGGGCGATCCGGCTCCTGATGCTCACCGGCCTTCGTAAGTCTGAGGTGCTCGGCCTGAAGTGGCCGATGGTCGACTGGCAGCACTCGTGTTTCCACCTGCCGGAGACCAAGAGGGGGCAGCGTACGGTCCTGGTGTCGCAGGAGGTGATCGAGCTTCTCCAAGAGGTCCACGCCGCGACCGGCGAACCGCGATCGGGCCTGGTGCTCCGCGGCCGCATGGGCACGAAGCTGACCTGCCTGAACTACACGTGGAACTCGATCCGCAACGCTGCGGGGATCCCGGATGTTCGGCTCCATGATCTGCGCCACTCGTTCGCCTCCGATGCGCTGATGGCTGGGGTGCCGCTCGCGATCGTCGGCGAGATGCTGGGTCACCGGAACCCCTCGACGACCCAACGCTACGCGCACCTGGCGGATAGCGTCGTCCGCGAGGCTCTGGTGACGGCGACACGTCGTATCATCGGCTCCAAGCCGGAGGAGGAGGAGAAACCCAAGCCCTTCACGCGTCTCACGGATACCGAGTGGGCTCGCGTTTGTCCCCTCGTCGGCGCCGATCGGGCGCGACCTGGCCCGCCGATAGATCTGAGGGGGGTCGTGGATGCGATCCGCTGGCTGGAGCATCATGAGGATGTTCGCTGGTCGGACCTGCCGGCGGAGTTTGGTCGATCGACGACCTGTTGGCGCTGGCGGAAGCGCTGGGAGAAGAGCGGTGTGTGGACGAAGGTTCGCGAGGTACTCGGCGAGTAGTCTGGGGTCACGGGTCAAATCATACGAAAGGACCGTGTCTTCGACTTCATGGGACTGGGCCTTTCCTCTACCTCTCAATCCAGCCTGATACCGACGACAACCAGCGTGAACCCGCCTGTGTCTGGTGGCTCAGGGGGCAGTGATGAGGAGCAACTGTGAAGGGACTCTAAGTCGATCGGAGTGCTTGACCCGCACGCCCCCAGCGCGTCGCTTTCCGCTCTCGGCGTCGAGGACCTCGATCTCCTTCTCTCTCGACAAAGTCGCTAGCACGTTTCGGATCTGCTCGTTCGTCGCAGGGGTCTCATTGCAGATGTCGTCGAAGAAGTCCGCGAACGCGACGCTCTCGCCGTGGTCCACCGGCAACCTCCGCGGAATTTCCTCCGCCAGCCGTGTGATCAGCCCCTTACTGGACGCCTCGGAGAAGTTGAACATCTCTTGCCCGCTTAGGAGCACGTCTTCACGAGGATCGTAGCCGAGCATGCCCAGGCCATTGCGCCCGTAATGCGCGAAGCGGTTCTCAAGCTCCCAGTGAAGTCGGGTCATCTCGTCCCGAGCCCGCGAGTGACGCGAGAGATGCACGAACCAATACTCGCGGTGCGCACCGGGCGAGACGATGAAAAAGGGGGTGAAATACCTCGCTCCGGTCTGCTCGACGAGGTTCCGGTGAAGGACTGACTGGACCAGGCGTCGCCACCTGGGGTCTCTATGCTCCTTGTGGGATATCAGCGTGTCGAACTGATCTGCCATGTCCACAAGTCCCATCGCTTGAAGGCGTTCGGGGGAAACACCTCCCTTGCCGGACATGTAGTCAATCAGCCAATCCGTCGCGAAAGTCAGCAAGATCTCGGCGTTCGGGAGACGATGCAGGATGTTGCGCAGCGTAGTAAGCGGAACCTTCGAGTATCCGTACTGATCGAGTAAGAAGAGCGCTCGATGAGCTCGCCCCCTGCCCTGAATACGGCGCGTGATGCCGTCTGCAAGGCTCTCAAAGGAGCCTTGCATGACATGGAGTCGGCCTCTCGTCCACAAGCCCGCCGCGACGGGATCTGTCTTGAGTAGAGCCTCCAAGACCTCGAGGTTGCGCTGCTTCTGCTCGACAAAGAAATATTCGACGTCTAGAGAGAAGGCCTTCTTGGTGCGCTTGCTAATCGCCTCGGCCTCAGCCTCTTGCATGGCGTAGACCATCTGGAGCGGCGACCCGAGATGACGCGCACCGGTCCGGGTACGATAGACGCCTCCGCCGGCGAAGCCGTCGACGAGCGCTAGACGAAGACGATCGATAACGGGATTCGCAGTGAGCACGTCCACATAGACGCGCAGGTAGCGGGCGAGCACCTGATGCTTGGCGAGGCTGTGATCCTGAATGAGAGGTGGGGCTTCACCTGGGGCCCAGAGGTATTCGCCCTTACTCATCTCAGAAAGGAAGGCCTCGCTGGCCCATGGGGGTGTTGCGGACGACGCTCTGCCAGATATCGTCGCCGAGTCGATGCTTTGACGCGAAGATGATCCGGTACAGCTCAGATCCTCCACGTTGGACGCGGATCATGCGGTTGTGCACGCCGGTGTATCCTAGGCCAGCGAGCGACTCGACAAACAGCCTCGCGGCCTGCAAGGCAATGTCTCCCGTACCGAGGCGCTCTCGCCAGTTGGGCACACCCAGCGCGTTGGCGACCACGGGGTTGTCGGGTCGTCGGTAGAGCGCGTGATTTCGGCGAAGGTCGGAGGTCGGGAAATTGATGAACAGGTCAACCTTATTGCCCGCCTCTGCCAGCACCCGAATGGTTTCGAAGCGCAGGGGCTCGAGTCCAAAGGGATCAATGAGGGCCAAATTCAGCCCAGGAGGGAGGCGACCCGCCAGCTCTCGGGCCATCGCGTTCGAGTCGCCAGAGACAATCTCAACCCGTTCACCAAACTGCGCAGTTCTATAATGGAGCGCAGCGATGTTGACAGGCTCAAGATCAGAGAGGATGACACGTGTGAAGGGGACGGCCTCGTGCTTCAGGGCGATGAGGGGGCTCCCATCGAAGAGCTCCCCGGTCTCTCGGATTCGGACCCTACCAGGCCCAGCGAAGAGATCGATGAAGCCTCGATGGGTGAATTTGCGGCGTGCTTCGCGAGTCGCCTCGATGTAGGTCCGTAGGTAGCCGTGCTTGTCGTGCTCCGCCCACTCTCCGACGCACTGCACGACGTGGCCATCTTCGAGGGCGTCGGGGCAATTCCCTGCGGAGGTCTTTCTCCCGCAGCGACTGCAATCAAGGCTGGTCACCTCGTCGAGTAGAACCCACGCGACTAACCGTGACAAGCCTTGAAACGCTGAGAACGCATCCCGCGGGTCAGTCAAAATCACGGAGTCCAGTGCGTGAAGTGCTTGACGGCAGCCGGCGGGTGTGATCTTCTGCGTCAGTGAGCGACCAGAGCAGCATCGAGTGGACAGACGCCACTTGGAACCCAGTTCGCGGTTGCTCCAAGGTCTCCCCCGGGTGCAAGCACTGCTACGCCGAGACCTTCTCCGAACGCTTCCGGGGTGTCCCCGGTCACCCCTTCGAACAAGGCTTCGACCTGCGCCTGATCTTTGACAAGCTGCCCGAACCGCTGCGCTGGGCTCGATCTCGCAAGATCTTCGTCAATTCGATGTCGGACCTCTTTCACGAGCGGGTCCCTGATGCCTACGTTGCGGAGGTCTTTAACGTCATGGTCGAGACCAACTGGCACGAGTACCAGGTGCTCACCAAGCGCGCGGATCGACTGCGCCGCGTGACGAGGAAGCTTGGAGCGCGGCGCGTCGAACACGACCATATCTGGCTGGGAGTGAGCGTGGAGGATCGAAAGTATGGGCTCCCCCGGATCGATGCGCTGCGCCGAGCTCGTGCCGGGAAGCGCTTCTTGTCGATAGAGCCACTGCTCTCAGATCTCGGCGAGATCGATCTCAGCGGAATCGACTGGGTCATTGTCGGTGGAGAGAGCGGCCCAGGTGCCCGGCCGCTGGCTGAAGAGTGGGTGGTCTCCATCCGTGACCAGTGTAGGGCCGCGGAGGTTCCCTTCTTCTTCAAGCAGTGGGGAGGCGTCCAGAAGAAGAAGAACGGCCGTTCTTTACGGGGTGAACTCTACGACGAGTTCCCAGAGTCGACGCTCGGATTGCTGCCCCCCCGACACCAGCGACACGCGCTTCTGCATGAAGCGGAGGAGCGCGCGCAGCGGCTCAAGCTCCAGCTCGGGGCGACGCCCCTCGTCGAGATCCGCCGCGCAGGCTGAACGGGGGGGATCGGCTGGTTCTCTGAGCGGAGGCGGGCACCTTCGCAGCGTATCCGGTTCCTGGTCAAGATCTCCGCGTCGGCCCCGAGCGACCTCAACGACGCATTCGCGCCCGGCGCTTGACGGACACTTCCAGGACATCTGAACGACACCGCCGAGACACCTCGAAATCGTCGGCTCCAAGCGCTTAGCCCCTGCTGATGGAGGTTCTCAGCCAGCGCCTTCACCCAAGCCCGGTTATTCGGATGCGCCCCGACCGAGGCAGCCTCCGCTCCGGGGACGCATCCGAGACACCAGGCCGAGTATCTCCGCAGCCGGCGCTCTTCTCAGCGACCGGGCGCTGCAGTACATCAAGACGCCCCGGTTGTCTCGTCGCCGGGGGCCTCGCCCTGGCGTATCAACTCGGCGACCTCATCGAGCGTCAACTTCTCGTCACGTCGCGCTCGGATCCAGGCTGCGCGTTCTACAGCCCAGCCTGGCCAGCGGCTGCGGACGCCCGATGCACGCCCATCGCTGATGCGGGTGGGCTCGGGGAGGAGGCCGAGACGTACCCAGCGCCAGAGTGAGACGCGGCTGATCCCAGAGGCGGCGCTCACCTCGTCTGTAGTCGCGAATTTGGGTGCGTAGCGCGCCATCGGGGCGCTGAGTGTACAGGCCCCGATCTGTGAGGAGAAATTTGCCCCTTCGACTGGTTAACAATGTAGCATCAATGAAGCGCCGTTGAAAGAGATTGCCGCCGATGACCTCCAACACTCCGACGATCGCTCGTGGCCCCGACCTCCGCGGTCGCCTTCTCGCCAGCCGCTGGCGCCTCGACGCTCTGATCGCGGCGGGCGGGATGGCCGACGTCTACGAGGCCCTCGACCTCCGGCTCCGCAGGAGGGTCGCGATCAAGGTTATCCACCCGGAGCACGCACGCTCTGCCGAGCAGCGGCGGCGGATCCTACAGGAGGCTGTGCTTGCCGCCGCGATCGACCACCCACACGTCGTCCCACTCTTTGACCTCGGCGAAGAGCTCGACGCAGGCGGGGAGACGCGGATCTTCTTGGTCATGCCGTGGGTGCGCGGCATGGGTCTCCGCCAAGTCATCCTCGAGGGGAGCGTACGGTGGCGGCGCGCGGTAGGGCTGACGATCCAGGCGCTCGACGGCCTCGAGGCAGTCCACGAGCGAGACGCCCTCCACAGGGACATCAAGCCCGAGAACTGCCTCGTCACGGCGCGGCGCGGGCACGACCATCTCATGCTCCTCGACCTAGGCCTGGCGAAGATCGTCGGCGACGCGCTCCTCACCTGTCCGCCTGCGTCCATCCCGGGCTGCGTCGTCGGGACCCCTACGTACATCTCGCCCGAGCAAGCCCGCGGCGAGCCGACGACGCGGGCCTCGGATCTCTACTCGGTCGGAGTCCTGCTCTTTGAACTCCTCACCCGGCGGCCGCCGTTCGGAGGGACGCCCTACCAGCTCCTCACGGCCCACGTCGGGGTCGCCCCTCCGTCACCGCGTGCGCTCGCCCCAGCGGCCGGGATCCCCGAGGGCGTCGAGGCGATCGTGCTCCGCGCGCTCGCCAAGGAGCCCGCCAACCGCTTCGCGGACGCGCGCTCGTTCGCGGACGCCCTCTGCGCGGAGCTCGTCGCCGACGATCCTGGCGACCCCCTTGTGGCGCGGCGGCTCTGTCCGGCGGCGCACGTCGGCGCCGACGAGGCCCAGGCGTCGCTGGCCGCGTGGACCTGCTTCGAGTACCAGCGGGCGGACGCGATGGCGATCCGGTCTGCCCAACTAAACCGCGCCTGGTCGCCGCTGGCCCTGCTGATGAGCCTGCTGCCAGACGAGGGCTAGGTGATTGAGGGACCGTCTCGAGCCCCAGCTCCTGCTTCCCCAAGTTCTCCGACCAGTCGCTCGTCACCTCCAACAGAACTCCCAGGCGAGGGCATCCCGGACCGCCTCTCGGCGGCGAGGCGAGGCCGCCGAGCTCGCCTTGAACGAAGCTGGGGAGCGGGGCATGACTGCCCTCCTCAACGTGCCAGACGAACCGGGCGAGGTGATGCCGGACGAGCACGGCGGCATCGCTGCCGTGGGTGTCGCGGGGGAACACACCGGCATTGCTGCCGGCCCTGCAACGCCGCGGCCGGCGATGCCTGCTAGAACGCAGGGCTGAAACAGTAGAGTCGGGCGCCCTGGTGGCAGTAGGATATAGTCTCAGCGTGGGTCCATTGACCGTCGGTCATATTCGCGAACCCCACGTATGCCTCGTCGCTGAGGCTCGAGGAGGAGAACGATTTGCAGTCGTGCATCTCGCTCGTGGTCGTCCCGTCGGGGAGGGTGTTCGTCCAGACCCAGCCGAACCCGATGTCTTCCTTCTGCTCGCTGATGTTCGCGGGCTGGAGGAGCTTCGAGCTGAGCAGTGCTCCAGAGTGCTCGGCGATCTTCAGACCGTCTAGGCGGTAGTAGGGCCGGTCGACCAGCGGCACCCGGCTCGCGGCTGTGCTCGGGCCCACGCTGAGCCATGCGCGGTACTGCTCCCACTTCTGCAGCCCGGCTTCTTCGGCGAGCTCCCTACATATGGTGTCTGCCCCCTCGACCCCATCGAGGTCACCTTTGACCGCCTCTGACGTGAGGAAGACGATGACGCCCTTCCAGGTGCAGGCGTCCGTACAGACCGCAGCCTCCGCGAAGAGAGGATCGCTCGGATCACACTCTTCGTCGAGGGGCTGGTGCTTTCCATCCTTGCAGTGCGGCTGGAGGGTGCAGTCGTCGTTGCAGCCGCCATAGCTGCCCTTGCCGTTCTTCTCTTCGCCGAGGTCGCACTCCTCCCCCGGGTCCTCAAACTCATCGCCGCACAAGCCGGGGGCATCCGTCGTTGAGCCCGTTGAGCCCGTTGAGGTCGAGTCCGAGGTTGAGTCCTCTTCACCGGAGGTCGAGCCCTCTTCACCGGAGGTCGAGCTATCCGAAGAGGTTGTCGTGTCGGCGGGGGCCGTCGTCGACCCGGTAGTCATCGTGTCCGTGGTCGCAGGGGCGCTCGTCGAGCTCCCCGAGGCACCCGGACCCGATGTCATCGACGCTTCGCCTGTCGAGCTAGCCTCGGTCGCGCTCACTTCGCTCGACGTGCCCGCGGTGTCGTCCGGACAGGCGCCGAGCAAGCAGAGCATGAGCAGAGACACGCAAGGAGAGGCGATAGGTCCGTAGCGAGGGCTGAGGCGAACGAGGAGCATGACTAGTCCCGGAAGCAGAAGATGCAGGCGGTCGTGAAGCAATTGCTCGGGTTGGGGAGGTCGGTCCACCTAAAGTCTGTCGCCTGCGTGGCACCGATCCGGCCGAGGGTTTCGTCGCTCACCGACCAGTCTCCGCAGAAGTCGTCGCTCTCGCTCGCCTCTCCAGTCGCTCTGGTCGAGGTCCAGGTGGCCTCATTTGCGGACTCACCGTCGGCGAAGCGATCGATCGGGTGGCTGAGCTGGCCATCGGTGAGGTCGTCCCAGTCGTCGGCGATCACGGACCCGTCGACGAGGACGTAGCGTGCGTTGCGAGTGGCGAAGCGGGTCGCGGGTGAAGACTTGGAGTCTGAGAGCCAAGCCCGGAAGCGTTCGGGCGCGGCGAGGTCGTGAAGCTCCGCCTCCGCCTGGCACAGCGCGTCCGCGCCGTCGACACCCATGAGCTCGCCGGCGCTAAGCGGATCCTTGGTCACAAAGACCTCTCGGTCGAGGAGACACGCGGCGTTGCAGCCGTCATCGGGGTCGAGGTTGCCGTCATCGCACTCCTCGACGCCCTCATGGAGAACCCCGTCGCCGCAGGTCGCGGCGAAGCATGTGCTCAGGCAGGCGTCGCTGTTGTTGTCGTTGGCATCGTCACACTCCTCTTTGCCCTCGAGGACGATCCCATCACCGCAGAAGGCATAGGTACAGGCGTTGGTGCAGCCGTCGCTGTTGTTGCCGTTGCCGTCGTCGCACTCCTCGTCGCCCTTGACGACCCCGTCGCCGCAGATGGAGGCGAGGCAGGCGTTCGAGCAGGCGTCGTCGTCGATCTCGTTGGCGTCGTCGCACTCTTCGCCGAGGTCCGCCTGGACATCGCCGTCGCCGCAGTAGGGGAGCAGGTCACAGTAGATCGAGCAGCCCGGGGTTCCGTCGGCGGGCCAGCGGTTGGCATCGCCGTCGTCGCAGAGCTCGCTGCCTTGGACGAAGTCGTCGCCGCAGGAGGCGAATTGGCATGTGAGGGTGCACTCGCCGTTGTTGCTGTTCTGGTCGCCAAGATCGCACTCTTCGCCGGGCTGGACGAACCCGTCGCCGCAGGAGGCGAGCTGGCAGGTCTTCAAACACTCGGAGGCGTCACCGTTACCTGCGCCGTCGTCGCACTCCTCGTCGACTTCGGGCTCGTGCACGCCGTTGCCGCAGATCCCCAGGTAGGGGTTCGGCTCGGTGCAGGAGCTGAGGAGCAGAAGGGACATGATGGGTACGACGACGCGCATCGGGGGCATCCTAGGCCGGAGGGAGGGCATCCGGAAGGGGAGATGCGCGCTGCACGTGTAGTCGGCCACACGTGGGAGACTGTTGCGTGCTGACGGCAGGTAATTTTGCATCTCGTCTTGGTCAGCCGCTCGGCGGCGAGGGCCGCATCCGAATAACCGGGCGAGGGGCGAGGAGCATCCCCGGAGCGGAGGCCGAATCGCCGGGCCGGGGCATCCCAGCGGAGGCCGCATCTCGGCGGCGGGGGCGCATCCGAGTCACCGGGGCGAGGAGCATCTCCGCAGCAGAGGCTTCCTCTCGGCGGCGAGGGGCGCATCCGAATAACCGGGCGAAGAGCATCCCCGAAGCGGAGGCTGCCTCTCGGCGGCGAGGGGCGCATCCGAATAACCGGGCGAGGAGCATCCCCGGGGGCGGGCGCCCCCTCTCATGAACCGGATCAAACACGCCTCGAAGCGCCGATGCCCGCTTGCGTCACCGCAGGGAGCTCTCGCGGTAGCTCTCTCGCCGATCGGCGCGACTAGTTGTCGTTGATCACCCGGCTGAAGACGCGGGCGATGAGCGTCCTGCGCTGGGCTGATCGGCGTCGGCGGTGAGCTTCGGCGGAATGCTCGCGTCGATCAAAGCAGCCGCCGCCGATCCTCACCAGACCCTGGTGAGTCCGAGCGCCCCGGGACGAAATGGGCGACCTCGGCGAGCAGCGATCGCGCCTGCGACAGCTCCGGTGGCGGCTCCTACTCCTGCGGCGGTTAGTACTTGCCGAGCGGCATCGTTCTTCACGTAGCGTGCTCCCGCGACCACGAGGGCCGCACTGCCGAGGGCGCACCAGAACCCAATATCCTTGTGCAACGGCTTCTTGCTAGCGCCGGGGCGCTCGCCATCTCGGAGCTTGTTCCCTAGCGCTGCCGCGCCGACGGCAGACGCCGTGAAGACGAGCACGAGAACGAAGATGCCACCCGCCGTCAGGATCCACTTGGTCTTGGACCCCTCAGCGTCATCGCGAGGAGGCTCGTCGAGGATAACGTCCCACTCGACGGTCTCGGCACGGGGTGGGTCATCGCCGCTCCTCTCGGTGCGGGCTGTCCGAGCCCAATCACGTTCATGTTCACGAGCTCGGCTTCTGTCCTCGTCGACGGGACCCGTGTCGGACCACTCTTGACGCTCGGGCCACTTCTTTCGCTTCGCCTTAACGGGCTCGCCGCTCTCTGTTGTCGCGTTGCGCGATCGCTTGGGTTCGGGCTCGGAGATACGTCTCGCGGCTTTGACCTCTTGGGTCGCGTCCTCTGGGGCACTCGCTTGACGGGATCGCGCAACGCTGTCCCTGTCTGCGTCCGGCGTGGACGTTACTTCTGGTTTCGGGCCGCTGCTCGTCGGCTTCTGCTTCGGTGCAGCTTGTCTCCGGGATGCGCTTTCCCGAGTCTCCACGGGTTGGAGAAGCGTTGAGTCCGTCGGCGCATCGTGTCGGCGAACAACAGCCATCGAGACTTCAAGAACTTCCGCCAGATCGAGCAACAAGTTGAGGCGCGGCCGCGGGTTCTCGGATGCGAACATCCGCTTGAGGTTCGACGAGTCGGTCCCCACGAGATCGGCGAGCTGCCAGCACGAAAGCCCTCTCTCCTCGCGCACAGAGTCGAGAAACGCGATGAGCGCCAAGGGGTCCCGCGCCTCAGAGCAGGTCAAGTGAAGTCCGAGCGGGTTCATGAGCCGGTAGAGCGTGACCAGATCGACGTTCGGGTTGCTCTTGGAGAAGATCTTCCGAACGTTCCCCGGCCGGAGACCAGCAGCTCGCGCGAGCTCAGACTTTTTGATGTTTCGACCAGCTCGGTGATCGTCGATGGCTCCAATAATCTCGCTCGTCTCCACAGGTCCTCCAATGCGGCAGCGACCCAAAATACATGGTTCTTGAGACATCTTCATCTTGCGTTCTCGAACAGCTCTTCTTCGCCCGTCGGACGCGTACGTCTCTGACGCCGGAGCTCCACCCAGACCAGCGTTGAAGACTTGGCGGCGGTCGTAGTCGCCCGAGCGAAAGACACCGTGGTGCTCTTGGAACTGCGGGGGCTCGTGCCGCCCGCTTCTTCAAGGCGATGGCCTCCGTGAAGATCAGAGCCTGCGCGCCTCGGAACAGGTCGGGCCGAGCATCTTCGTCGGCGGCGCTTCTCCGCAACCGAGCGCTCCTGCCTGGGCCGCCTCCGAATAACCAGAACGAGCATCGTCGCAGCCGGCGCGCTTCTCAGCGACTGGGCGCTTCTGCATCGGGCCGCATCCGGATAACCAGGCCGAGCATCGTCGCAGCCGGCGCTTTTCCAAGGCGATGGCCTCCGTGAAGTTCAGAGCCGAGCCGCATCCGAAACAAGAGGCCGAGCATCTCCGCAGCCGGCGCGCTTCTCAGCGACTGGGAGCTTCTGCATCGGGACGCATCCGGATAACCAGGCCGAGCATCGTCGCAGCCGGCGCGCTTTTCCAAGGCGATGGCCTCCGTGACGCTCAGAGCCGAGCCGCATCCGAAACACGAGGCCGAGCATCTCCGCAGCCGGCGCGCTTCTCAGCGACTGGGCGCTTCTGCATCGGGCCGCATCCGGATAGCCAGGCCGAGCATCGTCGCAGCCGGCGCGCTTCTCCAAGGCGATGGCCTCCGTGACGTTCAGAGCCGAGCCGCATCCGAGACACGAGGGCGAGTATCTCCGCAGCCGCCTCGGAGTAGCCAGGACGAGCATCGTCACAGCCGGCGCGCTTCTCAGCGACTGGGCGCTTCTGCATCGGGCCGCATCCGGGTAACCAGGCCGAGCATCTTCGCAGCCGGCGCGCTTCTTCAACCCGATGGGATCGGTGAAATTCAGAGCCGAGCCGCATCCGAGGCCGAGTATCCCCGCAGCCGGCGCGCTTCTCAGCAACCGGGCGCTTCAGCACCGGGCCGCACCCGGATAACCAGACCGAGCAACTTCGTAGCCGGCGCGCTTCTCCAAGGCGCTGGTCTCGGAGAAGTTCGGTGCCGGTACGCATCCGAATAACCAGGCCGAGCCTTTCCGAAGCCGGCCTTCTCTTCCTCAACATGGGGCGAGGAGCATCCCCGTGCCTCTCGGCGGCGAGGGGCGCATCCGAATAACCGGGCGAGGAGCATCCCCGAAGCGGAGACTGTCTCTCGGCGGCGAGGGGCGCATCCGAATAACCGGGCGAGCAGCATCCAGGAAGCGGAGGCTGTCTCCTGGCGGCGAGGGGCGCATCCGAATGACCGGGCGAGGAGCATCCCCGGAGCGGAGGCCGCATCTCGGCGGCGAGGGGCGCATCCGAGTAACCAGGGCGAGGAGCATCTCCGGAGCGGAGGCCTCTCGGCGGCGAGGGGCGCATCCAAATAACCGGGCGAGGAGCATCTCCGCAGCAGAGGCTTCCCGTCGGCGGCGAGGGGCGCATCCGAATGACCTGGCGAGGAGCATCCCCGGAGCGGAGGGTGCCTCTCGGCGGCGAGGGGCGCATCCGAGTAACCGGATGAACAGCATCCCCGGGGCGGGGGCCGCCTCTCATAACCCGGATCGAACACGCCTCGACGACGCAGGTGAGGACGCCGATGCCCGTTGGCGTCGCCGCAGGGAGCCCTCGCGGCGAGCTCTCTCGCCGACCGGCAAAACTAGTAGCGAAACCGTCGCCCTAGCGAGCTACCGCGAGCCGTCTCCAAAGCGTCGGTCAGACCTGCTCCCGTTCGACATGGGGGGCGCTCAGAAGAGGATCTGCGCAGGTTCTTAGCCTCGTCAGCGCCTCGACGAGCTTGCGCGCGCAGCAGCTCCGCTGGTCGGTCTAGGGCGAGCTCCCGCGGGGGCGCGAAGGAGCGGCGCCCCTGTCGAACAGACCGCCGCTACGGCTGCGGCGACCAGACCTTCGGCTCGGCGCTCGAGATCCCCTTCATGTCATCGCCGAGCTGACCGAAGGCGTTCAGCCCCCACGCGTGGACATTACCGCTCCCGTCGACCACAAGCGTATGCGCGAGGCCTAGGGCCACGCCGCGAACCTCCTCCAGCGCGAGGAGAGCGGTGGGCTCGGAGCGGTCGTCGAAGTCGCCAAGGCCGAGCTGACCGCTAAAGTTTTGCCCAAATCCGTAGAGCATGCCGTCGTCCAAGAGCCCAAAGCTGAAGTTTCCGCTCGCCGCCATGACAAGAGCGCCGGAGCCAAGGACGATGTCGGCCGGTTGATGCACATCGTCTCCCCCGCCGTTCCCGACCTGCCCGCTGGCGTTTAGGCCCCACGCGAGGACATCACCCGACACACCGGCCATCAGACTGTGCGCTTTACCGGCGGCGACCTGCAGCGCTGTCGCGTCGTTCACGTCGATCAATAGAGGTAGTGCGGAGTCGAGCTCGGTGCCATCGCCGAGCTGCCCGTCGCTGTTCTTGCCGAACCCGTAGACATCGCCGTCCGCGTTCACAGCGAGCGTATAGGCTCCTCCGCCGGCCACGGCGATGACGTCGCCCAGCCCCAACACCTGGCCAGGGAGTCCCTCGCTCCCCTCGCGCCCGAGCTGTCCGTTGCTGTTCGAGCCCCAGCTCCACAGCCCACCGTCTTCATCGATCGCGAGCGTGTGCCGCTGACCTGCGGCGATCGACTCCACAGGCGGGAGCCCCTCGACCGTGGTCGGCACCTCGAGATCGGGCCCAAGGCCCAACCCTAGCGCTTGCTCGTTGTTTCGGCCCCACGTGTAGACGATCCCTTCGCTCGAGAGGGCGACCGAGTGGTTGAGCCCCGCGGCGAGACCGAGAAGCTCGACCTCTGCGAGCGCGAGGGTAGGAACGGTACGGTCTTGCACGTCGCCTACCCCGAGCTGCCCCTGGTTGTTGCGTCCCGAGGCGTAGAGTTCACCTTCGAGGAGCGCGAGCGCGTGGGATCCTCCGCCTGCGATCGGCACGCCGAGGTGGACCGCGATCGTCCGCTCGCTGCTCTTGTCCGCGGCATCGCGCGCGACGACCGTGATCTCGTTCCAGCCCCGCTCTAAGGGCGCGATCCACTCGATCTCCAGCTCCGCTGAGGGCTCGACGTCCAGGTCCACGAGAACACCTCCGACGCTGATCGAGACGTCGACCACCTCGACATCATCAGCGATCGTTCCCGCGATCGCGACCCTCCGCCCGGGGGTGTAGAGACCGTCGAGGGGACGCGCGAGGGTGATGCTCGGCGGCGCCTCATCGCCACCAGTCGTCGTCGGATCTTCGCTCGTCGAACCTTCGCTCGTCGAACCTTCGCCCGTCGAATCTTCACCCGTCGTGCCCGTCGTCGCCGGATCTTCGGTCGTCGTGCCCGTCGTCGACGCTGAGCTGAGCCCACCGCCTGTCGATGTCGACATCGACGTCGACGTCGACGTCGTCTCGTTGTCATCGCTCGTCCCGGCGTCCGCATCACCAGAGCTGGTCGTCGTCGGCTCGGCGCCGCTCATCGATGTAGAGATACTGCCCGTGCTCCCTGTGCTCGAGTCCGTCGAGCTGGCGGAGCCCTCGGGCGGGGTACCGCCGCAAGCGAGGGTGGTCGCGGCCAAGACCGTGATAAGAGAACGTCGCCCGCCGTTGGGGGCGTTGGTGACTGACCTGACATCCATCGTGCGCTTCATTGGATCTCTCTTGGTGGCCGCGCGATTTCGTTCGCGCGGGCCAGCATCTTAGGCGATCCCGTCACCCTTCAATGAAAACGATTATCACTTTCGAAATTGAAATTTCACACATCGGCCCCACGTCGCTCGCTATTGAATTCTGATAATGAAACCTGATATCAAAATAATGAATGCTTCAAAGGATCCCGACCACAGAAGCGCCGCCGCTCCCCCACTCCCCCCTGGTGATCCCCTGTGCATCCCCAAGGGACAGCTAAGGGCCGCGTGCGCGGGTGCGCTACTCCCTTATCCTCGGAATCCTCGCGTTCGCCGTCGGCGAGCCGTCGAGCCGCGCCGCACCTCCGCAGGAGCGCGCGCCGATCCGCGATGGGACCTCCGCGGCGGGTGAGCGCGAGAGCCCCGAGGGCCAGGTCCGGACGATCATCGTCTCCACCGGCACACGCACGGAGCGGGACGCCGCGACGACCCCGATCGCGACCGACGTCGTAACCCGCGAAGAGATCGTCAACTCGGGCGCAGAGAATGTCGCCGAGGCGCTCGAGGAGTCCGGCGCGAGCATCCAAACGTCGACCTCGTTCAACGGCACGTCGCTCGCGCTCCGAGGTCTGAACGCCGAGCAGATCCTGATCTTGATCGACGGCCAAAGGGTCACCGGCCGGGTCGGCGGTGGGATCGATCTCCGACGCCTGACCGTCGAGAACGTCGAGAACATCGAGCTCGTCTACGGCGCGGGCTCTGTTCTCCACGGCTCCGACGCCCTCGGCGGGGTCGTCAACATCATCACCCGCAAGCCCGATCCGGGGCTCCAGGGAGAGCTTCACGGGACCTTTGGCAGCCGCATGACCGCGGACGCGAGCGCCCGGATCGCCGGCGGCTGGAAGAGGGTCGGCCTCTACGCGACCGGGGGGTACCACCGCACAGACGGCTGGGACGCCGACCGCAGCGATGTCGCGACCACCGGCGACGCCTGGGAACAGTTCAACGTCGGCGCTGGGGCCCGGATCCAGCCGAGCTCTCGCTTTCGCGTGGACATGTCCGGCGACTATATGCAGCGCGACTCCAACGGGATCGACGGCACCAACGCGGGGGCCATCCTGGACCGGCGAAACCTGACGGAGACGGTCAACGCGACGATCTCACCGCAGTGGATCGGCCGCGACAATCGACTCCGCCTAAACCTCCACTACAACGACTTCCGCGACCAGTTTCGTCAGGACCAGCGCGGCGACGTGGAGCTCGACAAGTACGAGCCCACCCGCGATCAGCTCGCCCAGCTCGGGCTCCAGCTCGACCAGAGCGCGGGCGCTCATGTCGTCACGACGGGGCTCGACGCCCAGCTCGAATGGCTAGAGACCACCCGCATCCTCGCCGATGGCAGCAAGCCCGCGGCGGACCGTCAGCGCGCGGCGATCTTCATCCAAGACGAGTGGACCCCCCACCAGCTCCCGCGCGTCGTCGTCCTCCCGGCGCTGCGGCTCGACTACGACACACAGTTTGGGCTCTATCCCACCGGCCGCCTCGCGCTCATGGTCGCGCCCCGCGACGACCTCACGCTCAGGGTCTCCTACGGCCGCGGCTATCGTGCGCCTAGCTTTCGCGAGCTCTACCTCGCGTTCGCAAACCCGGGGGTCGGCTATCGCGTCGCCGGCAACCCCAACCTCCAGCCAGAGCAGGCCTGGACCCTCGACATCGGCGCGACCTGGGCCCCGAGCGATCGACTCTCGCTGCGAGCGTCGATCTTCGACAACCAACTGCGCGATCTCATGACCGTCGACCTGGTCAACCAAAGCGGCGTCGACGGCCTCGACACCTTCACCTACATCAACGTCGGCGCCGGCTTCTCCCGCGGCGTAGAGACCGGCGCGACGTTCAAGGTGCTGCCCGACGTCGAGCTCGCGAGCAGCTATACGCTCCTGCACGCGCGGACCCTCGACACAGACGAGCCCCTCCCCGGCCGTTCACCGCACCAAGGGACCGTTGCGCTGCGCTTCCACCGTCCGAAGTGGGGCACGCGGCTGACGATCCGCGGGCGGGTGCAGGGCAAGAGGCCCTTCTCCTCCGCCGACGGATCGCCCGAATACGCCGACCCCTTCGCCACCGTCGACGCGCGGATCAGCCAGACGATGTTGCGCTACTGCACGGCCTTCGTCGGCGTCGACAACATGCTCAACGCGGGCGACTCCCGCCTCCTCCTGATGCCTCCGCGCAGCTTCTACGCGGGGATCACCCTCCGCTACTGAACCAACCCCCACCAACCCCCAACCCATAAGCGACGACGATGACACGATCCAGCGCACGACACCTCCTCCCCCTCTTCATCGCCTGCGTAAGCCTGAGCGGCTGCGCGGAGAATATCGGCGAGGTCACGCTCGACGCAGAGAACGAGACAAACGATGAGGATGGCGATGACGATGACAAAAAAGAGGGCAAGGTCCGCCACTCCTCGAGCGACGGGGTGACGATGACGCTCGTCGACTCTACCGACGAAGAAGCGTGGGTCTACCTCGACCTCGACGCCGCGGATGAGGGCGAAGCGAGCGGCGAGCTCGACGAGGATGAGAGCGGTTGGGACCTCGGCCTGCGACGCTTTGAGATCAAGCTCAACGGTGGGATCAGCGGCGACGAGGAGGTCGAGCTCGGCTACAGCGAGAACGCCGACTTTGACGCCCTCAGCGAGCCTCCTCAGGATCTTGTGTGGATCACCGACGGCGACACGGTGGACGAGGACGGACAGGCCGTTCTCGCGTTTGACGATTGGTACGACTACAACGTCATGACCCACACGCTCGCGCCCAAGGCTCGGGTCTACTTTGTCCGTACGAGCAACGCCCAGCTCTTCAAGCTCGCGATCGTCGACTACTACTCGACAGCTGGAAGCCCCGGGCACCTCGCGTTTAAGTGGGCCCCTATCTAGCCTCTAGGGAGAGCGCCCCGCACGTTCCTCGCGGGCTAGCGATCGACGCTGGCAGACCTACAAGCCTGCGTCGAACGGCGACGGGGCCGTCGCCGAAACATCACGAGTACGATCAGGGCCCCCGAGCGCCACGGCTGGGGGCTTCCCCCGAGGGCGCACGCACACCCTTCTCCTTCGACCTCTCCGTCGCCGCCGTCGCTCTCCGCTCCGGACCCTGTCCACGTCGCAGAATCATCACCTCCAGAAGAGGCGTCTGTCTCCGAGTCATCGCCAGTCGAGCCACCCTCCGTCTCGGACCCCCCCGGCTCTTCGCCGGCGCACTCCTCCACGGCCGAAGCTGGCCCAAAACACAGCCTCGCCTTGGCCGTCGCCGCGAGCGGCTCAGGCAATGACGCCACCAACCAATATCCCCCCTCTGGGCGATCCCCGACAGAGCGGAGCCCCTCCCCCTCGGCGCTCCCCTCCCACTCGAGCGCAGCGGGCTCGACCGGACCGTCGAGCGCACCGCCGACGACCGGATGGAGCGAGAAGCGGACCTCCGGCAGAGGCTCGTCCAAGGCGAAGGCCATCTCTCCCCCCTGGTGATGCAGGTGATAGTAGCTCGCGGCCAGCGGCGAGAGGCGGGCCATATCGTCGATCATCGTCCCCTCAGAGTCCGCCTCGATCCCGCCGAGCTCGGCGGCAAAAGCATGTCCATCGAGGGCGCCGGCCCGTGGACCCGTCGCGAGGTTGAACTGGACAAACGTAGACCAGAGCTCGGGCGTGGACTCACCTGCGGCGGTGATCGCCGCGTCGATCTCGCTGATAAGTCCCTCGTCGCTGCCGTCAGAGGCCTCGCTCGCGAGCTGCAGATCGACGTCAACCCCACCGCCGAGCCGCTCGTGGAGAAACCACCAGAACAGGGCCGTCCCGTAGGAGAACGCCTGCACGGGCCCAGCTGGTGGTGCGTAGATCGGCCGCTCCGAGAGCGCGAGATAGGCGTCGCACTTGCCGAGAAAGTCGTCCGAGGTCGGCGAGAACATGCGCTGCGCCCAGACTGCGCTGCCCTCCGAGAACCACACCGGCTGCCCGCCGTGATACGCGGACTGCACCGCATGAAAGACCTCATGGGGGACGACCGTCTCGACGGCCTCGGTGAGGTCGCTGTAGCTATAGCCGCTAAAGTCATTCTCGACGCCGAGCCAGCCGCCACAATGCGGCGGATCGCCGATACACGCGTCGACGCCATAACTACCGTCGGCGTTGCCCTGGAAGTCAACGAGATAGAGATCCAGCGCCGAGCTCCCGCCGAGCGGGCCGAGGCCGAGCTCTTCCTCGGTCAGCGGCGCGCGAAAGCCCAGCTCGGCGAAGAGCACGAGGCTCGCGTCCGCTGTCTCTGCGACCTCTGCCGCAAAGTCAGGTACGCCGTCGTCATCGTGGTCGTCCAGGAGGGTCTGGCTCGGCCCTTCGATCGCGTAGTGGACCCGGACACGGCCGCTCGCCGTATCGTAAAATGCGAGGATGTCGTCCTCAGAATAGGCCCACAGGCCCCCCTCGGACGGCCGCTGGGCGGCGCTGGAGGCCGCGAGCAGGGCGACGCACGCCGCCGCGGCCCCCCCAGACGCTCGACCGCACAGACGTCCTCGCGCTAGTCGAGGAATCGCCATCGCCAGGTCATCTCCGCGGATCCTGTGCCCATCGCCCCGGACTCGTTGCACCCCTCCTGTCCTTCGGCGTAATACGCCTCTATGACCAGCTTGACGACCCGCTGATCGTCGAGGGCCACGGCGAAGACCTGCTCGCTGGTGGTCACGCAGCCGTTGTAGCCCCACCAGCTCGTCATCGCGTAGTTCGGCCCGCCGATCCCGGAGCCGTCGACGATCAACGCGCACGAACCATCGTAGAACGACTCCTCGGCGAAGCCCGAGTCGGGGGCGCTGTCCACCTCGCTGTAAACATCACCGGCGAGCGCAACCTCAACACAGCCCGGACCGCTGCTGCCGCTGTTCACCCGAACGCCAAACCGCTTGGCGGCGATGTGCCACTGCGACGAGGTGAGCGCCGCAAAGTCGTCGATGTCGACCTTTTCCAAGCCCGTGTCGGTGAAGCGCATATACAGCCAAGGGTTGGTCGCCGCCCCGGCAGATCCGCCCGCGGATGCGTCGACGGAGGCGAGCCAATCTTCGCCGTCGACGATCGAGCTCACGTCGGTCTCGGCGACGGACTCTTGCAGGCTGAGGTCGAGCACCAGCGCGTCCTCGCAGGCGAGTTCGCTGCACAGCGCGCCCTCGCCGGTTGAGTCACCTCCGCTCGAGCTAGTGCTCGAGTCCTCACCGGTCGAAGGGTCCTCGCCGGTCGCCCCTGTCGTCCCCGTCACGTCCCCGGAGTTGGAGTTGGAATCGGTCGCTGTGGCGGTCGCGTCTGTGGTCTCCCCGGACTCGCTCTGGCCCGCGCTATCATCACCGCTACAGGCAAATAGTGTACATAGTACGGCGATCTTAGCCGTGGCGGATAGGGTGGTCATTGCTCGCATGTTAAACCTGTCTTCTGCTCGTCTTCGCGTGAGTTCGTCGGTTTGTCGGCTCGTCGGCTCTTCGGACCATCGCGACTATCCAGCCCTGTAGAGCTCGCTGCCTCCACTCTGCGCGCGGCGCTCGAGCGCCCCCAGGCGCGCGTGCCAAGAGGGCCGTTGTGACCGGTCCTCAGTCCGCGTACCGAAGACCTGGAGCAGCGTATCGCCCTCCTCCGAGTAGGCCTCGAACGCCCAGACGAGGCCTCGGTCGGTCGGCTTGCGGACGATCCACGCCGAGGCGATGCCGCTCTCGCGAATGTGCAGGTTAAAGCCGGGATCGAGCACGTTGAGCCAGCCATCGGCGGCGACGATCCGATGAACCTCACCGCTGAAGATCTGAATGCTCCCGGCGTTGCTGACGAAGACCATCAACGGCTCGCCGTCCGTGGCCGCCCCCGTGAGCAGTTCGTTTAGGGCGCTCACCTCGACCGCCTGAGCCCACTGCGCGCCGAGCAGCCGCAGCGCCTGGAGTCGACCGACGCCGAGCCTGCGCAGAAGCGGGTAGACATCGTGGGTGTCCTTCATCGCCGCCCACGAGCGCCTGAGCTCCTCGCTGTCGATCGCGTCGTCGGCTCGGGGAGGCTCGGGCTCTACCGCCTCGACCGTCAGCGATGCGGGCGGCTCGGCGCATGGCAGCGACGCGACGAGGGCGGCCCACGCCTGGCGATCGGTGCCGTCGACAGCGTAGATCTTTAGGGCAGCCTGCCCCGACTTGTCGAAGATCTGGAGGCTGTCGAGCTTGCCCTTGCGGGTCTCGACCGGAGCGGCGATCGCCGAGCCCCAGCGACCGACGACCAAGCGCTGATCGATCGTCTCGCCGTAGATCCCCGCCATAAAAGGCGAGAACTCGACACGCTCGTAGGCGCCGACACGCTCGTGGACGACATGGGCGTTCCGCGTCAGGCACATCACCTCGCCGACGGCCGGCAGACCCTCGAGGAGCGCCTTCCAGTCGTCGCGCAAGAGCGTCGCGTCGTCGCCGACGCGAGAGTAGAGCAGCTCCGCCTCCGAGACGCCGAGGGCGAGGGCGACATCGAGAGTCCGGGCGCGGGGGTTTTGGTCGAGGTGCGTGAGCCATCGGCTGCGAAGTGGAGTCATCAAACTCTCGTCTCTAATGGTTGGACTTGTTCGACGTTGTGTCGGTGGTTAGCCCCCCGAGCGGGGGAAGAAGGAGGCGGGGCGCCGCCGATCACGAGCGGCAGTCGCAGGTCCGATCCTGCGATCTCGACGATCGTCGCCCGCACCCCGTAGACACGCTCGATCACGGTCTCGGTGAGGACGGCAGAGGTCTCGCCGACCACCTCCAAGCGGCCGTCGACCAGCAGCGCCACGCGATCCGCATAGGTCGCGGCGAGGGTGAGATCGTGGAGCACGGCGAGGACTCCAACACCGGCGGAGGTTAGCTCTCGGGTGAGCCGGAGGAGCCGGTGCTGCCACGCGAGATCGAGCGCGGTAGTCGGCTCGTCGAGGAGGAGGTAGCGCGGCTCATCGTGTTCGGCGTCGAGCTGCGCGAGGACCCGCGCGACCATCACCCGCTGTTGCTCGCCGCCCGAGAGCTGGGTGTACGGATCGTCGGCCCGCTCGCCGAGCCCGACCGTGGCGAGCGCTCGCGCGGCCGCTTTGCTGTCGTCGTCGCCGCGATCTTCGTGAGGAAATCGACCGAGCTCGACGACCTCGCGGATCGTGAACGAGGCGCCCAGGCTTGGCTTCTGCGGGAGCACAGCGCGTCGTCGTGCGAGGTCGAGCGAGGCCCACGACCTCAGGCTGCGGCCGTCGAGCGAGGCCCCTCCTGAGGCCGGCGCAAGGTCACCCGCGAGCGCGCGCAGGAGCGTCGTCTTGCCGGCGCCGTTGGGACCGACGACCGCGACCAGCTCACCCGGCGAGACCTCGAGGCTGACCCCGCAGAGCACCGCCCGTGCGCCCAGCTTGACGCTGATATTTACCGCGCGGAGGCTCATCGGCCTCTCCTCCGCCCCGCCAAGAGCCAGAGGAAGAACGGACCGCCGAGCAGGGTCGTCAGCACGCCGATCGGCAGCTCCGCCGGGGCGACGACCGTCCGCGCGAGGACGTCAGCCAATACGATCCCCCCAGCGCCGAGCAGGGCCGAGGCGGGGAGGAGGATCCGATGACCAGGGCCCGCCAAGAGCCGGACCAGGTGAGGGACGACGAGACCGACAAAACCGATCGCCCCCGCAGCGGACACGCTGACGCCGACGAGCAGGGCACCGACGCCGACCACCGAACGCTTTGTCGCCTCGACGCGGACCCCAAGATGCCCCGCCTCGGTCTCGCCTAAGAGCAGACAGTCGAGGCGCCTGGCCAGCGTCGGCACGAACGCGAGGCCCGCGAGGAGGAGCGGCACGACCGCGATCACCACCGTCCAGCTCGCCCCGCCGAGACCGCCCAGCGTCCAAAAGGTGAGGTCGCGGAGCTGCGCGTCGTCGGCGAGAAAGATCGCAAACCCGGTCACCGCGCCCGCGATCGCGTTGACGGCGATACCGGCGAGGAGGAGGGTGGTGACGTCGAGACGGCCAGGTCCGCTCGCGAGCGCGACAACCCCGAGCAGGGTCACGAGACTGCCGACAAACGCCGCGAGCGGGATCATGTAGGGACGGGTCGCTGTGAGCACCTCGGGGGTGAGCCCGAGCGGCGCATGCGAGACGTCGAGCATCCCGATCCCGAGGACAGCGATCGCGACCGCTGCGGCCGCGCCGAGGGTGATCCCGAGCAGGCTTGGATCTGCGAGCGGGTTGCGGAAGAGCCCCTGAAAGAGCGCGCCGGAGGTCGCCAGCGCAGCGCCGACGGCGAGGCCGAGGATGGTCCTCGGGACACGGATCTCCCAGACGACCGCGTCGACGATCGGGCTCGGCGTCGACCCTCCCGGGAGCAGATGAGCGCGCAACACCTCGACCACTGCCCCTGGTCCGACCTCAAACGCGCCGAGCCCAAGACCGGCGAGCGCGCTCAAGCCGACGAAGAGCGCGAGGGCGCCGAGGAGCAGCCCCCCCCGACCCCATCGCGGTCGCCTGGAGCTCACGACACAACCTCAGGGTGCAGGGACTTGGCGAGCGATGTCACGGCTTCGGCGAGCCGAGGCCCAAAGCTGAGCAGCAACAGATCGTCCATCGCGATGATCCGACGCTGCGCTCCGGCGGGCGTCGCCGCGACCCCTGGGGCGCCGAGAACTCCCTCGACCCCGCCCATCGACTCTAGCCCGCCGCTGGTCAAGAGGATCACGTCAGGCCGCGCGCCGATGACCGCCTCGGCGGTGAGCGGGCGAAAGCCCTGGTGCTCGGGGGCCGCCAGCGCCCCACCTGCGAGGCCTATCAGGGCCTCGGCCGCGGTGCCTTGCCCAGCGACGAGCATCGTCCCCCCGCCCCGCGCATAGATAAAGAGGACCCGCGGGCGCGGCCTCCCCGAGAGCGCCCGCTCGACCTTGACGAGCTGCTCGTCGATCCCTGCGATGAGCGCTCGCCCTCGCTCCTCTTCTCTGAGCAGCTCCGCTAGGATGGTGATCCTAGCCTTCGCCTGGGCGAGGTTCTCCACCTCGGGCAGCTCGACCACGCGGATGCCGACCTCGCCGAGCTGCGCGAGCGCGGCGGGGGGGCCCGATCCGTCCGAAGCGATCACCAAGTTCGGCGCCTGAGCGATGATCCCCTCAGCCTGAACCCGACGGTAATAGCCGAGCGAAGCGCGTGACGCCGCCTGCTCTGGGTATGTCGACGATGCGTCGGTGGCGACAATCGTGTCGCCGTGGCCGAGGGCGTAGACAACCTCGGTCGCACCACCGCCCAGCGTCACGATCCGCAGCTTCGCCTCGCGCTCCTGCTCGCTCTTCGCCGGTCTCTCTTCGCCCGCCGAACCAGAGCACCCTGCGGTGAAAACTACGGCGATAGCTACACTGATAAGTACGGCGATAGGACCGAGGTTGTGGATCTTCTTCACGGTAGCATCCGACTACGAGCGCGCGGGGTGTAATGGACGGGGACGGGCCACGTGATCGTGACCGTGACCTAGAGCGCTTCGCTGTGGTCGCGCAGATAGGCGGCGACTCCCGCCGGATCGGCCTTCATGCCCGGTGATCCTTGGCGCCAGCCGGCGGGGCAAACCTCGCCGTGCGACTCGTGGAACTGGAGCGCGTCGACGAGGCGGATAAGCTCGTCGATGTTGCGCCCGATCGGCAGGTCGTTGACGATCTGCGCCCTGACCACGCCCTCGCGATCGATCACAAAGGCGGCCCGCAAGGCGACACCGTCCCCGTGCTCAACACCGTAGGCCTTGCAAATGTCGTGGCGGATATCCCCCGCCATGACAAAGCGCAGCGGTCCCACACCGCCCTCGTGGACCGGCGTGTTGCGCCAGGCCAAGTGCGTAAAGTGCGAGTCGATCGACACTGCGATGACCTCCACGTTGCGGCTGCGCAGCGCGTCGATCCGCCGGTCGAGGGCGATCAGCTCCGACGGACAGACGAAGGTAAAATCGTTGGGGTAGAAGAAGACGAGGCCGTACTTTCCTGAGAGCGCCTGCTCGCTCGAGTATTCGTCTGTCAGCGAGCCATCCGCAAGGACGGCCGAGCATTTGAAGTGTGGTGCTTTATGGGTGACGAGGATCGACATTGTGTTCATCCTGAAGGTCCTACAGTTCGCACAGTTCACACAGTTCGCACAGTTCGCGGGCCCGCCCTAGGCTGACGTGTCCGCGAGCAACCAGCGAGGCAGAGGGCGGCCGACGAGATCGGCTTGGAGCTCTCGCGTGAGGGTGTCGACCGCTGCGACGGACGCCGAGAACTCGCGGGCGTCGAGGCAAAGCTCAACCGTCCCTGCGCCCTGGCGGAGCGCCTCTCGGGCGTCTACGGGCAGGGCCCAACGCAGGTAGTGGACCGGATCCCCGGGCTCCGTCGAGGCCTGGCAGGGCTGGCTCGCGACGCTCCGACCGTCGACGCGCAACATCAGCCCCCCTACCCCGCTCAATCGGCGCGCGAGCTCGAGGCCCTCGCGCCGATCGCCACCGTCGATCAGCGCAGTCCCACACAGGGTGCTCGGCCCCGGGAGCAAACAGCTATAGGCCGCGAGCTCGTCCAGGGCCCGCCGCGGCGACCAGCCCTCGACGCGCAGCACCTCGTAGACGTGGAGGAGCACCGTCTCCTCGCTCTCAAAGAGAAGCGATAGCGACGGGCCGACGCGGACGCGCCTGCGCGCTCGGAGGTTGACGATCCTCGCAGACGAGCGCGCCTGCACCCGCCGATACATCGCCGAGCCGAGCAGACGATCCGCGAGGTGCTGAACACGTAGGGACGGGCTGACGCCCTGCGCTGGAATGGGTGCGTTCATCGCGAAATCTCTGCTCCTGAGCTTTCGTTCCGGCCGAGGTCTGAACTCCCCCGCGTCGGCCCGATAAAGGTTGCCAAGGTTTCCATGAAAATGAAAGTGATTTTCATTTTCTTTAATTGAAGAAACGCACAACGGCCGTTAGATCACGCTCTTGCAACTTCCCCAATGAAAGCTCATCTCACTTACGTCCGGAGGTGCAACAGCCCACGGGGCGAGCGTTGCCAAGGCCAGCTCGCCCCGTGAGCGGCGTAGTCCTCAGCTTCGTCGAGCGGCACTCGTCGCGATCTCGTCACAGCGACACGCCGTATCATCGGCGAGGAGCCGGATGCTCAGGGGGAGCCAAAGCCCCTCACGCGTATCACGGATCCGGAGTGGACACGCGTGCGGCCTCGCGCAAGGATCCAATGCAACGGCGAACGGAAGGCCCCCGACCTGGCCGCAGAGATGTCATTCCCGCGGACAGAGAGCCGGCGCTCATGACTCCTCCCAGCCCCACCTCCTCGCGAGATGCGCGGTCACGAGATCTCCAAATCTTGTACTGATTTTGTACTGATTTTGTCACGCGGCCCAAAAAGCGCCGAATTCAGCCCGCAGAGAGCCTCTACAGGCACACACGCATCACATCACGAATAACCTCCCGGTCGCCCAAAACCGCCCTGCGCGTTCACGTACGAGAGATTGTGTCTTTTCGGACAGCATGATTTCGGCCCTTGTTTGTACTGATTTTGTCCTGATATCCAGGATCC
>JAUHWG010000019.1 GCA_030424595.1 Polyangia bacterium
GGGGGGGAGTCGGGGGCTGAAGTGCTGGTGGGGACGGGCGTGTGGTGCGGGCGGTGAGGGGGGGAGTCGGGGGCTGAAGTGCTGGTGGGGACGGGCGTGCGGTGTGGGCGGTGAGGGGGGGAGTCGGGGGCTGAAGTGCTGGTGGGGACGGGCGTGCGGTGCGGGCGGTGAGGGGGGGTATCGGGGGGGGATGTGATCGTAGGGCTGGGCGGAGCCTTTGGCCGTTGGGGGGCCTGGGCTCGGTCGATCGCGGCGGCGGTGGGTAGGCTCATGGCGTCCCCTCGGCGTCGGCGTGCGGGCGAAGATCGAGGTTGAAGCCCGCGGGCGGGGGGGCGTCGCCGTCGGCGTCGATGGTGATCCGGAGATCGACGGGTGTGGCGGGGCCTAGGCCCCCGGGGTCGACGCGGAGCGGGGTCTTGCCCGGTCGGTGGGGGATGCGGAGGTCGAGCCTCGGCTCCCATGGGGTGGCCTCGCCGGCGCCGCTCGGGCGGAGGTCGATACGCAGGCGCTGGCGGCCGCGCCTGCGGGCCTTGGCGGCGTCATCGTCGAGGGCGGCGTAGCCCCGCAGGCCCTCGCCGAGGAGGACGCCCGGGAAGATCAAGGTGGTCGGCGGGTGCGGCCGCGGGGGGAGGAGGATCGCCGGTCGCAGGAGCATGTCGGACTTCAGGGGGCCGACCGTCGGCAGCGGCGCTCCTGCGGGGGCGCTGAGGGACGCGCGGCCGCGCTCGAACCAAGCGCTCGCGAGGGTCGACTCGGCGTCGGCGGCCCGGCGCCAGCGGCTGGTGAGGACGGCGACGAGGAGGGCGAGGGCGGCGAGCTGCAGCCAGGCTGGGAGGGCCCGGCGGGCGAGCTCTCGCAGGCGGTCGATGACCGGCCTCCGTCGCCAGAGGATCAGGATCGTCAGCAGCCCCGCGAGGCTGAGGAGCCCGGCGATGACGTCGAGCGGGCGCCATCGCCGGTAGGTCAGGGTGACCTCGCCGTCGCCGACCGCGGCGGCGAGGAGCGTCGGCTCGGTGCCGTCGTCGCCGTTGGCCTTGCCGCCGCGGAGCAGACCGCGGCGGCGCTCGCCGGGGGTCGCGTCGGCGACCGGTTCGGCGCCGCGGGGGCGGGCGATCGCGGGGGTCTCGACCCAGGGGAGGAGCTGACCGTCCTGCTCCAGCTCCCAGCGCGGGTAGCCGCCGACGTGGACGACGAGGCGGCTCTGCGATCGGTCGGCGCCGCGGATCCGCAGGCGGAGGGCGCCGCTGTCGGGGTCTCCGGAGAGGAGCTCGACCTCGCCGGGGCCTTCGATATGGGCGAGCGTCGCGACCGGATCGCCCCAGCCGGCCGGCGAGGGGGCGTCGCGCTCATAGACGGTGAAGGGGGCGAAGCTCGCGACCTCGCGTCCGCGGCCGCGGCCGCGCTCGCGGATCACATAGCGGACGCCGAGGCGGTCGAGGAGCGGCTCGGCGCCGGCCTCCGGCTTGTGGACGAAGTTGTCGCCGGGGGTGAAGCCGAGCTTGTAGGTCGGCGTGCGGGTGACGAGCGGCGAATCCATGAACCAGTGGGCGTTGCGCCCGGCCTGGAAGGCGATCCGGTAGCGCTCGCCGGGCTGACGTTCTCTCCAGCGGTCGGCGAGCCAGGCGAGGAGCTCGTCGTAGGCGACCTCGCGGGCGGCGAGCTCCGCCGGGCTCGGGCGATCGCCCTTGCCCTTGGCGCTCGGTCGGAGCTGGGCGGCGAGGTGGAAGAAGCGCTCGGTCGGGACCTCGCCGACCTTGAAGCGGGTGACCTCGGCTCGGGTCCCGCTGACCACCCCGGCGCTCAGGAGGGCGAGGGCGCCCCCCAGGAGCATCGCCGCCGGCACCCGCAGGTGAGCGCGAAGCCGGGAGCGCCAGAGGCCGACGATGATCTGGGCGAGGCCGACGACGCCGATCGCCGCGAGGAGGAAGAGCCCCGGCTTGGCGGCGATCAGAAAGCGCTGGTACTGGACGTGCGAGAAGCCCTCGCTGAGGAGGTCGAGGCGGAGCTCGGCGAAGCTGTCGCTGCTGGCGAGGAGCCACTGAAGGAGCGCCCAGGCGCCGAGGAGGCGGGCGAGGGAAGAGCCGCGCAGGGCGACCAGGGCGAGCCCGAGCCAGGCGGCATAGCCGACCGCTGAGGGCATGTTCGCCGTCCAGTGGCCGCTCTTCGCCATCTCGGTCATCGTCGCCAGGGGGGCGTGAAGCCAGCCGTAGCTGGCCATCCAGCCGCGGTGGGCGAGCATCGGCAGGAGCCACCAGGCGGCGAGCAGAAGGGCGATCCCGGCGACCACGACCAGGTCCGCGGCGGAGCTGGCGATCCCCGAGGCGATCACGCGCAGGCGCCTCGTCCACCGCGCCGAGAGGCGGATGTCTTGTTGGTCAGGTGTGTCGGCGCGGGGCGGGGCGGCGCGGGGGAGGAGGAGGAGGCCGAGACCGCCGGCGAGCGCGAGGCTCGGCAGGCTCATGGGGTGGGCGAGGAGAGCGAGGCCTCCGGCGAGCCCCGCCTTGAGCAGATGTCGCTGTCCGCGGACCGCCCCAGCGCCGCCGGAGAGCGACGCCTGCCGTCCGCGGACCGCCTCGCTGAGGCAGAGCACGGCGAGCGAGGTCGCCAGCGCCTGCGGCCAGACGCCGTAGAGCACGGTGTAGATCCAGCCGCCCTCGCGGTAGGTGCCGGCGTCGACCAGGGCGAGGATCCCCGCGAGGGCGCCGACCGACGCGCCGGCGATCATCCGCGCGGCGGCGCCGGGCACCGTCGCTGGGGCGCCTGCGGTCTTGGGGCTGTCCGTTGGGTCGGCGGCGGCGACGGACGGATGGCGAGGGTGGGCGCCGGCGATCGTCACCCCGGCGTGGACCAGCGCCCAGCCCTGGAGGATGAAGACCAGCGAGACCATCCAGGCGTAGGCGGCCGCCCAGCTCGCCTGGCCGAAGCTCAGGAGGCGGAGGAGGACGACGATGAGGTCGCCGAGCGGAGGGTAGAGCTCGCCGACCGGCGCGCCGAAGAACCACATCGAGCTCCAGCCGCGGAGCTCGCCGGCCGCGAGAACCTGCCCGTAGAGCCATGCCCGAGTCAGGTGGACCGTATGGTCGGCGCTCGTCGGCATGATCCCGCGGGGGAGGGGCCAGACAAGGGCGAGGCCGACGACGAGAACGACGGCGTAGGCGAGCCAGGGGGCGAGGCGCGCTGCTCGGTCGAGCCGCGTCGGCGCTACATCTGGCGCGGGCGCGGGCGCCAGCTCCGGCCTAGCGTCGGGGGGCACCGAGGACCACCGTCCAGGGCAGAGGTCGGCGGATCGCCTGGACCTCGAGGTGAGCCGCCGCGAGGTCCAGGAGCTGGCGACGGGAGAAGTTTTGCAGGTGTCCTGGGGTGTTGCCGAGGTCGCGGATGTAGCGACCACGGGCGAGGTTGAGGAGCCGCCAGACGGGCTCCCAGGGGGTGCTGATGAGGACCTGGCCGGAGCTCACGCGGGCGAGCTCGGCGAGGCCCCGGGAGGGCTCTTCGAGGTGCTCCAGGACCTCGCAGCAGACCACCAGGTCGAAGGCGCCGTCGTCGTGGGGGAGGTCGTAGATCGAGGCGATCTCGAACTCGATCGCGGGGTCGATGCCGGGGGCTCGGGCGTCCTCGAGATCACAGGCGAGGAAGCGCTCGGGCCGGGGACCGCCGCTGCGCAGCAGGTGGTCGGCGAGGCGTCCCTCACCGCAGCCGACCTCGAGCACCCGGCGCGCTCGCGCTCCGCGGTAGAGGTCGCTCACCGAGCGGAGGAAGCCGTCGACGAGCCGACGGGCGATCGGGTTGCGGGTGTCGTATTTGTCGTCGACGTTGCCGACGATCACCTCGCCGGGGGCGCGAGGGGGGCTCATCGCGGCGCTCCGTCGACTCCGCGGCCGGGGCGGTCAGACTGCCCGTCGGCGCTGCGCCAGGGCGAGGCCGAGCTGCGGCGGACGCCGGGGGCGCGGGGTGTCTCGCCGGCGAGGGCGAGCTCGTCGGCGCGGACGCCATCGGCCAGGCGTTGGCGGCGGAGCAGCTCCTCGGAGAGGCGCCGGTTGGTCGCCAGCAGATCGCCGAGCAGCGCCATCAGGCCGACGAGGAACGCGAGGACGATCGCGCCGACGGCGACCAGGAGCGACTCGGTATGCCCGGACTCCGCCGGGTAGCGCGAGACATAAAAGTAGAAGAAGCGGGCGCCCAGGAGCACGCCGACGCTGCCGAGGGCGACGGCGATCAGGCCGAAGCTCTGGACCGGCCAGTAGGTGGCGTAGGCCCGGACGATCACCGCGCCGTTGCGGCGGACGTAGCCGGCGATCGACTTGAAGAGGCGGGAGGGTCGTTGGACCGGGTTGGTGGCGATCGCGACGTTGCCGATCACCAGCCCCGCCTGACCGGCCTGGATGATCGTCTCCAGGGTGTAGGTGAAGCGGTTGTGGACGAAGAGGGTCGCCGCCGCCCGGCGCGAGAGGGCACGAAAGCCGCTGGTCGCGTCGCTGACCGCGGTCCCCGACGCCCGCCTGACCGCCCCGGAGCCCCATCGCTGGAGGATCTTCTTGATCAGCGAGAAGTGGGCGATCGTGTCGGTCTGGCGATCGCCGATGACGATGTCGGCCTCGCCCGCGAGCACCGGCGCGACCAGGCGGGGGATGTCCTCGCCCTTGTACTGATTGTCCGCGTCGGTGTTGACGATGATGTCGGCGCCGAGGCGGATGCAGGCGTCGACGCCCGCGGCGTAGGCAGCCGCGAGCCCGCGGTTTCGCGGGAAGCGGAGGATGTGGTGGACGCCGAGCTCGGCCGCGACCTCTGCGGTGCCGTCGCTGCTGCCGTCGTCGATCACCAGCACCTCGATCGCGTCGATCCCCGGGATCGCGCGCGGCAGGTCGGCGAAGGTCGGGCCGAGGTGCTCGCGCTCGTTGAGGCACGGGATCTGGATGATCAGCTTCACGGGCGCCGATGGCTTGTACCACCGGCCCGGCGCCGGGCAAAAGAGCGCACGCACGGTCAGCGGCCGCGAGGGGGCCCGAGCTGGCGGATTGAGGAGCCCGCGGCCGGAGCTCCGCGTGGGCCCGGGTCCTCCAGGTGACGGGTTTGTCTAGCTAGGTTGCTGGGCGACTTGCCGGACTAGCTGCCAGATGACTTTCCGGGCTTCCGAGCGACGTGCCGGACCACCCGAGCGACGTGCCGGACTTCCGAGCGACTTGTCGGACTTTCCGGGGGATTTGCCGGACGATTTCCCGGACTTGCCGAGCGACTTGCCGGGCGACTTGCCGGGCGACTTCCCGGTACCGAGGGCTACTCGCCGTACCAGACCTTGACCGCCGACCATCCCTCACGGGGCCAGCGCGCAAGGCCCATGATGATCGCGAGGGCCTCGGAGTCCGCGGGGCTCCAGATCGCGGAGGCCCAGCCGCCCTGGATCCGCCAGAGGGCGAAGACGACGTCGACGTAGGAGCCCGGGCCTTCGAGGCCGCTCTGCTCGGCCTGCTCCTGGACGAGCTCGACGTCGACGACGATCCACTCGCCTGGGGAGGCGGCCCAGCGCCCCTCGCCGTTGGCGTTCCAGGTGCCGATCGCACCGCCGAAGTTCGAGTAGGCGACCAGCGCCTTGGGGTCGCCGGTGAGCTGGGTCGCGTGCTCGTCGGTGATCCGCTGGGCGGAGATCAGCGAGACGGGGGGAGCCTCGGACCATACCCCGAGCGGCTCGTAGGAGCAGGCGAGCTCCGAGGCGTGATGCTCAGCGACCCCGGAGTAGAGAGCGCCCTCCGGGTTGGCCGCCCGCATGATCTTGACCGAGTCTTCGAAGGGACGAACGGTGAATCCTGTGTTCATGGGCTCCCTTGGCTTGCATAGTCCGCGCCCGAGGGATCGTCAATACGGAGCCGCGGCCGGGTAGATGGGGCCGCGGGGTCGGGATGCGCGGCTCCCACGGGCCGCGCGAGGGGATACCATCTCGGCGATGCGCCGCCCTGATCCCCGTTCTCGTCGCCAGCGATGGTCGACGGCGATCCTCGGGGGGGGGCTCGTCCTCGGCTTTTGGCTGCATTCGCGGGCCTGGACCTTCCTCTGCGACGACGCCTTCATCTCCTTTCGCTACGCGGTCAACCTCGCCCGCGAGGGGGCGCTCGAGTACAACCTCGGCGAACGGGTCGAGGGCTACACCAACTTCCTCTGGGTGCTGATCCTCGCGCTCGGCGAGGGGTTGGGCCTCGCCCCGCCGCTGCTCGCCCCGGCGCTGACGATGATCGGAGCGGCGTGCCTGGTGGTCGCCGCGACGCTCCTCCTCCGCGGTCTGCGGGGGCGCAGCGGCGCGCCCCCAGGCCCCGGCGACCTCGCCCCGGCGGCCCTGATGGTCGCCTCGCCGGAGGTGATGGTCTGGTCGCAGGGGGGGCTGGAGACCAGCGCAGCCGCGGCCCTGGCGGTCCTGGCGATGGTCGCCTGGATCGGCCGTCGGCCGATCGTCGCGTCTCTTGTCGCCGGCCTCGCGGGGCTCCTGCGCGCGGATGTCCTGCTGGCGGTCGCCTGCTTCGGGCTCGCGTGGTTAGCGCTCCGGGGCGCGGCGCGCTTGGGCTGGGTCCGCCGAGGGCTCGCCTGGGCGGGGACCGAGGACGAGCGGAGGTCTGCTCCGGGCTCCAGGCGTGGTGAGGAGGCTTCGGAGCCGCCGGGCCTACTCCTGGGCCTCGGCGTCCGTCGGCTCGTGGTGGCGGGCCTGCTCTTCGTCGCCCTGATCGGCGGCCACCTGATCTTCCGCCGCCTCTACTACGGCGTGTGGCTGCCGAACACCTGGGCGATCAAGTCCCACGGCGCTCTCCTCCGCGGGACCCACGGCGTCGCCTACCTCGAAGCCTGGGCCTCGGGCCTGGGCCTCGTCTCGCTCTCCGGGCTCGCCGCGCTGATGATCGCGGGGTTCGCGGTTCTCCGGACCCGCGCCCTCGTCCTGGTCTCGCCGATCGCCGGGACCGCCCTCTACGCCTGGAGCGTGGGGGGCGACTTCATGGCCTACAGCCGCTTTCTCCTGGTCGCGAGCGCCCTCATCGCGGTCCTGCTGAGCTGGATCCTCATCGACCTGGGGGAGCTCGTGGGCCGGCGCTTCCCCGGCCTGCGGGCGCTCGGCTGGGTCGTGGTCTTGGGGCTCGCGGGGCTCCTCGGCGTCCGCTCGCAGGGTCGTTGGGCGGCCGATATGGAGCAGTCCGCCGGCTGGCTCGACGGTCGCTGGGAGGGCGTCCGGGCGATGGATCACTTCGCCCTCGAGCGCCTGCACGCCGGCGCCTGGATGGGCGAGAACTTGCCGCCTGAGACGCTGATCACCGTCGGCGCCGCGGGGGCGCTCCCCTACGCCTCGATGTTGCCGACGATCGACGCCTACGGCCTCGTCGATCCGGCGATCGCCCGCCTGCCTGGGGTCAAGCCTCTCGTCGGCGAGCGGGCCCGCCCTGGCCACCAGATCGGCGCGCCGCTCAGCTATCTCCGCGAGCGCGACCCCGATCTCTTCTGTCATGTCGGTTTTGTCGGCCCGCGGCGTCCGACGCCCGCGCAGGCCCGTCGTCGCGGGCTCGGGGGCGGCTTTGTCTGGGCCTGCGTCGAGCCCGATCCGGTCGCCCACCCGCGGGAGCCCGGGGGGATCGTCGGCGGCAACTACTACTGCTGTCTGCGACCCCGCGCCCGCCGTGTCGGGCCCTTCGGGGGCTGAGCGCTGGAGGTCGCCCCGCGACTCCACTCGCTCTCTGCGACCCCGCGCCCGCCGTGTCGGGCCCCTCGGAGGCTGAGCGCCGGCCTGCTGGCGACTCCACTCGCTGTCTCCGACCCCGCGTCCGCCCGGTCGGGCTCCTCGGAGGCTGAACTCCGTCCTGCTCGCGGCTCCACTCGCTATCTGCGACCCCGCGCCCGGTCGGGCTCCTCGGAGCTTGAACTCCGGCCTGCTCGCGACTCCACTCCGCGGCAGCGGAGCTAGCCCCGCGACATCGCCTCGCCTCTGCGGATGGGCTCGAGAGCTGCATTTTGTCGATCGCCGCGATGGTGTCATCGTCCTCGAGCTTGAGGAGTCGTTGCTCGAGCGGTGACTCCCGGGGTACGAGCGAATGCGACTGGAGCCCCAGCCGGCGCTGTGCACCGTGACCACCTCCGAATCATCCGCCGCATCCGCTTCATCCGTAGGCCCGGACGTGGGAGCCGAGGGTCGTCGGAGTGCGGGCGGGCGAGCGGGCGTGTCGGATCGCGGGACGGGAGAGGCCCCAGAGGAGGGGGCGCCGTCGATCGTCCGAGGGCAGCCTTCGGGCGCTGAGGCGAGCCTGGCCTCAGGGGCAGGAGCTGCGAGCGGGACGGGCGTCGGCGTCGGCGTCGGCGTCGGCCGCCTCCGTCGCATCGTCGAGCTTCTGGCGTTGTCGTGGGGTCTTCTCATCACGATCGTCGTGGTCTCCCGGATCACCTTCCCCTTGGAGCTGGAGTGGATGGAGGGGGGCTCGCTCCACCACGCGCTGCGGCTCGTCCGGGGCGAGGCGATCTACGCCGCGCCCTCGATCGACTTCGTCCCCTTTCTCTACACGCCGCTCTATCCGGGGCTCCTCGCGCTCCTCGCCGGCCTGGGCCTGCCGCTGGGGCTCTTCGTCGGGCGGGCGGTCAGCGTCGCGGCGATCGTCGCGATCGCGGCGGGCCTCTGGCGCCTGGTCGCCGCGGAGAACAAGCCGCGGGCCCATCGGGCGGCGGCGGTCGGGCTCTTCCTCGCGGGGTACATCGTCACCTTTCGCTGGTACGACATCGCCCGCGCCGACTCGATGATGTTCGCGCTCCTCCTCTGGGGGGTGATCTTGGCCCGCGACACCCCCGACGCCCGCGACGCCCGCGGGCGCGGAGGAGCCTGGCGACGACCGCTCGCGGCGGGGCTGCTGGTGGCGCTCGCGTTTTGGACCAAGCAGACCGCGGCGGTGCTGATCCTCGCCAGCGGCCTCGCGGTGATCGCCTCGGGCCTGCGAGGTCGCCTCTGGGGGCTCGCCCGCTACACGACGACCGTCGCGGTGATCGTCCTCGGCGGCCTCGCCCTCGGCATCGCCCTGACCGACGGCTGGCTGTGGACCTACATCTTCGAGCTCCACCAGGCCCACGCCTTCAACCACGAGCGCTTCGAGCGGAAGACCTGGGGGATGCTCCTCCACGCGGGGCCTTTCCTCGGGCTCCTCGCCGTGACCTTGGTCAGCGATGACGTCGGCCGCCTGATCAGCCGCCTCCGCCATCGCCATGACGCTCGCGGTCGCAGCCGCCTCCCCGCGGTCTTCGCCCGAGGCGAGGCCGCGGCCGCTCAGCGCTACTGGGGGGTGATGGCAACCTTCGCCCTCCTGGTCTCCGCGCTCGGCTACTCGACCCAATGGGCCGAGCCCAACGCCTTCATCCCGGCGGTGATCTTCGGCGCGGCCTACCTCGGCGTCGCCCTGCCCGTCGGCGGTCGTCGGGAGCTCTGGGCGCTGGGTCTTGTCGCCTGTCAGCTCCTCTTCGCCGTCGCCGTCGAGCCGATGTATCAGCCGATCCAGAGCCGAGGGATCGGGGCCCTCCCCGAGAGCTACCGCTGGCAGGCGTGGCGGCGGACGATCCCCGACGCGAAGGCCCGCTCCGAGGCCGCGAAGCTGCGCGCGGAGCTCCTGGCCTTCGCCGACGCGCCTGGGGACGCCGAGCTCTTCGCCCTCGCCCGTCCCTGGTGGAGCGTTCTCGCCGGGGGTCCGGGTCATGTCGCGTCGATGGGCCTCAGCGACGTGGCCAAGGCCGACGGAGTACGCCTGCGGCGGGAGCTCGCCCAGGAGCTCCGCGGAGGACGCTTCACCGAGGCGTGGTTTGAGGGAGAGCCGCCGCGTTGGCTCCGCAGCGCGCTCACTCGGCGCTTTCGTCTGGAGGAGCGGCGACTGGGAGCGGAGCGGGTGCGGCCGTGGAGCGGCTACATGTCCGAGGCCGGGATGGTCACCCCCTACGTCGCTCCCCAGGTCCGACTGGTCGCGACCGGGGAGAGGCCCCGTCCCGCCGGCGCCTCGGTGCTCGCGGACTTCGAGCAGAGGACCTTACCCGCGGGCTTTCGTCGGCGGGGCGGGGCCTTCGGCGTGCCTCAGCCTGCGGTCGTCGGCGACCTGCCGATCCTCGGCCCCCACGGCGGAGAATTGCTGATGGGCAGCGCCCGCGGCAGCGCCGGCCTGAGGGCGACGGGTGTCCTAGAGAGCCCCGTGTTTCAGGCTCCTGTCGGCGGCACGGTCGAGCTCCTGGTCGGCACCAGCGGAGCGCGCGAGGGTCTCGAGATCGCCGTCGAGGTGCTCGTGGCGGGCGACGGGCCGCCGCGAGAGCCCCGGGTGAACCGGCGGTTGCCGCTCCCGCTCCCGGAGCAGGATCCCTGGCGTCTCGCACCGCTGCGTTGGCAGGTCCCCGCGGAGCTCGCGGGTCAGCCCCTCCGCCTGGTCATCACCGACGAGAGCCCGAGCGCCGCGATCTTCATCGACGACCTCTGGATCATCGGCGGGGCAGGGGGCTCCTGAGCCTCGCAGCGCGACGGGCTGGGCAGGGCTCCTGAGCCCGCGGCGCGACGAAAGTCCCGTGTCCTCTCCGAGCCGGGCTCGTCACTCTTGGCTCGGGTCGCCAGGTCTATGGGCGGCGAGTAGGCTCCTTCGAGGGCCTCTCGGGAAGGGACGTTTTCGAGGGACGTTTTCGAGGGACGCTTTCGAGGGACGCTTTCGAGGGGCGCTTTCGCGGGCGCGTCGGCGAATCGAGGCCGGTGGATCTGTCTCGGCGTCCCCATTCGCAGGGGCCATACGCACAAACGACTCCGGGGCCGAAGACCCGGAGTCGCGAGGGGACCTGGCGGCGAGGCGCCGAGGTCATGTCAGATTAGAGCGAGCGTGCTGAGGTTAGCGCTGAACGCGGATCATCGAGCGCTCGATGATCACGGTCTCGTGCGAGTTGCAGCCGTACTTGACCTCAACCGCGACCGTCGACCCTGCGGGGCCGCGGAGCGCGTTGGCGAAGCCCTCGACCGACTGGGGATCGACGCCGTCGACGGCGACGAGGAAGGCGCCCTCACGGAGGAGGCCGTCTGCGGGTCCGTCGGTGATCACTTGGCGGACCATGACGCGGTCGCCGTGCTGCTGAATCACGGCTCCGATGCCGCTGTAGGTGTATCCACGCTCGATCTCCCGCTGCTGCTGCGAGCAGGTCGGGCCCGCCATGCGGTACATCAGCGCCGCCGAGGTGGCCATCGAACCGGCGAGGATGATCGAGCCGAGAACGACGCTCCGGGCGGTGCGCCAGCGGGAGATGGAATTAGCAGTCTGGGATTCGTGAATGGTGCGCATGCCTTCGCTCCTCTACGTCTACGTAGCGGCTCCTATTCTTTCATAGGTTCTCGCGACATGCCAGCCTGCGCATTCGGCGATTTGTCGCGGATCACCAGTGGCGGGTGTCCAGCGGTCGCACCGGCCGATGCTCCGGTCGCGCGTCGCGCTCCGGGGGGCCGCCTGCGCTCCTGAGCCTGCGCGCTTCGCCAGGTTCTTTCCCCCGGCGTCGAAAAGCCGCTATACAGCCTCCGCATTCCTATGTGCGCCGCTCCCCGATTCCGCTCATTGGTCGGCCTTACGGGCCGCGTCTCGGTCACCCTCGCGCTGGCGCTCACCGCCTGCGCCCAAGACAAGAAGGTCGGGAGCGCGGAGTCCTCCAGCCCGCAGCCGCCCACCGCGGCGATCGTCGCGGCGGATGAGATCCCGGAGGCCTCGGAGGAGCCGACGGATCCGGAGGAGGTAGCCCCGGAGGAGGCAGCCCCAGAGGAGGCCGAGGCTGCGAAGGCCGCAGAGGTCGCAGCGGCCGAGGATGGCGCGACCCCGACCCCGGCTGCGAACGCCGAGGCGGCGGAGCCCGACGAGGAGGCCGCGGATACGCCCGCCGCCGCCGAGGGCAAGAGCAAGGTGTTGATCCTCGGCGACAGCCTCGCCGCGACCGGGTTTGGCGCGCTCCTCGAGCGTCGCCTGGACGCCCACCCCGACGTCGTCGCCTACCGGAAGGCGCGCAGCTCCTCGGGGCTCGCCCGCCCAGACTTCTACGACTGGATGGGCGAGGCGAAGCGGCAGGTGGACGCGCGCACCCCCGACGTGGTCGTCGTCATCATCGGCGGCAATGACGGTCAGGACCTGACCAACAAGAGCGGCAAGGGCAAGCGCGTCCACTGGAAGTCCGACGAGTGGAGCGAGGCCTACCGCGAGCGGGTCGCGAAGTTCGTCGACGAGCTCCGCGGTGACGGCCGCAAGGTGCTCTGGCTCGGCCTTCCGCGGACCGGCACCGTCTCCTTTGAGAAGAAGCTGGACCTGATCCGCGAGGTCCAGATCAACGCGATGGCCGACTACGAGGACGTCGAGTACTTCGACACCTCGCCCTTCTTCGTCGACGACAAGGGCGACCTGCGGCGGACCGCGGACGTCGGCCGCAAGAAGAACCAGACGCTGCGGGCCGACGACGGCATCCACTTCACGATGGCCGGCGCCCAGTACTTCGCGGATCAGGTCTACCCAGAGGTGCTCCGCTCCCTCGGGGTCGAAGACGCCGCCGAGTAGGCGACCCGAGGAGGCCGCCCGAAAGGCCGTCTGCAAGGCTCGCCCGACGGGTCGATGGGGGCTTTGTGGGTGGCTCTGCGTGGGCTCCAGCACCGGCTCGGCCGGACCCCAAATTTGCCGCAGGACGACGCTGATCCTGCGGGCTCCATCACTGTCGGGCCCCGTCCCGGGAGGCCTTGATCACAGGATCGAGACCCTCTACAGAAAGGGCCCGGGCGCCCCAGATCGGAGCCCTGTCGACAAATTGACCCAGATCGGAATGCCCGACCGCACCTGAGGAGTTGGTGTCCGGTGCCGAGGACCTCTGGTAGGTTCGGGCTCGTTTCGCATGCTGCTCACCCCTCGTCTTCGCCTCGCACACGTATGGCTGCTCCTCCTGGCGGTCGCGGGGTCGCTCGTCTTCGCCCTCGCCCCTCCGGTCTCGACCGCGAGCGCGGCGACGGCCGCGAAGAGCAAGAAGAGCAAGAAGAGCGCCAGCAAGAAGAGCTCCAGCAAGAAGAACAAGAAGGGCAAGAGCAAGAAGAAGGCGTCGACGCCGAAGGCCGTCGACAAGGGCGCCAAGCCGCAGCTGCGGCCGGCGCAGGCCCCTGTCTCGGTGAGCGATCTCTGGTCGGGGGAGAGCTCCGGCATGGACGGGGGCGAGCCCGGCGAGGCCCCGCTCCCGGCGGCTGACGACCTCGACGCGATCGCTGCGCAGTACCAGATCGAGATCGCCACAGGCCAGGTCGAGCTCGCGCCCGAGGTGCTCGAAGAGTCAGGTGTGACGGCGGAGCCGGAGGCGGAGCCGGAGGAGGTCGACGACACGCCGAAGTGGATCAAGCACACGATCGTCCCGCACGTGCCGCTCGACGCGATCGCCGCGCGCTACGGCGTCAGCAAGAAGAGCATCCTCCGCTGGAACAAGATGGACCCGAAGAAGGTCTACTTGCGCGCCGGCAAGACCCTGAAGATCAAGGCCGTCCGCCCGCCGCCGCCGCGGGAGAAGATCGAGTACGAGATCAAGAAGGGGGACACCTGGGACAAGATCGCCGCGGCCCACGGTGTCGACGCCAAGCTCCTAAAGAAGTGGAACCAGCCCCCGAAGAAGAACGGGAAGCGCCCGCAGCCCAAGCTCATCGCCGGCAAGAGCCTCCACATCTGGGTCGAGGCGGCGCTCGCGGGCGGGGATACGCCAGAGCTCGGCGATAGCCCCGGACCCGCCAGCTCGGGGTCGAGCGCGGCGGACCGCGAGGCGAAGCGCCTGATCGCCAAGGTCCGGCGCAACGCCTTCAGCATCGGCAAGCCGACCAAGGGCCGGGTCGTCAACGGTGTCAGCCCGCCCGAGGGGACCGACCTCTACGTCCTCCGCAAGCCGGCGCAGGCCTACGGGTCGAGCCACACCGTGCGGACGATGATCGGGGCGATGAGCACCTTCCGTCAGCGATCCGGCTACAAAAAGCCGCTCGTGATCGGCGCGATCTCGCTGCCGAAGGGCGGCCGCTTCCGCCCCCACCGCTCCCACCAGAGCGGTCGCGACATCGACATCCGCCTGCCGGTCCGCGCGAGCGTCGATCACAACACCGCGCCGCGGGCCAACGAGGTCGACTGGAAGGCGGCGTGGCGGCTGATCAAGGCGTTCGTCGACACCGGGACGATCCGCTACATCTTCCTCGACCACCGCCTGCAGAAGATCCTCCACAAGGCGGCGCTGGCGAGCGGCGCGACCAAGAAGGAGGTCGCGGAGATCATCCAGTGGCCGCGGCCGAAGAAGTCGAACAACGGGATCGTCCGCCACGCCGCCGGCCACACCTCGCACATCCACGTGCGGATCATGTGTGGTCCGCAGGAGACGCGGTGCATCTCCGTCCGCTGAGCTGAGGCTCGGCCTAAGCTCAGGACCGCGTCGTTCCTTCGGGACCGCGAGCGCAGAGCTTGGGCGAGCGGCTGCGGCGGTTTGAGGGGGGGGCGTTCGGGCCCACGACCAACCTTCGCCCTCGACGCCAGGCCAGCCCCCGCACGACTGCGGGTCAGCGGCCTAGTCACGAGCGCGGCGGCGGCGGAGGGCGATGAGCACCACGAGGCCGAACCAGAGCGGCGGGCCTCGTCGGCTCCGATCGTCGAGGCCTGCCGAGCAGGCGCAGCCCTCCTCGCCGACACCGTCGAAGCCGCCGGAGTCGGTGTCGGTGTCGCTCGCGGTCGCGGTGCCGTCGCTCGCTGAGCCGCCGCTTGCGCTGCTCTCGGTGCCGGAGTCTGTGCCGGAGTCTGTGCCAGAGTCCGAGTCTGTGCCGGAGTCGCTCGCTCCGGTGGTCTCCGGCTCGGGCGGCGGCGGAGGCCGCGGGAAGGCCATGTTGATCGTCGAGAACTGGATCGTGTCCTCGAAGGCGGGGATCGTCACCGGGATGTCGATGTCGGCGATCTCGTAGTCCTTGCCGAGGATCGTCATCACGAGCGTCGGCTTGAGCACGATCGTCGGCTCGGTCGTGAGCTCGGCGAAGAGCACCCCGTCGACCGAGAAGGGGTCGGGCTGGGGGCCGAGGCCCGGGTTTAGGTTCGCAGCGGCGCCCTCTTCGACGATCACCTCCCACTGCGCCTTCGGGTCGAGCGTCGCGACCTCGATCGCGTCGCCGCGCAGCTCACCCTCGATGATCAGGTAGATGTCGATGTCGAGGTGACCGGAGGCGACGATGATGTCCGGCGTGACCGGGACCTCGACGAGGGTGACCGGGTCGGTCATGTCGTCGATCGTCGCCGGCCGGTCGGGGTTGCCCTCCAATAGGTAGGGCGTGAACTCGGTCTCGGAGATCACGGCGTAGTCGTAGGGGCCGATGATGTCCGACTCCCAGGTCAGGCCGGCGACGTCGAAGCGGACCATGGACTCGAGGGTGAAGCCGACGTCGACGCCGAAGCGCCCCCCGTCAGGCTCGCCCTCAAAGGTCAGCTCCTCGGTCTCCCAGTCGTAGAGGCCGTCGCCGGGCATGTCGATCATCACCGAGTTGCCGGCGTGGACGATCAGGCGGAGCTGGACCGGCGCGTCGGCGGGGAACCAGTCGCTGTCGTAGGTGAAGTCGTCGAGGCCGACGAGCTGCTGGAGGTGCGTCGGCGAGAACTCAGCGCTCTCGACCTCGGCGGCGGCGGTCTGAGGGACGATCGCCGCGGCGGCCGCGAGGGCGAGGACGGGGGGCCATGAGCGCGCCATGGAGACGACTATAGTCCGAGCTTTGCAGGCCTGGGCGCAGGGCAGGAGAGGCCGCTCGACTTCGACCGGCGGCGACTTTGCTCACATTGTTCGGCGGTGCGGAGCCCTCGCCCTGGGCCTCCCTCCGCGAAGAGGCCCGCGGCGAGGCTCGGAGGGGCTGGCCGACCGTCATCGATCGGGCCGGGGCGGGCCGGGTGAGCTGGAGCGAGAGCGAGAATATCGGGGGCTCACGTAGGTTTGGGCGGAGATCCGGCGGTCGCCGAGCGGTCAGATCCCGCGCGACTTTTGCCGCAGCCTGCTAGGGTTGCGGCCATGAGTGCAGCGCGTTCCCGCAAGATCTGGAACTTCTCCGCAGGGCCGGCGATCCTCCCGCCAGAGGTGTTCGAGAGGGCTGCTGAGGCCATTCACGAGCTCAAGCTGGGGGGCCATGACCCAGAGGAGCCGGGGATCGGCATGTCGATCCTCGAGATCTCCCACCGCTCCCCCCCCTTCGACGCGGTGGTCAAGGGCGCTGAGGAACTCTGCCATTCGGTGCTCGGGATCCCCAGCAGCCACCAGGTGCTCTTCCTCCAGGGGGGCGCGAGCCTGCAGTTCGCGATGATCCCGATGAACCTGCGCCACGCCGAGCGGCCGGCGGCTTACATCGACACCGGCGCCTGGTCGACGAAGGCGATCGCCGAGAGCAAGCTGCTCGGACCGACGGAGGTCGTCGCCTCGTCGGCGTCGACGGGCTTTGATCGGATCCCGGCGATGCCCCCCGCAGAGGCCTACGCCGGCGCCAGCTACCTCCACATCACCAGCAACAACACGATCTTCGGCACCGAGTGGGCGCAGATCCCCAGCAGCGGCGCGGTCCCGCTGGTCGTCGACTGCTCGAGCGACATCGGCGCGCGGGCGACCGCCTACGATCGGATCGCCCTCGGCTACGCTGGCGCCCAGAAGAACCTCGGACCCTCGGGCGTGACCCTCGTCTTCATCCGCAAGGACCTGATCGGTCGTGAGCCGGTCGGCGTGGTCCCCAAGTACCTCCGCTACAGCACCCACGCGAAGGACCCGAGCCTCTTCAACACGCCGAACACCTTCGGGATCCTGGTCCTCAAGCTGATGCTCGACTGGCTCCGGGGACAGGGGGGCGTCACGGGGATCGCCGCCCGCAACCAGCGCAAGGCGGACAAGCTCTACGGTGCGCTCGACCAGAGCTCGCTCTGCGTCCCGCACGCGCAGATCGGCTCCCGCTCGCTGATGAACGTCGCCTGGACCCTGGGCGGCGCCCCCGAGGCGGAGCGCGAGGCCCTGACCAAGCGCTTCCTCGCCGAGGCCGACGCGGCTGGCCTCTCCGGCCTCAAGGGTCACCGCTCTGTCGGCGGCCTGCGGGCGTCGATCTACAACGCGTTCCCCGAGGCCGGGGTCGACGTGCTCGTCGAGTTCATCCGCGAGTTTGAGCGCCGGTCGTGAGCGACGAGCCGCACGAAAAACCTCCCGGGTGGGCCCCCGGTTGGGCGGCGATCGACGCCGCCTTGGGTCAGCTCTACCCCGGACAGGTCCCGCACCAGTTCGCGAGCAAGACCGCCTACGAGCTGACGACCCCGAGCCCGCTGCCGGCGATCGCCGTCTACGAGGCGGCGGCGACGACCGTCGTCGGCCGCAGGCACCCCGCCCATTGGCACTACGTCAGCTACGGGCTCAGCGAGCTCTTCGAGAAGACCTCGCCGGACCTGGACGTCTCCGGCTTCGGCTTTGAGCTCTCGCTGCGGACGATGAAGCGCGACGGCGAGACGGCGCCGCCGGCCTGGGGGATCCGCCTCCTCCAGGCGCTCGGCCGCTTTGTTCTCAACAGCGGTCAGGGTTTTGACAGCGGTCATAGGGCCGACCTCGGCGGTCCCTTGGTGCCGGGGGCGACGACCGAGCTGCGCGGGATCGCGATCATCCCGGACCCGAGCCTCGGCAAGATCACGACGCCGTTCGGCTCGCTGCTCTTCCTCCAGGTGGTCGGCCTCCACGGTGACGAGATCGAGGCGATGGAGGAGATGGACTACGAGCGCGTGGTGATGATGCTCGGCGAGCTCGATCACTTCGGCCGCACCGAGCTCGACCGCCGGAGCTGGGTCCAGGACCCGATGAAGGTGCCGACAGTCCGCCGCTATCGTCTCGGCATCGGCCTCGCCTGAGCGGGTGGGGGCGCCTCGCGAGCGAGCGAGGGAGCGAGCGACCAGGTCGGCGGTCGAGGGGAGACCCTGAGCCTCGCGGTCGCGCTACATCGGCGATCCGCCGCCTCAGCTTGAGAAGCCCGCGCTAGGGTCCGCGCCAGGACCCTAGTCTGCGGAGAGAGAGACCCCGCTCGTCGCCGCAGAGGCCGAGGGCCGGCGCGAGGGCGCCCGAAGGGTCCTGACCGAATGGTCAGGTCAAGTCAGGTCGGAGGGGCGAGCTTGATCGAGGACTTCGGCGGGTCCTCAGCGGGCTGGCCGTCCGCGGGCTGGGCCGGGTCGGCGGGCTGGGGCGCGTCCCCTCCGGGGGCCGGTCCGCTCCCGTCGCCGGACGGCGGAGGCGGCAGCGTGTCGCCAGGCGAACCCGCGGAGCCAGAGGCCGCCGGCGGCTCGGGGACGAGGTCCTCGGGGACCGGGGTCTTGAGCTTTTCGAGGGCGACCGATGGGGGGAGCTTGCCGCCCTCGCGGGCCTTCCACAGCTCGGTCCGCCGCTGGCGGAGCTGCTCCATCTGCTCGGGCGTGCGCCGGAGCATCTTGCTCGAGATCGACGCGACCTGGTCGAGGATCAGGGTCGCCTGGGTCTTGGAGAACTCGGAGCGGAGGGTGACGCCCGCGTCGTCGCGCTCGAGGTCGATCTGCTCGTAGAGGCCGCGGGCCATCCCGCGCATCAGCATCGGCACCTTGTCGTCGATGAAGCGCGGCAGCAGCTCCTTCCACTCGCCCTCAAACTTCTCCGCGGCGGGCTCGTCGAGGAAGCCCATCTTGACGACGATCTCCGGGCCGGCGGCGGCCTCGGCCATCACCTCGATCGCGTCGGGGATGGTGAAGGGGGTCTTCTTCATCCGCACGCTGGCGTAGATGTCCTTCATCTGCATCTGCATCGCGGCCTTGGGCTCGCGTGCGGCGAAGCGGCGCATCTTGGTCAGGTTGGCGACGAAGTTGCCGGAGGTCTTGCCCTTCGAGTCGTCGGGGCCGTCGACGATCGAGGGGAGAAATTCCTCGCGGACGTAGACCGCGACCTTGTCGTCGAGGAAGACGAACCAGCGCGGATCCCAGTCGGACTCCGGGTCGGCCGTCGGCTTGGGGTTCCCCATCGTGAAGCCGCCGCGCTCCTCCCACTCGATCGATTGATCGCGGTCGGCGGCGGCGCGGTCGAGGCCAGCGCGGACCTCCTCGGGGGTCAGCTTGTACTCGACGGCGATGAAGGTCTGGCTGACATCGCGGATGTCGGGGCTCGCGATCACCAGGTAGTTGAAGTCGCGCAGGGGGTGGAAGCCGCCGCCGTCGATGACGAACTGGAAGTCCGGCAGCGCGGCCATGATCTCGATGATCGACTCGGCGTAGGGGAGCCCGGCGGTCTTCTTCGCGTTGAGGAGCATGAAGAAGTTCGAGTTGGCGGGGCCGAGCTTGTCGACCCGGGACTTCTTGTCGCCGAACTGCTTCTTCGGCTCGGGCTCGGGCTCGGGCTCCTCGGGGCCGTCGGTGTCGCCCTCGGGCGGATCCTCGGGGGGGTCCTCGGGGGGGGGCTCGACGATCGGCTCAGGCTCGGGTTCGGGCTCCGGGGCGCCGTCGCCGAGCTCCTGGTTGGGGTCGATAAACTCGACCTCGGTGAGCTCGAATTCGAACTCCGGCATCTCGACGTCGATGCCCAGCGAGCAGGTCGAGAAGGTCACCAGCGGGAGCCCGTGAATAGCGACGGTGCCGAGAACGGCGAGGGTGCGGCGACGGGCGGACTTCACGGGCGGCAAACCATACCACTGCAGCCGCGCTGGCGCCCTAGAGGGGGCGCAGGGCGCGGCCGGACGGAGGAGGAGCCAGGTCTCAGCTCCCGTAACGGGCGACGATGGCGCTCACGTGCTCGCGGACCTCGGCCTCGCGATAGCGGGCGAATTCCTTCCAGGTCGTGAAGGTGGTCGGGTCGTGGACGAGGTCGACGAAGAGTTTGCCGTCTAGGTGATCACACTCGTGCTGGTAGGTGCCGGCTGTGATCCCGCGGGCGACCATGTCGATCGGCTGACCGTGGCGGTCCTGGGCCTGGACCCGGACCTCGGCGTGGCGCCAGACCTTGCCGCGGAGGTCCGGGACCGAGAGACAGCCCTCGTAGTTCTCAAAGCGTTCATCGCCGACCGGCGTCAGGACCGGGTTGACCAGGATCGTCAGGGGGATGTTCGGCTTGTAGGGGTAGCGCGGGTTGTCTTTGACCTCGAGGGCGCAGATCCGGATCGGCCGGTAGACCTGGATCGCGGCGAGGCCCGCCCCGTTGGCGTCGTGCATGGTCTCGACGAGGTCGTCGATGAAGCGCTGGATCCCCGGGCTCGCGAGCTCCTCGGCGGTGATGGTGCGCGCCTTCTGGCGGAGGATCGGGTTGCCTATCTGGGCGATCTTGAGGAGGGTCATGGGGCTCTGGCGGGGTTCTCGGTGGTGGCTGGGGCTCCAAACGTAGCAAAACCCCCGAGGACAGCGTCCGCCGGAGGTCTTGCTCGCTTCGAGCGGTGGCTCGACTAGCCGCGGACGACGCGGGCCTTGAGGGCGACCTTGCCGTCCTTGAGGTAGACGGAGAACTGTACGTCCTTGACGTCGGGGCGCTTCATCAGCTCGGCCGTGTTCGAGCGGAGCTTGGTCGCGAACTTCTCGTACGTGAGCCCCTCGGTGCTCTCGTTGTTCTCGACCTTGAACTTGATGAACTCCTCGAAGACCTCTTGGTAGTAGGCCTCGCGGACCGCGTCGTCCTTGGAGGGCTCGGGCGCGGCGTTGTCGTTGTCGTTGTCGAGGGTCATCAGGTTGCCGATGACGGTCTCGCGCGAGCGCAGCGGCTTGCTGGTCGCGGGCATGGTGTAGAAGCCCTGGCGTCCGCCGACCGCGGGGTGGGCCATCGTCGGCATCTCGTCGGGATCCGCGGGGGCGGCCTCCGGAGCGGGCGCCGGAGCGGCCGCAGGCGCCTGCTGCTGCGCGCCTGTCCGCAGGGACCGGTGGCCGCGGGTGCTGCCGACGCGGCGATGACTGCGGGTGCCGCTGCCGTCCTCGGGCATGTCGAGCTCGGCCGCGTTGAGGGCCGCGCGGAGCGTCTCGTGGTAGGCGACGGCGGCCTGCGCGAGCTCGCCGACGGGACCCGAGTAGGTGTCGTAGAAGAGCTGCTGCTGGGTGCCCTTGATCATCGACCGGAACTCGCCGGTGAGGCGCTTGAGCGGCCCGGTGCCCTCGAGGGTCGGGAGGTAGATCGCGAGGGAGACGCTGACCAGGAGGAAGCCGATGATCAGCGGCCAGTTGAGGCGGCTGGTGTTGCCCGCGGCGCGGGCCTCAGCGATCGCCGACTTGAGGTCGCGCTGACCGGCGGCGGAGGTGTTGGCCGAGAGGACGACGAGCATGGTCCCACGCTCGCCGCGGCCGGCCGGGCCGGGGATCCGGCCGATGGCGCCAATGCGAGCGCCGAGGCCCTCGCCGACGATGAAGACCTCGCTGACGCCGGAGCCGGGGACCTCCTTGCTGTGCTCGCCCGTGATCGCCTTGATCTCTTCGCCGACCGGCTGGTCGCCGATCACCGAGCCGAGGATCTTGCCGTCGCGGATGATCCCTGCGGGGCTGTCGGTGCCGAGGACGCGGCGGACGAAGGAGCCGGCGCCGAGGTCGAGGGGCTGGAAGGCGACGAGGCGGCGCGACTTGGCGTCAGCGCGGGTGACCTTGACGACCTGGACGTTGCCGCCGAGAGCCGCGGAGAACTGCGTCTCTTCGCCGGCCTCGAGATCGGTGACGGCCTCGAGCTTGCCGATCTCCGGGATGATCTCGGTGGAGACGCCGGTGCCGACGATGACGCCGCCGTCCTTGTCGATCATGCCGACCGTCATCTGCGGGAAATCGGCGAGGAGGAGCGCGTTGGCGACGTCGCTAAAGGACTGGTCCAGCGGGGCCGGGGGCGGGTTCTTGTCCTTTGGATCGACGGGCCCCGGATCGAGGGATCGCTTGAGGTCGACGTCCGCGAGGATCGTCGGCGCCCGCGAGACTGGGGACGCTTGAATCTCGGCGGCGAGGGCGGCGATGCCAGCCTTGGTCGTCGCTTGAATGGCGGCCCGGTCGGCGTCCGAGAACCCCGTCGCGGTGCCAAAGGACAAGAGGAACATCCCGGCGAAGAAGATCGTCGCCAGACATGCGAGGATTGCGGCCCAGATCTTGGTCAGCAGCACGGTTGGGCCTAGTGTAGGGGGACGCGGCCGGCGCTGGCAATTTCACGATGCTTTGTCGGGGTCCGGTGAGGGCCAGCCGAGATGAGGGGGCGGCCGCGCGCTCGCAACGCGCGGAGTCGGCGGCCGAAGAGGTCGGGCATGGCCTCTCTCGGGCTCGCCCTCGCTCTGGTCGCAGGGATCGTCGTGGGCGCCCTCTCCCCCGGGGCCCCCACCTGGGCAGCGCTGGGAGCCGGCCTGGCCGTGGCAGCGCTCGGCGTGCTCGGCGTGCTCGGCGTGCTCGGACCCGGCTTCGGGGCGCGAAATCGAGCGCGGCGGAGGGGCGCCGGGTTGCTCCTCGCGGGCCTCGGCCTCCTCCGAGGGTGGGGCGCCTCACATGAGATCGCGACGCCGACCGTGGTGATCCCCCGCGGCCTTGTCGCCGCCGAGGTGGTCGGAGCCAGCGTTCCGGGCCCGAGATGCCGCCTGACGGTGGAGGTGGGCGCTGAGCGCTGGCTCCTCGACGCCGATCCCGAGGAGTGCCCCCGCGCCTCCGGGGAGCTGGTCTGGCTGCGGGCTGAGGAGGTCTCCCGCGCGGACGCGAACATCTTGCCGTGGAGAGAGCGCGGCTCGGCGGACCCGCGCTCCGGCAGCTCGCGACGGATCTTCGTCGACAGGATCTGGCCCGCAGGGGCCTCAGAGAGCGGGCTAGGGGACCGTTACTTCCGTTGGGTCGCGGCCCTGCGGCAGCGAGCGTGGGAGGAGACCCGTGGCTGGGCGGAGGGGAGCCTGGTGGTCGCCTCGGCGCTCGGGATGCCCTCAGCCCTGCCCCCCAATCGCCGGAGTGAGGTCCGCGCCGCCGGTCTTGGGCACCTGCTCGCGGTCAGCGGGCTCCATGTCGCCCTCGCCGGGCTCATGATCTGCGGAGTGATCTCCCGCGTGTTCGCCGCGTTTGGCCGGGACCGCCCGGAGCTCGGGCTGGTCGGCCTCATCCCGGTGATCGCCTACGTGCTCCTTACGGGGGGCGCTCCATCTGCGGTGAGGGCGGGGGTGATGCTCTTTTTGGTCCTCCTCTCCGCGGCGGTCGGCCGACCGAGCCACGGGCCGACGGTCCTCGCGCTGACAGCGGCCGCGCTCCTGGCGGTGTGGCCGATGTGGGCGATCGATCCCGGGTTTCAGATGTCGCTGGCGGCGATGGCCGCGTTGGTCCATCCGCGGGCCCCTCGGGGGATCCTGGCCCAGAGCTGGCGGGTGACCTGGACGACCTTGCCGGTCGCCCTGCTGCACTTCGGCGGCGGCTCGCTCCTCGGCGTCGTCGCCAATCTGATCGCCCTCCCTGTCTTCTGCGCCTGGGTCCTGCCGACGGGGATCCTCGGATCGCTCGGGCTCTCCACGTTCGGCCCGATCGCCCTGGCGCCGGCCTCCTGGGGCGCCGCTGTGATCCTCGACGTCAGCCGAATTCTAGCGGCGGCGCCGACGATCCCCGCGCTGGGACTGGCCGCGCTCGCCTCGGGTCTCCTGGCGGCCAGCGTGCGCTGGCGGCGGTCCCTGCGAGCCCCGTCGCTGCAGGGCTGGGCGCCGATCCCCGGCTGGCGTCCGCCGATCTGGGGCCCTCTCCTCGTTCTCCTGATCGTCGTCTACCAGACCACGACGCCCGAGCTCGACCGAGCAGAGCTCGCCGACGACGGCATGTGGGCGATCGGAGGCGGACGACGCCTCGAGGTGATCGTCCCGGCGGTCAGCGCAGAGGGCGAGCGTCAGGGGATCTGCATCGCCGATCCATGGCTCTCGCCTGCGGCGATCAGCGGCGTGCTCGATCACCTCGGACAGCCGCGAGTGATCGAGGTTCGGGATCCGCGGAGCCCACCGGAGGTCGCGGAGCGGAGGCGGGTCCTGGAGCAGCTGGGGAGCTGGTCCCCGCGCCAGGCGGGAGAGCGTGTGTCCTGTCGCTGGCCGCAGCTCGATCCTCGCCGTCTCCGCCGTCTCCTGCGTCGCTGTCGCGCTGAGGCCGGGGCGCACACCGCCCTCGTCCGCACCCGCTCGGGCGGTCGGGTCGAGTGCTGGCGTCGTGACGGCTGGCAGCCCCTGCCGGCGGAGCAGCTCGACGTGGAAGGAAACGAGGCGTCATGACATCCTCCCGCTCGGCGATGGCGATCGACTCCAGGCCCTTTCTCCGGCGGCAGGACGGACCCGAGCCCGGGCGCGTCCACCCGCTGATCTACGGTGACAACCTGATCGGTCGCGACGCCGACGCGGAGGTGTTTCTCGATCGGGCCGACATCTCCCGCCGCCACGCGCTGATCCGGGTCGGGGACGACGGCGTGGTGGTCGAGGATCTCGGGAGCAAGAACGGCGTCGTCGTCGACGGTTCTGCGATCACATCGCCGAAGGCGCTCGGTCATGGCGCCTCGTTTCAGCTCGGCGATGTCGTCTTTGAGATCCACCATCCGGGCGCCCAGGTCGCGGCCGCGCTCGCGCGCGCCGGTGAGACCACCTTGACCCGGAGCAGCCCGCGGCGGGTCGCGGCCGAGCCCGAGGCCGCGATCTCCCTGCGTTGGCCGATCCTGGCGACGGCGGTCTTCGCCGTCGCGGTGGTGATGCTGCTGTGGAGCGGCGCTTCGCTCTGAGGTCGCGAGGTCGCGGTCGTCCCCGCTGCGCTGGCATCTTCTTCAGGGGCTCTGGGGCGAAGAGCTCGTCGCGGGTCGGCGACGGGAGCTTCGCCCAAAGCAGCTCTCGCAGGAGGAGCTCGTCGCTGGTCGGCGAAGGGGGAGACGGGAGCTTCGCCCGCAGCGGAGTCGTGCGCTCCCTTCGTCAGCCCGCCTATAGAAGGATGATGAGCCCAGGCCCTGCCTGGGCCGGGCTCCGGAGCTGGCCGCGGGCGCTGGCAGGTCACGGCGAGGTGCGGTCATCCGGTCGGCCGCCAGGGATCGCGGGCCTGGGGCCTGTGGTAGCGTGCCGCGATGTCGCGCAGGGAAGCGCTGAGCAAGCTCCCGAAGGTCGACCGCGTTCTCGGGGCGGCCGCCCTCGCCGGGCATCCGGTCTTGCGATCGATCCAGCGGCAGAAGGTCCAGGAGGCGCTCGCGGAGCTCCGCGCTCAGCTCCTCGCCGGGGAGAAGGGCGAGGCCGAGGCGTCGATCGAGGTGCCGACCGCCGAGGCGCTCGCGTCGACGATCGCTCGGCGTCTCGACGCGCTGATCGAGCCCCGGCCGAGGCGGGCGCTCAACGCCACGGGCGTCGTCCTCCACACCAACCTCGGGCGGGCGCCGATGTCCGGGGAGGTGACCCAGGCGATCGCCGCGGCTGCCGGGGCCTGTGACCTCGAGGTCGACCTCGCGACCGGCCTCCGCGGCTCTCGCTATGCCCACCTCCGCCCGCTCCTCGCCGCGGTCGTCGGCGCCGAGGACGTGCACGTCGTCGGCAACGGGGCCGCGGCCCTGCTCCTCGCCTGCACAGCCCTCGGCGGCCCGGGGGGCGTCGCGCTCTCCCGCGGGCAGATGATCGAGATCGGCGACGGCTTTCGCGTCGCGGAGATGGCCGCCGCCGGTGGAGCGGCGATCTGGGCGGTCGGCAGCACCAACCGCACCCACGCGGAGGACTACCGGCGAGCGCTCGCCGGAGAACTTCCGGGGATGTCGGGCCCCGCCTCGGCGATCCTGTGGGCTCACCTGAGCAACTTTCGTCAGGAGGGTTTTGTCGCGGAGGTCGAGCTCGCCGAGCTCGCCAAGCTCGCCGCGGAGCACGGGGTCCCGCTCATCGCGGACCTGGGCTCGGGGTCGCTCGGCGCGGGGATCCCAGGGGTTGAGCCGACGATCGCGGAGTATCTCGAGGCCGGGGTCGACGTCGTCACCTGCAGCGGCGACAAGCTCTTTGGCGGACCCCAGGCGGGGATCTTGGCCGGACGAGCGGCGCTCGTAGACCGTCTGCGGCGCCATCCGATGGCGCGAGCCCTGCGACCGGGGAAGCTGACCGTGGCCGGCCTCCAGGCGACCGCTGCCGCCCACGCACGCGGTGATGCAGCGCGCTCGCTGGGGCTCCATCGCCTCCTCGCCGCGACCCCAGAGATGCTGCGGGGACGCGCGCGGAGCCTCGCGCAGGCGCTCGGGTGGCCAGAGGAGGTCCTGCGGACGACGGTCGCGACGATCGGCGGCGGCTCGCTCCCGGGGGCGACGATCGAGGGCGTGGCGCTCGCGGTCCCCGGAGGAGCTGCGAGCCGGCGTGCGGCGATCCTTCGCCGCCTCGACCCGCCGATCATTGGCCGCATCGTCGACGGCGAGCTCTTGATCGATCTCCGCTCGCTGCCCCCGGAGGACGACGCGGCGCTGCTCGCCGGGCTTCGAGCCTTGGCCTAGCGGACCGTGGCGAGAGTCGAGCGCGCTCTCCAGCCCACGTCGTCCCTCTCGACTCGGCCAAGACTTGGAGTACGGCCCGGTCCAGCGGCGTGTTGTCCAAGCCAATCGTGGTGCCTCTTGGTCTCGGCGAAGCGCCGCCGAGCTGGGCGGAGGGCCGACGAGGGCCGACGATGGCTGGCGAGCGCGCGGGAGATCGCCGCTGGCCGCTAGCGGGGACGGCTGCGATGAGTCGCTCGCCGACGACAGGTCCACCACACCATCAGCACCATCGACAGGTCTGCCTGCGCGCGCCCTTTGATCGAAGGGACGCGGCTAGAGGTCCGCGCGGCTGCCGGGGACCCGCCGCTCGCCGTCGCGGCGGGTCAGCTGGATCCGGTCGAAGTGCTCGAGCATCGGCACGACAAACTTCCGCGAGAGGCCGGTGATGGACTTGAGCGCCTGGACGTCGATCTCGCCGTGGTCGCGGAGGTGGTCGCGGATCTGCGAGGACAGGGCGGCGTGGTCCTCGGCGGTGAGCGAGAGGTCATCGCTCACGCGGACGAGGGCGCCCAGGCGGTGGAGGGTGGAGACCGCGTCGAGGAGGGCGCGGCTCGACATCTCGGTCGTAGCCTCCACCTCCTTGAGCGTCGGTGGGGCGATCCCGCCGGCCGCGTAGATCGAGACGATGCGCTCGAGGGCCGGGGGCAGGTTGTCCTCGGCGAGGCCGCGGCCGGGGCGGGTGAGCAGGCCCTGCTCGTCGAAGAGGCAGAGATCGCCGCGGCGACAGGCGAGGTCGACCGCGGCGGCGGCGACGTCGTCGGCGACCCGCGGCGCGAGCCCTCCCTCGGCGGCTCGGCGACCGAGGCCCGGCTGGAGCGGGTGCTCCAGGTGAAAGTGATCGACGACCTCGACGGCCCGGGTCGCGAGCTCCTCGACGAGGCAGCGCAGCACCCAGCGATCGCGGCTGAGGGCGAGCGCGTCCTGGCTCACGAGGAGCGGGGCGAGGGCCTGGTCGGCGTCGAGGATCCCGGCCCGTCGTTCGAGCTGATGACGATCGACGCCGAGGGAGCCGGCGTCGATCAGGAGGGTGCGGGCGCGCTCGCACGGGTCCTCGGAGAGGAGGCCAGCCGCGACCCGGATCCACCGCGGTCGCTGGCGTCGACCCTCGCTCGGCGCCGGATCGAGGATCAGGCCGCCGCCGATCGTGTCGCCGCGGGCGTCGCTGGTGGCGTGGAGGCGGCGGAGGATCAGGCGCTGTCGCTGCCAGCAGGGGATCGGCGGGTCGAGGCGGATCCGGACGAGGCCGCGCTCGCCCGGGGCGAGGTGCTCCGTCGGCAGGGAGAACTCGCCGTCCTCTTCGAGGGTCGCGAGCGGGGTCAGGCGCCCCGTCGTGTGGGCTGTACCGGCGCAGACCTCGACGCCTGCGCCGTCCTTCCAGGGACCTGTATTATGGGGCAGGTGATCGACGAAGGCGTGGATCACCGAGGCTCGCTCGATCCGGGCGCCGGTCGTCAGGACATCGCCGCGGTGGAGCTCCGAGGTCGCGATCCCTGCGAGGTTGACGGCGATGCGAGTGCCGGAGCGGACCCCTCCCGCCGCCGCGCCGCGGACCTCGAGCCCGCGGGCGCGGAGGGTCCGGCGGCTCCGGCCATGTCCTACGGGGACGAGGTCGAGGGAGGCCTCGCGATCGCTGCGGATCCGGCCGTGGAGGAGGGTGCCCGTGATCACCGTCCCGTGCCCCTTGACGGTGAAGACCCGGTCGATCGGCAGGATCGGTCGGTCATCGGTCGGCCGCCGCGGGATCAGGCCGATCGTCCGCTTGATCGTCGACCGCAGGGCGTCGAGGCCATCGCCCGTGACAGCCGAGCAGGGGATGATCGGCGCGTCGGCGAAGGGGGTGCCCTGCAGGCCCTCGCGGACATCCTCGGTCGCGAACTCGATCGCCTCCTCGTCGCCGTCGAGGCGATCGATCTTGGTCAGGGCGACCACCCCCTGGTCGATCCCCAGGAGCGAGCAGATGCTGAGGTGCTCGCGGGTCTGCGGCATCACCCCGTCCTCGGCGGAGATCACGAGCATCACGAGATCGATCCCGCCAGCGCCGGCGATCATCGTCCGGACGAGCCCCTCGTGCCCCGGCACGTCGACGATGCTGGCCTCGAGCCCGGCGGCGATCGGCCAGGCGGCGAAGCCGAGCTCGATGGTGATCCCCCGGCGCTTCTCCTCGGTCAGGCGATCGGTGTCGACCCCGGTCAGGGCCTGGACGAGCGTCGTCTTGCCGTGGTCGATGTGGCCGGCGGTGCCGAGCACGAGCGAGCGTGGCGCCTTTGCCATCGTTCGCGAGTCTACTATGCTCCGCCGCGATGTCCGACTCCGCGCACGACACGAGCCAGCCTGCGACAGAGACCGTTCGCCTCACCGAGTACGCGCGGGGAGGTGGTTGAGCCGCCAAGCTCCGGCACGGTGACCTGGTCGAGGTCCTCGAAGGGCTGCCCTCGCCTGCGCATGGGGGACATCTCGCCGATGACGGGATCTGGGTCGGTCACTCGTTGGCCGACGACGCCGCCGTCGTGCGCTTCGCCGACGACGAGTCCTGCGGTCTCGTCCTGACCACCGACGTGATCACGCCGATCGTCGACGACCCCGCCACCTTCGGGGCGATCGCCGCCTGCAACGCGCTCTCGGACGTCTACGCGATGGGCGGGGCGCCGCGCTTCGTCCTCAACCTCGCCTTCTTCCCCGACGATCGACTGCCCCTCTCCGTGCTCCGCGAGATCCTCCGCGGCGCGGCGGAGATCTGCGCCCAGGCGGGGGCGCCGGTCGTCGGCGGTCATACGGTCCGCGACGCCGAGCCGAAGTTCGGCCTCGCGGTCACAGGCGAGGTCGAGCGCGCCCGGATCTGGAGCAACACGGGGGCCCGCGCGGGTCAGGCCTTGGTCCTGACCAAGGCGCTCGGCACCGGGGTGATCGGCTCCGCGATCCGGTCTGGTTCGGCGAGCGCCGAGGAGATCGACGCCGCCGTGGCGAGCATGACGACCCTCAACCAAGGGGCCCGGGCCTGCGCTCGCCGTGTCCGCGTCAGCTCGGCGACCGACGTGACCGGCTTCGGCCTCCTCGGCCATCTCCGCAACATCCTCCGCGGCTCAGGCTTGGCGGCTCGGCTGCGGATGGACAGCCTGCCCGCCCTCCCGGGCGTTCTCGCCAAGATCCGCGCCGACAAGGTCCCGGGCGGCACCCGCTCCAACCTCCGCTTCGTCAGCCCGTGGATCGCCTACGAGGGGAGGGAAGACCCGGCCCTCACGCTCCTCGCCGCGGACGCCCAGACCTCGGGCGGCCTGCTCCTCTGCGTCGACCCCGAGGACGCCGACGCCCTCGTCGAAGCGCTCGTCGCCCTCGATCTTCCGGCGCGGCGGATCGGCGATCTCCTCGCGCCCCGCGAGGGGCTCGCGGCGCAGACGATGATCCTCGACTACAGCGGCGCGAGCTCGTAGCCGCGGTCCGCGAAGCCAGCTCCTAGTCCACGCCGGAGCCCTGCTCACCGAGCATCACAGCCTCCACGACGCCGACTGCCAAACCACGCCGGAGCCCTGCTCACCGAGCGCCCCAGCCTGCGCGACGCCGACTCGCGACCCACACCGGAGCCCTGCTCACCGAGCACCTCAGCCTCCACGACGCCGGCTCGCGACCCACACCGGAGCGCTGCTCACCGAGCACCTCAGCCTCCACGAAGCCGGCTCGCCACCCACACCGGAGCCCTGCTCACCGAGCACCTCAGCCTCCGATACCCGAGCACCTCGCCCGAAGGAGGACGAGCTGCAGGGGACGGGCGAGGGGGGGCAGCGCGAGGGAGTCTAGGACGAGCGTCGCCCCCTTGGGACAAGGGGGCGACGCTCGCTCCGACCTGTCTGAGCGAGTGCTGCCCCCCCTTGACCGGCCCTTCCCTCGGCCTACGCACGCTCCCCTCAGCCTACGCACACTGCGTTTGTCTCGCTCATCTTCCCTGCCGACGGACGCCCGACGGACGCCCGGACGCCCGAAGGACGCCCGACGGACGCCCGGACGCCCGAAGGACGCCCGACGGACGCCCGGACGCCCGGACGCCCGAAGGACGCCCGACGGACGCCCGGACGCCCGGACGCCCGAAGGACGCCCGACGGACGCCTCTCCGCGTTCGTCGTCGCAACCGCGGAGAGCGTGTCGGCGGCGAGCGTCGGCGTGGGTTGACGGCGTCGACCCGTCTAGGAGGCCGCGCTCGGCCCGTCGCTATCGTCGCTATCGTCGCTATCGTCGCCGTCATCGCCGGTGAGGTAGGCGATCGCCTTCACCAGCTCGAGCAGGCGCTCGCGGGTCTCATCGTCGTTGACGATGAACTCGATCCCCATCCCCGGCTCGCCGGTGTCGGCGTGCTTGGTGGTGTTCCACTTGACCTCGCCCTCGAGCTCGATGCTCTCCGACGGCACGTCGACCTCGTCGGGAGGGGTGAAGCGCAGGCTCAGCGTCGTCCCCAGCGGCTCGGGCTTGTCGGTGCGGATGAAGATCCCCATCGACGAGATGTCGGTGATGTACGCGTAGAGGAAGGTCGAGTCGGCGGCGTAGTCGACCTCCATGTTGACCGAGTGCCGCGGAGCGCGGCGCCGGTTCGCGTCGTCGTCTTGCGTCTGTTCGTCGGTTCCCATGGCGTTCCCCCTTGTCACTTCGTCGTCGTTAGCGCTGGCACTGGACCAACATCGCCGTGATGTTGTCGTTGCCGCCGGCGCGGTTGGCTTGGTCGATCAGATCGGCGACCGACGCCTCGAGGCTGGGGGCGTCGGTGACGATCTTCTCGATCTCCGGGTCCTCCAGCATTCCGCAGAGGCCGTCGGAGCAGAGCACGAAGGTGTCGCCGTCGTTGACGTCGTGCTTCTTGATGTCGACGACGACCGTGTCGCGCATCCCGAGGGCCCGGGTGATGACGTTCTTGTGGGGGAAGTTACGGGCTTCCTCCTCACTCATGTCCGGACGGGCTTCCTTGTAGTCTTCGAGGAGGGAGTGGTCGCGGGTCAGCTGCTCGATCTTTCCGCCGTTGACGCGGTAGCAGCGGGAGTCCCCGACGTGTGCGACGTAGGCGCAATCTCCGACGAACATGCACCCGACGAGCGTTGTTCCCATACCCCGCAGGTTGGGATTTTTCATCGCCGCTTCGAAGATCCGCTGATTCGCCAGGCGGATCGCCGCGACCATTCGGTTCTCGGGGTACGAGAGCGTCGGGTCGTATCGGAAGGGCCAGGTCGCGTCCATGTCCTTCGAGTGCTGGTAGAACTCGTTCATGACATCGGACGCCATCTTGCTGGCGACTTCACCGGATGCGTGTCCGCCCATGCCGTCAGCAACGATGAACACCTTCTCGTCTTCGATCAGCGAGAAGTAGTCTTCGTTGTGACTGCGCTTCATGCCTACGTCGGTCTTGGCAGCGTAGCGGATTCGCACAATGCCGATCATCCTAGCCGAGCCGCTCAAACCCTGAAAGGCCTGGGTTCTCGGCCGAACAACTTTGTGCGTCCTTTGCGCAGTATGCACGTGCACGGACCTGAGGGATGATGTCGGCGTGGGCCTACGCGCGGAGATCATCTGCATCGGTGATGAACTCCTCACCGGCGGCACGGTAGAGACCAATTCGGCGGAGATCGGGCGTTTTCTCCGTCGCCGAGGGGTCGCCGTCCGGCGAGCGGTATCGGTCGCGGACTCGCTCGCGGCGATCGTTGGCGCGCTCCGAGAGGCGACCGAAGTCGACCTGTGCGTCATCACAGGCGGTCTCGGGCCGACCAGCGATGATCTCACATCGTCGGCGGTGGCCAAGGCCGCTGGCGTGGACTGTGGGCGCCTCGCAGAGGCCGTCGCCGAGGTTGAGGCTGCGCTCGCGCGGCGCGGTCATGAACTCGACCCGATCCAGCTCCGACAGGCGGAGGTCCCCGTCGGCGCCGCGCTGATTTTAAACCCTGTGGGGATCGCTCCGGGCTTCGCCCTCGAGATCGAGGGTCGTCTGGTGGTCGCGCTGCCCGGCGTGCCCGCCGAGATGCGGTCGATGCTCGACAGCGTCGCCGAGCTCTGCGCCGAGCACTTCGTGAAGAAGGGCTGGTCGGGCGAGCCCCGCGCCCGCCAGATCTTCCGCTGCTTTGGCCTGCGTGAGGCGGCGATCGTAGCCCTCGTCGAGCCGGTCTTCGCCGAGCTCGGCCTGGTCGGCGAGGCGAGCGTCGGGATCCACTACCGGGCCGCGGGTCCTGAGGTCGATCTCACGGTCGACGTCGAGGAGCTCGAGATCGCCGACGCCGCAGCGCTCGAGGCCCGGCTCCGAGAGGCCCTGGGCGAGGCGCTCTACGGTCTGGGTGAGGCGGGCCTCGCCGTCCGGATCGCCGAGTGTCTGAAGGCTCACGGGCTGACGCTCGCGACCGCAGAGTCCTGCACCGGCGGACGCGTGGCCGCGGCGATGACCGGGATCGCAGGGGTCTCCGCCTGCTTTCATGGTGGGATCGTCGCCTACCACAACGGGATCAAAGAGAAGGTTCTCGGGATCCCCGCGGAGGTCCTGGAGACCCACGGCGCGGTCTCCGAGCCGGTCGCGCGGGGGATGGCGGACGGCGTCCGCGCCGCGCTCGAGGGGCACGCCGATCTCGGGGTCGGGATCACGGGCATCGCCGGCCCTGGCGGCGGCTCCGAGGCGAAGCCGGTCGGCACCGTCGACATCGCCGTCAGTGACGGCGAGGCGAGCCACTATCGCCGTTTTCTCTTCCGCGGCGATCGCTCCGCGATCCAGCGGGACGCGACGGCCTGGGCGCTGTGGATGGTTTTTCAGCGTTTGCGCGAGCGCGGCTTGTCGTCGGTCGACCTCGTCGATTAGGGTCTAGGCCCGCGCGAGCGGAGCACGACCTATGGCATCGACAAGCAGTCAACCATCCCCCACGGCGAAGCGCGACTCGGCGATCGACCTGACCCTTTCGACGATCGAGAAGCAGTTCGGCAAGGGCTCGATCATGCGGATGTCGAAGGACGGGACGCTCGCCTCCGGCGACGTCTCGGTGATCCCGACCGGCTCGGTCTCCCTCGACATCGCCCTCGGGATCGGCGGGCTCCCCCGCGGCCGGATCGCCGAGATCTACGGCCCGGAGTCGTCGGGCAAGACGACCCTCACCCTCCACGTCATCGCTGAGGCGCAAAAGCGCGGCGGGGTCTGTGCCTTCATCGACGCGGAGCACGCCCTCGACATCGGCTACGCGCGGAAGATCGGCGTCCGCACCGACGACCTCCTGGTCTCGCAGCCGGACTTCGGCGAGCAGGCCCTCGAGATCTGCGACATGTTGGTCCGCTCCGGCGCCCTCGACGTGATCGTCATCGACTCGGTCGCCGCGCTGACGCCGAAGGCGGAGCTCGAGGGGGACATGGGCGACTCCCACGTCGGCCTCCAGGCCCGGCTGATGAGCCAGGCGCTGCGCAAGCTGACCGCCTCGGTCTCGCGCAGCCGGACGCTGGTGATCTTCATCAACCAGCTGCGGATGAAGATCGGGGTCATGTTCGGCTCGCCGGAGACGACGACCGGCGGCAACGCGCTCAAGTTCTACTCATCGATCCGCCTCGACATCCGCCGGATCGGCGCGATCAAGAACGGCGACCAGGTGGTCGGCAACCGGACCCGGGTCAAGGTCGTGAAGAACAAGATGGCCCCGCCCTTCCGCGAGGTCGAGTTCGACATCACCTACGGCGAGGGGATCTCGCGCGAGGGGACGATCATCGACATGGGCGTCGCCGTGGGGATCATCGACAAGGCCGGGGCCTGGCTCTCCTACAAGTCGGATCGGATCGGTCAAGGCCGGGAGAACGCGAAGGCGTTCCTCAAGGAGAACGTGGAGATCCTCGAGAAGATCGAGGAAGAAGTGCTGGCCAAGTACGGGCTCGCCCGCGGTAACGCGACGCAGTCTCCGGCGGCGACGAGCGGCGCGATCGAGTCGCCCAAGCCGGTGAAGGCGCCGAAGAAGGGGCGCGGGCGCAAGTGAGTCGGTCGGCCCGTTCGCAAGAGTAGGTCACGGCTTCGATGATCTTGGGCGCGTCGATCCCGTGAGGGCGGCGCGCTCTTTGCTTGTCGGTTGTGGTTGTCGGGTGGATCGAAAGAGTAGGTCGTGGTCCGCGGGTGCTCGGGATGACGGGCGAGCGAGCGTACGAAGGCTGAGCTTGCCGGCAGGGTAGATGTGCTCCTTCGGACATGTGTGTCGTTCTCGCTCTCGCTCTCGCTCTTCGGCGGCGTCCTTGGGCGCGACGGTCTTGGGGGGGGGCGGAGGCTGAGGCGAAGGGCCGGTCAAGGGGGGACACCACTCTCTCAGACAGGTCGGAGCGCGCATCGACCCCTTGTCCCAAGGGGTCGATGCGCGTCCTAGACTCGTTCGCGGTGTCCCCCCTCGCCCGTCCCCAGCGGCTCGTCCTCCTGTGGAGGGTGAGCTGAGGACGAGGGCTACGCCGCTTGGCCACCGGTTGAGACCTCTCAAGGAGATCCTGGTCATGCAGACTTCAGCGCTGCGGGGCGGCGCTCGGTGAAGAACTCGCTCGCGTTCCCTGGCGGTCCCCCGCAGCTCGTCCTCCTGCGGGCGAGGAAGGAGCAGAGCAGAGCTGCTTGGAGGGGCAGACCTGCGGGCGTTGGTGTGAGGGCGGATCCCGGCGAACGGGCGCCTGGAGGAGCAGGACTTCAGCGACCGCGGCCGTGCGGATCGGGTCGCTCTTGTCGCCCTCGCTGACGCGGGTCTTGCTGACGCGGGTCTTGCTGGCGCGGGTCGTGCTGACGCTGGCCTTGCTGGCGCTGCGGAGGGCGGGCCGTGGGCTGCGGGGAGCCTGCGAAGGCGAGCTCGACGGCTTCGCCGATGGTCCGGGCGACGATGAGATCGACGCCGCGGAGGGCGGCGCGGGCCTCTTTGCTGAGGGGGGAGGAGCCCTTGGCGCCGCGGCTGATGACGATCTTGGAGAAGCCGAGGCGGGCTGCTTCGGTGACGCGGCCGTCGAGGCGAGGGACCTGGCGCAGCTCGCCGGTGAGGCCGACCTCGGCGATCGCGACCATGCCCGGATCGAGGGGGCGGCGCATGTGGGAGGAGGCGATCGCGAGGAGGATCGCGAGGTCGCAGGCGGGCTCGCTGAGGCGGACGCCGCCGACGACGTTGATGAAGACGTCCTGGTCGAGGACGAAGAGGCCGCCGTGGCGGTCGAGCACCGCCATCAGCATCGCGACGCGGGCCGGGTCGACGCCGACGCAGGTCCGCCTCGGGTTGCCGAAGGCGGCGGCGAGGAGGGCCTGGACCTCGAGGAGGAGGGGGCGCGAGCCTTCGAGCGAGGCGGTGATGCAGGAGCCGAAGGCGCCGGGCTGGCGCTCGGCGAGGAAGACCTCGGAGGGGTTTCGGATCTCGCGCAGACCGTCGCCGCGCATCTCAAAGACGCCGAGCTCCATGGTCGAGCCGAAGCGGTTCTTGGTCGCCCGCAGCATCCGCGTCGCGTGGTCGTCGTCGCCCTCGAAGGAGAGGACCGCGTCGACGAGGTGCTCCAGGAGGCGAGGCCCGGCGAGCTGGCCGTCCTTGGTGACGTGACCCACGACGATGACCGGCACGCCGTGGCGCTTGGCGAAGCCGATGAGCTGGGCGATCACCGTGCGGATCTGGGTGATGTTGCCGGGGAGGCCGTCTTGGGCGTCGGAGTAGACGGTCTGGACCGAGTCGACGACCAGCGCGGAGAGCTCGCCGGCGCGCTCGTTGGCGGCGGCGATGATCGCCTCGATCCGGGTGTCGGCGAGGAGGAGGAGGCGCGGGTGCGAGGCCCCGAGACGACCTGCCCGAGAGGCCACCTGCGCGACGGACTCCTCGCCGCTGGCGTAGAGCACGGGGCCCGAGCGGCGGGCCAGGCTCGCGCTCGCCTGGAGGAGGAGCGTCGACTTGCCGATCCCCGGCGGGCCGCCGACGAGGACGACGGAGCCGGGGACGAGGCCGCCGCCGAGCACCCGGTCGACCTCGCCGATGCCGCAGGGGCGTCGCGGGGCGCCGTCGACCTCGACCTGGGCCGCGGTCGAGGAGACCACCCGGGCGGTCTTGTCCGCGGTCCTGTGGAGGACGACGCGATCGTTGCCCTCAGGCTCGGCGACCTCCTCGGAGATCGTGTTCCACTCGCTGCAGGAGGGGCAGCGCCCGAACCACCCCGACTGGGCGGCTCCGCAGGCGGAGCACACCCAGCGCGAGCGCGGCGACTTGCTCTTCGACTTACTCTTGGCCATCAGCGGGGGTGTTCGGCCGCCGCTAGAATCTGATGCCGACCATCGCCTGGACGGTCTGGACCGCCTTGGCGTCGCCGCCGTTGCCGACCACGTTCTCGCCGTTGGGCGGGTAGAGGTCGAGCGGGCGGTCGAAGGCGCCGAAGGGGAAGAGCACGCCGTACTGGAGCTGGACGAAGATCGGCTCGCGGGTGTCGTGGTAGCGGACAGCGCCGTCGATCTCGAGCCCCCAGGAGTACTTGTTGCCGAAGGTCGCCTGCGACTGGTGGGCCATCGCGTACTGCAGGTCCAGGCGGCCGGACATGTTGTTCTGCAGGAAGTAGAAGGCGGCCCAGGGGCGGAAGTAGGCGGCGTTGGAGGCGGTGCCCATGACCTCGCGGAAGAGCAGGAGGTCCTGCATGTACGCGGGGTTGAAGCGGAAGGCGGTCAGGTTGCTGTTGCCGCCGGTCCGCAGCGGGTTCTGGCCGTTGCCATTGACCCCCTGCGAGTCGTCGCCGGTGGCGAAGCCCTGGTCAAAGCCGAGGTGGAAGCGGTCCTTGAAGAGGCCGTACTTGAACTCGAGGGCGTAGCCCATCTGCGCGATCCGGACCCGCTCGAGGTCGGCGTCGCCGATGTTCTCCAGGACCAGGTTGTCCTCGGCCGGGCTGTCGCTGAGGTTGCGCTCGTTGTAGCGGCCGACCACGCCCGCGACCTCGAGCTCGACCCGGAGGGTGCGCCAGTTGACCCGCAGCCAGACGTCGGGGGTGACGATCAGCGCCTTTCTGTGGATCAGCAGGTTGGTGTAGTTCTGGGCGCCGGTGTCGTTGGTGCTGTCGTTGTCGCCGTTGCCGAGGGCGTTGCCGTTGCGGCCGAGGCCGTCGTCGGAGTTCTCGCTCGCCCAGGTCGGGTTGGTGCCGAGGCCGTCGCCGAGGCCGGGGGAGCCGGTGACCCGGTCGAGCCCCTGGTAGCGCAGCCAGGCGATCGCGCCGTAGTTGACCACCGGGGTGCCGAGCGAGAGCTTGCGCCGGAGCATGTCCGGGTCGTCGCGGCGGACGATCGAGAGGCGCCACTGGTAGACGTTGTCGAACTTCTCGACGCTGAAGTCCTGGCCGACGGTGTTGCCCGAGGCCCACTGCGGGCCGAGGAGCTGGGCGGTGGTCGCCCCCGAGGAGGCCCAGTCCCAGGACGCCTCCAAGCGGTGGGTGCGGCGGCGATCCTTGCCGAAGTCGATGCCGAGGCGGACCGAGTCGACGGAGTCGCCGTAGTCCATGTCGAGCATGCGGTTGATGTCGCTGCGCTCGCCTCGGTAGTAGCCGTTGCCGTCGTTGGCGACGATCCCCATGCCCCAGTGGTGGGGCATCCGCCCGAACTTGAGGTTGAGCCCCCAGCCGAACTGGATCTCACCGTAGGCGCGCTTGACCGTGATCGAGTCCGAGAACGAGTTGCGGCCGTCGCTCGGCGGCATCTGGGTCCGGGTGTAGATGTCGATCGGGGCGAAGGGGTTCTCGCCGAGGTAGGAGTCGGGGGTCGAGCCGAGGACGACGTTGTCGAGGACGTCGATCTGCGAGTGGACCCGGACCATGTCGGTGACGTGGAGGGTCGGCTCTAGGCGCAGGCGCATGTTGGCGCTGGCGTGGCCGTTGCGGCGGTTGCAGCGGGTCGCGGCCTTGCTCGCGCTCGCGTTCATGCCGGCGATGCAGTCGGCGTCGTTGGTCGTGAAGCCGCCATCGCTGGTGGTCTCGGCCTGGGTCGCGGGCGGCGGGTTGAACTTGTTGTCGAGGTCGAGCGCCTCGTTCGGATCGCTGGAGAGGGTGCCGTCGCCGAGGCCCATGTCCATGCGGTGGAAGTAGTCTCCGCGGGTCCGCATGTAGCCGTGGAGCTCGAAGAGCTGGAGGCGGCGCAGGCCCTTGGGCTGGGCCGGGACCGGGTCGATCGGCTGGAGCGCCTTCTTGTCCTTGGGCGCGGCCTCGGCCGGCCCGTCCTTCTTGTCCTTACCGCCGCCGGGGCCACCACCGGCGCCGCCGCCAGGCATGCCGCCCATGCCCATCCCGCGCATACCGGGCTGCGCGAGCGCGCTGTCTCCGAGCGTCAGCGCGAGCACTGCGACGGCGATAGGGCCGAGGCGAGGTAGCCAGGCACTCCAGGTGTTCGGGAGGCTCCGGGCGTCTCGCAAAGTCCGTGACCGCGTTCGCAATTGCTTGGATCTGAGCATCGAGGGGCGCGGCACGCTAACAACCGCGCACCGGAGCGTCAACTAGGCGTTGAGGCGAATGCAAAGAGGCTTTGGCCGCCGCTCGCGGCGCTGGGGAGCGTTGAGAACCATGGACCTCGCGCGGTATTCCCGCGACGCGCGAAGAGGCCTCGCGGGTCAGCGGAGGCGGGCGTGCTCTGGGATCTCGCAGCGGTAGCCGCGGGCCTTGAGGGCCTCGAGGACTCGGCCGATGCCGACCGGGCTCAGGGGGCTCCCGTCTCGATCGCGGACCCCCTGGTGCATACAGAGGATCGCCCCGGGCCGCAGCTGTCGGATCACGCGGGCCTCGACCGCCGCGGGATCGAAGTTGGCGACCCCGTCAAAGGCCCGGATCGACCAGGCGCACAGGCGCATGCCGAGGCGCCCGAGCACCGGGTGGAGCGCGGGGCTCTTGATCCCGACCGGGGCGCGGAAGAGGGTCGGCGTCTCACCGGTCGCCGCGAGGATCGCGTCGTTGCAGGCCCTCAGCTCACGCTCGACGGTCGACGGCGGGGCGCACCAGAAGAAGGCGGTCGGGTGGGTGTGGGAGTGGTTGGCGACGCTGTGGCCCCGGCTGTGCATCGCCTGGAGCACCTCGGGGTGGGCCGCGGCGAGCTCTCCTTTGACAAAGAAGGTCGCCTTGGCGTCGTAGCGGTCGAGGAGCTCGAGGAGCGCCGGCGTGTCGGCGGGGTCGGGGCCGTCGTCGATGGTCAGCCACACGGTCTTGCGGGGGCTCGCGTCCTCCGCGGGGCTGGGCTCGAAGCGGGTGATCACCGGGCCGAGCCAGTCGAGCCTCGGGATGAAGAGCGGCAGGAGGATCGCCGCATGGGCGAGGGCGAAGAGGACGAGGGCTGCGGCGATCGAGGTGCTCCACAGCACGATCATCAGCGGCGGGGTGAGGCCGACGAAGGCGAAGATCAGCAGCCTCGTGAGCCTCCGCGGGGTTCCCTGGCGGTCGGGGTCGGGGTCGGGGTCGGGGTCGGGGCCGGGCTGGGAGGTGGTGTCGTTCATCGCGAGGGGGTGGGCGTCCGGTGAGTCGTGGTGAGCAGCGAGGCCCGAGCCGGGGCTCACCGGCGGTCCGGCGCAGGTAGACCGACGCTATCAGCCCGCGCGCTGGCCCGCTACGGCCACGCCCTGGGGTTTGGCGCAGCATCGTGCCGGTCCGAGAGGGGGGCGTTCTCTCGCCGATCGGCGGGGATGCCTCACGCCCGGCTGCGGACGATGGGCAGCGGCGCTTGTGCAGGGCCTCGCCGCAGACCTCGCCGGATGAGAGCTCTCGCGCCGACGAGCGATCGCGCGAGCGTGCTTGTCGGGGTCTCGCTGCGCCAGGGGACGCTCCATCTCGGAGGTCGAGGGCGACGAGCTATTCAGGCGGCCGCCCTTGTCGTCGTCGGCGACGGCGGCCATCATCCGCCAATGCGCACGACCACCGCGTCCCAGCTCGCGCAGGCCCGCCGCCGCCTCGCCGAGCTGACCTCTCTCGACGAAGTCCTAGAGCTGCTCGGCTGGGATCAGGAGGTCGTGATGCCGAGCGGCGCCGCCGAGGCCCGCGGGCGTCAGGTCTCGACCGTCGCCCTCCTCCGGCACCAGCGCCTCTGCGATCCGCAGCTCGCCCGCCTGCTCGGCGAGCTAGCGGCGACGGAGGGGCTCGGGCCGGTCGACGCCGCCAACGTCCGCGAGGCGCTCCGCGAGCAGCAGAGGGCGCTGCGGTTGCCGCCGGAGCTGGTCGAGCAGCTCAGCGAGCGGGCGGTCGCGGCCCACGGGATCTGGGCTGAGGCCCGCGAGCGCGGGGACTTCTCCCGCTTCGCGCCGATCCTCGGCGAGCTCGTCGACCTCGCCCGCAAAAAGGCGGCGGCGATCGATCCCGAGCGGCCGGCCTACGAGGTGCTGATCGAAGACTTCGAGCCGGGCATGACGATCGCCGGGATCGACCGCCTCTTCGCGCCGCTGCGGGCCCGGCTCATCCCGCTCCTGGGGGAGCTCCGCGGTCTCTCGGGGCCCGCGCGTCCGCAGGCGATGGGGGCGACGATCGCCGCCGACAAGCAGGAGGCGCTCGGCCGCGAGCTGATGGGGGTGCTCGGCTTTGACTGGTCCCACGGGCGCCTCGATCGGGCGGTCCACCCCTTCTGCGGCGGCGCCGGCATGAGCGACGTCCGCGTGACCAGCCGCTACGCCGACGACGACTTTCTCAGCGGGCTCTTGGCGATCATCCACGAGACCGGACACGCGCTCTACGAGCAGGGGCGCGACCCGGCGCTCGCGGACCAGCCGGTGTCGCGGGCGCGATCGATGGGCTGGCACGAGAGCCAGTCGCTGCTCTGGGAGAACCAGGTCGGCCGCTCGCCGGAGTTCTGGCGCTTTCTCCTGCCGTGGCTCGCCGAGCGGGAGCCGGCCTTCGCCGGCGCGGAGCTGGGGGCGATCACCAAGGCGCTCGCCCGGGTCGACTTCGACAACATGATCCGGGTCGAGGCCGACGAGCTGAGCTACCCGCTCCACGTGGTCCTGCGCTACGAGATCGAGCGCGACCTCTTCGCGGAGGGCCCCGATCGCCTGGCGGTCGCCGACCTCCCGGCGGTCTGGAACGAGAAGATGCAGCGCTACCTCGGGGTCACGCCCCCGGACGATCGGCAGGGGATCCTGCAGGACGTGCACTGGTCCGGCGGCGCCTTCGGCTACTTCCCGAGCTACACGATCGGTGCGCTGCTCGCCGCCCAGATCTTCGCGACCGCGAAGGGGGCGATCCCCGGCCTGATGGAGGGGCTCGGCCGCGGCGAGACGGCGCCGCTTCGGGCCTGGCTCGGTCGCGAGGTCCACGCCCGCGGGTCGACGCTCTCCAGCGACGCGCTGGCGGTGGCGGTCACGGGCTCGCAGCTCAGCCCGGAGCCGTTCCTGGACTACGTCGAGGCGAAGTTCCGCGGGGCCTACGGGGCGCCCGAGCGCGTGAGCGGGGGGGCCGGCGCGTGAAGGACAAGCACCTCCAGATCCGCATCGAGCAGTGCCTGGCGCTCTCGAAGGCGAGCAATTGTCCACGGCGCAAGTTCGGCGCGCTCCTCCTCGACCCCGACCGCAACGTCATCCTGATGGACGGCTACAACGGCGGGCCGCGGGGCGGCGGTCACCTCTGCGGCGGAGAGACCTGTCTTCGCGACCAGATGAAGGTGGTCAGCGGTACGCGGATGGAGATCGGCTGCCACCACGCGGAGATGAACGTGATCTGCAACGCGGCGGCGAGCGGGGTGGCGACCCGGGGCGCGTGGATCATCGTCACCGGGGAGCCGTGCATCCTCTGCGCGAAGCTGATCCACCACGCGGGGATCACCCGGGTGATCGTCGTCGCTGACGGCTACGCTGGCGAGAACGGGGTGGCCTATCTCCATCGCCATGGGATCGAGGTGGAGGCGACGGAGGGGCCGCGGGATCCTCGGTTGGCGGAGCGGGCTGTTGAGACGCGCTGAGCTCGGTGTTGTCTGCTCTTCGGCGGCGTGTTGTGGGTTGTGGGTTGTGGGCGAAGGGCTGCAGGGTAGGGGGAGAGGCTGAGGCGAGGGCCGGTCGAGGGGGGACACCGCTCTCTCAGACAGGTCGGAGCGCGCGTCGACCCCTTGCAACAAGGGGTCGACGCGCGTCCTAGACTCGTTCGCGGTGTCCCCCCTCGCCCGTCCCCCGTGGCTCGTCCTTCTGAGATGGTGAGCTTAGGACAGGGGCTGCGCTGCTCATCGACCGGATGAGGAGTCCGTAGGTAGGTGACCGGGGCGCTTCCGCCGAGGGCAAGCCAAAGCGGGCGGGACTCTTGCCACGGGCTCCTAGCCGGCGCCGCGTCGGCGCATGGCGAGGACGCCGACGATGAAGCCGCCGACGCCGAAGGCGAGGAGGATGCCGAGCGGGAGGGCGAGCTCGGCGAGGGAGAAGCCGCGCCAGAGGGCGCCCTCGATCGCGACGGAGGCCCACTTGAAGGGGCTGATGCTGGCGGCGGCGGCCATGGCCGGGGGCATGACGAAGATCGGGATCGTGCCGCCGCCGAAGAGGGCGAGGAGGAGGAGGACCGAGCGGCCGAGGCCGTCGGCTCCCTCCTCGGAGCGGCTGAGGCCGGCGATCAGGACGGTGACGCCGACGAAGGCGAGGGCCGAGCAGATCATCGCGACGGCCATCTCGAACGGGGCCGAGACCGTGAGGTCGAAGACGACGACCGCGAAGGCGATCATCAGCACCTGGAGGAGGATGCAGGTGAGGAAGCAGGCGAGGCTCTTCGCCGCGAGGATCGCCGCGGGGGCGAGAGGGGCGATCATCAGGCGGACCATCGTCCCCTGGGTGCGCTCGCGGACGAGCGAGGCTGAGAAGGACATGACGCAGCTCATCAGGCCCCAGATGATCCCCTGCGGGAACGAGACGGCGAAGGCGTTGGGCGGGCCGCTGCGCTCGGCTCGGACCTCGGAGGTGGTGATCACGACAGGTTGAAAGCCGCCGCTTTCGGGCTCGCTGTCATCGTCGGTCTGCCCGTCGTCGGCCTGCTTCTCGTCCTGCTTCTCGTCCTGCTTCTCGTCCTGCTTCTCGTCCTGCCCTTCGTCCCCCTCGTTGAGGCGCTCGATGCTGGTGTAGAGATCGCTGAGCGCGCTCTTGAGGGCCGGGGGCGCGTCGCCCTGATCGATGACCATGCGCGCCCGCTTGAGCGCCTCGCTCTCGCCGGAGAAGAGCGACTGCATCCGCTGGTAGGAGAGGGCGGTGAGCTTGCCGGTGAGGAGACCTCCCTCGGCGCCGCGGCTGGGGTCGATGTGGACGCCCAGGCGCATCGGGCCGCCGGCGAAGAAGGCGTCCGAGGCCCGGCCAAAGCCCTCTTCGAGGACGACGCAGGCGATCGCCTCGCGGGTGCGGACGGCGGCGACACAGGCGTCGAGGTCGGTCGCGGGTGCGGTAGCGATCCCGCTCCCCTCGCCGCCGAGCTCGTCGATGAAGGCGCGAGAGGGGGCGCTCCCGTCCCGATCGAAGACCGCGATGTCGAGGTCGGAGCGGCTCTTGGAGCCGCCGCCGCCGAAGATCCAGCCGAAGGCGAGGCCCATCAGCAGGGGAAAGCCGAGGGTGAAGAAGAGCGCGCCTCGATCACGGAGGAGGAGGCGGAGATCCTTGACGGCGAGGGCCCGGACGGCGCGGAGTGACGACATGGGTGATCTCGGTCCTTCGGGTCAGACGTCTCGGAGGGTGCGGCCGGTGAGGGCGAGGAAGACCGCCTCGAGGTCGGGTCGATCGATCCGGACGCTCTCGAGGCCGCCGGCGGCGAAGAGAGCGGTGAGCTCGCGGACCGGGTCATCGGTGCGGAGGCGGGTCTCCTCGCCGCCCTTGATCGTCCGCAGGATCGGCTTGCCGCCGTGGCGATCGATCAGGCTGTCGACGGTGTCGATGTCGAGGAGCTTGCCGTGGTCGACGATCGCGACGCGATCGCAGATCCGCTGCGCCTCCTCCATGTAGTGGGTGCTGTAGACGACGGTGGTGCCGCCGCCGGCGATCGTCCGGATAAGCTCGATGATGCTGCTGCGCGACTGGGGGTCGACGCCGACCGTCGGCTCGTCGAGGAGGAGGAGGCGGGGGCGATGGAGGAGGGCGACCGCGAGGTTGAGGCGGCGCTTCATGCCGCCGGAGAAGGCGGCGACCCGGTCGTCCGCGCGGGTGTCGAGGCCGACGGCGACGAGCAGCTCCTGGACCCGCTCGCGACCGCCGCTGCCGCGCAGGTCGTAGAGCTCGGCGAAGAGCTTGAGGTTCTCGCGGGCGGTGAGCTCGTCGTAGAGCGCCAGGGATTGCGGGGCGAGGCCGAGCAGGCGGCGGATCTCCGGGTCTTCGGGGCCTCCGCGGCCGTCGATCACGACCGCTCCTCGATCGGGGCGGAGGAGGCCGGCGATCATGCCGATCGTCGTCGACTTGCCGGCGCCGTTCGGGCCCAGGAGCCCGAGCACCTCACCGCTCGCGACCTCGAGCGAGAGGCCGTCGACCGCGACGGTCGAGCCGTAGGAGCGGTGGAGGTCGTCGAGGCGGAGGAGTGCCGACACCGGGGCATCGAAGCAGGCCGGGACCGAGCGGTCAACCGCGGTCGCCGCTACCTCTGGTCGCAGGGGCAGGCGGGGCGCTCTGGGGGCCCATCCTCGGCTATCCTGGGCCCATGGCTGGAGAATCGGAGGTCTTTTCTGGAGAGCTGCCGAAGGCAGAGCTGCACGCGCTGATGGGCCGCAGCGACGGCGAAGCGTCGGTCCACGTGCTCGTCAGCCTCGTCGTCTTCGTCGCCGCCGGGGCGGCGGCGGTGGAGCTCGGCAGCGCTGGTTCGCCGCTTTGGATCGTCGCCGCAATTCTCTGCGGCGGCGCGCTGACGACCTTCTTTCCGGCGCTCCACGAGTGCGGTCATCGGACCGCGTTTCGTACGCCCTGGCTGAACGACCTGGTGACGACCGTGTGCGCCTTTCTCATGCTCCAGGCGCCCTCGTTCTTCCGCGAGTTCCACTGGGAGCACCACCGGTCGACCCAGGATCGCGAGAAGGATCCGGAGATCGCCGGCGCTCCGGCGCTCCTCGACGGCTGGGCGACCGACCCGATCGTCTACCTCGGCCTCGCGAGCGGGCAGATGCTGATGGTCGGCAAGGCCTTCTTCACGGTGACCTCAGCGCTGATGCCGAGCGCCAGCGCTTGGGAGCGCGCGTATCCCTTCATCCGCGCCGATCGTCGGCGCCGCGTCGCCTGGGAGAGCCGCCTCGTGATCGTCCTGTGGGGGGCGCTGCTCGTCGCGGGGTTTCGCTACGTCGACGGCTTTCTCTACCTCCTCGCCGCCTGGCCGATCGCACATCTCTTCCTCGGCCTCTATCTCATGGCAGAGCACACCGGCCTGCCCAACACGGGCACCCAGATCGAGCGGACGCGGACCGTGACGAGCAACGCTGCGCTCCGCTGGCTGATGTGGAACATGCCGCTGCACACCGCCCATCACGCCTATCCGGCCGTCCCTTTCCATCAGGTGCCCGCGCTCCACGCCCGGATGCGGCCGGCGCTGCTCCACGTCTGCGCCGGCTACCTCGCGTTTCACCGCGAGGCGCTCGCCCGCGCGTTTCGCCTGCGCTGAGCCCGAGCCTGGCGGAGGCGCCGGAGGAGGGGCCAGACGCGGAGTGCCAGACGCGAGGACATCGGGTCTCAACCGGCGCTCGTTCGCAGAGGGTGCAGAGGTTGCGGAGGGTTGCGGAGGGTTGCGGACGGGTGCAGAGGGTGCAGAGAGTTCAGAGGGTGCAGAGAGTTCAGAGGGTGCAGAGAGTTCAGAGGGTGCAGAGAGTTCAGAGGGTGCAGAGAGTTCAGAGGGTGCAGAGGGTGCCGAGAGTTCAGAGGGTGCAGAGAGTTCAGAGGGTGCAGAGGGGGCAGACAGTCGCTGATGGGTGCAGGCGGGGGCAGGCGGGTGCAGACCCGTCTGCCTCCTGGAGCTGCGGGTCGTCGTCGGCGTGAGATGGCCGTGCGCGAGGCAGGACCGCACGCGAAACGGGCCCTGTGCGAGGGCGGTCCACGCCCTCGCGCGAGCGCGCTATTGAGCTGCGCAGACGTCGAGGTCGCAGATGGGGACGATATGAGCCCGTGTGGCCTGTGCCATACACTAGGCCCCGCTCTGGAGGTGACAGATGCGCGCGAAGTCTGCGAATTCGGTGGAGCTTGATCCCTACGTCGCGGGGCTGCAGCTCGGCGAGGAGCTGCGGGAGATCGATCCCGAGTTTGTGATCATCTTCTCGTCGATCCACTACGACTTCGCCGACCAGTACGCGGGGATCTGCGACGGCCTCGACCGGCGCGACGTCCTCGTCTTCGGCGGGACCGGTGATGGCTTCTTCGAGAGCTCGGCGGGATCCAAGATCGGCGTCGCGGCCCTAGGGATCAACAGCGCAGGGGCGATGAAGGTCCACTGCCACGTCGAGGGGGGGCTCAAGGAGGGCTCCCGCGAGGCGGCGGGCCGGTGCGCCAAGGCGCTCGTCGAGGCGGCCGGCGACGACGCCCCGCGGCTCGCCATGGTGCTCTTCGACGCCCTCGCCGCCTCCGACAACCGGGTGATCGACGGGGTCAACGAGGTGCTCGACTGCGCGGTCTTCGGCGGGGCCGTCGCGGACGATCGCAAGCTCGAGAACTGCTACGTGCTCCTCAACGGTACGTCGTACCAGGACGCGGTCGGGATCCTCGGCTTCTCGGGGCGATTCTCCTTCGCCGTCGACGTCGAGAACGGCAGCTGTCCGGTCAGCGACACCGGCATCGTCGAGGCCGCGTCGGGCAACACCCTGACGACGATCAGCGGCCAGCCGGCGATGGACTTCATCGCCGGTCAGCTCGGCAAGGACCCCGCCGAGCTGACTGACTTTGACATCGGCGTGGTCGCGGTCCAGTGCTCCGACCACGCCGACATGAGCGACTCCCAGTTCCGCTCGATCGCGAGCTGGCAGCGGGAGAGCGGGGCGCTGGAGACCTTCGGCCCGGTCGCGACGGGGCAGCATGTGCGCGTCGCCCTGCCGACCGGCGACGAGCTCATCAGCGGCGTCGCCTCGCTCGTCGATCGGCTCGACGGGGCGAACCTCGGCTTCACCCCGGTCGCGGCGTTCGGGGTGAGCTGCGCCGGCCGGCAGTGGCTCCTCGGCCCCCGCTACGACGAGGAGATCCAGTGCATCCGCGACCGCGCCCGCGCCGGGCTCCCCGTGATCGGCTTCCCGTCGCTCGGCGAGGTCGGGCCCCGTCGACGAGCGGACGGTAGCTACTCGAAGAACCTCTTCCACAACGTCTCCTTCGTCTTCGCCGTGCTCGGCGCGGCCGACCCTGAGAACGACAACGCCGAGACCGCGAAGTGACCCCCAGGCCGACAAGCAGCGCCCGTCCGCGGCGCTTCATCAGCACCGAGGCGGAGCCGCCGCCGGGATTTGAGCGGGTCGAGGCGATCGGGCGCAGGGATCTGCGCGCCGGGATCGTCGCGATCTGGACGCTCGATCCGGAGGCTCTGATGGCGAGCCTCAAGGTCCCGGTCGACACCATGACCGGGCTCCTCCTCTGCCCGGCGGGGCCGGAGGGGGCGGGCGAGCGCGAGCGCCTCGGCGTCGCGCTGTGGCGGGTCCGCGTCGGCGCCGCGCTGATGCCGATGCTCCGGGAGGTCGCCGACGCATGGCTTGACCCCTGCGCCGAGCTGCGGGCGAGCCTGGGCGCGCTGCGAACGGCGGCGATCGAGCGAGAGCGGGAGCGCAGCGATCGTCAGCGCTTGATCGACAAGGTCGATCAGGAGACCAAAGACCTGCGGAAGATGCTGCTCGGCCGGACCAAGTGGACGGCTGAGGCGATGACCTCGCTGGTCCGCTTCTCCGCCGAGCGCCTCTCGCAGGTCGACGCCGAGGAGCTCCCGAGCCTCGTCGTCGACTACTTGACCGGCGAGGGGCTCGGCTATCGCGCGGCCTCGATCTGGAGCCGGGCTCCGGACGGGGCTTGGCTTCTCGTGGCCGGCGGCGGCGACGAGGTCGCGGCCGAGCTCGCGGACGGCCGCTCCTTCTCCGGGATCGAGCAGCCGAACCCTGCGACGCTCATGGTCCCGATCGCCGCCGAGGGGCTGGATCTCCTCGCGGTCCACACCGCGCAGAGCTTCGACGAGGCGACGCGCTCGTTCCTCTCGCTCTGCTCCCTGCTGGTGTCGGCGGCGATGCGCTCGAAGAGGCTCAACGATGCGCTCGAAGAGGCGGTCGTCCGCAAGGACGTCCTGATCCAAGAGCTCTCGGTGCCGATCATCCAGGTCTGGCACGACACGGTCTGCCTGCCGGTGATCGGCAGCCTCGACCGGGCGAGGGCCGCCGACATCGCCGACTCGCTCCTGGCCGCGGTCGCCAAGAGCGGCCTGCGCTATGTGATCATCGACTTCACCGGCCTGGCGACGATGGACGCCGAGACCGTGCGGAGCTTCGCCGGGTTGGCGCAGGCGATCCGCCTCCTCGGCGCGGAGTGCATGCTCTCGGGGATCTCGCCGCGGATCGCCATGGCGATGGTCGCGCTCGACGTCGAGATCTCCGAGGTGGCGACGCTCTGCTCGGTCGAGGCCGCGATCGCCAAGCGTCTCGCGTCCCGGCCTGGCGCGCGTCGAGGCCACGGCCTAGCTGCGCGCGGCTAGGAGATGCCCGCCCCGCCGCTCGCCGAGGCGATGCTCGATGCCAAGGGGCGGGCGAGGACGCGAGGTGGTCGCGCGCCCGTCGGCGGGCTGCGCCGGCCGTGCTGCGCTCCGTCGACGCGGAGGGCCCGAGGCGCCGCTCTCTCGCTAGCCCTGGACCTCGGGGGCGCCGCCGTAGCTGAGGCGGACGTAGTGGCCCGGCGGGAAGTCGCTGGCGGGGAAGGTGTCGACCGTCCCGTCGGGCCAGCGGACCTCGACCTCGTAGTCGCAGCCGAGCTCGCCGAGGCCGAAGTGGAGGGTCCGAGAGTCGAGCGAGTTGTAGGTGCCGCGGCCCGCCTTGACCTCGCGGGCGACCTTCCACTCCGGGAAGCGGAGGGTGACGCGGGCTCCGATCGCGTCGCGGTTGATCGCCTCGCCGTCGCCGCTCAGGTGGATCGCGAGCCAGCCGTTCTTCTCGCCGATGTCGTTGCGGAAGAGGAAGTTTGGCCGGCCGCCGTTGCCGTTGTCGCGGCCGCCGACCAGGAGGTCGAGGTCACCGTCGTGGTCGATGTCGGACCAGGCGTGGTTCTGCGCCGCCTTCATCTGATTGTGGGGGGCGTCGCTCTCGTTGATCCCGCTGATGGGGCCGACGCTGGCGAAGGAGCCGTCCGGGGCCTGGTGCATCAGGCCAAACCAGGACTTCTGGTCGACCTCGTCGTAGTTGCCCTCGTACTTCTTGTCGCGGGAGACCGCGAGGTCGATCCGACCGTCGTTGTCGAAGTCGACCATCGACGCGTCGACGTCCCCCTCGTTGAAGGGGAGGCCGCGGGCGAGAAACTCGTTGCTCAGGGCGTAGGCCCCGGCGGGGCCTTGGTTTATCAGGAGCTGGCTCGGGTCCGACCACATGCGCTTGTAGTCGCTGCTCACCGGGTGCGAGATCGTCGCGATGAACACGTCCGGGAGGGCGTCGCCGTTGACGTCCTCGCACTGGATGCCGAAGCCGTTGGAGCCGACGTACTCGCCCGGACCCTTGTCCGGCTCGGGGTCCTGGCCGTTGCCTGTGGAGGCGAGGTAGTAGTTGCCGGTGGCGAGGGAGGCGAAGCCGCGGTCGACGGCGACCTCCGTGAACTTGCCCGTGCCGTCGTTCTCCCAGAGGTGGTTCAAGCCGTTGAGGCTCGAGACGCCGTAGGTCGAGACGAGGATGTCGAGATCGCCGTCGTCGTCGATGTCGCAGGTGACGCTGCCGTTGCTCGGCTGGGCCGGGCCGCCGGCGAGGAAGACGCTGCTCACGTCCTCGAAGGTTCCGTCGCCGAAGCCGAAGAAGAGCTGATCGGCGACCGCGAAGGAGGTGTGGCCGTTGCCGACGAAGAGGTCGACGTTGGCGTCGCCGTTGAAGTCGGCGAAGACGGCGTTGGCCGCCCGTCGGCTGACCTCGACGCCCGCCCCGGCGAGCTCGCTGAAGTGGCCCGCGCCGTCGTTGAGGAAGATCCGGTTGGTCTCGCCCGGGAGGTCGATGTCGAGGCCGGCGAAGCAGTCCTGGTCGCCGTCGTTGTCGACGTCGGCGAAGGCGAAGAAGCCGGCCTGGACGTCGCGCAGGCCGCTCTCATCGCTGAAGTGCTCGAAGGTGCCGTCGCCGCGGTTGCGGTAGACCAGGTGCTCAAAGGGGATCCCGGCGTTGGGGTTGGGGTAGAGCGAGTGGGCGACGATGTCGTCGAGCCCGTCGCCGTCGATGTCGGCGAAGCCGAGGCGGCTGTGATCGTTGATCGGGATCGGCATCGGCGGATCGGGGACAAAATTGTCGACCCGGATCCCGCTCGCGTCGCTGATGTCGGAGAAGAAGCCCATGCCCGGGGCGGTCAGCGGCACGGGCTCACAGACGAAGGGTGCGCCGGTGGTCTCGGTGCCGGTGTCGGAGCCGGTGCCGGTGTCGGTGTCGGAGCCGGTGCCGGTGTCGGTGCCGGTCGCGGTCGGCTCGGTCGCGCTGGCGGTCGTCGTCGTCTCCGTGGTCGATGACGCGCCGGAGCAGGCGGCCGTCAGGAGCGCGCAGGGGACGAGCGCGAGGGCCAAGGCGAGGGCCGAGGCGGGCGGCAGCTCGACGTTCATTGCGGCGCGGTGGGGGTGACGCATAGGACCTGACGCTACCATCACAGCGTGCGCCCGCGAAGGCGTCGACGGGGGTCGCCGTCGGCGACGGCGATGACGACCGCCGCGCGCGAGGTCTACGAGCTCGGGTCGCAGGCTCGTCCTGGGGGCTCTTGCACCCGCTGGGCGTCGGGCCTGCGCAGGAGCGTGGCCGTCTACGGGGCGCAGCCCACGGGACTTTCACCACGGCCTCGTCGTCGAGCTGCTCGTCGGCCTAGTCGTCGAGCTGCTCGGCGATGGCGGCCGCGAGGGTCGCCGCCTTCGCATGATCGATCGCACCGCCCGGCCAACGGATCCCGAGGCCGCGCTCGGCGGAGGGCTTGGGGATGATGTGAAAGTGGACGTGGAAGACCGCCTGATGGGCCCCGGGTCCGTTGTTTTGCAGGATGTTGTAGGCCTCCGTCCCGGTCGCCGCGAGCACCGCTCTGCAGATCCGCGGGAGGACCCGGCCGATCGCCGCAGAGGACTCGTCGTCGAGGGCGTCGAGGGTCACCGCGGCCCGCTTCGGGATCACCAGCGTGTGTCCTTCGCTGAGCGGGTTGATGTCGAGGAAGGCGAGCACGAGCTCGTCCTCGTAGACCCGGTGACAGGGGATCTCACCGCGGATGATCTTGGAGAAGATCGTCTCAGACATGGCCGGAGTATAGCGATCTCCGGCGGGGATGCGCACCGGCGTGGGCGAGGTGGCCCCCCACCGGATGCACCGGATGCACCGGATGCGCCGGGCTCGGCGTTGACTTCGACATCCTGTCGGTGGAGGCCGGAGCGACCACCTACCTACGGCCGCCTCTCGTGGTCGATCTGGCGGGGAGGAGGCGCCTGTCTTGGGCACCAGGTGACGATCGAGCACCCCCTGTCGATCGAGGACCGAGACGGATCGCTCAAGGCGTGGACCGAGCGGCTCCTGGAGGTCCTCGGCAGGACGCTCGAGCCCCGTGTTGAGGGCGCCCGAGGCGGATGAGCGCGCTCGGCGAGGTGGCGCTCCTCCTGCCGATAGGGGTATAGCCAGCGGGGTGGGGAGCGCCGGGCAGGAGGGCGAAGCGTCGCGCGTCGCCGACGTCAATAAGGGGCGCCTCGGGGCCTTGCCGGCGACGCTCGGGTCGAGCGACCGGAGCCCGCTCAACTCCACCCTGCCCGCTGACACGGGGGAGCGCGGGGGCGAGCTCGGCGAAGAGCCGCAGAGGATCGGTCGCTTCGTCGTCCTCTCCAGGATCGGCGCCGGCGGCATGGGGGTGGTCTATTCGGGCTACGACGAGCTCCTCGACCGACGTCTCGCGATCAAGCTGGTCCGCGGTGAGCACTACGACCCGACCGCCCAGACGCGGATGCTCCGCGAGGCCCAGGCCCTCGCCCGCCTCTCCCACCCGAACGTCGTCCAGGTCTACGAGGTCGGCGAGTTCTCGGGGCAGATCTACCTGGCGATGGAGTTCGTCCGCGGCGAGACCCTGCGGGCTTGGGTCCAAGCTCGGCGCGAGGACCCCGTCGAGGCGGGGGCGACCGAGAGCGCGATCCTCGAGCGCTTCCTCGCCGCTGGCGAGGGGCTGGCGGCGGCCCACGCTGCCGGGCTCATCCACCGCGACTTCAAGCCCGACAACGTGCTCGTCGGCGAGGACGGGCGGGTGCGGGTCGTCGACTTCGGCCTGGCGGCTGCCGCCGATGGTGCCCACGAGCCGCGCGAGGCGACCCTCCGCGAGAGCAACAGCGACGCGTTTGAGGCGCCCCTGACCCACGTCGGGGCGATCCTCGGGACCCCGGCCTACATGGCGCCAGAGCAGCTCGCGGGCTCGGTCTCAGACGCGCGCGCCGACGTCTTCTCCTTCGCGGTCGCGCTGCACGAGGCCCTCTTCGGCGCGCGGCCCTTCGTCGGCGACACGATCCAGGAGCTGCTCCGCAACATCCACGCCGAGGAGCGGACGCGGCCGGATCCGCTGCGGCGCCGGAGGATGCAGTGGGTCGTCCCGGTGATCGAGCGCGGCCTGGCGAGCGATCCCGACGAGCGCTGGCAGACGATGGCGGCCTTCCTCGCGGCGCTCCGCGACGACCCCGAGCGGCGACGGCGACGGCTGCGGTGGATCCTGACGATCCTCGCCCTGTCTGTGGTCGCGGCCGGGGTTGTGGTCTTCGGCCAGCGCGCCGAGGCGAGGCGTTGTGACGACGCGAGCGCGGCGATCGACAGGCTGTGGGGGGCAGAGGAGCAGCTGCGGATCGAGGCGGCCGTGATGGCGAGCGGCTCGCCCCACGCGGAGGCGACCTGGGAGCGCCTCCGCGAGGGCTTGGGCGAGTGGACGGGGAGCTGGCGGGAGGCGAGGACGGAGGCCTGCCGTAGCGGTGAGGACGACGCGCTCGCGTCGGCCCGGATCGTCTGCCTCGAGCGCCAGCTTTGGCGCCTCGAGGGGCTGCTCGGCGGGCTCGCGGTCGCCTCGCCGGAGACGGTGAATCGGGGCGTCGCCGGGGTCTCCCGGCTCGATCCCGTCAGCCGCTGCGATGACCTCCGCTGGCTGGGGGCCTTCGTCCGCGACGAGGAGAGGGGCTACGTCGACCCGAGAGCGCTGGCGATCGAGCGTCGCCTCGCCCGCCTCCGGGGTCTTCTCAGCCTCGGGGCGTTCTCCGAGGTCGCGGCCCAGATCGTGCCCCTCCAGGCCACCCTCGCCTCCCTCTCCGGCGCGGATATACCCCGCCTCGCGGCGGAGCTGCGCTTTATCGAGGGCTCTGCGGCCCGCAAGCTCGGGGACTTTGAGGCGGCCGCGGTCGCGGTCGCGGACGCCTATTACCGGGCCGGCGCGCTCGGGGATGATCGCCTCGCGGCGGAGGCGGCGATGATCGAGGTGGCGATCCTCGGGGTCGACCTCAACCGCGGCGAGGAGGCGGAGTCGTGGGCCGCGAGCACGACGATGATGCTCGAGCGGGCTGGGCTCGCGCAGGCGGATCTCGGCGCGATGTGGCTGATGATCCGCGGCGTTATCCAGCGTCACAAGGGGGAGTACGGGGCGGCGCTCGAGTCCTACGAGGCGGCGAAGACGATCGTCGCTCGCGAGCTCGGTCCTCGCCATCCGGAGATCGCGAAGATCTACGCGAACATGGCCTCGGCGTCGGCGAACCGCCGCGACTACGAGCGAGGGGTGAAGAACCTCCGCGAAGGGCTGGAGATCTTCGTCGAGAGCCAGGGCGAGGACCATCCGGAGGTCGCGGTCTTCCACGGCAACCTCGGCGCGTTCCTCGTCGAGATGGGCCGCGTCGAGGAGGGCTTGGCCGAGCATCGGCTCGCCCTCGCGGCGAACCGCGTGACCTACGGTGACGACCACCCGGCGGTCAGCTACGACTTCTTCAACATCGGCTACTCCCTGCTCGAGCTCGGCGAGCACGAAGAGGCGGCCGTGAGCTTCGCCAAGGCCCGGACGATCATCGAGGAGAAGCTCGGGCCGGAGCATCCGATGCTCGGCTATGTGCTCTCCGAGCAGGGACGAAACGCGGGGAGCTTCGGCGACGTCGACCTCGGGATCGAGCTCCTCGAACGGGCGGAGAAGATCCGCCTCGCGAGCGGAGATCCCGCGGACGTCGGCACCACCCGCTTCTACCTGGCGCGGCTGCTCTGGGAGCGGCCGGAGCAGCGAGGTCGCGCCCGCGAGATGGCGCTCCACGCCCGCGAAGTCTTCGCGAGCGAGGAGTTCAGGGACACCAAGTTCCTGCCCGAGGTCGAGGCCTGGCTGCGTGAACATCCGGCGGAGGTCGTCGGGTCGACCCCCGGCGAGGGCGAGGGCGAGGGCGAGGGCGAGGGCGAGGGCGAGGACGAGGGCGAGGGCGAGGGCGAAGCACCGACCCCGCGCAGCCCGCGGTGAACGTCTCGGGTGCCCCTGCGGTGCTTCAGGCGCTGCGTGAGCGCTCCGGGCCGAGCTCCGGGCCGCCGATCGAAGCCGTCGCGGCGCTCCGCCGTCGCCCCGCCTTTGTTATCCTCCGCGCCGATGAATGCCGACGCGGCGCGCCGCCCTTCACCGCTGAGCGGCCTCTTCGGGGTCTTCGGTCGCCTCGCCTTCGCGGCGACCATGGAGTACAAGCGGCGGGCCGACGAGCCTGAGCTCGGGCTCCTCCCCTGCCTGCTCCGACGAGATCGCGCCTTCCTCGACGTGGGCGCCAACGTCGGCCTCTACAGCTATGTCGCCCGGGGCCGGGCCGCGCAGATCTACGCCGTCGAGCCCCACCCTCGGATGGCGGCCGCGCTGCGCCGAAACTTCGCGGGCGGCGTCGAGGTGCTGGAGTTCGCCCTCTCGGACCACGAAGGGGCGGCGCCCTTGCACGTCCCCGAGCACGAGGGGGGCGAGCTGACCAGCCGCTCCTCGCTCGAGGCTGAGGCCAACCCCGGCTTCGGCGAGCGTCAGCTGGAGGTCGCGCTTCACCGCCTCGACGGGCTCTCGCTGCCGCCGCTCGGGCTGGTCAAGATCGACGTCGAAGGTCACGAGAAGGCGGTCCTCCTCGGCGCTGAGGAGACCCTCGCCCGCGACCGGCCAGCCCTGATCGTCGAGATCGAGGAGCGTCATCATCCCGGCGAGTCGGCGCGGATCTTCGGCCTCCTCGGCGGCTGGGGCTACGAGGGCTACTTCCTCGACGGCGGGCGCCTGCGGCCGATCGCTGAGTTCGATCCGAAGCTCCATCAGCGCCCCGAGGACATCAAGCGACCGGGCTCGAAGCGCGCCTCGGGCTACATCAACAACTTCATCTTTGTCCCGGGCGACGACGCGGAGCTGCGTGATCGTCTGCTCCGCTCAGCCTGAGCTTGTGAGCGGTCGGCGGGCGAGCGGGCCTCGGGCTCCTCGCCTCGCCGGAGGTCGGCACTTCTCCGCCGCCGACCCCTGAGAGAGTTTGGTACGCTGCCGCCAATGCCGTCGCTCTGGCAACCCGGACAGCTCCTCTTCGTCGGTTTTCACGGCACCGAGCTCCCGCCGCCGCTCGCGGAGAAGATCGCCGCCGGCCGGATCGGCGGTGTCATCCTCTTCAGCCGCAACATCGACTCGCCTGAGCAGGTCCACCGCCTCTGCACGGACCTCCACAAGGCGGCGCCAGAGGGGGCGCCCCTGCTCATCGCCATCGATCAGGAGGGCGGTCGCGTCCAGCGGCTCCGCGATCCCTTCACACGTTGGCCGCCGATGCGCCGGGTGGGGGAGGTCGGCGATCTCGAGCTCACCGCCGCCGTCGGTCGGGCCCTCGCCACCGAGCTCGCAGACTACGGTATCGGCCTCGACTTCGCGCCGGTCGTCGACGTCGACACCAACCCGCAAAACCCGGTGATCGGCGATCGGTCGTTCTCCCGCGACGCTGCCCGGGTCGGCGAGCACGCGCGGGCCTTCATCCGCGGGATGCAGGGGCGGGGCGTCGCCGCCTGCGCGAAGCATTTTCCCGGCCACGGTGACACCCGCTCCGACTCTCACCTCGAGCTCCCTCGCCTCGACCACGACCTCGATCGCCTGCGCGAGGTCGAGCTGCCGCCCTTCGCCGCCGCCGCGCTCGAGGAGGTCGCGACGGTGATGACCGCCCACGTCCTCTTCCCGCGCCTCGATCGCAAGCGGCCCGCGACCCTCTCGCCGCCGATCATCGCCCTCCTCCGCGAGGAGCTGGGATACGACGGGTTTGTCTTCTCCGACGATCTCGAGATGCGGGCCGTCGCCGATCATTTTTCGGTCGAGGAGCGGACGCTGGGGTCGCTCGAGGCGGGCGTCGACTCGCTCCTGGTCTGCAGCGACGCCAGCCTCGCCGACGAGGTGCTCCGCCTCCTCGAGCACGCCCCTGATCGCCTGGTCGAGCACGGCCTGCGGCGGCTCGTCGCGCTCAAGGCGGCCTTTGCGGGGCAACATCGCCTGACCGCGGATCACCGCCCCGCGGGTCCGCCCTACGCCGAGCATCGGGCGCTCGCGGAGCGCATCGGCGGGGCTTGAGGGGGAGCCTTCTTAGGCGCGGGTGAAGGCTGACCTTTTGCTCGGGGGGCTTAGGATACCTTCGGGAAGGTCGTAGAGTGTTGGCGATACAGTCGCCTTTCAGTGGTTGAAGGCTGACCTCCTGCTTCTCGAAGGGCTCCGCTTGGTGGTACGCAGGGGCTCCGCTCAGTCTTGAGGGAGTCATCCGGAAACGTACGGTGCTCGTGATGCGGTCGCCTTTCTGAGGTTGAAGGCTGACCTCCTGCTTCTCAAAGGGCGGAGCTTGCGGGCTGTAGGCGGGCGGGCGAGGGGCGACGAGGCGGGTCCCTCGCGGACGCGGGTCCTCCCATGCCACGTGCTCGCCACGGGATAGGTTGAGCTGCTTGAAGAGACAGGATAAGCGTGTCTCCGCGCGAGGCACGGGTCCTCCCGCTGCGTCCCACCCGTCGCCCCTCGCTCGCCCGAGGAAGTCTGTCGGGGCTCCGCTTGGTGGTACGCAGGGGCTCCGCTCAGCCTTGAGGGAGTCATGCGGAAACGTACGGTGCTCGTGATGCGGTCGCCTTTCAGTGGTTGAAGGCTGACCTCCTGCTTCTCGAAGGGCGGAGCTCGGGGGCTGAAGGCGGGCGGGCGAGGGGCGACGAGGCGGGTCCCTCGCGGACGCGGGTCCCCCCATGCCACGTGCTCGCCACGGGATAGGCTGAGCTGCTTTGAGAGACATGTAGGCGTGTCTCCGCGCGAGGCACGGGTCCTCCCGCTGCGTCCCACCCGTCGCCCCTCGCTCGCCCGAGGAAGTCTGTCGGGGCTCCGCTTGGTGGTTTCTTGGGGGGTGCTCAGTCCACCGAATGACCGAGCTGCGAATTGGGGCGGAGCCTCACTCGAAAACTTGCTCTCTTCAGGTCTCAACGATGCGGCGAGGTTCAGGGGAGCGTCGGAGAGCGACGGAGAGCGACGGCTTGTCAGCGGCGACCCTCGAAGAGCGGGGGAGAACCAACATCGGTCTGCAACGACGAAGATCGTCCTCTAAGGTCCTATGCGGCGGAGGAGCAGCTCGGCGTTGGTCCTCAGCTCACCTTTCATAGGAGGAGGAGCCGCAGGGGACGGGCGAGGGCGGACACCGCGAACGAGTCTAGGACGCGCATCGACCCCTTGGTGACAAGGGGTTGACGCGCGCTCCGACCTGTCTGAGAGAGTGGTGTCCGCCCTTGACCGGCCCTCGCCTCAGCCTCCGCCCCGCCCCGGACTCTCGCGCCCGAGGCCGCCGGCGAAGAGCGAGCGAACGATCGACCGCTCGATGAGCCCGATCAACCGCAGAGCCGGAGAGCGACGGCTTGTCAGCGGCGACCCTCGATGCGTGGGGATGAAACCAACACCAGCCTGTGAGCGCTCGGGACATTCTTCTAAGGTCCTATGCGGAGGAGGAGCAGCTCGGCGTAGGTCCTCAGCTCACCTTTCATAGGAGGAGGAGCCGCAGGGGACGGGCGAGGGCGGACACCGCGAACGAGTCTAGGACGCGCATCGACCCCTTGGTGACAAGGGGTTGACGCGCGCTCCGACCTGTCTGAGAGAGTGGTGTCCGCCCTTGACCGGCCCTCGCCTCCGCCTTCGCGCCTCCCCCGGACCTTCGCGCCCGAGATCGCCAGCGAAGAGCGAACGATCGGAGGACCTTGCGCTTGCCCTCGGCGGCGGCCTCGGGCGAAGCTCCGGGCGATGATCATCGTCACCAACCGTATCCCTGTGGCCGCTGGCCACGAGATCGACTTTGAGGATCGCTTCAAGCGGCGCGTCCACCTGGTCGACACGCACCCTGGTTTTGTCCGCAACGAGGTCCATCGCCCGAGACCGATGAAGTTCGACCCGGGCTCCGGGACCTGGCGCGACGACCCGGAGGGCGAGGGCTACTACGAGGTCAAGACCTGGTGGCGGACGATGGCCGACTTTGAGCGCTGGGTCGCGAGCGACGACTTCAAGGCGGCGCACCGCGATCGGGCGCCGAAGGAGATGTTCCGCGACAAGAACGTGCTCGAGATCCACGAGCTGGTCACCGGGACGGATCTGGAGCCGACCCCCGCGTCCTAGCCGTGCTCGCCGGCGGAGGGCCCTCGCTGACGGGGGCTCGAGGGCGTCCGCCTAGGCGGCTCGGAGCTGCTCTGCGATCCGTTGGCGCGCCCGCACCAGGCGGACGGAGACGTTGCGCTCCGAGATCCCGAGGATGTCCGCGATCTCGGCGTAGCTCTTGCCCTCGAGGCGGAGCGTGAGGGTCGAGCGCGGACCCTCCGGCAGGCGCTCGAGCGCGCGCTCGAGCTGGGCGAGCTCATCGCTGCGGTTCATCCACGACTCGATACACGCGCTCGGGTCGCTGATCTCGTCGGTGTACTCGTCGACGTTGAGCCGGCCGCGGCTGCGGAGGATCCGGTAGCAGCAGTAGCGGGCGATCCGGTAGACGAAGGTTCTCACCGACGACTCGCCGCGAAAGCTGGGCAGGGCCTGCCACAGCGCGAGCGAGATGTCCTGCTCGAGATCCTCGCGCTCGCTCTGGCTCTTCGCGTGGGAGCTGGCGATCCGCGAGATGCCGCGGCCGTGGGCCTCCAACACTTCGATCCACCGGCGCTGACGGGCGCGCAGGGCCGCGTCGTCCCCGTCCTCCGCGTCGTCCTGGGAGCTCGAGTCGGCCGGGTCTTGTCCGGCCGGGAGGGCGACCCGCAGGGGGCGCGCACCGCCGAGCGCGGGGCCCGGGAGCTGGGCGCTGCTCCCTCGGTAGCCGGCGGAGCTGAGGTCGGCGAAGCGTTCGTCGAAGGATTCGACGACGCCCATGAGCTGGCGGACCTGATCGACCGCGCTGAGCTCGGCGCCGAGGAGCTCCCGCAGCGCTCCGGCGTCGACGCCGACGCCGTCGAGGCGATCACGATCCGCGTTGGGGAGGCGCTCGTAGGCCTGGACCCACTCCCAGACCTCGCGCATCGCCTCGGTGTGCGGCTCGAACCCGCCGACGCCGACGAGGGCGCTCCACCAGCTCTGCTTGCCGTCGGCCGGCGCCTGCGGCCAGCTCGGCGCCTGCTCGCTGTGGCGACGCAGCTCGAAGGTGAGGAAGCGGGTCTGTCGGGTCAGGTCGGCGAGCGCCGGTGTCAGACCCTGCAAGGAGAGCGGGCGCTCAGGCCCGGCCCCGAGGGGTCGACACTTCACCCAGCCCTCGATCGAGCGGACGGCGGCGAAGACCCCGGTGACCAGCATCGCCGTCGCCCGGAGCAAGGGGAGCCCCAAGAAGCCGACCAAGAAGAGCCCGCCGAGCAGCCAATAGACCGTGGTGCCGATGATCACGTCCATCTTGCCTCTCTCTCCGCGTGCTCCTGACTCCTCGAGGGTACCCCCACCGGCCGCGGCCTAGGAGCCTCCGGCCTCGCGATGGCGGGCGATGGAGCAGAGGATCCACAGGGGGATGGCGCCGAGCAGCGCCCAGGCGAGCGGGATCACGGCGATCCCCTGCCCTGCGGCGGCGGCGAGCGCCGCTTGATCGGCCGCGACCGTACGAACCGCGGCTCCTACCTCCGTGATCCCGAGGGTCGCCCCGAGAACGCCGAAGCCGAGGCAGACGAGCAGGGCGCGGGTGCAGGTGTCGAGCCACTTCGTCCCTCCACCGGCGCGGTAGAAGACCAAGGCGGAGACCGCGACGCCAAAGCCGATGGTCGTCAGGTGGTTGAAGAATCCGCCGGAGAGATAGAAATCGATGAAATTGCCCATGGTGACCTCCTCGGCGACGTGTGCTCGCGTCGCCTCTATGAGGGCAGTGTCGGGGCCTCCAAAAACCCTACAGAAAAAGTTCCGATGATCTGGAGCGGCCCCTCTGCGCGCGGCGGCGGCGGTGTAGGAGCCCTCGAGGAGGAGCGGCGGCAGGGCGTCGCTCGACGGGATGCGCTCCGGGCCTGCGAGCCGCAGCCCCCATCGATCACCGGTGAAGGTTCGGAGCTGCTCGGAGCTGCTCGGAGCTGCTCCGCGAGTAGCGATGCGCAGCGCCTCCTCGCGCTCACCCGTCTACGAGACCGTCGCGTCGGCGCCTGCGGGAGCGAGCGCGGAGCAACGACTCGACCAGCAAGGCGAGGGCGGCGAGCCCGAAGAGGGGGCGCCAGCGGGGGATGTGCGCGGCGGCGAAGACCCGGTCACCGGCGATGGGCGGCGCCTTGATGTCCAGCGGCAGGGTCTCGCTCTCCGCGGGGTCGACGTTGACGGTGAAGAGGAGCGGCGAGGGGGCTCCGGGGGCGCCGGGAGGGCCGCGCTCGACCCGGTAGTGGCCGAGCTCGTAGGTGTCGGTGAGGCGGTGGACGCCGTCATCGTCGGGGCGAAGGGCGATCCGACGGCCGCTCGGGGTGACGACCGTCAGCGGCCCGGGGAGGCCCGTGCTCCAGACCTCGCCGACGAGGAGGTTGTGGGCGCCGCTCTGGCTCGCGCGGTCGCCCAAGTAGCTGACGGTCCGCAGCGCGAGCGGGACAAAGCCTGGTCGTAGGGGCATGTCGGACCAGTCGCGGTCGACGGAGGTCGTCAGGAGGGCGACGCGACCGCGGCCGTAGTCGCGGGTGAGCAGCGTCGGCGCGCCGCTCTGGTAGGTGAGGGCGACCTCGTGGGGGCGATCGGGATCGGGCTCCAGGAGGAAGATCCGGCGGGCGCGGGCGCCGAGGAGGCCGAGATCGTCGCGCTCGCCGCGGAGCGCGGGGTGGTCGAGGTTCGCCGGGGCGAAGCCTTCGCCGGCGGCGGTGCTCCGGCCCGGAGCGGTGCCGGCGAGCACAGCCTCGCGCAGGAGGAGCGGCAGGAGCTCTCCGAGGCGTCGATTGTAGGCCTCAGCGTCGATCCGCTCGCCGACGGTCAGCCACAGGCCCATGCCCGCGTCGACGCGCTCGCGGATCGCAGCGGCGACGTTCTCCGCCGGCGCGGCCGTGTTCGCGAGGACGAGGACGTCGGTCTCGGCGAGGGCCTCGGCACCGCGGGCGCGGATCTGGGCCTCTAGCTGGTCCGGGGCGAGGTTGCGCAGGGCGATCCTCCCCGCAGAGGGCTCTGTCTCGTCGGCCCGGTGGGCGAGGGCCGTGGCCAAGAAGAACACTTCGTCGTGGGAGCGACGCTCGCTCGGCTCGCCGTTGACCAAGGTGACCGTCAGGCGCTCGTCGGCGGCGAGCCATAGGTGTCGGCGATCGTCGCTCGGCAGCGGATCGACGAGGGGTTCGCCGTCCGCCACCAGCTCCAGCGTCGCCGCCAGGGGCCCGCGCTGGTCGGCGGCGGAGTAGGTGATCTCGAGGGGGACGGTGGCCCCGTCGGCGACCTCGAGCTCGACCTGGGCGACGAGCTCGCCGCTCACCCGAAGGGCGACCGAGACCGGCCGCCGGTGGTCCTCGTCGGCGGCGGCGTAGGAGCGGAGCTCTGCCCGGATCCGCATCGCCCTGGGGTCGATCTCCGGCGCCGGCTCCCAGCTCGCGCTGGCGATCCCGAGGTGCGCCGGGTGTCCTCGCGTACCCTCGAGGGCGCCGGTCGCAGCGTCGAAGGCGACCGCGATCGGCAGGATGGCGAGCCCGTCGGCGGTGGTGTTCGGGAGGGAGGCGAGGCCCCCGGAGGTTCGGTCCGAGAGGGCGTAGATCACCTTGGTGCGGCCGTCGTCCGCCTGACTGAGCGCGCTCGCGGCCGCCAAGCGGTCGCGCAGTCGCCAGCTCCCGGGGCGCGGCGGGCCGGCGTCGACGCGGGCCTGGAGGGCGCCCAGGGCCGCTCGGGGATCGGCGCTCGGGTCGAGCCTGGGGAGGGCTGGATCGCTGCCGATGAGGCCGAGCCGAGAGCCGGGCGGGAGGGCCTCGGCGATCGCGGCCGCGGCCCCGCGGGTCGCGGCGAAGAGGCTCTGTCCGGAGGCCTCCGATCGCAGCTCCATGCTCCGCGAGCCGTCGACCAGGAGGATCGCGTCGTGGGGCTCCCCGAGGACCGCGAGCGCGGCCTCGTGGCGGCTCGCCGGGCGGCTGAGGGCGAGGACGAGGAGGGCGAGGAGGAGCACCCGGAGGGCGAGGAGGAGGCGATCGCGGAGGTGACGACGCTGGCTCAGGACCTCGCCCTCGGCGGCGAGGAAGCGGTGGCCTGCGAAGCGGATCGTCCGCGGCTCCCGGTGCCCCCGCAGGTGGGCGATGAGGGGCAGCCCGAGGCCTATGAGGCCGATGAGGAGGAGGGGGGCGAGGAGGCTCATGGGGGGCCTCTTCGGGGCCTCTTTGGGGTCTTCTTTGGGGTCTTCTTTGGGGTCTTCTTTGGTTGGGTCGTCGCCGCGCTCGAGCCCGTGGAGGAGCTCGGCGTCAGGCCGCTCAGACGGGCGAGGAGGTCGAGCAGCGCCTCTTCGAGGGGCGCGTCGCTGCGGACCCTGAGGAGGTGGATCCCGGTGGCCTCGCAGTGCCGCGTCAGGGCCCGCTGATGCGCGGCGAAGCGGGCCTGGTAGCGGCGCTTGAGGGCGTTCGCCGTGCCCTTGATCGAGCTCCGGCTGCCCTTGGGGTCGAGGATCCTGAGGAACTCGTCGCCTCGCCAGGGCGGGTCGATCTCGTCGGGGTGGAGGACCTGGAGGAGGACGACGTCATGACCGCGGGCCCGGAGCCCGGCGAAGGCCCCCCACAGCTCCTCCTCGGCGCTGACGTTGGCCAGCTCGGCGCGGGGGCCCGCCGTCGCCTCGACCTCCGGCGCCGCGCCGCGGGTCGGCGGGCAGGGGTCGAGAAAGTCCGAGACCGCGACGACCAGCGCGCGCCGGGGGAGCCGCGGCGCGGCGCCGGATACCAGCTCCCGCCAGGGGCAGAGGCCGCGCAGCTCCCCCTCGGAGAGCGCCGCGGCGAGGGCTCCGAGGCGGGAGGCGCTGGCGCTGGGCCTGAGGTGGGCGAGCCCGAGGGCTCCGTCACCGCCGGTGGCGAAGCCGAAGCGATCGCCTTGGCGAAGGGCGAGGTGGGCGAGGGCGGCGACCATCGCCGCCGCGGTTCGGCGCTTGCTCGTCTCGCCTTCGCCGTAGGCCATCGTCCCCGAGAGGTCGACGAGGGCGCACAGAGAGAGCTCGTCCTCCCCCTCGGTCTGGCGGAGCATCGGTCGATCGCGGCGAGCCATCGCCCGCCAGTCGAGGAGGCGCGGATCGTCGCCGGCGACGTAGGGGCGGTGGGCTCGGAAGAGGTGGCCGAGGCCGGCGCGGGCCGAGAGGTGACGGCCTGCCCGTTGCCCCCAGACCGGCCGCTCGAGGGTGAGGGCGCGGCCGCGGAGGAGATCGCGGAGCGCGGGCGGGAGGACGGCCGCGAGCGCGTTGCCGGAGTCGGAGTGCATGGCCGGGCGGGCACCTTAGCAGGTCGCCCGCCCTTCGCTCGACCGTCCGTCCGGCGCCCGAACGGCGCCCGTCCGGCGCCCGCCCGGCGCCCGGCGCCCGCCCGGTCGCCCCTCAGGGGTCGAGGATCGCGGAGACGGCCGCCGAGAGGCTCGCCGGGGTGAAGGGCTTGCTGATCAGCGTCATGCTCCGAAGCGAGTCCTCGAGGCCGGCGGGGAGGCGCGGGTAGCCGGAGACCAGGAGCGCGCGCAGCCCCGGCTGGCGCAGGCGGAGGAGCTTGATCACCTCGATCCCCGACATCCCCGGCATGACGACGTCGGAGACCACCAGATCGAAGCCGCGCGTGTCGGCGGCGAAGGTCTCCAGCGCCGAGGTGGGCCCGTCGCAGGCGATGACCTCGTAGCCGGCGCCGATGAGGATCCGCGTCGCGACGGTGCGGACCAGCGGCTCGTCCTCGATGACGAGGATCCGGCCCTCGCCGCGGCGGACCGTCGAGTTGCGGGTCGTCCCCGCGTCAGCGGCCCGGTCGGCGCGGGGGAGGAGCACATGAAACGTCGAGCCGCGGTCGATCTCCGACTCCGGCCAGATGTAGCCGCCGCTCTGCTGGACGAAGCCGTGGACCATCGACAGCCCGAGCCCGGTCCCCTCGCCGGGCTCCTTGGTGGTGAAGAAGGGCTCGAAGATCCGGGCCTGGGTCGCCGCGTCCATGCCCGTACCGGTGTCGCTGACCTTGAGGTGGGCGTAGTCGCCGTTGGCGACCTGCGGCTGGCCGGCGAGGGGCTCGGAGATCTGGTTGCGGTGGCCGGTGATCAGCAGGAGCCCGCCGCTCGGCATCGCCGCCCGGGCGTTGACGCAGAGGTTGATCAGGACCTGCTCGATCTGCGAGGGGTCGGCGTAGACCGTCCCCAGATCGTCGGTCAGATCGACGATAAGCTCGATGTCCTCGCCGATCAGGCGGCGGAGCATCTTCTCGATCTCGCGGATCGCCGTGACCAGGTCGACGTGGCGCGGCGAGAGCACCTGCCGGCGGCTGAAGGCGAGGAGCTGGTTGGTCAGGCGGGCCGCCCGCTCGCCCGCGTCGTAGATCTCGTGGACCAGCTCGCGGTCTTGCTCGCCGAGCCGGCCCTCGTCGCGGAGGATCGCCGCGGAGGTGATCACGACCGTCAAGATGTTGTTGAAGTCGTGGGCGACGCCGCCGGCGAGGAGGCCGAGGGACTCCAGGCGCTGGGAGAGGCGGAGCTGCTCCTCCAGGTGGTAGCGGTCGGTGACGTCGCGGAGGATCGCGACGATCTCGCGCGAGCCGTCGTCGCGGGTCGTCACCTGAGCGTTGATCTCGACGCGCCGACGCTCGTCGTCTTGGCGTTCGACCCAGAGCGCCCGCGACTTCGCCCGGGGATCGCGGATGACCGAGGTGAAGAGCCCGTTGGCGTCGTCGCGGGCGCCCTCGTCGAGGCAGAGATCGGTGAAGCGGCGGCCCCTCAGGCTCTCGGGCTCGAGGTCGAAGAGCGACGCCGCCGCGGGGTTCACCGACGCGATCAAGCCGTCGCGATCGACGGTGACGATGCCGTCGGGGGAGAGCTTGACGAGGTCGGCGTAGCGGGCCTTGGAGCGGCTGCGGAGGGTCTCGGCCTCCTGCCGCCGGGCCGCGGTCGAGAGCAGCGAGAGCGAGGTCTGGAGGAAGGGCACCTCGTTCTCGCCGACCGCCTCGTGGTCGCGGGAGCAGGCGAGGAGGGCGGCTCTCCGGCCGTTGGTGAAGGTCGTGCTGACGACCAGGCAGCGGGTCCCCTGGAGGCGCTCATCGCCGAGCTCGCGGTCGAGGCCGACGAGGGTCGGCTGGTCGTCGTGGAGGGCTCCGTCGAGCGCCGAGCCGACCGGGATCGTCAGGTGCTTGGGCCGGCGCGCGTCGGCGAAGGTGATCAGCCACAGGCCGTCCTCATCGCCGCTGATCGCGAGGGCGCAGAGGTCGATGTCGAGGGTCACGGGCGTCCGCTCGACGGTCGCGGCGGCGAGGCTCTCGAAGCTGGCGAGCGCGCGTTGGCCGAGGTAGGCGAGGGTCGCCTGCCTGCGGGCGCGGGCGGCGAGGCGGAGGTTCGCCTCGCGGCTCGCCGCGATCAGCTGGCTGAGGCCGCGGGAGAAGAACCAGCCGATCGCGGCGGTGAGCACCAGCGTCGTGACCACCCGAATCGACCGGATGAGCGCGATCTCGCGGAGCGGGGGGGTCAGGAGGTCGTCGGTGAGCAGGTGGCCGCCGATCGCCATCGCGATCGCGAGGAGCGTCGTCGGAATGACCCAGCGCGAGCCGAGCAGCGACGCGGCCGCGATCACCGGGATCACGAGGAGGCTCGGGGCCATGAAGATCGACCCCGGCGTCGGGTTGAGGAGACCGAGGACGATCGGCAGGAGCAACATCAGGCCGATCAGCGCCAGCGCAGGGCGCTCGGTGGTCGAGCTCCGGGCCCAGCGGTGGGTGAGGGCGAGGAGCCCGGCGAAGACCGTGACGCCGATCAACATGGTCCCGCTGATGATCTCCTCGCCGAAGAGCGCGTAGGCGAAGAGCGCCGCGGGGATCGGGATGATCGCGAGGAGGAGCGAGGTCAGGCGGACGAAGCGGTGGCGGATCGCCTGGTCGCTCGGGACCTCCGGATCGAGCGCCCGCATCTCGAGCGTGACCCCCGCGAGCGAGAACTCCTGAGACCGCACGATGCCCGCGGAACTCTCGATGATCCCGTCCTGCACCACCGGTTGGCAGGCTATCACGCGGGGCATCCTCAGCTGTGGACGGCGTCGAGGATCGACCGCATCAAGGCCTCGCTGGAGACTCCTCGGCTCTCGGCGACGAACGAGCGGACGAGGCGATGCTCGAGCACCGGGATGGCGAGCGCGCGGACGTCCGAGATCGTCGCCGCCGGGCGGCCGTCGAGGGCGGCCCTCGCCTGGGCCGCGGCGGCGAGCTGTTGGCCAGCGCGCGGTCCAGCGCCCCACTGCAGGAGCTCGCGTACGCTCGCCGGGCAGGAGCTCTCGGTCGGTCGGCTGGCGCGGAGCAGCGCGACGATGTGCTGGACGACGCTCGGCGGAACCGCGATTCGCCGGACCAGGGCCTGGAAGCGCTGGAGCTCGACGGGGTTGAGCACCGGCAGCGGCTGCGGTCCCGGCTCTGCGCTCATCGCCACGATCGCCGCCTCGGTGTCGGCGTCGGGGTAGCCGACCCTTAGCTGGATCATGAAGCGGTCGAGCTGGGCCTCGGGCAGGGGGAAGGTCCCCTCCTGCTCGATCGGGTTTTGGGTGGCGAAGACGTGGAAGGGGAGCGGCAGCGGGTGGGTCTTGCCGCCGGCGCTGACGCGGGCCTCTTGCATCGCCTGGAGGAGCGCGGCCTGGGTCTTCGGCGGGGTCCGGTTGATCTCGTCGGCGAGGAGGAGGTTGCAGAAGACGGGGCCGGCGACGAAGCGGAAGAGGCGACGTCCGCTGCTCGCCTCCTCTTCGAGCACCTCCGAGCCGGTGATGTCTGCGGGCATCAGGTCGGGGGTGAACTGGATCCGCGCGAACTGGAGATCGAGCGTCGCCGCGAGGGTCTGCACGAGCAGCGTCTTGCCGAGCCCGGGGACGCCGACGAAGAGGCCATGTCCGCCGGCGAAGAGGCAGACGAGGAGGAGATCGATCACCTCTTGCTGGCCGATGATGCGGCGGTGGATCTGCTCGACCATGCGCTCACGGGCAGTCGCGAGCGACTCTAGGGCACGGCGGTCGTCGTTCGCGGCGTCGGTCGGGGGGGTGGTCACAGTGGGCTCGGTGTACCGCACGGCGGCGCGGCGACGACGGCGGGGGCGAAGATTCTGAACGCTCGGGGCCGCGCTCGACAAAGATTGGTCAGATACCGGTGAAAATAGCGGACATTGACGGGCGAAGCGGAGTCGTTCACAGTCTCACCGCGAATTAGCGGGCAAAGCGACGATCTTCCACCCGCTGAAATAACCCACAGGAACAGGTATAATTTCGATGGCGAGCTTTAGCGAGATCCTCAGCCAAGTGAAGGAGTCGATCGACGAGGTGTCGGTCGAGGAGACCAAGGAGCGCGCCGCTGCCGACGACGCCCCCGTTCTCGTCGACATCCGCGAGCGCGACGAATACGAGCAGGGCTTCATCCCCGCCGCCCATTGGATCCCCCGCGGCTTCCTGGAGCTGAAGATCGAGGACCTCGTCCCCGAGCGTGACCGCGAGATCATCCTCTACTGCGCCGGCGGGACCCGCTCGGCCCTCGCCGCGCGGGCCCTGGAGGAGCTCGGCTACGACAACGTCGCGTCGATGGCCGGCGGCTTTCGCAGCTGGAAGAACGCCGGCTACGCCTTCGACCGGCCGCGGACGATGAGCCCCGAGCAGCTCAAGCGCTACAGCCGGCACATCATGCTCCCCGAGGTCGGCGAGACAGGCCAGGGCAAGCTCCTCGACGCCAAGGTGCTCTGCCTGGGCGCCGGCGGCCTCGGCTCGCCCTCTGCGCTCTACCTCGCCGCCGCCGGCGTCGGCACGATCGGCATCGTCGACGATGACGTCGTCGACGAGTCCAACCTCCAGCGCCAGGTGCTGCACAACATCGAGCGCCTCGGCATGCCGAAGGTCGAGTCGGCGCGCAAGACCCTCCAGGCGCTCAACCCCGACGTCCAGGTGGTCGCCTACCAGGAGCGCCTGACCTCGGAGAACATCCTCGAGATCCTCGCCGACTACGACCTGGTCGTCGACGGGGCCGACAACTTCCCGACCCGCTACCTCCTCAACGACGCCGCGCTCAAGCTCGGCAAGCCGGTCGTCCACGCCTCGATCTTCCGCTTTGAGGGGCAGCTCACCACCTTCCTCCCCGACGAGGGGCCCTGCTACCGCTGCCTCTACCCCGATCCGCCGCCGCCCGGGATGGCCCCGAGCTGCCAAGAGGCGGGGGTCTTGGGGGTTCTCCCGGGGATCGTCGGCTGCCTCCAGGCCAACGAGGCGCTCAAGCTGATCCTCGGGGCCGGAACGAGCCTGAGCGGCCGCCTGCTGGTCTTCGACGCCCTCGGGACCAAATTCCGCACGCTCAAGCTGCGCAAGGATCCCGAGTGCCGGGTATGCTCCAAGCACGCCGACGAGATCGAGCTCATCGACTACGAGCAGTTCTGCTCGATCGGCGGCTAAACGGAGCACCTGTGACCCACCACGCCAAGCCGCTCGGCGCTGTCCACTGGCGCCACGCGGCGCCGATCTTCCGCCACCCCTACCGCGGCTACGAGCGCCTGCACGCGCGCTTCGGGCCGACCGTCGCGATCGATCGCCCGGGGCGCAAGCCGCTGATCTTCACGATGGACGAGGAGCTCGCGGCGAGGCTCTTGACGACCCACCAGGACGCGCTCGTCCGCCCGCAGAACATCGTCACCGGGATCTTCCGCAACCTCGTCGGCGACGGCATCGTCAGCGCCGAGGGCGAGCAGTGGGAGGGGCGGCGCAGGCGGGGCAACCAGCGGATCCGCGGGGCGACCCTCGAGGACGATCAGGTCGAGCTGCTCCGGGTCTGCCTCGGCGAGCTCCGCGATGACATCCGCGGCCTCGCCGGCCGCGGCCTCGTCGATCTCCTGCCGGCGATCGAGCGCTTCACCCTGAGCGCGTCGATCCGCCTGGTCTGCGGGGTCACGCTCGATCGCGGCCCCGAGTTCGAGTCGATCTACGAGGCTGTACAAAAGGTCATGTTCGGCACCCAGCGGATCGCCGACGTCCGCCGGCAGATGTTCCTCTACTCGGTGCTGCCGCGCTCGCGAAGGCTGGTCGACGGGCCGCAGCGGCGGGCCATCAAGCCCTCCTTTGATCGCCTCGCCGCCTTTGAGCCCGACTCCGAGGCGCGCGAGCTCCTGATCGCCACCTACGAGAACCCCTCGACCGCGCTCTCCTGGACCCTGAGCCTGCTCGGGGCCCGGCCGGCGGAGCTGGCGAAGATCCGCGCCGAAGTGGAGGCGCTCGACATCGTCGACAACCCCGACCTGGCGATCTCCGACATCGAGAGCCTGAGCCGGACCGGCGCCGCGATCCGCGAGACCCTGCGCCTGCGCCCGCCGATCGCCTACCTGTCCCGGCGGGTGATCGAGGACATCGAGGTCGACGACCTCCTGATCGAGCGCGGCTCCCACGTGCTCGTCGTCCCCTACTGCCTGCACCACAACCCGGAGCGCTGGCCCGAGCCGGATCGCTACATGCCGGAGCGCTTCGTCGACGACAGCCTCGGGCTGCGCGGCGGTCGTCTCTGGTCCTTCGGCGTCGGCGCCCGCGCCTGCCCCGGCACCCGCTTAGCCCTCCAGCTCGCCACCGCCGCCCTCGCCGTCATCGCCCGCGAGGTCCGCTGGACCCAGCCCGCCGGGCGAGCCCCCGCGGTCCCGACCGGCCGTTTTCCCTGGAACGAGAAGTCGCCCTGCTGGCAGACGCTCACCCTCGATCCCGTCGCCGCGGAGCCTCAGGTCGCCTGACTCCGTGGGTGAGCGCTCACCCCGTGCTTCGCGAGGGGCGGAGCTCGGGGGCTCTAGGCGGGCGAGGGGCGAGTCGCCTCACAAAGCGCGCGTAGAGCTGCTTCGACCGTATCTGAGCGGGGACGAGATCACCTGCTTGAAGAGACAGGAAGCGCGTGTCTCCGTGCGTATCTGAGCGGGTGAACGCCCACCTCGTGCTTCGCGAGGGGCGGAGCTTGGAGGCTGTCGGCGGGCGGGCGAGGGGCGACGAGGCGGGTCCCTCGCGGACGCGGGTCCTCCCATGCCACGTGCTCGCCACGGGATAGACTGATCTGCTTGAAGAGACACCTCGTGCTTCGCGAGGGGCGGAGCTTGGAGGCTGTCGGCGGGCGGGCGAGGGGCGACGAGGCGGGTCCCTCGCGGACGCGGGTCCTCCCATGCCACGTGCTCGCCACGGGATAGACTGATATGCTTGAAGAGACAGGTTATGCGTGTCTCCGCGCGAGGCACGGGTCCTCCCGCTGCGTCCCACCCGTCGCCCCTCGCTCGCCCGAGGGAGTCCTTCTGGGCTCCGCTCGCGGGTGCGTGGACGATGAGCGCGTCCGCCTCCTCGTCCATCACGAGAATGCCGACAATGGCCGCGCTGAGGAACAACTGAAGGCGGAGCCGCGCCGTCAGAACATGGCTCGTAGGCGAAGACACCCGCTACGCGGCGCCTACTCGCAATCGGAGCTGCTGGGACCAGACCACGAAGGAGCCGAGGAGCGTTCACGGGGACCGTGTTGCTGACGAGCACGCCTAAAAGGACGTCTCGGGGGGCGAGACGACCGGTCACGGTGAGGTTTTCGTGTCGCCAGCGCCTACTCGCAATCGGAGCTGCTGGGACCAGACCACGAAGGAGCCGAGGGGGACCGTGTTGCTGACGAGCACGCCGAAGAGGACGTCTTGGGGGCTTAGCGAGGCTCGAGTCGCTCCACACCAGGATCGTCATCACCGGCCTCATACGGTGGAGAAGCAGCTCAGCCTTCATCCTCAGCTCACCTTCCAGAGGAGGACGAGCCGCGGGGGACGGGCGAGGGGGGGCGCCGCGAACGAGTCTAGGACGCGGATCGACCCCTTGGCACAAGGGGTCGACCCGCGCTCCGACCTGTCTGAGAGAGTGGCGTCCCCCCTTGACCGGCCTTCGCCTCAGCCTCCCCCCCACCCTCTGACCTACGCGCCCGAGGTCGCCCTCGAAGAGCGAGTCAGCGCTCGACCGACCAGCATCGCCCGACGCGTCTCTCGAGGTCTTTCGATATCGCCGATCATCGGCGAGCACCGATCCTCTGCGGATGAACGTCTCCTCGCGAAGTGCGTCTCTCGGAGGACCGTCCCAGGAGCGCCCGCGCCTCCTCGCCAGCAGAGCTCGCGCCGCCGGGGTGATCGCCACGGTCGCGCTGACAGCTCCGTCCTGACAGCGGGGTCGTGTGCGCTGTCACGTCCTCTCGGGGAGAAGAGTCTGCGTCTGTGTAATCTCGGCGAAAGTGGCCCTAGCACCCCATGAGGGCCCAATTCCTGGCGATTACCGACCCTCCACCCAGCCCGGAGGGGCGCGCTCCCGACCCTCTTCTACGGCCGAGAGGGTTGGCATAGAGCTTGCTCAACCACGGGCACGACCCGATTCGGCGCTCGCCGCCGAGGAGTGAAGACCTACCCATGTCCATCTTTAAGAACCGCAATCGCCTCCTCTCCCTCCCGCTCCTGGCCCTCGTCAGCGCTCCGCTGACGACCGGCTGCATCCAGAGCGAGGATCCCCCGGCGACCCCGGTGCCCCGAGTCCTCTACAACTTCGACTCCTGCGAGGATCTCCTCGCCTACGCCAAGAAGAACGCGACGGACTCGCTCGACCAGTACGGCTCGATCTACGGCGGTCAGAGCCTCGGCGGCTGGGAGGACGACGCACAAAACGAGGGCGGCACCGATGGTACCGGTGAGACCGGCGGCGGCGACTCGGCCGGCGACGGCGGTGGTGTCCCCGGCGTCGACTACTCCGAGACCAACGTCCAGGAGATCGGCATCGACGAGCCCGACCTGGTCAAGACCGACGGCGAGCGGATCGTCGCCCTCGCCGACGGCAAGCTCCACCACGTCGACACCCAGGGCTCGCCTGTCCTCACCGCCTCGCTCGACCTCGAGGGCAACACCTACGGCGCCGAGATGTTCCTCTACGAGGACCGCGTCCTCGTCTTCCAGCGGGTCGAGTATTACTACTACGACTACGAGCCGGAGCCGGGGATCGACGAGGACTTCCCCGAGCAGCCCGACCTCCCGGAGGCGGTCAAGAAGTGGTTTGAGGGCTCCTACACGCCGGTCACGCAGATCACCGAGATCGACCTCTCCAACCCCGACGAGCTCGCCGTCATCTCCAAGCTCTACGTCAGCGGCGACTACCTGAGCGCTCGCCGGATCGACGGGGTCTCCCGCGTCGTCCTCCGCTCCAACCCGCTGGGCCTCTCCTTCACCTCGCCCTGGGACCTCATGTACGAGCTCGAGGGCGACGTCTACCCCGAGACCGAGGAGGAGTGGAAGGCGCTGTGGGAGAAGTACACGGAGATGGCCAAGGAGGCGAACGCCGCGGTGATCGAGGCCTCGACCCTCGACAACTGGGTCCCGCACTACGTCTTCGATGACGGCGTCGAGGTCACCGAGGGGCTCCTCCTCGACTGCGTCGACACCATGCACCCGGGGGTCTACTCGGGCCTGACGATGACCTCGATCCTCACCGTCGACCTCGAGAAGGGCCTCTCGCCCAAGGGCGGCGTTGGCCTCTTCGCCGACTCGGCGATCGTCTACTCCTCGAGCGACAACCTCTACGTCTCGACCTCCGAGTGGGTCGGCGGCGAGGGCTGGGGCGATCCCGGCTGGGAGGGCGACGTGGTCGAGCCCGGCGAGCCTATCCCCGACGGGCCGGGCTCCGCCTCGGTGACCAGCGCCAGCCCGACCAGCGGCGGCGATCCGATGGACGACACCGGCGACGCCGCGGTCGAGCCGACCGCGGTCTCCTTCCGCGCCGGCGAAGAGGCGGGGCTCACCTCCTACCTCCACAAGTTCGCGATCCCGGCCGGCGACAAGGCGATCTACACCGCCTCGGGCGAGGTCCGCGGCCGTCTCCTGAACCAGTGGGCGATGAACGAGCACCGCGGCGATCTCCGGGTCGCGACCACGGACCAGGAGAACTGGGACACGACCACCTCGGAGAGCTTCGTCTCGGTGCTCCGCGAGGAGGACGGCGAGCTGGTCCAGGTCGGCCAGGTCGGCGAGCTCGGCAAGGGCGAGGAGATCAAGTCGGTGCGCTACATCGGCGACGTCGGCTACGTCGTCACCTTCCGCCAGACCGACCCGCTCTACACGATCGATCTGACGGACCACGAGGCGCCGAAGGTCGCCGGCGAGCTCAAGATCAACGGCTACTCCGCCTACCTCCACCCGCTCGGCGAGGACCACCTGATCGGCGTCGGCTTCGACGGCACCGACGAGGGCAACCTCCTCGGGGTCCAGGTCTCGCTCTTCGACGTCTCCGACATCAACGCGCCCGTCCGCACCGACTCCGCCGCCCTCGGCGACTTCGGCTGGACAGAGGTCGCCTTCGACCACAAGGCGTTCCTCAACTGGGAGAAGGAGTCGCTGACGGTCTTCCCGGTCGAGTCCTACACCTGGGACGAGATGGAGGGGACCGAGTCCTGGTTCATGGGCGCGGTCGGCTACACCATCGACCCCCAGACCGGGATCGAGCCGCGCGGAACGGTCACCCACATGACCGACCCCAACGATCCGTGGATCGACGGCGATCCCAGCCTCCGGCGCTCGCTGGTGATCGGCGACCTCCTCTACACCGTCTCCAACAGCGGTCTCAAGGCCTCTGCGGTCTCGGATCTCAGCGACAAGGCCTGGCTCGAGTGGTAGGGGGCGGTGAGGGAGGGCGAGCGCCCTTCTTCACCTGAGCCGGCGGTCTCGGGGCGTAGGCGGTGAATCTAGGGTTCACCGCATGCCCCCGAGGCCGCGCTTTTTGCTATTGTCCGACCCCCCGCCGGCCTGCCCGTGACCTCGCACGACGCCCCAGATTCAGCCCCGAGCACCCCCCAAGGCACCTTTGCGAGGGTTCTCGCGGGTTTTGTCGGGTGGTTGCGGCGCCACCGATGGCTGATCGTCATCGCCGTCGCAGCGCTGTGGATCCGCCTCCACTGGAACCTCGAGGTCCACCCGATCGGCGACTACATCGGCTCGGACATGCGCGGCTACAACAGCCGCGCCGACCAGTTCATCGCCGACCCCGATCTCGCGCGCGAGTATCACGCGTTCTTCCCCTACGGCACCCACTACCTGATCGCCCTGCTGAAGGTCATCTTCGGCAAGGACAACTTCCCGGCGATCGCCGCGGTCTACGCGGTGATGGGCACCCTGGTGGTGGTCTTCAGCACGATCATCGCCGGTCAGGTGTCCAAGCGCCGCTGGGTGCCTCCGGCGGTCGGCCTCCTCCTCGCGTTCTACTACCCGCTGATCTCGCTCGGCGGCTACATGCTCAGCGAGATCCCGATGGCGGTCTTCGCCACCCTCGGGACGATCCACCTGCTCAAGCTGGTCGAGAGCGGCAAGAGCCGCCACGCCTGGGCGATGGGCCTGTGCGTGTCGATCGCGACCGCGATCCGGCCGCAGATCCTCCTCTCGATCGCGCTCTTCGGCCTCGCCTGGCTGGTCTATCGCAAGACCGCCTTTGCGCGGGTGAAGTTTCGCCACCTCCTCTACGCCGGCCTGCCGCTGGCGCTGGTCCTGGCCTACTCCTCATGGCGGGTCGAGCATCACACCGGTCGTCGCGGGCTGATCTCGGAGAACGGCACCTTCAACCAGGTCTTCGGCCATTGCCACACGAAGATGATCACGGCGAAGGGCAAGTCGACGATCAAGTTCGGGCCGCCGCCGCTGATCCAGCTCCACCGCCGGGCGACGACCCACCCCAACTCCTGGATCAAGCTCGATCCGGCGATCGCCCCGGAGCTCAACTTCAAGGGCTACATCGCCGACAAGGAGGTGCTCAAGGGCTACCTCCGCACATGCTGGGAGAAGAAGGGCCTGGTCGGCCAGGCCAAGTACACGGCGATCAACGCGATCCTCCTCGTCGCCTACAACACGATGTGGCCGGACTCTGGCCGCGGAAAGTGGCGAGAGACCGCCAAGTGGTGGGGCAAGCAGCACCTCTACTTCCTGACCGCGCCGATGCTCCTCGGCATGCTGACGATCTTCCGGCGCAAGACCGCGGGACGCCACGGGATCCTCGCGATCCACCTCTGGGCGCTCCTCCTGACCGCCGCGCTCTTCTTCGGCGACGCCCGCCTGCGCTGCCCCTACGACCCCTTCATCGTCATCCTCGCCTTTGAGGTCTACGCCTTCGCCGGGGCCTGGCTGTGGCTCCGCGCCCGGCGTCTGCTCGGTCGCGGCTGAGGTCGCGGGTCTGGTCGCGGGTCTGGTCGCGGGTCTGGTCGCGGGTCTGGTCGCGGGTCTGGTCGCGGGTCTGGTCGCGGGTCTGGTCGCGGGCCTGGTCGCGGGTCTGGTCGCGGGTCTGGTCGCGGGTCTGGTCGCGGGTCTGGTCGCGGGTCTGGTCGCGGGTTGGGGCCTCGCGGCGTTGGGCGCTGCGTCGCGTGATCTTTGCGCCTAGCGCTAGGCGAGCTCGTCCCCGGTCGGCCCCGGCGGGGTCCGCTAGAATGCGCCCATGAGCGACCAGAGAGGGGCGATCGCGCGGGCTCTCGGCGGGCTTCTCCTCGCCCTCGGGGGGCTCTTTCTCATCCCGCTCATCGTCGACCTCAGCCTCGACGAGGGCGGGGCCCTCGGCTACCTGGTGGCGCTCGCGGTGGCGGTCGGCGGCGGTCTTGCTCTGCGCTGGTCGGGCCGGAGGGCCCGCGGTCTCGGCTCGGCGCAGGCGCTCCTGGTCTGCGGCCTCGGCTGGATCGTCCTCTCGCTGGTCGGGGCGATCCCGTTCATCTGGATCCTCGAGATGCCCGCGCTCGACGCGGTCTTTGAGACCGTCAGCGGCTTCACGACCACGGGGATCACCCTCCTCAGCGGCCTCGACGAGCTCTCGCGCTCGACCTTGCTCTGGCGGAGCCTTATCCAGTGGGTCGGCGGCCTCGGGATCCTGACCCTCTTCCTCGCGCTCATCCGCGAGCATCCGGGGCTCCACGCCCTGGCCGGCGCGGAGGCCCACAAGATCAAGAGCCCGCGCCTGGAGCCGGGCGTGCTCCACACCCTGCGGATCCTCTGGACGATCTACATCGCGATCACGGTGGCGGTGGCGCTGGGCCTCTTGGTCGGCGGTGTCGGGGTCTTCGACGCGGTCTGCCACGCGCTGACGACCCTCTCGACCGGCGGCTTCTCGACCCACGACGCGAGCATCGCCTACTACGCCGCCGAAGGTGTCGGCAGCCCGCGGATCGTCGAGTACGTCCTAATCCTCGGGATGCTCGCGGGGGGCACCTCCTTCATGGTCCACTACCAGCTCCTGCGCGGGCGGGTGCGAGCCCTCTGGGAGACGCCCGAGACCCGCTGGTGGTGGGCGATCGTCGTCGGCGGTGCGGCCCTGGTCGCGCTCGACGTGGTCGTCGGTCACGGCGGCGTGACGGCGCCGACCGCCGGCGCGGGCGCGTCGATGACCGGGACGACCGGCTCGTGGTGGCTCGACCTCGAGGGGATGATCCGCGCCTCGCTCTTTCAGGTCCTGGCCCTGGTGACGACCACGGGCTTTGGCACGGTCGACATCGGCGAGCCCTACTTCGGCGGTCTCGCCCGTCAGCTCTTCATCTGGCTGATGCTGATCGGCGGCTGCGTCGGCTCCACCGCCGGAGGTTTCAAGGTCCTCCGCTTTGTCCTCCTCGGCCGGCTCTTCCGCGAGCTGCTGCGACGGGCCTTCGTCCCGCGCCGATCGGTGTCGCGGGTGGTCTACGCCGGATCGCCGGTCGAGCCCGCGGAGCTCGAGCAGGTCGCGGGGCTCTTCTTCGCTTGGTTGACCCTCCTGGTCTTGGGCGGGGCTGTCACCGCCCTCCTCTCCGACCACGGCGCCTGGGCCTCGCTCTCGGGGATGTTCAGCGCCCTCAACAACATCGGCCCCTGCTACATCCCGGTCGGCGAGCTGCCCTCGCTGCACCCGGTGATCAAGGTGACCTACATGTTCGGGATGCTCGCCGGGCGCTTGGAGCTCATCCCCCTCGTGCTCCTCTTCTCGGGGCGAGCCTGGCGGAACTAGGATCGCGGCCGCGCGAGCCGAGCCTGTCGACGTCCCGTTTTGTCGGATGTCGCCTGCAGAGGGCTCTAGGCGTCCAGCAGGCCGGTTGTGGTGAGGATTCGGGCTCGGCTCCGGCTGCTGATAGACTCGCGCCGTGCAGGGGTTCTCTTCACACTCGTCTCTCCGTTGGCTAGCGGCGCTGAGCTGGCCGGCGGTGCTGGCCTTCGGCCTCGGCCTCGGCTGCAACCTCTCGGGGATCGACACGGCAGAGAGCGCGGGAGCGAGCTACTGCGAGGCCTTCATCGACGACTACGGCGCCGCTGATGGGGCGGCCTGCGCCGAGGAGCTGGCCTGTGAGGGCTACACCGACGCCGAGTCCTGCGCCTTTGCCCCCTTCGTCGACGGCGAGGACGGGCTCTCGGTCGGCTGCCACTGGGGGGCGCGCTTCGTCGGCAGCTACGTCGGTGAGATGTGCGGCGGCGAGGTCGAGGGGGTCTGCGTCGCCGCGGTCAAGACGGGCGACGAAGCGGCCTGCGCCGGCTACTTCACCGAGCTCAATGATGGCGTCTCCGTGCTCAACCTGAGCTGCGCCGAGCCGATCACCGGGGACTACTCGGAGTGCTCCGGCACGCCCTATGAGGATGGTGTATGCACCTGCGCCGCTGGTTGAGCGGTCATCCGCCGATGTACGTCGTGATCGCGGGCGCCGGCGTGCTCGGCCACGCGGTCGCGGCCTCGCTGGTGGAGCACGGCCACGATGTCGTCGTCATCGACCGCGATCAGGGGGTCTGCGATCAGATCTACGCGGAGCTCGGGGCGACCGTCCTCTGCGGCGACGCGACCGATCTGCACGTCCTGGAGGAGGCCGGCGCGCGGCGGGCCGACGTGACCTTGGCCTTGATGCACCGCGATCCCGACAACATCGCCTGCGCCCTCCTGGCGCGGACGCTCGGCGTCGAGCGGGTGATCGCGAGGATGCGCGACGCGGGCTACGAGGCGTCCTATCAGGCCGCGGGCGTGACCCACGTGGTCCGGGCGACGGCCGTGCTGCGCAACCAGATCCTCGCGCACCTAGAGCACCCCAAGGTCAGCGACCTGCTCAGCCTCCGCGGCGATCGGGTCCACATCTTCTCGGTCGACGTTCCGCCGGGGGCGTCGGTGGTCGACGCCCCGGTCCGTGAGATCGCGGCGATGCGGGGCTTTCCCCACAAATGCCTGCTCCTGGGGCTGCTGCCGGCGGCCGGCGACGGGATCGAGATCCTCCGCGGCGGCGACCGCATCGGCGCCGGGGACACGGTCTTGGCGATCGCCGACGCGGCCGACATCGACGCGCTGACGGATGTGCTGACCCGCAGCGCCTAGGAGGCCGTGGGCGAGAGCCCCGCACGCTCTCGCTGGCCCTCGTCGCCCCCCCTCGTCGCCCCCCCTCGGCCCCCCCTCGGCCCCCCCCCTCGGCCCCCCCTCGGCCCCGCCGAAACTTGCGGTACGGCCCAGTACAGCGGCTTTTCGTCGAAGCCAAGAGAGCCGACGATCGCGGCGCGAGAGCCCGCGGGACTTTCACCGCGGCCTCCTCGCGGCGGGCGAGGTGCCGCGAAAGATCGGCTTGGCGAAGCCGGGCGCCGGTGTTATCGACGGCCTGCGATGGCTGCCCGAACCCAGAGGCCGATCCTCCGGAAGAGCGCGATCTCCCAGGTGGAGTGTGTGCGCTGCGGCGCCTGTTGCTGCAACCCGCCGTCGAACGCGGCCGAGGGGTTCTACCACTGGGTCGAGATCGGCGAGCGCGAGCCGATCCTCAGCGAGAAGGCCCAGAAGAAGGGCATGGATCGTCTGGTCACCCGCGACGAGGAGGGGGTCGCCCACCTCCGCCTCGATCCCGAGGGGCGCTGCTTGGCCCTCCGCGGTCGGCTCGGCCGTCGGGTCCACTGCACGATCTACGCGACGCGTCCGCGGGCCTGTCGGCTCGTCGAGGCGGGGAGCGACGAGTGCATGCAGGCCCGCGCCTCCCGCGGGATCCAGTAGACCGGCCAGGACGGGGCCAGGTCGGGGCCAGGGCGGGGTCAGGTCGGGGCCAGGGCGGGGTCAGGTCGGGGCCAGGGCGGGGCCAGGTCGGGGCCAGGTCGGGGCCAGGTCGGGGTCAGGTCGGGGGTCAGCCACAGCCAGGCGGGAGCCAGGCGGGGGCCAGGCGGGGGCCAGGCGGGGCCAGCCCGACCGCCGTCGACCTGCGATGACCCTGTCGCCCGCCTTGCGCAGTCCGTCGCGAAGGCGAAAGCGCCGCGTACACGCGCCGCGCTCGTGGGTCGTCGTGGCCGCGAGGAAGCGCTGCTAGGCCGGGCGCTAGCGCAGACTTGGCGGATCCGAGTGGGGGACGAGGGCTGAGCGCGCGGGATATTTGCCCCCGGCTGCCAGGCGTGGGCCTGATAGGGTAGCTGTCGATGTCCGGGTCCGCGAAAGCCCCGCTCGAGCTCCTTCAGCCCGCGGTCGACGTCGAGCGGCGAGGCGATGGCACCCTCGTGCTCCGCTCGCCGGTCCCCCTCGAGGCGTACCCGCAGACCCTCAGCGAGCGCCTCTTCGCCTGGGCCGCGGCTGCGCCTGCGCGGGTCTTCCTCGGCGAGCGTCGCGGCGACGGCGGTTGGCGCGAGGTGACCTACGCAGAGGCGGTCGCCGAGGTGCTCGCCCTCGCGGAGGGGCTGCTCGTGCGTCTGCGGGCTCGCGGGCTCGAGGACGACCGACCGCTGGCGATCCTCAGCGACAACAGCGTCGACAGCGGGCTCCTCCTCCTGGCGGCGATGCACATCGGCGTGCCGGTGGCGATGGTCTCGCCCGCCTACTCGCTGCTCTCCGCCGACCTCGGCAAGCTCCGGGCGATAGGCTCGCAGACCCGGCCGGCGCTGGTCTTCGCCGACGACGGCGAACGCTACGCGCGGGCGCTGGCGGCCCTCGAGGCCCTCGGCGCGGAGCCGATCGTCGGCGCCCGGGGCCTCGCCGAGCTCCGGGCGACGCCGACGGCGGAGGTCGAGCGTCGTCATCGTCAGACCGGCCCCGACACCGTCGCCAAGATCCTCTTCACCTCGGGATCGACCGGCGCGCCCAAGGGGGTGCTCAACACCCAGCGGATGCTCTGCGCGAACCAGCAGGCGATAGCTCAGCTCTGGCCCTTCCTGCGGCGGACGCCGCCGGTGCTGGTCGATTGGTTGCCGTGGAACCACACCTTCGGCGGCAACCACAATTTCAACATGGTCGTCTTCCACGGCGGGACCCTGTGGATCGACCGCGGCAAGCCGGCGCCCGGGCTCATCGATCGGAGCGTCGCCAACCTCCGCGAGCGCTCGCCGACCCTCTACTTCAACGTCCCCCGCGGGTTCGACGTTCTCCTGCCGGCGCTGGAGGCCGACCCGGAGCTCGCCGCTCACTTCTTCGCCGACCTGCAGGTCATCTTCTACGCCGCGGCTGCGCTGCCGCAGTCGCTCTGGGAGCGGCTTTGGCGGCTCAGCGAGCGGACCTGCGGGCGGCGGGTCTTCATGGCCTCAGCGTGGGGCTCGACCGAGACCGCGCCGCTGGTGACCTCGGTCCACTTTCCGATCCCGCGCGCAGGGGTGATCGGCCTGCCGGCGCCGGGCGCTGAGCTCAAGCTGGTGCCGGTCGCGGGCAAGCTCGAGGCCCGCGTGCGCGCGCCCTGGGTGACGCCGGGCTATCTCGGCGAGCCTGAGCTCACGGCCCAGGCCTTCGACGAGGAGGGCTTCTACCGCACCGGCGACGCGGTCGCCTTCGCCGATCCTGCGGCGCCGGAGCGTGGGGTGACCTTCGCCGGCCGGATCGCCGAGGATTTTAAGCTGACCTCGGGGACCTGGGTCCACGTCGGCTCGCTGCGGGTCGCGGTGATCGAGGCCGCCGCGCCGCTGGTCCAGGACGCCGTGATCACCGGCGACGGGCGAGAGGGGCTCGGGGCGCTGATCTTCCCGAGCCTGGCCGGAGCGCGGGCGATCGTCGGCGACCCCGACGGTGATCTCGAGACCCTCTGCGCCGAGAGCGTGCTCCGCGAGCACCTGCGGGCGGGCCTCGCCGAGCACAACGCCCGCAACCCGCAGAGCAGCCGGCGGATCGAGCGGGCGCTGCTGATGATCGAGCCGCCGCAGATCGACGCCAGCGAGATCACCGACAAGGGCTACATCAACCAGCGGGCCGTGATCGAGCGGCGCGCCGCGGAGGTCGAGCGCCTCTACGCGGCGGAGGACCCCGACGTGATCGCGGTCGCCCCCGAGGTCCCGTAGCCCTGGGCTGGGCCTGTCGGCGTTCGTTCGAAGGGCGCTCGCAGGGCGCTCGCAGGGCGCTCGCAGGGCGCTCGCAGGGCGCAGGGCTCGACCTCCGGCGCGGGTCGAAGGTCAGCTCCGCGGACCACAATCGCGTCGCTGCGGAGCGGGCTGTCCGCTGGGCTAGGCTAGGCGCTGCGGAGCGTCGACGGTCAGGGGCCCGCCGGCGTCGCCGGTGTTGACGGTGCCCGCGGGCTCGAAGAGGAGCACGTGCACCTCCTCGTCGGCGACCGGGCGGTGCTCGACGCCGCGGGGGACGATCAAAAACTCGCCCGGATCGAGCGTGATCGTCCGCGCGCGCAGCTCGATCCGCAGGCGGCCGCGGAGCACCATGAAGAGCTCGTCAGCGTCGGCGTGGGCGTGCCAGACGAACTCGCCGAGGAGCTTGGCGACCTTGACCTCCTGACCGTTGAGGGCGCCGACGATCCGCGGCGCCCAGTGACCGTCGAAGGTCGCGAGGGCGGCGCTCAGGTCGACCTTGTCGAGGCTCGACGAGTCGCTCATGACGCCCCTTTCGCGGGGGCGTCCGACCAGACCCCGAGGACGTTGCCGGCGGGGTCGGCGAAGTGGAAGCGGCGACCGCCCGGGAAGGAGAAGATCGGCGCGACGATCCGCCCGCCGTTGGCCTCGACCGCGGCGGCGCTGGCTTCGAGCTCGCTGGAGTAGAGGATCACCAGGGGCCCGCCCGGCGTGACCTCGCCCTGGTCGTGGAGCCCGCCGTTCATCCGCCCATCTTCGAAGGCGGAATATCCCTCGCCCCAGTCGGTGAAGCGCCAGCCGAAGGCGCCGCTGTAGAACGACTTGGCGGCGGGGATATCGTCGACGACGAGCTCGACGTAGTCGAGGCGGTGATGGTGCTGCGCGTTCTCGCTGGGGCTCGCCATGGGAGCGGAGCCTACCAGGCTCCTCGGGCTCGCCGCAGGGGGAGCGCGGCGAGCTGGCATCGCCGTGAAGGTGCCGTGGGCGCTGGGTGGTATGCTCCTCGCGGCGATGGGCGGCGAGCGCAGCAGAGGCGAGCAAGGGGCGGCTTGGGCGGCGTTGGCGATCGGGGCGACGCTCTGCGTCACCTCCTGCGGGAGACGCGGGGAGGAGCCGGTCGCGGATCCCTCGTCGGCGCGCGGCGGGCAGACCGAGGCGCAGCGTCAGCTCGCGGCGGACGCGACGGCCCTGCCGGCCTTCGACGTCGAGGCCGGCGCGGAGGATCTGCGCTCCGCGGCCAGCGCGGCCCTCGGCAGCAGCAAGGAGACCCCAGCGCCGACCTGCGGCCCGACCCACTCCTACGACTACATCGCCTCGGACATCCTCTGCGACGACGGGCGGAGCCCCTTCCTCGGCGATCTCCGGGCGGCGATGGGCACCCGCAGCGGCAGCGTCGGCACAGGCCCGTCAGGGCACGTCATCGATCTCTACGAGGTCCCCTGTCCGGAGGGGGTCAAGCAGATCTACGTCGACATGTACGACTGCGACAACGCGTCGCCGACCCGCTCCGAGTTCGAGGTCCAGAGCCTCATGCTCGGGGTGCTCGGCGGCGACACGGCGCCCTACATCAAGCGCTGCGAGCAGGAGGACGCGAAGCGGGCGAGCGGGCGGATCTCGGTGCTCCTCCAGAGCTGCGTGACCGGCATGCCCGGGGTGCTCGACGTCGCCGGCGATCGGGTCGCGGCGCTCAAGTGGTTGAAGGAGTGGTGTGCGAGCGCCGACGGGAAGGCCGAGGACGGGGCGCCGGAGCGCTTTGTCTACCTCCACAACGTGATCGAGTCGGAGCTCAACCTGACCATGGAGGCGAACCAAGGCGGCAAGGGCGACGACGACGTCCGGGAGCAGCTGACGCGGGACTTCACGGCGGCATGCAAGGTCGAACGGGCCGCCTTTGAGCGTTGGCGATCGACCCAGGGCGAGCCCGAGTAGCCCACGCTGCGCCAGCTCGGTGACCGAGGGGAGCGACGAGGGCCGCGCCCTTAGCTTGCAGCGGAGCTCTCCTGAGGCCCGCGCTGAAGAGCCATCCCCTGCGCCTTGCGGTCGCCGCAACGGGCGACCCCCGGCCGCAGCGTAGCTGCCGAGGGTCGTCCTGCCGGGCTGCGGCGCAGTACAGGAGCCTAGCCGCGGGCGGACCGACGACGGCTGATGAGCGAGTCGGCGCCGATCGCCGCGAGGAGGAGGACGGCCATCGTCGAGGCGAAGAGCAGGTGGGCCGTCAAGCGCTCCATCAGCTCGTCCCAGAGGGTCTTGCTGGGGCTCTCCTCATCGTCGCCAGCGCTGACGAGCGCCTCCGTCTCGGGGAAGAGATCGAGCTCCGCGCCGCAGCCCTCGGGCTCCGGCGTGGCCTCGGGCTCGGCGATGGGGGTCGTCCCTAGCTGCTCCGCCTGCTCGTCGCCGCCGAGCTCGTCGCGGATCATCCGCGCCATCGCGTCGTGCAGGCTCTCGACCTTGTAGCTGTCGACGTGGGCCTCCTCGTGGTGGCCGCCGATCCCCGAGTGGTCGGTCAGGAAGATGTACTGGCCGCCGGTGATCTTCGCCGCGAGGCGCATCTCGGCCTCGGCCATGCCGGCGACGCCGCTGCTCGCGATCGGGTAGATCGCCGTCTTGGCCTCGCGGTGGTCGAGGAGGGCGTCGGCGTAGCGGCGCGCGCCCTTGCCGGAGTGGGAGGGCGCGTCGGCGACGAGGAAGACCATCCGCGCGGTCTCGTCGCTGGTCCGCCAGGAGAGCTCCGAGCTGGCGACCATCGCCAGGTCCATCGCCTCCGGCATGTCACCGCCGCCGCCGGCCTGCTGCTTGCCGAGGTCGTCGACGAAGGCGTCGAGCCCCTCGAAGTCGACGCTGCGGGTGACATAGGCGTCCCCGTGATCGCGGTAGACGACCATCGCCCAGCGCTGGTCGACGCCGGGGAACTGTCTCGAGACACCCTCGGCGATGTCGCGGATCTCGACCTTCAGGTACTCGAGCTCGTCGCCCATGCTGCCGGTGGTGTCGATGACGAGGGCGATGTCCAGGCTGGTCGGAGCGTCGACGTGGCGCTTGGTCGGCGCGTCCAGGTGCCAGAGCTTGTCGTCGATGCCGAGGCGGGCGCGGTCGCCCGCTAGCTTCTTCAGCGCCTTGGCGTAGCCCGCAGGATCGGCGTTGTCATCGACCGCGCCAGCGGTGAGCGAGCGAGCCTGGATGTTGCGGTCGTAGTGCGCCGAGGCGTAGGCGCCCCCTGTCGGGCCGCCTGCCGCTGCTCCCGCGCCGCGTCCGTAGCCGCTGCCGAGGCCGATCGTGCCCTCTCCGACCCCGCCGCCCCCGCGGCCGGTGCCGACGAGGCCGAGCCCGCCGACGCCGTAGGACTCGCCGATCTCGGCGCCGACAAGCCCGCCCCAGACGTCGGCGTCGTCGCTGCCGACCGCGAAGGCGGAGCCGGAGTAGTCGCGCGCCATCGACGGGATCGCGTCCTTGGGCCCCTTCATCGCGTAGAGGCCGCTCTTCGTCTTCGTCTCCGGGATCCCCATGGCGACGGGCTCGGGGCCGGGGGGGATCAACGCGGCGAGCTCATCGACGCTGCTCATCGGATCCTTCGCGTCGACCTCCCGGTCTTCTGCCTCGATCGCCTCGATCGCCTCGATCGCGTCTATTGCGTCGATCGCCTCGATCACCTCGAGCTCGGCGACCTCGTCGTCCCGACCTTCCTCGTCGCCGAGCCCCGGCGCCGTGCTCATGGTCATGAGGACAGCTAGGGAGAGGACGCCGCTCACGCAGCAGACCGTTGTCAGGGGCCAGCGGCTCCAGAAGCTCAGGGGCGCGCGTGTCGAGGGGCGTGGTCGCGTGGTCATGCCTCAACTGACAGCGCTGGGCAGCGATGGTTCCGAGAAAAAACCAAAGCCTGCGTCGCCGCCAGGATCCACGCGAGCGCTCCGGAGCGCGCCGCTCGCCCCGAGCTCCGGGGAGCGCTGCTCGCTAGGAGTGGCGGCTCGGCTGCTGGTCCGGCGCGATCCCGGGGGCAGGTCGGGCCCAGCCCCGCTCCTCCGCCAGCTCGATCTTCGGCACGGCCATCGCCGCGTCGAAGACAGCGCCGACATCCCCGGTGTAGTCGTCCTCGATCTTGAGGTAGGTGCCCCGAGAGCCGTGGGACCAACCGATGATAAAGTGGGGATCGTCGACGAGCGCCGGGACCTCGGCGGCGAAGCGACGGAGCAGCGGATCGTGCTCCGGGACGCTGTCGCGGGTGAACCCGGGGACATAAAAGCAGATGCGCTCGATCGCCGCGCTCTCCCAGCCGTAGGTGACGCCGATGCAGCCTGTGCGGGCGGCGTGGGCCTGGGCGGCGCGGCTCGGCGGACGAAAGCCGAGCCGCTCGCAGGCCTCGGTCACGAGCTCGCCGGTGCCGTGGCTCGGCCGAGAGGGGCGGAAGTAGAGGTTGATCGAGGCGTTGATGAAGTCGGCGCCGACGATCGTCGCCGCGTCGAGGCCGAGCTCGCGGAGCACCGGCAGGGAGGGGCGAAAGCAGCGGGGCATCGCCGGCAGCGAGAGCAGAGCTTCGGGGTCGTACGCGCCGTCGATGAACTGCCAGATCTTGACCAGTCCGCGGACCGCCTCAAAGTCGACGCCGTAGCCGAGGGCGGGGAAGCGCTCGGCGACCTCCGGCAGCCAGCGGAAGATCGGGTGCTGGGTCGGCGTGAGCTCGCCGTGGCTGACGGCGCGATCAAACGGATGTTCTCGGGTCACGAGGTCGAGGTAGCGAAAGCAGAGGTCTCGCTTGTCTTGGGGCTTCGTCGTCGATCGGATCTGGCACGAGTGCTCGAGGAACCCGCGCTGAAACGTCGCGAGAACCCGTCGCAGAGTCTCTTCGGAGTAGGAGACCCCGGTCAGGTCGGCGGCCGCGATCAGATCGCGGAGCAGCGTGGAGAGCGAGCGATTGCAAAGATGCTGGACCATTGTTCGTTTCTGCCCCCGACCTCTTCGGTAGCATGAAATCGCGCGCAGGTATCCCGGTCGGCATTCGCAGCGGTACGGAGCATGTGCCGAGAGAACCTGTGGTTCGCCAGCACCTGCAAATTACAGATCGTGCCTCCTGTCCCGAAGGACTTTGTAGACCTCTGCGAAGCCCAGGTCTCACCCGGGGCTCTCGCTGCTCACGTCGAGAGCCGAGCTCAAGGAGCTGGCTCGTCGGTCGCCGCGGGGCTCGTCGGTACAGCCGGGAGCGTGAAGAAGAAGACGCTTCCGACGCCGAGCTCGCTGGTCAGTCCGATCGTCCCGTCGAGGCGATCCGCGATCCGCTTGACGATCGAGAGGCCGAGGCCGTGACCGTCGGCCCGCGCTCCCTCGAGGCGGGCGAACTCGCCGAAGACCTGGCGCTGCTCCTCAGGGGTGATGCCGGGGCCGTTGTCGCGGACCCAAAAACGTATCGACGTGTCCTCAAGGACATCTGCTCCGACCTCGACGATCGGCGGGCGGCCACCGTACTTGAGGGCGTTGCTGATGTAGTTGGCCCAGATCTCCTCGACCCAGGGGGCGTGGCCGAGGGCCGCGGGCCAGCTCTTCGGGCGGCGGATGACCGCGCTGTACTCCTTGGTCATCGCGTCGAGGCGCCCGAGCGCGCCGTCGACGACAGCGCCCATCGCGATCGGCTGCATCTGCACAGCCCCCTTGCGGACGCTGGCGAGGAGGAGGATCTCGTTGACGATCCGCACCGACTGATCGCCGGTCTGGGCGATCCGCTCTAGCACCTCGACGGTCTCCTCTTTGTCGATGTCGTCGATGTCGTCGAGGAGGTAGCGGGCGTACCCCTCGATGGTCCCGAGCGGGTTTTTCAGGTCGTGGGCGACGGTCCTGGCGAAGGCGTCGAGCTCGAGGTTGCTGGCGGTCAGCTGATCGTTGGTCTCGCTGAGCTCAGCGGTCCGTTGCTCGACCTTACGCTCGAGGTTGGCGAAGAGGTCGGCGTTCTCGAGGGAGGTCGCCATCTGCGAGGCGAGCATCTGCAGGAAGGAGAAGCGGGCCTCGTAGAAGGCGCCGTCGCTGATCGAGTTCTCGAGGTAGAGGACGCCGACGAGCCGCGACTGGTTGACCAGCGGCATGCAGAGGATCGAGCGGATCGGGTGCTTGGCGAGGTAGGGGTCGTCGGAGAAGTTGTCGCTGTTTTGGTTGATGTCGCGGACCACAGCCTCGCGGGTGCGGGCGACGTAGTGGAGCATCGACAGGGGGAGCGCGTCGGTGTCGGCGTCGACGTCGAAGTCGACGGCGGTGCCGTCGCTGGTCGCTCGCCCCTCGACGGTCACTCGCCAGCCCTCATCTCGGCTCTGGAGGAGGAGGCCACGGTCCGCGCCGGCGGACTCGAGGACCATCTTGATCAGGGCCGCGAGCAGCCTCCCCGGGACGATCTCGCGGGAGATGGCCTGGGACGCCCGGAGCACCGAGGTCAGGTCGAGGGTCGAGGAGAGGGCGACCGTCGCGTGGACGGTCGCGCTGCGGGAGATGCTGGCGGAGGCCTTGGCGACGAGGTGGGGGTGGGCCCGCTCGAGCGCGGCCGTCTTGGCGAGCGCGCCCCAGCGGAGGTACGCGCGGTGGGAGAGGCGGAGGAAGTGACGGGCGAGCTCCTCGAAGCCGCCGCTTTGGTAGAAGTCCGCGGCCATCTCGGCGATGAGGCCCTGGTCTCGGAGCATCCGCTGCTCCGTCGCGGCCGCGAGCGCGCGGTCGTAGGCCGGGCGAGCGTCACGGTCGCGGCCCTCAAAGCGGGCGAGCTCGGCCTCGATCAGGTGGCGGTGGTGGAGGTAGCTGTGGGGCGCCGACTCGCCCCACTTGGCGAGCTTGGCGAGGTTGGCCCGGACCCGGGCGAGGGCCCTCCGTCGGCCCCAGCCCCGCAGCTCGGGCAGCTCGCGGAGGGTCAGGAGGGCGTCGAAGAAGCGCGACTCCGCGGCCGGCGGGAAGCCGGGGAGGTCGTCGAGGTGCTCGGGGATCCGGGCGACGGTCTCCCGCGCGGCCTGGTAGTCGCCGAAGACGACCAGGACGTAGGTCTTCTGGAGGCAGGCCTCGACGATCGCTCGGGTGTCGCGGAGGCGGTAGCTCTCGCGCAGGTTGGCCTGGATGTCGAAGCGCTCGCTGAGGAGGGCCTTCGGATCGGCGCTCTCGCCCCGGAGGTTGTTGGCGACCTGAAGGTAGAGCTCGCAGAGCTCGGCGGCGCGGCCCTGGCCCAGCGGAGCGAGGGCGTCGGCCATCTGCTCGAGGTCGGTCTTGAGGTCGACGAGGTTCTCCGCGGCGCGGAGCAGGAAGTAGGAGCGGATGTAGCCGCAGTGCGAGGCGAACTCGAGATCGCCGACCTCGAGGCCGCTGACGTAGCCGTCGAAGAGCCGATCAGCGCAGACGCCCGGGTGCTCGGACCAGGAGAGGACGAAGGTGCCGAGGGCGAAGAGGGTCTTCGCCTTGTAGGGCCGCGTCATCGGCCACTCGAGCATCTCGTCGCAGACGGGGACGAGCCGCCGGGCGCCGGCGAAGTCGCCGATCGGTCCGGCGAGGATCAGCGCGTAGCAGGCGTAGGCGAAGCCGGAGGCCGGCGTGTTGCCGTAGCGGACCGAGAGCTTGAGCATCGCCAGGGCGATGAGGATGAACGAGTCCGGGTTGCTGCGGTACGACGCTGAGATCACGCCGCCCATGACCTCGATCTGGGCGAGGACCCTAGGGTCTGTCGCTTGGGGCAGGTCCGAGAGGCTCTCGAGGCGCTTGCCGGCGAGGGCCGCCTTGGCCCGGACGACCGCGGTGAGGACGTCGAGCTTGCCGGGGGAGCGGGGGAGGCGGACGCCGAGGTCGCGGAGGAGGGAGATCGCCAGCTCCAGCGCCTGCGGGAGGTCGAGCTGGATCGTCTTCGCCTGGATCAAGACCTCTTGGATCTTGGCCCGCTCGAGGACGTCGGCGGCCTGGGCCGTGAGCAGCTCGGTCCGCGCCTCCATGTCCTCGTAGGCGCCGGTCATGCAGGCCGACTGGGCGGCGCCGAGGTTGAGGGCGAAGGTCAGCTCGTGGTCACTGGACCAGCCCTCCTCGCCCACACTGTCAGCGCCGATCCGGTAGTAGTCGAGGGCCGCCGAGAAGGCCGAGGCGTCGCTCGCTCGCTGCGCCGCCTGGAGGTTCAGGCGGGCGAGGGTCTGCCGCTCCTCCCAGCCGTCGACGAGCGCGAGCGCCTGGTTCAGGTGACCGACGATCGTAAAGACCTCGACCTCGAGGGAGTCGATCGCGACGGAGTGGAGGAGGTGTCGGCCGATCCTGCGGTGGACCGCGGGCCGCTCGTCCTCGGGGATCTGGGCGTAGATCGCCTGTTGGATCCGGTCATGGGTGAAGCGGACCTCGAAGTCGGGGAGGACGTCGGAGTCGCTCTCGAACTCGAGGCTGAGGAGGGGGACCGCGTCGCCGATGGGGGTCAGGAAGCCTGACTGGAGGGCGGTCCAGATCGCCTGGATAACCGCCATCAGGGGCTGGTCGGCGGTCTTGACCGCGGTCTCGAGGTCGAAGCGGTTGCCGAGCGCAGAGGCGATCTTGAGGGTGTCTTGGACCTCCTCGGGCAGCTCGCGGACCTTCTGCGCCATCAGCTCGACGACGTTCGCGGTGATGTTGCGCTGGCGGATCTGCTCGAGGTCCCAGCGCCACGTGCCGCTCGCGGGATCGAGGGCGACGAGGCCGTCGTCGTGGAGGTGGCGGAGGAACTCGCCGATGAAGAAGGGGTTTCCGCCGGTCTTGTTGCTGAGGAGCTTCGCCAGCGGCCGAACCTCCGTCTCCGGGCTCTGGAGCGCGTCGCTGAGGAGGGCGACGACGTGGTCGGGGCCCAGCGGCGCGAGGTCGACCTCGGTGATCGGGACGCCGCGCCGGCGGATCCGCTCGAGGGTCATCAGCAGCGGGTGCGAGACGTCGACCTCGTTGCTGCGGTGGGCGGAGACGATGAGCAGGTGACCGCTGGTGCTCGACGAGAGGAGCACCTCGAGGAGGTCGAGGGTGGCGTGGTCGGCCCACTGGAGATCGTCGAGGAAGAGCACCAGCGGATGCTCGGCGCGGGTGAAGACCTCGATGAAGGCGCGGAAGGTCAGGTTGAAGCGGTTGTGGGCGTCCTCTGGGCGGAGCTCCGGGACGTCGGGCTGGGGCCCGACGATCAGCTCGATCTCTGGGATCACCCGGATCAGGACCTGTCCGTTGGGACCGAGCGCGTCGAGCATCTTCTCGCGCCACACCTTGACCCCGGCGGGGGGCTCGGCGAGGAGCTGCCGGACCAGCGAGCGGAACGCCTGGAGGAGCGACGCGTAGGGGATGTTGCGGTTGAACTGGTCGAACTTGCCGGCGATGAAGAAGCCGCGGCTGCGGGTGATCGGGCCGTAGAGCTCGCGGACCAGGGCAGACTTGCCGATCCCCGGGGCGCCGGCGACGATCGCCAGCTCACAGGCGCCCGCGCTGACCCGCTCGAAGGCGGAGAGCATCGCCTCGAGCTCGGGCCCGCGGCCGTAGAGGGTCTCGGGGATGCGCAGGCGATCGCTGATGTCGCGGGCGCCGAGGGTCTCTAGGCGGATCGGCTGGTCGCCCTTGGCGAGCTCGTGACAGCGGGCGATGTCGTGGTAGAGGCCGAGCGCTGACTGGTAGCGATCCTCGGCGTTCTTCGCCAGGAGCTTGAGGAGGATCTTGGCGAGGGTCTCGGGGGTGTCTGGGCGGGACTCGCGGGGATCCGGGGGGAGCTTGGCGACGTGGCTGTGGACCAGCTCGAGCGGGTCCTCTGAGGTGAAGGGGGTCTCGCCGACGAGGAGCTCGTAGAGGGTGATCCCGAGGGAGTAGAGGTCGGCGCGGAGGTCGACCGTGCGGTTCATCCGGCCGGTCTGCTCAGGGGCGATGTAGGGGAGCGTGCCCTCGAGGACCGTGGGGTTGGAGAAGCTAGCGTTCGCCCGCGGCAGCAGGGTCGAGGCGCTGAAGTCGATCAGGGTGATCGCGCCGGTCGAGCGGTTGAGGGTGATGTTCGCCGGGTTGATGTCGCGGTGGATGATCAGGTTGTGATGAACCTTGGCGACGGAGTCGATGATCTTGAGCGCGAGCTGGAGGAACTCCGTCAGCCCGAGCTTGCCGCGGATGCCGAGCCGGTCGAGGGAGACGCCGCCGGCGTCGTCGAGGACCATCAACCAGTGATCACCCTGGCGCTCGAGCGAGCAGAGGTCGACGTTGCTCGAGACCTTGCGGTTGATCTCGTACTCCTGGCGGAAGGAGGCGAGGCGCTCCGGCGAGGGGTAGTCCTCGGCGAGCCGCTTGAGGATCACAGGTCGATCGTCGGCCAACCGTTCGCCGCGCAGGACGACCGCGTTACTACCCTCATGCAGGGTCTCGAGCACTCGATAGCCGGTGAACATCACGACAGCGACGGGGGGCCGTCAGCATCGTAAGCCGCCGAGTCTTCACTTCACAGCCTCGATGATCGACGTTCGATTCTGGGCCTCCGTCGCCTGGCGATGATGATGGACGACTTCGCCCGTCGCAGGCGTTGACGTCATCATCGTCGTGACCGGAAACGCCCATCGCCAAGAGCCGTCGCGGCCGCCTCCGCGGGCGGCCAGCGCGGGGTCGTGGGCTCAACTCTCGGGCGCTCGCGCGGCGGCCTCGTCTGGGGTCTGCTCGCATGGAAGGTCCGCAGCTGCGTCATCGTCGGGACCGATGAGGAGGCCTGCTTGCATGCGCAAGGGCAGGGTTTGGCGGCCTCGCCTCGCAGGGATCTAGCGGAGAAACGAGAGATCCTCGAGGTCGCCGTGAACGTCGGCGAAGAGCTCGTCGTGCAGGGCGTCGATGCGCTGCTGCGGCTCGCGAGTGATCGCCTCGCGGATGCTGTCGAGCGCTCCGTCACGGTCGCCGAGGAGGAGGCGCGCCGCGGCGCGCCAGTAGTGGAGATCAGCGTCGTTCGGGCGATGGCGCAGGAGATCGAGGGCGCGCGAGTCGAGCTGGGCGGCGAGCGCCAGGGCGGCGGTCTCGTCACCGGCGCAGACGCAGACGCGGGTCCGGAGGCCGATCACCGAGAGCTGGTCCTTCTTCCCGGTCGCGACCTCGGCGGCCCGGTCGAGGGTCTGGAGGGCCTCGTCGAGGTCGTCGTTTCGCCGGTACGTCTCGGCGAGGTTGAGCCAGGCGATCAGGTAGCTCCCGTCGCTGCGGAGCGCCATCTGGAGCGCCGCGACCGCGTTGTCGAAGTCGCCCAGCTCGAGCAGGGCGACGCCCTTCTCACCGTAGTCCCAGTGGTCGCCGCCGAGGGCGATCGATCGCTCGAAGAGGTCGAGCGCGCGGAGGTGGTAGCCGAGGTCGCGGGCGATGATCCCGAGGTTGTAGCTGGCGACGTGATCCCGCAGGGCGATGGCGCCGGGGAAGAGCTGGAGCTCCTCCCGGCCGCGCCAACGCTCGATGAAGAGATCGCGCTCGTCGCCCGAGAGGGAGTCCGGGTGGAGGTCGAGGGTGTGGAGCTTGTCGGCGAGGAGGGCCGACTCGACCAGGGCGGGGAGGAAGTCCCGCGGGTACTCGCCGCCGAGGAGGGTCAGGTGTCGCAGCTCCGGCATCGTCTCGCCGCGGAGGATCGGCGACAGAGCGCTGAGGTAGCCCTGGTCCGGCGCCATCGAGAACGAGAGGCGGACGACGGTGTCCCAGGGCGCGGCGGTGAGGGCCTCGAGCTCGGCGGTGGTCATCGCCGCGAGGTGGATCGCCGCGGGCTTGTGCGAGCGCAGGGCGGCGATCCGCCAGGTCGGGTGACGTTGTGGGCGCGGCGCGTCGAGCTTCGGCCGGGCTTCGACCGGGCCCGGCGAGCCGTCCTCGTCCGGATCAGGCCCATCCTCGGACGTCGTCGACGGGGCTTCATCGGCGGGGGCGACCGCGAGCTGGGGGCCGCTTCGCTGGGCGGCGTGCGCCGCCGTGATCTCCGCGAGGAGGGGCCGCTTCAGCGCCCGATAGGCTGCGCTCAGGAGCTGGGCGGCGTGGGTCCGGTGTGGTTCGCGCAGGCCGCAGGCCCACAGCTCCTTGCCGACGAGCAGCGTCGTCGCGGGGAAACCATCGCCCAGCGCGGCTTCGCCGAGGTCGACGAGGTGATGGGGATCGCTAGCACGTGTCTCTTGGCGCAGGCCGGCAGGCGACGCGGGGAGCGGTCGGTAGAGGCGCCGCGGCGCGAGGAGGCCGATCCCGTCGGCGGTCGGCGCGAGCGGACGCCTCGGCGAGCGGGCGCGCTCGACATAGGCCTCGAGGTAGGCGGCGCCGGTCTCCTCGCGGGGCGGCGGCGAGGCAGCGGCGAGCTCCGCCCGCAGCTGGTCGATGCGCTGAAGCTCGCCGCGACGGGGGCCTCGCGCCTGGGCGTCGACGAGGCGTCGCTCGAGAACTGTCCGGAGGGCCAGAAGCAGGGACTCGCCGAGGAGCTCGAGGGTCTGCGGGGCGTCGCCTTGGGCGCAGACGAGCGGCGAACGCCGGCCGGGATCGTCGAAGTAGTAGCCGAGGCGAGCTCCTCCGTCCGCGGCGGTCGCGAGCGCGAGGAACTCGGGGGGATCGAGCGGCGCTCGGTGTCTCAGGTGGGGCATCGCTCGGGGCCCACGCGGCGCTCGGGCGCTGCGCTCCGCGAGATGCTCGAAGGGCCCGCGCAGGGTCAGGCCGAGGGCGTCGGCGAAGGCGGCGAGCGGTCGGCTCGGACGGATCGTTCGCACGATCTCCCAGACCGTGAAGAGGTCGTCGGGGAGGGCGACCGAGTAGATCTCGGCGAGTCGCGCTCTGTCGTCGGCGATCTCCATTGCGCTCGCTGCCGGGCTTGACTCCCGTTCCTTGGACGCAGGCTTGCTGGCTCTCCGGGTCGCCATGGTCGAACCGGCCGACCTTAGAGGCTGAGACCTCTGCGGTCGAAAAAAGGGCGTGAACGGGCGCCGCGTGGTCTGCGAAAGTCGCGCATTCTCGCCGTTGTGGGGTCGTGAACCCGCGTGACATGGGCTCAGGGCAACGCGCCCCCTCGGCGCGTCGGGACACGCGCTGCTAGAGACGATCCGAGGCGAGCCCGACCGAGGGCACACCGGAGGCGTGCGCGGCCGCCATCACCCGGATGACCTTGCCGTAGGACACCTTGGGATCGGCGTCGATCGCCACGCGAGCGTCGTTCTGCAGCTTCTTGTTGGCCTTGAGCTGCTCGACCATCGCGTCGTAGTCGTCGCTCAGGTCAGCCTCGCCGAGCTTCGCCTTGCCGGCGGCGTCGATCGAGATGAGGAGCATCGCGTCGGGGTCGCTCGGGCTCTGCTGGGGAGCCTCAGCCGGCACGTTGATCGGCATCTGCGCGTTCTGCTGCGGCGTCGCGACCATGAAGATGATCAGCAACGAGAGGAGGACGTCGACCATCGGCGTTACGTTGATGTCCGCGACTGCACCGCTGGTGTCGTCGCTTGCTGCTCCGCCTGCCATACGCCGCGCAAGGCTAGCCGGCTGTAGGGCGGACGACAAGAAGGATGCGCGTCCTGTGGACCACATCTGTGGGCGTCTGCGTGAGGGGCGCGCTGGGTGTGCTCAGAATCACTATCGCGCGTTGGGCGCGAATCGTAGTATCCGCCTATGCGCCGCTTTACTTCCTCTACTACGTGGCTCGCCGCCTCGTCCCTTGGTCTTTGGCTGGGCCTCGCCGGTTGCTCCGGGGATGACACGGGCGGAACCGACACGACGACCAGCGCCTCGACCGATCCGACGACGGGCACCTCGACCGATCCGACGGGCACCGCGACCGATCCGACGGCGACGACCGATCCGACGTCGACCACCGCTCCGACGTCGACCACCTCGGAGACGACGTCGACGACCGATCCGTCGACGACCGATCCGTCGACGACCGATCCGTCGACGACCGAGCCGACGACGACCGATCCGACGAGCGACAGCGACACCGGCGACGGTGTCTGCGGTGACGGCGAGATCCAGGGCGACGAGGTCTGCGACGACGGCAACACGAAGACGGAGGCGCCCTCCAACGGCGAGGTGCCGCACAGCTACGGCGACGGCGACTGCCTCGACGCCTGCGACCTCCTGGCGCCGACCTGCGGCGACGGTGTCGTCGACGCCGGCGAGGAGTGCGACGACGGCAACGACGACTCGCAGGACGAGTGCACCACCTCGTGCACGATCAACGACGGCGGCTTTGACTCGCCCTGCGTCCGTGACTGTGGCGGCATGTGCGACGCCAACGACGTGCTCGCCGGCGAGATCGTCGGCTGCGAGAACGTCACCGCCCCCGCCGGCGCCGAGAAGGTCTGCTTCGACAGCGGCCACGTGAAGCTGCTCAACATCATCGATCGCAAGATCTACTTCGCCGAGGGCAGCTGCATGGTCGCCGCCCAGAAGTGCGAGGGCGTCTTCTGCCCCGGGTACGTGACCTTCGGCGACTACGACAAATTCAGCGATTGCCCCGCCGGCACCGCGCTCGCCGACCGGGTCACCGAAGAGGGCGGCGTGAAGGTCTCGACCAAGGTCTGCCACAAGACCTGCGAGTCCGACAGCGACTGCCGCTGGAACGGCCACGATGACTTCTGGAAGCAGCCCGGCCAGTTCCGCTGTCAGGCGACGCCGGACTCCAACAACGTCAAGATCTGCGCAGACGCCCAGAACTTCTAGTCGCGGCGGGGGCCCGCCCCCCGCCAAGGAGAGAGCCCTCGCCGTTCAGCCCGGCGAGGGCTTTTCATCTTCACTGCTGCTTTGGCCGTCTCTCCGGCGCTCTTGCCAGGGTCTCCTACGACGAGGCCTCGCCGAGGCGCTCGCGGAGGTCCTTCGCCCAGCCGTCGAAGTCGCCGATCGTGCTCTGGAGGAGCGCCTTCGAGGAGGCGAGCTCGGCCATGATCGCGTCGAGGCGGTGGCGGGCCCGCTGGAGCCGGCGCTTGATCGTCCCGGTCGGCGTCTCGAGGATCACGGAGATCTCAGGGATCGGCAGCTCCTCCCAGTAGAAGAGCTCCAGGGCGACCTGCATGTCGACGGGGAGGCGGCGCAGCGCTCGGAGGAGGAGCTCCTGCTCCTGCTGCATCGCGATCAGGCGGGTCGGCGAGGGCCCGTGGATGTCGGCGATCGAGCGCTCGCCCAGCGGCGCCTCCTTGGGCGCCCGGCGCTGACGCTGGCGCAGGTGATCGTAGAGGCGCTTGCGGGCGATCGCGAAGAGGAAGGTGCGAAAGCTCGAGTCGCCGCGAAAGTTCTCGCGCGCTTTGAGACAGGCGACGAAGGTCTGTTGGGTCAGGTCGTCGGCGGCGTCGTCGACCTTGTTGCGGAAGAAGCGGAAGATCGAGGTGAAGTGGCGGCCAAAGAGGGTCCGCCCGGCGGCCACGTCGCCGTCGCCCCAGGCCTGGAGGAGGTCGCGATCGCTGATCACGGGGCGATGATAGCGTTGTCGAGCCGGCCCGTCAGCGTTGTCGGTCCGGCTCATCGACCACGCTTCGCGCCTCGATCACGTCGGCCACGCCGTGCTCTTCGACCCCGCGGGCGCTTCGGCCCTGTCGCCGCGGGAGGGCGGTTGTGGGCGTGCGACGAGGTCGGGCTCCGAAATCACGGGCGCCGGGAACCTCCTGGCGACCTCGCTGTCAGTGATCGGGAGGACCCCGCTGCGAAGGCTCGCGGCCGGGGAGACGGGTGAGCTATGTCGAAGAAGAAGCCGAAGAAGAGAGGCGTGGGGACGGCGGTCGAGGCCAACCTCCTGCCGGTCATGAACATCATGTTCCTGCTGATCCCCGCGCTCTTGATGGCGATGGAGTTCGCGTCGATGGCGGCGATCCCGGTCTCGCCGCCGCAGCACGCGGCGATGAGCGAGGACCCGACGACGCCGCCGGACCGAGAGATGGAGGTGCGGGTGACGGTCGCGAGCGACGGGATCACCGTCGCGGCGACCGGCGCGGAGGTGGTCGCCGGCCTCGCGGAGGCCCGTGAGGCCGCGCTGTCGATGATCGCCCGGACCGGCGAGGGCGACGCGGATTACGACTTCGCGGCCCTGACCGCCCTCGCGGCGCAGCTCAAGGCGAGCTCACCGGAGACCTCGAAGGTGATCCTCACGGCGGAGGGGGATGTCCACCTCCAGACGCTGATCTACACGATGGACGCCCTGCGCGGGCCCTCCTGCTCGATGGGGAAGGGCAATCCCGACGGGTGTCTGCTCTGGCGTCCGGTCCTGCGGGCGACGTGATTCAGGTCCGACGTTGATCCTGGCCGCGATCGCCCCGCGCCGGCTCCTCTCCCCCCTTTTCTTCTCCTGCCCGCGAGACGGGGAGGTCGTCCTGGATGGGGATCGGCTCGACCGCTTGTCGGCGTCGGTCCGGGCTTGCTGGCGAGAGGTGGGGCGAGAGGAGGTGCGAGAGGAGGTGCGAGAGGTGGGGCGAGAGCTCGGGCAGGTTGTAGGGTAGGCTAGGCCGTGCTTCGCCGAACGCCTCGCGGATCATCCGCTGGTCCCCAGCGCGGGCGCTCGAGGCGTTCGCGCGTCCTCCTCTGCGGCGCGCGTCGTGGCTTCGCCCGCGACGCTGCGCTGTCGGGGCTCGTCGGCGTCGCGCTGCTGATGAGCGCGGCCTGTGATCGGCGCGCTGCTGTGTCGGAGCCAGGCGCCGGAGCTCCCGAGGCGGGGGTCGCGGGAGAGGCCGAACCCGGCGCGTCCGCGGGCTCGTCAGCTCCGACCGCCGCCGACGCGGGCTCGGCCCCCGTGAAGGCCGACCCTCTGCGGGTGACCTTCGCCGACGGCAGCGATCTCGAGCTCCGCTTTCAGGGCGAGGCTTGGGCGACGACGATCGCCGCGAAGCGCCTGATCCTGCTCGAGGAGGATTTTCGGCACCTGCAGGCGATCGACCCGGCCACCGGCGCTCAGAGCTGGCGGCTCCAGGCCCAGTCCGATCCGGCCGGTCAACACGACCTCTACGCCGCCGAAGATCGGGCGCTGCTGCACGCCGGGCCCCGCTTGGTCATGGTCGACGCGGCCGCAGGTCGTCGTCTCGGCGAGGCCAAGGCCTACTACAACGGGGGCGACAGCGACTGTCGCCTGCGGATCGAGGGGGGCGCCTGCGCCTATGTCTGCGGGTGCACGCTGCAGCCGATCGACTGCGGTAGCGGAGCGCAGGTCGGCCCCAGCTTTCCCTCGTCGGAGAATCACATCTACTTCGACATGGCCGAGCCGCACGACACGGTCTGTCCGATCCAGCCGCGGCTCCTCGGTCGCGCCGGCGATCGCAGCGTGGCCCTGGTCGAGGGGGCCGACGGCCTGATGGGGGCGGTCGGGGTCGATCCGGCGGGCGTCGTCCGCTGGCGGCTCGACGGGCTGCTCCCCCGCAGGGGGACCTTCAGCGCCGGTGGGGTGGACGCGGGGATCTCCGCCGAGAACGGCCTGTGCTGGGTGATCGACAGCTACGAGGGGGACCTCGCGGTCTTCGACTGCGCGGCGGGCCAGCGCCTGTGGGGGGCGAAGATCGAGGTGGGCGAGCGACAGGTGCGGGTGGTCTGGCTGGCGCTGGACGGCGGCCGCCTGTGGATCCACACCAGCGGCGCCGAGGGGGGCTCGGTCGAGCTGCGTGATCCGGCGAGCGGCGGTCGGATCTGGGCCCACGCTCTCCCCGGCGGGACGACGCCCTGGCCCCTCGACGAGGTGCTCGCGCAGGTCTACCTCCCGCAGAGGACCAAGCTCTTGATCTACGACGGGGGCCGCGGTCGGGTGGTCAAGGAGATCGCGGTCGACGAGCGGCTGCGGGTCGTCGACGATCCGGCCGGCGGTTTTCTCGTCATCGGCGATGACCTGGTCGAGCTCGACGCGCAGGCCAAGGTCCGGCGACGGCGGCCGCGGGTGATCCGCGGGCTCCTCGGGGTCACCCGGGATCACCTCGTCGTCGGCGAGGGGGAGGAGGTCGAGGTGCTTCGCCGTGACGACCTGACGGTGTCGCTGCGGATCGACGGCAAGGTGCGGATGCTCGACTCCGGGGAGCTCGGGCCCAGCTCGCTGCTCTTCGCCCGCTCGCAGCGGGGCGTGCCGACCGAGGTCTTGCTGCTGGGACCAGCCCGGGCGGCTCGCCGGGCGAGGGACTAGCAGCCGCGGCTGATGTCGGGCGGGCTCGTGGGCCTCGCATGGGCCTCGCGTGGGCCTCGCGTGGGCCTCGTGTCGGCCTCGCGTCGACCTCGCGTGGGCCTCCGCGAGGACGCGCGGTCGAGCTCGGCAAAGCGGCGTACTGTCGAGGCCAAGGTACCGACGCTCGCGGAGCGCGAGACGACGGGGCTCTTGCCACGGACCGCTGGCCGAGAGCTCGCACGGGTGGAGAAGTGCGAGCGAAGCGGCGGTCTGGTCAGGGCTGACCTGGCTGGTAGGCTGGGGCCGCTGTGGAGCGGCCGATGACCACCCCTACGTCCTGCGTTCTCCTCTGGGATCCGGAGTGCCCCAACGTCGACCTGGCCCGCGCACGCCTGCGCGAGGCCTTCGCGACGATCGAGCGCGAGCGGCCCGGGGGCGCAGGCGAAGCTCCTTGGCAGGAGCGTCGCTGCGATGATCCGACGCTGCCGTCAGGGCTGCGCGGCTACGGATCGCCGACGATCCTGGTCGGCGGTCGTGACGTGGGCGGCGGCGGGCCCACCTGCGGCCAGGGGTGCCGGGTCTACGGCGGCGATGGGGATCGCGAGGGCGCCTACTCGGGGGCGCCCTCGGTCGCGATGATCGTCGCTGCGCTGAGGGGACATGGGGCTCCCGGGGCCAGTGGCGAGCGCGAGGGCGGCGAGGGCGGCGAGGGTGGTGAGGCGCCGCAGGGCGAGCGTCGTCCGAGCGGCCCAGGGGAGGGAGGTGTGCTGGTGCTCGTGCGCCACGGGGAGACCGTCGGCAACTCGTCGATCCGCCTCTACGGCGCGACCGACATCGATCTCTCCCCGCTGGGGGAGGCCCAGCTCCGCCGCGCCGGAGAGGCTCTGGCGGACGAGCGCTTCGACCGGTTCATCACCTCGCCGATGCTCCGGGCTCGGCGATCGGCGGCGATCGTCGCCGAGGCCCTGCGCGCGCCCTCGCCGGCCCCGCGGGCGGTCGAGGCCCTGCGCGAGCGCAACTTCGGCGACTGGGAGGGCTGGACCGTCGCCGAGGTCGCCGAGCGGGATCCCGCAGGCTACGAGCGGTGGCAGACCCAGGGGCTCGACTTCGTCTTTCCCGGCGGGGACTCGCGCAGGGACCTGTCGTCGAGGGTCCTCGCCGCCGTCCGCGAAGACGCCGACGGAGGCCCGCTCTTCCCCCCCTCCGCGCGGAGCTTGGCGGTGCTCCACAAGGGGATCATCAAGGTGATCCTGGGGGAGCTGCTCGGGCTCGATCACGGCGAGGCGCAGGCTCTGACCGTGGCCCTAGGCAGCATCCATCGCCTGCGCTGGGGCGATGACCGCTGGCACCTCGAGGCCGGCAACCTCACCGAGCATCTCGGCGAGCACTACCTGGAGAGCTGAGGGGTCGGCGCAGGGTCGACGCTCCGCGCGGGCAGCGTGGAGCTTCGTCGGCGCAGAGGCGCAAGGGCCTGCCAAGGCGTCCCGCGGACTAGGGCGAGCAGGCGTTCCTCGGCGACCGCCGCCCGCTGCCGCTCTGGTCGACACCGACGTCGACCTGCGCTGGACGCCGAAGGTGCGGGCGATCCTTCGGCGCCTCCGCGGCCTCCGGCTTGGCGGCGACTAGAGGACCGGCGCGAAGTGGGGGAAGGGCCGGTCCGACTCCGGCAGATCCGCGAGGCTGACGAAGTCGGCGACGCCGGCGAGGGCGCCCCAGAGCGCCTTGATCTCAGGGTCGGAGTGGGCGGCCTCGGAGGCGGCTCGGTCGCGCCACTCGAAGATCTCGAGGACCGTGCGGCCGTCGCTCGAGCGGACCAGCGTGACCGGTCGCGGGGTCGCGAGGCCGCGGCGCTGGAGCGTCGAGACGTGATCGCGGAGGAGCGTGAGGAGCTGGTCGAGGGCGCCGTCGTGGGCCCGGTAGACGGCGAAGGCGACCTGCGGTCCTGCGCGCTCGCCCTGGGCGTCGCCCGCGGGCTCGGCGAGGGTGTGCTCGTCGTCTCCGCGGTAGGTGCAGCCGGCGGTGCAGGTCTCGCGGACCGAGACCGCCTGGAGGAGCGGCAGCTCGGGCTTGATCCGGGCCCAGATCCAGCGGCAGAGGAGCTCGCTGGTCGGGTTCTCGAGGCCCTCGACGTCGTTGAGGCAGCGGTGATCGAGGGCCTTGTGGATAGGCTCGAAGGCGCGGCCGATCTCCGCAAAGTCGATCACCCAGCCGCTGCGATCGCCGACGGGTCCGTGGACCGCGAGCTCGACCTCAAACGAATGGCCGTGGAGGCGGAAGCACTTGTGGTCCGGGGGGACGTTGGGGAGGCGGTGGGCCGCCTCAAAGCGGAAGCGCTTGAAGATCTCCATGGGCGGCAGAAGATAGCGGAGGCGCGATCCCGCGGCCAGCCCCGAACCGAGCCGAGCCCCGGCGAACCGAGCTCCGGCGAACCGAGCCCCGCCCGTAGCCCTTCAGACCTGCAGCTCGGGCCAATAGAGGCCGTGGTGGCTGCGGAAGACCGAGAGGAGGGCGGCGCCGCGGGGGCTCATCGCCGGGGCCTGCGGGGCGTCGGCGCCGAGGAGGACGTCGACGCAGGCGGAGACCGAGCTCGCGGTCGCGGCTGGGTTGTAGCCGCCTTCGAGGAGGAGGACGAGGCGGCCGTCGCAGTGGCGATCGGCGAGGTCGCGCAGGAGCTGCGTGAGGCTGGCAAAGCCGCCTTCGCTCAGCTCGAAGCCGCCGATCGGATCCTCTGCGTGGCCGTCGAAGCCGGCGGAGACGAGGATGAGGTCGGGCCTGAAGCTGGCGACGAGCGTCGGCAGGATGGCGCCGTAGATCCCGACGAGATCGCCGTCGCCGGTGCCCGCCGGCAGCGGCAGGTTGACGGTCTTGCCGAAGGCGCCGCCGCTGCCGAGGCTGTTCATCTCGCCGGTGTCCGGGTAGAACGGCGACTGGTGGCTGTCGACGACGAGGACGTCGGGGTCGGCGAAGAAGATCGCCTCGGTGCCGTTGCCGTGGTGGACGCCCCAGTCGACGATCATCACCCGCGCGGCGCCGTGGCGGGCGCGGGCGTGGGCGGCCGCGACGGCGACGTTGTTGAGGAAGCAGGCGCCCATCATCCGATCGGCCTTGGCGTGGTGGCCGGGGGGGCGGGTCAGGCAGAGGGCGCGCTTCGCCTCGCCGCGGTAGAGGGCGTCGACCGCGAGGATCCCCGCGCCGGCCGCGAGCTCGATCGCCGGCACGGATCCGGCGGAGACCGCCGTGTCGGCGCTCAGCCAAGCGTCGGCGCTCTCGCCCCGGAGGGCGTCTAGGCGGTCCAGGAGGGCGGCGTCGTGGACCCGCAGGAGCGCCTCGCGGGGGGCGGGCTCGAGCGTTCGCCAGCGCAGCGATCGCGCAGCGTCGGCGGCCGCCGGCTCGCGGAGGCGGGCGAGGAGCTCGCGGAGCCGCGCCGGGGACTCCGGGTGGTCGCAGGGCGGATCGTGCTCCAGGAGTCGTTCGTCGGCGAAGACGAGGAGATCGTCGGTCGGTTCAGTCAAAGCGTGTCGGGCGTGATCCGCGGGGGGTCCGCGGGGGGGGATGGTCCCCCGCGGGGATGGTCCCCCGCGGGGATGGTCCCCCGCGGGGATGGTCCCCCGCGGGGATGATGGACGGGCTTTGGGCGCCGGTCCAGGCCTAGCAGCCCGGCGAGAGTCCTGCGCGTTCTCCCCCGGCCCTCATCGGTACTCTCGGCTCCGCCAAAACCTGCACTACCCCCCGGTTTAGCGGCGCCTTGTCCAAGCCAGGCGGACCGACGATTGCGGCGCGAGAGCGCACGGGACTTTCACCGCAGGTCGCTAGACGTGGGCGCCTTCGGTCTCAGCTCTCGGCGCGAAACTCGATGGTCACGCCCTTCGTGGGGAGGCGGGTGATGAGGGCGATCCGCGGGGCGTCGCGGCCGATCGCCCTCCAGCCGCGGGCGTCGCTGCGGGTCCAGAGGAGGCTCGCCGGGCCGGTCATCGTGAAGCGGCGACCGCCGGCGGTGGTGACCCGGAAGCCGCCAGCGATCGGCGCGAGCAGGCATTGCGCGGGGAGGAAGTAGCGGAGCATCGCCGGCGCAGCCTCCGGGGTCGAGAGGGAGTCGCTGCAGAGCAGCGCGCCGTCCCGCCACTCGAGCGTCCGCCGGTGGGTCACGGGCCAACGGTAGCCGCGGACATATCCGCTGAGCCGATCTCGCTCGGCCGTGTCGACGCCGACCTCCGCCCGTCCGCCGATCCGATGGCTCGCCCACAGCTCGTGCTGGTTGCGGTCGTCATCGCCGATGGTGACGGTGTTGTGGGCCGCCGTGCTCCGGCTGTAGGTGCGGTCGTCGCCGATCGTGTAGGTGCCGACGCCGGCGTCGACGATGACGCGCTCCTCGCCGAGGCTGAGCTCGATCGCCAGGGCGTCCGCGTGGAGGTGGCCCACCTGGCGCTCGAGGTCGGTGCCGCCGGCGTTCCACAGCGCCGTCCACGGGCCCCAGGCCCGGCGGTAGAAGCCGGCGCTCGGAGCATCGGCGTCGCCCGCTTCCAGGCTCTTGCCGAGCCGGGCGGCGAGGCTTCGCGGGTTGACGGGGGCGCCGCGCTGGGAGTCGCCCCAGAGGGCCACGTCACCGTCGGGGTGGGTGAAGGCGGGGAGGGCCTCGGACATCCGCTCGATCGCCCCCTGGAAGGTCGGCCGCAGCGCGGGCATCTGGACCTTGCGCATCGACATCGCCGACAGGACGAGCGAGAGCTGCTCGGCGAGAACGCAGTGGTAGGTCGGGGTCCGCTCGCGGTGGACCCCGTCTTCGCCGAGCTGGTCGACGATGGTCTCGGCGAGGCTCGGCAGCCAGCGATCGCAGAGCCGGACCGGCAGCGGCCCCGAAAGAGTGAGGCCCGCGGTCGCGAGGGCGACGAGGTCGGTCCAGAGGTGGTTGCCGTCGAGGTGGCGCTCCAAGTGGCGCTCCAGGTGCTGGAGCTGGGCGGCGAGCGACCCGTAAAACCAGCGCTCCTGGTTGCTGCCGAGGATCTGACGGTGGCGCGCGAGCCAGCCGATCCAGTGGAGCACCCGCATCGCCGTCGGGTAGGGCTCCCAACCGACGCCGCGGGTGTGGGTGTCGATCCAGTTGAGCAGGAGGCTCCGGGTCACCCGTGGGTCGGCCTCAGGGTCGTTGATCCAGCCGTGGTAGTGGAGCGTGTAGAGCCACAGCGGGCTGCGCCCGGCGGGCTCCCAGCCATCGCGGAGCAGGTCGATGCTCGGACCGCCGAAGAGGGCGACCGAGCGCCCCTGATCGAGCGCCTGACCCTCGACCGAGGGGGGCTGCCAGTCGCCGCTGACGTCGATCCCGGTGCAGCCGTGGACGGCCACCTCCGCGGGCTCGCGCGGAGGTCCCTTGATCCGGTGGCGGAGCTGATGCGCGACCTGCTGCGCGCTCAGGTGGCGGATCGTCCGCAGTACCGTCAGGGGGTTGACCATCGCTACAGACCGCGCCAGCTCCGCGCTAGGAACACAATGGCATAGGCGCCGGATCGATGCGAGAGCGTCGAGCCCGCTCAGCTCCAGAGACCGACGCAGTCGAGCGTCTCTAGCCCTTCGTAGCGGCCGGTGTCGATCCCCCGAAAGCGGCGATGGGCGACGAGAACGACCGCGAGATCGGCGCGCTCCAGGGCCTCGTCGACGGCGACCAGCGGGCAGCCGTCGATGGGGGAGCTGCGGAGGTGGGGCTCGACGAGGAGCAGGTCGACCCGGCCGTCGGCGACCAGGGTGCGAGCTATCGCCATCGCCGGGCTCTCGCGCAGATCATCGATGTCGGGCTTGTAGGCCAGGCCGAGGAGGGCGACGCGGGGTCGGGGTCCAGAGGCCTCGCGCGCGGTCTTGGTGCGTCGGTAGATCTCGGCGACGACCTGGCCGGGGCGCGCGTCGTTGACCGCCCTCGCCCCCTGGATCAGCGGTGTCCGCTCGGGCGCACAGGCGGCGAGGAACCACGGATCGACGGCGATGCAGTGACCGCCGACGCCGGGGCCGGGGCGGAGGATGTTGACCCTGGGGTGCCGGTTCGCGAGGCGGATCACCTCCCAGGGGGCGAGGTCGAGGTCGCCGCAGACGTTGGCGAGCTCGTTGGCGTAGGCGATGTTGACGTCGCGGTAGGCGTTCTCCGCGAGCTTGACCAGCTCCGCGGTCTCGGCCCCGGTGCGGTGGATCGTCCCCTTGACGAAGCGTCCGTAGAAGTCGGCCGCGCGGGCGGTGCAGGCCGGCGTCAGCCCGCCGAGGACCCGCTCGTTGTCGATGACCTCGCGCAGGGCGGCCCCCGGGAGCACCCGCTCGGGCGCGTGGGCGACAAAGACGTCCTCGCCGGGGACGAGCCCGCGCTCGCGGATCCGCGCGCCGACGATCCCCCGGGTAGTCCCAGGTGGGACCGTCGACTCTAGGATCACGAGGTCGCCGGGCTCGAGGTGGGGGGCGAGGCTGCGGCTCGCGGCGTCGACGTAGCTCAGGTCCGGGCTGTGGTCGGCGGCGAGCGGCGTCGGCACGCAGATCATGTGGGTCCGGGCCCTACGAGGGGCGCGAAAGGCCCGCAGCGTGCCGCCTGTGACCGCCGCGCGGACCAGCGCCTCGAGCTCTGGCTCGACGATGTGGATCGTCCCGGCGTTGACCCCGGCGACGACATCGTCGTTGAGGTCGACGCCCGCGACGCGGAGACCGTGGGTCGCGAGGAGGGCGGCGGTGGGCAGGCCGACGTAGCCGAGGCCGATCACGCTGACGTCGAAGTCGCCTCCGCTGCCGCCTGCGCGACCCTCCAAGCGTGGGTCTTTCACCGCGTCATGCTATAGCCCGATCGTTATGGCGTCTAGCTCGCCGCGGATCGCGATCATCTTCGGGACTCGACCGGAGGCGATCAAGCTCGCGCCGCTCGCCCGGGCGGCGGCGGCCATGGACGACTGGGAGGTCGAGGTCTGGGCGACCGGCCAGCATCAGCGGCTCGTCACCGGCATCGCCGAGGAGCTGGGGCTGGTCGCCGACGTGCGCCTGGAGGCGATGACCCCGGGCCAGAGCTTGACCTCGCTGAGCGCGCGTCTCCTGGACCAGCTCGGCCCCCGTATCGTCGAGCGCAAGCCGACCTGGCTGATCGTCCAGGGGGACACGACGACGGCGATGGTCGGGGCGATGGCGGGCTTCTACGGCGGGGCTCGGGTCGCCCACGTCGAGGCGGGGCTGCGGACCGGAGATCGGAGCGCGCCCTTCCCGGAGGAGGTCAACCGCGGGGTGATCTCTCGCTTCGCGGAGCTCCACCTCGCGCCGACGCCCCGGGCCGAAGCCGCGCTCATCGCTGAAGGCGTCGACGCGGCGACGATCGAGGTCACCGGCAACACGGTCGTCGACGCGCTGCGCTGGATGGTCGGCCGCCTGCCGAGCGACGGAGCGCCGCCGCCAGGATACGGCGAGCTCGCGCGCTTCGCCGGGGCCGGGCGCCGCCTCGTTCTCGTCACCGGTCACCGTCGTGAGAGCTTCGGGGGCGGTCTTGTGGCGATCTGTGAGGGCCTCGCCGAGCTCGCCCGGCGCTGGCCCGCGGTCGACTTTGTCTACCCGGTGCACCTGAACCCGGCGGTCCAGCGGGCGGTCCACGCCCACCTCGCCGGCCTGGCCAACGTCCACCTCCTGCCGCCGGTCGGCTACGCCGCGGCGATCTGGCTCCTCCGCCAGGCGACCTTCGTCATCACCGACTCCGGCGGGATCCAGGAGGAGGCGCCCGAGCTCGGCAAGCCCGCGCTCGTGACCCGCGCGTCGACCGAGCGCCCCGAGGCGCTAGAGCAGGGCTACGCGCTCCTCGTCGGCTACGACGCGGCGGCGATGATCTCGGCCGCGGATCGCTGGCTCGGGGATCCTGTCGCCTACGGGGCCGTCTGCCCGCGGGCGGGCGCGGGTCCCTTCGGCGACGGGCTCGCCTCCGCGCGCTGCGTCGCCGCGCTGCGTCGTCGGCTCGGCCTGCCGCTCGCCGAGGAGATCCCGCCGTGGCCCTGACGGGGCAGCTCGGGCAGCTCGGGCAGCTCGGGCAGCTCACTCTGCTCGGGCACCTCGAGCGTGTCGAGCAGCTCACCCTGCTCCCGAGCATCGACGGGGTCACCGACGGGGCCTCGATCGGGATCCTCGGCGCGGCGATCTACAACCTCGCGGCGGATCCCTCCGTGCTCTGGATCGCGGGGATCCTGGCCTTTGCCCTCGTCGCCGCCTCCACCCCCGCGGCGCTGCGGGCCTGGCGGTCGCTCGGCCGCAGCGATCGCGAGGTCAGCCTGCGCAAGGTCCACGTCGGCGAGATCCCGCGGGTCGGCGGCTTCGTCGTCATGATCGGCTTCGGCCTGGTGATGCTCCTGGGCCTCGCCGGCACCACCGACCTCTCGGCGACCCACGAGCTCTTCTCCCGCTCGCCGCTGACGGGCGTCCTGGTCGGCGCGCTGGTCTGCGGCCTCACCGGCCTCTACGACGATCTGGTGGGCCTGCGCGCTCGCTACAAGCTCCTCCTCCAGGTCGCCGCCGCCGGCCTCGCTGTGGCGCTGGGCCTCGAATGGCCGGCCCTCACGGCGCTCCTCGGCGACGAGCTCTGGGCTGTCTGGCTCGCCCGCGGGGTGACCGCGGGGTTCCTGATCGCGGGGGTCAACGCGGTCAACCTGATGGACGGGCTCGACGGTCTCGCCGGCGGGATCGCGGCGATCGGCCTCGGCGTCGTCCTCTGCTCGGCCGTGCTCCACGGCGCGCCGGAGCTGGCCCTGGGCTGGATCGCGGCGACGGCCCTCGGCGCGGTGCTCGGCTTTCTCGTCCACAACCGCCACCCCGCGCGGGTCTTCATGGGCGACGCGGGGGCCTATTTTCTCGGCTTCCTCCTGACGGGGCTCCTGCTCTTCGTCCACCCGCTGCGCGAGCGGGTGCCGATCATCACCCTGTCGATCCCGCTGATGGTCCTCGCCCTGCCGCTCTTCGACATGGGCCTGGCGATCGTCCGTCGGGCGCTGCGCGGCCAGCCGATCTTCTCCGGCGACTGCGATCATATCCACCACCGGCTCCTCGCCCGCGGCCTCTCCCACGGCCGGGTGGCGCTGGTGCTCTGGATCTCGGCCGGGCTCTACGCTCTCCTCGCGGCGCTCAACATCATCGGCGTAGGCGGCTGGTGGACCCTCGGCGGGACCGTGCTCGCGACGCTGATCGTCGGCGTGATCCTCGGCTATCACAACCTCCTGCGGCGGCTGCCGGCGTTCACCGGCGAGGGGATGCTGGGCGTCCGCGATCGTCGTCGTCAGGTGATGGAGCTCCTCGCGGCGATCGACTCGTTGGCGGAGGGCGAGAGGGACCGCGGGCTCGCCCGTTGGCAGCGGCTGGCGTCGCCGATCACCCCGGTGCTCGCGCGTCTCGGGGTGCCCGGCTTTGAGGTCCGCCGCGGCGGCCAAACGCTCGCGGGCGGCGGCAGCGATGCGGGGAGCTGGGCGTGGTTGACGCTGCCCTTGCCGGGCTCGGACGGCGCCGAGCTGCGGCTCGCGCTGGCCGCTCGTCTCCCGGATCTGCAGCAGGAGCAGCTGATGCTGATCGAGCGGGTCGTGACGCTGCTCGCCGGGACTGCCATCGGAGCCCGGCATCATCGGCCGGCGAGCGCTGGGGGGGCGAGCTCGGAGGGCGTAGAGGCCCAACCGGAGGGGGCGGTGGACGGGTCGCAGCCCGCCGCGGGGCGCTAGGTCAGGCTCGCCGACCGCTTATTCTGTTACTTGAGCCAGATCGAGCAGCGGCGGGACCGCGACCTCGAGGAGCTCGATGAGCGCGGGGTCCATGAATCGGTAGTCGTCGGGGATGTCTAGGGAGCGGACGGGGGTCGCCCCGACGATCTCGCCGAAGCGATCGTAGAGGCGGTCAAGGTGGGCCTCCTCCATGACCAGGATCAGATCAGCCCACGCCACATCGCTCGCCTGGAGGACCCGCCTCGCGCTCTTTGAGAGGCCCCGAGAGCGGACCGTGAGGCCCTCGCGCCTGCGGAACACTCGCTCGGCCGTAGGGCTCCGCCACTGGTTGCGGCTGCAGACGAAGAGGACCCTCATGGGACCGAGCGTAGCCCGCGAGGGTAGCCTGCGGGGCCTAGCTAGGGGCGTTCCCGACAGGGTCGTTCGCGGGGGCGGTCGCGGGTTCGTTCGCAGGGTCGTTCGCGGGGTCGTTCGCGGGGTCGTTCGCGGGGTCCCCCGCGGCAAGGTCCGCGCTGATCGACGCCTCGGTCGGAGTCGCCACCGGCGTCGGCATGCCGCGCGCGTTCATCACCTCGATCAGCACGTCGGGGTGATCGGTGATGATCCCGTCGACACCGTCCGCGAGGAGGCGCTCCATCTCGGGGCGTTCATTGACCGTCCAAGCGAAGACCCGATAGCCCCGCCTGTGCATCTTTCGCAGGAAGCGAGCGTCGATCATGACGTGCTCGACGACGAGGATGTCGGGGAGCGCCCGCCGGTTAAAGGCGAGGTTTCGCAGGAGCACCCGCTCGTACCACTTGAGATCCGAGTCCTTGAAGGTGCCGTAGATCTGGCCGCGGGCGATGTCCGGGTTGCGCTTGCGGAGCGCGGCCAGGAAGAAGGGGGAGAATGAGGTGACGACGATCTGGTCGGTGACCCCGCGGGCCTCCACCGCGTCGGCGAGGGCGTCGGCGAGGGCGTCGTTGTCCGTGCCCTTGATCGACTTGGCCTCGACGTTGATCACGACATCGCCGGCGAGCTCGGCGAAGACCTGGTCGAGGGTGGGGATCGGCTCGCCGGCGAAGGAGCGGTCGAAGTGGGAGCCCGCGTCGAGCGACCGGAGCTCGTCCAGGCTGCGCTCGCTCGCCAAGCCTGGGGTCAACGCCACCCGCCGCAGCTCGTCGTCGTGGAGGACGATGAGCTCTCCGCTCCCCGCGAAGCGGATGTCGAGCTCAAAGGGGACGCCGAGGGAGGCCGCCTTGCGAAAGGCCGCCATCGTGTTCTCAGGCGCGAGGCCGGCGGCGCCGCGATGGCCCATCGCTGTGACCTCCGGGAAGAGGTGGGAGGTCGGCCGCGGCCGGTGGACACAGCCGCTGACGAGCGCCAGCGCGAGGAGGAAGAGGGGACGAGGGATCATCGTCGCGCCGGAGGATAGCCTAAGGTCGAGCGTTGCGGACGGACTTGATCTGCGGCCGAGAGCGTCTCGGGGGCTATGACATTCGCGGATCTCCTCGAAGGCCTATCTGCGCGTCGTGGTCTTCGTCTTCGTCGTGGTCTTCGTCTTCGTCTTCGTCGTGGTCTTCGTCTTCGTCGTGGTCTGGCCTGCCGCCGCCGAGGTGGCTACGCGCGCTGCGGCTTGTCCTTCGCCAGGGCCTCCGCCCGCAGCGTCGAGTCCTCCGGCTCGGGGGGTGACGGAGGTCAGGGCGGCAACGTCGGCGCAGGCGGCGAGGGACGGGAGCTGACGGGTGGCCTGGAGCGCTTGCTCGGCCGTCGTCGCGTCGGCCTCGACGAGGCTCTCCGGGAGGGCCTGGAAGCTGCGCCGATGACCGTCGAGGCAGGCGATCGCGAGCCCGTAGAGGTCGGTCGGCAAGTCGCCGCGGAGGTTGGCCTGGCAGGCGCTCCGACGCGCCTCGATCCACCTGTCGCGGTACCCGTCGAGGAGCGGGACCAAGCGGCCGAGGGTGTCGTGGGCGATCGCGATGCCGAAGTCGAGAAACTTCACCTGTCTGTTGGGACCGACGATGACGTTGGTCGGCTTGAGGTCGCGATGGGTGATCCCGGCGCTATGGGCGGCATGAAGCCCGCGGCCGGCGGCCGCGAAGATGGCGGTGATCGCCCTCCACGACGCCTCGGCTCCTCGCCTCGATCGCTGTCGCGGTCGCTCCTCGATCCACCTTCGCAGGGTCTTCCCTCGACGAGCTTTATGGCGATGAAGACATGTCCATCGTGCTCTCCGACCTCGTAGGCGGTGACCACGTTGGGGGAGAGAGCCTGCCTAGGGCCTGGGCCTCGCGGAGCATGCGGGCGCGGCTGAGTGCTCCGCTCTGCTCTTGCGAGCGGAGGATCTTGAGCGCGACCTCACGATCGAGCTTGTCGTCCTTGGCGGCGAAGACGAGCCCCATGCCGCCCTCGGCGAGCTGTCGAAGGACCCGAAATCGGCCGATCCTGTCGCGGATCCTGTCGCGGATCCTGTCGCCGATCCTGTCGCGGATCCTGTCGCGGATCCTGTCGCCGATCATTGGCGCATTGTCGTGCCTGTCTCTTCGGCCATCGCCCCGTTGATGGGGGGGAGTGACATCATCGAGGTCGGCAAATTCGACGGGGTCAGCCCTTCGAGTCTCGACGGCGCTTGCGGCTGAGGGCGGCGTGGAGGGCCCTTCGAGTCCGGTGCGGGTCATCGGCGGGCCCCCTGCGGCGGAGGTGTGCGGCCGCGCTTCGGGGTCTGCTGGCCCGGAGTGATCTCCCGAGCGATTGTGCCAGTCGCAGCCTGTGCTGTTCGGAGTCGGTCCTCGACGCGCGCTGTGGAGCAGCGGCCGACGGGCCAGCGTCGACCTTCGTGAGCCGCGGAGTTGTCAGCGAGGCCGGTCATCGACGGACGAGAGCTTGAGATCACGCTCGGACAGAGTTGAAAGCCTGACGATCGGCGAAGGCTCATCTTCGCGGCCCGAGCACCGACGTGCGGGGAGGCGCTGCGCGTCCTTGATCCGCTCGAGATCACCCGCGTTCCGGCCCTTCAGATTGGGGCGGCTTTGTCTGTTCCAGATACAGCGACGCCCCTAAGGTTTTCACATGCGCCTCGTGATCGAAACCTACAACCTCCAAGCCGTCGAGCGGATGCTCTGCGTCGAAGCTCTCAACCAAGCCGGCACCATCGTCGACGGTGCCAGCCTGCTGGGCATCACCCGACATGCGCTCAAGCGGCGGATTATCAAGCACAACATCGAGTGGCCGGTGCGTCGGCCGCTCGTCTCGGACGCGTCGATCGTCATCGGCCAGCCCGTCGCACCGGTCGCCAGCGCGCCGGTCTCGGCGGCTGAGTGACGCTCCAAGAGGGCGCGGTGGTGTCTCACCGCTGCGTCGACGAGAAAGAGCGAGAGGGGGCTCCATCGACCGATGGAGCCCCCTCTCGCGTCGTTGTCGGGTGTCGTTGTCGGGTGTCGTTGTCGGGTGTCGTTCTCTGCTCGTGATCGTCTCCTCAGCTCCTGTTGTCGCGCTCCTCGCTGCTCGTGATGACGCCGAGTCTGTCGGCGTTGGCCGACCGGTGTTGGCCGATCGGTGTTGGCCGAGCGGTGTTGGCCGAGCGGTGTTGGCCGAGCGGTGTTGGCCGACCGGAGTTGGGTCGGTCATCGATGTGTGGGGTCGATAGTGCGTTTGTCTGGCGGTGATCGCCTCGCTCGTGAGGTGTTCGACGAAGGGTCTATTCGGGGCGTAGCGCTCCGGTGGGGTGGGGTGGGGTGGTGCGATGACGAATGTGTAGTGGTGAATGTGCGGTGCTGATCGTTTGATAGTGGGTTTCTCGCAGCCCGTGGAGAGAGCCCCGTGTGCTCTCGCGCCGCAATCGTCGGTGCTCCTGGCTTGGACAGAACGCCGCTGTGCCGGGTCGTAATGCACGTCTCTTGGGCCGCTTCGAGAACGCGCGGGGCTCCTGCCACGGGGCGCTGGGGGGCAGATTCGCGGTCGTGAATTGGTCCTGCGGTGCTCCCTTTCGACGGCTAGTTGGAGCGAATGTGCGGAGTCAGATTGTCTTGTCGAGGATGGTGATGACCTGCCTGTCGGTGTCAGCTCGTGGCCCCATCGCGGGCGGGCGATGACTCGCGTGTGTGAACTCGCGTGTTTCGACCAGCTCGGCTCGATCATCGCCGCGGACGTCCGCGTCGGGGGATGGGAAGCACCCGCGTCGGCCCATGAAATCACCGCAGCGCCGACGTCTCTCGGGGTCCTTCGGCTCGACCGGAGCGGGTCAGGGTGGGGGCTCCAGACACCAAGGATCTGCGGTCTTCGGCTGGGTTTCCGGGCTAGAGCCGCTCTTGCGGCCTTGGCCCGGCGGATCCGAGGTATTCACCGGAGAGCGCGACTTTTCGCCGGGTGTTCTGGAGCAGATCATCGGCGGTCGAGGATGCCCCAGAGGCGCGACGTGATCTGAACGAGATACAGGACCGCGCTTAGTGTCCTTGGCATGCGCCTCACCATTGAAACGTTCAATCTCCAAGCGGTCGAGCGGTCGCTCTGCGTCGAAGCCCTCAACGAGGGCGGCTCCATCGTCGGTGCCGCGGCCCTCCTCGGGATCACCCGCCACTCGCTCAAGCGTCGGATCACCAAGCACAACATCACGTGGCCTGTGCGACGGATCGCGACGGCTCCCGGCGTCCCCGGGGCTGTCCTCGTCAGCAGCAGCAGCAGCAGCAGCTCGGCGCCGACGAGCCCGGCTCCGTTCGCGCCGGCGACGACTCCTGTGGCCGCGCCGTCGTTCTCCTCCGCAGCTCCGAGCTCGCCGGTTGTTCTCTCGGCGCCGCGGATCATTCGCCAGTGAATTCCTGCTCCTAGCCGGTCCGGGTGCGCCTCCCCGGGCCGATCTGGCGCGCGCTGCCTCCGGTAGTGCGCGCCTTTTTTCGTGGTTTCCGGGGGCTCTAGAGGACATCGATGATCTTCCTCAGGGTCTCGCCCTTGCGCTCGAGCTCGATGGCGATGGTCGCGTGTCGGGGCTGGTCGGAGTTCGAGTCCAGCTGCGGTGTGCCGGTGAGGCGGGTGGAGCGGATCAGGTCGCCGTTGCGGAAGCCGAGGAGCTTCATCGGCGAGCCCGAACGTATCCCGTAGATCTTGGTCCCGAGCCGCTCGCCGTCGCGGATGGACGGGACGTAGCGGGCCCGCAGCGGTGACTCGGTCGGGAGGGGCTCGGCCGCCCCGTTGACCGCGGAGTCGATCTGGCAGTGGTGCTCGCTCGCACAGCTGATCCCTGTCGGCCTGAGCATCGTGAAGATGGAGAGGACGTCGGCGGATCGGTCTCTTTGGCTCGTGTCATCGTCGACGGTGGTCGCGGTGGTCGCGATCGTCGAGGAGCCGTGGGCCGTCGCGACGCCCTCATCGCGTGACCGGTGGCGCCGATCTTCGCGGTGCTTGTGGTGCTTGCGGTGCTTGCGGTGTTCGCCGTGGCGATGACGAGCTGTGCGCTCGCCTTCTTGCGGATACCCGTCGCACCCGGGCTCGGACTCGTCACGGGCGGCCCGGAGGGCCTCGCGCTCCGCCTCGAGCTCGCCGCGGGTCCGCTCCAGCAGCTCGGTCGCGGAGCTCAGGGCGACGGTGGCGTCGGCGATGGTCCTGTCGTGGTGCTCGGTCGAGAGCTGAGCGGAGACGGCGAGCGCTGCGAGACCCGCGGCTCCGAGGGCGCCGCAGAGGGCCGCCGCGAGGGCGAGGATGGAGCGGTCTCGACGGAGATCGCGGTTGTTGGCGGGGGGCGGGGACACCGGGTAGTTGGGCATGCTCCCGACAGTTACAAGCGGCGTGCCAGCCCTGACCGGGGCCTCAGGGGGCTCCTAGCGTGCCTCCGAGGGGAGGCGGCTGCCGAGCCCTGACAGCTTGGCACGGAGCCGAGGGGGGGGCCTTGTCATCCTGTCGACGGCCCTCGCTTGTCGCGGAGACGCGCTCGCGCGTAGGCTCTAGCGGTGCGGATCTGGTTCTTCTCGCACTACTTTCCGCCCGAGGGGAACGCCCCGGCGTCGCGGGTCTTCGAGACAGCTCGGCGCTGGGTCGCGGCTGGACATACGGTCACGGTGATCACCGGGCCGCCGAGCGTCCCCGACGGGGTCATCTATCCCGGCTTTCGCAACCGCTTCTCTCGCGAGGTCGAGCGCGGGATCGACGTCGTCCGGGTGGCGACCTACGTCGCGCCGAACCGCGGGTTCCTCCGACGCAGCCTCAACTTCGCCTCCTATATGGTGAGCGCGACGGTGCGGGCGCTCGCGCTCGAGCGACCCGACGTGATCATCGCGACGACGCCGCAATTCTTCTGCGGCTGGGCGGGGGTGCTGGTCGCGGGCCTGCGGCGGCGACCCCTCGTCCTCGAGGTCCGCGATCTCTGGCCCGCGTCGATCGTCGCCGTCGGCGCGCTCGCACCGGGGCCGACCCTCACGCTGCTCGAGGGGCTCGAGCGGCGGATGTACGCGGCCGCCGATCACATCGTCACGGTCGGCGAGGGCTACGCGGACGAGCTGCGGGCCCGCGGCGTCGACGACGGCCGTCTCAGCGTGATCACCAACGGGGTCGACCTCGACCTCTTCTCGCCGCGCCCCGCGAGCTCAGAGCTCCTGTGTGGCTACGGCCTCGGCGGTCGCTTTGTCTGCGCCTATGTCGGGACGGTCGGCATGGGGTCGGGGCTCGAGGTGCTCGTGCCCGTCGCCGAGCGGCTCCGGGAGCTCGGCCGCGACGACGTCGGGATCCTGGTCGTCGGCGACGGGGCGATCCGGGCCGAGCTCGAGGCGGAGGCGCGGCGGCGGGGGCTGACGAGCCTCGTCTTCGCCGGACGTCAGCCGAAGTCGATGATCCCCGATCACCTCGCGAGCGCCGGTTGCTGCCTCGTCCACCTCCGGCGCAGCGAGCTCTTCGAGACCGTTCTCCCGTCGAAGATCTTCGAGGCGATGGCGATGGCCAAGCCCATCGTGCTCGGCGTTGAAGGACGCGCGGCGCAGCTCGTCGCGGGCGCAGGAGCGGGGATCTGCGTGACCCCAGAGGAGCCGGAGGAGCTGGTCCAGGCGATCCTCCGCCTCGCCGACGATGATCGGCTCTGCCGGCGCTACGGCGAGGCGGGGCGCGCCCGGGCGGTCGCCGACTACGACCGGGTGGGGCTGGCGGATCGTTATCTCGCGCTCCTCGAGCGGGTCGTGGCGGAGCGTATCGGCTAGCGGCGATAGGATCGGCGTGTCTCGCCGCCGATCTTGAGTCTAGCCGCCGGAGGGCGCTAGCGGAGCATCCGCGGCTGGGGGAGGTCGCTCCGGGTCGTAGTCGTCGATCCAGGCCTCGATCTCGCCGCGGAGGCCGTCTTGGAAGTGACCGACCTTCAGCGACTCGGCGGCGCGCTTGGCCAGGGAGAGGGCGCGTCGGCGCTCGCCCGGCTCCGGTGAGGGGGCGAGCGCGCGGGCGAGGGTGAAGCGGGCGCGGGCGAAGAGCCAGGGCTGCTCGCTCGTCGCCGCGTCGACCGAGGCCAAGGCGGCCTCTAGCCGCGCCCTCGCCTCGGTTGTTCGTCCGACCCCGAGATCCAACGCCGCGAATCCGGCGACGGTGTCGAGGCGGAAGTCCTGTGGCGTGTCGAGCCGCTCGTGGATCGCGAGGCTTTGGTGCAAGAGCTCCCCTGCTCGGTCGAGGTCGTCCTCGGCGATCGCGAGCCAGGCGAGGCCGTCAGCGACATAGGCCAGGTGTTGAGGCTCGCTGCCCCGGTCGAAGAGGGCGAGGGCTCGGCTCAGGTCGTCGCTCGCACGGTCGTGTTCGCCGCGATCGAGGGCGAGGAGTCCACGACCCTTGAGGTGGACCGAGGTGGCGAAGGGCCGAAGCTCACCGTGAAGATTGCTCGAGTCGACCAGTTCGCGCTCCCAACAGGTCATCGCCTCCGAGTAGGAGCCGCTACATGCATACAGGGCGCAGTGATTGAGCGCGATCTCTCGCACGATCGGGTGTTTTTCGCCGACCATCTTCGCCGCGAGCTGCTTCGCTTTGGCGGAGGCCTGCTCCGACTCTGCACATCGGCGGAGATCGAGATAGCCCTCACTGAGGTTAGAAAGGGCGATGAAGGTCAAGGGATTGTCATTCTTGGCGTTGCTCTCCAAGAGTGCGAGCGCCTGGAGCTGGAGCTCGATGGAGTCTCCGAGCTGACCTGAGAGCGTCATCACCGACGATAGGTTGTTGAGCGTCAGGGCGCGTAGATCGCTCGCACCTTCGAGACGGTCGACGAGGGCGAGGGCTGGCGAGCGCCACGAGAGGACCTCCTCGGTACTACCGAGCCCGTAGCCGTTCGAATAGATCCACTTGGCGAGGGCTTCGACGGCGACACGATCTGCCTTGGTCGCGAGCCCGGTGACAAACGCTCGGTGGAGGAGCGGCGTCGCAGCGGTGAAGTCTGCTTGCCACATGGCGAGGCTCCCCCTGCGGTGGAGCACCTCCGCCGTGAGCGGTGCATAGGCGAGCGCCTCCGAGCGGGGTGTGAGCCTGTCGAGGAGGCGTTGGCCATCCTCGTATCGGCCGGCGCTCTCCAGGGCGAGCGCTCGGTCGAGCTCTCCGCGGATGCTCTCGAGCTCCCGCGCCTGCTCCGGGTCGTCGGGCAACGGCGTCGCCGAGAGCAGGCTCTCGGCGCTCTGGCAGGCGCTGATCGAGGGGAGGTTGGAGGCGGCGAGCACCGCGTTCTCGACCGTCCCCGCCTCGCCCTCGAGGAGCACCTGGACCAGCGCGGCGAGCTCGCCCTTGCGCCGGCGCAGGCAGTCCATCGTCAGATCGAGGAGGAGCGGCGAGGTGGCGCCGCTGAGGTGCGCCTCGCAGGTCGCCCTGTGCCTGTCCTTCCAGAGATCTGCGTAGGCGGTGAGGAGCCGGTCGACCCGGGGGATCGTCTCGGTCGCGAGCGGGTCGTCGGTCCCCTCAAACGCCTCGCCCAGGGCCTGCCGTCGCGGCTCGTCCCAGACCCCGGCGAGCTCCTTCGCCGCGCCTGCGCAGCGGTTGGCGAGCTGTGCCTGATGGCTCGCGAGGGCATAGACACCGCCGGCGAGGAGGCCGAGCCCGAGGATGACCGCCCCCGCCCATCGCCAGCGCCGCGACGGGTCGTGGCTCAGGGCGAGGAGGAGCGCGTCGATCGACGGCCATCGCTCATCAGGGGCGGGCGCGAGGCCGCGGCGGATGGCCCTGTCGATCCATCGCGGTACGCCTGTGTCGGTCGGCGTCGGGCGGACCTTGCCGGCGATCGCCTGCTCACGGATGGTCTTGACGTCATGTCCGCTGAAGGGGCGGGCGGCGTAGAGCGCCTCGAAGAGCGAGGCGCAGAGGCTGAACTGATCCGAGCGGTGATCGACCTCACCGCCCAGATGTTGCTCTGGGGACATGTAGGCCGGCGTACCGATGGCGCGGCCCTCTTGGGTGAGGAGGCCGGTCCCCCAGGCCAACCCGCTCCCCGAAGCTGCACGCCTCGCGGCGCTCCCCTCGGGGTCGGGGTCGGGGTCGGGGGTCGTCTCTGGATCGCGGGCCTCCGGGTTCATCGGCTCGATCGCGCGGACCAGGCCAAAGTCGGCGATCCGGGCGCGACCATCCTTGCCGACGAGGATGTTGTCAGGCTTGACGTCGCGGTGGACGAGGCCGATCGCGTGGGCCGCTCGGAGCCCGCGGCCCGCCTCGATCACGCGGGCGCTCGTCTCCTGCCACGGGCGCTCCCCCTCGAGGAGCCACTGTCGGAGGTTCTCGCCGTCGACGTGCTCCATCGCCACAAAGAGCTGCTCGCCGTGCTCGCCGACCTCGTAGACCTGGACGACGTTGGGGTGGGAGAGCTGGGCGAGCGCCTTGGCCTCGCGGAGGGTCCGCTCGTGGGCGCGGGTCGACACGAGCTCCGCGCGGATCACCTTGATCGCGACCTTGCGGTCGAGGTGGACGTCGTAGCCGGTGTAGACCTGGCCCATCGCCCCTTGACCGAGGAGATCGAGGACGACATAGCGGCCGATCTTCGCGCCCGCGAGGAGCGGTCGTCGGATGCTGTCGCCCTGGCGCTCTCCGTCTGCGGCGGTCGCGGTGAGCCCTAGGTCGTCCATCTCGACGTCTGTCCAAGCTCCTCGGCTCGCGGATCCGATCCTCGGAGCGCCGTCTCTGCCTGTCAACGGGCGCCTTCGAGCGGCTCGCCGAGGCTGCTGTGGTAGCCGCGTTGAGGGCCCTTGGCTGGACTATGATCGCCGCTGATGAAGGCGCACGCACCCCGTCCTCCCCATGACCCCGGCTCCGAGACCACGAGCTTGATCGTTCGGCCCGATCTGCTCCGCGTGACCTTCGTCGCCGAGGCGGAGAGCTCTCGCGGCGAGCAGGGGATCGCCGCGCTTGAGCAGGCAGCGGTCGCGCTCAGGGCAGCGGTCGCGGGGGTCCACCCCGGGGCGGCGCTCGTGCTCCGCGGCTTTGAGCTGCGCAGGCAAGCTTCGCTCAAGAGCCGGAGCAGCTCGGAGGACGTCCGACCGACGATCTCGGGATCGCTCGAGGTCCCGCTGGCCGATGAGCTCGACTACTGGGGGCGAGCTCGCCTCCTCGCGCGGCTGTGGGCGGTGACCGAGGTCGCGGTCGCGGAGGGGTTGCGTTCGAAGCCGAAGATCCGGGCGTCCTTTGGCGCCCCGGTCGCTCTCCTACGGGCGCCGGAGGTCCATCGACAGGCGCTCCTGCGCCGTCGCTTGGGTCGCATCCGCGAGCTCTCTGAGGAGGCCGCGGCGAGCGGAGTCTGTGCGGGTCTGAGGCTGCGCAGCTGCGCCCTACCGGGTCCCGTGGAGCAGCGCACGCGCTCCCTTGAGGAGGTCGAGCTGGAGCTCGAGCTGGTGATCGAGGGGCCGCTGCAGGCGATCGAGCGAGGGTCCGAGGGACCGGTCGAGCGGGTCGACGGGGGCTGATCCGCGAGGAGCGGAGCTTGCGTCCGCGGGGGAGATCGCAGACTGTGCAGGCATGTGGAAGCCGCTCGCTCGTCGGCGCTCGGCCGCGGCCCTCGCGATCGCCTCCTTTCTAGGGCTTGGCGCGGTCGGCTGCGCCGGCGCAGGACAGACGCGGTCGGTCGATCCTGCGCCGACCGAGGCCCCGCTGCTGGTCGTCTTTGAGCGCTACGGTTGCTACGGCTTCTGCCCTGTCTATTGGGTCAGGGTCGCCGACGACGGCGGGCTCCTCTACGAGGGGGCCCACTTTGTCGCCGAGGTCGGTCGTCGGCGGGGTCAGCTGAGCGGCGAGCAGATCGCCGCGCTGCAGGGGGCCTTCGCCGAGGCGGGCTTCTTCGCCCTGGAGGACCGCTACGATCGCCCGCGCTACCGCGACCTCCCGCGGATCGTCACGACCTATCGCGACGGAGCGCGCGAGAAGACGGTCGTCCATCACCTCGGAGATATCCGCGCGCCGGCGGCCCTCCTCGAGCTCGAGGAGTCGATCGATCGGATCCTCGGCACCGAGGCTTGGGTCGGCAGCGAGGACGCCCGTGACCGCCTGAGCGGGACCTGACCAGAGGGACCAGAGGGCTGGCGTCGGGTCGAAGTAGCGCGAAGCTCCCCGGGCACCGCGGCCGTAGCAGGGGCGCCACCGACGGGGCGACCGCTCGCGGGAGCGGCGGCCGAGGAGCGCGCGAGGGGCTGCGCGACCCTCACCGCAGCTCGCTAGCGGACCATGATCATGCCCTGCTGCTGGGCGAGCATCCCCCCGAGCGGGCAGTCGTCCGTGTAGTAGGTCCAGAGCATGTCGTGGAGGAGACCGTAGTTGGCCCCGTCGATCTCGGTGGTCTCGCGGAGGAAAAAGGCGCGCGTCTTCGCGGTCGCGCCGATGTAGTCCAGCATCGCCGGTCCCGTGACCGGAGCACAGTAGCCCTTGACCGCCTCGAAGAAGGTCGTCGGGACCAGATCGTTCTCGTGGGTGAGCAGATCCGGGGGGACTCCGTACCTGTAGACGTTCTCGCCCCACTCCTTGCCCTCGCTCCAGGTGCCGATCAGGAGCTGGTCGAAGGGGAAGGGGTTCTGCTGGAGGTTGAGCGAGTAGGGGAGGGCGTCGTCGGCGAGCTCGCCGGTAGCGGAGCGCCAGCCGAAGCTGTCGCTGTCCTTGAATGCGACGGAGCGCCCGGCCAGGAGCCAGCCGCCGCCGGCGAGCTCGAGGTCGCAGTAGACCTCGACGGCGGTCTCGGAGCTCGGCAGGTGAATGGTGTAGACGCCGCTCGAGACGGGTTGGTCGTTCTCGAGGAGATAGGCCTGGAGCTCTGCGCAGCTGTGGACAGGGTAGGCGTCGTCGCCACCGGTCGTAGGCTCGCCCGTGGAGGTCGAAGAGGTCGAAGAGGTCGAAGAGGTCGAAGAGGTCGATGTCGACCCTGCGCCAGAGGTGGTGAGCTCATCCCCGCTCGAGCCCGACGTCGAGGCCTCCGACGCGGCGCTCTCGGAGGTCTGGGCCGGGGCGGAGGATGACGACCCTGCCGAGCCGTCGTCGTACTCGTCGTAGCTCGGCGAAGGGAGGATGCAGGCCGAGCTCGTCGCGAGGAGGAGGCCGCCTAGGAGCCCGTGGTGAAAGTCCCCTGTGCTCGCGCGCCGCGATCGTTGGCCCTCTCGGCTTCGACGAAACGCCGCTGTACTGGGCTTTAGTGCAGATTTCGGCGGGGCCGAGAGGGGCGACGAGGGCAAGCGAGAGCGCGCTAGCGGGGCCGTGGCGTCGGCGCGCCGGGTCGCTCTGCTCCAGTCTTCCTCCGGAGAGCGTCGCATCTGTAGACGGTATCACGCGGGCATTTGGGTCGCCGAGAGAGCCGGGGTTGCCGGTCCGGGGATCGGCGAACCGTCGGGGGCCTGCGCGACCTCCGCGGCAATCCTCGGTCGCGGCCGGCCTTCAAGCCTGCGAATGGGGGCGGCGTGTGTGCGTCGCTTCGCGGACTGAGGCCCTTCGGCCGATCCAGAGGACCTACCTTGGCTCTCGCTTGTCGACGACGGATCTTCGCGACGTCACCGCCCGGACGACGGCCTGATCGATGCTGCGGCGGCGCAGCTCTTTTCGGCTCTGCGGGGCATGTCCGTAAGGACAGAGGGTAAATCGTGAGAGTCGTTGTGCACCTGCACATACGAGGTGCCGGGTGTGGGGGCTGCGAAGGATGGTGCACGGCGACATTGGACCGTGCGCACTCCGCTGCACGTACACATGAGCGAGTGCCTTTTTTGGCCAAGCTCTCGTCGAGCTGTAGTGATAACGTAAGTTACTGCACTGTCACTGCAGCGTCCCTGCTCACCCATGATTCCGCTCCTCCGCTCCACCCTTCCATGGCTCGCCGTGTCGGTGTTCGTCGCCGGCGGTTGCAACCTGGGGCGGACGGTCGACAAGGTGACGCTCAAGCGGCTGGCCCCGGGGATGTTGGCGGTCGGCGATGTCGGCCTCGGATGTGCCAGCGGTGGAGCCCTCTCCCCTGCGCTGATCGCCCTCGGCCACCGCAGCGACGGAAAGAAGGAGCCGAAGAAGGCGGCGGCGCTGACCCTGATCGCCGCTGGGATGTGCTCGGAGCGGGCCGCTTGGGAGGCGGACCTGGAGCGGGCTCGCCTGCGCTATATGGCCAGCAACGGCGGTTCGCCGGTCCTCGGGACAGCGATGGAGGACCTGACGATCAAGGCCCAGCGCTTCCACCGAGAGGCGGCCGCCCGCAACCTCGCGGCCTACCAGCGGGTGGTCGAGGTCTACGACGCGCCGACGGAGGAGAGGGCCTGTCCGTCGCGGCTGCGGGAGCGGGACGAGGTGCTCTTCCTCCTGGGGATGACGGCCGGGCTCCTGGCGACCCTGCACGATGTGCAGGCGGAGCGCTCGGTCGGCGTCTCGCAGTCGATCCCCAACCGGGTCGTCGAGGGCGCCGCCTGCCTCGACAACGAGCGCTGGTGGGGCCTCCCGGCCGCGCTCGAGTCGGCGGTCGCGGGCTCCCTCTCCGGCGCGGTCACGCCCAGCGTCGATCCCTGGATCGGGCTGCGGGCGGCGGCGGCGAAGGGCGAGGCCTCCGGGCTCTGGCTCGGGCGCGCGCTCCAGCTCCAGACCGCCTACAGCGCGGGACGCACCGATGACATGTGGGCGGCGATCGAGGCCCACGGCGCGGCGCTCGGGCGGAGCGCAGCCGCAGGCGAAGACGATGCCGGCGCGGCGAACCCTGAGTACGCGCTCCTTAACGCCTACGCCTCGGAGATGATCGAGTTTCGCTCCGACGTCCTCTGGATCGGCGCGACGGGGCACCGGACGCCGCTCGGCCAGCTCGGGACGCGGCCTCCGGAGGAGGTCCCCGAGGGGGAGCTCACGGAGCTGTTCGACGGTCTCGGCGGCGACGACGATGGCGACGCGCCGCCTGTGGACGCTCCGCCGGCGGACGGTGATGGGCCGGCCGCGGAGGCAGGGGAGCCGCCCTCCCAGCCGAGCGAGACGCCGCCAGGGGCGGTCTCGCCGACGTCGACGCCGACGCCGACGGCAAACAATTCTGCGATGACAAACAACTAAACACGAGGAGTAGAGGGATGAGCACCACACTGAAGACCAAGAATGCAGCGCGATCACGACGGAACCGCAGGGTGCCCCGACGGTCGTTGACATCCCGTCTGCTCATCGCTGCGACCAGCGCGGCGGTCGTTCTCCTCGCCGGCGCCGACCAGGCCCAGGCGGCGGTCAACAAGACCCTCTGCGTCTTCGATCCCGGCGGCGCGAGCGGAGACCTCTTCGGCCAGATGAAGAGCTATCAAAACCAGGCGACCACCTGGGGGGTCAACCTCGACCTCAAGGCCTACACCGACGAGTCGGTCGCGGCCTCGGACTTTCGCAACAAGAAGTGCGACGCCGTTCTCCTCACGGGGATGACCGGCAAGGAGTTCAACCGCAAGACCTACACGCTCGAGGCGATGGGCCTCTTCACCAGCTACGAGACGCTGAAGACGGCGGTCGCAGCCCTGGCGACCCCGAAGGCCGCGATCATCAACAGGTCGGGCGACTTTGAGACCGTCGGCATCTACCCGGGCGGGGCGGTCTACCTCCACCTCCGCGATCGCAAGCTCTCGACCCTCGGGGCGCTCTCGGGGCGCTCCGTGGCGACGATCGCCGGCGACAAGGCGGCGATGACGATGGTCAAGGAGGTCGGCGCCACCCCGCAGGCCGCCGAGATCAGCAACTTCGCCTCCAAGTTCAACAACGGCGGGGTCGAGATCGTCTACAGCCCGGCGACCGCCTATGCGCCCCTGGAGCTCGCCAAGGGCGTCGGCAGCGAGGGCGGGGTCGTCCGCTTCCCGATAGCGCAGCTCACCTTTCAGATCTTCATCCGCAGCGAGGAATTCCCGGAGGGCTTTGGCGCCCAGTCGCGGAGCTTCGTCAGCAAGCAGTTCGGGACGATGGTCAGCGTGATCAAGCGGGCCGAGGCGGCGATCAAGCCCTGGATCAGCGTCGACTCGACCGCGGCCGCCAGCTACGAGGCGCTCCTCGGCCGAGTTCGCACCCAGCTCGTCGGCCAGAAGGTCTACGACCGCGACGTGGTCAAGCTCGGCGAGCGCATCTCCGGCTAGGTGACGCATGGCGGCCGACGGCCACGGCCACAGCCGGGGGATCGGGCGCGGGCTCGCGACCTTCGCGACGCTCGTGCTCCTCGGGGCGCTGCTCCTCCAGTGGACCAGCTCCCAGCTCGGCTCGGAGATGGCGTCGCTCGGCGAGCGCCTCTGGCCCGGCTACGGCGTCGGCCTCCGCGAGGAGCCGACGCCGCCTCTGCGCCCAGAGCCGCCCGCGCAGGGGGTGCAAGAACAGGGCTCCGGGGCGGGCCCGGCGGGCGATCCTGGGGTCGACGTCGACGGGATCCTGGGGGAGATCGGCGGCGGCGACGAGGCAGGCGATGGGGCGGTCGACCTAGACGGAATCCTGGGTGAGCTCGACGCCGCTGACGGTGCAGGCGAAGGGGCAGGCGACGGAGCCGGCGACGGTGCGGTCGACCTAGACGGAATCCTGGGTGAGCTCGAAGAAGGCGACGGAGCAGGCGACGGTGCGGTCGACGGTGCGGTCGACCTGGACGGAATCCTTGGCTCGATCGAGCTCGACGACGACGGAGGCGGAGAGGGGAGCGCCGGCGATCCGGACGGTGCCAAGCCGGAGAAGGCCCCGCGCTTCCTCAGCGAAGAGCAGCTCGCCGCGAACAAGTACGACAAGGCGCTCGCCGCCTACGACGGTGAGGTCCAGGCCTACGAGAGCGCGCTCGAGCGACGGACGCCGATCGTCCGGGCCTACGCCGCGGTAGACCTCGCCCTCCTCTCGCTCTTCACCTGGTTGAGCGAGCATTTCGCCCCGCTCTTCATCCTCTTCCTCGGGCTCGGCGGCCTGGTCGCGACCGCCGGTCGCCATCACATCAGCCTCCGACCGATCCGCAGCCGCCTCGACGATCGCGTCGCCCAGGCCGGATCGATGGTCGCGAACGTCCTCCTCATCGCCTCGGTCGTCGCCCAGTATCAGGGGCGGGTCGCCGCCGGCACCGAGGTCGCCGAGGGGGAGGGCCTCCAGGCGGCGCTGTGGGTCGCCGCCTTCGCCGGGATGGCGCTCGTCAACTTGGTCCACCTCGTCCGGCCGCGGACGAGCTCAGCGGTCGACGAAGGAAAAGGTGGTCTCGGCCATGCCCTGATGGCGCTGCCGCTCTACGCGGTGATGGCCCTCCTCGCCGGCGTCTACCTCCTGACCGCCGAGGGCTACATCGCCGGCCTCGCGGTCTACCTGGAGAAGCTGCTCGCCAACGTCCAGCTCTACCTCCAGGTCGGCCTCTATGTCTGGGTTGGGATGCTGCTCAAGCGCACCCGCCTGGCGTCGCTGGCCTTCGCCGTGGTCAGGCCGTGGCGGCTGCCGCCGGAGCTCCTCGCGATCGTCGTCGTCGTCCTCGCCGCGATCCCGACCGCCTACAGCGGCGCCTCTGGGATCTTCGTCATCGCCGCGGGCGCCCTGATCTTCCGCGAGCTGACCGCGGCGGGGGCCCGCCCGTCGCTGGCGCTCGCGTCGACGGCGATGTCAGGGAGCATGGGGGTGGTGCTCTCGCCCTGCCTGCTGGTGGTGATCATCTCGTACCTCTCGCCGGTCTCGAGCGACGAGCTCTTCGGCTGGGGGCGTTGGGTGTTCCTCCTGAGCGCGGCGCTCTTCGCCGGGATCGTCGTCCTCACCCGCCAGGGGTCGATGCGGCCGAACCCGAGCGAGGACGCCTGGCGGCAGAGCGGCCTCGCGCTGCGCGGGCTCCTCCCCCATGTGGTGATCTTCGCGGCGGTGCTCCTCCTGTGCCGGGTGCTGCTCGGGGCGAGCCTGGACGTCAACTCGGCCGCCTACGTCCTGCCCCTCGCGCTGCTGCCGATGCTCGCCTACGACCGGCGGGTGCGGCTCGCCGAGGAGCGGGCGGGCGGGCCCTCCTGTGACGGCCTTGTCCCTGCCGAGGCGACCGTCTTCGCGGCGACGGCCGAGACCTCGGTCCACGTCGGCGCGCTGCTCCTGTTGATGGCGCTCTCGGCCGGCGTCGGCGGGGTGATCGAGCGCGCCGAGGTGGTCGCCCTGGTGCCTGCGGCCTTCGCCTCGCCGACCCTCGCGATCGCGATCCTGATGGTGGTGCTGGTGCTCATCGGCATGGTCATGGATCCCTACGGGGCGGTGATCCTGGTCCAGGCGACGCTGTCGACGGTCGCGGAGGCAAGCGGTGTTTCGCTCCTCCACTTCTGGATGGTGGTGCTGGTCGCCTTTGAGCTCGGCTACCTGACCCCACCGGTGGCCCTCAACCATCTGCTCGCGCGGCAGGTGATCGGCGACGCGATGCCGGACGCAGGCGCGGCCGGGGAGGGGGCGTCCCTCTGGCGCCGGCACGAGCGCTATCTGCTGCCGATCACGGTGATGACGCTGACGCTGCTGCTGGTCGCGTTCGGGCCGATCCTCCTCTTCGGCGAGTGAGGCCCTCACGGGAGGTCGAGGGCGCCTCTTGGCGGGTCGCGTTGCGGGGTCGAGCGATGCCCGGCCGTTCGCTCGGTCGATCGGTGACGCGGGACGGTCGCGCGGGCATACCGAGCTGGGCGCGAAGCTGTGCGCGAAGCTGGCGCGAAGCTTGGCGCGAAGCTGTGCGCGAAGCTGGCGCGAAGCTTGGCGCGAAGCTGTACGCGAACCTTGGCTCCCTAGCCGGCGCTACGGAAGGTGAGGTTCAGCCTGTGATCGCCGACGATGGGGTGGTGACCCGCCTTGAGCGGCAGGACGCCGTGGAAGCGGAGGCGTGATCGCCCGCCCCAGACCAGGACATCGCCGTGGCGCAGCGGGAGCCTCACGGTGGCGTCGCTCCGCTCCGCTCCGCCGAGGAGAAAGGTCGCGGGCAGCCCGAGGGAGAGCGAGACGACCGGGGCGCCGAGGTCCCGCTCGTCGCGGTCCTGGTGGAGGCTCATCCGCGCCCCGGGATCGTAGCGGTTGATCAGGCAGGCGTCGGGGGTAAAGCCGGAGAATCCGGCCCTCAGGGCCGCGCGCACGGCGAGATCGCGGAGGACGACCGGCATCGCCGGCCAGGGCCGTTCGCCTGCGGGGTCGCGCTGGACGTAGCGATAGCCCCGTCTGTCGGAGGTCCAGCCGAGCCGACCGCAGTTGGTCATCGCCACCGACATCCGGCGGCCGCCTGGGGTGAGGAGCTTGCGCAGGGGGGAGGCGGTGATGACCGCGTCGACCGCCCGCAGGATCGCCGCAGCCTCGGCGAGGGCGAAGCCGCGGAGGAGGGCGACGTCGGGGCCGAGCTCAGGGTCCATCGCTGGCTCGTCCATCCCCTCGTCGAGGCCGACGAGGCCGACGAGGCCGAGCGTCTGCTGCTCACCGTTCATCGTCTGCGATCATCCTTCCGATCTGGTCTCGGGGTTTGGTCTCGGGGTTTGGTCTCGGGGTTTGGCCTCGGGGTTTGGCCTCGGGGTCTGGTCTCGGGGTTTGGTCTCGGGGTTTGGCCTCGGGGTTTGGCCTCGGGGTCTGGTCTCGGGGTTTGGTCTCGGGGTTGGTCTCGGGGTTTGGTCTCAGGGTTTGGCCTCGGGGTTTGGTCTCGGGGTCGGGCCTCGGGGTTTGACCCTATCTCGTCTGCGCTCGCCTGGGCTCGGGCGAGGACCCCAGCCTCACGCAGGCGAGGGTCGAGGGCCGGGTTCGGCAGCGACATCCGCGAGTCATCGTGATGGCAGCGAAGACATGGGAGCTCGCTGAGCGCCTGCGGCGGGTCGAATTCCGCGATCAGAGAGTCCGCGCCGGGGCCTGGGATCTGGGCGACCTCAGGCGCTTCCCGGAGCGTGCCGACGCGGTCGCCCGAGCGGACGAGCTCGTACACCTCCGCCGCGACAAGCTCGCCGCTGTGGAAGCTGAGGAGCTCGATCTCGCCGATGATCGAGGTGCGGCGGACGACCCCGTCGCGGTCGATCACCAAGAGATGGCCGGCGAGGGCGAGCTCCTCGCCGTCGTCGCCGAGCTGACGACGGAAGAGGCGAAAGAGCCGACGATCGCCGAAGGCGAGCTCGTGGTTGAGCGCCGGGAGCTCGCTCGCCACCTCGCGCCAGCCCTCCGCAGCCGGCAGCACCCTGGCGAGCTCCGGCGGCGTGAGCTCCTGGGAGATCGCGTCCGGGCTGGGGGCGAGGGCGCGGAGGAGGGTGAGCGCAGCCCCGCGGAGGCGGCCGACCTCAGGGGTTGAGCGCGTCGCTCGGCCCAAGCGGGCGACCACGCCCCAGAGGTCGTTGTCGAGGATGAGACGGGCCTTTGAGCCCTGCGTCGGCAGGGCGTCGAGCGTCGCCGCGAGGGCGTCGCTCAGACTGGCGAGGTCGCGGGGCGGAGCGTCGATGAGCGCCCTGTCGAAGATGAGCGGCTCGCCGTCGGCCGAGCGGAGCGCGTAGGGGTCGCGCCAGGCGGAGTTGTGGTCCTCGCGGGGCGGTGGGGCGAGGCTCGTCTTTGCGTCGGTCTTTGCGTCGGTCTTTGCGTCGGTCTTTGCGTTGTCCTCTGCGACCGGCGCAGCCGTCGGCGGCGTTCCCTCGCCCGGGGGAGGTGACCCCGGGTTACAGCCGCCGAGAAGGAGGACGCCGAGCCCCGCACAGGCAGCCCGAGAGCGGCCGGCGCGAGGGACCTCAGAGCCCGCCGGGGACGCCTTTTTCTCTGTCCTCAGGGACATCCTTCGATCGGCAGGGCTTCGGCGAAGAGCTGATCCTTCATCGGCACCCAGGGAAGATCTCCGGCGATGAATTCTGCGGTGACGTCGATGTCGAGCGTGGCCGGGCAGAAGCCCTCGTCGACCCAGGTGACCGCGCCGGCGGCGGCGTTGGACTCGACCGGCACGGGCGCGAGGCCCTCAAACTCGAGGCAGCCGGCGACGCCCTCGCCGATGGCGACGAGCTCGACGCTCCAGCCCGTCGGGGTCGCGATCTCGTAGCTGTCTTCGAGCTCGGGGAGGACGAGCCCGACGTGGGTGCACAGGTCGCTCGTCTTCTCCGCCTTGCGGATGTGGATCCGGTCGAGCCCGCCGGCGATGTAGCGGGCGGCGTACTCGGCGTCTTCCATGCTGCCAGTGTCGGTGTCGGTGCCGGTGTCGGTGCCTGTTGTTGTGGTCGTTGTGGTCGTTGTGGTCGTGCTGGGGCTTGTGTCAGTGGCCGTCGTGGCGTCGCTCTCCGTCGAGGTGGAGCCGCTGGTCTCGGCTCCAGTGCTCGAGCTTGTCTGCGTCGCGGAGCTGGAGGAGGTGCCCGCCGTCGATGTGCTCTCGGCGGTCGTCGACGGATCGGTCGCAGTCGCGGTCGCGTCGGTGGTGACGACAGCCGCGTCGTCACCACAGCCGAGCGTCGCAGCGGAGGCGAGGAGGAGTGAGACGGTTCTGCGGAGGTAGGTGGCCACGGGGGAGGATCACCGCGGAGACCGGGCCTGTGTCAACTATCTGTGCGGGGTGGTCGGCTCGCGAGCCCGCGGCGAGGCCGATCGATGCGGCGGCGCGATGGGATCGAGCTATCCCGTGGGCCTCTGCGGGGATCGTGCGGCTAGGCTCGCGGTCCAGCAGAGAGCTCCGCTCGCCGCGGACTTCGCCCTGCGCTCGTCGAAGTCAGTCGCGTGGGCGCGAGGTGAGCGTGCGCTCTTCGGCGTGGATACGTCGGCTCAGGCGCGGTCATCGTGGCGGGCGAGCGCCTCGAGGATGATGTAGTCGAAATTCGGGTCATCGTCCCGTCGTCGCCTTCGATCACAGATCTCGAGGATCCGCAGCTCGCTCAGGCCCCAGCGGGCGAGGACGTCGCCTTCGCCCTGGACGGCGATGAGGTCGAGATGATCGACCTCGGGGTCGGCCTCGCTGTCGCGGCCGTAGGCCCGTCTGCGGAGGATCCAGGCCCGGAGGAAGGGATCGTCGATCACCCCCTGGCGGAGCGTCAGACGCCCGCGTCGACCCCCGGGGCGGATGTCGTCGTCGTCGCCCACCAGGATCCGATCGGAGTCGAGGACGTCGCGGAAGGGCCCGCCGACCAGGCGGTCGCGCTCGATGAAGAAGCGGGTCGGACGGCGGCTGCGCTGGAGGTTGGTGACGGTCGGCATCGGCCCCTCATCGCCCTCCATGGCGACTCACGGACGACTATACCAGCAAGCGTTGGTCGCCTCAGCGATGGGCCAGCGGGGCGAAAGGACGAAAGGACGAAGGGACGGCCGCGGCCGTGGCTCGGCGGGCCTCGTCTCCCCTGCCTCGGGCCGGGGACTTCCAGACATCGTGATTGCCTGTTGAGCGAAGTCGCGCCCTCAGCGACCATGTCGACATGCTGACCGCGCTCGCCCCCAACCTCCGCCGCCGCTCGTTCCTGACGATCGGAGGGGCCGCCTTCGCGACGCTCCTGGTCCAGCTCGGACGCCGCCCGCGTCTGGCGAAGGCCGCGACCTACGGCGAACTCATCCCCGACCCGGAGGGGATCCTCGATCTCCCGGCGGGGTTCTCCTATCGGATCCTCGACAGCTTCGGCGAGGCGATGGACGACGGCTACCGCGTGCCCGCGCTCCCCGACGGGATGGCGACCTTCAGCGGGCCGGACGACACGGTGATCCTCATGCGCAACCACGAGCTGCTGGTCGGCGACGGACCCTACGAGTTCGGCGAGGCCCCGCCGCAGGCCTTCGATCCGCTCGCGATGGGCTGCGTGACCCGGGTCGTGCTCGACGGCTCTACCTTCGAGCGGATCTCGAGCAACCTCGTCCTCTGCGGCACGCTCTCGAACTGCGCCGGCGGCTGGAGCCCCTGGGGGTGGCTGAGCTGCGAGGAGTCGCAGGCGCCGGGGCACGGCTACGTCTTCGTCTGCGATCCCTTCGTCAGCGAGGTGCAAGATCCGGCGCCGGTGCCCGCCTTCGGCCGCTACAAGCACGAGGCCGCCTGCGTCAACACCGAGACGGGGGTCGTCTATCTCACCGAGGATCTCGAGGACTCCTGCCTCTATCGCTTTGTCCCGGAGGACTGGGAGGAGCCCCTGCTGGGTCGCCTCCAGGCGCTGCGGATCGTCGGCGAGGAGGTCGCCGAGACCACGGCGATGGAGGTCGGCCAGGCGCCGGTGGCGATCGACTGGGTCGACATCGACGATCCGGATCCCGAGGGGGACACGGTGCGCCTCCAGGCCCAGGCGAAGGGCGCGGCGATCTTCGTCCGCGGCGAGGGGATCACCTTCACGCCGGAGGGGATCTACGCGGTCGCGACCACCGGCGGTCCGGTCGGCAAGGGGCAGATCTTCCGCCTCGTCGACGGCGAGGAGGGCGGGACCCTGGAGGTGGTCGCCGCCTCGGAGGATCCCGAGCTCCTCGACATGCCCGACAACATCACGATGTCGCCGTGGGGCGAGCTCTTCTTCTGCGAGGACGGGAGCAACGGCAACTACCTCCGCGGCCTCACCCCTGACGGGGAGCTCTTTGAGTTCGCCCGCAACGCGGCCTCGGACGGCGAGCTCGCCGGGGTCTGCCTCTCGCCCGACGGCAAGGCGCTCTTCGTCAACCTGCAAAAGGAAGGGATGACCCTCGTCATCACCGGACCCTTCCCGGAGGCTCCAGATCCGGGCGAGACCTCGGGAGGCGACGGGAGCACCAGCGATAGTGGGAGCACCAGCGACGGCGGCACCGACGGCGCGACGGGGGGAGAGACGACGGGCGACTCGAGCGACGGATCGACCGACCAAGAGACGGAGGGCGTCGGCGGGAGCACCGGCGACGCGACGGCGAGCGGCGGCGCCGACGATGACGAGGGCGGCTGTGCCTGTTCGACCGACGGCAGCGCGGCCGATGGCGTCGGGGCTGCGGTCGTCGCCGGTGTCGTCGGCCTGGCGTTGAAGGATCGCCGGCGCGGGGGCGAGTGAGCCCGCTGGCGAGGCGTCGGCCTGGCGTTGAAGGATCGCCGGCGCGGGGGCGAGTGAGCCCGCTGGCGAGGCGTCGGGCTGGCGTTGAAGGATCGCCGGCGCGGGGGCGAGTGAGCCCGCTGGCGAGGCGTCGAGCGGAGGTTGCGGAGGTCTTCGCTTTGGTGAGGTGCCTACGCGCGGAGCGCCGACTCTGCGGGGCCCAAGCGGACTCGTGACCGGCATCACGAGCGTCGGTTCGAGTGCGAGATTGCGCCCGGCCGCTAGGCCGTGCGATACCTCATAACTGCTATGTGGTCCCGCGCTCCCTATCCCTTCGATCGCCGCCTGTGGGCGCTCGGGCTCTCGCTCGGGCTCGCCGGCTGCTACAGCGGCGGCTCCGGCGATGAGACGGACGGCGGCGCGACTTCGGCCTCGGCCTCGGCGTCGACGACCGCCTCCGGCTCCGCGTCGGCCACCGCCGGCGACAGCGAGGGCGACAGCGACAGCGAGACGGGCGAGGAGCCGCCGCTCCCCTTCATCCCCGGGCCGCCGACGCTGCCGCGGCTGACCGTCAGCCAGTACAACAACACGGTCGGCGACCTCTTCGGCGGTCCGCTGCCGAGCCCCGCGCTCGAGCCCGACACCAACCCCTACCTCTTCTTCAACATCGGCGCCGCGTCGACGACGGTCTCCGAGGTCGGCGTCCAGCGCTACGAGGAGGCGGCTGAGCTGCTGACGCAGGCGGTCTTCGCCGACCCGGCCCGTCGCGAGGCGCTCGTCGGCTGTGTCCCCGAGGCGGCGGACGACGCCTGCGCCGCGGGCTTTCTCGAGACCTTCGGCCGCCGGGCGATGCGTCGTCCGTTGACCGGCGAGGAGCGCCAGCGCTGGATCGGGATCGCGGCCGAGCTGGCCGACGGGGACCCCTGGCAGGGGCTGCGGATGGCGGTCTCCGGGATGCTCCAGTCGCCGAACTTCCTCTACCGGGTCGAGCTCGGCGAGGTCGACGTCGAGGCGTCCGCGGCGGGTGACAAGGAGGTCCGGCGCTACACCGGCTGGGAGATGGCGACCCGCCTCTCCTACCTCCTGTGGAACACGACGCCGGACGATCAGCTCCTGGCCGCCGCGGAGGCTGGCCTCTTGGACACGTCGGTTGGGATCCTCGGCGAGGCGGAGCGCCTCCTCGCCGACCCGCGGGCGGCGACGACGATCCAGGCCTTCTTCGCCCAGTACCTCGACCTCGGCCGCCTAGGCCACGTCGAGCGCGATCCGGAGCTCTACCCCCTCTACACGCCGGGGCTCGCGGAGGCGATGCGGACCGAGCTCGAGCTCCTGGTCGACGACTTTATCAGCCGCGAGGGGGCCGACATCCGCGGCCTCTTCACCACCCGCAGCACCTTCGTGAACTCCGACCTCGCGGCGGTCTACGGGGTCGACGCGCCGGGGGCGACCCCGATCACCTTCGTCCCGGTCGAGCTGCCCGAGGACGGCCCGCGGGCGGGGATCCTGACCCTCGGCGCCTTCCTGACGATGAACGCCCACGCGACCGAGACCTCGCCGACGCTCCGCGGCCGCTACCTCCGGGAGCGGGTGCTCTGCGAGACCGTGCCGGCGCCGCCCGACGACGTCGACACCAACATCCCCGAGCCCGACGGCGAGGCCAAGACCCTGCGCGAGCGCCTAGAGCAGCACCGGGCGGACCCGACCTGCGCCGGCTGCCACGCCTTCATCGACCCGCCGGGCTTCCTCTTCGAGCACTTCGACTCGATCGGCTCCTTCCGCGAGCTCGACAACGGCTATCCGATCGACTCCACCGGCGAGCTCGACGGAAAACCGCTGAACGACGCCCGCGATCTGGCGGGCGCCCTCGCCGAGGACGCGCGGGTCGCCCGCTGCATGGTCACCCAGCTCTATCGGCACACCGCCGGCCGCCTGGAGGTGCCCGAAGAGCGGCCCGGCCTGCGCGACGTCGAGGAGGCCTTTAAGGCCGCGGGCTACAGCTACCGCGAGCTGCTCCTCGCCTTCGTCACCAGCGAGGCCTTCCGCACCGTCGCCACCCCGGAGGCAGAGTGATGAGCTTCTTTCACAGCAAGAAAAAGCGTCTCGGTCGTCGGACCTTCCTCCGCGGAGCGGTCGGCGGATCGGCGGTCGCGCTCGGCCTGCCCCTCCTCGACGCGATGCTGCCGAGCCGGACAGCCGCCGCCGAGGACCTCGCCGGCGATCCCCTCTTCGGGCTCTTCTACTGGGCCAACGGCACCCCCTGGCACGCGGGGCACGGCGCTGAGCAGGGGGCCGGTCCGGCCGATCTGTGGACGCCGGCGGAGACCGGCCCGGGCTACACCCCGAGCGAGCTGCTGGCGCCGCTCGCCGCCCATCAGGTCAGCGTCGCCACCGGCCTCGAGCCGCACACCGAGATCCCCGCCCAGCCGCCGGGGCAGGGCGACGGTCACATGCGCGGCTTCATGGTCGCGATGACCGGCGACCGGATCCGTCCCGAGGGGTTTGATCACCCCTCCCACACCCTGACCGCGCTGCGGCCGACGCTCGATCAGTACATCGCCAAGCACGCCGACTTCTACGGCGACGCGCCGCCGCGCTTTCGCTCCCTTGAGGTCGGGATCTCCGGGGCTCGCTTCCACGACTACGGCCACTGGAACGCGATCTCCTACAACGGACCGGACGCGCAGAACCCCGCGATCATGGATCCGGCGCAGCTCTACGCCAAGCTCTTCAACGTGCCCGACGACCTGGTCGCGCTCGGCCGGCGAGCGCGGCTCATCGACGCGATCCACGACGACGCCAAGGGCCTGCGCCAGCGCCTCGGCAGCGGTGACAGGCAGCGCCTCGACGATCACCTCGACCACCTGCGGGAGATCCAGCGCCGCCTCGAGCTGACCTCGGGGACCTGTGAGCTCGCGCCGGCGATGCCGGCCGACTCCAGTGATGTCCTGCTCAAGACGGCGACCGTCGCCGAGCTGATCGCCGTCGCCCTGCACTGCGACCTGACCCGGGTCTTCTCGTTCATGCTCACCTCGCCGGCGACGACCCACTCGTTCGCCAACCTGGGCGTGCCCGACGGGATGCACAAGACCTGTCACGACGGCGCCTGGGAGAACGTCCGCAAGATCACGCTCTATCAGATGCAGGCCTTCGCCCTGCTCCTGGACGCGATGGCGGCGATCAAGGACCCGATGGAGAACTCGCTGCTCGACCGGGCGCTGGTCTACGGCGTCTCGGAGTACGGCGAGGGCTGGAAGCACAGCGTCAAGGAGATGCCGGTGGTGCTCGCCGGCGGCTGCAACGGCGCGATCAACCGCGGCGTTCACGTCCGCGAGCCCGGCGGCAACCTCTGCAAGGTCCACACGACGATCCTCCGGGCGCTCGGGATCGAGTGCCCGAGCTACGGCTTCAACGGCGCCGAGACGACCGAGCACCTGACCGGGATCCTGGCCTAGGGCGCGCGCTCGGGCTCAGGATTCGGAGCTGAAGGAAGAATGTCGACGACTACTCGAGGGCGGCCTGAGGTCGCGAAGCTCCTGTCTCTTTGGACCGGTGTTGGCCTCGCCGCGGGCCTCGTCCTGGCCTGCGCTGGCGACGGAGGGCGCGAGGGGGGAGCGCTCTCGGCCGGGCACAGCTCGGCGAGCGAGGCCTCCGAGGCGACCGGAGAGAGCAGCGGCGGTGAGGACGGGAGCACGACCTCGGGCTCCGAGAGCGGGGCCAGCGGAGCGGGGACCGAGGGCACCGGGACGACCGCGGACCTGACGAGCGGGGCGGGCACGACGACGACCGGGGGGACGAGCGGAGCGAGCTCGACCGGCGCGAGCACGGGCGGCATCGACTGCGCGCCGCTCACCAATTGCCTGGGGGAGTGCGTCGACATCAGCGATGATCCGACCAACTGCGGCGGCTGCGGGATCTCCTGCGTCGTCCCCCACGCCTCGTCGGTCTGCGTCGCGAGCAGCTGCGGTCTCGGCCAGTGCGATCCGTCCTACGGCGATTGCGACGGCGAGGTCGTCAACGGCTGCGAGACCCAGCTCGAGGGGGGCATGGAGTGCGGAGCTATCTGCAAGCCCGGCGATCCCGAGGTCTGCAACGCCCTCGACGACAATTGTGACGATGTCTGCGACGAGGGGGCGGGCTGCCGCGCGGGCGTTCATCGCTCCCACAGCCCGTCGCTCGGGCATGTCTACACGACCGACCTGAATGAGGCCCAAAGCGGCGACCTCACCCTCGAGAAGCAGAACTTCTACTATGTCTATAGTAGCCCCCACGAGGGGCTCGTCCCCTTCCATCGCTGCACGAAGGGCAATGGCAAGCCCTTCTATACGAAGTCGGCGAACTGCGAGGGGAACGCCGAGCTTGTCGGCGTGATCGGCTATGTCGCCAACGGTCCGCTCTGCGGGGCGACCGAACTCTACCGCCTCTACCACGGGGGCAACGGCGCCCATTTTTACACGACCAGCGCGAGCGAGCGGGACAGCGCCGTGGCGATGTTCGGCTTCAGCTTTGAGAAGATCGAAGCCTTCGTCTGGTCCGGCCCCTAGCAGCCCGTGGCAAAAGTCCCGCGCGCTCTCGCTTGCCCTCGTCGCCCCTCGCCAGCCCGCCGACAGCCCCCAAGTTCCGCCCCTCGCGAGTCACGAGGTGAGCGCTCAACCCCGGTCCTCTCCCCATCGCTTCGCCGCCGTTATCGCTGTCGTCTTTCGTCGTTCTTTTCTGGAGCTCCGACGATCTCGAGGGACTCCTGAGGAGTGCGCAAGATGCGACGTCGATCCTTGTCGCCGGTCGGGCGTTCGGGGCGATGCGAAGAGGCCCAGCGGCGCCCCCTCAGGCGCAGGGAAGGCCACGCGGGAGCGCGGCGTTCGTCCGGTCGAGGGCTGGGGTTTAGGCGTCGGCGAAGTGCTGACGCAGGAGTCGGCTGACCGCGGCCGGGTATTGCAACGGCAGGGCATGGGCCGCGTCGGTGAAGCGCTCGAGGCGAGCCGCGGGGAGGGCGGCCCGGAGCTCGTCGCTGAAGCGCGTGTTGACGGTAAGGTCGTGCGAGCCGGTGATGATCAGCGTCGGGATCGACCGGGCTCTGTCGAGATCGGCGCCCCGGTGGCGCCACATCGCCGCCATCTGCCGGCGGACGCAGAGGGGCATCCGCACGAAGTTCTCGACGAAGGCGCCGCGGAGGAGCTCGACGGCCCTGTCTTTGCCGATCTCGCGGAGGAACTCCGGGGGGAACGCGAGGGCGGTGAAGTGTCGCCAACGTCGTTCGTCCCCGCCAAAGCGCATCATCAGCGCAGGCCAGAGCGCCCGCGGGGGGAGGGCCAGCACCTGTCGACCGCGGCGCGCCGTCGACAGCAGAGAGAGGCTGATGAACCGCTCGGGGGCCAGCGCGGCGGCCTCCTGGACGATCATCCCGCCCATCGAGTGTCCGGCGATGTGGGCCCGCTCCCAGCCGAGGTGATCGAGGAGCGCGACACAGTCGGCGCCCATCTGCTCCATCGTCAGCGGATCGCCCGAGTCGCTGCTCTCGCCGACGCCGCGGTTGTCAAACCAGACGAGCTGATGATCGGCGCGCAGAGCCTCGATCTGCGGCCGCCAGCCCTCGCCGACCGAGCCGACGCCCTGGACGAGGAGCACCCGCGGACCGCGGGTGCCGGCGGTCCTGTAGACGATCGTGGCGTCGGGGAGTTCGAGCGCGGGCATGGGCGTTGAGCTTCGCGATTCTACCAGGCGGCTGCGTCGCCAGGCCCAGGTCCGCGTGAGGTCGAGGAGGCCCGGGCGAGGGTCCCGTGTTCTCTCTCTCTCGCTCGCCGCCCAGGGCCGCAAGGCGACGGGGTCGCCTCGGCTTTCGTCGGGCGAGCGGGCCTGGGTGTCGTCAGCGCGCGAGGCGACGCTGCCGTCGGTCGCGGATGCGCATCGCCGCAGCGCCGATGATCACGAGGGCGAGGGCGAGCGGCGGCTCGGGGATCCGCACCTTGGCGTCGTACCAGCCGTGGCCGCGGTAGAGGCCGTCCGTCGGCGGCGCGGCGGCGCGGAGCTCGACGTCGGTCGGGGACCCTGCGCTCGCCAGCCCGGGCGCGCCCAGCAGTCCGCCGACGAGCAGCGCGGCGCCGAGAGGGGTAGCGAGGCGGTGGAGCATGGATCCATCGTACACGACGAGCGGTGCCATCGCCTGGCTCGCGCCGGTCTGGGAGGACCGGCGCTGGCGAACGCGGCTGAGTCCTCCCGCACGCGACTCGGGCCTCGCGCGCATTGGCCCGGAACCGTCGATCTCGGCGCGGAGGGAGGGCGCGAAGCGGGCCACGGCGGGAGAACGCGGCGGGCGCAAAGCGAGCCACGGCGGGCGGGGGCGGGGCCGGAGCATGTTGCGGGGAGAACGGGGAGAACGAGGGAGAACCGGGGAGAGAGCCCGGGAAGAAAAACCCGGGGAGAGAACGCGGGGAGAGAACCCGGGAAGAAAAACCCGGGAAGAACAACCCGGGGAGAGAACCCGGGAAGAAAAGCCCGGGAAGAAAAACCCGGGAAGAACAACCCGGGGAGAGAACAGGGGGGAACGGAGAACGCGGGGGCGAGAACGCGAAGAGGCGCGCGACCGATGGGTCGCGCGCCCCGTCATGACGCTCTGAGGAGCGCAGGCTCAGCGCTTCGCTGTGGCGTACATGCTGTCGATGAGCTCCGCGTAGCGCTCCTCGACGATCTTCCGCTTGACCTTGAGCGAGGCGGTGAGCAGGCCGTTGTCGACCGACATCGCCTCGGGGATCAGGCGCCAGTACTTGATGTCCTCAAAGCTGGCGAGGCCCTCGTTGACCTTGGCGATGTGGGTCTCGATCGACTCGCGGACCCGCTCGTTGTCCTGGTCCGCGGGGATGCCGATCTGCTTCGCCCACTCCGCGAGCTCCTCCGCGTCGATCGCGATCAGGGCGACGCAGTAGTTGCGACGATCGCCGACGACCACGGCCTCTTGGATGATCGGCAGGAGCTTGATCTGCCCCTCGATCTTGGTCGGCGCGACGTACTTGCCGCCTGAGGTCTTGATCAGCTCCTTCTTGCGCCCGGTGATCCGGACAAAGCCGTCAGGGTCGATCGCGCCGAGGTCACCGGTGCAAAACCAGCCCTCCTCGTTGAAGGCCTCGGCGGTCGCCTCGGGGCGGTTGAGGTAGCCCTGGGTGATGTTCGGGCCCTTGGCGAGGATCTCGCCGTCTTCGGCGATCTTGATCTCGACGCCGGGGAGCGGCGGGCCGACGGTGCCGACCTTGATCTTGCCGGGGCGGTTGGCGGTGAGGCCGGGGCAGGTCTCGGTGAGGCCGTAGGCCTCGAGGAGCGTGAGGCCGCAGGCGAGGAAGAAGGCGTGGACCTCGGAGTCGAGCGGGGCCGAGCCGGAGAGGAGCACTTGCGCCCGGGCGAGGCCGAGGCGGGCGCGGAGCTTCGACAGGACCAGCTTGTCGGCGAGGCCGTAGGTCAGGCCGAGGAGGAAGGGCAGCGGCCGACCGGTCGTCGTGTACGGGATCGTCTGCTTGCCGGTGTTTATCGCCCACTTGAAGAGCATCTGCTTGGTCGCAGGGGCGCCGGCGACGGCCCCCTCGATCTTCGACTTCATCTTCTCGTAGACCCGGGGCGCCGCCGGGAACATCCCGGGCATCGACGAGCGGGCGTCGTCGGCGAGGGTCGGCACCGACGAGATCACCAGCGGGATGTTCTTGTAGGGGGCGCTGAACTGGATCAGCCGGCCGAAGGAGTGGGCGAGCGGGAGGAAGAGGAAGAGCCCGCCGGCCTTCATCCCGTCGGTCATCACGTCGGCGGCGTCGACCGCCCGGGCCATCGCCAGGTGGTTGTCGTGGGTCTGGATCACGGCCTTCTGCGGGCCCGTGGTCCCCGACGTGTAGGTGTATGTGGCGGTCTGGTGGGGCGTCGCCGCCTCGCGCCGACGGAGCATCTCCGGGCGCATCTCCTCGAGCTTGGCGGCGCCGCGGATCTCGAGGTCGGCGAGGCTCTCCCAGTCGTCCGCCGGCTCGATCCCGGTCGGATCGATGACGACCACGTGCTTGAGCGGGATCTGCTCGGGCTTGTACTCCTTGTTGAAGAAGACGAAGCCGTCGCGCATCGCCCGGATCTTGGCGAGCTGGGCCGCGTCGTCGATGATCACCATCTTGATCGCGGTGTCGGTGTGGGCGTAGCCGACCTCCTCTGCGTGCAGCGAGGCGTAGATCGGGACCGTCTGGAGACCGACCGAGAGGCCGGCGAAGTCGCAGGTCAGCCACTCTTCGCTGGTCTGGCCGAGGAGGCCGATGACGTCGTTGTCGGCCAGCTCGACGGCTGTGAGGATGCCGGCGGCGATGGTGTCCGCACGATCTGCGATCTGTTTCCAGGTCCGATCGGCCCACTCGGCGCCGTCCTTGACCCGCACTGCGATGTCATTTGGACTCTGCTCCGCGCGCTTGTGTAGGAGCTGCGCGAGGGTTGTCACATTCAGGCTCATGTTCACCTCCGCTCACGGTTGACCGTGAGAGCGGGGGCAAAGCTACCACGCTGTGGTCGGCGTGCGATGACCTCTTGCGATGGAGTCCTCTGCGATGAACGCGCGCGCGGACATCTGCGCCGGGCGTGAGGGACAGGTCAGGCGCGGCGGCGACGACGTCGACGGGCGAGGAGGAGGAGGAGCGCCGGGCCGGCGGCGAGCGACGGATCATCGTTCCCGCTGCGGCAGGCGCAGGAGTCGTCCTCGGGTCCGTCGCCGTAGCCGTTCGGGAGGGCCTGACCACCGCTCGCGCTGCCCTCGGTAGGGGCGCCGTCGCTCGCCGTCGCGGAGCCGCCGTCGCTCTCCGATCCAGCGTCCGATCCCGCGTCCGATCCCGCGCCCGATCCCGCGCTGGTCTCGCCGCTCCCGCTGCTCCCCTCACCGCTGACACAGGACCCCCCTTGGCAGCTCCGATCGCCGCCACATTCACCGCAGGATCCGCCGCAGGAGTCATCACCGCACTCCTTCCCGTCGCATTGCGGAGCACACATTCCGCCGGTGTCGCCCTCGCCGACGCAGAGGCCGGCCTCGCAGGTCTGGTCGACGCCGCAGGGCCCACAGGATCCGCCGCAGGAGTCGTCGCCGCACTCCTTGCCTTCGCAGGCGGGGACGCAGACACAGACCGATCCCTCGCAGCTCTCCGGAGCGACGCACTCGCCACAGGAGCCGCCGCAACCGTCGTCGCCGCACTCCTTGTCGCCGCATTGGGGGGCGCAGTCGCAGCCTTCGCCGAGGGCCGGGCGATCCTCGGTCCAGTCGTCGCAGGCGCCCGCTTGACCGATCCCGAGGGAGCCCGCGCTCGGGTAGGTGACGGTCTCGCCCTGGCTGTCCTCAAAGACAAAGTAGTAGCGGTGGCAGCCCTGGCCGAGATCGCTGAGCTGGGCGAAGTAGGCGCCGTTGTCGGCGCTCCCGCGCTCTAAGGACATCGGCGAGCAGGCGCCGTCGAGGTTGATGAGCGCCTTGGTCGGGCCGCCGCCTTGGTCGTACCAGTTGGCCCAGGCCTCGACGTTGTTGCCGCCGCGGGGCCAGTGGGCCCCGGAGGCGATCTTCCCCTTCTCGTCCGGGTCGGCGCCGCCGAAGTCGCCGACGAAGTAGTCCTGAGCGCCGAAGCCGACGCCGGAGCCCGCGGTCAAGAGGAGCCAGCGGTGGCCGTTGTCCTGGGTGAACATGCAGGCGTCGTTGCCCCCGGCGGACTCGTAGAGCCAGAGGTAGAAGGCCTGGTTCGGCGATGAGCCGCCGGCGATGATCTCGCCGAAGTAGTTGCTGCCGAAGAGGCCGACGCGGCTCTGGGCGGTGTTGCAGGTGGGGTTGCAGGACGCCTGTCCCCCGGTACAGGAGCACTCGGCCGATCCGTCGCAGCCGTTGTCCCAGAGGTCGGCGATGTCGGGCTTGAGGGTGCACTTGGAGCTGTGCCCGAAGAAGCCCATCTTCTTCATGTTCGCGCCGTGAAAGCGGGCGGCTCGGCTGTTGTCGCGGTTGAGATAGAGCGGCGTCTTGACGCTGTAGCAGGCGGCTTCGGTGCAGTTGTCGCCGCACAGCTCCATCTCGAGCTGGGGATCGACGCGGGCGCGGTTGGTCAGCTCGAGCTGCACGCGCTCGGCCCAGTTCGGGTAGCCGTCGATCTTCTCACCGCTCGCCTCCGCCTGGGCGGGGCTCAGCGCGAGGAGGAGCGTGGCCACGGTGATGCTCGCGAGCTCCGCGACAGGATGACGACCTTGCATAGACGGACCGTAACGCTAGGCGCTCGATTTCATCCAATCGCGTCGACGCGGTCGGCCGAACGAACGGCCGAACGAACGGCCGAACGATCGAACGATCGAACGATCGAACGATCGGCCGTAGAGGGAACGATCGGTGTTCTGAGGACCGAGGCGGGCTCGGAAGCCCCGCTAGTCCCCGGCGAGCGCGGCCCCGCGGAGGAGTGCGGAGTCCTCTCGCGGGTCGGCGTCGCGGACCCGGCCGAGCGCGGCCCGGAGCGCCGCCTCGCCGTCCACTTGATGACCGCTGAGGTGGATCCGTGAGCGCTCGATCAGGACGTAGAGCTCGGCGATCGTCAGGACCCGAGGGATGAGGATGAGCACCGGGATGTCGCGAAGCTCGGGCAGGGCGGCGAGCACCTCGAGCACCGCGAAGCCGTCGACGACGGGCATCATCAGGTCGAGGAGGATGAGGTCTGGGGGCGCGGAGCGTAGGGCCTCTATCGCCTCTCCGCCGCCGCTGGCGGTCGAGATCTCCCACTCCTCGGCGTCGATCGACTCGCCGAGCTGGTCGCGGATCGCGTCGTCATCGTCGACGATCAGGAGGCGGCCGCGGGCGCGCGCGAGGTCATCCCTGCGGTAGCGGCGGATGGTCGGCCCGAGGAGCTCGGGCTCGGCGGGGACGCTGATGAAGTCGACGACGCCGAGGGTCATCGGCGGCCGCTCGGTCCCCGGCGCGGCGTAGGAGATCGTCTGGACCGGGACGTCGGCGAGCTCGCGGTTGCCCTTGATCTCGCAGAGCACCTCCCAGGAGTCGGCGCTGCGCTTGAGGATGTCGATCGTCACGAGATCGGGCGGATCTCGGCGGGCGAGCGCCAGGGCCTCGGCCCCCGAGGCGGCGATGCTCACCCTGAAGCCCTCCTTGACCAGGAGCCTGCGCAGGCGCTGGTGGACGTCGGGGTTGTCGTCGATGACGAGGACGTGGGCGCCGGTCACCGGACCGACCGACATCGACATCGACATGCTCGCCGAGTCGGCCTCGAGCTGGGCGAGGCGCCAGGCGGAGGAGCCGTCGCGCCGCGCCTTCGCGGGGGCGCCCGGGGCCCGACGCGGCAGCCACAGGCGAAAGCAGGAGCCGGCGCCGACGGTGCTGGTGACGTCGATGCTGCCGCCGAGCATCTCGGCGAAGCGGCGGGTGATCGCGAGCCCGAGGCCGGTGCCGCCGAAGCGGCGGGTGGTCGACGCGTCGGCCTGGGTGAAGGGGTCGAAGATCGACTCGAGGTGCTCTTGGGGGATGCCGATCCCCGTGTCGCGGACGGTGATCTCGAGGCCGCTGCGGCCCTCTGCGTCGCGGGCCTCGACGGCGACGAGCTCGACCGTCCCCGACTCGGTGAACTTGGCGGCGTTGCTCGTCAGGTTGAGCAGGATCTGCCGGAGCTTGGTCAGGTCGCTGTCGATCGTCCCGAGCGACCTGCCGAGGTTGAGCACGAGGCGGTTCTTGTTGCGCTCGATCGTCGGCCGGACGGTGTCGGTGATGCTGCGGATGAGGGCGCCGACGGTGATCGTCTCGTAGTAGACGTCCATCCGCCCGGCCTCGATCTTCGACAGATCGAGGACGCCGTTGATCAGCTCCAGGAGGTGGTGGGAGGCGTCGAGGATCCGGTCGACGTCAGCGGTCAGCGGCAGCGACTCGTACTCCTCGCCGATGAGCTCGGAGTAGCCGATGATCGCGTTGAGCGGGGTTCTCAGCTCGTGGCTCATCGTCGCCAGGAAGGCGCTCTTGGCGTGGCTCGCGGCCAGGGCCTCGTCGCGGGCCTCGGAGAGCTCGGCGTTGGCGCTGGCGAGGGCCCTGCGGATCTCCTCGCTGGTGGCCAGCGCTCGCTTCTTCGCCTCGAGGATGCCGACCGCGAGGCCGCCGATCGTCGCGTGGGCCGCCGCGCCGAAGAGCAGGACGAGGACCAGGTTGATCGGATCTTCGAGGGCGGGGTGGGGGTTTAGGAGCTGGCGGCTCAGGACGGAGACGACGAAGAGCGGCGGGATCGCCCGCGACCAGCCGCGGAGGGTCTCCGGGCGGGCGAGGGCGAGGGCGGTGACCAGGAGAACCGGGAAGCCGAGGAGGGCGGCGAGGAGCGAGAGGATCGTGTCGTCGAAGAAGGAGCTGATCGTCACCAGGATCGCGACCGCGACGAGGATCAGGTTGGTCGCGAGCTCGATCCGCTGGTCGCGGAGGACGGCGAGGGCCGCGAGCCAGAGGGCGTCGCAGATCAACCAGACGGCCGAGATGAAGACGAAATTGAAGCCGCCCTCGGTGAAGTAGCGGAAGAGCATGCTCCCGATGACGAGGACGCTGAGGAGGACGGCGTAGAGGGCGGTGGACCGGGCGCTCTTCGTGCGGAGGGCGGCGAGCCGCGTCAGCTCCTGAAGGCGGGTGTCGGTGTCCGCCGCCCCGCCCGTATCATCCTCGACGCTCATTCCCCATAGTTATGTACTGGGGAAGGGGGAGGGTTGGCCAGCGTTCGTATGGGGCTGAGGGGTTGAGGCGCTCGATCGTCCGCCTTGACGGCGCGAAGAGGAGCGCGGATCGTCGGGGACATGGGAGCGAACCCCGATCTCTACATTCGTCAGGTCCTGATCGGGCCGATGGCCAATTTTGTCTACTTTATCGGCTCCAAGCGGACCCGCGAGTGTCTCGTGGTCGATCCCGCGTGGGACACGGACGCGCTCCTCGAGATCGCCGAGGCGGACGGCATGAGGGTCACGGGGGCGCTTGTGACCCACTACCATCCTGACCACTGCGGCGGCTCGATGATGGGGTTTCAGGTCCCCGGGGGGATCTGCGAGCTGCTCGGTCGGGTCGACGGCAAGATCCACGTCCATAAGATCGAGGCCGACGGGTTGAAGAAGGTGACCGGCGTAGGAGAGGGCGATCTTGTCCGCCACGACAGCGGTGATGCGGTCCAGCTCGGCGACGTGAAGGTCGAGCTCATCCACACCCCGGGGCACACCCCGGGCTCGCTCTGCTTCCTCGTCGACAAGAAGCTGGTCGCCGGCGACACCCTCTTCGTCGACGGCTGCGGCCGCGTCGATCTGCCGGGCAGCAGCCCCGAGCAGATGTACGAGACCCTGACCGGGACCCTCGCCAAGCTCACCGACGACATCATCCTCCTCCCCGGTCACGACTACGGGCCGACCAAGGAGAGCTCGCTCGGCGACCAGCGCAAGACCAACCGCTACCTGCGGATGAACTCGCTCGACGACTGGCTGCGCCTTCGGGGCCGTTAGCCGACCCCGGCGGACGGACCTTGTGGATGGCCCTGCGGACGGGCCCTGTGGACGGGCCTTGTGGACGGACCTTGTGGACGGACCTTGTGGACGGTCCTGCGGACGGTCCGCGGGGGGGCGGCTCTGCTCTGAGCCCGGCTACCGCTTGCTGCGGCCGTCGCCGGCGAGCTTGCGCAGCTTGCCTATCTGCTCGTCGGAGCCGATCGCGATCAGGGTGTAGCCCGTCTCGAGGATCATGTCCCCCTTCGGCGCGTGCTCGATCGTGCCGTCGGAGAGGCGGATCGCGAGGACCAGCGAGCCGGTCGCCGCGCGGACGTCAGCGCCGGCGAGGGTGCGGCCGTGGAGCGCCCCTTGGGCGAAGATCTCGGCCTCTTCGATCCGCAGGCCGACGTTGCGGTCGCGGAGCATGTCGTCGAGGAACTTGACGACGTGGGGGCGGAGGAGCTCGGAGGCGATCCGGATCCCGCCGATCCGGTTGGGGGAGACGACTGAGTCGGCGCCGGCGCGCTCGAGCTTCTGGATCGCTGACATGTAGACGGCCTTGGCGACGATCCGCGCCTTGGCGTTGTGCTGGCGGGCGCTGACGACGACGAACATGTTGCTCTTGTCGTCGTCGAGGGTGGCGACGATCCCCTTCGCCTCGTGGATCCGGGCGAGCTCCAAGATCTCGTCCTCGGTCGCGTCGCCCTTGATCGGGAGCACGCTGGAGCCCTCGAAGTGGGCGAGCGCGTGCTCGGAGTGGTCGATCGCGACGACGGTCTCGCCGATCGCGAGCAGCTCCTCGATCACGTGGGAGCCGGTCGAGCCGCAGCCGCAGACGATGTAGTGGTTCGAGAGCTGCTTCATGCGGCGTTGGTTGCTGCGGTACGCTCGGATCTGGCCGAAGTCCCCCTCGACGAAGAACGACGTGATCGACGAGACGACGAAGAGGTTCGCCGAGATCCCGAAGAGGAGCAAGATCATCGTCCAGATCCGGCCGCCGGGGACGTCGGCGACCTCGATGACCTCGCCGAAGCCTACGGTGGTGACGGTGATGGCCGTCATGTAGATGCAGTCAGCGACGCTCCACAGGCCGGGCTCGTGGCGATAGCCCAGGTAGTAGTAGCCGAGAGAGCCCAGGCTGATGACGGCGAAGGAGACCGTCGCGGCGAGGATGACCCGCCGTCTCGCCATCCGCAGGTCCTCTAGGGTCGCGCTCAGCTGGCCGTACATGGGCCCTCCTTACGGCGCGCAGAGCCGTCCGCGGGGCGTCTGCCGCGGGGAGCGAGGGTCGGTCGGCGGGCGTAGGGTCACGGAGCCTCGTTTCTACCACGGAGGAGGATCGGCGCGCTCCGTCATCGGCGCTATGCTCCGCCAGCTATGGTTTCGCGGCAGCGGGTGATCCTCCACGTCGACATGGACGCCTTCTTCGCGTCGGTGGAGATCCGCGAGCGGCCGGAGCTCGCGGGGGCGCCGGTCCTGGTCGGGGGAGACGGTCCCCGGGGCGTGATCGCGGCGGCCTCCTACGAGGCCCGGCGCTACGGCTGTCACTCGGCGCAGCCGACGGTGATCGCCCGTCGTCGCTGTCCGCAGGCGGTGATCCTCCCGCCGCGGCACAGCCTCTACAGCGCGGTCTCGCGCCAGATTTTCGCGGTCTTTGACCGCTTCTCGCCGCTCGTCGAGGGGCTCTCGATCGACGAGGCCTTCCTCGACCTCAGCGGCGCTGAGCGCCTCTTCGGCGAGCCACGGGCGGCCGCGCGGGCGATCCGCGACGCGGTCTACGAGGAGACGCGGCTCACCTGCTCGATCGGCGTCGCCGGCAACAAGCTCACGGCCAAGATCGCCAGCGCCCTCGACAAGCCCCGGGGGATCACGCTGGTCGAGCCCGGGGGGGAGCGGGCCTTTCTCGAGCCCCTGCCCATCGCCAAGCTCTGGGGCGTCGGACCGAAGGCCCAGGAGCGGCTAAACGCCCGTGGGATCCGGACGATCGGTGATCTCGCGCAGGCCGGGCCGGAGGCGCTGCTCGGGGATCACGGGGTCCACCTCCACCGCCTCGCCTTGGCGATCGACGAGCGCGAGGTCCTGGCCGCCCGCGAGGCCAAGTCGATGAGCCATGAGGACACCTACGAGGTCGACGTCGAGGGGGAGCCGGCGATCCTCCGCGAGCTCCTCCGCCAGGCGACCCGGGTCGCGGACAGGCTGGTGGCGGCCGGGGTCCGCGGGCGGCGGGTCCAGCTCAAGATCCGGGACCGCAGCTTTCGCACCGAGACGCGGCAGCTCACGCTCGAGCAGGCGAGCGCGGAGGGCAAGGTGATCTTCACGGCGGTGCGCAAGCTCCTGCGGACGGTGGAGCTCGACGGGCGACGTTTTCGTCTGACCGGGGTCGGCGTCGGCGAGCTCGACCGGGGCCCCGAGCAGCTCGATCTGCTCGGCGGCAAGGGGGTCGCGCTGCAGGCCGTGATGTCGGCGGTCCGCAGCCGCTACGGCCACCAGGCGCTCTTTCCTGGGGACGCCGGCGACGAGGAGCGACCGGGGGCGACAGCTTCGGTGCACCTCCGCCCGCGCGGCGAGAGATGAACTCATCGCCGAGGGTGGGGGTCGAGCGAGCCCTCGGAGGGCGGTAGAGCGGCCGCTACAGGCTGAAATTCAGCAGTTCGGGCAGATGCACTGGATCCCGTCGTTCTCAGCCTCGCAGATGCTGAAGTCGTCTGGGTCGCAGTAGGCATCGGCGGCGCACTCACAGCTCGGCGTGCCCTCGCAGGCCGGGGGGAGGGGCTCGCAGCGATGGGTGCTGAGGAGGGCGACGTAGGAGACGCAGGTCCAGCCGTTGCCGGGGCAGGCGTCGCAGCTCGGCACGGACTCGCACTGGATCCCGCGGACACACTCGCCGGTCCAGCAGTCGCCGGCGTCGTTGACCTGTGGCAGGAGGCCTGCCGGACAGGCCGGCGGCGGCATGTTGCAGACGACCCCGGAGTCGTCGCATTTGACCCGCGAGGTGGTGCAGGTGCCGAAGGAGCAGACCGCGGTGTCGATGCCGAGGAGGTCGCAGCGGGTCTCGTCGCAGACCTGGTCGCACTTGTCGGGCTCTTCGCCGACCGGCGTCGCCTGGCAGGAGCAGCAGTCGGAGAAGAGCTGGCAGTCGGCGTCGACGATGCACTCCCCGACAGCGCCGCCGCCGGTGGTCTCTCCGGTGCTCTCGCCGATCGTGGTCGACGTGGTGGTCGTGGTCGACGTGGTGGTCGTGGTCGACGTGGTGGTCGTCGAGCCGGAGGTCGAGGCCGAGTCGGAGTCGCCCCCGGAGTCGCTACCGCTGGTCGTTCCGTCGCTGGCGGAGCCCGAGGAGGTGCCGCTCGCGGTCTGGTCATCGCTCGAGTTCTTGTCGGGCATCTCCCCGGCGGTGTCCGACTCGACCTTGAAGCCGACGATGCAGCCGCTCCCCAGCGTAAGGAGAGCGATCGTCGCGAGCGACGAGGTGAGCCATGCAGCGCGGAGACAGGTCGACATGCCCCTGAGTATCCCCGACAAGCGGAGAGCTAGGCCAGGAGGATGTTGACGACGGCCGCCCCGCCGCTGGGATCTCGGGCGATCGAGCGGGGTCGTACGGCTCCTCGCGTCGCCGCTCAAGCGGGCTGCACAGAGCGGCCCGCGCCGACGATCGCGGCGCGGGAGCGGACCTTCGCGACGGTCGCGACGGTCGCAGAGGAGAGCGACCCGGCGGCCGACTCAGCTCGCCGGCGCGCTCTTGGGGAAGAGCTTCATCCCGCCGATGAAGTCGCGCTTGCCGACATCCACGCCGTTGTGGCGGAGGATCGCGTAGGCGGTGGTGGCGTGGAAGTAGAAGTTCGGGAGGACGAACTCGTTGAAGTAGTCGGCGCCGCGGGTGCCCATGTCGGGGAGGAAGGGGAGGACGATCTCGCGGTCGGCGGCGCCCTTGAAGTCCTCGGCCGTCAGCCCGCGGAGGAACTCGACGCTCGCCTTGAGGCGCGCGCGGAGCTCGTCCAGCGTGGTCTCCGTGTCGGGGTGGCTCGGCGCCTCCTTGCCGCTGAGACGGGCGCCGGCGAACTTCGCGGTGTCGGCGGCGGCCTGGATCTGGCGGGTGAGGTTGAACTGATCGGGGGCGAGACGAGCGTTGAGGAGAACCTCAGGCTCGAAGCCCCGGGCCTCGGCGGAGGCCGCCGCCTTGTCGAGCCAGGCGCTCAGGTTCTCGAGCATCTTGCTCATCTGGGGGATGCACGCTTCGTAGAGGGACATGGCCAGAGCACTCGCACGACGCCCGAGCGCGGGTCAAGCACCGTCGTCTCCGCTTGCCGCGGTCGTCGACGCCGTGGCAAGAAGGCGACCATGAGCGGAATACTGCCCACCGTCGAGGTCGAGCCCCAGAGCGGGACGGCGAGCGCCAGCGTGATCTGGCTCCACGGACTCGGCGCTGACGGTCATGACTTCGAGCCGATCGTCCCGCTCCTCCAGCTCCCGCACGCGCGCTTCGTCTTCCCCCACGCGCCGGAGATCCCGGTGACGATCAACAACGGCTGGGTGATGCGCGCCTGGTACGACATCCGCAGCCTGGACCGCCGCCCCGATCGCGAGGACCCGGCGCAGATCCTGAGCTCGGCGGCGATGATCTCCGCCCTGATCGAGCGCGAGGTCGAGCGCGGCGTGAGCAGCGAGCGGATCGTCCTCGGCGGCTTCTCCCAGGGCGGGGCGATGACCCTCTACACCGGCCTGCGCTATCCTCGGCAGCTCGCCGGGCTGGTCGCCCTCAGCGCCTATATGCTCCTCCCCGACAGGCTCCCGGTCGAGGTCGCGGAGGCCAACGGCCAGACCCCTGCGCTCCTGGCCCACGGGACCTTTGACGACCTCGTGCCGACCTTCGCCGGGAGGGAGGCCCACGACCGGATCGCGGCGCTCGATGACGACCGGGGGGCCACGCCGCGCGCCCTCGACTGGCATGAGTACCCGATCGGTCACGAGGTCTCGCCGGCCGAGCTCGGGGTGGTCGGCGCCTGGTTGCGCGCTCGTCTGCCGGCCTGAGCCGCGAGCTCGTGTCGGCCTGTGCGGGGGCGGACATCCCCGGTTTGCTAGCGCTGGCCCGGTTTGCTAGCGCTGGCCTGTTTGGCTAGCGCTGGCCCGGTCGGCGAGCAGAGGTGGTCGCGATCGCGCAGGCGAGGGAGCGGGCGAGGGCGGCCCTTCGCGGTCACGCCGGCTATGATTGGCAGACGCCGCCGCCGCGGCGATGAGCCGTGATGCCGAGCAAGCCGCCCAGTCAACCTTCTTTCGCGGGCATGATCGACGGACCGACGTTGACCATGCCGACGCTCAACCCGTTGAGCCTCAACCGGGACGTCGAGGTCTCTGCGGTCGCAGAGGCCGCGCTCGCCAGGCGCCTCGCGGAGTTCGAGGCGCGGTCGGTCTCGCGGGCGACCAAGACCGAGTTCCGCGAGGAGGAGCGCCGCGAGTTTCGCCGCCACGTCGCCGACATCCTCAACCTCGAAGAGTCGAAGATCCCGCTGCCGCGGCCGACAGCGAAGATCAACTACCCCGGCGACTCGATCTGGATAAGCCTCGACAGCTTCGGCGGCGAGGTGTGGACCGGCAGCGAGGGGACCCACGTCCACCGCGCTCCGCGAAGCGGCGCCTCGTTCATCCTCCTCCAGCGGGTCGGCGCGTCGGCGGGCTTCGGCTGTGAGGGGGCGAGCGGGACCTATCTCTTCATCGCCCGGGTCGAGACCCGACAGCGGACCCTGCGGGCGAGCGTCCTCGAGAACGCCGACCTGCGGATGACGCAAGACCTCCAGATCATCGGCGACAAGGTGCTGCTCTTGGCGGAGCTCGGGGTCGGCGGGCGGCTGACGGTGAGCTACTCCTGCGAGGGGAGCCACCCTGTCCGGATCTTCGGGGTCGAGGCCTATCGGGTCCGCTAGCGATCTCGCCGAGCATCGCCTCGGAGCAGGCGACCGGCCGTCGGCGCCGGCGTCGGCGAGCTCCGTCTGCGCTAGCGGTCGCGGGCCGGAGCGGCGGGCTCCGGCTACTGGTAGTCGAGCACGGTCTGCTTGGTCGGGGTCAGCGTGACCCCGTCGACTTCGACGCTGCCGACCGAGGGGGAGAAGCTCACCCCGACCGCGATCGCCCCGGTCTGGAGGCGGTTGATGACGGCACCGCGGACGCTGTCGCCGATCACGACCCACCCTCCGTAGTAGTCGCCGTCGTCGGTGTAGTACATGCCCTCGTCACCGCTGGCCGGCGTCGCCGTGAAGGCGTAGTCGACCGCGTCGATCGTCAGGGTGCCGCTGGCGCTGCCATCGTCGGTGAAGGCGCCGACGATCGCGGCGTCTGGGCTGCTGATGTCGAAGCTCCCGCCTGCGTTGTCGCCGACGAGCCACTCGAAGGTGTTGACCGCCTCCTCGGTGCCGTCGCAGGTGTAGACGGCGACGGTCTCGTCGTCCGCGACGATCGCGATGAACGTCTCGCCGTCGCCCGCGACCGCGACCAGCTCGACCGCGCCCATCTCTTCGGTCTCCACCTCGCAGCCGGAGGTGAGACCGAACCCGCCGACCAGGAGCGCCGCGATCAAGGAGCGGCGGAGGACAGTGCTAACTACGTCATACATATCCGCCACATCCTAGCAGTCGGGGGCGAAAGTCCCGCGGGATCTCCAGCGCTGGTCGCCCCTGGCCCCGCGGAGGCCTGCGGTCGATCCCACGCCGCGGCGTCCCGCCGAAGCCAAGGCCGACGCCAAGGCCGACGCCAAGGCCGACGCTTGCAGGGCGAGAGAGCCCGGGGCGGTCGCCCTCGGTCGTTGGCCTCCGCGGCCGGCGGACGCTCATCCGCGGTCGATGCTGCCCAGCCACTCGCGGTAGCGAGCCGCGAAGGGGGCCTGGGGCAGGCCCCCCGCCTGGACCTCCGCGAGCGCCCGCTCAGCCGCTGCGCGGGCGCTTTCGCGATCCTGTCCCAGGAGCCAGCGAGCCCTGGCCTCGGCGAAGAGGAGCCGCGCGCGCTCGGCCGGCGACCAGCTCTTGGTCAGGGGAGCGGCTGCCTCTAGGTGGGCGAGGGCGGCCTTCGGCTCGCCGCGATCGAGGGCGAGCTCGGCGAGCCCCAGGAGCGGCGCTGCGAGGATCGGGTGGTCGGCGCCGAGGCGATCCTGCAGGAGCTCCAGGGCCGCCGAGAGCTCGAGCTTCGCGGCCTCGGCGTCGCCGGTGAACCACAGGGCGGTGCCGACGTTGTTGCGCGAGAAGGCGACGTTGGGGTGATCGTCGCCGAAGATCTCGCGGTCGTTGAGGAGGGCGCGCCGGTAGGCGAGGAGGGCCTCGTCGCTGCGGCCGAGGAAGAGGTAGAGGTTGCCGAGGTTGACGACGGTGTCGCTGAGAAGCGGGTCCTTCGCGCTGCGCTCGCGGATCGAGATCGCGCGCTGGAAGGCCTGCTCGGCCTCGGCGTGCTTGCCCTGCTCCATCAGCGCGACCCCGAGGTTGTTCGCGGAGGCGGCGACGTCCGGGTGGTGGGGCCCGAGGGCCCGCTCGCGGATCGCCAAGGACTCCTCGAGCGCTCGCTGGGAGCCGGCGAAGTCGCGGTTGTCGGAGAGGGCAGCGCCGAGGCTGTTGAGGGCGAGGGCGACCCGCGGATGATCGCCGCTGAGGGTCTCGCGGAGGAGCTCGATCGCCTCGCGGAGGCTCGCCGTCGCGTCGTCGTAGCGGCCGAGCCGGCGCAGGGTGTTGCCGCGCCGGATCAGGAGGTCGGCGAGCCGCGGATGATCGTCGCCGAGGCGCGCGCGCTCCTGGTCGAGGGCGCGGTCGACGGTCGCGAGCGCGTCGTCGTAGTCGCCCTTGCCGCTGAGCACGGCGGCGAGGCTGCTGAGGTAGGGGCCGCGGAGCTCGTCGGCCTCGACCCCGCGGCGCTCGAGGAGCGCCTCGGCGTTGCGCCCCCACTGGAGACCCGCGGCGGGCTCGGCGAGGCGGTGACCGACGATCTCGAGGAGCTGGATCGCGGCGTCGTTGGCGATGGCGTCGTGCTTGCCGGCGAGGGCGCTCCACCAGGCGTCGGAGAGGGCCGCTCGGGCGCCGCTGTAGTCGCCGGTGAGGGTCAGCAGCGTGCCCTTGCTGAGGTGGGCCTCGGCGAGGAGCGGGGTGTAACCGAGGGGCTCAGCCTCGGCCAGGACGCCGATCGCGAGGGGGAGGCCGAGGCGACCGCGGCCGGCGGCGCCCTCGGCCCGCGCTCGGTCGAGGCGCTTGCGGAGGGCGAGCACGGCGCTCGCCGTCCCCGGGTCCTCGGGAGGTTGGAGCTCGGCCCGAAGCCGCAGCGGATCGTGGCAGGCCGCGAGGGAGGGGAGATCACTGATCGCGAGGATCGCCCGCTCGACGACCTCGGCGTCGGCCTCCCGGAGGACCTCGACGCGGGCCCCGAGATCGTCCGCGCGACGGTAGAGGCAGCCGAGCTCGAGGTCGTAGAGCTCGTCTGAGAGCTCGCTGCGGTGGTGGGCGAGGCAGGCCTCGCCGTAGGCCTGAACCCAGGCGTCGGCCTGCCGATCGAGCAGACGCTGGACCCGCTCGGCGGTGGCCTCCGCGTAGCTGAGCCCGGTGCTGCGGATCGCTCGGTCGACCGCGGCCCTGGCCTCCGGATCCCAGACGCCCGTCATCCGCTCGCGACCGCCGGTGCACAGCTCCTGCTCCTCGCCGGCGGTCAGCGCGAGGGTCAGGCCGAGCCCCGCGGCGAGCCCCGCGATCCCGGCGAAGGCCCACCAGCGCAGCGCCCGTTGTCGATCCCGGCCGAGCTCGGCGAGCAGCGCTTGGATCGTCGGCCAGCGCTTGGCGGGGTCGGGCTCGAGCCCGCGGAGGACCGCCCGCTGCAACCATGCCGGCACGCCTGTGCCCTTCGGCGGCTCCTTGATCCGCCCCTCGGTGACCGCGTCGACCAGCTCGAAGAGGTTGGTCGTCGGGAAGGGGAGGGCGCCGTAGAGCGCCTGGTAGAGGGCGACGCAGAGGGCGAACTGATCGCTGCGGGCGTCGACCTCGTCGCCGCGATGCTGCTCTGGGGCCATGTAGGCGGGGGTCCCCATGATCGCGCCGTCGCGGGTGAGCTCTAGGTCGAGGGTGCTGCCGTCGCCGACGGAGATCGAGCGCCGGTGGTCTTCGTCGACGGGGAGGCCGCGGCGGACGACCCGGGCGAGGCCGAAGTCGGTGACCTTGACCGAGCCATCGTCGGCGATGAGGACGTTGTCGGGCTTGAAGTCGCGGTGGACGAGGCCCGCGCGATGGGCCGCCTCGAGCCCGCGGCCGGCGGCGAGGAAGACCTCGACCACCTCGGGCCAGGCCCGCGTTGCGCCGCGGATCCAGTCGCCGAGGGTCTGCCCGCGGACGAGCTCCATCGCGACGAAGATCTGGCTGTCGACGCTGCCGACGTCGTAGACCGTGACGACGTTGACGTGGGAGAGCTTGGCCATCGCCTGGGCCTCGCGCTGGAGGCGGAGGCGGGCCTCTTCGTCGGTGATCTTCGAGCGGATGAGCTTGATCGCGACCCGGCGGTCGAGCTCGGGATCGTAGGCCGCGTAGACGATCCCCATGCCCCCCTCGCCGAGGGGCTCCAGGAGAACGTAGCGGCCGAGTCGGGGGTGCATCGGCCGCTTGTCGAGCCCCTCCTCGGCGCTCGGTCCGGTGTCCGCGAGGGAGGCGGCGATCGTCTCCGAGAGGTTTGGGCTGCCGGCGGTCGGCGTCCGCTCCAGCGAGTTGCGCTCGTTCCAGGCCGTGCGCTCGAGGCTCGCGCTCCTGCGCTTGCGCTCGCTCTCCCGCTCGGAGGGCTCGTCGTCGGAGCTACGCTGGGCTACGCCCGCTCGCGGCGTCGGATCGACGAGCGGAGCGCTCTCCTCGGCCTCGGTGTCGCTCTCCCGGCCGGACATCGGCGCGCCTACGCTAGCACAGCCCGGCGGCCGGCTCCCGGGGAAGTGAGGGCTCGGCCGGAGAGCTCGGTCGGGGCCTCAGCGGGAAAGAGCCCCCTCAATCGCGGCGATGAGGGCCGGATCGTCGGGCTTGGTCGTCGGCGCGAAGCGGGCGACCAGCGCCCCGTCCTTGCCGATCACGAACTTGGCGAAGTTCCAGGCGATGTCGCCGGCTCCGTCGGGGCTGCTCTCCTGGTCGCAAAGCCAGGCGTAGAGCGGGGAGCGGCCCGGTCCGTTGACCTCGAGCTTGGCGAGGAGGGGGAAGGTCACCCCGTAGCGGACGCCGCAAAATTCCTTGATCTCGCCGGCGTCGCCGGGCTCCTGCGCGCCGAACTGGTTGCAGGGGGCGCCGATGATGACGAGACCCTTCGAGGCGAGGCGCTCGTGCAGCGCCTGGAGGCCGGTGTAGTGCGGGGTCAGGCCGCAGCGAGAGGCGACGTTGACGATCAGGAGCACCTCGCCGCGGTGATCCGCGAGGTTCATCTGGTTGCCGTCGATGTCGGGGAGGGTGAAGTTGTGGGCGCTCATCTCGGCGCTACTCCTAGCGCGGGGCGCCGCGGGGCGCCACCACTTGGGGGGCGGGCGGCCCGGTGGGCGCTCGCCCGATCAGGCGAAGGGAGGGCTCAGCGGGCTCTGCCGACCTCGGCTCTGCCGTCGCCGGCGTGGCGGTCGACAAAGCCCTCGATCGCCGCCAGGGTCTGCGCTGGACACTCCTCCTGCGGGAGGTGACCGCACTCGCCGATCGTCACCAGCTCGGCGTCGGCGCGGGAGAGGGCTGAGAGGAGGCGCTCGCTCGCGGCCGGGTCGACCACCCGATCGTCGTCGCCGGTGATCACCAGGACCGGGAGCTCGAGCTCCGCCAGGCGCGGGAGGAGATCGTCGGCGCTGCGGTAGGCGAGAGAGTGGCGCCACAGGCCGCGGTCCCAGTCGTCGACCCGGAGACCTCGGCGATAGCCGTCGCGGAGAGCCCGGTCGACGAGGCTCGGATCGTGCCACGCGTCGGCGATGAAGTCGTCGACCCGGTCACGGACGCCGCGGGTGAGGAGCGGACCGATACGCCGCAGCTGGGGGGTGTGGAGGAGGGCCCGCAGCCAGCGTGGGGGGGCGCCGCTGGCCAGCGCCGGGGCGATGAGGACGAGCGCCTGGACCCGAGCGGGGCGGGCGAGGGCGACGCGGAGGGCGAGGGCGCCGCCCGACGAGGAGCCGACGAGGATCGTCCTGTCGATCCCGAGCGTGTCCAGGAGCGCGAGGGTCTGCGAGACCTGGGCCTCGGGGCTGTAGGGGTCTTCGCCCTCGACAAAGTCATCATCGCCGGCGGCGGGGAGCGGGCGGGCGGAGAGGCCGAACGCGGGGCGGTCGAAGGCGACGACCCGACCGCCCCGGGCGAGCGGATCGAGCACCCTGTGCCAGGTCTGCGTGCTGGTCAGAAAACCATGCAGGAGGAGGAGCGGCGGCCGTCGTCCGGGCATCGCCGGGAGCTCGGAGGCGGCCGCGGGGGCGCGCTCTTCGACGTAGATCGAGAGCCCCTCGAGGTCGACAAAGCGCCCCGCGTTTGGATCTTCTGCGGCGATCGACGCGGCGCTCTGGCTCCCCGTCAGGGCCGGGATCGGCAGGAGGAGCGGGACTGTCGCGGCGAGGCCGACGAAGAGGAGGACGAGGAGCGCGAGCCCGCGGAGGAGCCGGAGGAGCCCTCGTCCGAGGCGGGGGAGGGAGGGGCCCTCGGCGGGCCCGCCCGCGCGGAGGTGGAGGGCTGGCATCGACGGCGGCTCAGCCCTCGCCCGCAGCGGCCTCGTCGGACCCTCCGTCGGCGAGCCGCTCGATGATGTGGAAGCCGAAGTCGGTCTCGACGACGGGCGAGAGCTCTCCGGGCTTGAGCGACCAGGCGGCCTCCTCGTAGGCGTAGGCGAACATGCCGCGGCCGATCGGCCCCAGATCGCCGCCGCGCTCGGCGGTCCCGTCCTCCCCCTTCTCCTTGGCGACCTCGGCGAAGTCCTCGCCGCCGGCGATCTTCGCCCGCAGGGCCTCGGCCTCGGCCTTCGCCTCGTCGCGGCTGCGCTTGACGTCGTCGTCGGCCCGCTTGGCCCCGGCGTAGCGGATCAGGATGTGGCGGGTGTGGACCTTGTCGACCGCGCAACGCTCGGCGATGACGAAGCCGATCGGCGTGTCGAGCACGTCGGTGCGGCCGGCGATCGGCAGGCCGAAGATCGGCTCCTTCAGCGGCTCGTAGCGCTCGGGCCAGGCGTCGCGGGTGAAGGTTCCGGTGCCCCCTCGCTTGGCCTTGGTCCGCTCATCGTCGGAGTCGCTGAGGACGAGGCTCTCGAAGGTCTCGCCCGCCCCGAGCTTGGCGAGGAGCGACCTGGCGTGGGCCAGGGCGGCGGGCTTGTCCCGGAGTTTTTCAGAGTTCTCGGGCTTCTCGTCCCCTTCGAGCTCGGCGTGAGCGACCACGAGGATCTTCAGGCAGGCCTCGTTCGGGTCGGCCTCCTGGACCGGCTCGCTCGGCTTCTCCGGATCTGCGGCGGGGGTCGCCTCAGCCTTCTTCGTCGCCTCGTCAGCCTCGGGGCTCGCCTTGGCGGGGTCGGCCTCTTTGGAGCAGGCCGACCCCGCGAGGGCGAAGGCGAGGGCGGCGATCGGGAGCAGAGAGCGGCGCATGGAGGGATGGTATCAGGCGCAGGAGGGGGCGGAGAGTTCCTCTAGCGCCGGGAGCACCGGGAGAACTAGGAGAGCCTTCTAGGGGTCTTCGCTCTCGGGATCCGGGTCGAGCTCGAGCTGCTCACAGGCGCTCTCGGCAGGGTCTTCCCCGTCGGGCTCATCGTCCGCAGCGGGGCTGGGCGCGTCGACGATCGTCAAGGTCCAGGAGCGGGGGGCCTCCCAGCCCTCCACCTCGAGGGTGAGCGTGACCTCGCCCGCGGCGAGAGGGGTCAGCAGGAGAGAGCCTGGCCCCTCCGCCGCCTCTGCACGCAGGAGCTCTGGGGTGTCGCTTTGCAGGTCGCGGAGGGTCGCCTCGTGGGAGCCCGTGTCGTCGTGATAGACGACCATCGCCTCGACCGGCGCGTCGGCGACGAGGGTCGCCTCGCAGAGGCCGGCGAGGCGGGGCTCACCGCAGCCGGGCCCGCCATAGCCGCACTCCCAGGCCGACCAGATCCCGCAGCCGCCGAGGCTCAAGGAGGCGAGCGAGAAGGCGAGAGCGGCGAGAGCGGCGAGCGGTGCGTGCTTGGGCATGGGCTACCTGCTCTGGCGTAGCCGAGGTGCCCCCGCGAGCGCAAGCCCGGGGCGCCCTCGCGGTCGCGCTACTGGTAGGTCTCGCGGCCGATGGTCTCCCGCAGCGCGCCGGTGGCCGGGTCGAGCACCTCGAGGGAGGAGGTGCGGACGACCAGGACATAGTCCTCGGTGACGATCACCCCGTCGATGTTGTCGACCGCGAAGAGCGAGCGCAGCGTCTGATCCCAGAGCCGGTCGCCGGTCTCGGCGTCGAAGGCCGTCACATGCCAGGCCTTGCTCCCCTCACCGTAGACCGTGACGTAGCGGCCGCCGCCGACGTCGTCGTGGGTGTTCGAGCCCTCGCGGGCGCGGAGCGGGTCGATCGAGGGGACCTCGACGCGCCAGGCGACCGAGCCGTCCGCCGCGAGTCCGACCGCGACCGGGACCTTGGTGCCGGGCTTGCGGACCCCGGCGACGATCGTCCGCTCGCCGTCCTCGATGAAGCGCTCCGCCTCGAAGTCGTCGATCGTCCGGCCGAGCCGGCGTAGCTGCCGTCGTTGCGACCCGTCGGGGATGAGATCCCAGCGCGGCTCGGCGGAGCGGCAGTCGCCCGGGCGCTCGCCCTCGCGGAGCTCACCGCTCTTCGCATCGACCAGAAATTCTCGCTTGTCGACCTGCTCGATCCAGAAGGTCGAGCCCTCCGCGGCGCCGCAGATCGTCTTGACCCGGTCGCTGAGGTCGAGGCTCGTGAGCGTCGCCCCATCTGCGGTGTCGACGAGGTGGAGCTTGGCGCGGGCGTCGGAGATCGCGGCTCGATCGCCGGCGACAGCCGCGAAGGTGTGCCGGTAGCCGTCGCTGTAGGTCCCGTAGGGGCCGCTGCGGAAGAGCACCTGCCCGCCGCTGGAGACCGCGACGAAGAAGAGCTCGTCCGCCGGCATGACCCGGATCCGGCCGAGGAACGCCGGCTGGTCGCCGACCTTGACGGGGAGGGGCAGGCCGCCGACGTCGTCCCAGAGGACGAACTCCTGAGCGCCGAGGCCGGGCACTGCGGAGTCTCCTCCAAAGCCGGGGATCGTCACAGCCCCGGCCCCCAGCGCCTCCGCGCGCTCAGCCACCCCGCTCAGCGAGGAGTAGACGGTGTAGCCCACGCCCGCGAAGACGAAGAAGAGCGAGCCGAAGACCGCGAGCAGGATCCACTTGACGATCTTGGCCCCGCCGGGGTCGCTCGACGCCCCGCCCTGCGCGACCCGGTGGACCTGCACCGGTCTTGGCGGGGGGGCGGGCTTGGAGGCGACGTTGACGTGGGTCCCGCAGTACTCGCAGGAGAAGGAGGTGTGTCCGGGCGGAGGGCTCAGGCCCGCGCCGCAGCTCGGACATTTTATGGTCGTCACCGCCATCGGTCTCCGGACGACGATATCACGCGCGCGGCTGGAGAATGGAGCGCGGCCACCCTCGGCGCATGGGCGCCTCTTGGCGAGGAGCCCCCTGGCAGGAGTCCCGCGCGCGCTCGCTTGCCCTCATTGTCCCTCTTGGCTCCGCTAAAACCTGCGGTAGAGCCCGTACGGCGGCGTGCTGTCGAGGCCGAGAGGACCGACGATCGCGGCGCGAGAGGCTGTTAGGCTGGGCGGGCCGAGCGAGCCGCCGGCGGGAGATCACAGATGACGCTAGTTCAGATTCGCACCGACCGTCGGGTCAAAGTCGCCACCTTCAGCGAGCTCGGAGACCGCGACCCGGCCTACGCCCTCGTCGCCAACGTCGATCTCGTCGTGGTCCGCTTTGACGATCAAGTCTCGGTGCTCTACGGCCGCTGTCTCCACCGCGGCGCTCTTATGGCGGATGGGACAGTTCAGGGGGACGACCTGATCTGCGGGGTCCACGGCTGGGACTACCGCCTCGCGACCGGCGTCAGCGCCTACAACAACAAGGAGGTGCTGCACCGCTTCAAGGCCGAGATCAGCGCCGACGACGACGCGGTCTACGTCGACGAGGCGGAGATCGAAGAGTGGCAGCGCGAGCACCCGCAGGCCTACGATCGCGACGCCTACCTGGGCCTCTACGCGGACCACCACGGCGGGCCCGAGGAGCCGGACAACGGCTATATCCAGACCCTCGCCCGCGACGGCCTGAGCAAGCTCGGGCATCACGGGGCGATGAGCGCGATGGGGGTGCCGCTGACCGAGCTCCCGCGCTGGTCCGACGTCCAGATCATCACCGGTCAGCTCGCCAAGCAGCCGCTCCTCGACGACGTTCCGGTCGGCACGGACGTGGTCATCGGCCCGCGCGCCGCCAAGCCGCTCCGCCTCGAGATCCCGATCTTCGTCAGCGACATGAGCTTCGGCGCCCTCAGCGAAGAGGCCAAGACAGCCCTGGCCCTCGGGGCAGAGCAGGCGGGCACCGGGATCTGCTCCGGCGAGGGCGGGATGCTCCCGGAGGAGCAGGCGGCGAACAGCCGCTACTTCTACGAGCTGGCGTCGGCGCGCTTCGGCTGGGGGCTCGACAAGGTCAAGCGCTGCCAGGCGTTCCACTTTAAGGGCGGGCAGGGGGCGAAGACCGGCACCGGCGGCCACCTCCCCGGCAACAAGGTCGTCGGCAAGATCGCTGAGGTCCGCGGGCTCGAGCCGGGCACCGCCGCGATCTCGCCCGCGACCTTCCCGGACCTCAAGGGCGTCGCCGACTTCCGCCGGGTCGCAGGCGAGGTCCGCGAGGCGACCGGGGGGATCCCGATCGGCTTTAAGATCTCCGCCCAGCACATCGAGAACGACATCGACTTCGCCCTCGAGTGCGACGCCGACTACATCATCCTCGACGGCCGCGGCGGCGCGACCGGTGCGGCGCCGAAGATCTTCAAGGACAACATCTCGGTGCCGACGATGGTCGCCCTGGCGCGGGCTCGCCGTCACCTCGACGCACGGCGCCGCGGCGACGTGACCCTCGTGATCACCGGCGGCCTGCGGACCGAGTCCGACTTCGTCAAGGCCCTGGCCCTCGGGGCCGACGCGGTCGCGATCGCGAACTCGGCGATCCAAGCGATCGGCTGTCTGGGGATGCGCGCCTGCCACACCAACAATTGCCCGGTCGGCATCGCCACCCAGAAGACCCACCTGCGCGAGCGCCTGATCGTCGAGGCCTCGGCGAAGCGGCTGACGAATTACCTGGGGGCGACGGTCGAGCTGATGAAGATCCTCGCCCGCGCCTGCGGCCACGAGCATCTCCGCGGCTTCAACCTCCACGACCTGACCACCTACAAGCGCGATCTCGCCTACCTGACCGGGGTCCCCTACGCCGGCGTCGTACCGCTCTAGCGGGCTCTAGGAGGCCGTGGCAAAGGTCGCGCGCGCTCTCGCGGGGCCGGGCTTGGCCGAAGTGCGCAGGCCATCCCCGTCCCTATACTCAGGGTTGTGCAGGGCATCGTCACAGCGCTCCTCATCGTCGCGGGCGCCTCTGCGGGGGGCTCGATCGGAGTCGCGCGCCCGCCGACCGAAGGACGCGAGTCCCCCCAGGCGCGGTGTGAGCTGCGCGGCGAGCCGCGGGTCGTCGGTCGGCTCGCCGGCGCGCAGGGGCGGACGAGCTCCGCCGTGGACGCCCGCCTCGGCGAGACGGTGGAGGTCTTCGTCGAGGTCGCCGGTCGCCTCGACGGTCGCCGAGTCCTCTTCTCCGAGGACAGGGCCCGCGGGCGCGTCTCCTGGGTCGACTCAGGGTGTCCGCCGGCTGAGCTGCGCTGGCAGCGGGTCGAGCCGACGATGGAGCACGTCGCCACCGAGGGTCCCAACGAGGGGAGCTCGATCTACGCCAACGCGGTGATGTTCGGCCCGCGTCACGGCGCTTGGATCGGCTACGACAAGCTCGAGTACAGCGCCTCGCCGGTCGCCGCGGCCGACGATCGTTGGAGCTGGACTGTGACCGACGCCCGGCCGAGCGAGGGCCGGCTTGTTCGCGCGCGCGGCGAGGCGATGGCGGGCCTCGGGGTGATGCGCCTGAGCGTCAGCGTCACCCCCGAGGGCGGAGCTGCGCGGCGCTCGGCGGGGGTCGAGGATCGGCGTCGGGGGGGCATCGCTGAGGACGTCTTTCGCTACACCTTCCGCAGCGGCGACGACGTCTTCGGCTGGCTGACGACCTTCTTCAACGTGCCCTACGTCTTCGGCTCGGCTGGGGTCGGCGTCCGCTCCCAGGCTGAGCGCTATGTCGGCGCGGACTGTGCGGACGTGATCGTCGCGGCGCTGCGACGGGCGGGCCATCGCGACTTCGGCTACACCAGCGTCGCCGGGCTAATTCGCCAGCTACCGCGGGCGTCCGAGCCGATCGTCGTGTCACCGGCGGAGTCGGCCGCGGCGAGCTCCGACTACACGCCTGCTCCTGGGGACATCCTCGCGATCGACTACATCGGCGCGACCTCGCTGCCGCGGCCCTGGGACCATGTGGTCGTGCTCGTCGAGGATCGCGGGCCTGAGGGCGAGGCGGACGGGGTGCTCGGGCCTGAGGACCAGGTCGCCGACACCGGCGATGCCCGCGGTCTCCGCTTCTCTGCGCTCGGCGACCAAGGACGCGTGCGGGTCTTGCCGCTCCGCGCGAGGTCAAAGTAGGCCCCGCCGAGGGGGGGCCTACCGCGGTCGTCGCCGGCTGGGCTAGCGGCCCTTGTAGTTCGGCGGGCGCTTGCCCAGAAACGCCGACATCGCCTCGCCGAGGTCCTCAGACGCGAGGAAGGCCGCGTTCCAGGCGGCGACATAGGCGAGGCCGTCGCCGAGGCTGCCCTTCTCGCTCTGGCGCATCACCTGCTTGGTCCCGCGGACGGTCAAGGGCGGGTTCGCGGCGATCTCGGCGGCGAGGGCCTTGGCTGCGGCGTCCGTGGCCTCGCGATCCTCGTAGACGTGGTTGACCAGGCCGATCGTCGCCGCTCGCTCGGCGCTGATGTCCTTGCCGGTGAAGGCCAGCTCGCGGGCGTGGCCCGGGCCGACGATCCTCGGCAGGCGCTGGAGGGTCCCGAGATCGGCGACGATCGCGATCTTGGTCTCGCGGACGGAGAAGCGGCTGTCGGCGCTGGCGAGGCGGAGATCACAGGCGCAGATCAGATCGACACCGCCGCCGATGCACCAGTTGTGGACCGCGGCGATCACCGGGACGGGGCACTCCTCGATCGCGTTGAAGCAGGATTGAAAGCGTTGGATCGTCCGCAGGAGCTCCATCCGGGTCGCCGCCCCGCCGCCCTGGAGGGCCGCGCCCAGGTCGGTCGCGGCGCTCATCAGGTCGAGCCCGTAGGTGAAGGACGTGCCCTCGGCGCGGATGATCACCGCGCGCAGCTCGGAGTCCTCGGCGAGCTCTCGAAATGCCGCGCCGATCTCAGCAAAGAAGACCCCGCGCATGGTCTTCTCGAGGATCGTGACGGTGACGATCGTGCCCTCACGGTCGACTCGGATGGTCTCGTAGGTGGTGCTCATCGCCAGCCCAGATCTAGCCGATCCGGCCGTGTCGCGGGCGTCTCGATCGCTCTTCGTCGTCTCCGGCCGAGGCGTCAACGTCGGCGAGCCGGGACTGCTCGGGGGGAGATCTCTCGTCGCTCGCGGCGAAAGATCTGATCGCGGGCCTTCACGTCGGGCCTCAGCGTAGAAGCCCGCGACGTCGCAGCGATCGGTCAAGGTAGGTAGTGTCGGGGCGGGGCCAAGTGATCAGAAAAGATCGAAAATCGTGTCACGGATACCACTAGCGTCCGTAATTCATCCGGGCGGGCAGGTCATGAGCGCCCGCGGAGGGCGGCGCAGGGTCGTCCTTGCGCAGGGGTCGCTCGCGGATAATCCTGGCGTCCAGGGGTAGGGTGGCGATGAACGAAGCAAAGCAGGGCGAAGGTGCGGAGGGGTCGGCCCGGACACCGACGGTCCGGGTGAGCCGCGTCGCGGGGACGGTCCGCCTCGCGGCGTTGGCCGATGATGCGCTGCGTGACGCCGCTGGAGCTCGGGCGGACATCAGCGTCGGCGACAAGATGGCCCACTCGGCGCTGCGGCATAAGCTCTTCGGGCGCGCGTCCGAGCCGACCCGGATCGGTCGCTTTGTCATCGTTCGGCGGATCGGCGCCGGCGGTATGGGGGTGGTCTACGCCGCCTACGACGAGGAGCTCGACCGCAAGGTCGCGATCAAGGTGCTCCACTCGGAGCGCAGCGGGACCGAGGGGCGGGCGCGGATCCTCCGCGAGGCCCAGGCGGTCGCGCGGATCTCCCACCCGAACATCGTCCACGTCTACGAGGTCGGCGAGCTCGAGACCGGTCAGGTCTTCATGGCGATGGAGTTTGTCGAGGGCGTGACCCTCGACGAGTGGGTCCACCGCAGCGAGCGTCCCTGGCGTGAGGTGCTCAGCGTCTACCTCCAGGCGGGGCAGGGCCTGGTCGCGGCCCACGAGGCGCGCCTCGTCCACCGTGACGTCAAGCCCGAGAACATCCTGATCAACGCCCGCGGTCGGGTGAAGCTCCTCGACTTCGGCCTCGCCCGCCTGCGGGTCGACGGCGACGAGCACCCGACCGTCGCGCCCCGCCTCGATCAGGTCACTGGCGGTCAGCCGGCGGAGATGACCCAGGCGATCGCGGAGACGATCGCCCGGACCCTGACGGAGAGCGGATCGATCATGGGCACGCCGGCGTACATGTCCCCGGAGCAGTGCAGCGGCCTGCCCGCGGACGCCCGCAGCGATCAGTTCTCCTTCTGCGTCTCTCTCTACGAGGGCCTCTACGGCGAGCGCCCCTTCGCCGGTGAGAGCCTCTCCAGGCTGATCCTCGCGGTCTGTCAGGGCAATGTCCGCGAGGCGCCCCGCGGATCGAAGGTGCCGGCGCGGCTCCGTCGCGTCCTCCTGCGCGGGCTCTCGGTCAAGCCGGCCGATCGCTGGCCGTCGATGCAGGCGTTGGCGGCGGCGCTGGGCCGTGATCCCGGGCGGATCCGTCGGCGTTGGCTCGGGGTCGGCGCGGTCGCAGCGTCGCTGGCGATGGGCGTGGTCGGGACCCTCCAGCCCTGGGCGAGCGGCGGGATCTGCAGCGGCGCCGAGGAGCGCCTGGCGGGGATCTGGGACAGCGGTCGTAAGCAGGCTGTACGGGGCGCGCTCCTCAGCACCGGCTACGACTACGCCGAGAAGAGCTACTCGCTGCTCGAGCGGCGCCTAGACGACTACACCGGCAGTTGGTCGGCGATCTACGCCGGCGCTTGCGAGGCCCATCACCGCGGCGAGACCTCGGCGGAGCTCTACGACCGGCAGATGGCCTGCCTCGAGGCTCGCCTGAGCGAGGTCGACTCGCTCGTCGACGTCCTCGCGGCCGCCGACGCGACCGTGCTCCAGCAGACCTCGGAGCTGCTCGTCGGCCTCGCGCCGCTGAGCTTCTGCGGCGACACGGACTCGCTGCGCGAGAGCTACGCGCCGCCGCCGGACCAGAAAACCGCCGACGCCGTTCTCGCGCTCCGCGAGCAGATCGTCGACATCCGCGTCCGGGCCGAGTCCGGTCACGCGCTCGAGGTCGTCGACGCCGCCGAGGGGGTCGTCCGCGCCGCGCGGACCCTCGGCTACAAGCCGCTCCTCGCCGAGGCGCTCTTCCAGCTCGGCGCGGTGAACCTGACCCTCCCTGGGGGCGATGATCCGGAGGTCGCCCTCCTCGACGCCTTCCTGACCGCCGACGCGGTCCGTCACGACGGGATCGCCGCGGAGGCCGGCGCGTGGTTGGTCTTCCTCAACGCTCGCTCTGGGCGGATCACGGAGGCCAAGCTGCGGGCGGAGCACGTCCGCTCGGTGATCGCCCGCTACGGACGGACCAGCGTCGCCGACGTCAACCTCAACCGCGGCCTGGCGATCCTCGACTTCATGGACGGGCGCTATGAGGAGGCCCGCCACGGTCTCCGTCACGCCCTGTCGATCGCGGAGTCCTTGCCGGAGGGGCAGGGCGAGAGCATGGCGACGCGGATCCTCGTCAACATCGGCCAGTTCTGCGAGGTCCAGGGGGACTTCGCCTGCACCTCGAGCAGCTACGAGCGGGCGATGGCGCAGATCTCGAAGCGCCTCGGACCGCGCGATCCAAACCTGTCGATGTACCAGTTCATGCTCGCCCGGGCGCGGGTCAGGCAGGGGCGCCAGGAGGAGGCGACCCAGCTCGTCGAAGATTGCCTGCGCAACGCTCGCGATGCCTTCGGCGAGAAGCACCCGCTCTACGCCAGCAACCTCTCCCGCGGCGCTGAGGTGATGGCTTCCATGGGTCGACTGACGACCGCCCTCGAGTACACCGAGGACGCGGTCGTCATCTCTCGCGAGCTCTTCGGCGAGGACTCCACCAGCGTCGAGCTCCTCTCTGTGGAGGCGATGGCGGCTTCGATCATCGCGGAGCAGGGCGGGCATGAGGAGGCGCTGCGTCGCTTTGACTCGATCAAGGAGCGGGGCGGGGAGAAGCTGATGCTCGCCCCGCTCGGCCACAAGCTCATCGCCAAGCGGGCTGAGGTGCTGAGGAGCAGCGGTCGTTTCGCCGAGGCGAAGGCGGAGTTCGAAGCCTACTTCGAGCTCAGCAAGGAGGACTCGATGATACGGGCTGGGCCCTATCGAGGGCTCGCGCTGGTCGGGCTCGCAAGGGCCTACATCGGCCTCGACGAGGACCAGGAGGCGGCCAAGCTCCTCGATGAGGCGGTGCAGACGGTGGCCGAGGTCTCGCAGGAGCACTGGGCCTTGGTCGAGCCCTTGGCCGGTCAGGCCGAGCTCGCGCTCAAGCAGGGGGACGACGCGCGGGCGCTGGAGGCCGCTGGAAGAGCGCTGCGGATCCTGGAGCGGACGGGGCTATCTGGCATCGAGACTGCGAGGGTACGCTTCTTGGTCGCCAAGGCGAGCCTGAGCTCCGACCCGGCGAAGGCGCGGGAGCTCGCCCTCCGGGCGCTCGCGGAGCAGCGCACCATCGAGGGCGGGTCGGAGGAGGTGGCGGCCGAGATGGCGGAGTGGATCGAGCGCAACGGGCTAGCCTGAGCTCGCGGGAGCTCACCTGAACTCACGGGGGCTCGCGGGAGCTCGCGGGAGCTCGCGGGAGCTCACCTGAGCTCACCTGAGCTAGCCTGAGCTCCGGTCCGCCGGAGTTCGCCTGAGCAGCAGGGAGGCCAGCGCAGGTCCGCGCTAGATCGCGGCGCTGAGGCCTCCCCGGCAGCGCGGACCCTCGCCTCTGCACCTCCGGCACGTCTGCTGGTCTCGGGGCAATTCCCGGGCCTCGCTTGCACCCATCGGGTGCGGCGGGCAATCTCGTCCGGTGGGCGATGATCGTCAGCTCTTGACCGCGTGGCGGGGCGGTGACCTCCGCGCAGGCGAGGCGCTCTTTGATCGCCACATCGCGTCGATCCATCGCTTCTTTAAGAACAAGCTCGGGGACACCGACGCGAGCGAAGATCTGGTCCAGCAGGCGTTCATGGCTTGTGTCGAGGGGCGGGACCGCTTTCGTGAGGACTCTAGCTTTCGCTCCTACCTCTTCGGGATCGCCCACAATCTGCTCTGTGACTATTTCCGCGAGCGTCAGCGGGGCAAGCGGGCGGTCGACTTTGAGACGCTCTCGGCGGTCGACCTCGGGGTCGGCCCGCTGACCGTGCTCGGTCAACGCCGCGAGGTTCGCCTGCTCCTCGAGGCCCTCCGTCGGATCCCGCTGCGCTTTCAGGTGGTGCTGGAGCTTTCGTACTGGGAGGACATGAGCTCGGCGGAGATCTCAGAGATCCTCGGGTTGCCGGCGGCGACGGCTCGATCGAGGCTGCGGCGGGCGCGGGAGCTCCTCGGGCATGAGATCGCGGCGCTCGCCGGAAGCGCGGAGCTCCGCGAGAGCACGACGGCGAACCTCGACCGGTGGGCTGAGGAGCTCCGCGGCGGTTGGTTGGAGCCCTAGGCCTGAAATAAGCGCTGGTGTGAGGTGCCCTCACAAGCCCGCGTAGAACCCCTGATGGCACGGATTTCGCGCTTCGACCGTATCTGTGCGGGTGAGCGTTCACCTCCTGCTTGTCGGCGGGCGGAGCTCGGAGGCTGAAGGCGGGCGGGCGAGGGGCGACGAGGCGGGTCCCTCGCGGACGCGGGTCCTCCCATGCCACGTGCTCGCCACGGGTCAAGCTGAGGTGCTTGAAGAGACAGGGTACGCGTGTCTCCGCGCGAGGCACGGGTCCTCCCGCTGCGTCCCACCCGTCGCCCCTCGCTCGCCCGAGCGAGTCTGTCGGGGCTCCGCTTGCGAGTACGTGCATCGCTTGCTCCCGTAGGTCTTCGCTCGGTACGTGCTCGTCGAGACTCTCGACGATGATGAGAAACAACGCGCATCGTCGGCCGAACTTCGGTCCGTGTCGTAGTCCAAGCGAGCGCGAGCCTCCGAGGCCCCAGTGAGAACACCGAGCGGGACAACTCGCGCGAGTCATCTCAAGGCCGAACCTCGGCGAGAACGGAGCCCATAGGCAAGCGCTTGACCGAAGTGCAAGAGCTTCGAGCCTCCGCCGGTAGAGTTGGTCGTCGACCCGGCTCCTGTGACTCCCTTCGCTGGGCTTACGCTCGCGGCTCGATCGCCTCAAGCTCCGGCGCTCGATCAACGGCCGCGTGAAGGTCTTCGAGAACAAGCGCGGCTACGACGAAGCGACACATGTCCTGAGCCACCTCTACAACCTCTTCCTCGGCGGCAGCTTCGTGCTCGGTGTTATCACAGGCGTTTCGGAGGCTCTCGATCGCTCTGGCTTCGGTACGGACCGAAGTTCGACCGGCGATGCACGTTGTCGCTCATCAGGTGCGCGAGAGACTCGACGAGCATGTGTCGAGAGAAGGTCTGAAACCACGAGTCCTCTACGCACCCAGTAGCGGAGCCCAGGACGACTTGCTCGGGCGAGCGAGGGGCGACGGATGGGACGCAGCGGGAGGACCCGTGCCTCGCGCGGAGACACGCGTACCTGTCTCTTCAAGCACGTCAGCCTATCCCGTGGCGAGCACGTGGCATGGGAGGACCCGCGTCCGCGAGGGACCCGCCTCGTCGCCCCTCGCCCGCCCGCCTACAGCCCCCCAAGCTCCGCCCCTCGCCAAGCACGAGGTGAGCGCTCACCCACACGAATGCAGCCGAAGCGCAAACCCCGTGTCACTGACGATTCTACGCGGGTTGTCTAGGACGCCTCACAGCAGCGCTTATTTCAGGGCTAGCAGCCCGCGGCAAGAGTCCCGAGGCCTCTGTGCACACACCGAACGGGACAAGGTGTTGAAGCGCTTGGGTGGGGTGCTCGCGTCGAGCGTGGCCTTCTACGGTCGGATCACCGATGTGCTCGAGATTCCTTTACAGGCCGTGGAGAGCTGCTAGGGGGCGCTCGGAGCCTCGCCGGCGATCGTGACAGTGATGTCGTGCAGACCTGGCGTCGTTGTCCGGAGCGGGTATTCAAGGATCCTTACGACTCGTGAGAAGACCTTGAAGGTACAGGGGAATTCTCGCGGCGTAGGGATCGAGAGTGGGGTTTGCAATGACCAGGGGCATGACTTACCGCCACGCCTTGACCCACTGCATCAGCGCTCTCCTCTTCGTCTTCAGCGGATGCTCCGGCCTCGATGACCCCGGCGGGCACGGTCCTCTGGACGACGACGCGGAGGAGCCGGACGACGCCGAAGAGCCGGACGACGCCGAGGACCCCGAGCAGCTCGAGTGCTCGCAGGAGCACTTCCAGATCGAGATCGACGAGGAGGCCCCCACGGGGATCCGCGGCAAGGAGATCTACGACATGGCCCTCGGGTTCGAGAGCGGGGAGGTCACCTTCTTCGACGGTGAGATCTCCGAGATGGCGATCGACTTCACCTACGGCGACGGGCTTGTCGACGTGATCCACGCGTCCGGTGCGGAGGAGGGGTGCTCCGCCTACACCCAGCTGAAGGTGCCGGTGGAGATGGTCATCCGGACCCATGACGACCGCCTCTCCGAGATCGTCGAGGCGACGCTCATCCATCACAGCGCCGATCCTGAGAGCGTCGAGGTGGTCGCCGAGTCGATCGACTTCGAGGACTTCGGCGGCACCCTCCAGCTGCCCAAGTCGATCGGCCCCGACGAGAGCCCGGTCGAGGACTTCGCGAGCCTCTCGGTGGAGCTGCGGATGGTCCTCGGCGAGGCCCGGCCGATGGCGAGCGCCGGCGAGGAGGTCCTCGAGGAGTCGCACGGGGTGATCCTCGGCGTCGGCGAGCTCGCCGAGTGGAGCTGTCCAGCGGACGAGGGCGACGGCTGCATGGGCAGCATGCGCGACGTCCTCCTCGGCTCGATCCGCCTCAAGTTCTAGGAGGCCCTGGCCCACGCGCTTCACAGGGCTACATCGCCCATACCGCCCACACACGGTGGATCCGACGATGGGCGGCCGGGGAGACCCGGTCGCCCATCACTTTTTCTGTCACAGCGGCCCTCTATGGTCTGCCGGTTGGTCCGGCCGCGGGGCTCTCCTCCGAGCCGACTACTCGGGGCTGATGTGCTGCGGATCGCGGACCAGGATGTCGGTGATCCAGTCGATCATCAGCATGCCGCTGACCTCCGTGCTGTAGACCCCGTTGTCGTCGATCCAGGTGTGCTTGTCGGCGGGGATGATGAAGGAGCCCCACATTCCGCCGGACTTGAGGGCGTTGTCGCGGAGATCGTAGAGCCCCTCCTTGAAGAGGCTCGCGGGCATCGACGGCAGGAGGACGTTGCACTCGTTGCTGCCGAAGCCGAAGAAGGAGCGGATCACCGAGTCCTCGTCGCTCGAGATCAGGGCGAGGACGGAGTCGCTGTGCTTGGCGCCGATGAAGGGGGCGAGGTTGATCAGACCGCCGCCGTCGTCGGGGAAGCAGTCCTCGCAGTCCTGGGGGAGCGTCATGTCGAGGTTCCAGGCGTCGCGCCACTGCGACTGGAGGCAGGGTGCGAGGTAGTCGTCGGCCATCGGCGGCCCGGAGTCGTCGAGGAGGGTGGCCTCGCTCTTGGGGAAGGCCTCGGCGATCCGGTCGAAGTTGAGCGCTGCGCCGAAACCCCCCGCCGATACGCCTGAGACGAGGACATGCTCAGCGTCGAAGAAGGTCGGGACGACGCGGTTGAGGAAGCGGTCGACGTTGCGGTAGCCGACGAATTGCTGGGTGCCGACCCCCGGGAGCTCGGCGTCGGGGTTGTCGCCGGCGTGGACGTCACCGGTGCAGTAGGGGACGTAGATGACGCTCCACTCGGCGAGCGGGTTGTCGGGGTTCTCGCTGTCGAGCACGCCCTGGCGACCGCCGCCGTCCTTCCAGCTGTCAAAGTCGCCGCTCCCGTAGCTCGCCAGGTTGAAGCCGCACGAGGTCGAGTTGAAGCAGGCACCGCCGCCCTGGAAGTAGATCATCACCTTGTTCTCGAGGCCGTAGCGGACGCCGATCCCCGCGGTCGATCCGTTGCGGCACAGGGTGTCGGGGAAGCCGACCCAGTTCCACTCATCGACCTCGGCGTCGGGGAGCAGCTCACCGTCGTAGGGGGAGATCGGCTCGTCGGTGTCGGTGCCGGTGTCGGTCTCGGCGTCGGTGTCGGTGCCGGTATCGGTCTCGGCGACCGTGTCGGTGCCGGCCTCGGAATCGGTGCCGGTCGCGGACTCGCTCGACCCGGTCGTCTCGGTATCTCCGGTGGACGACGCATCATCGCCGGCGCAGCCGCTTAAGAACCCGAGGAGGAGGAGTCCAGAGGCGGAGACGGAGATCTGAGAGGCTAAAGACATGTCGACGATGGTAGGCCTATCGTCGGATGGGCGTCTATTCGCGCGACGCTAGTCCTCCGCTTTTCAGGGGGCGTTGAGGGGGTCCCCGGGCGCGTGATTTCGCGCTGCGCGGTCGCGAGGACTGCTCATAATTCTGGACGTGGTCTGGTGCGACGGAGCGTCGATGCTTGCTACTCTTTCGCCTGTGGAGAGTGCAGATAGCGGAGAGCTGGTCGATCTGCGGGCTCGCAACGAGCGCCTAGAGCAGGAGTTAGAGCAGGCGAACACTCGCTACGCGCTGATCCTCGAGGCCTCCAATGACGGCGTTTGGGATTGGGACGTCGTCTCCGGCGAGTGCTTCTTCTCGAAGCGGTGGAAGTCGATCCTCAACTACGAGGAGCACGAGATCGCCGACAATGCCCCGGCGTTCTTCGCCCTGATCCACGAGGACGATCGGGCCCGCGTAGACGCGGCCGTGAAGGCCCACTTTCGGCGTGAGTCGATCTACGACGTCGAATTTCGGATGCACGCGAAGGACGGAGGGATCCGGATCATCCGCGCTCGCGGCCAGGCGGTCTGGGACGAGCAGGGCCAGCCCGTGCGGATGGCGGGGACCCACACCGATGTGACGGCGCAGCGCCGAGAGGCGAAGGCCCGGGCCCGCGAGCGGGCGCTCATCGAGGTCCAGCGAGCGACGATCCAAGCCCTCGGGACGCCGGTGCTCGAGCTCGGGGGCGGGGTCCTCTGCGTGCCGATCATCGGCTCGGTCGACCAAGAGCGCGCAGAGCGGATGACCGGCGAGGTGCTGAACACGGTGGTGGACGGCGCGGCGCGGGCGGTGATCATCGATCTGACGGCGGCCGAGGTCGACGGTCAGGACACGCTCACGCACCTCATCCAGATGTTGCGCGCGGTCGCCCTGATCGGCGCCGAGGGGTCGGTCTGCGGGCTCAGCCCGCGCCTCGCCCAGCGGATGGTCGAGGATGAGCTCAGCTTTGACGGGGTCCCGGTCTACCGCAACCTCGGCGACGCGCTCCGGGGGAGCCAGACCCGGGGCGGAGCCGCAGCGAGCTCCTGAGCGGGTCTGACACGCGAGCCCTCGCAGAGCGAAGGCCGACGTAGGCAGCGCGCACCCGGGGCCCGCAGAGAGGGACAGACACATGAACGGCCGCTCGGAGGCGGCCGTCATGCGTACTTCGATCTGCGCTGAGCCCTCCGAGAGGGTCTGCGCGTGGCCTAGAAGCGACCGGTGAGGGCCAGACCGCCGCCGCCGATCGGGGCGAAGGGGCTGAGCCTGGCCCCCTTCAGCGGCTTGCTTCGCTTCTCGTAGCGCTTGCGGACCAGGAGGCCGACGGTCGAGCCGGTGACCAGGCCGATGCCGGTGCCCATGAACATGGCGGCGGCGAGGCGCTGGTTGGTCGAGCGATCGATGTTCGGAACCGAGGTGTCCCAGGCCGGCTGAGCGCCGTCGACCCGGAGCTCGCGGTTGAGGCCGGTGTTGGTCGCGGCGAGCCAGGAGGCGCCGCCGACGAGCAGCGCAGCTCCGGTGCCGAGCTCCGCGTACCAGACCCGCGGCTTGACGTCGAACTCGGCGGTGAGGCCGGTGACGAAGAGGCCGGTGGCGGTTCCGACGAGGGCGAGCCCCGCGGTGCGGAGACGGATCGCCTTGATCGTGTCGTTGCGGCAGTTGAAGTTGTCGCTGGCGCTGCTGCACTCGGAGGCGTCGGAAGTGATCGCCCGGTCGTAGGTGTTCGAGCCGTAGACCGCGAGGCCCAAGCCGGTGACGAAGATCGGCAGGCCGCTCGCGTTCAGGCCGCCCGCCATCTGCATCCGCACGCGCTTGGGGACGACGTCCTTGTTGACGGGCTCCGGCGGCAGCACGGGCCCGGCGACGACGGGCGCGTCCGAGGTCAGCGGCAGGGTGAAGGCGGCGGTCTCCTGGCCGCGGGTCAGGGTGATCACCTGGTTGAAGGGCTTGAAGCCGGGGGCCGTCGCGGAGACCTCCCAGGTGCCGACCTCGGCGAGGAGCTTGCACTCGTTGACCTTGAAGGGCTCGACCGTGCAGGCGCGGGTCTCACCGTCCTCCTTGGCGACGAGCTGGATGTCGACGCTGTCGACCTTGGTCCCCGGCGGGACGTCGATCCGGAAGGCGACCTGGCGCAGCTTGGGGTCGAGGCCGAGGACGAAGTTCACCGGATCCGCGCTGGTCGCCCGCTTGGCGATCGTCACCTCTTGCGGCTGGGAGATGAAGCCCTTCGAGCGGCTCTCGACGGTCCAGCGACCGGCGTCGAGGTAGATCGAGCGGGTCGCCGGCGACGAGGCTGAGGGCGTCGGCACCCGCAGCGTGATGTCGGGGCGGGTGTCCTTCGGATCCTTGGGGATCCGGCGGACCCAGATCTCCGCGCCGGCGGCGACGGCCTCGGGCGGTCCGATCAGGACGGGGACCTCAGCGCTCTTCTCCTTCGCCTTCTCGAGCTGGAACTGGGCGAGCTCCAGGGCCTCCTGTGGCGCGTCCTTGACGTCGGCGACGTACGACTCGAGGTAGGCGATCGTGTGGGCATAGTGGCCCGCGGCGAAGCGGGCGAGCGCCGCGTTGTAGAGCGCGTTGGGGTGCTTCGTGTCGTCCCAGAGACCCTCAAGCTCACGGGCGGATTCGACGTACTTGCGGGCCTTGTAGAGCTTCTCGGCGGTCTTCAGGCGATCATCGACCGAGGCCTGGGCCGAAGCCTTGTCGGCCTCGGCAGGCTCCGGCTGGGCCTTGGCCGGCTCGGGGGTTCCGGCCTTGGTCGGCTGGGCCGTGGTCGGCTGGGCCTTGGTCGGCTGGGCCTTGGCCGGCTGGGCCTGCGCCGGCTGGGCCTGCGCCGGCTGCCCCGTCGGAGCCGTTTGGGTGGGGGCGGCCGCGGGGGCGGCCAGGATGGCGAAGGCGAACCAGGACGGGCTGGTGAACATGGGTGCTCCTGGCGCGGGACTGTAGCAATACGGTAGAGCCGCTGTCGAGGTCACACGCCGCCCGAGCCGTGCACTCGGCGCGTGGGCCTCGCCAAAGCCGCCAAACCATGCACTATGACCGGGCTTGGCGCTGCCGCTTCGGGGCCGAGGGGCGGATCGCGGGGTGATCGCAAGGGCGGCCCGCAGGGGCCTCGCGGGATGACCAGGAGAACCCGCGTAGAACCGGTCACGGAGGCGATCTTCGGGTCGCCGGGTCCGCGCTAGAGATCGGCGTCGTCGGGCGCGTGAGCGCTGTATGATGCTCGCAATCATGCGAGCCCTCGGATCCCGGCAACGAGCGATGACGAGCCTCCTCCGCGGGGCCCTCCTGACGACGGCCTGCGGCGGTCTTTTGGCGGCGAGCCCCGCCGCGGCGGGAGATCTGAGCGATCCTCCGGCGGAGCCGCAGGGGATCTTCGGCGGCGCCGAGGTCGAATCCTGCGCCTGGCCGACAGCGGTCGGGGTGACGGGTGGCAACTCGCTGTGCACCGGAACGTTGGTCAGCCCCTGGGTGGTGGTCTACGCGGCGCACTGCGGCGGCGGGACCAAGAAGATCCGCTTCGGTGAATTCTCCAACTCGCCCTCAAAGTCGATCGAGGCCAGCTGTCAGACCTATCCTGGCTACGGCGGTGTCAACGATCAGGCCCACGACTGGGCCTACTGCGTCCTCAATTCGCCGGTCCGCGACCTGCCGATCACGCCGGTGCTCTACGGCTGTGAGACGTCGGTCTTGGGCGCTGGCGAGGATGTGGCGATCGTCGGCTTCGGCGCAAACGACGGGAATGCGGGCGCGGGCCGCAAGCGCTGGGCGATGACCACGCTCAACGGGGTCGGGTCGATGACCGCGAGCCTCGGCGGCGGCGGCAAGCCTAGCGTCTGCCCTGGCGACTCCGGCGGGCCCGCGTTCATCCAGACCGCGGACGGGGTCTGGCGGGCCTTCGGCATCGCCTCGACGGTGACCGGCAACTGCGGCGGGACCGGGACCCACGCGCTGATCCACCAGGCGGTCGACTGGATCGAGGAGAACTCCGGCTACGACATCACCCCCTGCCACGACAGCGGCGGGGTCTGGAACCCGACCTTCGACTGCGGCGGCTTTTTTATGGGCGGCGCGACCGGCTACGGCACCTGGACGAATTGGTGTCCGGGGACCCCTGCGTCGGACTCCAACAACACCTGCGGTCAGCCCTTCGACAACATCCCCGACAATGATCCGCCGCTGGTCCAGATCACCTCGCCGATGGACGGCGACGAGTTCATGGACGAGATCCCGGCGAAGATCCCGATCGAGGTCGCGACCGACGACGGCGACGGCTGGGGCGTGAAGTCGGTGCGCTTCAAGATCAACGGCGAGGAGCAGCCGGTGGAGGACTTCGACCCGCCCTTCGCCTTCAACGGCGCCGCCTTCCCGGAGGGGGTGTGGACGCTCCAGGCGATCGCCGAGGACGCGGCGGGGCTCATCGGCGAGTCGCCCGAGGTGACGATCATCGTCGGCGATCCGCCGGCGGTGACGACCAGCGGCGGGGAGACGACCGGCGGCGAGGGGACGACCGGCGGCGAGGGGACGACCGGCGACGGGGGCACCTCTGCGGGGACTGCGGGGACTGCGGGGACCAGCGGTGGCGTTGGCACGTCCGGTCTGACCGGCTTCGAGAGCGCGACCGCCACGGCGACCGCCGGTGAGACCGGGACGGGCCAGGACGAGGAGGACGGCTGCGGCTGCCGGACAGGCGACGGCCGTGGGTCGCTCCTCGGGCTCGCCTTCGGCCTCCTCGGGCTCCCCCTCCTCAGACGTCGTCGACGCTGACGCAGGCCATCAGGGTGCAGATCACCTCTCCGGAGGCCTGGCAGGAGCAGCTGTTGCACTTCACCTTCCAGCTCTCGCCGACCTGGCGGGCGCCGCCCTCACAGGTGGTCGCGCCCGGGACCCCGTCGCGGCCGTCCGCGGGGGCCTCGCTCGGGATCCCCTCAAGCGTGTCCCGAAAGCCAGGTTGGTCGCTCGGGGTCGCGGGATCCGTCGGCGTGAAGGTCCGCTCGCTGGGCTGAGCGCGCTCCGGTGCAGGACCCTCGTCGTCGTCGGCTGAGACCGGCTCACCGTCGGAGCTGGGCGCGGGGCCTGGCGGGTCGACGTAGATCGTAGGCGGCTCCTGCGGCGGCTCCGTCGTCCGCTGTGGACAGCCGCTGAGCGTCCCGAGGGTGAGGGGGGCGAGGAGGGCGAGGAGGGCGGAGGCGAGGGGGCGGAGCCCGGAGCGGCGCCCGGACCAGCGCGCAGGGACGCGCCCCCCGAGGGCGCGACCGCGGTGGGGCGACATCGGCCGCCGATCTGCCTCGGCATTGGCGCCCTGCGTCGTGCTCCGATCGGGCTGTCGATCTGGGCGGCGATCTGGGCTGCGATCGGGGCTGTGATCTGGGCGGCGATCTGGGCTGCGATCGGGGCTGTGATCGGGGCTGTGATCGGGGCTGTGATCGGGGCGGCGATCGGGGCGGTGATCTCGATCAGAGCGGGCTGAAGTCATCGTCCGAGGGCTCCGCGATCGGCAGGGCGCCTGTCGAGTGGCCGCGGAGGTCGCGGAGTTCGCCCTCGAGGCGTTCGACGCGGCGGGCGAACTCTCGGACTACGCTGTCGAGGTCTTCGATCGTCTGCTGTTGAAAGGAGAGGCGGACCTCCAGGTCGACGATGCGTCCCTCGAGGGCGCGGATGCGCTGGTTGCCGCTCGGATCGTCCATCACCGCCCGAGTTTGAGCGATTGGAGGGCCTCTGGCAATCTCGGTCGGTCACGCCGACGCCTACCCCCGCCGCGTATCGCGGGCCGCAGCGGGCTCCAGGCCCGCGATCGCCGCGTATCGCCGCGTATCGCGGGTCACCGCCTCTGGCCGATCGTCGGGGCCCCGGCTACCCTCATCGCCGATGCCCGCGCTCGTCGCTGTCCCCGATCCGGCCTCCGCGAGCGGCCGAGGTCACCTCCGTGTCGATCGTCGCGGGCCCAAGGCTGGCGTGACCGCGAGCGCGCCACCGCTGGTGATCATCGGCGGGATGACCCAGACCCTGAGCTCCTGGGGCGGGCAGATCCGGGCCTTCGCCGCCGACCGGGAGGTGATCGTCTACGAGGCCCGCGGCCAGGGCCAGACCGAGCTCAGCCTGGACGACGTCTCTCCGCCGGTCCACGTCGAGGATTTTATCAACCTCCTCGCTTCCCTCGAGATCGAGGGCCCGGTCGACCTCTGCGGCTTCTCCTTCGGCGGTCGTTTGGCCCTGGCGATCGCCGCGGCCCACCCGGAGCGGATCCGCCGGCTGGTGATCTCGGGGGTGAGCGCCGGTCGGGGCGTGGTCGGTCGCCTGATCATCCGCTCCTGGCGCGAGGCCCTGCGCACCGGCGATCTCGAGGCGCTCGCCTGGGTCAGCCTCACGGACATCCTCGGGCCGACCTACCTCGAGCGCTCGCGTGACCTCATCGAGCCGATCATCAAGGCGACGGTGAAGCGCAACTCCTACGCGGGGATCCGCGCGCTCTTCGACGCGGCGGTCGACGACGGCGAGGACTCCCCCTACGCGCCGCTGACCCTGGCGCCGCGGATCCCAGCGCCGACCCTCCTCATCGCCGGCGAGCTCGACCGGGTCGCCCCGGCGGCGGACCTGGGAGAGCTCGCGGCGGCCTTTCCGACGGACGCGGAGGTGGCGGTGATCGCCGGAGTCGGGCATACCGTCGCGATCGAGGCGCCCGAGGCCTGGCGCGCGCATGTGCTGGGCTTTCTGAAAGATGGGCTCGATGGGGGCTCTGGTGTCGCGAACGGCCGCTAGCGACGTTGGACGGAGGAGCAAGGCGTGAGCAACAGCTTCGGGCATACCTTCAGGATCACGACCTTCGGCGAGTCCCACGGCGGTGGCCTCGGCGTGATCGTCGACGGATGTCCCGCGGGACATCCCTTCCCGCACGCGCGGATCGCCGCCCAGCTCGGGCGACGGCGGCCAGGACAGGGGAGGCTGACCTCGCCGCGGCAGGAGGCGGACGGGGCGACCGTGCTGAGCGGTGTCCACTCGGCGACCGGGGTGACGCTCGGGACGCCGATCGCGATGGTCTTCGCCAACAAGGACGCCCGCCCGCACGCCTACGACAACCTCGCTGAGCTCTACCGACCCTCCCACGCCGACTACACCTACGAGGCCCGCTACGGCCTGCGCGAGGTCGCCGGCGGGGGTCGTGCATCAGCGCGCGAGACCGTCGCCCGGGTGGCCGCAGGGGCCCTCGCCGAGGATCTTCTGCAGGTCCTCCACGGCGTCGAGATCGTCGCCTGGGTCGACGAGGTCGCGGGGATCTCCGCCGGCCACGTCGACGCGGAGACGGTCGATCGCGCGGCTGTGGACAGGACCCTGGTGCGCTGTCCGGACGAGGCCGCGGCCGAGCGGATGATCGCGGCGATCGACGGGGCTCGGAGCGACGGCGACACGGTCGGCGGGGTGATCCGCTGCGTCGCCCGCGGGGTGCCGGCGGGCTGGGGGACGCCGGTCTTCGGCAAGCTCACCGCCGAGCTCGCCGGGGCCTTGATGAGCCTGCCGGCGACCCGCGCCTTTGAGGTCGGCGACGGCCTCGCGGCGACCCGGCTCCGCGGCTCTGAGCACAACGACCCCTTCTACCGCGATCCTGCGAGCGGCGCGGTGAGGACCCGGACAAACCACAGCGGGGGCGTCCAGGGGGGCATCTCCAACGGCGAGACGATCCGCCTCGCCGTCGCGTTTAAGCCGACGGCGACGATCTTTCGCGAGCAAGAGACGGTCACCCGCGGCGGCGAGAGCACGGTCTTTCAGGCCAAGGGGCGCCACGATCCCTGCGTCCTGCCGCGGGCGGTGCCGATGGTCGAGTCGATGGTCGCCCTGGTCCTCTGCGATCACATGCTGAGGGCCCGGAGCGCCCGCGTGGGGACCGGCGGATGACGCTGCGCTTGATCGAGGGCGGGAAGTCGCGGCCGACCGAGGTCGAGGCGCGCGAGATCCCCCGCGGCGGGGCGGGCAAGGGTGGCAAGGGTGGCAAGGCCGGTCAGGGCGAGGGTGGCAAGGCCGGTCAAGGCAAGGGTGGCAAAGGCAAGGGGCGAGGCAAGCGGGGCAAGGGTCCGCGGGCCGTGAACCCGAACCAGCGGGCGCAGCTCGGGCCCCGTCCGCTCGCCCCCGGAGCGCCGAGCTCACCCGGGACCTTGCCGCTCGAGCTGGCGGTGCTCCTCCGCCAGGGCGAGGCGCTGATCTGGTGGAACGAGAAGGAGCGGGTGTCGCTGCGGCCGGTGCTGGCGGTGATCGGGATCTGCAGCGTGATCCTGGCGCTCGTCACCGGCTTCGCCCCGGACTTTTGGCTGCAGCCTTGGGAGAGCCTCTGGCCGCCGCTCGCGGCCCTCTTCTCGCCGGTGCTGGTGATCGTCGTCCGGGAGCTGGTGGCGATCCGGGTGACGATGGTGACCGACGGGGGGGTGATCGACGTCCCTCGCTTTGGCGAGCCGCGACGGGTCTCGATCGCCGCGATCACAGCGGTCCGTCGCGATCTCTGGACCGGCGGTGTCCGCCTCACCGAGGGGAGCGTCCAGCTGCGTGTGCCGCCGACGCTCGCCGACGACGCCCGTCGGGCGATCGCGAGCTCCGGGCGCGCCGTGTTGCGCTCGCGCCCGGTCGACGATCCGATCTCCTGGCTCCCCTGAGGCGGAGGAGCGAGGACCGGAGCTGCGGAGGGGAGCTGCGGAGGGGAGCTGCGGAGGGGAGGTGGGGGCTCGCCCCTCTCGGCCCCGCCGAAACTTGCGGTACGGCCCGGTACAGCGGCGTTGCGTCGAGGCCTAGAGGGCCAACGATCGCGGCGCGAGCACACAGGACGTTCACCATGGTCTGCTAGAGGCCGTCTGCTAGAGGTCGTCTGCTAGAGGTCGTCTTCGCCGGCTCCGCCCCCGTCGACCCCGGCATCGCCGTCGCCTTCGTCGCCACCCTCGCCTTCGTCGCCACCCTCGCCTTCGTCGCCACCCTCGCCTTCGTCGCCACCGTCGCCACCGTCGCCACCCTCACTGCCGTCGTCTTCGGTCCGAGGGCGCCAGTTGCTGCGCGCTGCGGAGGACATCCCGGGGACGTTGATCCCAGCGTCCGCGGCGGCGACCTGGGGGGCGGTCGCGGTTGGCGTGGCGGTCAGCTCAGCGGGCTGGGTCGCGGCCTCTCCGGCGGGCTTGGCGGCCCGGCTGGCCTCGCGGTCGGTCATCGGCGCGGTCGATCCCGGGTATGTCCCCCGCGGCAGGTTCTCAGGCGCCTGTGTGCTCGGGCTCCGGCAGGACGTCACCGTCGCCCCGAGGACGCCGACAAGAATAAGTATAAGAATATGCATATGCGCCGCCCGCGTCGGCGTAGCGGAGCTGCGGGGCGAGCTGTCGTGGTGTCGGTCGGGAGGTGCCATCGTTCTCGCGCTCGGGAGAGGAGCTCGAATGAGGGTGACCGAGGTGGTCGCCCAGGTCGAGAGAAACCGCCCGCAGGGCGCCGATTTCGGCCTCGCCCCGGAGACTCGACGTGAGACCGGCCCGCCAGCGTGGAATTGGGCGCCGTCCAGCGGGGAGCGCCGACGGGCTTGACTGCGGCCGCGAAATTGCCGGCGGGCTGTAGAGAGGGACAGGTCAACGCTGGGGGTGCTGTGAGCGCGGGCCTTCCCGCGGGGGGAGCCTCGGCAAGTGCGGGCATGTCGCGAAGTCGGAGGTCTTGCTAGTTTGATCTCGCGTATGGAGAGTGCGCTTGAGAGAGGACTGGCGATGGTCGTCGTCTCGGGTCCAACGGAGGTCGAGCGTGTGGTCTTCGGCTTCGCCTCAGCCCTCGCGGCGACGGCGACAGGGATCGACGTGCGGGTCTTCTTGACCGACGAGGGGGCTTTTTGGGCGATGCTCGGCACCGGGAGCGGCGAGCATGTGCCCGACTTTCCGACGATCGACGAGCTCCTCGGGGAGCTCTGCGCGCTGGGGGTCGGCATCGAGGCCTGCTCGGAGAGCCTCGCGCTCCAGCGGAGCTCCGCTCTCGTCCCCCTCCGTCTTCGCCCGGGGATCCGAGAGCTCGGTCGAGAGCTCCTGATCCGCGAGATCGGGCTCCTGCGCTCGGTCGTCTGCTAGCCGTCCGAGGCGGAGCGTACCCGGCTCTGCCCGGGCAGGAGAGGGTCGCGACGGCGCTTCGCAGGCGCTGAGGGGATGGCCTGCGCGGTCCCGTGGTAGCGTGCTCGCGGAGGACCTCATGGACTCACGAGTCACGATCATCATGTCCTTTCTCCTCGGGGCGTGCGCCTCTGCGGCGGCGACCTCGGTCGCCTCGGAGCGGCCAGAGGCCCCAGAGGCGGCTCCAGAGGCCAGCATGGCAGGCGGGGACGCTCGTCTCGTCGTCGCCGCCGGCGAGGCTGAGCATCGACAGGCGCCGAGCGGCAAGGCGGACGTTTTCTTCTTGGCCCGGGGGAGCAACGCCTTCGTCGCCCGCCTCGAGCTCGCCGAGAACGGCGCTGTCCCGGAGCACAGGGACGCGACCGAGGAGTATCTCTATATCCTCGAGGGGGGCGGCGAGCTGATGATCGAGGACAGGCCCTACGCGATAGGTCCGGGCTCTGCGATCTACATGCCGGCGAACGCCAAGGTCTCCTACCAAAACGGCGATGCTCGGCTCGTCGCGCTCCAGGTCTTCGCGGGGCCTGAGCCGGCGGCGAAGTACGACGCCTGGGCGGTTGTCAGCGACTAGCGATCGGCGGCCGATCTCCGGCTCGGTCGCCGGCGTCGGGCCTTGAGAAGGGCGGGAAGGCGGGCGTGTCTCGGTGGAGCCGCACGACACTGGAATTACCGACCACTGGGGAACTCCATGAAATCCGAGTGACGTGGTCAGTGTAGGCGTCAATGCGAACGGTAATTGTCGCGAATTCCACTACCAATCGACGCATAGCGTCCTGATGTACACTTTCGCGCATGGTCCATGGCCGGTCCCTCGCAGCCCGTGGCAAGAGTCCCGCGCGCTCTCGCTTGCCCTCGTCGTCCCTCTCGGCCCCGCCGAGGCGTGCGGTACGGCCCAGCACAGCGGCGCTTCGTCGAGGCCGAGAGGGCCGACGAGCGCGGCGCGAGAGCGCACGGGACTCCCGCCACGGGCTGCTAGCGCGACTCCTCCTCGCCGCCCTCTCGCTCGCCTGCTCCCCGCCGAACGGTTCGTCGGAGAGCACGCTCGGGATCGCGGGGAGTTCGACCGGCTCGACGACGACGGGCACGGCGACGACGACGGGCACGTCGACCGGCGAGGCCGAGGCGACCGACGTGACGACCGAGGCGACGACCGAGGCGACGCTCTCAAGCTCCTCCGCGGAGGGTCCGCGGCTCGACCTCGGCGTCGGCGATGACATGGGCGGCGGCGGCGACGGCTGCAGCAAGATCGACTTTGTCTTCGCGATCGACGCCTCGGCCTGGATGGACGAGAACTACGCCAGCCTCGAGGCCGCGCTCCCCCACTTTATCGACGCGATCGACGAGGTCTTCCCCAACGTCGACGTCCACATCATCGTCGCCAACACCAGCGGCATGTGGGGGACATGGGAGTGCCCGATCAACCTCTGCTCGCTCGAGGCGGGGTGCGAGCCTATCGGCGAGCAAGACTACCCCTGCGATGTCGTCCACGAGATCGAGGAGATGCCCGAGTGCGATCGGACCTACGGCGCTGGGGTCACCTTCCCGACCGGTCGCGACGCGACCAACAGCCGCTGCGAGCTGGCCGGCGGGCGTCGCTACCTCACCCGCGAGGAGCCGGACCTCAAGGGCTCCTTTGTCTGCATCGCCAGCCAGGGCTACGCCGCGCGGTACGAGGCGACCGGTTGGGCGAGCGGGCGGGCCCTGAGCTACGAGCTCAACCGTCCGGGCGGCTGCAACGAGGGCTTTCTTCGGGATGACGCCCACCTCGTCGTCACCGCGATCTCCTTCGCGGGCAGCTTTGACGGCGGCTACAACCCCAAGGTGTGGGCTGACGCGGTGCTCGACGCGAAGGGCGGTGAGCAGGACGCGGTCTCCCTGATCGCGCTCCTCAACGACACCCGAGTGCCGGGGAAGCAATGCTACGAGACGACCTCAAAGCACCAGCTCTTCGCCTACTCCGAGTACTTTGAGCATCGGCTCGTCAGCAACCTCTGCGACGAGGCGTTTGAGCAGGACTTCGACGCGGGGCTGGAGATGGTCGCGGCGCAGTGTGACGCCGCGCGCTGAGCCGATCGTCGCAGCGACGAGGCGGTCGGCTCAGCGCGCGGCAGGCGAGCGGTCTGGTGCCGGTCTGGTGCCGGTCTGGGCGGTCCCCGCAGGTCCACGACCGCTGCGCACCTACGGGGAGATCCGCCGGGCGTAGGCGTGACGACTGGCGCCGATCGTCGCTTGGCCGGCGACGTAGATGTAATCATAGGTGTCGAGGCGGAGGTCGCGTAGACGGTCGGGCCCGCCCGCGAGGTCGAGCTTCTCTTGCCAGACCAAGGGACCCTCGCCGACCGGCTTGGCGATGGTCACGTGGAAGCGCTCGTCCTTGGTCGAGCCGACGAGCACGTCGTTGTTGGCGGTCAGCCAGACGCTCTCGGCGAAGGCGTCGTCGGCCTGGCCGAGGGAGCGGCTCCAGAGCTGGGTCTCGAGCTCCTCGTCGATCCGCCAGACCGTCGCGCGCGGGGCCGCGTGGGGGGTTGCGGTCGCTCGACCGGCGATGAAGAGGTCGCCCTTGGCCGAGCGAGTGAGCGCGTGGACCTCGCTGGTGTAGTGCTCTGGCTTGTCGTCGATCCAGGGCGCTCCGTCGATGACGCCGTTGGCGTCGATCCTGAGGAGGAGCGCTTGCTTGCGGGGGGGCAGCTCGAAGAGGTCGCGCGAGGTGTGCCCGGCGACCAGGACGTCGCCGCTCGGCAGGACGAGCGCTGCGTAGGCCTGCTCGTCCCGATCGTAGGTGGCCCCGGGTCGGGTCCAGCTCTCGCTCCAGCGGCTGGCGCCGTTGCCCGTGTAGGCCCAGATCCGCAGGTCGTGGTGCGGCTTCATGGTCGAGGTCTGAAAGTCGCCGGCGATGATGACCTGTCCGAGGGGGTCGGTCGTCACCGAGAGGGCGCGCTCTCCCGTGACCCCGTCGTCGCCCCAGGTCTTGGCGATGTCACCGTCGAAGCTGAGCCGTCGCATCCACATCGCCTGGTCGGCGTAGCCGCCCCCCTTGTAGCTGTTGCCGATGACCACGAGGTCGCCCTGCGGTCGCACTGCGAGCGCGCAGGCGTAGCCGCGACCGTCGACCGGCGTCACCTCCCAGAGGATCTTGCCGGTGTTGCTGACGCGGGTGACGAGGGGCCTGGGCTCGCCGCCCTCGACGACATAGCCGGCGATCACGGCCCCTCCCGCGTGGGGGATGATGCCGAGGGCTTCGGACTCGAGGTGCTCCGACTCCCAGCTCCAGATCTCCTGGCCGGTCGCGGGGAGGTCGACGACGACCTCGAGCTCGGCGCGGGTCTCCTGACCCTCGGCGTCGCGGGCGATCGCCCGGTAGAGATGGGGCCCGTTGTCGGCGGCTGAGACGAGGGCCAGCTCGAGCGGAAGATCGCTCGGGGAGAGCTTCGCTAGGGTGCTCCCGCCGTCGTCGACACGGCGAAGCTCGATCTCCACGACCGCGTCGGAGACCTTCAGATCCAGGAGCAGCGGACCTGCGGCGTCGAGCTTGGCCGGCGTCGCCGTGAACTCGAAGATCTGCGGCGACGCAGCCTGGGGATCGACGTCCTCGCCGAGGTCGAGCGCTCCGCCGCCGCTGGAGCCTTCGCCGCCGCTGGAGCCTTCGCCGACCGAGTCGTCGCCGGTGCCGGTAGGCCCGCTGGAGACGCCGGGGCCGGCCGCTCCTCCGTCAGTGCCCACGGTCTCTCCCGTCGATCCGGTGAGCCCCTTCTGGTGGTCGAGGAGATCGTTGTAGGGGCCCTCGTCGTAGCAGGAGCCGATCGTCATGAGCACGATTGCGAGCGCTGTGGCGCTGGAGCGGCCGGCTGCAGGGGGGCGCATTTACGCGCACGCTAGCAAGGGGGGCGGGGATCCGCAATCAGCCGCGGCTTGATCACCAGTAGAGTTTGCATCTGCACGGAGTTTGTCGAGAAGTGGGGGCAATTGACCACTGAACGCAAAGAGGGGTTCTTCGCGGAATAGCGCCGCATGTGTTCTTTTGAACACGTTGCTATCACTTTCATCGGTGTCGAGCGCTCGCCTACAGCCGATGGCCGAGCCGAGGTCGAGCCGCCGAGGTCGAGCCGACGATCGACGGGCTCAGAGGGCTTCGGTCGGGATCAGACGGACGCGGCGCGGCGCCTCGTCGGTGCGGGCGATCAGGACGTCCATGTGGGCGCCGACGCCTCGGAGCTGGGTCAGGTAGGCGACCTCGGAGACCCGGAGGATCGGCGAGTCGTCGATCGTCAGGATCATGTCGCCGACCTCGAGCCCCGCCTTGGCGCCGGGGCTCTTGGGCTCGACATGGGTGACGCGGACGGCGGAGAGACGGCCGGGGAAGACCTCGGGGCCGACGTTCTCGGCCTTGATCCCGAGCCGAGCGCGGCGCATCCGACCGTAGGTCCAGACCTCGTCCAAGAAGCGGCGGGCCATCGCCGCCGGGACGGCGAAGGCGAGCCCCTGGCCGTCGTTGCGGACCGCGGTCGTGATGCCGATGACCTCGCCGCGGGTGTCGACCAAGGGTCCGCCGGAGTTGCCGATGTTCACCGAGGCGTCGGTCTGGATGAAGCTCCACATGCCGTCGGGGCGGAGACCGTCGGGACGACCGAGATCGGCGTAGTCGCGGGCGAGCCCAGAGATCACGCCGACAGTGACGGTGTTGCCGAGGCCGAAGGGTTGGCCTATCGCCATCACCCACTCGCCGGGGACCGCCGGGCGCTCGCGGAAGACGACCGGCTCGAGCCCGCTTACCGGGGTCTCGAGCTCGAGGAGCGCGAGGTCGAGGAGGTCGTCGCTGGCGACGACGCGGGCGCGGGTCCGGGTGTGATTGGCGAGCTCGATGTCGACGGTCTTGGCGCTGGCGACGACGTGCTCGTTGGTGACGACCTGCCCCGCGGCGCTGACGATCATCCCCGAGCCGATCCCGCGGATGACGCGGGCGCCGGGCTTGCCGTTCTCATCGCGCCCCAGGGTCGCGACGACCGTGACCACCGAGGTGTCGAGGGTGTCGGCGATCGCCGCGAAGTCGGGGAGGGCGTCGACGATGGCCGGCGGGTCCTCGAGATCGGGACCTCCCGGGGCGGCCGCGTCTGCGCGGAGGAGCGCCGCCTCGACCGGATCGGAGGCCGCCCTGTCGTCGTCGACCGGGCGACAGGCGGCGGTGAGCACCGAACACCCGAGCACGACGGGCGCGAGCGTACTCAGGGACCAGGCTGCAGCGACGAACGCGGCCTTGGTCGCCGCCAACGCTCGCGCTGCGCCGCTCGGGGTCACCTACGCGACGCCGGGCCTAGGAGTTGCTGTCGGGTGTCGTCACCGGGGTGGGTGCGACAGGGGCGGGGGCGGCGGGGGCCGGCTCGGCGGCGACGGGGGCGGGGCCGGCGACGGGGGCCGGCCCGGCGGGGGCGGGCGCAGGGGCGGCGGCGACGGGGGCAGCAGCCTGCTCGGGGGCGGGAGCGGCTTGCTCGCTGTCCTCGCTGGACTCGTCGTTGTCGTCCTCGTCGGGGATCGTCATCACCTCGAGCTTGTGGCTCGCGTCCGGCAGGTTGCGGAGGTACTCGGTGACCTCTTCCCGGGCGAGGAGACCGCTGCGGAGGTTCCGGTTGATGGTCCGGAGATCCATGAGGCGCTCAGTGTTGCGGACGGCCATAGCCGCAGGGTTGTAGACCACCCGCCCGAGAGGGGGAAGTGCGCTTTGTGCGCTAGGGGCAGATAGGGGCAGATAGGGGCTGGCGGAGCGTCGGAAGGCGGCCTTCGTCGGGAATAGCCTCCGGTTGGCCTATGTTCTCGGTGGGCGACAACCTGGCCTTGCGCCGACCGGCGGCGAGACCCAGTCTCTCCTCCGCTCCCGATGCCCGTGGCTGCCTCCGCATCCGCAGAAGCCCCGAGAGCATCACTCCGCTGTACCCTCCCTCTCCGCAGTTCTCCGGACCGCCACTCCTTATCGAGAACTTCCGAGAACTTCCGAGAACTTCCCGAGAACTTCCGAGAGCTCCGAGAGCACGAAGAAGAGCCCTCCGAACCCGAGAACTCCGCGAACCTTTCTCCGATCTCCGAGTCCTGAGCTGTCCCATGAGCGTTGGTTCCTACGATATCCGCATCGTCAACGAGATGGTCGAGCGCGAGAGCGCGTTCGTCGAGCGTCTCTTCACCGAGGTCCACAAGGTCATCGTCGGCCAAGAGGAGATGATCGAGCGGGTCTTCATGGGTCTGCTCTGCAACGGCCATGTGCTCCTCGAGGGGGCGCCAGGCCTCGCCAAGACCCTGACGGTGAGCACCCTCTCGCAGTGCATGCGCCTGGACTTCAAGCGGGTCCAGTTCACCCCGGATCTCCTCCCCTCGGACGTCCTCGGCACGGTCATCTACAACCACCAGACCGGCGAGTTCACCAACAAGAAGGGGCCGGTCTTCACCAACCTCCTCCTCGCCGACGAGATCAACCGCGCGCCGGCCAAGGTCCAAAGCGCGCTCCTGGAGGCGATGGCCGAGCGCCAGGTGACGGTCGGCGACACGACCTACCGCCTGCCCTCGCCGTTTCTGGTCCTGGCGACGCAGAACCCGATCGAGCAGGAGGGGACCTACGCGCTCCCCGAGGCCCAGCTCGACCGCTTCATGTTCAAGATCAAGGTCGACTACCCGAACGCCGAGGATGAGCTGGCGATCATGGAGCGGATCGCCGGATCGGCCCACGACGAGAAGGTCGAGCTCGCGTCGGTGATCGGCCCCGAGGAGATCGAGTCGGTCCGCGGCGTCATCGACCGGATGATCGTCGAGAAGTCGGTGCGCAAGTACATCGTCGACGTGATCACCGCGACCCGGACCCCGGAGGCGGTCGGCCTCGAGTCGCTCCGCCCCTTTATCGACTTCGGCGGCTCGCCGCGGGCCTCGATCGCGATGTTCCAGGCGGCGCGGGCCCACGCCTTCCTCCGCCACCGCGGCTACGTCAGCCCCGAGGACGTCAAGGCGATCGCCCCCGACGTGCTCCGTCACCGCCTGATCCTCTCCTACGAGGCCGAGGCCGAGGGCAAGACCGTCGAGGGGATCGTCCGCTCGATCCTGGAGCACGTCCAGGTCCCCTGATCGACGGCGCGAGAGCCCCAAACAGGTCTGTAGTCCGAGCAGCTAGCACACGAGAGATGGCACGAGAGCTTGCAACCCAGGAGTCGAAGGCCGCGAGCGCAGAGGCGCGCGAGCGGACCATGGAGCTCCTGCGAGAGATCCGACGGATCGAGATCCAGACCTCGAGGCTGGTCAACCAGCACCTCGCCGGATCCTACCAGTCGGTCTTCAAGGGGCAGGGCGTCGCCTTCTCGGAGGTCCGCGCCTACACCCCCGGGGATGACGTCCGGACGATCGACTGGAACGTCACGGCGCGGACGGGCGAGCCGCACATCAAGCTCTTCACCGAGGAGCGCGAGGTCACGGTCATGCTCGTCGTCGACATGTCCGCGAGCCTCGACCTCGGCTCGCGCGACTACGACAAGCGCCAGCTCGTCGCCCGCCTCGCCGCGACCTTCGCCTTCTCGGCGATCCGCAACAACGATCGCGTGGGCCTGATCGGCTTCACCGATCAGGTCGAGGTCTTCGTCCCGCCCAGGAGCGGCCGCAAGCACGTGCTCTCGGTGGTCCAGCGGGTGCTCACCCATGAGCCGGAGAGCCGCGGGACCCGGGCCGCGGCCGGCCTCGAGTACCTGGCGCGCCTGCACAAGGGGCACGCGGTCGCGGTGTTGATCTCGGACTTCGTCGAGGCCCTCCCGGACGAGCCGGCGCACAGCGACGAGGCGCTGGCCTTTGAGCGCGCCCTCAAGCTCGCGCGGCGGCGTCATGACCTGGTGGCGATCCGGGTCGAGGACCCGCTCGAGGTCGAGCTGCCGCCGCTGGGGATCGTCGCCTTGGAGGATCTCGAGCTGCTCGGCCTCAGCGACGACATCTACGTCGACCTCAGCCGCGGTCGCGCCGAGCGCTACCGCCGTGACGTCGGCGCGGAGCGGGATCGCCTCGATCGTCTGATGAACAAGCTCCGCCTGGAGATGCTCACCGTCCGCTGTGGCGAGAACTGGCAGCGGCCGCTAGTCTCGTTCTTCGCCCGGCGAGCCCGGAGGAACCGACGATGAGCGGGTCGAAGCTGCGAGCGCGGATACGACGGTGCACGGCGGGTGTGGCTGTGGTCGCGGTCGTCGCAGGGTCCGGCCTGGTCCCGCTCGCCGCCGCGGCGTCGATGGGTGACCTGGTCGGTGCAGAGCCGCCGGCGGTCGACATCCCGCTCTTTGGTCCGACGACGCCGAAGGCGACGGCGAAGAAGCCGAAGAAGGGGAAGACGACGAAGAAGCAGGCGACGACGCCAGGGGCTACGGAGCCGAGCGCCGAGCCGAGCGAGCCGAGCGAGCCGAGCGCCGAGCCGCCGAAGCCGGCGGACGGAGAGGCGGCGCCTGTCGACGCAGAGTCGCCGAAGCCGGAGGCCGGAGAGGCGGCGCCTGTTGATCTAGGCTCGCCCGGGTCGGTCGATGCTGAGGCGCCTGTCGACGCTGGGGCGGAGGCTGAGGAGGGAACACCGGGCGCTGAGGGATCGGAGCCCGCCGCCGCTGCTCCCTCCGGCGAGAGCGCGAGCGCGGGAGCGCCTGAGGACCCGGCCGACGCCGCCGAAGACGAGGCTGCTGGCGCTGCCGCCGAGGATGAGGCCGCCGCGGACGAACCCGAAGAGCCTGCCGGCGCTGCCGCCGAGGAAGAGGCCGCCGCGGGCGAGCCCGAAGAGGCCGCCAAAGCCGAGCCGACCCCGCCGGTCAACGACGGGCCGGTCACCGTGACGACCAAGATCGGGCCCGACCCGTCCTTCGTCGGCGACCTCCTGACCCTGGAGATCATCGCCGCGTACCCGAAGGGCTACCGGGTCAACCTGCCGACGGGGGTCGACTTCTCGCCGCTCCACCTCGTCTCGATCGAGGAGGGTGAGCCGGAGCCGAGCGCTGAGGGGTACTTTCGCAAGGTCTTCAAGGTCACCCTCCAGCACTTCGACGTCGGCGAGTCGAAGGTCCCCGGCTTCCCCCTGACCTACGTCGGCGCCAGCGGTGAGGTGGAGACCGTCCGCGTCGCCCCGCGCCCCTTCACGGTCGACTCGCTCCTCGCCAACGAGGCCGACCCGGAGCGCAAGCTCGAGGATCCGCCGATCTCGCTCGAGTACCCGAACACGACCGCGGAGCTGGTGATCTACAGCGCCGCGGTGGCGATGCTCGCGGGGTTCTTCTTGGCGCTCTTCTGGCGGCGCTTCGCCAGCCGGCGCCAGGTCGTCGTCGGGCCGCCGCCGGTGCCCGCCCATGAGCTCGCCCTCTCGGCCCTGGAGGAGCTGGAGAGGTCGGAGTTCCTCGAGACCGGGATGGTCCAGGACTACTACCTTGAGCTGACGGAGATCGCGAAGGGCTACCTGGAGGGGCGCTTTGGGGTCGACGCGCTCGATCGGACGACCGATGAGATCCGCCGCGATCTCATCCGCCACCGCGAGCGGATAAAGCCCCTCGAGCCCGACGATGTGCTCCGCTTCCTCGAGGACTGCGACCTCGTCAAGTTCGCCCGTTTTGATCCTGAACTCGACGAGGCGCGGAGCGCTCTAAACGAGGTGCGGACGATGGTCCAAGAGACCGTGCCGACCGTGAGCTCGGGGATGACGAGCATCGCCGCGACGCCCGGCGACGACGCGGTCGCCACCTCGGCAGGCGAGAAGTCGGCGAGCGTCGACGGGAGCGCCGATGCGAACGGGAGCGCCGATGCGCAGGGCGACGCGAGCGGGGCCAAGGGGGGCGAAGCGGCCGCGGGCTCGGACGCCAGCTCGCAGGTCCTGAAGGGCTCCGATGAGCTCGCCAGCGCCGAGGGTGCTGCGCGCGCGGAGGGGTCGCCCATCTCGGCCTCGGACGCCGAGCGAGCTTCTTCTTCTTCTTCTTCTTCTTCTTCTGCCGCCGCCGAGCGGCCCGCCAGCGCAGACGCGTCGCCGAAGACCCCGGTGACCTCGCAGGGGGAGGAGCAAGCGTGAGCCGGACCTTCCTCTTCCTGCGGATCCTGGGCTTCGCAGCCCTCGCCCTGGCGCTCACGGCTGTCTTCCTCGGCGCGTGGGTCGGCGACGATCTTCGCCATGTCAGCTTCGCCGAGCCGCTGTGGCTCTTGGCCGGGCTCGCGCCGCTCGTCGCGGTCGGCGTCCGCGTCTGGCGATGGCCGCGGCCGGCGACGCTCCGCTTCTCGCGGGCCCGGACCGCCGCGCGGATGCGGGCTGGCTTCGCCGCGCGGATCGTCGACCTCCCGGACGGCTTTCGCCTGGCGGCGGCGCTCCTCCTCGCGGTGGCGCTGGCGCGGCCGCAGTCGACCCGGCTCTCCGATCGCCTGGAGCATGAGGGGATCGACATCGCCATCGCCCTCGACCTCTCCGACTCGATGGAGAGCCCGGACCTCTACCCGAACCGCCTCGAAGCGGCCAAGCAGGTGATCGACGACTTCATCGCCCGGCGGCCGCACGATCGGGTCTCGGTGGTCGCCTTCGGCGCGACGGCGTCGACGGTGGCGCCCCTGACCCTCGATCACGACGTCGTCCGGATGCTCGTCCGCAAGCTCCAGCTCGGCGGCCTCGACGGCTCCCGGACGGCGATCGGCGCCGGGATCGGCGTCAGCCTCAACCGCCTCAGCGAGTCCGAGGCCAAGAGCAAGGTGCTCGTCCTCCTCACGGACGGTGTCCACAACGCCGAGGGGATCGATCCGGACTCGGCGGCCCAGGAGGCGGCGGACCGCGACGTCCAGATCTACACGGTGCTGATCGGTCGGCACACCGGGCAGAACATCGACCCCGGGCGTCTCGAGCGGATGGCCAGCGCGACCGGCGGCTACGCCTATACCGCGGAGGACCGCGAGGCCTTGACGACCTCGTTCCAGGACCTGCTCAACAAGCTCGAGCGCTCGGCGATCGCCGGCGAGCCGGTCCGCGCCGAGCTCTTCGCCTGGCTCCTCTGGCCGGCGCTCCTCCTCTTGGGCGCCGAGGTGCTCCTCCGCACGACCCGCCTCCGGAGGTTCCCATGATCGGATCGCTCCTCACCTTCGCCCAGCGCGAGTGGACCTTGGCCCTCGGCGATCTCGCGAGCCTCGCGGGGGCGCCGGCCGCAGGTGCAGGTGCTGATGTCGCTGAGCCGAGCCAAGGTGCGAGCGCCCAGGTCAGCGGCCTCGACGATCTCGTCTTCGCCCGCGCGGACCTGTGGTGGGTGCTCCTCCTGGCCCCGCTCGCGGCGCTCGCCTTCGTCTGGGCGGCGCGACGCCGCCGTCAGGGGGTCCGCGCCCTCGGCAATCGCCTCCTCGTCGAGCGCCTCGTCGCCAGCGTCCACCCGGGCAACCGCCTGGTGGCCGCGATCGCGACGGTGGCCGCGATCATCTGCATAGGCGTCGCCTTGATGCGCGTGCAGTACGGCGGCACCGCGAAGATCATCCCCGCGGCCGGGCTCGACATCATCCTCGCGGTCGACTACTCAAAGTCGATGCTGGCGCGGGACGTCTACCCGTCGCGGAGCGAGCGTCTCGAGGCGGAGCTGCGGCGCTTCCTCGATCGGGCCTCGGCGCGGGGGGATCGGGTCGGCGTCGTCGTCTTCGCCGGCGCGGCGCGGGGCCTGCCGCTGACCCGCGACATGCGCCTCCTCAAGCTCTATCTCGAGAAGGCGGACCCGCTGACCGAGAACCCGGGCGGCACGGCGATCGGCAAGTCGCTCCGCCTCGCGCTCTCCTACATGATCGACGCCCGCCGCGGCGACGCCCGGGTTGGCGGCGAGGAGGGCTCGACGGAGTCCGCGACGGAGCTCGGCGACGCGCCCGCCTCCGAGGCCGACCAGGTGATCATCGTCCTCACCGACGGCGAGGACACCTCCTCCAAGCCGCGGGAGATGGCCGCAGAGGCCGCCCGCCTCGGGATTCGCATCTTCACCGTCGGCATCGGCTCGCGCTCGGGGGAGCCTATCCAGCGCTTTGACGAGAAGGGCGAGCCCGACGGCTACCAGGTCGACGAAGAGGGCAACTACCTGATGACCCGGGTCGACGAGGAGCTGCTCAAGGAGCTCGCCGAGTCCACCGGCGGTCGCTTTGTCCATGTCTCGCCGGACAGGTTCGGCCTCGACGACGTCGAGTCGTGGATGACCGACCTCAGCCGAGCGCAGCGCGAGGACACCGTCGAGATCCACCGCGATGAGGGCTTTGTCTTCCTCATCGTCCCGGCGCTCGGGCTCCTGGCGCTGAGCCTCGGGCTCGGCGATCGAAGGAGGGTGCGCGCGTGATCCTGCACTCGCTCACAGGGGGAAAGACGCTGCTCGGGCTGGTCGCGGCGGGGTGGCTGGCGACCGTCTTGGCCAGCACCAACGGTGATGTCGACGCGGGGATCGCCGCCTACGAGGCCGGTGACCACGACGCCGCCTTGGCCGCCTATGCGGCCGCTGAGGAGGCGCTCGGCGAGCGCTCGGAGATCCACTACAACCGCGGCCTGGCCCTCCTCGCCAAGGACGATCGCGAGGCGGCGCGCAAGGCCTTCGAGCACGGCAGCGAGTCCGAGGACGAGCGGGTGCGGGCCAGCGCCGAGTACGAGCTCGGAAACCTCGACTTCGACGCGGAGGCCTGGGAGGGGGCGATCGAGCACTACATCGCCTGTCTCAAGGTGAACCCCGAGCACCAGGCCGCGAAGTGGAACCTCGAGCTCGCCCGGCTGCGCAAGAAGCAGCAAGAGGAGGAGCAGGAGAAGGACGAGGACGAGAAGGACGAGGACGAGAAGGACGAGGACGAGAAGAGCGAGGACGAGAAGAGCGAGGACGAGAAGAGCGAGGACGAGAAGGACGAGGACGAGAAGAGCGAAGACGAGAAGGACGAGGACGAGCAGGACGAGGACGAGCAGAACGAAGACGAGCAGGACGAGAAGAGCGAGGACGAGAAGAGCGAGGACGAGAAGAGCGAGGACGAGAAGAATCAGGAGGAGCAGAGCCAGGACGAGCAAGACAAGGGCGAGGACGAGCAGGAGCAGCAGCAGCAGCCTCAGCAGCAGCCCGTCGAGCGCGCCGACCTCGACAAGGCCCTCGAGGAGCTCGACGCCCAGGACGACTTCTTCCTCGGTCGACCGCTCGGGCGGACCGCGCCGGTGGAGAAGGACTGGTAGAGACGGGTGGCCGCAGGGATCCGACGTCGAGGCTTTGTCACCGCCCTGGGGAGCGCTCCGCTGCTCGTCTTGGGCGGCGCCGTCATGCACCCGCGGTCGGCCTGGGCCGAAGGGATCGTCTCGCTCCAGGCCCAGCTTCGGACCAACACGGCAACGGTGGGCGATGCGGTCGACCTGATCGTCGAGGTCAGCCGCGAGGGCGGCGGCGACGATGTGCCAGTGCCGCTCCTCCCCGATCTGGCGGCGCTCGGGTTCACGGTCGAGGGGCCCTCGACGAGCTTTCGCACCCAGACCTCATGGGTCAACGGGCGCTCCTCCTCCAGCGTTCGGACCACCTACGTCTACTACTTGATCCCGAGCCGTCCCGGCCGCTTTGAGCTGCCGATCGCGGTCAAGGACGGGGCGAAGACGGTCCGTGCGCCGTCGATCCCGGTCCTCGAGGTCACCGGCGACGCGGCCCCTGCGGCGCCGACGAAGGGCGAGGCGAACGCCAAGCCGACCGACGCCCGCGGCGACGTCTTCCTCTGGGCGACCGTCGACAAGCCGAGCCTCTACGTCGGCGAGCAGCTCACCTACACCCTCGAGGTCTACGAGCGCCTGCGCTTCCAGAACATCCACCTCCGGGAGCTGCCGGGCTTTCAGGACTTTTGGAGCGAGGAGCTCCCCGAGGGCCGGGTCCGCAACGAGTCCGTCTCCGGGGTCGGCTTTCGCGTCCACCCCGGTCTGCGGCGGGCGCTCTTTCCTCAGCGCTCTGGCACCCTGACGGTGACGCCCGCCCAGGTCGGCGTCGGTCTTCGTCGCCGGATCAGCGGTCAACCGATCGAGGTCGAGGTCCTGCCCTTGCCGGCGGAGGGGCAGCCGCCTGGCTTCTCGGGCAACAACGTCGGCGAGTACAGGATCTCCGCCAGCGTCGACCGCTCCAAGGTCAAGGTGAGCGAGCCCTTCACCCTCTCGGTGACGATCAAGGGCACCGGCAACATCAAGGTGATCGATCCGGGGGAGTGGCCCGAGCTTGTCGGCATGCGCCGCTACGATCCCAAGGTCGAGGTCCAGCAGCTCAAGGGCGACGTGATCGGCGGCAGTCGCCGCTACGACTTCTTGGTGATCCCGGAGGCGCCGGGCGAGCTCGAGATCCCGGCGCATACGCTGGACTTCTTTGATCCGGAGTCGGGCACCTACGAGAAGGTGGCGACGGAGCCGATCACGATCACGGTCACAGGCGACGCCGCGGATGCGCCGGCGGTGGAGGCGGCAGCGCCGACCAAGGCGGCCGCGCAGGCCGACGACGATCTCCTCTTGGCGTCGATCTACGACGTCGGCTCGCTCCCCCGGCGCGAGGTCGCCGAGCCCTGGCTGACCCCGGCCCGCTGGGGCTGGGGCATGGCGGGCGCGCCGGCGGTGGCGGCCCTGGCGGCCCTGGGCGGGCTCCTCCGCCGTCGGATCCGCGGTGACGGTGCGGCCCAGGCCCGGGCTGAGCGGGCAGCGCGTCAGCGCCAGCTGATCGCCGAGGCCGAGGCGGGGGTCCTCAGCGGTGAGGGGTTCTATCCGACCCTCGCCCAGCTCCTCCAGGCTCTCGCGGTCGAGCGCGCCGGGCCTGAGGGGCAGGGCCTGCCGCGCGAGGCTCTGCTCAAGGTGCTGATCGCCGATGGGGTCGACAGGGCTGATATCGCGACTCTCCGCGAGCTCCTCGATCGGAGCGACGCGGCGCGCTTTGGCGCCGCCGCCGGAGACTCAAAGGACACGCGAGGCGAGCTCCTGGAGCAGGCGCTCAAGCTCGTCCGCTCCTCCTCGCTCAGCTCCGGGAGGCGCCGGGGATGACACCTAGGAGGATGACACCGGCGATGACATCGAGGATGACATCGACGCCGCTCCTCCAGGGCTGCGGCGCCGTGGTGACGGCGCTGCTGTGCGGGCTCGTCTGCTTGGCGTCCCCCACGATCGCGGTCGCGGACGTCGTCGACGACGCCTTCGCCGCCGGCAACGAGGCCGCTCGGAACGGCGATTGGGAGAGCGCGAGCGAGCACTACCGAGAGGCCGAGGGGCTCTTGCCGGGGCGCTCGGCGGAGCTCTCCTTCAACCTCGGGACCGCCTACGCTCAGCTCGGCGAGCTCGGACCGGCGGTCTACCATCTCCGCCGGGCGCTCCAGTCCGAGGCGGCGCCGAGCGCCGAGATCGACGCCGCCGCGCGCCGCAACCTGGGGATCGTCCGTCAGCGGATGGAGGTCGCCGCGACCACCTCCGGCGCCCAGATCGATCGTCCGGAGGGCTGGTGGGAGCTGATCCTCGGGACACTTCGGGCGCCTCTCTTCGCCTGGCTCGCCCTCGGCGCAGGTTGGTTGGGCCTCATCGCGCACCTCCTTCGACGTCGTCTAAGCGGCGTCGCGGCGGTCGGCGTGCGCTCGCTCGTCGGCGTCCTGGTCGTCGTCTTCGTCGTCGTCGGAACCCTCCACGGCCTGTCGTTGCGGGCAGAGCAGAGCTCGCCGATGGCGATCATCTTGCCGGCCAGCGCTGAGGTCCGGGAGGCGCCGGGCGCTCATCGCAAGGAGGCCTTCAGCCTCCAGGGCGGGAGCCGGGTGCGGATCGTCGACAGGGCGCCTGGGTGGAGCCGGATCCGCCTCGCAGGCGGGCTCTACGGGTGGCTTCCGGCGGAGGATCTGGGGGAGCTTCGGCGCCCAGGGCGGACGGCGGCTCGGGCCGCCGGGGGTTGACGACGTCGGTCGCGGGAGTGCCCGTCGCCGGAGTGGTGTTGGTCCGGGCGAGTCTTCGGACCCGTGAAAGAAGTTACGCACGGGGGGGTTCCTCGGGGTCCTCTCGCGGTCGAGCGGGATCTCTATCGACACACGTCAGAGACCGGTGCGCGACGCAGGCCGAGCTCGACGCTCATCGGCTCGCCGTGGCTCTCTGCGACCCGTCGATGCGGCCGCAACCTTTCTATGCAGGACCTGCGGGTGTCCAGGCAGACCCTCGGACACAGGCTCCTGGGCCCTGCGATCTCTCGCTGTCAGAGTCGAGGATGTGTTCTGTACGCGCAGGCCGGCGACGCTGCGCCTACATCGGCGCAGGCCCGCTCGTTTTGGCGATCTCCGCGGTCATGGACGCCGTCCGCAGAGGACGCTGTGATGAATTGGACCTACGAAAATGGCCGTGGCAACCGCGGCTCGAGCGAGATAACCTGAGGTTCGTGCTCGCTGTGCTCGCCACCAAGATTCGAAACTCTGGCAGGTGCCAGGGATCGACCGCGGCGGTGGTTGGCAAGTCGTACGAGGGATTTCTGATCTCTGAGCCCGTCGTCGGCCGGGGCATGGTGATCTTTCGCGATCCCAACGGGCGGCGCATGGTCACGACCTCCGTGCGGCGCGTGTTGACCACCGGTGAGCAGCTCCTCTACGTCGAGACCGAGAACAGCGTCTATCGCCTCGCGATCCTCGATCAGGGCGCTCAACCGGCGAGCGCGACGGGCTAGGCCTAGAATAAGCGCTGGTGTGAAACCGCCCCCCAGTTCCGTGTAGAAGTGCGCTCACGCGGACTTTTGCCGCCCGAGTGCTCGGGCGCGGGTGAAGGCTCACCTCCTGCTTGACGACGGGCGGAGCTCGGAGG
>JAUHWG010000020.1 GCA_030424595.1 Polyangia bacterium
ACTGCTTCTCGTTCCACGCCTGCGACCCGTCGACACCCGGCCCGCTTTTCACTGAGTTTTGCCAAAACCAGTCGCATGACGTAGCGCCCAGTCGCACGACGTAGCACAAGCCCCTCGCAGAAACGCCCGAATTCGTGGGATTGCGGCCGTTCGGCGCGCTGGGGGCGTTCTGGGAGGGGCTGTGACAGTACCGGGCTGTACTACAAGTTTCGGCGAGGGCGACGAGGGCCAGCGAGAGCGCGCGAGGCTCTTGCCAGGGCCTCCTAGCGTCGCAAGGCGGAGAACGCAGCCCTCAGCGGCCGAGCCAGAGGGCGACGTCGTCGCGAAACTCCGGCGCGTCCAGGGTCACGGCGTGCGAGGCCTCCAGCTTGGGCGCGGCGATCACCCGCGAGCCCGGCCCGCCGAGCACGTCGTCGCGGTACTCGACCGTCCATTCTTCAGCATCCCCGTCGACGACGACGTTCTCCACAAGATCGCTGTAGTCCGCCAGCGTCGCGGGGATCGCCGCGCTGTAGATCGCCAGATCATAGGCGGCCTCGGTGATCATCGTCTCGACATAGACGAGGTTGGTCAGGAAGAGCGCGCCAAAGTGGGGATCGAGCGTGTCGACGCCGACGCTCTGGGCGGTGAAGCTGCGAAACTCGCCGATGTTCTCCGGATTAAAGGTGACGAAGTAGCGATCCCAGAGCTCGAGCGCCCCGGCGGACTCGGGCCAGTCGCCGATCACCGCGTCGCCTGGAAACACCGCGGGGTTCGCCGCCCGCCAAGCGCCGCTGCGCTCGCTCGCCGCGAAGCCGGCGACATCGACGAGCTCGACCCCGATCAACGCCTGGGCGACGGCCGAGTCGTTCAAGCGCTCCGCCACCAGATCGAAGACGTCGTCCAGCCACGACGCCGGCGCCCGGTAGTCGTAGATGCTCCGCCCCTGGGCCTCGACGAAGTTGAGGGCGTTGAAGTAGGGGTTGCACGAGCCCCCCTTGTCGGCGCAGCTCATGTAGTCGACGCCGAGCTCCTGGGCGAGCGTGTCGATCACGGAGCCCGGCGCCTCGTACATCTCCCCGGCCTTCGCCCGCTGGACCGTGCCGGAGAGCGAGGGCTGGATCAGCACCTGGCGGGCGAACTGACCCGCGACCTCCTCCGGGCCTGCGCCCTCGCCGTGCACCTCGGCGTGGTGCGAGGCGATCGCCTCCGCGAGCGCGCCGTCGCGAAAGCGCCGGCCGCCGTCGGCGTAGGCCTGCGGGTGGAGCATCATGTCGAGGATGATCTGGGCCCGGATCCCGCCGTAGCTCTCGGCGACGAGGATGATCTCGTTGTTCTGCAGGCCCGGCCGGTCGCCCAGGAAGCCCAGGAGAACGAGGGCCACGTCGGCGGCGTCGCGGTAGCTGTTGAAGCTCGACACGGCCATCGCCGCGTCGCGCTCCGCGGGGTCGCTCGGGTCCCCCAAGAGACCGTAGGAGAAGCCGGTCTGGCGGGCGTCGATCCACAGGAGGTTGCCGAGGCTGGTCCACGTGTGAGGGTTGTCGACGAGCTCGAGATCCGGCCCGGTCAGCCCCGGCGCGAAGGTCGAGCGTCCGGTGCTGAGCCCCATCAACATCCCGCTCGAGACCCCGGGCCCGCCGTTGAAGAAGACGAAGAGCGGCGCCGCCTCGGGGTCCTCGTCGGCCGGCGCAAAGGCCCAAAAGAGCCGCGTGTCCGTGGACTTGAGGGCGATCCCCGATCCCTGGCCGAGCGTGTATGCGACACCTGGAAGCAGGGCGAAGCCCGCCTCGGCGACGTAGTCCTGGCAGGCGCAGACGAGCTCGCCGTCCTCGCAGGTGCAGGCCTCGCAGGGCGGCGGCGGGCACTCTTCGCCGGACTCCGAGGTCGACGTCTCGGTCGACGTCTCGGTCGACGTCCCGGTCTCGCCCTCCCCAGTCGTCGACCCGCCCGCGGTCTCCGTCTCCGTCTCCGTCGACAGACCTCCGCTCTCCGGATCGCCCGTGGTCTCTAGGACGCTCGAGGTCGCGCTCGCGGGAAGGCCGCTCTCGGTGCCGTCCCCCTCCGGGACAGCGCAGGCGAGGAGGACCGACGCGAGCGCGAGCCCGCGCATCGGCTCCAGCCCAGCGCGACGAGAGAGCATCGACAGCATTGTAGACCCTGCCTCGCGCGGCTGAGGGATGTTCTCCGCGAACTCCGCGAACTCCGCGAACTCCGCGTAGGCCGCTGCCACTCCCCGAGGCCTGTCCCCCAGGCGTGACCCAGGCGCTGCGCAGGGCCGCCGGTGCGGCGAGCGGCCCGTGGCAGGAGTCCCGCGCACTCCCGCTGGCCCTCGTCGCCCTCTCGGCTCCGCCAGAGCTCGCAGTACAGCCCGGTACAGCGGCGTTGTGTCGCAGCTAAGAGGACCGACGATCGCGGCGCGAGAGCACACAGGACTCTCGCCGCGGACTGCTACGATCGTCGCCGCGTCGATGCCGACCCGCACCTACGACCCGGCCCTGACCAAGGCCCACCTGAGCAACCGCTTCGCGCTCAGCCTGGTCAACTACTTCATCGACGCCTACGACGAGGGGCTCGCGACGATGATCGTCGAGGACGCGGGGCTCAGCCTCGACTACCTCCGCGACACCGAGCGCTGGACCTCGGTCGAGTTCGACCGCCGCTTCTGCGACGCGGCGGCCCACCACCTCTACGACCTGCGGCGACCGCCGGCCTACGACCACCCGCTGTGGCAGCACTGGCGGGAGTCGGCGGCGTCGATGATGCGCCGGCAGGAGCTCGGGCCGATATGGCTCCTGCTCTGGGCGATGGACGGGCCCAAGCAGTTCTTCGCCGATATCGAGCAGATGTACTCCAAGGGCAATCGCGTCACCCAGATGCAGCTCGCCGATCACGGCCCCGGCCGCGCCAGCGTGGTCGCGGTGATGGAGGGGGCCGTCGTCGACCGCCCGGGCGCCTGCTGGAGCCGCCGCGGCTTCTTTGAGGCGCTGCCGACGATCTGGAACCTCCCCGACGCGACCGTCGAGCACACGCAGTGCATCCACCTCGACCCGTCGGCGCCGCACTGTCGCTACGAGATCCGCTACCACGACCGGGTCACCCGCGACCCGCGAGCGGAGCTGCGCCGGCTCCGGTCCTACGTCCAGGCGGTGATCCCCAGGCTCCTGGAGCAGATCGACGCCAACTACCTGGAGCACCGCGAGGTCGTCCTCGCCCAGCGCAAGATCGCCTCCTACCTCCCCGAACATGTTCTCGAGGCCATCAAGATCAACCCCGAAGAAGAGGTCGTCCTCGGCGGTCTGACCACCGAGGGCGCGGTGCTCTTCGCCGACATCGTCAGCTTCACCCGCCGCTGCCGCGACTTCCCGGCGACCGAGGTCGTCCGCCAGCTCAACATCTACTTTGAGGTGATGGACCAGGTGATCCTCGACCACGGGGGGATCATCGACAAGCGCCTCGGCGACGGGATCATGGCGGTCTTCGTCAGCCCGGACGGCAGCCAGGACCGGGCCGCGCTCGGGCGCGCCGCGGTCCGCTGCGGCCTGGCGATGCTCCGCGCCCTCCCCCGCTGCAACGCGATCCTCCGGGCGGCCGGCAGCGATGACTTTCACATCCGGGTCGGCGTGGCCGCAGGTCCGCTGGTCCAGGGGAACATCGGCTCCCGGGCCCGCCTAGAGCACACGGTGATCGGCGACACGGTCAACCTCGCCGCTCGCCTCGAGGCGGCCGCGAGCGTCGATCACCTGCTCGCGACGCCGCTCTGCGTCGACGGGGCGGAGGCCCGCTCGGAGCAGGTCCTCCGCCGGGTCCGGGCGAAGGGGCTCGGCGAGATCTCAGCGATCGAGCTCGCGCCCTAGCAGCCCGTGGCAAAAGTCCCGTGTGCTCTCACGCCGCGATCGTTGGCCCTCTCGGCTTCGACCAAACGCCGCTGTACTGGGCCGTACCGCAAGTCTCGGCGGGGCCGAGAGGGGCGACGAGGGCAAGCGAGAGCGCGCGGGACTTTTGCCACGGGCTGCTAGGGCGCTGGGCTTAAGCTCGGCGCTCGGGTAGGAGCTCGAGCGGAGCGCGAGGGGGGCGAGCGTAGGAGTGAGGTCGTCGCCGGCGTCGGCTGGTCTGTGGGCTGGTCTGTCGGCTGGTCTGTGGGCTGGTTTGTGGGCTGGTTTGATCTCCGCGCTTGTCCTGGGAGCGTGACGCTTTGGGGTTGAGAGGCGGAGGCTGTGGCGTCGGCCGGGAGAGGAGGGCCCCACTCTCTCAGACAGGTCGGAGCGAGCGTCGACCTCCCCTCCCGGGGCGGTCGACGCTCGTCCTAGACTCGTTCGCGGGGCCCTCCTCTCCCGTCCCATCGGCGCGTCCTCCAGGCCGTTGTGGTGAGCCGGCGAACGGGGGCCGATGCGTCTTCGCGGAGATCTGCGGTTCGAGCGCTTCCTTCAGGAGGCGAGGGTGATCCGGCGGGCGCTTCCTCGAGGACGTGTGGGTGAGCCGGCGGGGGCCGATGCGTCTTCGCGGGGCTGTGAACCGGCGAATGGGGGCCGATGCGTCTTCCCGGGCTATGTGGTTCGGGCGCTTCCTCGAGGACGTGCGGGTGAGCCGGTGAATTGAGGCAGCCTCACTCGCGCGTGTTGCCGACGCAGTTGCCCACCTCTGGGCACTCACCGGGCTCTTCGTAGGTGACGAACTTCTCGCCGAAGAGGTAGGCGGTGTCGCCTGCCTCGGGCTTGTTCCAGAGGCGGGCGAGCATGAAGACGGGGGCGTCGATGAGGTTGTCGCGGACCTCGAGCGCCTGGCCGCTCCAGGGGCCTGAGGCGACGATGGCGTGCTCGCCCGAGATCAGGGTGTTTTGGGCGATGGTCAGGTAGTCGCTGTTGGTCGCGAGGAGGAGCGCGGTCTGCTCCTGGCCTTCGCCGATGTTGCGGACGGTGTTGCCGCGGAAGATGACGTGGTCCGCGGCGTCGGGTGCTCCCGACCAGGAGCCGAAGTTGCCGGTCCCGCCGATCTTGACGGTGGCCCCGCAACCTTCGCCCTCGAAGGTGCTGTCGCGGACGACGCCGAGGTTGGGGACCTCGTTCTTGCCGATGATGTAGAGCGCCCGCGCGTGGGCCGGGTAGGGATCGTCGGCGGGGCGGCAGCCGGCGTTTCGCGAGGTGACGCGCTCGATCAGCCAGTTGGTCGCCTGACCGTCGGCGCTGTCGTCCGACCCCGTGCCGAGGACGGCCATGATCCCCCGGCCGCCGCCGTCGAGGGTCGAGTCGCGGATCGTCCAGCCGTCGCCCGCGATCATCCGCAGGCTCCCGTCGCTGACCTCGACGTCGTCAAAGATCCAGCCGTCGCAGTGGTGGCAGCGGAGGTCACCGCTCCAGGAGCCGGTCACGGTGACGCCAGGGGCCGCCGCGTGGACGTCACAGCCGAGGCCCTCCTCGGCACGGTCATCGCCCATCTCCCCGGAGATGACGACCAGCTCCCCGGAGATGACGACCAGCTCCCCGGGCGCCGCGGCGTTCAGGCGCTCGCAGGGCGTCCCGTCCGAGCAGGCGCCGCACTCCGCCGCGCAGACGTCACAGGTCTCGCCGACCTCGCAGATCCCGTCGTCATCGCAGGCGGCGATGCACTCGCCGCACTCCTCATCGCAGTCCGCACAGGTCTCCTCGGTCAGGCAGAGCTCATCACCGCAGACCTCATCGCAGCGCTCGTCCGGCGCCTCGCACCCGTCCACGGCGGTCGTCGCCTCCGCACCCGGGTGGCCGCAGGAGGCCGCCGTCAGGGCCCACCCGAAGAGCCAATGTGTTGTCCGACGAAGACGCATCACGAGCGCGCTCCCCAGCCCCCCGACAGGGGCGCAACATGTCGATAACGCATGCCTCGAGAGTGCCGGAGAACGCAGCGCAGGAGCGCGCCACAGGCTCGTGGCCGGTCGTCGAAGGCCGCAATTGGCGTGAGCCAGGGGGCCGGCGACGAGGTGAATGCACGCATGCGCGCGCGCCGTCCGATTCGCGCTCATGCCCCGCGAAGGGCTCTCTCTTTCGCCCGTCTGACCGCCGCCGAGACCCGCCGAGAACGCCCGTCCAGCCTGGGCTCAGCGGGGCCGACGGCATGTCCCCGATGGCATGTCCCCGATGGTATGTCCCCGATGGCATGTCCCCGATGGCACGTCCCCGATGGTATGTCCCCGATGGAACGTCCCCGATGGCATGTCCCCAAGGGCATGTTCTCCTGCTGGACGACCCACGAGACATGCCCGAGGTGTTCTAGCGGAGCCGCAAGTCACTGGGACCTGGGGGCCGATCTCGATCGCCTGCGCATGCTCCTGTCCGCTAGGACACACGACGATGCAGCCACCGCCGGACCGCGACCGCGAAGGCGGCGGGGTCCTCGAGGTGAGCGGTATGACCGACGCCTGGGAGGACGGCGATCTCTGCCGCGCGAGTCTTCGCCCCGATCGCGGCGGCGATCTCCGCGAACTTCCGATCCTCGGCGCCCGCGACCACGAGCGTCGGCACCTCCAGGCGGCCCAGACGATCCCACAGGGGCGGCATGGCCCCGGTGCCCATCCCCCGGAGCGAGCCCGCCAAGCCATCGGGGCTCTGCCCGCGCAGGCTCGCCTCCATCGCCGCTCGGGCGTCGGCGTCGATGCGGCGCTTCCCCGCGAGCACAGGCCGTTCTCCCCAGTAGTCGGCGAACCACAGGATCCCTCGCCCGAGGAGCGTCGCCGCCAGCGTCTCGTCCTCCAGGCGTCGCTGGGCGCGGCGCTGAGGATCCCCGATCCCCGGGCTCGCGCCTACCAGGATGACGCCGGCGGGTCGCGGTCGTGGGGCCGCGCCGATCGAGCCCAAGAGGGCCGAGAGCGCGAGCCGTCCGCCCATCGAGTAGCCCAGCAAGATGTAGGGTCGATCGGCGACCTCGGCGATCAGCTCGCAGAGCGCTCCGGCGACCCGGGGCATCTCGTAGTCCGCACCGGCGACGGGCCCCGGCGCCGCGCTGCGACCGTGCCCGAGCACGTCGACGGTGAGCCACTCGCCGGCGAGCCGGTGCTCACCGCAGATCAGCGGGGCAAAGTCATCACCGACGCCAGCGAAGCCGTGGAGCGCGACGAAGAGCGGCAGCTCGCCGGAGGACTCGCGGACCGGCGCGATCGCAGGCCAGCGGCGGAGCGACCAGCGGTGGCCGCCGACTTCACGGACTTCACGGACTTCACGGACTTCACGGACTTCACGCCTGGGGACGGGGAGGTTCTGGCCGTCCGGATCCGCCGGGCCGGAGCTGGGCCTCAGGGGCATCCGCGCAGGCCTACTGGCAGACGTCGCCCGGGCCGTCCGCGATGGTCACGCAGGACTTCCCGTCCGGACAGGTCCGCTTGGGTCCGCAGGGGATCCCGCAGCTCTGGAAGCGCGGACCGTTGGGGCCGGCGATCCCGTAGTACTCGATGCAGGTCTCGCCCGCGGCGCAGGTCTTCTCGCCGCAGGTCACGGGCGCCGGATCCTTCGGCGGGTCCTTCGGCGGCTCGTCGCCGGAGTCTCCGGCCTGGCTCGCCGGCAAGGTCGCGCCGTCGGTCGTGTACCAGATGCACTGACCGCTGACACAGCCGCAGCCAGCGCTCGCCGGGATCGACACGTCGAGCACCTCGCAGGTGCTGTTGGCCCCTGCGTCCGCGGAGCAGATCTCCGCCCCGCAGCCCCCCTTAAAACACTCTGTGTCGGCGCTGCAATTGTTGTTCAGCCCTTCGCCCTCCATCCTCGCGAAGAGCGGATGCTCGGCCGCGACCATCGGCGTTCGGGTCGCGGCCGGAGCCCCGCCACCGCCCGCCTCGCCGCCACCCTCACCGCCGATGGGCTTGCTGCTGCCGCCGCCCTGACCCGCCGGCAGCGGCTTGCCGTTCGGCGGCTGCGAGCTCCCGTCACAGCCGAGGGCCACCCCGAGGAGGAGAGCGGCGGCTAAGGAGAGCGCACGGGGGAGAGCAGACGCAGACGCGGCAGAGGTAGACATCGCGGGCGACGCTACCACAGCCCTGTCCCCGGGCGCAGATGAGCGGAGCACGCGGGCTCCAGCGGCGAGCGCGGGCTCAGGCGGGCTCGCAAAAGCGGGCCATGATCGTCTTGATCCCGTGCTTCTGGAAGCGGAGGCTGAGCTTCAGCTCATCGCCGTTGCCGGACCAGCCGACGACATCCGCGACGCCGAACTTGCGGTGGCGGACCTTCATGCCGACGTAGAGCGGCACCCCCTCGCCGGTGTCCGGCGGCGCGGCGTCGGCGTAGGCCTCCGCCGCGAGCGCGGCGTCGTCGTAGACGATGTCGCTGTCCCAGCTCGGCTCGGGCTTCTTCGCGACCGGCCGCCGCGAGAAGGAGGGGCTCCAGGACTCGGCCATCGGCGCCGGCGCGGAGATCCGGGCCTTGGGCGTCGACAGGGTCGCGGTCGCCGGCGCCGGCAGCTCGCGGACAAAGCGGGAGAGCACGCCATCTTGGGTCTGACCGTAGAGCCGCCGGCCGCGGGCCCAGGTGATCATCAGCCGCCGCTTCGCCCGGGTGACGGCGACGTAGGCGAGGCGGCGCTCCCCCTCCATCTCCTCGGGATCGTCGATCACGCGGGCGTGGGGGAAGACCCGCTCCTCCATCCCGGTCAGGTAGACGTGGGTGAACTCGAGGCCCTTGGCGCTGTGCACCGTCATCAGGGTGATCGACGAGAGGCCGTCGTCTTCACCGTCGACGGCGCTCATGAGGGCGACCTGCTCGAGGTAGTCGGCGAGGGTCTTGTCCGGCTGCTCCTCGGAGAAGATGGTCAACTCGCCGACGAACTCCTGGAGGTTCTCCAGGCGGTCCCGGGCCTCGTCGGTCTCCTCGCGGGCGAGCGGCTCGCGGTAGCCGGTGACCATCAGGATCGAGTCGGCGATCTCGCCGAGGCCCTGACCTTCGGTCGCCTCGCGGAGACCGTCGAGGAGCTGGCGGAAGCCGACGACCCGCCGACCCGCGGTCGATCCGAGCCCGGCGGCGGCGGCCTCCTCCGGCGTCAGCACCTCGTACACGCTCACCCCCTTGGCGGTCGCGCGGGCGACCAGACGATCGATCGTCGTCTTGCCGATCTTGCGGCTGGGGACGTTGATGACCCGGAGGAGGTCGACGTCGCTGCCCGGGTTGACCATCAGCCGGAGGTAGGCGAGGAGGTCCTTGATCTCCTTGCGGTCGAAGAAGCGGAGGCCGCCGTAGATCGTGTACTGGACCTGGCGCCGGATCAGCGCCTCCTCCAGCGCCCGCGAGAGCGCGTGGGTCCGGTAGAAGACGGCGATCTCGGCCGGGTCGGCGCCGGCCTGGATGTCCTCGGCGATGAGCCCCGCGATCGTCCGCGCCTCGTCGACCTCGTCGAGGGTCGTCAGCACCCGGATAGGCTCGCCCTCGCCGAGCTCGCTGCGCAGCTGCTTGCCGAAGCGGCTGTGGTTGCGGGAGATGATCGCGTTGGCGCCGTCGAGGATCCGGGTCGTGCTCCGGTAGTTCTGCTCTAGGGCGATGACCTCGCACTCGCTGTGGCGATCGGGGAAGTTGAGGATCTGCGAGACGTCGGCGCCGCGCCAGCCGTAGATCGACTGGTCATCGTCGCCGACGACGCAGAGCTCGGCGAAGGTCGATAGCAGATCGACGAGCTCCGCCTGGACCGGGTTGGTGTCCTGAAACTCGTCGACCAGGATGTGGGCGAAGCGACGCCGGAGACGGGCGACCGCCTCGAGATCGTCCGCCGCCGCCGCAGCGAAGGCCGCGAGCTGACCGCCGCCGGCCTGGGCCGCGGCGCTCGCCTCTATCCCCGGGAGGGCCTCTTCGAGGGGAGCCCCCCCCGCCGCCTTCGATCCGGGCGCGGGGGTGGGGGCCGCGGGCGGGGCCGTGAAGTCGATCATCCCGGCGAGCCCCTCGGCGAAGGTCGAGAGGGGCAGGCTGGTCTGGGGCTCAGGCTCGGCCGGGGGGGGCTTGGGCTTCGCCCTGCGGGCGACGAGGCGAGTGCCCCCCTGGTTCTTCCCCGGGCCCTGGGGTTGGCCCTGGGATTGGCCCTGGGATTGGCCCTGGGATTGGCCCTGGGATTGGCCTCGGGACTGGCCTCGGGGCTGGGTCGCGGCGGGCCGCGGGCGGGAGGGCGCGGCCATGTTCGCCTTGCGCAGCAGCTTCACCGCGAGGATCAGGAGATCGCCGAAGTCCGCCGCGTCGCCTGCCCGGACCAGCCGCTCGTAGCGCTGCATCGCGTTGTAGGTGAGCGTCCGCATCGGCTCGTCGATGCGGAGATCGTCGAGCCGCTCGATCCCGTGGCCGCGATTTTTCAGGGTGTCGAGGTGGCCGAGCACCGACTTCGGCGTGACCGAGCTGTCCTTGGAGGTGCTGATGTTGAGGTCGTTGAAGGCCCGCTTCATCACCGCCATCTGATCGGCGCTGTCGTAGATCACAAAGTTCGGCGAGAGCCCGACCGGTCGACCCCAGCGCCGGAGGATCCGGGCGCAGATCGAGTGGAAGGTGCCGACCCAGAGGCCGCGGACGTCGTGGATGTCGCCGGCGATCGCCTCGATCCGCTCGCGCATCTCCGCGGCGGCCTTGTTGGTGAAGGTGACCGCGAGGATCCGCCAGGCCGGGACCCCGTCGTCGAGGAGCGAGGCGACGCGATGGGTGAGCACCCGCGTCTTGCCGGTCCCCGCCCCCGCGAGGACCAGGAGCGGGCCCCCGCGATGATCCACTGCCGCTTGCTGGGCCGGGTTCAGGCTCACGCCCAGCTCATACCACGGGCGCAGGGCGATGTAATTCGCGGCCCGCGACGCTCATCCGCGGAGCTTTCTCAGCCCTCGGCGTCTACGCCCGCGAGCGGCGCATAGGGCGCAAAGGGGACGCCATGGCCCTCCAGGAGCCCGATCCCCAGGATCCGCCGCGAGGAGCTTCGGCGCGGGAGTTCTCGCCGACGCCGAGAGCAGCGGGGCGCCACAGCCGGCTCAGACCTCCCCGACCTCGACAGCTCAGCCTCTGGCGCTCTCCCGCAGGAGCTTGCGCTCACGGGTGGGGGCGACGCCCCGTCGCAGCGGCAGCTCCACCGAGAAGGTCGCCCCTACGCCGATGATGCTCTCGACCCGAACGTCCCCGCCGAGCATCTGGCACAGCCGCTTGCTGATCGTCAGGCCGAGGCCGGTGCCGCCGAACTTGACCTCGCGCCCGAGCGGCGACTGGGCGAAGGCCTCGAAGATCCGCTGCTGCTCCGTCGGCGCGATGCCGACGCCCGTGTCGGCGACCTCGACCTCGAGCCAGTCGAGCCCGCCGCGGCGGACGATCGCCGCCCGCAGCTCGATCCTCCCGTCCTGCGTGAACTTGCAGGCGTTGCCGAGGAGGTTGAGCAGGACCTGCTTGAGCTTGGTCCGGTCGCTGATGATCTCGGCCGCGGCGTCCGCCTCGCTGAAGGCGAAGACGGCCGTGTTGTTGCCCTTGAGCGCCAGCGGACGGATCGTCGCCTCGAGGTCGCGGAGCACCTCCCCGAGGCGAAAGGTCGAGAGATCGACCTCGACCTTCGCCGCCTCGATCTTCGACAGATCCAGCACGTCGTCGATGAGGCTGAGGAGGTGGCGCGAAGCCTGGAGCACCCGGCCGATGTCGACGAGGTGCTCGGCGCCGCTGCCGGTCTCGTCGATGACGTCGACGATGAGCTCGTTGTAGCCGATGATCGCGTTGAGCGGGGTTCGCAGCTCGTGGCTCATGCTCGCCAGGAAGGCGCTCTTGACCCGGCTCGCCCGCAGCGCCTCCTCCGTCGCCCGGGTCCGGATCTCGACCTCTCGGCGCAGGCGCAGGTTGGTCGTCTCGAGCTCGGCCGTGCGCTCCTGGACCCGCTCCTCGAGCTCGTCCCGCGCGTCCTTCAGCGCGTCCTCGGCGATCTTGCGCTCGGTGATGTCGGTGACGGTGACCAGCGATCCCTGGTGCTCACCGTCGGCGCCGATCATCGGCTTGGCCGCGACCACGCTCCACAGCGCGGAGCCGTCCGCCCGCCGCCAGCGGTGGTCAAAGCGATCAAAGCGCCCGGCCTGCCGACGCTTGAGGTTCTCGCGCGCCTCGAACGCGCTCTCCTCGTCCATGAAGTCGAAGATGTGCTTGCCCAGCATGTCCTCAGGGCGAACCCCGAGGAGGCTGGCGAGGCGAGAGTTGACGAACCTGATCCGACCGTCGACGTCGTTGAGCAGGATCCCGTCGGCGACGGTGTGGACGATCGTCTCGAGCTGGTTGCGGTTCTCGGCCAGCGCCTGGTCGAGCCGCGCCTGACGGGTGACGTTGATGATCGCCCCGACCACCCGGGTGCCGCGGCCGTCGTCGAGCTCCAGCGCCTCGCACTGAAACTCGACGATCTCGCCGTCCTGCTGCACCCGCTCCGAGACCCGCTCACCGCCGAGGGCCCGGGTGAGCGCCGTGACGTGCTCCGGGAGGCCGTCGAAGACCTCCGCGGCCCTGCGTCCGACCAGCTCCGCGATCTCACCGCAGGCGCCGTCGGCCGCGAAGCGCTCGAAGTAGGTGAGCACCCCGTCACCGTCGAGGCCGCAGAGGATGAGCGGCGCATGGCCGGCGATCGCCCGGGTCCAGGCCCGCCGCATCGAGACCTCTAGGGCCGCGGCCCGCTCCGCGCTGACGTCCTGGATCAGCAGGGTGAGCGTCTCCCCAGGGCCGGCCGTGGCGTGGACGCGGACCCACCGGTCGGGCTGACCCGCGAGGCGAGCGTCGAAGGTCGGCGGACCCCCGGGCGGGTCGCCTGCGGCGAGCAGGTTGGCCTCCGCCACCGCCCGATCCGCCGCGAAGAGGTGCTCGCAGAGGCTCTTGGATCGTGACGGCTCCTCTCCAGGGAGCTCGAGCCTCGCCCCGGAGCGCCGGAGGATCGGCAGCCCCTCCTCGCGCCGCACGACGATGACAGAGATGCCCGCCTTGCGAGCAAGACAGTCATCGATCAGCGCTCCACCTGTACCTTGGGATTGATCCACCACGCAGCGTCGTCGACGGAGGGCTGAAGCGACGCGCCGACTCGGTATTCTACCGCCATCGCGGCCCGCCGGAGGTCTTGACGGCGGATTCACCTCGGACGATAGACGTCTTCACCGCAGCGACTCGCGAGCCTGCGTCGCGGATCTTCGACCTCTCTCAGCCCCGCGAAGTGTCAGTGTGTCGGCGTGGTCGTGGGTCTCTGTGTCGTGATGTCGGTCCTCCGGCTCACGCGACCTTGTCCTCCTCAGCACAGAGTCGAGGCGGTGACGTCGACGCGGTGACGTCGACGCGGAGGCGATGAAGAGCGAACGCGATCACCCCGTTCGCGGACCCCCCGGGCAGGCGGAGCGCCCCCTCCTGCGACACGCGAAGACGCCCTCTGCGAGCAGCCCGTGACAACGGTCCCGCGCGCTCTGGCGCCGCAATCGTTGGCCCTCGTAGAGCGGCGTTTCGTCGGAGCCAAGCGGGCCAACGATTGCGGCGCCTGAGCACGCGGGACTTCTGCCACGGGCCGCGCACGGGCGCGGAGACGAGGAGGCCGCCCGCGGGGATCTTGCCGTGGACTGTCAGGGGGCTGTCAGGGGGCTGTCAGGGGGCTGTCAGGGGGCTGTTAGGGGGCTGTCAGGGCCAGCGTCGCCGCGGCGTGCTCACAGACAGGCTCACAGTCGGGGCCGTTGGGCTGGACCCGCTCGTACTCCGGCGCGTACTCGCCTGCGCCGATGACCTCGCCGTCGCGGGAGACCGTCAGCTTGACCGCCTTCGGATGTTGCGGGTCCTTGAAGAACACCTCGCTAAACCCCTGCGACGCCGGCTCCATCGCGCAGCCGGACTCGCCGATCGCGACCGCGTCGCTCGAGCAGGTGACGCTCGGCCCCGCCTCACAGGCCGCGAGGGGAAGGCTCCCCTCGCAGGTGGTCAGCGCCCCGTCGATCTCGACCTCAAACCTGTAGGCGCCGGGGGCCATCCCAGAGCCGGGCTCGAGGCTGACGCGGAGGCCGTTCTCGCAGCCGATCTGGGTGCAGATCCGCTCCTCCCCCTTCGGGATCGGGACCTCCTCCGAGCCTGTGCGGGTGCAGCCGACCAGGACTGCGCAGAGGAGCGCGCTGCCGACAACGCCGGAGCGGAGAGAGCGGAGAGAGCGGAGAGAGCGGAGAGAGCGGAGATAAGTCGCCGACATCCCGGCGAGGGTGGCACACCCCGAGCGAGCCCGCACCCCGATTCCCGGCGGCGCCGCGGATCCGCCCGGACAGGCTACTTGCCCGGGAGAAAGCAGAAGCCGACGGACGAGGCCGCCATCTCGACCCGGACGTCCCGGCTCTGACGTTGGAGCACTTCGCCCTGCTCGAGATCGCCGTCATCGTCGGGGACAAAGCACTCCTCGACCCGCAGATCCATCAGGCGGAGGTCGTGGAGGACGACGCTAAAGCCGACCTCCGCCTGGCCGAAGGTCACGGTCGCGGTCCGCCGGCTCGCCTGCCCGAGCGGCACGCGCTCACGCCAGTGGAAGAACCCGCGCGCCTTCGACTCCGGGAGAACCACCACCAGCGAGCTCGCCGCTCGCTCCCCCTCGCGGACGAGGCCGCGCCCCTCTCCGATCGCCAGGGTCTGGGCGATCGTCAGGGCCTCGACCCGGCTGATGAAGGAGCACTCCTCGATGAGCCCGTCGATCTCGATCCGGTGATCGGTCGCCGGCGAGGGCGCCCGTTGGGCCATCACCCGCTCGGCGATCGAGCGCGCCCGGCGAGCCGTGTGGCGCACCCCCCCAGGGCTCAGCGTCAGCTCGATCTTCGCCCGCTCGCGGGAGCGGTCGTCGATCGCCGGCACCGTCAACGACGTGACCACCACGTCCTCCAGGAGCATCCGCGAGAGCTGCTGGCCGTCGGGGCCGACCAGGGTGATCGCCCCGTCGCTGCCGGCGATCGGCGAGGCGAAGGAGCGCTCGACCCACGCATAGAAGCTCCGCGGTAGCCCCGGCCAGGCCCTGCAGACCAGCTGATCACGGCGAGAGTAGCGGCGCCCGGTCGGTCCGGTCTCGACGTCCCCGGAGACGCTCGCCCCCGCGACGTCGGCGAGCCACCCCGCGAACACGCCGTCGAGCTCGACCGCGTATTTGTTGGTGTAGGCGTCGCGCTTGCCCTTGCTCTTGGCCATCCGCGTCCGACCAGACTATCACGGGCGCGCCGTCGCGACCCTCGCTGCGCTCGCGACCAGCCCCGGCGACCCGCGACGCGCCGATCACCGACCGTCACCGCAGCCTCCTCGTCCGCAGGCCGCCGCCGTCGGCCCGTCGACGATGGCCGCCGACGACGGGCGAGAGCTCGCCGACGGGGAGCGCCCCCTCCCCTGTGCGAAAAGAGCCGTGCTCGCGCCGCGCCGATCATCCCCCGAGGCCGAAGCCATAGCCGCGGCGGACCACGCCGCTCTCCGCGACCGTACACCGCTCTACCCCGCTCGCGGGCGCCCTACTCCGACGGGGGCTCGTCGAAGCGAGGCACCGGCGCGTGGCAATAGGGCACCTTGCGGGTCCGCTCGTAGTAGTCCTGGTGGTAGGCCTCGGCGAGCCAGAATTTGTCCGCCTCCGCGACCTCTGTCGCGACCTTGTAGCCGTTGGCCTTGAGGCGACCGATGAGCCCGTCGATCACCGCCCGCTGCTCGGGCCCGGTGACGAAGACCGCCGAGCGATATTGATCGCCGATGTCGGGCCCCTGACGGCCGACCTGGGTCGGGTCGTGGATCTCGAAGAAGCGCTTGGCCACCGCCTCGTAGGTGATCTTGCCGGGATCAAAGGTGACGCGGACGGTCTCGGCGTGGCCCGTCGTCCCGGTCGACACCTCCTCGTAGGTCGGCGCCGCGGACCCGCCCATATACCCAGACTCGACGTCGAGCACCCCGGGCATCTCCTCCAAAAAATGCTCGACCCCCCAAAAGCAGCCCCCCGCGAAGTAGCCGTAGGCGGGGTTGTCGACGGTCGCCGCCGACTCGGGGTCGGGCGCCTGTGGGTCGGCGACCTCCGCCGGATCCGGGTCCGGGTCCTGAGACTCCGACGAGACGCTGCGGCCACAGCCCGCGAGCAGGAGACCGCCGAGGCCGAGGCCGAGGCCGAGGCTGACAAAGATCCTTCGGTTCATCACAGTCCGGATCTATACGCCGCTCCCCCACGCGACATTACCGGCGCCGCCACAGGGGCCGCAGGACCGCCGCGAGCGAGCACTACCGAGAGATGAGCGATCCATGCTCCGCGCGCGCAGACGGTCCGCGCAGGTCGCGAACGTCGGTGAAATTCGTCGTCGTGCCGAATAGGCGGAGCGCCGAACCGCCGAACCGCCGAACCGCCGAACCGCCGAACCGCCGAACCGCCGCGGTACCAAAGCGCCCGCCCAACCGCCCACCATGGCGGAGAGTCCATGTCCCACACAGCAGCGCAGGAGTGCGACAATCACCGGCGATGCGGACCCCGCTGCTATACCGACGAAGCGCCCTCAAAGCCCCCCTCGCCGTCGCCCTCGCCCTCCTCCTGAGCGCCGGCTGTGACCGCACGAAGAGCGGCGAGGAGCGGATGAAAGAGTACGAGGAGGCCGGCATCGAGGCCGGCGCCGCCCAGATCCTCGCCCAGGAGCAAGCGCGGGCCAAGGCTGACGCCGAGGCAGCCGCTGAGGAGATCGTCGAGGCCATGCAGCGCAACGCCGAGGCCAAGCGGGCCCTCGAGGCCGAGCTCCGGGCAGACACCCTCGGCGCCGACGCGCCCGCCGACGACGGCTCCGCACCCGCGGCTGCGAAGGGCCCCGCGACCGCCAGCGCTGCCGCCTTCGCCCGCTACGACCCCGTCCTCCTGAGCGAGGCCCCGGCCAAGAGCTCGATCTCCCCGGGCGAGTACCTCTGCAAGATCTCGAAGGAGTACAAGCTCCGCCCCTGCACCGTCCGCACAGACCCCAAGGGGCACACGATGCTGACGATCCCCCAGGCCCTCATCGCCCTCGAAGGGGTGATCTACGACGAGGGCGACGTCGTCCACTTCGACGGCTGGCAGACCGAAGAGCGCCCCTTCGGCTGCTTCTCCTGCGCTCCGCGCTGCTCCGTCGAGCCCTCGAGCTGCATGTGCGACGAGCTCCCGCCGGCCGCCTCCGCCCACTGCATGGCCCAGCCGATCACCTTCGAGCTCAAGCGCAAGGGCAAGGGCTGGCGCGGGATGATGAACTACACCACCTACAGCAGCCGCTACGAGGGCGAGATGCCGGCGCGGCGGGTGACCGGCTACGAGACCGAGGTCGACTCCTTCGTCGTCGAGCTTCAGCCCGCCCGCTGAGGTTGCGCGGCGCGGCCCGCCGTCGCAGCGGGCGACGACGCTGGAGTTCGCGGCCGAGTCCTGCCAGGATCGGAGGGTGTACACCCCGTCCTCGCTGGTCCCGAAGCTCGTCCCCTTCGTCGACGACCAGGTCTGGACCGCGAGGGCGCCGCTGCGCTTCTACGGGGTGCCGATGGGCTCTCGGATGACCGTGTGCCGCCTCGCCGACGGTCGCCTCTGGGTTCACTCTCCGATCGAGCTGGGGACGATCCAAGCCGCGCTCGACCGGCTCGGCGAGGTCGCCTTCGCGGTCGCGCCGAACTTTCTCCACCACCTCTTTATGGGGCCCTTTGTCGCCGCCTACCCGCGCGCCCGCCTCTTCGTCTCGCCGAAGCTGGTCGAGAAGCGACCGGACCTGCCCGCGGAGGCGGCCCTCGGCGATCATCCCCCGCTCGGCACCTGGGAGGACACGCTCGACCAGGCGCCCTTCCGCGGCAGCTCCCTGCTCGACGAGGTCGTCTTCCTCCACCGCCCCTCGCGGACCCTCATCCTCTGCGACGCCTGCATGTGTATGCACCGCGACGCGCCCCTCGGCTGGCGCCTCCTCGGCCGGATCGGCGGGATCTACGAGCACTACGGGCCGCCGCTCGAGATCAAGCTGACCTTTCGCGACAAGGCGGCGCTGCGAGGCTTCGTCGAGCGCGTGCTGAGCTGGGACTTCGACCGGATCGTCCTCTCGCACGGCGATCTGATCGAGACCGGCGGCAAAGAGGTCTTTCGCAGGGCCTACGAGTTCTGCCTCTGAGCGAGCCCGAGCTCCCGCGCCCACCGGCTCCGCGACGCGCGGCCTACTCCCACGCGAACCACCACAGCGGCTGGCTGACGTTCTCGCTGAGGGTGTAGTAGCCCTCCCCGTCGCCGGCGATCGCGAGGGTCTCGCCCTGCAGCTCGAGGTTTAAGGGCACGACGCAGGGCTCCCCGGCGAAGGCCTGGGCGAGGCCGGTCCCCGGCGGGCGGAGCCAGAGGCGGGCCTCGATGTAGGTGCGGACGATGACGAAGTCGCCGAGGGGAGAGATGTCGCCGCCGGTCGTCACGGTGAGCGGGATCGCGGCCTCGGGGACCTTGATAAGCTCGTAGGAGCCCGCCTTCGCGATAGGTCCCGGCAGGTGATAGACGCCGGTCGTGTCGCCCTTCGTGACGATCACAAGCTCGCCGTCGTCGGGATCCACCAGCAGCGTCTCGGCGTTGTGGGCCCCGTCGGGGTAGGTGAGCGTGAGGAGCTCGGCGTCATCGACCGTCACCTCGCCGCCCTCGGCCGCGGCCGCGTCGGGCTCGGGGATCCGGACGACGCTGATCGACGGGCGCTTCTCGGCGTTGTCGCCGATGTCGCCGATGTAGAGCCAGGGGTCGGTCCCGGGGCCCGGCTTTGGACCTGCACCGAGAGACAGGTCCTCCCAGTCGGTCGCCTCGACGCCCGCGAGGTTGAAGACGCCGAGGGTCTTCCCCGCGGTGTCGATGGCGAAGACGCGGGCGCTGTCGCCGGAGTCGTTGTGGACCCAGAGCACGCCGGGCTGGCCGCGGCTGGCGACCATGCCCGAAGCCTCGTCGATCTCCGGGTCGTCGACGGTCGCGGCGAGCGCACCGTTGGCGACCGCCGGGCACTCTTCGAGGAGCCCGCCCGCGGTCGTGCCCTCGCTCGTGCCCTCGCTCGTCGCGCCTGTCGTCCCGGTGCTCGTCCCGGTGCTCGTCCCCTCGGTGGTCACGCCGGTCATCGTCGACTCACCGGTCGGATCCCCGCTCGTCGGCCCGCTCGTCGGCCCGCCCGTCGGCCCGCTCGCCGACCCCTCTGTCGCGGCCCCGTCCGTCGCCGCCGAGGTCGGGCCCGTCGCCGCCGAGGTCGGGCCGGAGGAGCTCGAAGCGCCGGTCGTCATCCCGGTCGATGAGGCCGTGCCGGTCCCCGCCGGGCCCTCACCGCAGCCGAAGACGGTCAGCGATGCGCCGAGGAGGCCGCGACAAAGAGCGGCCCGCCGCGCTCGAGGGGAGCGCACGGATCCCGCCGCCTGCGAGGTGCTCAGCGTGCCCGATGAGCGCGCGCTGTGGTTGGCTCGGCGCTCGCCACGGCCCGCGCCGCGCAGCTCCGGTGTCTGCGGACCTTTGTTCGACATCGCGCCTATCCTCGCACTCTCGCCCGCCCGTGGGTACCGCTACGAAGGATGACCCCGTCGCCGACGTCCGTCTCCCAGCGCGCACCTCCGGGCCCCCCTAGAACTCCCCTCTGCCGCCCGCCTGCCGCCTGCCGCCTGCCTGCCAGCGGGGTCGCAAGATCTCTCCGCCCGGCGAGCTACCACTCCAGGTAGGTCTCGGGCTGCATCGTCCGCCCGTACTCGTCGGCGTCGACCAGCGAGCTCAGGATCTTCCGGGCCGCGGCGTCACCGTCGATCGAGAGCGCGTCGGCGAGGGGCAGCGCGAGCTGAGAGAGCCCCGCCAGGCTGCCCTTGTGCCGCTCTAGCGCCTCCAGGAGCGCGTCCTCGTCGTCGATGTCACCGCCGAGCGAGAGCACCCCGCCTTCGACGAGGAGCCCCGCCGGGAGCCCGTCGCCCTTCTCCCCGCCGAGGAAGCCCGTGACGTCGGCGAGCCCCTCGATCATCACCTCGCGGAGCTTGGGCGCGTCGAGGCTGCCGAGCCCCTCGAGCACCGCCGCGTTGTCGACGAGCTCGTCCTCGCTCGCGAGGGTCAGGCCGAGGAACTCGAGCTTCGGCAGCTGCGAGTCGGCGAGCGCGATCAGGGTGACGTCGGGTAGGGGATCGCCGAGCAGGTAGAGCTCGCGCAGCCGGCTGTGGGCGAAGGGGGTCGCCTTGATCGCGCCGCTGATGAAGCAGCGATCGAGGCGGGGCATCGCCTCGAAGATCTCCGCCAGATCGCCGAAGTAGTTGCGCCGCTGCCGAGCGACGCTCTGCCAATAGGTGTCGAGGATCAGCACCTCGATCGTGTCGAGGGTCGCGCTCAGCAGGGCGTCGGGGAAGGCGTCGCCGGGGCTCGCCGAGTCGCAGAGGAGGTGGAGCACCCGCGGCCGCAGCTTGTTGACCCGCTCGATGATCACGTCGCAGAGGGGCCGGTCGGCGGTGTCCTTGAAGGTGATCGTCAGGCAGCCGCGCTCCGGCTCCCAGCGCGCCCGATCGCCGAGGGGATCGATCTCGAGGAGGGGATCCGAGTCCTCGATCTCCTTGACCTCGACGAGGGTGTAGCGATCACGGCGACGACGCATGAGCACCCGCTCGAAGTGTTCGCGGGCGAGGTGCTCGTTGGCGAGCTCCTGGACCACCTGCGAGGTGCCCTCACCGGTGATCACGGAGGCGCCGCTCAGCGTAATCCGCCAGGGTCGGCCCAGATCGTCGTTCAAGAGAACCGTGGTCGGCATCGCCGCGAAGATAGCAGGCTCGCCGCCGCTGCGACGATCGACGAGCGAGCAAAACCGTGAGGTCAACTACATCGGATGCTTGTGGAGCGGTCGCCTCGACCCCGAGTGTGGCGAGCCGCTTGCAAGACCCGGAGGCTCGCCCCCATCATCGCCGCCGCAGACGGTCCACAACGGCCCCTCAAACCTGTGACTACCATGAAGATCCAAACCCTTATCTCCCTCGCCATCGCCCTCCCCCTCAGCGCATGCGTCGTCGTCAGCGGCGACACCGACAGCGCCACAGACGGGACCACGAGCGCTAGCTCATCCTCCACGGGGAGCTCGACCGGCGCCGACTCTGAGACCTCGAGCGCGACGACCACCGCGAGCGGCACCGACTCCGACTCCGACTCGGCGGGCTCGACCACCGCGGACGCGACCGCCACCGACCCGACCTCGACCTCGGGGTCTACGACGGCCGACTCCGACTCCGACTCCGCCGGGACCGGCGGCGACGCTGCGGCGATCCTCGAGAGCTGCGAGGCGGCCTGCGAATCCCTCCTCGAGTGCTACCCCGACGAGTTCGAGTCCCTCGACTTCTGCGTCGGCCTGTGCGTCGACGAGTCGACCCCGCCGGAGCTCGACGCGGAGTGCGAGGCCGCGACCATCGCCGTCAACACGTGCATCGGCGCCTCGAGCTGCGACGATCTGGAGAGCCGCGACTTCTGCGGCGCCGAGCAGGACGCGGCCGACCTCGCCTGTGACAGCGGCGAAGACGATTGCTTCGGCGGCGGCGGCGGCAACGAGGAGGGGACCGAGTGCGAGTACTTCGAGGAGTGCGTCGGCGAGTACAACCACGAGTTCTTCTGCACCGTCGACACCTGCGAGTGCTTCGAGGACGGCGAGAAGACCCAGGAGTGCGCGCCGCAGATGAACCTCTGCGCCGAGTTCGATCCGAGCGTGCTCGAGGACTACTCCCTCGAGTGCTGCGGCTGGTAGCGATCGCCGACGAGGGATCGGCGGCCGGGCGAGCGATCCACGCTCGTCTGGCTCCTCTGGCTCCTCCTCTGAGCCCCTGCCCGGCGCTCAGAGGAGTCGCCACCGCTGCCAAGGCTGAACGGCTGACGCATCACCGCTGAGATGCCGGACCGTCTGTGGCATCCTCCGCCCGTGTCCGTCCGCGCCTCCTTCGCTCTCACCACGCTCCTCGCAGGGGGCCTCGTCGGCGCCTGCCAGAGCGCGAACCAAGCTCCGACGAGCACAGACGCCCAGGCTGAGGTGGTCGCTGAGGCCGTCGCCGAGGTCGTCAGCCCTGGCCGAGCTGACGTGGCAGGCCAAGACGAGGCGTCCCCGCGCCTGGAGCTCCGCTTCCGCCCGCCCGTCGGCACCTCGTGGGTCGAAGAGGTCGTGACCGAGCTCTTCAGCCATCGCTCCGAGGAGCTCCCGCCGGAGTCGCCGACCCTGCGGACGACCCGTCGCGAGCGCTTTGCGGTGCTCACCGCGGAGGAGGGGGTCCACCGCGTCGAGGTCACGTTGAGCGCGATCCGCATGGAGCCCGCGCAGGGCCCTGTCTTCGACAGCCGCGAAGATCCTACCGCGCCGGCCGATCCGCTGGTGTTGGACCATCTCGCGTTTGTCGGGCTACCGCTGGTCTATCGCCTGGACGACGCCGCCGCGACGCTGGAGATCGAGGATCCCGCGGCCTACCGCAGCGCCGCCGATCTCCGGCACGCGGCGCTCCGCGAGGAGGCGGGGCTGCCCCCGCCGAGCCCCGAAGAAGAGGCCCAGTGGCGTATGTTTCTCGACACCGAGCTGAAAAAGCCGCTCGAGTGGGGGGTCCGGCCGGTCCTGCCGACAAAGCCGGTCCAGCAGGGCGACGAGTGGACCCAGGCGGTGGAGACCTCGACGCTGTTCAACGCGACCGCGACGTGGCCGATAAGGCAGCGGCTCGAGGCTGTCAGCGCCGGGCTTGTGACGATCCATCGCGAGGCCGACGCGGAGTTCGTGGAGACGCCGGCGATGAAGCGCTTCATCAAGCAGGCGGATGCGACCCTCGAGGGGCAGGTCGTCGTCGAGGTTGCGACTGGCGCGCTCGTCCGCACCGAGACCACGGTGACCGGGATGGTGGAGGCCGCGCCGCAGCCCGAGGCGGGCTTCGCCGGCGGGACGCTGAAGATGCGGAGCATCACGAGGCGTTCTCGGCTGGAGGAGGCAGGGACTGGCGCAGAGGTAGATACGGAGGCTGGAGCGACGAAGGAGGAGGCCGCGGAGGCGCGGGGCTAGCTGTAGGGCTGGCTGTGGGGCTGGCGGCGCGGCGAATGTCGTGTGTGATCTCGGGCGCGCGAGGTCGTTGATGGGCGTCGGGTGATCTGTGGGCTGGTGTGATCTGCGTGGCGGTGCTCGGAGCGCGACGCTGAGGGTTGAGCGGCGGAGGCTGGGGCGTAGGCCGGGAGAGGAGGGCCCCACTCTTTCAGACAGGTCGGAGGCGTGCGTCGACCACCCCTCTCGGGGCGGTCGATGCACGTCCTAGACTCATTCGCGGGGCCCTCCTCCCCCGACCCATCGGCGCTTCCTCCAGGCCGTGATGAGTGAGCCGGCGGATGTGGGCTGGTGCGTTTTCGCGGGGCTGTCTGTTGGGTAAGGTTCTTGAGGTTCGTTGCCCCTCGGCGGTGGTGGTTGACGGTAGCTCTGCGCGGGGAGTGAGCCGGCGAATGTGTGATCTGCGTGCCGGTCCTGGCGGGTGTGGATCTTCGCGCAAGCGCGCGCCGAGACGTCCCCGTCGGCATCGTTCGCCCTGACCCCGACGACATGTCTCGAGAGCGCGGCGAACGGGGCGGCGGCGCGCTCCTGACCGCCCTCGTCGCGGGCTCGACCGGCCACCAGGCTCGGAAGAGAGACGACTCAACCTCGCAGGCGCTGGCTATACTGCGACACCTCCACAGACGGAGCCGCATAGAGTTATGAATAGCCATCAAAGACGATATACGCGAGAGATTCTCTGCTCCTTGGCGCTAGGATTGGCCAGCGTCGCCGGCTGTAGCGGCGATGACACCACGACAACCGTCGGCGAGACGAGCACGATGACGGCGACATCCACAGGGACGACGACGTCCACAGGGACGACGACGATCTCGTCGATCACCGCGTCGGATCCGACGACCGACGGCACAGCCTCCGACTCGACGACCAGCACCAGCAGCAGCAGCGAGAGCGACTCGGACTCCGAGACGGGGACGACGACCGTCGACCCACCAGAGCCTGTCTGCGGCGACGGCGAGGTCAACCAGGCGAGCGAAGAGTGCGACGAAGGAGAGGCGAACGCCGACAATGCAGCCTGTACCTCAGAGTGCAAGGCTGCGAGCTGCGGCGACGGGCTTGTCCAGGAGGGGGTCGAAGCCTGCGATGATGGCAACGACCTGGAGACCGACGCGTGTCTCCCGGGCTGTGTCCTCGCGAGCTGCGGCGACGGATACGTCCAGGAGGGGGTCGAGGCCTGCGACGACGGTAACGACGTCGACGACGACGCCTGCTCCAACGTATGCGCGGCGGCAGCCTGCGGTGACGGTGTCCTCCAGGAGGGTGAAGAGTGCGACGACGGCAACGACGTCTCGACCGACGCGTGCACAAACCAATGCCTCAACGCAAAGTGCGGCGATATGGTCGTCCAGGAGGGAGTCGAAGAGTGCGACGACGCCAACGATGTCGAGACCGATGAGTGCACCAGCGCCTGCGTACTCGCGGCGTGCGGTGATGGCCTCGTCTACGAGGGCGCCGAGGAGTGTGACGACGCGAACGACGTCGATACCGACGAGTGTACCAGCGCCTGCGTCCTCGCCACCTGCGGTGACGGGTTTGTCTACGAGGGGGTCGAAGAGTGCGACGACGGGAACGTCGACGACGGCGACGGCTGCTCCGCGACCTGTGAGAGCGAGGGGAGCTGTCTCAACAATGAGCAGTGGCAGGCGGTCAACTGCACCACGACAAAGTGGGTCTGGTCGAGCGATCGTAACCAGGCCCAGACGCTCGTCGAGGCCAACGCCAAGAAGCTCCTGCGCTCGGGCTGTACCCACGCCCCTGCGGCCTCGACGTGCAGCCTTGACGGCACAGGTTGGGTATCGACGGTGGAGTTCACGATGTCCGGCTGCAACGCCAGCTGGTATCATATCGGCGGCTCGTACACCGGCAACTGCGGAGGCCACGACGGCGACAAGGTCCGCTACCTCGCGCTCGGCGTGAACGATTGCTACGACTACTAGCGCCTATGCACGCCCTTCGGCGCCTGGAGCCTCGGCGGAGACCCCCAGCCGAGCGCCTCCGGGCGGTCGAGGAGACCGCGGGACGACTGCTGCTCGCCCCACGCCTGACCGCTCTTCACCGAGTCTTGCCTGACCAGTCGCATGACGTTGCGCTCGGCTGCATGAGGTAGCACGGCCCCCCCCACGCAAACGCCTGATCTCGTAGGATTGCGGCCGTTCGACGGGCTGGGGGCGTTCGGGGCGGGCCCGGGCGGGCATCGACGCTGCCCTCCCAGTCCCGGCGCGGCTCTTCGAGGCCCGGGGCTCAGCTCCGTTCGCGGCGCCTGCGGACGAGGAGTCCGAGCCCCAGCCAGGTGATCCACGTGAGCGCGAGGCCTCGCCCGTCCCCGTCCGGGCCGGCGCTGCGACAGGCGCAGCCCTCGGGCTCGCCGGAGTCGTCGCCCGCTGCGGTCGTGGCGGTGGCGCCTGTCATCGAGGCGCCGCTCGCCGTGCTCGAGGCGCCGGTCGACGAGGCGCCGGCCGACGCCGTGCCGGTCGACGATGCAGTGCCCGTCTCGTCGCCCGTCTCGCCGCCGGTCGTCGTGTCCGCCGGCGCGAGGAGGCCAGAGAGCGGGAGCTCGAAGACCTGCTCGGCGAGCACCGAGGGCTGGACCCCGCCGAGCGCGGCGAAGGCGTCAAAGGCGAGGGCGCCGGCGCTGTTGGTCCCGTTGTCGTCGGCGAGGAACTCGAGATACTCGGGCGTGTTGACGAGGTAGAGCAGCCGCACCCGGAGCTCGAGGAGATCGGGCTCCTCGGCCTCCGGGGTCAGGTCGACGACCTCCGCGGGCGGGAAGGTGTAGCTGGCGACGTCGAAGTGCGGCCAGATCCCGTCGCCGTCGGGGCTGTAGCGATCGCCGACAGGGTCGGTCTCGGGGTCTAGCCCCAGCCCCTTGGGCGGGATCCGGGAGTCGACCTGCCAGGTGTTGTTGCGCAGGAGGTGGAAGGGCTGCTGATCGCCGTAGTTGACCGCGATCGCCTCGTAGCGGCGGACCTGCGGGTCGTCCTCGGGGCCCTCGCCGTCGAGCCAGCGGCCCGAGCTGTAGACCAGCGTCCCCTCGTAGGTGGCCGTGACCTCGATCCACATCACCCGCCCCTCGGAGTAGCCGGTCGGCAGCTTGTGACCGCTCTCGTTGGTGACCGTGACGGTGAGGCCGTCGACGCCGGCGCCGAGATCGACGCTCGCCGGCGCCTCGACCTCCAGGGTCGCCGCAGTCGCGAGCGTGCGGTCGATGTTCTCCGCGGCGATGTCGTAGAAGACATCGTCGACCTCTGCGGTCCCGCGGTCGCCGTAGAGCGAGCGCAGCACCTCGATCATGAAGCGATTGCCGCCGCCGAGATCGTGACGACGGCCGCCGGTCGCGTGGAGCAGCCCCTCGCTCGCGTACTTGCCGCAGCCGGCGACGTCGGCGACCGCGGGCATGTGACAGTCCTGGCAGCTCTGCGGATCGTCACCGCCAGGGCCGTAGGCGGAGCCGAGCCACTCCGAGTAGGTGCGCTGCTCGTTGAAGGGCACGCCCATCCCCTGGCCCTGGGCGTCGACCCGCTCGCGCGGGGTGGTGACGTCGTGACAGGTGCCGCAGGCGCGCGAGCTGGCGAGAAACTCGCCGAGGGCCCAGGAGTGGAGCGGCTCCTCGCCGGGCGCGTAGCTCCAGGGGCCCCGCTTGGGCACCTTGCCGTCGATCCCGAGCGCATCGTCGAGCACGTAGCGGGCGTTCCCCGCGGGCGTCTCGCCGTCGTCGATCATGCGGTGGCAGAAGTCGCACTCGATCCCCGCCCGGTCGAGCGGCTCGAGCTCCTCTAGGGCGATCGCCGAGGCGCGGCCGCCGAGGAACGCCTGCGGCGCGTGGCAGCGGACACAGTCCTCCGTCTCGCCCGGCTCCTCCTCGTCCTGCGAGGCGATCGCGACGCCCGCCCAGAAGACCGGATCGCGGGCGGCGTTCGCCATCAGCGTCCCCTGCCAGGCGATCGGCGCGACCAGGGGATCTTCCTTGGTCTCGGGGCTGTTGGCGAAGGAGTGGCACTCGGCGCAGTCCTCTGGATCCGCGAGCGGGTGGCTGAGCTCCCCGGGCAGCGTCGGCGCGGCGGAGGCCCGGCCCGTGCCCGCCAGGAGCGAGGCCAGGAGCACGGGGCCGAAGAGCGCCGCGGGGATCGACGCTGCGATCGAGCGGGGCGCGAGGCGTGCGGAGCGAGGCGTCCCGGACATCCGCCCCGCGGAGGAGACAGAGACGCGCCGACGCCAGAGCTTCACAGAATGCATGTTGGGGTATCGTACGCCGGATGAAGCGGCAGAGCGACCACACCCGCGCCCGGCGAGAGGACGATCCGCAAAGCCCGAGCGCCCGCGTCGAACGCCCTCGCAAGGGCACCCTCGCCCCTCTCCTCGCCCCTCTCCTCGCCCCGCTCCTCGCCCGCGTCCTCGCCCGATCTGGCCGCCCGCTCTGCGCCGGCGCCGTGGTCCTCGGCATACCGCTCAACCAAGCCTGCCAGACCCCGGAGACCTCCCTCACCAGCCCCTCCTCGGCGAGCGGCGCGGAGCGTGATCCACGGCGCGCTGGCCGGCCCGGAGAGCCGCCCCAGGAGGCGCGCACCGCCAACCCCGACGGCCGAACCTTCGACAACCAACCCGACTACGACGCGGAGGCCGCGAGCCTCCGCGAGTTCGTCGCGCCGCTCCTGCCGACGCCCCTGCCGAGCGATCCCCAGGCTGCCTGCGAGGACATGTACACCGCGATCGACCGGTTCTACTCGGCGATCGAGACCGCCCCCCACCGCCGCCAGGAGCTCGCGAAGAACCTCAAGAGCTCCCGCGAGGACGATCTCCGGAGCTGCGTCGCGGAGACCACCCCGACCGCCGCCGCCTGCGTCGCGGTGCTCCTGGGCCGACGCACGGCGGAGCTGCCCTGGCTGCTCGACCAGTGCTCGCGGGCCTACCCCTGAGCCCGGGAGGACCAGACCATCTCGGCCCCTGCGCCCTAGTCCCATGAGAGCCCGTGGTCCAAGCCCCGCGTGCTCTCGCGCCGCAAGCTGGTCCTCGTGGCTTGGACAAGAGGCCGCTGTGCCGCGCCGTACAGCGAGTCTTGGCCGAGTCGAGAGGGACGTCGAGAGCGCGCCGGACTCTCGCCACGGCTGCTGCTAGAGGGCGAGCTCGCTGAGCACCCGCTTCACCTCGGGGTCGTCCATCCCGATCATCGGGTTGCCGACGCAGGCCGCCGCCCGCCCGGTCGCGCCGAGCATGCGGTTCCAGCGGCCCCACTCGTCGCCGGGGAGCTTCTCGTGCTTGGCCCGCAGCTCGATGAAGCGCGCGCCGTTCTTGCTCTGCCACTCGGCCATCGCCGCGCCCATCGTCGAACATTCGCCGATGTTGTCGTCGATCGCACCTCGGAGGCCGTCGGCGAGCGTCGCCAGCTCGCGCTGCTCCTGCCGCTCCGGGGAGAGCGGCGCGCTCTCCTTCTCCTCGCCGGAGCAGCCGGCGAGCGCGAGGACGACGAGGGATGAGAAGGCGAAGCTCAGGGCTCTCATGGCCCCCGTGTGCCCGATCCTGCTCCGGGGCGCAAGCCACCAACGAGAGCGCGCGGGGCTTTTGCCACAGCCCCCGAGGAGGCGTCTTATCGGGACCGTGAGGGAATACGAGGGCCACAGAGCGCGCGGGACTGTGGCGCGCGGGGCTTTTGCCACCGCCTCCTAGGCGCTGGGGGAGCGGGCGAGGCGGAGGCCAACGTCCTCTATCCGCAGCGTCGGGTGGCTCTTGCGCCTGCAGGAGGCCCGGCACCCGCGCGGGCGATCGGCGAAGCCGCCCCCTCGAAACACCCGGTAGGGGCCGTAGACCCGCGGGTCGAAGACATCCCAGCACCACTCCCAGGCGTTGCCGATCATGTCGTAGAAGCCCCAGGCGTTGGGCTCGCGGGTCGCCACCGCGTGGATCTCGTCGTCGGAGTTGCCGATGTACCAGGCGATCTCGTCCAGCTCTCCGTAGCGCGGCTCGGCGGAGCCCGCCCGGCAGGCGAGCTCCCACTCCGCCTCGGTCGGCAGGCGGTAGCCATCCGCGCTTCGATCGAAGACGACCTCCTCCGCGTCGACGCCCCCGAGCCCCGAGTAGCAGGGGCGGAGCCCCGCGGCCTCCGAGAGGCTGTTGCAGAGGCGCACGCAGTCGTTCCACGAGACCTCGGTGACAGGGGTCTGAGGCCCCGCGGTGGAGGCCGGCGAAGCGCCGACCAGCGCCCCGTGCAGGGCCCGGGTGAGGTGCACCGCCGAGAGGAGGAAGGGCTCTACGGCGACCTCCCAGCGCCGCCGGGTCCCCTCGTCGCGGAGGAGGATAGGCCCCCCCTCGACCGGGAGCATCCGCCCTGCGATCGTCTCGATCGTCGTTCCGGCGATCGTATGAGCTCCGCTTCGACCCATGGCGCTGATCCTACGGCATGATGAAGGTGTACTCGCCGGCCGAGAAGCTCGCCGTGAGCACGTTCGCCTTGTAGCACTGACCGCTGACGAGGGCGGCCGCGCCGGGGGCTGCTCCGCCGACGTCGAGGGTCACGTCGACCGCCGCGTCGGGCACCTCGCCGTAGGTGACCGGGCCGACAAAGCCCTCCGGGAAGGACTCGAGCTGGATCGCCCAGTAGGCGTTGCCGCCCGCGACCGGCTGACCCGGCCCGGCCGGCGGCTGGGCGTCGGGGTCGATCACGTAGAGGCCCGCGGCCTGCTCCTCGCCCCAGTCGATCACCGGCAGGTTGGCCCCGTCGAAGGTGACCTCGACCGCGACATCGCCGGCCGCGCCGACCGAACAATCGCCGCCGCCCGGCCGGCTCAGCCGCCAGACGATCCCCGACTCGATAAAGCCAGGGCCGGAGATGGTCAGGGTCCCCTCGGCGTAGTCACCGACGCCGTCGTCGTCGAGGTCGACCAGCGTCCCCTGAAAACCGGTGCTGTCGGCGAAGCTGGGGCCGATCGGGATCGGCAGGGCCGGGCTGACGACGCGGTCGCCGTCGACCGAGGCGACCCGCTCGAGGACCAGGTCCTGGCCGTAGTCAAAGAGGAGCGCCGCGCCGCTCTCGGTCTCGGTCGCCGTCAGCGGCACCAGCGTCGCGAGGGTGTTGTCGAGGTCGAACTCCTGGGTCATCGGGTTGGCCAGCGGCATGTCGACGGTCCACAGGTACTCACCGTCTAGGCGCAGCGCCGGCGCGGCCGCGGTCGTGAAGCTCACCTCCCAAGGCGTCGGCTCATCGATGTCGGCGACCCAGAGCGACTCGCCGTCAAAGCCCTCGATCCCGGGGTCGACCCGGACCGTGTAGGCCTGGCCGTGCTCCAACGGCGCGCTGGTCGAGAGGGTGACGTGGCGTCCGTCGATGTCGAGCTCGCGGGTGATCGCCACCTCGCCGCCGCCCGCGTCGACGAGGGTGATCTTCGCGAGGTTGTCGACGTCGCTCCACAGCGGCCGGGAGAACGTCAGCAGGATCGGCTGATCGGCGCTGACCGAGCTGCTCTCCGGCCGGGGCTCGCTGGCGAGGACGAAGAGGTCGCGGCCGGTGAGCTCCTGGAGGTAGCGCTCGATCGAGGCCCGCTCCTCGTCGCTCAGCGCGGCGGCGCCGAAGGCCTCGACGACCCGGTCGATCGCGCCGCTGAGGGTCGGCGAGTCGCCGCGCTTGAGCCACGTGCCGAGGCGATAGGTGCCGACCAGGCTCGGGATGTCGGTCGGACCCTCCGAGACCCCCTCGCCGAGGAGCCCGCGGGTCGTCGTCAGCGGCAGGGGGTGGCAGCTCGCACAATTGCCCGCCCCCTCGAAGAGCTCCTTGCCGGCCATCGCCTCCTCGGAGAGGCTGCCGTCGAGGCGCGTGTAGCCGTTCGCCGGCGGCGGCGGCATGAGCGACGCGAGGTAGGCCGAGAGGGCCCGGTGCTCTTCGGTGGTCGGGCGGACGCCGACGTTGGTGTTGACCGTGAAGGCGTAGTTGTCGACGCTCGACAGGTAGCCGTCCCAGCCGAGCGGATAGGTGCCCTCGAGCCAGCTAAAGGGTCGGCTCGCCTTGCGCCCCGAGAAGGGCCCCGCGTTCCAGATCAGGGTGTCGGAGAGGCCGTCGGTGTGGCAGGAGTTGCAGCCCCAGTTGGCGGCGTAGCTCTCGCCCGCGCCGGTGAAGTAGCGCTGGCCAGCGGCGACGAGCCCCGGGCGACGATCGGTCGTGGTCGTCACCGAGCCGACGCCGACGTCGCCGACGATCCGCGTCACCTGCATGTCCTGGGCGCCGTGGACGTAGACCCCGTCGCCTACCGTGGTGATCCCGCGAGGACGCCCGGGCGCGGCGACCCGGGCGACCTCGGCGAGGGTCTGTGGGTCGAGGCCGATCGCCAGGTCCGAGCCCTCGGCGGTGACCCAGAGCTTGCCGCCGCCGAGGGTCAGGCTGTGGACCGTGACCGCCGGGCCGCCGCTGGTCGCCTGGCGGGTGAGGTCGGCGGCGCTCAGGAGATCGCCGCTGGCGGTGTCGAAGCGCGCGACCTCGTGGCGAAAGCTCGGCGCCGAGGGATCGCCGAGGCTGACCACAGTGTCGCTCGTGGTCCGCGAGACGTAGAGCACGTCGCCGCTCGGGTCGAGGAGCATGGCCGTGATCGTCGCGCCGATGTTCAGCCACCAACGACGGACCTCGAGGCTGCCGGTGTCGATCTCGGCGAGATCATGCTCGTCGGCGATCGGGTCCTCGCCGTAGGGGTAGCGCGAGGGCTGACCCGAGCGGTGGCTGGCGACGTAGAGGCGAGAGTCGTCGGCGCTGAGCGCCATCGCCAGCGGGTCGGTGCCGACCTCGATCCGGGCGCTGCGGACCCGCGCCGCGAGGTCGACGACGGCGACGGCGTTCTCGCTCTTGAGGGCGACGTAGGCGGTCGCGCCGTCGCTGCTGACGACCACGTTCGCCGGTTCGTCGCCGACCCAGATCGAGTCGAGGAGGCGGCCGCTCTCGCGATCGACGAGGCCCAGGGTGTCGCTGCCCCGCTGGGCGACGACCGCGAAGTCCATCCCCTCGCGCCAGGCGATCGCGACCGGCCAGGCGCCGACCGGGTGCTCGCCGAGGACCGCGAGGGTCCCCGCCTCGAGGCGGGTGATCGTCGGCGTCTGGACGTTGGCGACCCAGACCTCACCGCCGACCTCGGCGATCGAGCTCGACGGGTAGTAGTTGTAATTCATGAAGGGACGGACGGCGGAGTCGACGACCTCGAGCGTGATCGTGCCGGCCTCGGAGTCGTCGGCCTGGGCGAGGGCGAGGCGCCAGGTGCCGGGGGTCGTCGGCGTGATCCGCCAGCTCCCCTCAGCGCCGCGGATCACCGGCTCTTCGCTGCCCTCGGGGCGCTCCTGCACGGTCCAGCGGACCTCGGCGCACTGGGTGCTGGGGTCGAGGCTCGGCAGATAGAAGGTCTCGCCGGCGACATGGCGCGCGGTCGACTGACCGTCAAAACGTTCGCTGATGCAGGCCGCCGCGGTCGCGTCGTCGGGACCGCAGGCCGCGAGGCCGGGCGAGATCAGAGAGAGGACGAGGGCGGAGACGGGGAGGTTCGAGCGCATGGCAGTGAGGAGTTCTTACATAGGTCGGACCCGAGCGCACCCCCTGGAGGGGGTATTTGCGGGTCTTCTTGCCGATGCGCGGAGCGTGGACCTCTGCTCTGCGCAACTGGCGCGGGGGGTCTGCGCTTTGCTCGGGCGCGAGGGGTGATCTACGGGCTGGGTCCGGGGGGAGCGGGGGGTTCACTCGCTCTGCGGGGGGAGGCTCGGGGGCGGGGGCCGCAAGGTTGAGGGCGGGGGCTGAGGCGTGGGCCGGTCAAGGGGGGACGCCACTCTCTCAGACAGGTCGGAGCGCGCGTCGACCCCTTGTTCCAAGGGGTCTATGCGCGTCCTAGACTCGTTCGCGACGTCCCCCCTCGCCCGTCCCCTGCGGCTCTTCCTCCTATGAGGTGAGCTGAGGACGAGGGCTGAAGTGCTCCTCCAACACAGCGCGCCTCCCAAGGGTGTCTTGCTGAGGACGAGGGCTGAAGTGCTCCTCTAACACCCGCGCCTCCCAAGGGTGTCATGCTGAGGACGAAGTCTGAAGTGCTCCTCCAACACCCGCGCCTCCCAAGGGTGTCATGCTGAGGACGAGGGCTGAAGTGCTCCTCCAACACCCGCGCCTCCCAAGGGTGTCTTGCTGAGGACGAGGGCTGAAGTGCTCCTCCAACACAGCGCGCCTCCCAAGGGTGTCCTGCTGAGGACGAAGGCTGAAGTGCTCCTCCAACACAGCATGCCTCCCAAGGGACGAGGGCTGAAGTGCTCCTCCAACACAGCGCGCCTCCCAAGGGTGTCCTGCTGAGGGCGAAGGCTGAAGTGCTCCTCCAACACCCGCGCCTCCCAAGGGATTCACGCTCGCTCGCGGTCCCCTGCTGGTCCTCATCTCGAGGTTTGCTGACGCGCTCTTGGGGCGCGTCGCGTGCCCGACTCGGAGCCGCGGGCGGCTTAGGCGTCGAGGCCGAGCTGCCGTGGGCTGCGCTCGTACCAGTCGTCGGCGAGGCGGGTGAAGACGTTGCACTGCCTCATCTCGCCGCGATAGACGTGGACGGAGACGGCGATCTGGTCGGGGCTGGGGTTGGCGATGGTGTGATACTCGTGCGGCGGGATCAGGCTGCCAGCGGAGCCGGGGCCGGCTTGGATGCTGCCGACGGCCTCGAACTGGTAGTGATCGCCGCGACGCTCGCCGACCTCGTATTGGACGACCTCGAGCTCGCCTCGCCAGACCCCCTCGACGCACCACATTCCGCAGTGATCGTGGATCGGCGTGCCCTGACCTGGCCCCCAGGTCATGGCGATAACAGAGTAGCCGAGCTCACGGCTGGTGTAGAGTTCGCGCCGCGCGTAGTGCTCGAGGTTGGCCTCGAAGACACACTCCGGCAGGCGGATCTCGGCGCTCCGGATCATCTGACACATGCTCCGCCGGAGCTCGTCGACGACGTCGCGCTGCTCGCCGCGGATGACGGCGTGATCGATCGCCGCGACTAGCTCGTCGATCCCTGCGAAACCCATCGTTGCCCCTCTCATGCGCGCGACCTCCGACTTCGGTAAACCACCGACCACGTTGTGATCCCGCGGACGTTCGCCGCGGGGAGCACCCGACGATGATACCGGCTCAGCGCCGAGAAATGCCGACCCCCTCGGGATCCATGAGCGCTCTTGACCGCCGCCAACGCACACGCAGCTCCGCCGCCTCGTCACGGCCCGCGCTCGCCACACAGGCCGGTACAGCTCAGCACAGGCCGGTACAGCCGGACACAGGCGATCTCCGCACAGCAGGCCAGCGCGCGCTGAGCTCCTCGAGCGCGCCGGGACGTTCGCCATGGGCTGCCAGAGACCGCCAGAGGCCGCCAGAGACCGCCAGAGACCGCCTCCTAGGGCGCGACCTCGTCGTTGCTGTAGTCGACGAAGTCACGGCAGGGTTGACCGCGGAGGGAGGGACAGGGCGGCAGGGGGGTCGGGACGTCGGCGCCGGGGAGGATCGGCAGGAGCACGCTCGACGGCCGCATGGCGTCGTGGCCGACGGTGTTGACGGTGCCGTCGGGCAGGTCGCTGACGATGAAGGTCCACTCCGGGCGGGAGGCGCCGGGGTTGTCGACCGAGAGGCGGATCCGCGAGCCCGCCCGGAAGGCGTGGGCGAAGGGGAAGAGCTCTACGCGGAGCTCGGTCCACTCGCCGGGGACGAGCGGCTCCACGTCCTCCTCGAGGTGGGTGTGGATCGGCCGCAGGTCCGTGCTCTCAGGGGCCAGGCCGCGGTGGCTCGCGCGGAGCCAGCCGCTCTGGACGTAGACCTCCTGACCGTCGGGCCGGACCTCGGTGAGGTTGACCTCGATGTCGGCCTCGGCGGCGCTGCTCTTGAACCAGAGGTCGATGCTGCCGCTGCCGACCATCACGACGTCCTCGCCCAGCGGATCGCTGACGTAGACCGCCGCCTCTCCGGCCGGGTCCTGCGGCCACTTCCACGGCGGCAGCGAGTTGTTGATGTCGCCGGAGGGCAGGGTCGTCACCTTCGCCGTCTTCGGCTCGAAGAGGTACTCGGTCGCGCCGCCGTCCATCGGCGGCTGCTCGGCGAGGAGACGCCCCTTGGGGCCGAAGTACCAGCGCTGCGGCGTGACCTCGCCCAGCGGCCACGCGGCGAAGGTCGCGTCCCAGCTCGAGCGCGGGACCCCAGGACCGCTGTCTGGGTGGGCGCCCATCTCAAAGAGGATCCGGACGTCATCCTCGGCCTCGTAGGCCGCCCGCGCCGAGGCGTACGAGTCGTACATCAGGAAGCGATCGGGCGGGATGTCGAGCGGCTCGCCGAAGAAGTCCTGGAAGAGGAGCGGCGCCAGGGTGCGGACGAGCGGCGGAATCTCCGGGATCTCGTCGGTCAAGACGAAGCTCAGGAAGTTGTGCCACTCGATCAGCAGATCGGGCGTGTAGCCGTCGGCGTGCACCCCGTTGTAGCCGGAGTAGCGGGTCAGGGGCGAGCTGGTGAAGGCGGACCAGAGCGCGGTGAAGTGGCCGCCGGTCTGCTCGTCTTGCCAGGCGCCGGCGGTGAAGACCGGGACCTCGATCTTGCCGGCGAAGCGCTGCGGGCTCAGCGGATCGGCGATCTCCGCGACGTAATAGGGGTACATGAACGCCTTCTCGGTCGTGTCCACCCGTTGGCCGTGGAGGAGCTGGTTTTCGGCGCACTCGTCGTCACCGTCGTCGACCATGCCCTGCTCCCAGCCCTGACCGTAGGGCGCGGCGCCGTTGAGCACGTTCTCGGCCCACGAGAGGGCGAAGCCGTCGTTGAACATCCCGCCGGGGGCGAGGGTCGAGGTCACGGTGTCCGAGAAGACCGAGAGCGGCGAGATCGCGGCGAGGCTCGGCGGCTGGGTCTGCGCGACCCAGAGCTGGCTGAGCCCGGGATAGGAGAGCCCGGCCATCGCGACCTGGTTGCCGGCGACCCACGGCTGGGCGGCGACCGCCTCGATAAGGTCGTAGCCGTCGAGCGTCTGCAGGGTCTCGAAGTAGTCGTAGGCGCCGCCCGAGCAGCCGGTCCCGCGCATGTTCACGCCGACCGTCGCAAAGCCCATGATCCCGGCGATCATCCCCGAGGGGTGGCTCGGGATGTCGCAGAGGATCGGCAGATCGAGGCAGAGGGCGTCTAGCTCGAAGGGCTCGGGGATCGTGTTGGCGTCGATCGGCGCGCCGGGCTTGGACGGCTTGTAGCCCGAGTAGTTGACGATCGTCGGATAGGGCCCGTCCTCCGGCGGCCCCGGCAGGGTGACGTAGACCGAGAGGGTCGTCCCGTCGCGGGTGCGGATGTAGCCAAAGCCGGGCCCGAGCTCCTGGCCGGCGTAGAAGTCGGGGTCGGTCGGCAGGCTGTTCTCCACCGACATCACGGTCAGCGGCCCGGTGTACTCGTCACCCGCCTCGGTGGCGACGACGTAGCCGTCGCCGGGCGCGAGCTCGCGAAAGATCAGGCTGCCGAGCTCGTCGACGACCCCGCTTTGGACCTCGGCCCCGCCCTCGTCGGTGAGAACGAGCGTATCGCCGGGGGCCGCGTGGGTGACGTGGAGCTGCTCGACGCTCTCGCGGACGTCGAAGCTGGCGTTGCCGCCGTCCCCGGTGGTGCCCATCGTCTCGCTCTCGCCCGCGGTCGGATCCGTGGTCCCCTCGGTGACCGTTACGGTCACGCTCTCGGCCTCGGTCTCGCCGCCGCCTGTCCCCGTCGTGCCCGTCTCGGTCGCGCTCGCGGTCTGCCCCGTCGGATCGGTGCAGGCTCCGATCAAGAACGCCGGCAGCAAGAGCGCGGCGATAGGCCCCACCCGAGGCGAAGCGCGCAGGCCTAGGCGGGTCGACAGGGAGCTCAGGGGACGAAGACTAGGCGGGGTCAAGATAGTGTCAGAGTGCCCAGCCGACGCTCTTGAGGCAAGCGTCCGCGTCTTCACGCGAGCCTCGCGTCTTCGCCTCCGTCGCGCCGGGAGACCGGACCCGGCGGGCAGGTGAGCGCTAGCACCGTGCTCTCAGGCGCTCTTGCGCCGCCTCTGGCCCCCTCGAGGTGTCTCTGGACCTCTCGAGGCGTCTCTGAACCGCTCTGGCAGACGCGAGGTGGTCGCTGCCTACTCGCCGTCGCCCGCTCCGTCGTCGCCGACTGGGCGCACCTTCAGTCGCTTTCGGTCTCACCTGAGCGAGCGCTTCGATCGGTCCGCTTCGATCGGTCCGCTTCGATCGGTCCGCTTCGATCGGTCCGGCGCTTCGATCGGTCCGGCGCTTCGATCGGTCCGGCGCTTCGATCCGCTCGGCACACTCGGCCACCGCAGGGCCCGGGCGCAGGAGCCCGGTCAGCGCCCCGCGGAGCGACGCGAACTCGAGCCGCTGGCGCGTGAAGTCTCCGGGGCTTGCGGCCGCCTGGCCAGCCGATCGCCATGAGACCTGGGGCTCAGCTCCCGGTCGTCACGCCGGCCTCGGCCTCGGCCTCGGCCTCGGCGAGCAAGGCCTGGATCGCCCCGAGCTCCGCCTCCTCGCCGACGCCGGCTGCGAGGGTCGACCGGGCCAGGCGCTCCGCCTCTTTGAGGGCAGGGATGGCCGCCTGGACGCTCCCCCGGCGGAGCTCCGCCTTGCCGGTGAGGCGCAGGATCCACACGAGGTCGGCCTCACCGCTCGCGCCCTGCGCCCGATAGATCACCCGCGCCCGACGAAGCAGGGGCAGCGCCTCGCCGTACTCCTCGCGGGCGAGGTGCAGGTTCGCGAGACTGCCGAGGGTGCTCGCGACCCGCGGATGATCGCCGCCGAGCTGGCGCTCGCGGATCTCCAGCGCCTGGTGATAGCGCTCCAGCGCCCGCTCCCCGTCGCCGCGGCGCTTGTCGACGATCGCCATCGCGTTGAGGGTGTCGGCGACCTGCGGGTGCTCGCGGCCGAGGTGCTCGCGGCGGATCTCGAGCGCCTCGGCGTAGAGCTCCTGAGCCCGGAGAAGCTCGCCCCGCTGACGCGCCGCGACCCCGAGGTTGTGGAGGATCGTCGCGACCCGCGGGTGCTGATCGCCGAAGACGCCGCGATCGATCGCCAAGGCGCGGGCGTAGGCAGCCTCCGACGCCTCCACCTCACCGCGACGGGCGAGCACCCCGGCGAGGCCGGTCAGGGTCGCGGCGATCGAGGGATGACCGGGGCGGAGGTTCGCCTCGCGGAGCGCGAGCGCCTCTCGGTAGAGGTTGAGCGCGGTCTCATCGTCGCCCTGCAGATCGACGATGGCGGCGAGGTTGCTGATCGCCTCGGCGACCAGGGGATGGGCGTCACCGAGGCTCCGCTCGCGCAGCTCTCGGCACAGCTCCAGGCGCTCGCGGGCGACGGTCAGCTCCCCCTTGGCGAGGGCGATCTCGGCGAGCGCCTGGTGGAGCTGGGCGGCGTCGACCGGGCCGAGCCCCCGCTCCTCAAAGCGCCGCTGCGCCCGTCGGGCCCAGGGCTCCGCCTCCTTCGGCGCTCCGCGGGGACCGGCCAGCGCCCGCGCCCGATCGAGGATCGCCCCGATCAAGAGGGCGTCGTCGCCGACCTGGGCCGCGAGCATCTGCGCCATCGCCAGGCTCTCGACGCTCGCCGGATCGGCGAGGAGCGACTCGACCTGCCCCCGCAGGTACCAGGCGCGCGCCTCCTGACCGGCGCTGCCGACCTCCTCAGCGGCGGTCTGGGCCGCGATCACGGCGGTCAACGCCTCGCGGTAGCGACCGTCCGAGGCGAGCGCCTCCCCCCGCGCGAGCTCCTGCTCGACGGCCGCCAGCGCCGCTGAGACGCCCCCCTCGGGAGCTCCGTCGCCGTCCCCCCCCGTCCCCGTCCCGGAGGTCGCGACGAGGCTGGCGACCAACGCCGGCTCAGCGCAGGACGCCGGGCTGAGCAGCGCCCCTGGATCCTCCAGGACCCCCATCAACGCCGAGACGTCGCCGCGGACGATCCGCCCGAGCACCCGCCGATGGTCCGCCGCGACCGTCGCCAGGCAGCGCTGGCTCGCCGCCGCTTCGGGTCCAGGATCCGCGCCGCAGATCTCCGGGCGGACCTCCCCGAGGGCCGCCGCGTGGGCGCCAAAGATCCCGTCTACGTCCCCCCAGACCGCCGCAGGGTCGCGCAGGTTGCCGGCCGCGATCGCCCCCCGCATCGCCCCCTTGTCGCTGATGGTCCAAAAGACAGGCACCTCATGCTCGGCGCCGCAGGCCGTCGTCGGGGCCGGGCTGAGGGCGACGAAGACCGCCATCGCCGCCGCCGCCGCGCCGACCAGACCGGCCGCCAGCGGGAGGAGCCGCCGCCTCAGGCTCCGGCGCGGCGAGAGTTCGGCGAGGAGCTCGACCATCGACGCGGGTCGCTCCGCGGGGTCGGGCGCCAGACCGCGGAGACAGACCTCGGTCAGCCAGCGGGGGATCGCCCGCCCCGCCGGAGGCGTCGGCCGATCGCCCTCGATGATCTGACAGATCAGCAGGTCGCGGGTCTCGGCGTGGTAGGGGCGCGCCCCGTAGAGCGCCTCGTAGAGCGAGACGCAGAGGGAGTAGACGTCGCTGCGGGCGTCCGCGGGCGCGCCGCTGAAGATCTCGGGCGGGATGTAGGCGAGGGTGCCGATGACCGCCCCCGGCGCCGTCAGGTCGTCCTCGGCCCCAGGCTCTTCGCGCCCCCCCCGCGACCGCTCCGCGCCGAGCTCATCGTCCTCGGTGATCGAGTCGTGGCCCTCGCTGGAGGTGCTGAGATCGTCGACCCGGACCAGGCCAAAGTCGATCACCATCACCCGACCGTCGTCGCGGATGAGGATGTTGCTCGGCTTGATGTCGCGGTGGATGAGCCCCGCCGAGTGGGCCGCGGCGATCCCCTCGCAGGCCTGGTGAAAGACCCCGAGGATCTCACGCCAGCCCCGCGGCTCCGCCTCGATCCACTGCTTGAGGGTCATCCCCTCGACGTAGTCCATCACCAGGAAGAGGTGCTCGCCGTGGGTGTCGACGTCGTGGACCTGGACGACGTTCGGATGGGAGAGGCGGGCGAGGCCGTGGGCCTCGCGGAGGAGGCGACGGCGGCGACGCTCGAGGCTCCCCGGACGACCGCTGCCGCGGTGCAGCAGCTTGAGCGCGACCTGTCGGCGGAGCTTGCTGTCGTGGGCCAGGTACACCGCCCCCATGCCGCCGGAGCCGATATGCTCCTGGACTACGTAGCGGCCGATCCGCGTCGCCATCGGCACCTCGCCGAAGAGGTTGCGGCGGAGGTTGGCGCGGAGCGTGTCGCTCGACGGTGTCGCGGTCCCGCCGCTCGAGAAGAGCGTCCGCAGATCGTCGTCGTCGTCGCCCTCGACGCTGACCGCATCGTCGAGGCTGCGGCCGTCCTCCTCGCCAGGGACAGCCGCAGCGGCAGCATCGCCCCTGGACAGATCGGTCTCGGTCATCGCAGCTCGGCCTCAGCCCAGGGGGCCTCCGCTTGATAGCGTCGCCAGCACGTAGAGCGGATCACGACAAAGTAAGGATGTCCTGAGACGCCCCGGACGCCGCCTTATCGGGCCGCGTCCGCCGACCGAGCGGACGGTCGCTCACGCCAGGCCCAGGGCGGCGCAGGAGCTCGCGTGAGAGCCTGCGATCGAGCTCGCGGGACTCTTGCCACGGCCTCCTAGACCGGCTCGACCGCGATCAGCGGCTCGCCGGCGCTGACGTCCGCCTCGTCCTCCGCGTGGAGCGCGATGACCCGCGCCCGCGCCGGCAGCTCGCCGCCGCCGTACTGGATCCGTGTGAACGTCTTCATCACCTCGAGGAGACCGACCACCTTGCCGGTGTCGATAACATCGCCGACGGCGACGAACTCCGGCTTGCCCGGAGCTGGGCGGCGGTAGAAGCGACCGCTGCTCGGCGCGCGGACGATGAGCCCGGAGCTGAGCTCCTCTCCTGAGGCCGCGGCCGCGTCCTCGGAGGACCCCGCTGCGACCGCACGATCGAGCACCAGGAGGCGGTCGTCGTAGGCGACGGGGTGCTGCGCGAGCTTGTCGCCGACCGCCGAGACGACGACCCCGCGGGCGCCCTCCGGAGCGACCAACGCCAGGTCTTCGCCGAGGAGGGAGATCCGCCCGAGGAGCGACCCCGGCCGGACGAGCGAGCCTATCGGCGGCCGATCCCTCCATAGGCCCACCGCTGGCGCGTGGATCGCGAGGCGGCCGCCGTCCAGGCGGACCAGGCGAGCGGTCACGAGCGGCCGAACCGTGCGGCTGTCGCGGACGTAGTTTGTCCTCTCGGTCGTCATGGCTAACGCACCCCCCGGGTGAGCACTGCGAGGTCATGGAGCGACCAGATCCGCGGGTTTTTGATCCGCCGGTAGCCGATCCCCTGATAGCTCATCTCGACCAGCGCCGCGAGGTAGGCCCGCAGCTCGCCGAGCTCGACGATCTCGTCGGTGTCCATCTGCCGCGCGGCGACGTAGGGGTCCATGTCGGCCTCGATCCGCTCCTCCACCGCCTGCATCCCGTCGACGATCTTCTGACGCTCCTCTGGATCATCGCTGATGATCTCGAAGTTGTCGTCGAGCTTGGTGTTGTAGGTGGCGATCGCGAGGGTCCGCCCCTCCATCACGCTGAGGCGCGAGACCGTCGTCGAGAGCTGGACCACAGGATCGTAGGGCATCCCCGACATCGCGTAGTAGCCGGCGCCCGCGGCCTTGCGCAGGAGCACCGTGAACATCGGCACGTCGTTGGTCGAGTTGGTGTAGATGAGGCTCGATCCGTAGGCCAGCAGCCCCTGCCGCTCCGCCTCGGCGCCGATGTCAAAGCCGGAGATGTCCTGCAGCCAGACCAGCGGGATCCCGTCGGCGTTGCAGGCCCGGCTGAACTCGGCGATCTTGGCGATCCCGCCGCGGTAGAGGATCGACCCCGGGCGCTTGGCCTCGGGATGCTCGGGATCCCCGACGAGGCCCTGACGGTTGATGATGAAGCCGGCATAGAGCCCGCCGACACGGCCGACGCCGCAGATCATCTCTTCGCCGACCTCGGGCATCACCTCCCAAAAGAGGCTCTGGTCGCAGAGGCGGGCGAGGATCTGCTTGGCGTCGTAGGACTCGCGGTGATCGGGGGGCAGGAGCCCCGCGAGCTCGTGGGTCGGGTGCGCCGGATCGATCGAGCCGACGTCGCCGCGGTAGTAGGGCGCGGCCGAGCTCGGCAGGCGGGTGAGCTCGCGACGGATGCACTGGATCAGGACCTCGTCGTTGGGCACCCGCACGTCGGCGCAGCCGCTGTGGTGCACGTGCACCTCGGGCCCGCCGATGTCGAGGCTGGTGATCTTCATGCTCTTCGCGCCCTTGATCAGGGCTGCGCCGGCGATCACCATGTAGGCCTGCTCGGTCATGTAGACCCGATCAGAGATGATCGGCATGTAGCCGCCGCCGGCGATGCAGTCGCCGAAGACGCCGGCGATCTGGGGCACGCCCTGGGCCGAGAGCAGCGCGTTCATCTTGAAGATGTGGCCGGCCCCCCTAGCCCCCGGGAACGCCTTTGACTGCTCCGGGAGGAAGAGCCCCGAGCAGTCGACCAGGTAGACGGTCGGCAGGCGCAGGCGCAGCGCCATCTGCTGGGCCCGCTCGATCTTCTCCGGCGTCCGCGGCCACCACGAGCCGGAGGCGACCGTGTTGTCGTTGGCGATGACCATGCACCAGCGGCCCTCGACCTGGCAGAAGGCGGTGACCACCCCGGCGCCGGGCGAGCTCAGCTTGCCGCCGAAGATCTCGCCGTCGTTGACGAAGGTGCCGACCTCGAAGATCCGGGTGTCGGGGTCGATGAGCTGCCCTATCCGCTCGCGCGCGGTCAGCTTGCCCTTGGCGTGGACGCGATCGACATACTTGTCGCCCCAGCCGCGGGCGACCTCGGCCCGCTTGGCGCGGAGCTTTGCCTCGCGCTCGCCGAGCGCCTCTCGATGCTCGCGGAAGGTGCTCTCGTCGGTGACCTGATCACGCGCAGAGCCGATCGGTACGAGGGGTACGTGGGACATGGGATGAGTAGTCCTTCGGGGGCTTCGGGGACAGGGACGAGAACCGGGAGGGGACGCGGCCGAGGGCTCAGTCCGCGGACTTCGCAGGCTTCGGCGGCCAGCCGGGGATCGTCCGGGTGTCGTAGCGGTGGGCGCGGAAGTCGGCCGAGCCCAGGATCGACAGGTGCATCGGGATCGTCGTCGACACCCCCTCGCAGACCAGCTCTCCGAGCGCCCTGATCATCGTCTCGCAGGCGGCGTCGCGGTTCGGCCCGCTGGCGATCACCTTGCAGATGAGGCTGTCGTAGTGCGGCGGGATCTCGTAGCCGCTGGTGACGTGGCTGTCGACGCGGACGTTGGGATCGTCCTTCGGCACCTCCCAGCGAGAGATCGTCCCCGGCGAGGGCCGAAAATTGTCGGCGGGATCCTCGGCGTTGATCCGACATTCGATCGCGTGGTCGCGCAGGACGATCTCCTCCTGCCGCATCCGCAGGGGATGGCCGGCGGCGACCATGATCTGCTCGGTCACCAGATCGCGCCCCGAGCGGACCTCGGAGACGCAGTGCTCGACCTGGAGGCGCGTGTTCATCTCCATGAAGCGGAGAACGCCGGTGTCGTCGAGGAGGAACTCCATCGTCCCGGCGCCGACGTAGCCGATGCTCGCCGCGGCCCGCACCGCGGCGGCGAGCGAGCGCTCGCGCTCTGCCGGGTCGAGCACCGGCGAGGGCGACTCCTCGATCAGCTTTTGATGGTTGCGCTGGACCGTGCAATCGCGCTCGCCGAAGTGGACCGCGCCGCCGTAGCGATCGCCGAGGATCTGGATCTCGACGTGACGGCCGCCCTCGATCAGGCGCTCGAGATAGAGCCGCGGATCGCCGAACGCAGCGCGGGCCTCGGCCTGGGCGTCGTTGTAGGCGGGCACGACCTCATCCGGTCCGCGAGCGATCCGCATGCCGCGTCCGCCGCCGCCGCTCTCGGCCTTCAGCAGCACCGGATAGCCGACCCGATCCGCGACCGCCTGGGCGTCAGCGGCGTCGGCGAGGATGCCGTCGCTGCCGGGGATGAGCGCGAGCCCGGCCCGGCCCATCGCCGACTTCGCCGGGGTCTTCTTGCCCATCAGGTGCATGACGTGCGCTGGCGGACCGATGAAGGTCAGGCCGTGGACCTCGCAGAGGCTGGCGAAGATCGGGTTCTCCGCGAGAAAGCCCCAGCCGGGGTGGACCGCCGTACAACCGCTCTGAACCGCGGCTTGGACGAGCGATTTCGCGTCGAGATAGCTCTGGCTCGAGCGCCCGGGCCCTACACAGACGACCTCTCGCCCGTCGGTGTAGGCGGCGCCGCGGTCCGCGGTCGAGACCGCGAAGACCGGCGTTATCCCGAGGGCGTCGCAGGCCTTGGCGATCCGAACCGCGACCTCCCCTCGATTGGCGATGAAGAGGCGGTGGAAGAGACGCGGCGGCGCGTGAGCGATCCTGGAGGAGGGGCTCATGGAGCCGGGAGGCTACCACAACGGGACCGCCGCCCAGAGTCGGTCAATTCTACGGTGTGTCTTCGGACTTGGACACCCCGAAGCGGGCTAACGTACACTGCCGGACGACGGTGGACGCGAATGGTGGATAGGGGCGCGAAGGGTCCGGGACGCGGCCCCAAGGACGACAACAAGGGGCGGACCCTCCTCGCGGGGGGCCTCCCTACGCTGGGCAATCGAGCCGATCGCAAGCCGCTCTTGGGCGGCAGCTCATCCCTCCTCGGCCTCCCGCCGATCCGCCCTCGGAGCGCCGAAGAGGGCGAGAGCAGGGCCGGACGAACAGTCCTCGGACTCCCCAAGGACGTGCTCGAGACGGTCCGCCAGCGCGACCCCGGACAAGCCGGCGAGAGCCCGGCGAAGACTCCCGCGCAGACTCCCGCGCAGACTCCACGACAGGCGCCGGGGACGACCCCCCCAGAGGATCCCGGGCTCGTAAGCGGCAAGACGGTCCTCGGGCTCCCCAGCAACCTCGTCGACGCGGTCCGGCAGGCGGACGCCGGCCGCCGCGATCCGGCGCCCCCTGAGCCGAGCTCGCTCGACCCGGCCCGCGCTGACACCGACATCGATGTCGACGTCGACATCGAGGACAGCAGCGACGGCTCGGACAAGACGCCAACGCCACGACAAGAGCCCTCTACCCTCGAGCCTCCGCGCGGCTCACCCGTCCACGCCTCCGCCCCGACCCTCGGCCGCGAGCTCGAGGCCCCTGCCGCCGCCGCGACCGCGAGGAGCACGCCAAGCCTCTCCGCCGCCAGCAGCAGCAGCAGCAGCAGCAGCAGCGGCAGCAACCGGGCGACCCGGATCCAAACAGGCGATCAGGTCGGCCTCTTGATGACGACCGACCCGGCGCTCTCCAACTCCCCGGAGCACCGGCGGCAGCCCCCCGGTCAGGCCCCTGCCCTCGGCGATCTCGCGGGCGTGGACACCGACGCGACGCGGATCCGGCTCGTCGCCGGCCGACCGATCCCGGGCACGCGCTACCGCCTGATCCGCTGGCTCGGCGAGGGCGGCATGGGGGTCGTCTACGAGGCTGAGCACATCGACATCGAGCGGCGGGTCGCGATCAAGATCCTCCGCCTCGACCTCAGCCTGAGCCCCGACATCGCCCAGGTCTTCCGCGACGAGGCCCGCGCCGCCAACAAGGTCGGCTCGCGCAACATCGTCCAGATCTACGACTTCGGCGAGATCCCCGACGGCCGCCTCTTCTTCTGCATGGAGCTTATCGACGGCCGAGACCTCGCCGATCGCACCGAGGAGGGGATCGCCTCCGGCGAGCTCATCGGCATCCTCCGTCAGGTCTGCAAGGCCCTCGGCGCCGCCCACAAGGCGGGGATCGTCCACCGCGACATCAAGCCGGAGAACATCCTCCTGATCGACGACGACGACGGCCGCCCGGGGATGGTCAAGATCGTCGACTTCGGGGTCGCGGCGATCCTCGGCGGTGAAGGGGGCGGCTCGCCGATCGCCGGCACCCCCCACTACATGGCCCCGGAGCAGATCCGCGGCGACGAGTTCGACGGTCGCCTCGACATGTACTCGGTCGGCTGTATGGCCTACGAGCTGCTCACCTCGAGCCCCCCCTTCGACGGCGACACCCTCGAGGTCATCCTCCTCGCGCAGCTCGGAGATCCGCCGCCGCCGCTCAGCGAGGCGGCCCCTGACCGGATGGTCCCCCCGGCCCTGGAGGCGGTCCTCCGGCGATGCCTGGCCAAAGAGCCAGGCGACCGCTACGCGTCGATGGACGAGCTCGAGGCGGCGCTGTGCGAGGCCCAGATCTCGGCGGGCCTGAGCACGGGCTGGGACGACCTGCCGCTCCCCGACGTCGATCCCGAGCGCAAGGCGTACCTCGTCGCCAACATGCCGAGCCCCTACGACGGCCTCGAGCGCCGACGCCCGCGGTGGTTGTGGCCGCTGGTCGCCGGCCTGGTCGCGCTCCTCTCGGTCGGCGCGACGATGGCGATGATGGGCGGCGAGCCGACGGAGGCGGTCACCTCCGAGGTCGACCGCCTGACCGAGGAGGCCCGCAAGGCCGCGATCGCCCACCGCTGGGTCATCGCCGAGGGCGAGGAGACCTCGGCCTACCAGCGCGTCCGCGACCTCGAGCGCCTCGGCGAGGACGTCGCCCGCGACCGCGCCGACGATCTCCGCCACGAATTCGCCAGCGCCCTCGTCGAGCTGGGCGACACGCTCTGGGCGGTCGAGGGGGCCCAGTCCCTAGCGGCCCTCTACTACCAGTGGGCGACCCACTTCGAGCCGACCAACGAGCTCGCCCGCGAGCGCTCCTTCCTCACCGACACCGAGCTGGCCCTCGCCCGCAAGCGGGCCGAAGAGGGCGAGTTCCTCGAGGCCGAGCGGAACCTGGCGAAGGTCGCCCAGGCGGTCACCACCGACGATCCCGAGGAGAAGCAGGCGCTGCTGACCGCGGCGTTCAGCGACAAGCGCCCGGGGAGCAGCCTCCAGCTCACCCTCTTGGCCGACGCCGTGCGGACCTCAAAGATGGTCGACGACGACGCGATGGACGAGCTGACCAGCCTCGCCCTCGGCGGTACGCCCAAGACCCTCCGCGAGGAGCTCGACGAGCTCGACGGCGACGTCGAGGTCGACGAGCCTGAGGCGGCGCCGGAGAGGGGCAAGGGCAAGGGCAAGGGCAAGGGCAAGGGCAAGGGCAAGCCCAAGGCAGACGAGGCGGACGCCGATCTCGAGACCGCGGAGAAGGACCCCGAGAAGTCGGACTCGATCGCCGCCGAGGGAAAGGCCGCGCTCCGCAACGGCGACCGCGATCAGGCCGAGACCCTCTTTCACCAGGCACTCTCCCACAACAGCCGCAACGCGACCGCGCTCGCCGGCCTGAGCGACATCAACTTCGACCGCGGCGCCTACCAGAAGGCGGTCATCTACGCCGAGCGAGCGGTCAAGATCTCCTCGAAGAACAAGACCCTGCGGATCAAGCTCGGCGACGCCTACTTCGCCGTCCTCCGCTACAACGACGCGCTGACCCACTACGAGCGCGCCGCGGAGCTCGGCGAGATCCGAGCCGAGGCCCGGATCGCCAAGGTCAAGGCCAAGCTCGGCGGCGGCTGAGCTCGCCGCGAGCAGACCCGAGGCCCCTCGCGGAGCGTGGCAAGCGTCGCGACGCTCGGCCGCGGGCGAACTTCGCGGCCTCTAGCCCGAGGCCCCTCGCGCCAGGGGCATGCCGAAGAGACCGATGAACGCACGAGGGGCGCGCTGGCAGGCAGCGCACCCCTCTTCTCATGAGGCGGCCGAGAGGGCCGCCCGCACGGCCTACGAGGCGTCGCCGTAGGAGCGACCGATGACCGCGGCGAGGTCGAGCAGACGTCCAGCGTAGCCCCACTCGTTGTCGTACCAGCCGACGATCTTGATGAGCGGGCCCATGCCGATGCAGGCGCCGACGTCGACGATCGAGGAGTGGCTGTCGCCGAGGATGTCGGAGGAGACGAGCGCGTCGTCGCGGACGTCGAGCACGCCGCGCAGGGCGTCGCCCTTGGCCGCCTCGCGGAGGGTGTCGAGCACCCGGTCGAGCGACGGGGAGCCCTCGAGCAACATCGTGATGTCGAAGAGCGAGCCGTTCGGGACCGGGACCCGGACCGCCGTGCCGTCGATCTTGCCGGCGAGGCTCGGGATCACGAGGGAGACCGCCTTGGCCGCGCCCGTCGAGGTGGGGACGAGGTTGACCGCCGCCGCCCGACCGCGCCGGCGATCCTTCGGGCTCAGGATGTCGACCAGGCCCTGACCGTGGGTGTAGGCGTGGGTCGTGCCGACGATGCCCCAGCGGAAGCCGAAGGCCCGATCGAGCACCGAGAGGACCGGCGAGATCGCGTTGGTCGTGCAGCTCGCGTTGGAGATCAGGCGCTCCTTGGCGGGATCGAGCGAGTCGTCGTTGACGCCGACGACGACGGTCTTGTCGACGCCCTTGCCGGGCGCGCCGAGGACGACGTGCTTCGGGCCCTTCGGGTCAGCGCGGTGCAGCGCCATCGTCTCGGCGGTGGTGAAGCGACCGGTGCACTCGAGGACGATGTCGACGCCCTGCTCGGCCCAGGGGATCTTCGCGGGGTCGCGCTCCGCGGTCACCTTGACCGAGAAGTCGCCGGCGCGGATCGTGTCGCCGTCGGCGGTCGCGTCGACGCGGTTGCAGCGGTGCACCGAGTCGTGGCTGATGAGGTACGCGAGGTCGCCCGCGTCGGCGAGGTCGTTCGCGGCGACGATCTCGATGTCGGGCCCCTGGCGGACCGCTCCGCCGGGGTTTTGCCGACGCCCGACGGCGTGTCGAAGAGCGAGGCGACCGATACGACCGAGACCATTGATACCGATGCGGAGAGCCATGTGGCTCGGGACACTAAAGGACCTAGAGTCCGGCGGCAAGCGGACTTGATCCTGTGCCTCGGGTCACTCCGCAGCGGAGGCGCTCGGGGACCCGCGGCGGGCGTCCGCGGTGCCCTCGCGCTGCGATCCTAGGTCCTTCGAGCGCACGCGAAGCTCGGCGTGCGCTGGCCGCAACGAGGGTTTCGTGAGGGCCGAGGGGATCTCCGGGCGCTGAAGAGCGCGCGGCTCGGACCGCCGAGCCCATCGCTCCCAGCGAGTTTTGCGTGAGGCTGCGCATGCGTCGTCGGCCGTCGACTGCTAGGGTCGCTAGCGATGCTCCGGAACAGCCTCCTCGCCATCGCCGTCGCCGTCGCCGTCGCCCCGGCGTGCAAGCCCCGCGTCGGCGCCACGGATGACGGCACGACCTCTGCGATCGCGACCGCCCCCGACCAGGCCCCGATCACCCTGCCGAAGCCCTACGCCCTCGAGGAGGCGCCGGCGATCGCCGCCTACGTCGGCGACCCCGGGGCTGCGCTCGAGGTCGCGAGGGCGACCCTCCCCGGAGTCCCGCCCCAGATCAACGTCGTCGCCCTCGTCCTCGCGACCAAGGCCCCCGCCGATCTCGCCGAGTCGATGGCCCCGCTCGTCGACGATCGCCGCCCCTGGGTCGGCGCCCGGGTCGCTGGCGATGACATCCTCCACCTGCCGCTGCGGGAGGCGGAGATCGACGCCGCGAAGCGGCTCCTCGACGCCTATCCGGCCGCAGGGGAGTTCGGCGCGGTCAGCCTCCCCGCCGCGGGGATCGACATGGGTCAGCTCGCCAACGCTGCGATCGATCCCGACGCCGACCCCGACGCCGCGCCCGACCCAGACGCGGCGAGCGGCGCCCCGCCCCAGCTCGCCTGGATCGACCAGGAGACCGCGTCGCTGACGATCGCCGCCACCCCGGAGGGGCTGGTCACCGGCCGCGAGATGGTCAAGGCCTACGCGGAGCAGCCGATCTGGATGACCGTCGACGCGTCGATGATCCGTCCCCTCGTGGAGGCCTTCCCCTACGACCGGATCTCCGCCGTGGGCCCGGGCCTGGACGACCTCACGGTGACCATCGACGCGGACCCGGAGCGCGGCCTCCCGGCCTCCCCAGAGCTCGCCCCGGGCGCGCTGACCAACCTCCACAGCGGACCCGCCCTGGCCCTCGCCGCGTCGACCCGCTGGGCCAAGCACAAGCCCGAGGTGAGCAGCATCATCCGCCAGATAAACAAGCAGGTCGACGGGGCCGGCTTCGCCGCGAAGATGATGCTGGAGCCCCTCGCCCAGCAGGCGATCGCGGTCCTCCGGACCTGGAACGGCCGGGTCTTCGCCGGGCTCGGCCCGAGCCATCACCTCGCGATCGGCCTCGGCGCGGATGATCCTCGCAAGGCCGGCGCGACCCTCAACCGCTTCCTCAAGTCCGCGATCGACAACCTCGAGCTCGCGCGGATGTTCGTCTCGGATGTGCCGAAGATCAGCCTCCGCCGCCACTCCAAGGACCCCGAGATCCAGGTCCTCACCCTCAAGGGGATCAAGAAGTCCGCGCCCGCGGCGATGGCCCCCCTCTTCGACGAGCGCGGCACCCTGTCGATCGCCTACTCCTACTCGGTCAAGAGCGGCTCCGTCTTCGCGATGATCGGGCCTGAGCCGGAGACGGCGGTGGCGGTGTGGGCCGAGGCGATCGAGAACGCCCCGCCGGCGAGCGAGGCCGAGGGCGATCTGATCGCCGCGACCGTCGCCCTCAGCCCGGCTCAGCTCCAGGAGCTGCTGCAGAGCGCCAACCCCAGCGACGCCAACTCGATCATCGCCGCCGGCATCGATCTCGAAGCCGGGCGCGCGCCGACGCAGCTCGTCATCCGCCAAGAGCCCTCACGCTACGTGATCACCAGCCAAGGACCCAAGGCCGCCAAGCCGGTCCGTCAGGGCCGCCAGGGCGGCTGAGGACCGAGCGGCGCCGAGCGACCTCCCGGCGCATCGGCGCATCGGCGCATCGGCGCATCGGCGCATCGGCGCATCGGCGCATCGGCGCATCGGCGCATCGGCGCATCGGCGCCGAGCTCGAGAGCGACGTCGTTTGCCCGACGTCGTTTGCCCGACGTCCTTTGACCGACGTCGTTTGACCGACGTCCTTCGACCTACGCCCTTCGACCTACGTGCCTGAGCGACCTCCCCGAACGACGTCTTGGAGGCGGGGTCCGCCGAACCACGAAGCCGTCTACGGCCGAGGTCGAGGCCAGCCCGCGATCGTCCGGGCGGACCTGGAAGCTCGGCTCAGCCCGCCTCAGCTCGGCTTGATCAGACGACCGACGAAGAGCACGGCCTCGCTCTCGCGGTCACGGATCGCGAAGAGAAAGGGCCTGTCGGCGAGGAACTGCTTCGGACGTCCGACTGCTGCCGAGCGGGTCATGACGACAGCGGTCGCCGCCGCCGCCTCGGTCCCCTCCTCGTTGACCTCGACCACCGCCTGGTGGATGACCTCAGAGATCTGAAGACCGCCGCCGCTGCTCATCCCGGAGAAGTCCGCCGCGCCGAAGGCCTTGACGATCCCGAGCTGCTTGAGGGTCTCGCTGAGGGCGAGCGTGCTCTCGGCCTTGAAGCGCGGGAACATGACCTCGATCTCCGTCGAGCTGGCCTTCGCGAGCCAGGGCTCCAGCCCCTCGGCGGCCATCTTCGCCTCGACCGCGGCGAGCCCGTCGACCTCCCGCGGGAGGACGACGACCATGCTCAGGCGCTCGCCCTCGTAGGGCATCTCCAGGACCTGGGCGTCGGTCCCCTCGCCGTAGAGGAACTTGCCCTTCTGGAACATCATCGGCGCCTTGACCACGCCGTCGGGGCTCCGGAAGTCGCGCTCCTTGGTGTTGGCGGGGTCAAACTGCCGGAGCCAGCGCCCCTTGAAATAGATCGCGTTGGTGAGCACGAGGACGGTGCTGCTGTCGAGAGCGCCCTTGCTCAGGAGCTCCGGGATCATCCCCGCTGTCTTCTCGCCGACCCATGCGTTGATCCGCTGCCTCGCCCCCTCGGCGTCGCCGGCGAAGTCGAGCGCCTCCAGGGCCGCGCCGTAGTACGAGCGGGTCAGCTGGAGATACTCCGGGAGGAAGGGCTCGCCGCTGCGTCCCCAGAGGCGGTTGGCGATCGCCAGCTCCTGCCCCTCGCCGGCCGCGGCGCCCAAGGACTCCTGCAGCGCGGCCATCGCCCCATGAACCTCCTCGGCCGAGCCCTCGAGCTTGAGCACCCTCGCCATCTCCTCGGCGGTCTCCCCCTCGGCGCCGCCGTAGGTCATGGCCAGGGCGATCCGCACGCTCAGCGGCGACATGAAGAGGTTGCCCGGCTCGCCGGCGGACGCGGCGTAGAGGGCGTCTCCGAAGCGATTGCCAGCCTTCGCCGTTGTCTTCGCCGCCGCCCGATCACTGTCTTGGATCACGTAGTCGCTCGCCTCGACCTCCGCCGGCGTCGCGCTCCCCCCGACCGGGCTCGTCGGGCCCTCGACCGCCGGAGTCCCGCTCGGCGGCCCCTCCGTCCCTGCGCCGGGCTGACAGCCGGCGACCAGCGGCAACGCGAGCGCGAGGCAGGAGGAGCGGAGGCGTGAGCTCTTAGGTCTGGCCATGGCTGAGCCTACCAGGCTTGGCCGACGCCGGCATGACGCAGAGCATCGACGACCCAGTCGAGCTCGCGTCAGCCCGACGAGATCCGGGCGGCGGAGCGCGAGCATCCGAGGGCAGGTCGCCCGCGCGGAGATGCGCGCAGCTCCCGCTCACTCGGCCACGTCGGGCCCGTAGAAGAAGACCTGCTCTAGGGGTCGCCCAAAGACCGCGGCGATCCGGAAGGCCAGCTCCAGCGAAGGGGAGTAGCGCGCCTTCTCGACAGCGACGACGGTCTGCCGGCTGACACCGATCCGATCCGCGAGCTCCTGCTGGGTCATCTCCCCCGCGGCGAAGCGCAGCGCGCGGATGATGTTGCGGATCTGGGTCTTCTCGACCTTCTTCGCCTTCGCCATGGTCCTACGCCCGGCGGTGGTCATGAGCCAGCGTGAGCATCCGAACAATGTCGGAGAGGACCAGGCTGAAGAGGAGCCCATGACCGATGAGGAGCGGCTCTAGGAGGGGGCTCGGCGAGGGTCCTGCGGCCGATAGGACGATCTGCTGGGCGATGCTCGCGAAGATCACGACGACGACGAGGATCGTCAGGAGCGGCCAGGAGTAGCGGGTGCTCCCGCGGATGATGGCGACGACCCGCTCGTCGTCAGGCTCCTCGGCGCAGGTCAAGGCGATCACGATCGCCGCGCCGATCGTCACGAAGAGCTGAAGGGCGATCGCGACGGCGAAGAACAAGGCCGTCCGCACCGCATCCGTCGGCGCTTCGACGATCAGGAGGAGGAGCGCCGAGTAGATGAGTGCGGTCGAGGTGAGGGTCACCAGGTTCATGCGCTCACGGAACACCGCCCCCGTCCCGCTCTCGTTCACCCCCCGCTCGCGCCACATTTTCAGCATCTTCTTCACGGATCTCAATGTAAAGAGAACACGACTTGATGTCAAAGATTCTTTACATTGTCATTCTTGCTCGAACGGGCGTCTTCGCCAGCTTCGGCTATATCCACCGCATCTGCTCCCTACTCCTCGAGCCCGTCGACGATCACGACGTCTTCCAGCGCCTCGCCACCGCAGGTGACGCGCTCCTCGTAATCACGAGCCCCTTCTGCGGCGCCTGCAGGGCGATGGTGCGGGCGCTCGAGCGCCTGCCCCCCGGGACCGTCGACCGAGCCTTCATCGCCGACGCCGGCGACAGCTCCGGGCTCGTCGCCGACCTCGAGGTCTTTCACCTGCCAGCGCTCTTCCTCTTCCGCGACGGCGACTTTCACCGGCCGATCGAGGTCCCGCCGCAGGTCTCCGCCCTGGTCCAAGCGCTCGCCGAAGCCCGCGCCTCGCCCCCCGCCCCGGCGCCCTAGCCCTGAAATAAGCGCTGCTGTGAGGCGTCCTAGACAACCCGCGTAGAACCGTCGGTGACACGGGGTTTGCGCTTCGCGCTGTATCCGTGTGGGTGAGCGCTCACCTCGTGCTTGGCGAGGGGCGGAGCTTGGGGGCTGTAGGCGGGCGGGCGAGGGGCGACGAGGCGGGTCCCTCGCGGACGCGGGTCCTCCCATGCCACGTGCTCGCCACGGGATAGGCTGGTCTGCTTGAAGAGACAGGGTACGCGTGTCTCCGCGCGAGGCACGGGTCCTCCCGCTGCGTCCCACCCATCGCCCCTCGCTCGCCCGAGCGAGTCGTCCTGGGCTCCGCTACCGGGTGCGTAGAGGACTCGCGAGTGCAGACCTTCTCTCGACACATGCTCGTCGAGTCTCTCGCGCACCTGATGAGCGACAACGTGCATCGCCGGTCGAGCTTCGGTCCGTGCCGAAGTCCGAGCCATCGAGAGCCTCCGAAACGCCTGTGAGAACACCGAGCATGAAGCTGCCGCCGAGGAAGAGGTTGTAGACGTGGCTCAGGACATGCGTCGCTTCGTCGTAGCCGCGCTTGTTCTCGAAGACCTTCGCGCGGCCGTTGATCGAGCGCCGGAGCTTGAGGCGAGCGATCGATCGAGCCGCGAGCGTGAGCCCAGCGAAGGGAGTCACAGGAGCCGGGTCGACGACCAACTCTACCGCCGGAGGCTCGAAGCTCTTGCACTTCGGTCGAGCGCTTGCCTGTGGGCTCCGTTCTCGCCGAGGGGCGGCCTTGAGATGACTCGCGCGAGTTGTCCCGCTCGGTGTTCTCACTGGGGCCTCGGAGACTCGCGCTCGCTTGGACTTCGACACGGACCGAAGTTCGGCCGACGATGCGCGTTGTTTCTCATCATCGTCGAGAGTCTCGACGAGCACGTACCGAGCGAAGACATACGGGAGCAAGCGATCCACGTACTCGCAAGCGGAGCGCCGACAGACTCGCTCGGGCGAGCGAGGGGCGACGGGTGGGACGCAGCGGGAGGAGCCGTGCCTCGCGCGGAGACACGCGTACCTGTATCTTCAAGCACCTCAGCCTCACCCGTGGCGAGCACGTGGCATGGGAGGACCCGCGTCCGCGAGGGACCCGCCTCGTCGCCCCTCGCCCGCCCGCCTTCAGCCTCCGAGCTCCGCCCGCCGTCAAGCAGGAGGTGAGCGCTCACCCGCGCAGATACGGTCGAAGCGCGAAATCCGTGTCATCAGGGGTTCTACGCGGGCTTGTGAGGGCACCTCACGCCAGCGCTTATTTCAGCCCTAGGAGGCCGGTGTGAAGGTCCCGCCTCGACTCCCAAGCCCGCTGGCAAGCCCGCGGGGCCGCGGGGCGCCCTCCTCCTGACTCATGCCTGCTGAGCTCAGCGCGCTCGCGACACCGTCCTCCGTCGACCGCTCCTCCATCGACCGGTCGATGGCGATCCGCCCCCCAGCCGCAGCGATCGCCACGGCGCACAAAAAAGGGGCGGGGCGACACCTCGGCGCCGCCCCGCCCCTCGCCCGTCGCCGATCCGCGCCTACTGGCAGGCCAGGTAGACGTCGACGATCTCGCCGCTGCGGACCGTGCCGGCGGCGTCGCGGAACTCGAAGGCGGAGCGCTCGCCGCCGCAGTTGCCCCGGGCGTCGCACTCGACCCGGCGGTCGAAGTTGAGGTCGATCGCGACCAGGTCGACCGAGCTCACCGGGACCAGCTCGGTCAGGTCGCCGCGACGGTCGTCGTCGTGATCGGACCAGAGGACCAGCTCGGCGAAGGCCGGATCGGCGGCGGTGATCTTGCCGTCACCGTCGGCGTCGAGCTCCGCGAGCGCCTCGAAGCCGTGGCTCGCGCGAAACCCCGAGCCGAGGACCGTGCCGCTGCCGAAGAGCTCGCGACCGCTGGCGATCACGCCGTCGCCGTCGCGGTCGAGCGCGAGCCAGGGGAGGGTCGGCCAGTCGGTGCTCAGGCACTCGCCCGCGCCGGTGATGTCGAACGCGGCCGCGCCGGCGGCCTCGAAGCGGAGCGGCGCGTCGTCGAAGTTGACGACCAGCGGCGTGTTGCAGTCGGGCTCCGACCAGGAGTACCAGTAGAGCTTCTCTCCGTCCCAGGCGCAGATGTCCCCGAGGCAGCCCATGTCCAGCCCCTGACCGGGGACGCACTCGTGGTCGTTGGAGCAGTCGGTCCAGACCTCTTCGCCGTCGACCTCGATGCAGAAGGAGGTCCCCTCTTCGCCGCCTTCGAGCTCACAGGCCATGTCGGGCGTCTCGGCGCAGGGGACCGCCGCGTCGGGCTTGGGCTCGGGCTCGGGCTCGGGCTCGTCCTCGGTGTCCCCCTCGGACTCGCCCTCGGTGTCGCTGTCCGACGCGCCCTCCGTGTCCCCCTCGGACTCGCCCTCCGTGTCGCTGTCCGACTCGCCCTCGGTGTCCCCCTCGGAGTCGGCCTCCGTGTCGCCCTCGTCGGGCGCGCCCGCGGTGCCGACAGGATCGGCCTTGTCACAGCCCGGAGCGGCGAGGGTGAGCGCGGGGAGGAGCAGGGAGAGGGCGATGAGCGAGCGGTTCAGCATGACGACCCTGAATAAAGCAGGGACCGTGCCAACTCCGTTCCAGGGCCTCAGGGCGCCTCTTCGGGGGTTCTCGCCGCTTCGCTCCCCGGATCTCTGACATCGACGTCAGCGCTGACCTGACATTTCACGCGAGCGGTGTCAGAGGTGGCAGAGAGGTCACGAGGAAGCTCACGAGTTCTCGCGGGATGATCCGCCGGCCCCCCGGCGTCGTCTAGGGGTCGCCGCCAGCATCCGCTCCTCTGCGGCGCTGCGCCGCGATCCCAGCTCCCATGATCCGCGACCCTCAGCGCCGGCTCGCCACCGCGACCCTCGCCCTCCTCAGGCTCTGCCTCGCCCTCTCCGCCCTCGCCGGTGTTCTTATCTATAGGACCGCGCTGGTCGCCTCCCTCCGTGAGCTCCTCCTGATGAGCCTCGCCATCCTCATCCTCCTCGCCCTCGCCCTCGAAGCCCGAGCGCTCCGCCGCCTCAAGGCAAGGGCACGAAGCTGGCCGCGCCGGACCCTCGTCGGCCTCTGGGTCCTGAGCCTCGCCCTCTTCGTCGGCGTCGAGGGGCGCTTTCGCCTGGCGAAGGCCCGGGTCCTCGGCGCCGACCCAGCGGAGCTCCAGGCGATCGGCGCCCACTTCATCGTCGGCTTTCGCAACCTCGACGAGCTCGCCGACCTGGCCGAGCGCGACGCGATCGCCGGGGTCTATGTCAGCCGCCGCAACATCCGCTCGATCGACCCCGTCGAGCTCAGCGCCGCCCTGACCAAGCTCCAGGCGGCGCGGCGCGATCGCGGGCAGCCCCCGCTCCTCGTCGCCGCCGATCAGGAGGGCGGCGTCGTCTCCCACCTCTCCCCTCCCCTCACCCGCCAGCCTTCGCTCGGCTCGCTCGTCGACGAGGGCAAGGCCAGCGACCGTGAGATCGGCGCCTACGCAGCGCTCCACGGCCGCGAGCTGACCACCCTCGGGGTCAACCTCAACTTCGCGCCGGTCGTCGATCTCCGGGCCCATGTCGACCGCGCCTTCGATCGCTTCACCAAGATCGAGGCCCGGGCGATCGCGGAGGACCCGACGATCGTCGGCGAGGTGGCGGGCTCCTACTGCGAGGGTCTCCGCGAGCACCAAATCGCCTGCACGCTCAAGCACTTCCCCGGGATCGGCCGGGTCCGCGAAGACACGCACTACTTCGCAGGACACCTGGAGCGCAGCCGCGAGGAGCTCGCCGCGGCGGACTGGCGCCCCTTTCGGGAGCTCGCCCAGGGCTCACGCTCGTCGACCTTGATGATGCTCAGCCACACGATCGTCGACGCGGTCGACGACCAGCTCCCCGCGTCGATGTCGACGCCCGTCGTCGACGACCTCCTCCGCGGGGAGTGGGGCTTTGACGGCGTGCTCGTCACCGATGACCTCAGCATGTTTCCGATCTCCCTCGGACCTGGGGTCGGCGAGGCGAGCGTCCAGGCCCTCAGCGCCGGCGTCGATCTTCTCCTGATCTCCTACGATCCCGATCTCTACTACGAGGCGGTCGACGTCCTCCTCGACCGTTGGGAGGAGCTGCCCCCGGAGCGCATCGCCAGCTCCCGCCGCCGGATCGAGGGTCTCCAGCGCTGGCTGGCCGACGGCCGCTGAGCGGATCGCGACGAGCCCGCCCTACGGCGAGCGCAGCGGGGCGAGCTCTTCACTGGCTTCACTAGCACCTCGCCACCCGGAGGTGCTGCTCCGCAGACTCGCCTACGGCCGCGCATCGGGGCGAGCTCCTCCCAGGCCTCAGGTGCCCCTCGCCGCCGCACGGAGGCTCCGCTCCGGACGCTCGCCTACGGCTGCGGATCAGCTCGGGTACAATCCGCGCCCCCGATGCCCCTGCCCCTGACAATGGCGCTGCGCTCAGCGCTTGGCGCCTTCGGAGCGACCTCTATGTTCGCCAGCGGGAGCGCTCTCGCCAGCGCCCCCGCCAGCGCTCCCGCCAGCGCTCCCGCCAGCGCCCCCGCCAGCGCTCCCGCCAGCGCCCCCGCCAGCGCCCCCGCCAGCGCTCCCGCCAGCGCTCCCGCCAGCGCTCCCGCCAGCGCTCCCGCCAGCGCTCCCGGAGGACAGACAGCCGAGCCCCTCGCGCTCGAGTGGAGCGCGCCGGCCGAGTGCCCGTCGGCCGGAGCTGTGATCGCGGCGGCGATGGCCCTCGTCCAGGAGGTTCGGCTCGCCCGCCCCGACGACGAGCGAGCGGCCGCGGCCCCCCAGGTCCGCGCGACCGGACACGTGCTCGGGACCGCGAGCTCCGGCTACACGCTCCGCCTCGCCTTCGCCGGCGCGGGCCTCCGCGTGCTGCCTGGAGAGACATGTGATGCGATCGCCGAGGTCGCCGCGCTCCTCCTCGCGATCGCCGTCGAACCGGCGGTCATGGGCGGATCGTCCGGGCCCGAGCCTGGGAGGGCTCTACCCCCGCCCGCATCCCCGCCCCCCTTCGACTCGTCCGCGGAGGAGCCCGCGGCTCCCGGCGGAGCGAGGCCAAGAGCGGGCGACGAGGAGCCGACCGAGGGCCCTGGATGGTCCTCGCGACCGAACGACCGCGACCGCGACCGCGCCGAAGAACCTCCAGACGAAGCGGGCACCAAGGGCTCCGCCGCCTCAGAGCTGAGCTCGCCCGCCCGACCTCCTGCGCCCTCCTCCGCGAGACGACGGCCCCTCATCGGCCTCAAGTCCCTCGGCGGCCTCAGCCTCGGGATCCTCCCGAGCCCGGCCGCCTTCGCCGGCCTCAGCCTCGGCTTCGAGGGTCAGCACGCCCGGGTGGAGCTCGCCGGCAGCTACGCCGGGCCGAGTCGACAGACCTCGACGGTCAACCCCGAGGTCGGCGGTCGTTTCACCCTCTGGCACGCGAGCGTCCGCGGCTGCGGTGTCCTCCCGCTCAGCCGCGGCGACGCTCCCCGGCTGAGCGCGCCGCTCTGCGCGGGGCTCCACGCCGGGGCGATCGGCGGTCGCGGTGAGGGCGCGCTCGTCCCTCAGACGGCCGTCTCCCCCTGGCTCGGGCTCAGCCTCGCCGCCGCCCTCCGGACCCAGCTCCATCGCCGCGTTGCCCTCTGGATCGACGCCGAGGGGCTGCTCTCGGTCCTACGACCGCGCTTTCACACCGACCCGACCGGAGCGCTGTGGCAGGCGGGGCGCGCCGGCGCCCGCTTCGGCCTCGCCCTCGAGATTCGCTTCGACCTGCAAAGAGCCGCGGGCGGCGGACAATAGGTGATCGCAGACCCGCCGTGCGCCCGCCGCCAACGCCATCGCCGACCCCTCAGCAGGAGCTCGCGGCGCTCTACAACGAGCACGCGGACTTCGTCTGGCGCTCGCTCCTCCGCCTCGGCGCCACCCCTGACGTCGCTGAGGATCTCCTGCACGAGGTCTTCCTCGTCGTCCGCCGGCGGCAGGCCGACTTCGATCGCGAGCGGTCGATCCGAGCCTGGCTCTACGGGATCGCCCGGGGCGTCGCCGCCAACTACCGCCGCGGCCGCTCCCGCGCCGCCGAGCGCCTGCGCAACGTCGCCACACCGAGCCCGCCGCCGACCCCCGAGGAGGGGCTCGAGCGGCGCAAGGCGGCAGCCTTCGTCGCCGAGTTCCTGGGATCGCTCGATGAGCCGCGACGCCGGGTCTTCGAGCTCTTCGACATCGAGGGGCTGAGCGGCCCCGAGATCAGCGCCCTCCTCGGAGTCCCGGTGATGAAGGTCCACACCCTACGACGGAGCGCCCGCCGACGCTTCGAGGCGGCGCTCGAGGAGAGACGTCGAGGCGAGGCGAGCAGCAGGAGGGAGACCGCATGACGGCCGACGACCCACAGATCCCAGGGCCGCGGCCCTACGCCTCCGAGGTTGAGGCTGAGGCTGACGATTTCCTCGCAGCCTACCGCGACAGCCAGGCCCTCCCCGACGCCGTCAAGGCCCGGGTCCGCCAGCGGCTCCTCGTCGCCGGCGCCCCTGCGCCCGAGGCCGCAGCGCCGCCGCAGCTCGACCAGGCGCGGCGCCGCCGATCGGCGATCGATCAGCGCTGGTGGATCGCGGCGGCCGCCCTCGTCCTCCTGGCCTCCGCGGCGATCGCCCTCCTCCCCGGGAGACAGGAGGGCATCGTCGCGTCGCGTAGGGGCGTCGACGGGGCGGCCTACACCGCCGACGACCGAGCCCTCCGCGGCGACGCGCAGACGGGTGAGGGCGATGCGCCTGACGCCGACGACAGAGCGGTGCTCCCCCCCGCCGAGGGGAGCGCCCAGGCTGGCGCGGCGACGCTTCGCCCGACCGCCAAGGCCGACGCAGCGACCCGACCGGCTCCGCAGGCTCCGCAGGCTCCGACCACGACCACGACCGCGACCGCCGAAGACCGACCGCTCAAGGACGACGCCTCCGCGCGACGACCTGGTTCGAAGACGACCGCAGGCCTCGATCTCGCCGCGGAAAAAGCCCTCCTCGAAGGGGCCTGGCGAGCGCTCGCGGCAGGCGACCATCAGCGGGCGCGCGAGGCCCTGCGCCGACACCGTGACGACTTCGCCGACGGGATCCTCAGCCAGGAGCGCGAGGTCCTGGAGGTGCTCCTCGCCTGCAAGACCGCCGCGCCCGGGGCCTCGCAGCAGGCTGCGCGCTTTCGCCGAGAGCATCCCGAGAGCCCCTGGCGCCCCCGCCTCGACGAGGTCTGCCCCGCCTCGCCGTCGCCGGAGTAGGACCGCGGACCTGGCCTCTTCTCATCTTTTTTCGAGCTCGCTGCAACAGGGCCGGACCTGCGGACAAGTGCTCGAGTGACGCCGATCGCCGGCGCGACAACACCATGCGTTCTTCACTACGTTCACTTCTCGGTTCACATCGAGGCGGCTCCGACCGCCCTCTCCTCTCCGCCCTCCGCGGCTCGCTCCTGGTCGCCGTCACCGCCCTCGGCCTCGGCCTCACGACCGCGGCCGCCTGCGACTCCAAGGGGCTCGGCCAAGAGACCTGCAGCCCCGGCGACACCAAGGACGTCGACTGCAACACCTGCATCTGCGAGGGCGGGTTCTTCAGCTGCACCCAGGACTCCTGCTATGAGCCCTGCGGTGACAAGTCCTGCGGCGACTCCTGTACGCAGTGCGACCCCTCGGATCCAGACTGCGTCGAGACCCAGGTGCTCAAGCTCTGCGACCCCAAGGGGAGCTGCGTCGCCGAGGTCCCGGACCTCTGCGTCGACGACTACAACCCCTGCGAGGGCAGCCTCTGCGGCGCCTCCTGTACCGTCTGCGACCCCCAGGATCCCGACTGTGTCGAAGACGCGGTCGTGAAGGCCTGCGACCCCTACGGCGCCTGCGTCCCCGACACCGCGGATCTCTGCGACGGCGGCGAGTACATCCCCTGCGAGGGCAAGAGCTGCGGCGACTCCTGCACGATCTGCGCCCCCGGCGATGAGGAGTGCACCGAGGACGCGGTCGTGAAGGCCTGCAACCTCGACGGGGTCTGCATCGCCGACTTTGAGGGGATCTGCGCCGACACCTTCGACCCCTGCGAGAACATGGAGTGCGGCGACATCTGCATCCCCTGCAAGCCGGGCGAGGGCTGCGAGAACGATCCGGTCGTCTACTCCTGCACCCCGGAGGGGCTGTGCGAGCTCTACGATCCGGACATCTGCATCGCCGAGTACGATCCCTGCGGGGACAAGTCCTGCGGGGACGCGTGCACGATCTGCGACCCCGAAGATCTCGAGTGCAGCGAGGACGACGTGATCAAGGCCTGCAACACCGGGGGTGTCTGCGTCGCGGACACCGGCGATCTCTGCCTCTGAGCGCTCTCCGCTGGGGCCCACGCCAGGGTCCTAGCCTCATCATCTTCAATCGAGAGCGCACCCCGGGCACCTACGTGCCTCGGGGCGCTCCTGCGTGGGGCCGAGCGTGCGGACCGAGCGTGGGGCCCGAGCGTGCGGGCCACGTCGACGACGGTCACGACCGCCGAGCGACTCTCCGCACCGCAACCGCTCGCGCAAGCTCGTGGGCTCCGGCGAACCTTCGAAGACCCGCGCTCCCGATGATCGAGCGCGAGGGCGAGTACGCCGGCGACGACCTCAGTCGTCGATGTCTTTCGGCTTGCGGGGGAAGTCCTCGGAGCGCGCGTTCGGGACGAAGGCCAACGACTCCGAGACGTAGAGCCCAGTGTGGAGGATGAGGTGAGTCACAGTGCGGACGAGGCAGCCGCCTGGCACCTCCGCAACAAACGCCGCCCCGCGGTTCCCGTCGCCTTCGTGCCTGACTTCAACCCAGTTCATCGTGCTTCCCTCTTGGTCGCGATCGCGCCCGCGCTATGGACTTGGCCCCTTCGTGGGAGCCTCGTCAGTGGCGGAGTGTAATCGAGGAGGATCGCCAAGCCAAGGGGCTGGAACCCCCGCCCCGACGAAGCGTGGGTCGATCCCCGCCCCCGCAGGCGAGCCCGCGGGGTCCGCTAGACTCTGCCAAAGCCGGCACTAGAGCCCGGTATTCCGGCGTTCCTCGACCGCTGAGAGGCGCCGATGAGCTCGCCGAGCGTGACACGGGACTTTCACCACGGGGCCCGAGGCGGCTATCCCCGCCAGATCGGTGACCCCAGCGTCGATTCCTGGCAACCTGCGGTGCCTACACCGGGGCCCAAAGACCCCGAAGAACCAACCTCTGATGCGCCCACACGCCCGACGGCTGCTCCTCTCCGGTCTCCTCGCGGCCGCCTGGAGCGGGGCCGCGAGCGCAGCCCCTGACCTCGGCCGTGGGACGTCGGCCGAGGTCCCGCTAGAGCCCGCCGCAGCCCCGACGCCGGTGAGCGACGCTCGCTCGGCGCAGCCGACCGCGGCCGCCGACGTCGTCGCTGCGGATGACGAGCCGCCAGCGACGACGGAGGCCGAGACAGCGAGGCCGCCCAGCGCCGACGCTGGAGCTGACGCGTCCCCATCACCTGGCCCAAAGGCCTCGTCTTCGGAGAGGGCTCGCCCCCAGGCGAGCCCCCGGAGCGGGCGCGCGCTCGAGCTTGTACCCCGGCAATTCGGCCTCGAGCTCGGCTGGTCGAACCTCGCGATCGACAACCTCCCGGACGCGCTCATCCCCGACCCCCGACCCCATCCCCACGGCGTCTCCAGCGGCGCGCACGTGATGTGGCAGATCGCCGGCCTGAGCCGGCGCTGGCCCACCTGGATCGGCCCTCTGATCGGCCTCGACGTCTTCCCCGCGACCCCCGTCTCACGGCGGGTCATCGCCGCCAGCTACGGCTTCCAGCTCAAGCACCAGTTCGGACGTCGACCGCGGGTCCGCCCCTTCCTCAGCTACGGCGTCGGCGCGGTCCAAGGCTGGGTCAAGACGATCCCAGGCCGCGAGATCGGGCACCAGCTCCGGGCGAGCTTCGGCTCCGCCTTCCCGATCGCCAAGCGCAGCTCCCTGACCTTCGCCTTCGTCTACAAGTACCAGGGTCAGGCGACCTTCCGTTGGGACGACGCGGGGACCCTCGCCTACAACTTTCACACGGTCGGGCTCCTCGCCGGGATCACCTTCGACGCGCCCGCTCGCCGCGTCCGCCCGCGACATCGCAGCAGGAGCCGGCAGCGACCGAGCCGCCCCGACGACGGGCGAGGCGTTGCCCGCGAGCAGGTCTTGCCGAGCTCGGGCCGCACCTGAGAGCGAGCGCTCTCGCCCAACCCAGGGTCGCCGCCCCGCGCGGCCAGGCGCGCAGCCCGACGCTTCGCCCTCACGCAGCGCTTCAGCGGCGCAGCAGCCAGGGCGGCATCCGGCGCTCCGCCCACTCGGGCTCGTCCGCCACGCCGAGGCCCGAGGCGAGCCGGTTGTAGTAATTAAAGAAGCCGACGATGTGGACGAGCCGGTGGATCGCCGCGTCGGAGAAGCCGTGGGCCCGGAGACGGTCGAGGTCGCCGGGCCGCGCCCGCGACGGGTCGCGGGTCAGCTTGACGGCGTAGCCTAGGAGCGCCCGGTCTCCGTCCGCCAGCGGCCCCATCACATAGTCGTCCTCGATCGCGTCGGCGATCGCCTGACCGAGCTCGCTCCCACCTTCGACCTCAGCACGGAGGTCGTCGCCGTGGGCGAGGGTTCAGTACCCGCACTCGTTGGCCCGCGACACCGCGACCGCGATCATCTCGCGCTGGTCACGACGCAGCGGACCGGGGCCGTGCATCAGCTCCTGATAGAGCTGGACGGACGCGCTCAGGACCCGCGGCTCCACGCTCTGGACGCGGAGCACGTTGAAGATCTTGCCCGCCCGGCCGCGGGCAGCCCTGTAGAGACGAGCCAAGAGCCCCTCGGCCTCGGCGGGATCGATCTCGTGGATCCACGACATGGCGCGGAGCATACCCGAGCCGCCGACGGCGCGGTGTCTCGCGGCCGTGCGAGCCTCGGGTGCAGCCGGCCCGAGCTCAGCCCCCTACTCGGCGACCGTGGGGTCGCCCTTCCCTTCACCGGTCGCCCCGGCTCCGCTCCCCGGAGGGTCTGCCGGCCTCCGCCCTTGATGTCCGGTCTGCGGCGGCGGATCGAGCGACCAGAAGTTCGTCTTCTCGTCGTCGGCCTCCTGCTCGCCGCTGCTCTGGATCCTCGCCCGCAGCCCGGAGTCTGAGGTCGCGACGACGGTCTCCTCGATCGGCTCGACGCTGGCGTAGACCGAGATGCTCGCGACAAGCTCCCGGCCCGCCGCGTTCAGGACGATCTGCGCGCTCACGCCGGTACCCTCGAGGGTCGCCAGCCCGAGCGCCACCAGAAGACCGCCGACCTCGGAGAAGCGCCATGTCTCGGCCGGCGAGGCCCGCTCGCCGAGGCTCACGCCGAGCGCGAAGGCGCTCGCGTGCTCCAAGAGGAGCCCGTGCAGGGCCCTCTCTCGCCCCTTTCGCAGCTCCGGGACCCGCCGCTCCTCGAGCACCACGAGCCACTGGTCGACGCTGAGCCCGGCGATCTCCCGCTCGCCTGTCGGCGCCTCGGCCTCCGTCCCCGGCCGCCGCCGGAGCTCTCGCACCTCCGCCGAGAGACGGGCGAGCTCGGCCGCCACAGCGACGTCGACGACCACGCGATCTTCGCGGATCCAACGGTGCACACCGGCGCTGAAGCAGCCGAGGACCCCCTGGAGGACCGCCAGCTTGAGCTCGGCGAGCGAGGCCGCCTCGGCCGCGCCGGCGTCGACCAGCCGCTGACGCAACACCCTCAGGCGCTCGCCTCGGGCCCCGGAGAGGCGCGGCCCCTGGAGCGCCGACATCTCCTCGCCGAGGACCACGGTCATCACCGGGATCCCCGCCTCCCGCGCTGCTGCGAGCTCCCGCTCGACCACGCTCTCGCCTGAGGCAGCAATGAAACCTCCGTCCCCAGCCCCGAGGACGACGAGCAGGAGGTCGCTGCGCCGGAGCCAGGCGGTCGAGGATGCCGGGCTCAGGTCGACGTCCGCCGCGAGCAAGCCGGCGCCGGCCGGGAGCTGACCGCCGACGAGGAGCGCCTCGATCACCGCCCGCTGCTCCGCGACGAACCCGCGCAGGGAGGCCGCGACATAGACGTGAAGGATCCCCGAATCGCCCGCTATACCCATCATGATCGGTGATAGCCGGCGAGCCGGCCGGCCACAAGGAGGCAGATCTGCGCCTCACGGGCCGCGCGGGCCCGCGCGCTCGATCTCGGCTCCGGCGACGAGGGGGCACCCTCGCGGGGCCTGAGCCAACTCCGCTATCGACGGAGAGCGACCGATCCGCTACGCATGCCGGCCGATGGCGACCCCCGGATACCGCGAGTTCATCGCCCTCGCGTGGCCGATCGTGCTCGCCCGCTCGGCCCAGGCGGTGATCGGCTTCTCCGACGCGGCGATGGTCGCCCCCCTCGGCGAGGATGCCCTCGCGGCGACCACCGCCGCGGCGACCAACACCCTCGCGCTCTTCATCCTGCCGATGGGGATCGTCTTCATCGTCCAGAGCTTCGCCTCGCAGCTCGTCGGCAAGCGCGACCTCGAGGGCGCGCGCCGCTACGCCTACTACGCCCTGATCCTGGCGGCGATCACCCTCGTTCTCTCCTGCGCGGCGATCCCAGCCCTCGGCTCCTTCGTCGACATGCTCGGCTTCACCCCCGAGGTCCGGGGCCTGATGGCGACCTACATGACGATCCGCTTCGTCGCCGCGGGGGCGGTCGTCGGCAGCGAGGGGCTGGGAAACTGGTACGCCGGCCTCGGCGACACCAAGGTGGCGATGGCCGCCAACATCATCGCCATGATCGTCAACGTGGGCCTCAACTGGGTCCTGATCTACGGCAACCTCGGCGCCCCCGCGCTCGGGGTCGAGGGCGCCGCGTGGGCCAGCGTCATCGCCTCCTGGGTCGGCTTCGCCGCGATCGCGGCCTACTTCGCCGTCGACCGCGGCCGCCGCGTTCTCGCGGTGATCGCCGCGAACGGCGAGCCCGAGCACCCAGGGACGACCGCGCCCGCCGACTCGGACGCCTCGACCGCCTCGATCCACGGCGCATCCCTGACCGCCGAGCCGGAGAGCGCTCATACGCCGCGAGGGTCCCCGCGCTCCAGCTCCGCCCGGCGAGGCCTCTCGTGGGCCGAGTTTCGCCGGATGATCCGCTTTGGCCTGCCCAACGGGTTCAACTGGTTCCTCGAGTTCTCGGCCTTCCTCGTCTTCATCAACGTCATCTTCGCCGACCTCGGGACCTCTGCGGTCGCCGCCCTGATGGCCGTGATGCAGGTGAACTCCGTCTCCTTCATGCCGGCGTTCGGGCTCACCACCGCCGGAGCGATCCTCGTCGGCCAAGCGATCGGCCGCGACGGCCACGACGAGGTCCCGCGGATCGTCCTCCGCACGCTCTCTCTGACGATGACCTGGCAGGGGCTGGTCGGCGTCGGCTACCTCCTCTTCCCGGCCGCGCTGATGGCGATCTTCACCGCCGAGGGCGAGTCCGCGGAGACCAGCTCGGTCGCCCTCCTCGGCGCCACATTGCTGGCGATCTCCGCGGCCTGGCAGCTCTTCGACGCCTTCGTCATGACCCTCAACGAGGCGCTCCGCGCCGCGGGCGACACCGCCTGGTGCCTCTGGGCCCGGGTCGCGACCGCGTGGCTCGTCTGGCTGCCGCTGACCTACGCGGTGGTCAGCGTGATCTATGTGGGCAGCGCTCCAGCGGCGATGTGGTGCATGGTCACCTACTTCGTCTTCCTCAGCCTTGTGATCGGCTGGCGCTTCCGATCCGGCGCCTGGCGCCGCATTCAGCTCACGGAGACGCACGTGACCTGAGCCGAGCGGGGCTGCCCGCGGCTCGATCTTCGGCCGAGCTCGACCCGCAGCTCCAGCGCGACGAGTTCAGCTCCCCCCGAGGAGAGACGACGTGATCGCGTCGCGATGACGTCATGCCTCCGGCGTCGGCGGAGGGCGTTTGCGCGCCCCTCGTGCCTGGGGGGCGACAACCACACATCGCGTCGTCCGCGATCATCCCCTCGCCTCCGCCCTGTCTCTATCGACGACGAGACGACCGCGCCGGGCGGCCGTATTGACCCGCTTTCTCCGCCTATCGCCCGCTCTGGTCGGACCAGAGCCCGCGACCGTGATCGACACGGCCGCGACCCCGATCCCTGGCGCGGCACCTCAGGGGTCTGTCCGGGACAGGTCGGAGCGCGCCGCCGAGGACTCCCCGCAGGACATGCAGTCTCGAGAGAGGCGGCGGGCCTGCGGACCGCGCAGCCCGAGGATCCGCGAATTGGGTAATTTCTACCCCTAGCCCCTGTTCACTCGCTATCTTCCCTCGTCATGAGGATCTCTTCCTATCCGATTATTCTTGCCACCGTATCTTCTTGGCTGGTCGCGGGGTGCACCGGCCAGTGCATCGATGACGGCTTCGCCGGCAGCCAGCAGAAGGAAGCTTGCCTCACCGGCGCGAGCGCGACCGAGACCGCGAGCACCTCCGAGTCGAACAGCGAGAGCGAGAGCGCCTCGGTCTCCGTCTCCGTCTCCGTGACCGCGACGATGGGCTCGATGAGCGCTTCGGCGACCTCGACCGCGACCAACACCGCGACCGCGACCAACACCAACACCGCGACCGACACCAACACCGCGGGCGGGACCGAGTGGTGCGCCGACAAGGACAATGACGGCTACGGCGATCCCGACGATTGCATCCCGGGCACCCCCGGCGAGGAGCCGCCGGACGGCTACGTCGAGGGCGGCGACGAGGGCAAGGAGGACTGCGACGACGCCGATCCGAACACCTTCCCCGGCGCCGCCGAGAAGGACGATCCCGAGGCTTGCATGACCGACGCCGACGACGACGGCTACGGCGACGAGAAACCGTCGAACCCCGACGCCGTCCCCGGCTCCGACTGTGACGACGCGGCCGCCGACACCTTCCCTGGCTCCGCCGAGAACGAGGACGCGTCCCTGTGCACCAAGGACTCCGACGACGACGGCTTCGGCGACGACGCCCCGGAGAACCCCGACGTCGACGCCGGCACCGACTGCGACGACAGCGACGGCTTCACCTTCCCCGGCTCCGCCGAGCTCGAGAGCGAGACCGAGTGCATGCGCGACGAGGACGGCGACGGCTACGGCGACGCCAGCGTCCCCGAGGGTGTGGTCGGCGGGGCTGACTGCTTCGACGCCAACGCCGAGCTCAACCCCGGCAACCAGCTCCTCTTCTCGGTCCTCGACGGCGGCGACATCAGCGAGGTCAACGTCGACACCGGAGAGCTTACCGAGATCGGCCTCGTCGACATCCTCGGCCTCGAGGGCGAGTGGAGCGTGATCTCGGCGAGCGTCTCCCCCGACAACGGCATGACCTACGTCGCCAACGCCGCCCAGAACCGCCTGGCGATGATCGACTACTGCGCCGGCGGGGTGCCCACCGAGCTCCTGGTCCACGGCCGCTCGATCTGCGGCCTCTCCTTCGACGCCGAGTCCGTCCTCTACGGGGTCGACTCGAACGCCGACGAGCTCGTCACCTTCGACACCGCGACCGGCAGCGTCCTGACCGCCCTGCCCATCACCCTCGACGATGAGGTCGTCAACATCGGCGCCTGCGGTATGGCCTTCGACTGCGCCTCGAACAACCTGCTGGTCTCGGACAGCCTGCAAAAGCGGCTCCTCAGCGTCGACCCGGTGACCGGCGTCGCCACGGTCGCCGCGACCCTCGAGGTCGCCCCCGGGGCCGGGCTCGCCTACGACGCGCTCAGCAAGTCGGTCCTCAGCAACAGCCTCAAGTCGCTCTACCTGATCGCGATCGACGGCTCCAACACCGCAGAGCTCAAGTCGACCCTGGCGAGCAGCGTCAACGACCTCGACTTCGGGCCTATCTGCGAGTAGTCGCAGCCCCGCGGAGAGACGGTGCGAACCGTCACGCGCGGCCGCTCAGGGACCGGTGTTGGCCGGTCGCTGACGGCCGCGTCTTGTTAGTGTGGGGCCGATGCCCCTCCTCACCTATGCCATCGAGCTCGCCTCCCAGGCCGGCGCCGTCCTCATGGAGCACTTTGAGGGCGACTTCGAGGTCGAGACCAAGTCGTCGGCGATCGATCTCGTCACCTCCGCGGACAAGGCGGCCGAGGCCCTGATCATCGCCGGGATCCGCGACCGCTACCCGGAGCACGCGATCTTGGCGGAGGAGAGCGGGGCTGTCGCCGACGGGGCGATCCGCTGGATCATCGATCCGCTCGACGGGACCACCAACTTCGCCCACTCCCTGCCCCACTTCTGCGTGTCGATCGCGATCTGGGACGAAGAGGGCGGCCTGGTCGGCGTGATCCACGATCCCGTCCGCAACGAGACGTTCTTCGCCCACCGGGGTCGGGGCGCCTTCCTCGAGTCGCCTCGCGGACCCCATCGCCGCCTCCAGGTCCGCAGCGCCGCGGGCCTCGGCGAGTCGCTCGTCGCCACCGGCTTCTCCTACCAGCGGGCGACCGAGCCCGACATGGGGCTGCGCGAGTTCACGTCGATCGTCCCCCAGGTCCGCGGGATCCGTCGCGCCGGGTCGGCCGCGCTCGACCTCGCCTACGTCGCCGCGGGTCGGCTCGACGCCTACTGGGAGCGACACCTCAACCCCTGGGACACGGCCGCCGGGTCTATCCTGGTCGAAGAGGCAGGTGGTCTGGTGCGGACCACCGAGGGCGGCCCTTGGACTCCCGACAATCCGTCGGTGGTCGCCGCCGGCCCGACGCTCCTGCCGCACCTCCTCGGCGCCCTCCGCGATGCGACCCCCGGGGGCGCCTCTGCCTGAGCAGGCCGCGCGCTCCGGCCCCACAAACCCAGGGCGACGTCGACCGACAAACACGCTCCAAAGCGCCCGTTCGACCCGCGATCGCGCCATTTCACGGTCCGGCCGCGAAGACGTGCTCAAACTCGCGGAGCCGAGGCGAGGTGGATCCAGTTTTCCGTGATCCCTGGGGGCGCCCGGCGACGCTATACCCAAAGGACCCGAGCTGGCCCCAGGTGCCGATCCATGTACGCCGCTGACGACGACTCCTCGACGCTCCTCCCCGCCTCCGCCGGGATCGAGCGCAACGCCGCAGACAAGGCGGAGTCCGCGGCGAGAGCAGCGGCGAGCCGGGTCACAGCCTGGCTCCAACGCAGCCCGACCGGCCCTCTCGCGCGGGCGAGCTGCGCCGACTCGGCGCCGGTCCCCGCGAGCTCAGGCTCCGAGCGCTCAGGCTCCGAGCGCTCAGACTCCGCGAGCTCAGGCTCCGAGGACTCAGAATCCACGAGCTCAGACGCCGCGAGCTCAGACTCCGCGAGCTCAGGCTCCGAGCGCTCAGACTCCGCGAGCTCAGGCTCCGAGGACTCAGAATCCACGAGCTCAGACGCCGCGAGCTCAGACTCCGCGAGCTCAGGCTCGGTGCTCGCGCCGGCGGCCGACGACGCGGCCGACAAGACGGCCCCCCCTGCGGAGGCTGCGTCGGACGAGGGTGGCGCCGAGGCATCGGCGCCCGCCCTTCCCGTGGTGACTGACGCCGACTGACGCCGACTGGCGCCGACTGGCGCCGACCTCAGTCGAGCTCGACCGAGTAGTTGACGACCATGTGCTGCCCCTGGAAGGTCGGGAACGAGTGATCGGCGATCGCCTTGCGAACGCAGGGGACGATCCCGAAGACCTGGAGCTCCTCCGGCGCCGTGACGTTGACGCCGTCGACGCTCCCGTCCTTCCCGGTCACCCTGAACTCAAAGCTGATCGTCCCGCTGCCGAGGCCGTTGTTGTGGCAGGAGGCGAGGCTGAGACAGCTGTTGATCTTGTGCTCGATCTGTCGCATCTGCGCGGCGAGCTGGGTGTCGCTGAGGCGCTCGCTGCCGGCGTTCATGTCGAGCACGGTCGCCTTCTTCGGATCGTAGGCCGGGATCGCCGAGTCATCGACGGGCTCAAAGGGCGGGAGCGTCGACGGGTCGACATCGCAGGCGCCCCAGCTCGAGATCGGCGGCGGCATGTCCAGGACCTCCTCCTCCATCGACACTCCGTCGCAGACGTCGGTCGAGTAGTCGACGACGCACTTGGAGCCGTCGCAGCGGGTCGACTTACCGCACATCCCCGCGCACTCGTTCGGCGACGCGCTGCCCTCGCCCTTGTGACACGAGGTTAAACCGAGCGAGAGGCCGAAGGTGAGGCTGAAGAGAGCGACAACGGTCAGCAGCGGATGTGCCATGGGCCGCGAGGATATCAGCCCCGAGCGCCCCGCGGCCCCCGCAGCGTCGCCCCCTCGCAGCGCCACCTGCGGGTCCTAGGCCCCAATAGCGCAGCCGCCTGGAGTCCGAGACGAGCCGCCGAACAGACACCGCCAGACACGCCGTCCAGGCACCCCAGGCACGCCGCGCGAGTGCCTGCGCGACGAGCCGCCCCTGCCCCTCCCATCGGCGCCGAGCCGACGACGGTCCTGCGGACGCGGGGCAGCGCCGCCACGCCCGAGCCCGAGGCCGCGAATGGGGGCTCAGAGGATCCGCGTGCGCAGACTCGTCGGCAGCGCGGCGATCGCCCGCGAGAGGTCGAGCGCCCGCAGCTCATCCCGCTCGAGCGCCAGATCGACGATCAAGAGGCCGACGTCTTCGACGGTCCCCAGGCTCTGACCGGTGACGTTGACCTCGGACTCGGCGACCGCCCGGTTGATCGCCGAGAGCACGCCCGGGACGTTGCGGTGGACGTTGACGATCCGACAGCCGGAGCTGAGCGGCGCCGCGTCGAGGTTCGGGATGTTCACCGCGCCCGAGGTCGAGCCGTGGAGGAGATAGGAGCTGAGCGCGCTTCCGACCTCTCGACCGATGTTCTCCTGGGCCTCCTCCGTGCTGCCGCCGATATGCGGCGTGAGGATCGCGCTCTCGACCCCCCGCAGCTCGCTGAGGAAGGGAGCGCTCGGCTTGGCGGGCTCGGCCGGATAGACGTCGATCGCGGCGCCCGCGAGGTGCTCGCTGACCAGCGCCTCGCGCAGCGCCGGGATGTCGACGACCTGCCCGCGGGAGGCGTTGAGCAGGTAGCTGCCGCGGCGCATGCAGGCGAGCTCCCCCTCGCCGATCATCCCCCGGGTCAGCTCCGTGTCGGGGACGTGCAGGGTGACAAAATCGCTCGTCCGCAGCAGCTCCTCGAGGCTATCGACCGGACGGGCGTTGCCGAGCGGCAGCTTCGAGACCAGGTCGTAGTAGAGGACGCGGAGGCCGAGGGACTCGGCGAGCACGCTGAGCTGGGAGCCGATGTGGCCGTAGCCGACGATGCCGATGGTCTTGCCCCGGACCTCGTTGCTGCCGGTGGCGCTCTTTCGCCACTCGCCGCGGTGGCAGGCCGTGCTCCGCGGGAAGATCTGCCGCGAGAGCATGATGACCTCGCCGAGGATCAGCTCCGCGACCGAGCGGGTGTTGGAGAAGGGCGCGTTGAAGACGACCACCCCGGCTTGGCGCGCCGCGGTCAGGTCGATCTGATCCGTGCCGATACAAAAAGCGCCTACACTGATGAGGTTCGGCACCGCGGCGAAGACCTCAGCGGTGACCCGTGTCTTCGAACGGATACCGACCATCCGCGGTCCTTCGCCCGGAAGCGCTCGCAGGGCCTCGATCAGCTGCGGCGCCTGCATCCCGCCGCTGTGGGTGTGAACGGCGACATCGTTGCGGCGCAGCTCCTCATGCGCGGAGACGTGGATGTTCTCGAGCAGTAGGACGTGAGCGCGTGACACGGCGCGCACTATGCCGCAGGGCATTCTCTCGGTCACCTACCAATTCGGTTGTGGCAAACTAAGCGCGCTCCGTAGCGAAGCGCACATGAGCGCCTCCCCCGAGCGCGAGGATCCCCGATGAACGTGTCCGCCCAAGCGAAGAAGCGACTGCTCACCGGTGACCGACCCACCGGCCCTCTCCACCTCGGCCACCTCGTCGGCACTCTGCACAATCGAGTCATGATGCAGGACCAGCACGACTGCTGGCTGATCGTCGCCGATCTCCACTCGCTGACGACCCGCTCGCGGCGCGAGCAGATAGGCGAGCTGCCGGAGCTCGTCCACGAGGTCGTGCTCGATCTCCTGAGCGTCGGCATCGACCCGGAGAAGAGCACGATCTACCTCCAGTCCGGGGTCCCGGCGGTCTACGACCTCGCGATCCTGCTGCAGATGCTGATCCCGGTGAACCGCCTGAGCGGGATCCCGACGATCCGCGACATGGCCCGAAATGCAGGTCTCAAGGACGACGAGGTCCCGCTCGGGCTGCTCGGCTATCCGGTCCTCCAGGCCGCGGACATCCTGATGGCCCGCGCCGAGGTGGTCCCGGTCGGCGGCGACAACGAGGCCCACGTGGCGATCGCGGTCGAGCTGGCCGAGCACTTCAACACGCTCTACGGGCCGGTCTTCCCGATCCCCGAGGCGATGGTCTCGAGCACCCCGACCCTCCCCGGGGTCGACACCGTCGACGGCGGCTCGCAGCACAAGATGTCGAAGTCGGCGGGCAACTCGATCCGCCTCAAGGACAGCGCCGACGAGGTCGCCCGCAAGGTCCGCAGCCTCGCCGGCCCCGCCGCAGGCGCCACCCCGGAGGACCTCGACAGCTCGCCGCTCTTCGCCTTCGTCGACGCGTTTATGACCGACAAGGCGGCCGCCTCGGCGCTGAAGTACGACTACCTCCGCGGCAAGACCAACGCGGACAGCGTCCACCAGGCGATCACCGCCGACCTCGAGATCCTGCTCAGGCCTATCCGCGAGCGACGCGCCGAGCTCATGGCCGACCCCGGTCGGATCGAGGAGATCGTCGTCGACGGGACCATTCGCGCCCGCGAGGTCGCCTACCAGACGCTCAACCAAGTCCGCGACGCGATGGGCCTGGAGTCGCTGTGGAGCGGTCTGGTCGCGGCGACGCAGCGCCGCGCAGAGGCCCGTAAGCGGCCCTACTGAGGCTCCCGCGGAGGGATCGCTCCGAGCTCGAGCTCGATATCTCGGGCCCCGCCGTCGGCGGGGCCCGACGCAATTCTGGACGCAATTCTGGAGGACCCGCCGCTCGCCCGAGTGCGCTACAACGCCCGGCGTGTCGATCACCAAAGCCAGCCGCGGACGGATCCGCCGAGCCCTCCCCCGCAAGCTCGCCGGCGGCTGGGAGCGAGCCGTCTTCACCGCGCCCGAGCGCCCCGGAGAGGCCCGTGACGAGCGCGTTCTCATCGGCCCCGGCCCCCTCGCCGAGGAGCCGACAGAGACCGCCGAGAAGGCCCTCCAGACGGCGCTGACCGAGCTCCTCGACGCGGCCGAGGCCGCCGCCGAAGACGGCCTCGTCAAGCAGACGATCGTTCTCGACGAGCGCCGCCGCCTGCTCTTTGACGCCCGCCACGGCCACATCAAGCTCAAGACGCTCGACCCCGAGACCTCGCTCAAGGTGATGGGCGGCAAGGAGCGGCTCTTCCGCCCCGACACCAGCGCTCCCTTCCTCCGGGCGATCGGGATCATGAACGCGGACGGGACGATCTCGACCCGTCACGCCCGCAAGTACAAGCAGGTCTCTCACTTGGCGGAGCTCTGCCGCCCGACCTGGGAGCGGGTGGGCAAGCGCCGTCCGCTCAGCCCCGAGGCGCCGCTGCGGATCCTCGACCTCGCCTGCGGCAACGCCTACCTCTCCTTCGTCATCGCCGAGGCGCTGCGCCTCGCCGGCGTCCCGCTGCGCCTCCACGGCGTCGACGTCCGCGAAGATCTGATCACCCGCGCCCGCGAGCGGACGGCGCAGATCGGCCTCGAAGGGGTGAGCTTCGCTCGGGCTACGATCGCCGACGCCTACGGCGAGGCGCTGGCGGAGGACGCCCTCGCGGGGCGACCGGACATCGTCCTCGCCCTGCACGCCTGCGACACCGCGACCGACGAGGCGCTCGAACTCGCCATCCGCTACGGCGCGCCGGCGATCCTCTGCGTCCCCTGCTGCCAGCAGGAGCTGTCGACGCAGCTCGCCGCGACCGACGTCCCGGCGCCGATCCCCGCGCTCCACAGCCACGGCCTCCTGCGCGGCGCCTACGCGGACGCGCTGACCGACAGCATCCGCTGCGAGCTGCTCGCCGCCTGCGGCTACCAGGTCGACGTCGTCGAGTTCGTCGGCTCGGAGCACACCGCGAAGAACATGCTGATCCGCGCCCACCGTCGCCACCGCGGCGCCGTCGATCCGAGCCGCTGGAGGCTCGCGCCGGTGGTCGACGCCTGCGCCCGCCTGGGCGTCGATCCGAGCCTGCTACGACGGCTGCAAAGGCCGAGCCTGTAGCCGCGGACTGCTACGCCGCGTCGTCGCGAGGGGGGCGGCTGGCGCTGTAGGCCGCGAGCAGAGCGTCGTAGATCATGCCGCCCATGATGTCGACGCCGCGGCGGCTGAGGTGCTTCTCGTCGGGGGAGACCTTGCCCTCCTTCACCCACGTGTGCACCGAGCCAGGGCCCCCCATCGCCGCGACCGAGTCGAAGAAGGCGCACTTCTCTTCGTTCGCGACCTCGCGCTCGACCGCGGTCATCAGCTCCATATGCTCGGTGCGGACGGTGTAGGTGCCCGAGCGGGCGTGATCGGTGACGCCGACGACCAGGCAGGCGAGCCCCTCTTTGCCCTGCCGAAGCTTGCGCACCGTGGTCCGGTACTCCTCCTTGAAGTCCTCACGCTTGACCGAACCGCTGACGAAGCGGCGCAGATCATTGCCGCCGTAGCTGATCACGAGCAGGTCCGGATCACGGTGGGCCACCTGACCGGCGATGTGCTCGTCGTCGTACCCGTGGAGGCGGCGGACGTAGGCGCCGGTCATGCTCACGGTGTCCCAGACGATCCCCGGCCCGTCGTTCTCCATCGCCACGCCGTAGACCCGCACCGGCCCGTTGCTGCCGCCGCGGAGCTCGATCCGGTGCTCGCCGGCCTCGATCTCGACCTGGTGCCAGCGGTCTTCGAGCGCGTCGGCGCGGGTGTTGATCAGCTCGTAGTCGCCCTTGTCGATCCTCAGCTTGAGATCGCCGCCGCTGGGGGTCGCGGCGTACCAAAGCTCCAGCTTGGAGACCTTGCGCCCGTTCGAGGAGCGGCGATGGGGGCCGATCTTCGTCCAGGCGTCGGCGACCCCGCGAAAGGTGTGGCCGCCGAGGCCGTAGTGGCCGTCCTTCTTGCAGAGGTAGGCGATGTAGCAGATCTTCCAGCCGCCAGCCTCGATCGTGGCGACGTTGCTCGAGTAGTTCTTGGAGAAGCGATCGATGAGGACGAAGCCGGGCCCGGCGTCGCCGAAGCGCTCCTGCATCCGCGTACGGATCGCCTGCGGGAGGCCGTCGAGGCCGACCGACGAGTCGCCCATGTGGAGGACCCGGGCGATCGCCCCCTTCTCCTCTGTCCGGACCCGGTCGAGGGCCGAGAAGAACCCGACCAGCGCCTCCGGGTGTTCGATCTCCGGCGCGCCGGGGTCGAGCACGACGACCTCCATCGGCTCCAGCTGAGGGCCCGCCGAGGCCTCGTCTTCTTCGACGTCGTCCACGTCCTCGCCGTCGACCGCCTCCGAATCACCTGTCTCTTCAGGCATGTTTTCGGGCGTTCGCACGCTCGCTCGCCCGCCCGCTACCGCCGCGCGCGAGTCCTCGACCTCGACCGCCGGCTCCTCCGTCGGCGGCGGGTGGCTACAACCGGCGCTCACGGACAGGCCGAGCCAAAGGGCGAGCAGGAGGGGTGTATCTCGCGACCGACGCATGTTTCGCCTCAGCTCCGACAGGCTCGGAGATCGTCGCGGAGGATAGCATGACGGGTGATCGCGATCGCGAGGCGGGGCGGGGCGCCGGGGCTGACGACAGGAGACCGCTGAGAACACCGCACAAGCCCAAACAAGGGCCCCTTGGGCCCGCTCCGGCCTCCCCCGCCCTAGGACCCCCGAGGCCTCACGATCGAGGCTCGCGCTGCCTCTCCCAGTCGCGAGGCAGCGCCAACACAATGGCGAACAGCCCCCCCAGGCGCCCTCGTCTCCGCTCGACAAGCCCCGCCACGGACTCACGAGTGGACCGCTACTCGCCTCGCCGCCGACCTCGCCGCCTACCTCGCCGCCTACCTCGCCGCCTACCTCGTCGCTGACCTCGCCACTTACCTCGCCGCCGACCTCGCCACCGACCTCGCCGCCGACCTTCGACGGACCCCCCCAGTGCAGAGCCGAGAGGTCGACGTCATCGCCCGACGTGATGCGATGGATGCCGCTGCCCTGAGAGCTCCGTCCACCGCAAAGCGCTGAGTCTGGCGGACAGCGCGGCGCCCTCTGGGCATCGTTCATCGCGGCGCCGCCGGCGAGAGAGCCGCTCCGACGACCAGGCTGTGCGGAGAAGATCCTCCCATGAGGAGCGACCCGACAGCGGCCCTCCTGCCTCCCGTCGATGTGGGTCCACGCCGCCTGATGGACGGAGCGCCGAGGGCTCCTCCTGAAGCTCGAAGATGCGCGACGAGGAGCTGGACCGACCACACGGTCCACCGCCGGAGCGGGGCCCGTCGTCGTCACGGGTCGCACGGCGCCCGTCGGCGATGGCGGACAGCGCAGCCCCCCCTCCTCCAAGAGCAGCTCGTCGACCCTGGACCCCCCACGGTGAGCGGCGATGAGCAGGAGCGGCGATGAGCAGGAGCGGCGATGAGCGGGAGCGGCGTCGAAGCGCGGGCTCGACCGACCCCGCACACAGCCTCTGGTCTCTATCCAAAGGGCGTGCCCTCGACGAGACGACCGTCGCACCGGTCCGCGGGCCGACGCTCCCGACCTCGATCCAGGGGAGCGTGCGTCCCCTCGGGGATCGGGGCTCAGGCCAAGCACCAACGCCCGCGAGACGAACGGAGATGGGTCGTCCTCTCGCAGGATGACCTCTACACCAGCCCGCCGCCCTCCTTCCTCCACTCTCTGTCCTCCGTCTTCGCCGCGAGGGTCGCGACGATCGGCCCGGCAGGATCTACGGATCCCGAGGGGACGACCCATCCGCGATTCCACGCGCCGAGGCCGAGGCGCGAAGGCATGCGCTCCGAAATTGGAGGAGCTTCTCGCCTCCGATCTCGCGAAGTCCGTGGTGTATGATGACGCCAGCCTCGGGGGTCCTTTGCGCCGTTATCACTGCACCGTTCTCCACACGCTGGCACGTCCCGCGCTCGTCCTTGCCCTCGCCACCCTGGGTGTCGCCTGCGCCACTGGCGAGGACGACACCGGCGGCTCGGGTCTCAGCGCCGGCAACCCGACGGAGTCGGGAAGCGGCACCGACACCGTCGGCGGCTCTGGCAGCACGAGCAACTCGAGCAACTCGGGTAACTCGAGCGAGACGTCGACCGACCCGACCAACCCGACCGACCCCACCGACCCCACCGACCCCACCGACCCCACGGCGTCGACGACCGACAACACCACGGGCCCCGGCTGCATCGACGGTGACGGCGACGGCTACGGCGAGAACTGCGATCTCGGCCCCGACTGCGACGACGCCGACTTCAACAACTACACCGACGAAGGCTGCGCGAACTGCATGGACGGCGACGCCGACGAGATCTGGGCCGGCTGCGATCAGTACGACGAGGAGAAGCAGGGCCCCGACTGCGACGACGCCAACGATGCGGTCGGCCTCGGCGACGCGGTCGAGCTGTGCAACGGCATCGCCGAGAACTGCGCCGGCGAGATCGATCCCCTCCCCCCCGAGGAGATGTGTCCCAGCGCCGGCGACCCGCCGAACGTCACCTCCTGGGTCTGCGAGCCGCCCGCGCCCGGCGTCGACGGCTGCAAGATCAGCGGCTGTGACGAGCAGTTCTTCGACGTCAACGCCGACGCCGAGGACGGCTGCGAGTGTGAGGGCACCGACCGGACCAAGAGCATCGACACCTGCGGCGACGCGGCGCCCGGAGCTCTCGGCAGCATCACCGAGGGCGCAGCGGCCCAGGGCCTCGTCGTCGGCGTGATCCCCCAGATCGACAACGGCAAGGGCAACGGCGCCGAGGACTGGTACTCGGTCGACTTCCCGCAGGGGACGCGGCCGACCTCCGGCAAGATCCAGGTGACCTTCGCCCTGAACGAGAACAGCGACTACCGCTTCGAGGCCTACCGCACCTGCGACGGCGCCGCCTGGGAGGCCAACCTCGCCGCGTCCTGCGATGACGACCCGCCGACCACCGAGTGGACCTTTGATGACACCGGCCCGGCCAACGCCAAGTACTCGAACAACGTCAACTGGCCGAAGAAGGTCTACCTCCGGGTGTTCCGGATACAGTCGGACAATAGCTGCTCGAAGTACCAGCTCAAGGTCGAGCGCCTGAACGACTAGGCCTCTTCGACCCGGCCTACGCGACTCGGCCTACGCGACTCGGCCTCTTCGACCCGGCCTCTTCGATCCGGCCTCTTCGACCCGGCCTCTTCGACTCGGCCTCGTCGACCCGGCCTCTTCGACCCGGCCTACGCGACTCGGCCTCTTCGACTCGGCCTCTTCGACCCGGCCTACGCGACCCGGCCTGAGACGCTCGGCCAGGAGAACCGCCTACGGCGACCCGGCCATCTCGATGCGCTGAGCGGCCCTGCCTGAAGAGCCCGCCTCGACGACGGCTGAAGGCTCGCCGCTGTGGCCCTGACGAAGGTCGGCCGCCGCGAACGAAGGAGCGAGCGGACCCTGGCGACCTCGCCCGCCTCGCAGCTCAGATCTTCGAGACGAGCTTGCGCAGGATCTCGGTCGAGCTCGGCGCCGTCGGCCGCACGCTCTGCTCCAACGTCACGACGACCTCAAACTTGGGGTTCGGGGTCGTCGCGCTGAGCACCCCCCGGCGCCTGCGATCGTTGTACTCGAGCACCCCCGCCTTCACCGGAGGCGAGCCAGGGACCGCGATCCAGGCGACGTACGCCCTGCTCGCCGGGTCGATCTTCTGCGGCGGCGCGAGGTGGTTTATCTGGATCTTCACCTCGCGGTTGCCGGTCTTGTTGAGCTTGACGCTGATCTTCGCCTGCGCCGCGTAGGCCGGCGAGTTTGCGTCTGACTTGTAGCGGGAGGCGCAACCGGGGGCGGCGAGCGCGAGCCCGAGGCTGACGCCGAGCACGCAGAGAGAGTGCGACGGGACGCGGGCGTGGAGGATCGATGACAGACCGGGCACGGTGATCAGGGTATCCCGAGCCACCCATCAGCGCACCCGCTACAGCTCACACGATGGACGGACGCACTAGGGAGAAGTCCGCTGAGGAGGCCTAGAGCACGGCTGGAGCACGGCTAGAGCACGGCTGGAGCACGGCTGGAGCACGGCTGCGTCACGGCGACGCCCGGCTGGGTCACGGCGACGCCCGGCGTACGATCAGGGTCTGCGCCGCGACGCCGATCCAGCCGGCGCGATCGTAGAGGTGACCTGTCGCCAACCCGCAGCCCTCGGTCGTGACCTCGGTCTGGGCTGCGACGGCGATCCACTCCCCGCTCAGATCGCGGACGATATTCGCGCTCAGGTCGGCGTTGATGAACGTGATCACCCGCGGGTCCGCGACCGGGGAGAGCCCGTTGCAGGAGTCCGCGATCACCAGCACGCGCTCGCTCGGCTCGATCGCCTCGCCCCCGACCAGATCGATCACCGCCCGCATCCAGGTGACCGTCGGGCCCTCGCCGTACACGCCCCGCTCGAGACGCATCTCAAACGCGCGGTGGTAGCCCTCGCGCTCGCGAAAGATCGGCAGGACAAAGGGCCGACAGAGCTCCGGCGCCAGCGGTGGTGTCAGCAGGGGGCCTCCGGAGCCCGAGCTCCGACGCCGCTCTTCGAGCGCAGCGACCTCGGGGAGGTCGACCGGCTCCCGCCGCAGGGCCAGGGCCTGCGCCTCGATCAGGGGCTTGTCGTCGACGAGGAGGCGAGCCCGCCAGCGCCAGGTCGACCGCGACTTGCCGCGCTCCTCCACCTCGAAGCGCATCGGCGCCAGCGGGACCGGGCGGAGGAGGTCGAAGGAGAGCCGAGACAGGCGCCAGCCATCGTCGGCCATCGCCAGGCGGAGCGCGCGGGCGAGCGCCGCGGTCGGCGGCCCGCCGTGCTGATGCTCCAGGTTCCAGGGGCCGCGACAGAAGGACGTCGGGATCAGCTCATCACCGTCAGCGACGTAGAACGAAGGCCTCTGCGACATCGCCGCGACCTTATCAAGAAGTCGACCGCATGGGCCTCCGAGGCTTCGCGCCCGCTGCCCGCGTCCGACGCGAGAGGTCGTCGTCCGACGACCGTCTACGATCAGTCGTTGGGGACGCAGGTCGAGACGCCGGCGCCGACGACCCGCATCGGCGCCTTGTCGATCACCGTCGTCAGCATCTTGTCGCCGTCGTAGTCGAAGTGGGTGACCTTGCTCTTCGATCCTGGGCCCTCGCTCTCAGTGAAGAAGTAGAAGTCACCGGCGAAGAAGGCGAAGGCGAAGGCGTTGGTCGGCGCCAGCGGGGGGAGCGGGAGCTTCTCCAAGTACGCGCCGGTGGTCTTGTCGACCTCGTAGAGCGCCCCCTCCTGCGACGCGCCGAAGAGGTAGAGACGACCGTCGCCTGTGCCCGTCAGCTCGGCGCCGTTGAAGGTCGTCGGCCCGACGAGCGAGAGCGCGAGCGAGAGCGAGTCGACCGATACCAGTGACCCCGCGCCGGGCCCCTCGAAGGGAACTCCGCCGTTGTAGGTGTTCCCGTAGAGGGTCTCGCAGGGGTTGTCGATGTCGGCGCTGGTGAAGGCCATGCCGAAGCGGCTCACGCCGAGCTGCCCGGGAAAGTAGCCCGGATCGACGCAGGAGCTCGGATCGTTGACGTCGACCTTCCGCAGGGTCCCGGGGATCGGCTCGTCGAACATCACCCAGGCGTACCCAGAGCGGTCGACCGCCATCGAGAAGGTCGAGCTCAGCCCCTCGCAGTCGAGCCCGCCGAGCTCGATAAATTCGTCGTCCACCGGCCGGTACTTCCAGAGCACGGCGTCGTCCGAGATCAGGAAGATCCCGTCGCTCAGGAGCACCTCGACGTCGGCGCAGGCGCACTCGAGGCCGTCGGTGTCCGTGCCTGTGCCGGTGTCCGTGTCCGTGTCCGTGTCCGTGTCCGTGTCCGTATCCGTGTCCGTGGTCGTGCCCTCCGACGTGCCCGTCATGGTCATCGTGTCGGTCGCGCTGAGCCCGGTCGACCCGGTCGTCCCGCCCTCGGAGCCGCCCCCTGTGGTGGGCTCCGTAGAGGTCGTCCCTGAGCTCCCAGTCGCGCTCTCCGTGCCGTCGACGGTCGTCTCCGTCCCGCTCTCGCTCGCTGAGACGTCCGTCACACCGAGGGTGATCCCCATGGACGAGCCCGAGCCGCCGCCGCTCCCCTCGTTCCACAGCGGGTTCTGCATCGAGCAGCCGAAGAGGGCGCAGAGGACCGCCTCCCCGAGCGCAACGCCACCCACAACACCCCCACGCACCATCGCAGAACGAGCGTACCACCGCAGCACGGCGGCTCCCTGGCCGACGAACGCTGTAGAGACCCCTATCGACGCTGAGCACTAGTGACCCAGAGGTCAGGTGGCCCCATCACCAGGCGACGACTGGTCTCCCCATGACGAGCGCGTGATACTGCCGGGGTGTGCTCTCGCCTGCCACCTCATCGCGCTCTCCTGACCGCGCTCCTCGCCGTCTCGCTCGGCGGTCCCGGCTGTCGTAACCGCGGGTCAGAGGTGGTGACGCCGCCGCCGGTGGTGGAGGAGCCGACGACTACGGACCGCGAGCTCTCCCACCCAGCCTTGCCGATCACGGTCCGGGTCCCCGAGCAGTGGCGTGATGAGGTCGAGGAGGGCGCGATCACCCTGATCTCGCCGAACGACGAGATCATCATGATCCTGCTGGCGATCGACGCCGCAGACCTCGAGGAGAGCCTCAAGACGCTCAACGTCGAGCTCGGGCAGATCGTCCAGCACGCCGAGATCGATGACATCGAGGAGGCCGAGGTCCACGGCATGGCGGCGATGGTCGCGGACGGACGGGGCTCGCTGAACGGTCAGGCGGTCGATCTCGGCCTCTTGCTCCTCCGCGCCCCCAACGGTCGGATCATGATGGTGGTCGGAGTCGCCCTCGCCGACGCGGATGAGGCGAACAAAGAGGACACCGCGGCGATCCTCGCGAGCTTTCGTCCCGCGCAGTAGCGGATCTTCGAGCGGGGAGCCACCCCGCCTCCAGTGCGCGCCCTACAGGTCGGCGTCAGTGATCGAGGTGATCGCTAGAGAGCGATCCCGGAGAAGTGCTCGTCCCAACGCCGGATCTCGTCGACCAAGCCCGCGCCGAGCGCGGTCGGCTCCGCGTTGTCCAAGACGACCCTCGCCCCGCGGTGGTTGCCGGCGATGATCTCCCCGAGCCGGGCCTCGCCGCCAGCGCCGAGCCGATCATCACCGGCCGCGAGCATCCGCTCGTAGAGCCTCGCCACCGGGAGAAAGGCGTGGACCGCGAAGAGCACCCCGTGCAGCGGTCGCATGTCCGGTCGAAGAGGTGAGTCGTGGAGGCTGGTGAAGGCGTTGTCGACCACCGCGTCGACCTCGAAGAGCGCGTTCAGCTTGTTGTGCGAGAATTCATGGATCACCGCCTCGACCATCGTCATCGGCTGCGGGTGCAGCGAGAGGTAGACAGTGCCGATCGACTCACGATAGGAGGCCGAGAGGTGGCGCTCTCGGTCGTAGCCCACAGGGATGAACTGATGGACGACGAGGTCGATCTCGCGTCGAAGATCCGGGAGATGCTCGCCGATGAGCTCGAGCGCGCCCGCGAGCGTCGAGGTCCATACAGACGCCGGCTCGCCCCCGAGGGAGAGCGCGTTGCCCTGCTTGTCGGGGTGGGCCTCGACCTCGGCGAGGGGGTTGTCGTCCACAGTCGCGAGGAGGAGCGCGCCGGTGATCCTGTGGAAGTAGGTCCGATCTTCGAGCTCCGACCACGCCGACTCGCAGGCGAGGCCCGCGCCCGCCGGCGCCGCGCGGATCCGCAGACCCTCGGCAGAGAGCTCGATCCCCCTGCACCCAGGCGGGAGCTCGAAGACCTCCGCCGCCGCGAGCGAGCTGAGCCGTCGTGGCAGCGGCGCCTCGACCGTCAGGCTGAGCCCCCGCGGAAAACCACCGACGCTGGCGAGGCCGCGCCCGAGGGACCAGGCGAGACGACGAAGCCCGACCGCGGGATCCACCACCGCGCTGGCGCTGGGTCGCAAGCAGCGGATCCAGACGCCGACGTCCGGTCGACGGAGCACGCTCGCGAGGGCTCCCGGTGCGCTCTTCTTGGCGGCTCGGACCAGTCGGCTCAGCTCGGCCCGCAGCCGCCGCTCACCGGCGCTCCCCGGGATCGACGGGTGGAGCAGGAGCCCGAGATCGCGGAGCAGCCGGCGCAGCGCAGCGGAGAGCACCCGCGCCGCGGTGGTCGAGCCCGGCTCGGGGATCGTCAGGTCCCTCAGGGGCTCTAGTCCCGTCGTCAGCGCTCCGCTCATGGATCCGCCGATCGCCGAGGGGCGGCGCCGCTGCGCGGCGGCGAGGCGATCGTCGCCAGAGAACGACCGCCGCTGGCGAGACGACCCATGCCGACGAAGAGTCGACGCAGCGCCTCCTCGCCGGGACCGGGGCTCCCCTGGGCGGGCGCCGCGGCGAGCCGTGCGGAGCTCAGCTCGGCGCCGGCGAAGCGAGCGAGGTAGACGGGGTCGATCCCCGCGCAGGAGGCCCGCGCAGGACAGCCCGCGCAGGCCGGCGCGTAGCCCCGAGGCTCGGCCTCCGCCAGCGACCAGCGACGATAGGGGCCGAGCAGACACTCCGGCGCGCCGATGATCCATGTCGGGAGTCGGCGTCGACGTCCGGCGTCGAGGGCCCGCAGCGCGTGGGGCACCGCCATCCCCAGGCGCGGGATGACCTGCTCAAAGCGCCACCTTGCCCCGCCCGCGACCCGCGGCACGACGATCCCCCAGGCGTCGACGCCCCTCGTCCGCAACCACTCGGGCAAGCGCTGCAGGTTGCGAAAGTTCGAGCGGGTCAACACCGTCACGACCGCGACCTGAACACGATGATCGCGGAGCGCCGCGAGGGCCTGCGTGACCTGGTCCCAGGCGCCGACCACCCCGACGTGATGCTCGTGCACAGCCGCCCCATCGCCGTGGATCGAGAGCTGGACGTCGGTCAGCCCCGCGCGGGCGAGGCGTCCGAGCAGCCCCGCGCCGGTCGCCTCCCCCAGGTGTCGCCCGTGGCTCTGGAGGCCGACGCGGCGAAAGCCGAGGGCCCGCGCGTTGGCGACCGCGTCGACGAGCGCGTCCCCGAGGAGGGTCGGCTCCCCGCCTACAAGGGTGACCTCGTCGGCGAGCTCGCGGGCAGCCGCCAGTCGACCGGCGAGGGGCGCCAGCTCACCCTCGTCGTCGTCCTGGTTCTCGTCCTGGTTCTCGTCCTGGTTCTCGTCCTTGGCGAGCCCCTCACGACAACAGAAGAGGCAGCGATTGTCGCAGGTCTCCGCGACCTCGACCGCGACCCGCCCTCGCCCGACCCGCGGCTCAGGCCCGCGGCGAGAAGTGACCATCGGGGTAGGCCCGATCGCGCTCGCGGAGGGTCATCACCTCCGGCATCACCAGGCCCGCCGCCGCCATGTCGCGCTCGCGACGGGCGAGGTACTTCTGCAGCGCCATGACCCCGCGGCCCTGGGCCTCATCGGTCGCGGTCGCCCCGTCCCCGCGGTTGATCACGAAGATCGCGAAGTGCTCGGTCTCACCGATCGCCTGCGGTCCGGTCGGATCGCGGCGGAGGAGCTCGACGTCAAAGCGGACGCCCTCCGGGGTCCGCATCTCCAGCGGCACCGCGCCGAAGCGGACCGAGCGTGCCGAGGTGATCTCCCAACCGTGGAGCGCACCGCCGGCGAGCGCCGGTCCGAGGAGCACCTCGACCCGCGCGCGCTGACTCTCCCGCGGCTCTCTCACGCCTGCGGCCTTGGCCGTCGACGCCGCGGACGCGACCGCGACCGCACCGACGGTCGCGCCGACTGAAAGAAGGACCTGACGACGACCTAGCGTACCCACTCCATCTGACATCGATGCACGACTCCTGGCGTTCGTCAGGCTATCCCGTGCTCCTGCGCCCGGTCAAGCGGAGGTGCCCCGGAGAACACGAGCCGGCCGACAGGTCTGCCAGCGCGGATCGGCCCCGTGCTATGGTCCTGCTTCGGCCGCCATGAAAGCGCTGATCAAGGTCGGCTACAGCTGCAACGACCACTGCAGCTTCTGCCACACCCTCGAGGTCCGTCATATCGACGGCGAGGTCGCCGAGATCGACCGCAAGATCCGTCGGGCGGCGGCGCTCGGTCACAGCATGATCGTCCTCTCCGGCGGTGAGCCGACGATCCGGCCCGAGCTGACCCATTGGGCGCGCCTCAGCGCCTCGCTCGGCCTCGACTTCGGCCTCGTCACCAACGGCCGGATGCTCTCCTACGGCGCCCTCGTCGACGAGCTCATCGACCTGCGCCTGCGCTACGTCTACCTCTCGCTCCACGGCGGCAGCGCCAAGATCCACAACCTGATGGTCCGCTCCGACGCCTTCGAGCAGACCTACGGCGCCCTCGACAACCTGAGCGGCCGCGGGCTCGACCTCCACATCAACTGCGTCGTCACCACCCGCAACGTCGAACACCTGCGTCCGCTCGTCGACTCGGTCCTCCCCTACGCCGACGCGACCGTGAAGTTCTCGATGGTCGAGCCCAAGGGCGGGGGCTCGCGCCTCTTCGATCATCTGATGCCGCCCGTCGCGAAGGTCGCCGCCAAGGTCGCTGAGGCGATCGAGTACGGCCAGGCCAAGGCCGGCCAGACCGGCCCCCGCTTCCGCCACGGCGCCCTCCCCCTCTGCCTCATGCCGGGCAAGGAGGGCCTCTTCGACGACCTCAAGACCCACGCCTACCGGACGATGGTCGAGATCGGCGAGGCCGACTTCTTCCCGGTCGACGACGACAACAAGCTCCACCCCCCGGTCTGCGACGGATGCTCGATGCGAGGGCCCTGCCCGGGGCTCTACCGCGGCTACCACGAGGTCTTCGGCGCCGGCGAGCTCCGGCCGACGCGCGCTCGTCCGCGCTCGAACTCGTTCAATTACGTCTACGAGGCGATGGTCACCGAGGCCGCCTCGCCTCAGCAGCCCTGCCCCATCCTGAGCGACGGCGTCAGCCCCTGGGATCGCGGCCGCGACCTCCTCATCGAGCACGGAGCGCGGATCGCCCGCTATCGCGCCGAGACCCGCGACTTCAGCGACGCCGAGCTTGTCGAGATCAAGCTCGGGACCGGCCAGATCTACGTCGACATCAGCCGCAAGCCGGCGCCCGACGACTTCGCCCGCGACCTGGTCAAGCTCCGCCGCTCCCCTCGCTGCGACGGGTGCCCGGTCTATGAAAATTGCACCGGGCTCTTCACGCCGAGCGAGGTCGAGGTCTTTCACCGCGATGACGCCCCGGTCCGCGCGCATCTCCGCGCGCTCACGGGGGAGGTCATCGACCTGGGCTGCGGCGAGGCGCCGTACTTGGGGGAGCTCGCCCCGCGGATCGCCTCGGCGGCGATCTCGTACCTCGGGGTCGATCCAGACCGGGCCGCCCTCGCGGAGATCGGCCGCCGAGCGCCGGGGGCCGAGCTCCTCTGCGCGACCGCTGCCGTTCTCGAAGACCGGCGCGAGGGCGCCGAGGCGGATGACAGCGCCTCGGGCGCCGGACTCGGCGAGCGCACGTTTGACCACGCGCTGATCCTCCGTGCCTGGAATCACATCCCCGATCCCGTCGCCGTCATCAGGGCGCTCGCCCGCCGCCTCCGCCCCGGCGGCACCCTCCTGATCGTCGACAACGTCGCCTTCGGCCTCGCTCGGACGGTCGCCCAGGGCCGCCGCGGGGAGGCGTCGAGCGCCGCCTTTGAGCACTTCCGCAACGACGACGCGGCCTCGGCAGCCGCGCTCGTCGAGGCCGCGGCGACGGACTTGGTCGAGCAAGCGCGCGGCGAGGTCGGGCGAGCGACCTCCAACCAATGGACGCTCCTCTACCGGCGCCCCCACACCGGCGACGCCGCGGCCTGATCGCGATCATCGACGGCGCCCGCGCGCAGGATCTCCGCTCAGCTTCTCCGCGCAGGGATCTCCCCGCAGGATCCCCGCGCCCCACCGACACCGACACCGAGCGCCGCAGCGCACGCGGCATCCCCCCGTCTAGGAGCTCCGGTCGGCCTCCGAGCTCAGCCGCCGAAGATGCCTCCGCAGGCCGACAACCCGGTGCTATACATCGCCGCGACATGATCCGGCGCGCGACCCTCGGCCTCACCACGACCTTTGCCCTCCTCCTCAGCGGCTGCTACGGCGACGCAGAGTCGTTCATCGTCGCCAAGGCGAAGCAGGACTGCAAGCGGCTCGCGAGCTGCAACGCCTCGTTCTTCGAGGACGCCTATGACGGTGACATGAACGAGTGCCGCGCCGCGCAGGAGGACATCGTCGAGGCCGCCTACGACCTCCTCAACATCTTCGGCGACTACGATCCCGAGGAGGGGCGCAAGTGCGTCTCGGCGACCCGCGCCAACCGCAACGACTGCTCGGACGCCGGCGACGACGAGATCAGCGACTCCTGCGACCGCGTCGTCAACTGATCGCTCAACCGGCCCGATGAGCTGTCTGCGTGGGGCCGCTCAGCGATCCCCCGAGGAAGGCAGCGCGCACGACCGCAGGGGCAGCGGCGCGCAGCGGGTCGTCGCGCAGGGAAGAGCGCTCAGCGCTCGTCGGATGCCAGCCGCGCCGCGGAGACAAGCCCCGCCTCCGCCGACGATCCGCGGAGACGATCGTAGTAGAGCTTGCGAAAGCGGAGCGTCAGACGGTCGGTCGCGACCGACCGCTCCTCGCCGGCGGGCGGGACCTCCGAGGGGCTCGACGACTCGACGATCGCCCGATCTTCCCCGGCGATCCGGCGGTTGCTGAGGCGAAAGACCCAGTCGAAGATCTTCGGCTTGAGGAAGTCACGGGCGGTCACGAAGACCATCCGCGTCCGCCCCTCGTCGATCGGCACGCAGGCGACGATGAAGCGCATCAGCCGATCCTTCGCCGGGATCTTCAGCTCCATCGCGTTGGGGAAGCGGTAGTCGAGCCCGCCCGGCCGCCTCTCGCCGTCGACCGTGCTCGTCGAGCTGCAACCATAGGGCTGATCCTCGATCTCGACCTCCATCACCGAATTGGGGCCCATCTTCATGCCGGCGCCGATCGTCCTGCGGTGGACGAAGGGCAGGTGCGGCCAGTCGAGCATGTTCTCCATCGCTCGCGTCCAATGGACGTCCCACTCGAGGACGCCGGCCATCACCCGCACCCGCGGGTCGAGGACGATCTCTGGCACCATCGGCTGGACCGGCGCCGACTCGCCGGGGGCTGTGTACACCCAGAGGAGACCTGCCCCTTCGTACACCGGGACGGCCATCGCCCCGAGCCCGCCGCGCTTGGCGTCGGGCGTCCATGGGACCTTTTGATTGCTGCCGTCGCCGGCGAAGCGCCAGCCGTGAAAGGGGCACTCGACGCAGCCGTCGACGACCCGCCCGAGCGAGAGCTTGACGCCGCGGTGCGGGCAGCGATCGATGAGGCCGCGAGCCCGCCCGTCAGCCTCGCGGAAGAGGACGAGCTGCTCGCCTGCGATCTGGAGGGGCAAGAGCTGACCTGTCCGCAGCTGATCGCTGCAGCCGATGATCGTCCACACGTTGGCAAAGCCCTCAAACATCTGCGCCCTCCGACATCGCGTAGTTTCTACGGCCCATCGCGAGCCGCCGCAAAACGCTCCGCCCGACGCCGGGTCCGCGCCAGCCCCCCCGAGACCTCGACCGCACCCGGTCCCGCCGCGCGGCCCGGGCGGACCCGGTCGCAGCTCGCCCAAGAGGAGCGGACGGACGGGCCCCGCCGCGATCGCCCCACCTCCCCAAGAGCGCCGAGCTCGACGGGCGCACCTGAGCACGCAGTCCCCTCGCCACCTCGGCCGTAGACCCCCGCATTTCGCGCAGAGGGCGATGATGGGCGAGGTCGCCCCCAACCCCCCACGGGCGGCCGCACGATGACCACACCACGCCCGTCGCGGCCGATCTGGTACATTGCTCGCCCGCGAGCACCCGATGACTGATACCCCCGAAAACGTCAAGGCCGAGCTGAGCCGCGGCGCCGTCAACCTCGAGGTGGATCCGTCGATCTACCCCCTCGGGGCGATCTACGGCGCCGCCTACATCTTCATCGATCGCTGCTACGTCTTCCTCTACCGACCCTCGGAGACGAGCCTGCGGATCACGCTCCAGACCAAGGAGCCGGAGCCCGCCGAGGAGACCCTGCGGGCGCTGGTCGGCGAATTCTCCAACGAGCTCCTCTCCTGCGCCTGGCGCCGTCAGATCACCGAGGAGAACCGGGAGCTGATCCAGGCCGTCACCTCAAAGGCGCTCTCCGGGGCGATGGGCTCGCCCTCCCTCGACGACCTCGCCGACTTCGACTTCTCCGACGACGAGTTCGAGGACCCGCTGGGGATCGCCCAGTCCTGGGAGGAGAAGCACGGGCGCAAGACGCCGAAGGAGCCCGCTGAGGCCCCCGCCGAAGCGGCCGCGACGCCCGAGGGCGAGGGGGCCGACTCGTGATCGAGCTCCGCTTCCACCGCGATCTCTACTCGGCGAAGGCCGTGGAGGAGACCGCTGAGGCCTTCGCCGCGGTCGCCTCGATCGAGCGCAGCGAGGACGAGAGCGCGATCACCCTCGCCGTCGAGCCCCGCTACACCAAGCCGGCCCAGGTCCGGCGGATCATCGGCGAGCTGCAGAACTACGCCCTCGCCAAGACCATCGACGAAGGGCCCCGACGATGAGCGTCGACCTCCAGCGCCTCTCCCTGAGCCCGACCAAGCCCGCCTTCTTCCGCTGGCGCGAGGTCGGCGACAACGTCGTCATCACCAACTTCGAGGGGAACTTCTTGATCCTCTCCCGCGACGAGTTCGCGGCCTTCGCCGAGGGCCGGATCGAGGCCGGCGAGGAGCTCTACGAGCGCCTCAGCGCCGCGAACTTCCTCCGCGAGACCTACGACGTCGACAGGGCCGCGGAGAGCTACGAGCGGCGCAAGTCCTTCCTCAACAGCGGCGTCAACCTCGGGATCCTCGTCGTCACCCTGCGCTGCAACGAGAGCTGCGTCTACTGCCACGCCTCGCGGGCGAACATGGACGCGGTCCACACCGACATGTCGCCGGCGGTCGCGGAGAAGGCGGTCGACCTCTTCCTCGCGAGCACCAGCGACTTTGTCACCCTCGAGTTCCAGGGCGGCGAACCGCTGGTCAACTTCCCGGTGATCCAGCACATCATCGAGTACGCGCTGGAGCGCAACAAGACCGCGGGCAAGCGCCTCGAGTTCACGATGGTCTCGAACCTGGCGCTGATGGACGACGAGAAGCTCGCCTATCTCCTGGAGAAGAAGGTCCAGATCTGCACCAGCATCGACGGCCCGGAGAAGCTCCACAACGCCCAGCGCAAGCTGGCGACGATGGACTCGCACCAGAAGGCCGTGCACTGGATCCGGCGGATCAACGAGGAGTACGCCGCCGCGGGGCTCGACCCGACCCTCTATCACGTCGAGGCCCTGCTGACGACGACGCGGGCGACCCTGCCGCTGTGGAGAGAGGTCGTCGACGCCTACACTAAGCTCGGCTGCCGAGCGCTCTTCCTCCGCCCGCTCGACCCCTTCGGCTTCGCCGAGCGGACCCGCAAGCGGGTCGAGTACGACCGCGACGATTATCTGGAGTACTACCGCAACGCGGTCGACTACATGATCGAGCTCAACAAGCAGGGGGTCGAGATCCTCGAGCGCTTCGCGGCGATCTTCCTGACCAAGATCCTCCGCGGCGAGGACCCGAACTTCCTCGACGTCCGCGCCCCCGCCGGCACCGGCATCGGCCAGCTCGCGGTCAACTACGACGGCACGGTCTTCACCTGCGACGAGGGGCGGATGCTCCACGAGATGGGCGATGACACCTTCCTCATCGGCCATGTCGACACCCACCGCTACCGCCAGCTCGTCGGCCACGAGACGGTCCACACCGCCGTGATCGCCTCCAACCTCGACGGTCAGCCCGACTGCGTCAACTGCGCCTACAACCCCTACTGCGGGACGATCCCGGCGACCAACCACAAGACCTCGGGGAGCGTCTTCGGGCGGATGCGCGAGAGCAACGTCTGCGCGGTCCACAAGGGGATCCAGGACTATCTCTTCCAGAAGCTCGCGACCGCCGACGCCGAGACCCGGGAGATCCTCGAGCGCTGGACCACCGTCCGGCCGCGCGAGCACTTCGTGCAAGGGGTCGAGGCCGCCGAGGCCGAGACCGCCGGGGCCGAGGCCGCCGAGCCGACGCCCTGAACCATCCCTACGAGGACGAGCCTCGGCCGCGGCGATCCGCGGCCCGCGGCAGATCCTGCCAGCGCGCGAGGGCGGCGTCGGTGACCGGGTCTTCGCCCCGGAGGAAGCGCTCCAGGTCGCCGATGCTGTCGTCGCCCCAGAAGAGCTCGCCGTCGACGACCATCGTCGGAACCCCGAAGACCCCGGCGTGCAGCGCTGCCTCGGTCGCGCCGCGCAGGCGCGCCTTCGCCTCGGGCTTTGAGGCGGCGGCGACCAGAGCTGGCCCGTCGAGACCGGCGCGCGTCAGGACCTGGGTGATCGTCGCAGGATCGCCGACCCCGGGACCTCCGCCCCAGGTCGCGTCAAAGAGGGCGCTTATCACCCGCCCCTGCAGCTCCGCTCCGAGCGAGGGGTCACCGGCGATCCGCAGGGCGAGGAGCGGGTTGAAGGGGTGAGCCGGCGGCGGCTCGAGACGCAGGCCGCGCTCGTGCGCCCGCCGCAGCACCTGCTTGAAGATGTAGACCCGCTTGGGCGCGATCTCAGCCGGGCCGAGGTGGCCGAAGTGGCCGAGGAGCGCCGCGAAGAGCACAGGGATCGGCCGGAGCGTGCGCCCGTGGGCCTTCGCCAGCGCCGGCATCCGCCGCCACGCGAGGTAGGCGAAGGGGGAGATGAAGTCGAGATAGAGATCGATGGCGCCGCCGCCCTCTCCCTGGCTCCTGTCGTGCTCCGGCATGGGGTCGACCATACCAAGCGCCGCATGCCCCAAGATGCTCCTTCGTCGACGCCCAGCCCCCGGCGCCAGCGGGCCCAGTGCACCTCGGGCGCTCCTCGCCGACCGGCAGAGGGTCGCCGCGCAGGCGCACGCCCCTGCACCGAGCACCCTCGGGGCTGCCCCGCGATCGTTCTGGTAGGGTCTCGGCATGCGCCGCTTCGCCGCGATCCTGGCCACGCTCACGCTGTGCGGGCTCCACCTGACCTGCGGCGGGTTCGTCGAGGCCGAGGTCCGTGACGTCTGCGTCGAAGATCCCGACCTCTGCCCCCCGTGCGCCGCCGACAGCGAGTGTGTGTTTCAGGGGAACGCCTGCACCGACTACGTCGCCTGCGCCCACCCGGACGCGGGCTTGGTCTTCGTCGAGATCGGCTGCTCGGAGGCGCTCGAGCGGCGCTGGCCGGAGGACGAGGCCTGCGCCTGCGTCGACCAGGTCTGCCAGAGCGGCCTCGACGACCGGTTCTAGCCCCCCCTCGCGAGGTCGACGACGCCGAAAGCCGGCGCGGCGGCGACGACCGACGAGACCTGCTAGGGTGCGGCCCGCAGGAGCCCACCGGTGACCCAGCGATCGAGGAGCAAGCTCGCACGCGGAGCGGGACGGAGCCGAGGGCGAGCGGCGGCCGCGAGCGCGATCTCGGCGCAGCTCCTGCGGAGACGCTGGGTCTGCCTCGTGTTGAGCCTCGCCTGGGCCCCAGCCCAAGCGTCGGCGGCCAGCTCCGCTCCGGCGCCGCGCTTCTTGCCGATCGAGCCTGTCGAGCCTGTCGAGCCTGTCGAGCCTGTCGAGCCGGTCGAGCACAGTGCGGCCGAGACCGTCGATGACACGCGGAGCGACGACGCCGCGACCACGAGCGATGACGCTGCCGACGGGGCCGCGGACGCTCCGGGCCGCGCGGTCGCCCCCACGGATCGATACCCCCTCGACACCCTGGACGTGCTCGAGCCGCCAGCCGCGACAGAGCCTGCGGAGAACAGCGCGACCGCAGGCAGCGAGGAGCCCGCGGAGGACCTCCCCCGCGCCGACACGGCCGTGATCAAGGGCTGGGGAGGGTTCGAGGATTCGTGGTCATTCCCTGCGCTGACCCTCACGCCGAGCGTCGAGTTCAACCTCCGCACCCAGGGTCGCACCAACTCGAGCTTTGATCCGACCCCGGGCGACCGCAGCCTCGACATCTTCCAGCGCTCCCGCCTCGGCCTCAACGCGGCCTACCGCGACCACGTCGGCGTGTTCATCCAGGGCCAGGACGTCCGCAGCTGGGGCTTTGAGAGCTCGACGATCGCCAACATGGCGAACACCGACCTCCACCAGGGCTTTCTCTACCTCCAGGGCTCGAAGCGCGGGGCCTCTGGGGTGATCACGGTCGGTCGGCAGGAGCTGAACGTCGGCTCCGGGCGGCTGATCGCCAACCGCAACTGGGTCCCGGTCGCCCAGAGCTTCGACGCCCTCCGCCTCCAGGGTCGGGTCGGCCGTTGGTCCGCCGACGCCGGCCTGATGCTCCTGCGGGGGCCTGGCGCCTTCACGATCGCCCACCCCAGCGGCGACCCGACCCTCGCGGAGACGGTCCAGAGCTCTGGCACCTTCAGCGGCTACTTCCAGCTGGGGCTCGACCTCGGCACGAGCATCGCCGTCGAGGCCCTCGGCATCGGCCTCCGCGAGCGCCCCTCCCCCGCCGCACAGGCCGCGAGCCGCGATCTGGTCAACGGCGGCCTCCGGGTCTACGGCGAGCCCCTCCCTGGCCTCTCCTACGACCTCGAGGGGTACGCCCAGGGGGGCCGCAACCTCGGCCTCGCCCACCGGGCCTTCGCCGCCTTCGCGACGCTCCACTACGCGCTCAAGGTCCGCGCTCGGCCGACCTTCACGCTCCGCTACAACTACGCGAGCGGAGAGAGCTGCGAAGGGGGGCCCAATGTCGGCTGCGGCAACCAACAGAGCCGCGAGTTCTACCGCTTCTACGGCGCCCGTCACCCCTTCTACGGGATCCTCGACAGGGTCGGGCACTCCAACCTCCGCAACCTCGAGGTCGGCGCCTCACTCCGCGGGCTGACCAAGCACGACGGGGATGGCGATGGCTTCGACCGGCTGATGGGATCGCTCAGCTACAACTTCATCCAGCTCGACAAGCCGACCGGCGCCTGGAAGAGCGCCCCCGATCCGCTGGTCGGCGCGGGCTGGGATCCGACCAACACGAGCCGCAACCTCGGCCACGAGCTCGACCTTATCCTGAGCTACAGGCCGATCGCCCAGCTCACCGTCCAGCCGGGGTACGGGCTCTTCATCCCCCTCGAGGCCGCTCAGCGGATCGCCGGACCCGCGACCCAGCACTTCGCCTACCTGCTGCTGGTCGCGATCTTCTGAGCTGAGCTCGACGCCCCGGCGCAGCGCTGGACCTGCGACCCTGCACTTCGCCTACCTGATGCTCGTCGCGAACTTCTGAGCCCTCCTCCGCGGCGGCCCGGCGCAGCGCTGGACCTGCGACCCTGCACTTCGCCTACCTAGGCACCTTCAGCCCCTCCGCGGAGGCTCGGCGGATCGCTAGACCCCAGCGCCTCGCCTCGTGGCAGCAGCTCGCGCTCGTGGGACTCCGCACCTCCGAGCGTCCGCGCGCAGCGTCCTCCTAGGTCGAGAGCGCGTTGTTCCGGGCTGGGGGCCGCCGCGCGAGGGGGACCTCCCACTGCGAGCGGAGGGCGGCGAAGATCCGGGCGTCGGGCTCCGGGGCGGACGCGCCGGGCCTCAGCACGCCGAGGCGCTCGAGCGGCTCACGACCGGCGCGGATCCTCCGGCGGGAGCTCGGGATGATCGTCGCCGGGGCCCAGACGGCGCGGAAGTGCGGCGCCTCGTCGGCGGTGGTCGCGAGGATCGCCCACGAGGCGTCGCGATCGGGCTCACCGAGCTCCGGGATGTACTTGTGGGTCTCGCGGACGAGCGACACCTCGTCGGTGTTCGCCTCGAGGTGGGGACCCCCGTCGAAGGGATCGATCCGCCCCGAGTACTTGAAGCCTATCCGCTCGAGCAGGCGCTGGGCGCCGATCGTGTTCGGCCCGACCTTGCCGATGATCTCGCGGACCCCCTCCGGGAGCAGGCTCGCGTGCACCGGCGACGAGGGGAAGAGGCGCCAGATGAAGTCCTTCGAGGTCCGGCTGAGGGCGTCGGCCTCTTCGTAGGTGAGCCCGGTGAAGACGCTGCCGAGCGCGTCCCACAGCGGCGACCGGGTCGCCCCGTTCGGCCCCTTGTAGAGCGGCGGCAGGAGCTCGGCGAGGAGGCGCTCACGAAACCACCCGCGGTAGCCGGCGACGAAGACGAAGCGACCGAGGGAGAGGAGCCGCCCGAGCTTGTCTGGATGACCGCGGAGGTCCGGGCTTAAGACCAGGCCGCCGAGCTCGCTCGGGCCGTCGTAGGTCTGCCCCAGGTGGAGCATCGTGTGCAGCATGTGCACCTCGTGGTGGTCTCCGCTCGGACCGACGAGATCGGCGTAGCGCTCCTCGGTGATCACCCGGAAGAAGACATGCGGCTCGTCGAAGTCGCCGTGCTGCGCGTGGATCATCGACGTGCCGACGGCTCGACCGTCAGGCCCCTCCAGGACGAAGAGGAAGCGGCGACCGGGGTCGAAGTCCGGCGTCCCGCGAAACGAGGCGATCGACCGCTTGAGGAGCTGCGAGATGAAGGAGCGCTCGGGCGGCAGGTTGAGGGTGTTGAGGTGGCGCGCGAGGTCGAAGATCGAGTCTTCGTCGCTGGGCATGGCTTCGCGGAACAGAAACATGTTCGACCTCTCCCGACCGTCCCGGGTTGGCTAGCATGCCACTCTTCGGCCCGCGATCGCTGCCCTCAGAGCGCGGGACGAGGCGCTTTGTCCGGCGGATCGGGGGAGGGTGAGGGGTTTCGCCCGGAGAGTGCGGAAGCCGCGACCTCGCGATCGCACGCGAGCGAGCGAGGAGGCCGCGGGCTATGGCGAGAGCCTCGTGTGCTCTCGCGCACCCCCTTCGGCCCGCTCGGCTCCGCGGATGCGCAGCCGCGCCGGATCGGAGCCCGGGTTACGGCGCTGCCGAGAGGGCTGTCGGCGAACGAGCGAGCGAGCGCGGGCTCTTGCCACGGGCTGCGACGAGCTGAGAGGTCGCGCGACAGGTGGGGAGCGCGAAGAGGTGCGAAGACAGGTCGGGCCGGCCTCCGCAGCGCGAAGCCGGCCCGCACTTCTTGGGGGCGCCCTCGGGCCCTAGAACGGAATGTCGTCGTCGACCGGATCGGAGGGCTGGTAGGGATCCTCGTAGGGGGGGGGAGTGTCGCCTCCGCCTCCGCCGCCTCCGCCGCCTCCGCCACCATAGCCGCCGCTCTGGCCTCCACGGGCTCCGCCGCCTCCGCCGTAGCCGCCACCACCTCCGCCGCCGCCGTAGCCTCCGCCACTGCCGCCGCCGCTGTAGCCTCCGCCGCCGCCGTAGTCACCACCTCCGCCGCCGTAGTCACCACCTCCGCCGCCGCCGCCTCCACCGCCGCCTCCGCCGCCTCCGCCGCTGAGGAACTGGACGTTGTCGGCGACGATCTCGGTCGAGTAGTGGCGCTGGCCCTCCTTCTCGTAGCTCGTGGTCTTGAGCCGACCCTCGACGTACACCTGCCGCCCCTTGGTCAGGTAGGTGTTGCAGTGCTCGGCCGACTTCCCCCACACCGTGATCCGGTGCCACTCGGTCTCCTCGACCATCTCGTTGCTGCGCTTGTTCAGGTAGCGGCGCGATGTCGCGACCGCGAGGCGGCACACGGGCTGCCCTCCCTGGGTGTAGCGGAGCTCCGGGTCGCGTCCGAGGTTGCCAATTACGATCGCCTTGTTGATGCCGCCTGCCATCGGGGTTCGCCTTCGTGAGGGTGTTCTTCGCTCGGGAGATGTGGCCCGGGCGCGGTCGCGCCGGGCGATGTTGGTCTTTACCAGAAAGTCCGACCGCTTGGATCGACCGGCCGAGGGACCCGTTGCGGGGAAGATTCGGGATTTTTTCCCCCGCGGCATATGCGCTTGTGACGCTCACCGGAGGCCGGAGGCCGGGACGACGGGCGGCGGGGCCTCCCACGCGGACCCCATCCCGGCGCCGCAAGAGCGCGCCTCCTTGCGCTACCCTGGAGAGCCCTGAGCGAGCGCCAGGGCGTCTCGCCGCGACCCGCCGATGCGCATCGATCTCTCCATCCTCCTCCTGCTCCACGACCTCGAGCCCGTCGTCGCCGGCATGGTCCGCGACGCTCGCGAGCTCGGCGGAGCCCTCGCCGGCGATCGCGGGTTTGAGATCCTCGCCCTCGACGAGCGCTCCGGCGACAACACCCTCAGCTTCCTCAGCATCCTCCACGCCCAGGTGCCCGAGCTGCGCACGCTCCAGGACCTGAGCCGAGGCAGCGGGATCAGCCAAGGGGCCAAGGTCGCCCGCGGACGTCGCTGGCTCATCCTCGATCGCCCCGTCAACCCGGAGCTGCTCCGCTGGGCCCTCCTCCAGCTCCGCGACCACGGACACCCGGCGGCGATCATCCCCGGCGAGGTGCTCGCCGTCACAGCCAGCACCGGCGCCGCGACCCTCTACGACCTCCGCGGCGGCCTCACCTCCGCCCAACGCGCGGTCGAGCAGAACCTCAGCCGCTCCGGCGGATCCAAGGCCGCCTGGCGCCCCGCCCCCGACCACGGGGTCGCCCGCCGAGCGCTCCTCTATGTCCGAAGGCGACTCGGCGGCCTGAAGCTGAGCCGCGGCAAGGCCTAGGAGCCCGCGGCTCGGACGAAGAGCCCGCGGCGAAGGTCCCTGGGATCGCGCCGCGATCGTCGGTCCTTCTAGCCAGGCGAAACGCCGCTGGACCGCGCTCTAGCGCAGCTCTTCGCGGAGCCGAGCGGGACGTCGCGCAGAGGCGAGAGCGCGCGAGACCTCGACCGCGGGCTCCTCGGGGACCCAAGCGAGATACCCCAGGGAGCGCCCGCGGGCCGGCGAAAGAGAGCCCGGCCCCTCGGGGGAGCGGCTGCTATAGTCCGCCGCGTGGGTTTTACGGAGATCCTCACCGCAATCATCACGATCTCGGTCCTGATCATCATCCACGAGTTCGGCCACTACCTCTGCGCCGTCTCCACGGGGATGAAGGTCGACCGATTCAGCGTTCTGGGGATAGGTCCGGTCGTCGCCCGCCTCTTCACCTACAAGGGTACGGAGTTCGTCCTCTCGGCGATCCCCTTCGGCGCGTACGTCCACATCGTCGGCATGGAGCCCGAAGATGACGACCCCAAGGCGCCGCCCGACCCCGATCCGTCGCTCTTCCGCAATCGCCCGCTCTGGGCGCGGATGTTGACGATCGCCGGCGGACCCATCGCGAATTACCTGACGGCGTCGCTGATCATCTTCAGCGTCCTCGCGGTCGCCGGCAACCGCGACGTCATCACCATGGAGGTCGACGCGGTCCAGTCCGAGACCGCGAAGTCGGCCGGTATGGAGAGTGGCGACGAGCTGATCAAGATCGCCGAGTTCGACGTCACCGGCGACGAGCCCTACGGCAAGGTGTCCGAGGCGACCTCCTCCCACAAGGGCGAGACGGTCCCTGTGGTGGTCCGCCGCGAGGCCGACGAGGTCGAGCTCCAGGTGCCGATCTCCGACGCGGGCCTGATGGGCGTAGGCCTCGTCGAGGGCGAGGTCGTCCATCGCCCCGCCTCCCTCGGCCACTCGGCCAAGATGGCCGTCCGCCAGCCCCTGGTGATCACCCAGAAGCAGCTCAAGGGGCTCTACTACCTGATCACCGGCCAGATCGACGCCAAGGTCTCGGGTCCGGTCGGCATCGTCAAGGAGATTGCGAAGTCCGCCGAGAAGGGCTGGATCGACCTCTTCTTCTTCGCCGCCGGGATCTCGACGCTCCTCGGGCTCTTCAACCTCCTGCCGCTCCCCGCCCTCGACGGCGGCCGCCTGGTCTTCCTCTTCTACGAGCTCATCGCCCGCCGTCCGGCGAACCGCCGGATGGAGGAGATGATCCACGGGATCGGCATGCTCCTCCTCCTCGCGCTGATCCTCTACGTGACGATCGCCAACGACATCCTCTAGCGAGCCCGCCCCACGGCGGCTCGCTCGGCGGCTCGATCGACGGCTCGATCGGCGGCTCGATCAACCCTGAGGACGCCGCCACGAGCGGCGTCTCCTCTTCTCCGGGTGGAGCCCTCCAGCGGGTACGTCCTTCGCGAACGTGCGAGCGGGACGACAGGCGGCGCTGCCTCGCGGAGCTCGCCCATACGAACGGCGCTCACGTCGGCGCTCACCGCGAGCCTCACGGGCTCGGGCTCGTGCTCGGGCTCGGGCTCGGGCCGAGGTAGCGAGCACAGGCGGCGACGAGCGCCTCGGGCGCCTCGATCCACAGCGCGTGGCCGATCCCCGGCAGACGCTCGAGCGGCGCGCCGACGAGCCCCGCCAGGCGCTCCGCCTCGTCGATCGGGAAGATCCAGTCGAGCTCGCCGCAGACGACAGCCCGGACCCTGTCGATCCCGCGAAGCTCCCCCTCCAGGCGATGCTCCAGGAGCGCGTCGAAGGCCCCGATCCAATTGGCGCGATCGAGCGGGACCTGCCCCAGGAGCGCCTCCAGCACCGCGACCACCCCCGGCCGCCGGAGAAAGGGGGGCCCGAAGAGCACGCCGATGAGCGCCCTCGCCAGGGTCATCGACCCGAGCTCCTGCTCAAAGAGCGCGCGGAGGTGGGCCATCATCGCCCGCTCCCGCGCCCGGAGACGGGCGGCCGTCGCCGCCAGGATCGCCCCCTCAAAGCGCTCCGGTGCGGCGAGGAGCGCGTGCTGGGCGACCACTCCGCCGAAGGACCAGGCGAGAACGTCGACCCGATCGAGCCCGCGCCGATCGAGCTCCGCGACGATCGCCGCGACCCGCGACGGCCACGGGCCGGAGAGCGAGTCGGCCTCGATCGAGAGCACGGGTCGGGTCCGCGCGAGCCCGTCGAGGAGCGCGACCAGCCCCGCCTTGCCGCCGCCGAGGCCGGGGAGGACGAGGAGCGTCCGTCGATCGCTCGCCACGTCCCTCCCGACGCGGTCGATCACGGGCCCGTGGATCGCTCGCTTGGGGCCCCTCGTCGCGACCTTCGTCGCGGCCTTCGTCTCCGCCGCGCCCGCGCTCGCAGCCTCCTTCGATCGCGCCTCGCCTCTCTCTTGGTCGTCGCTCATCCGCCCTCCCTCGCGAGCGTCACCTGGGCCTCAAGACATAGTTCGCCTTCTCCGCCGCCCTCTCCTTCGCCTGCCTCGACCCCAGCCCCTGGGCTCTCCCGCACCTCGACCGCGAGCTGGTGCATCGAGAGAAACGCGCGGAGGGGCCGGACCTCGACGATGAAGCGCTGGGCGCTGAGGGAGACCGGCCAGCGGACGCCCTCGTAGGCGACGACCAGGAGCGAGAGCTCCGCTGGATCGGCGTCGCCGCGGGCGCAGAGGCCGGCCGCTTGCGCAGCGGCGTCGAGGAGCTCCGCCGGATGCCAGGCGCCGCGCTCGACCGTCAAGAAGCGGCGACCCCCGCGGGCCCGAGCCTGAAGCTCGCGCTCGATCGCCAGAGCCGGCCGCCGATGGCGGAGGCGAGCGCGGATCTCCGCGGGACCGAGGGCGCTCACCGGACCACCTCCAGACGCGCGCTCGCGACCACGGTGCGCTCCGCAGGCGCGTCATCCCCCCCGCTCTCACCGCCTCGCAGCACCTCAGCGTCGACCCGCCCCGCCGTCTTCCCCAGGCGCGCCCGGACCCAGAGCCTCTCCTCCGGACCGACCGGGGCGCGGAAGACCGCCCTGCGGACGAGGAGCTCGCCGACCTCTGCGCCCGCGAGGAGGCGAGCGACGTCGACCATCAGGGCGACGAGGTGGGAGCCCGGCACGATCGGTCTCCCGGGAAAGTGCCCCGCGCAGAGCCGGCGGAGCGCCGCTTCGCCGACGACCACCTCGACCTCACCAACCTGACCCTTTGAACATGCACCTTCGTCCTCGCGGACCTGCCGACAAAAACGCGCTTGCGCGCTCTCCGGCGCGAGCGCGCGCAGGACTGACAGGTCGACGGGCTCCCCAGACATGAGGCTCCGTAGTATACAGAGGCCGCTTGGAACTCCGTCGAAACTCGGCCTCCGGGTGTCGTGTCGTGATCACTGGCATCGGCTCCTGGACAGCGCTTGGACCGACCTGGCCCGATCTCCGGAGCGCGGCCCTGGAGGGTCGCAGCGGCCTGCGCCCGGTGGGTAAGCGATCGCCCGCGCTCGCCGACGCGGTCGCCGGCCTGATCGACGATCTCAAGCCCTTCCGCGCCCGCTTCCCGGACATCCGCCCGCCCTTGCCGATCCCCCTGACGAGGATCGCCCTGGTCAGCGCCTACGAGGCGCTCAGCGACGCCGGCCTCCTAGAGGCCGACGATCGCGGGCGCTTCGGCGTGATCCTCGGCCGAGCCACCGGGCCGGCCTCGGTCGTCGTCAAGACCCTGACCCCCGTGATCCAACGGGGGCCGAAGAAGGCGAGCCCGCTCCTCTTCTCGCAGAGCGTCTCCAACGCGCCCCTCGGGGCGGTCGCCACCCGCTTCGGCCTCCGCGGCCCCAACCTCCTGGTCCAGTCCGGCGCCGCGCTGATGCTCGCCTTCGACGCCCTCCGCCGCGGGGACGCGCCGGTGATCCTCTGCGGCGGCATGGACGAGGTCGAGGAGCGCTCCTTCGCCGCCTCCGCCGCGAACGGCTTCATCGCCCCGCAGGTCGCCGCCGAGGCGATCTGTCCCTACGACCCTGCGTGCGCCGGACCCACCCACGGCGAAGGGGCCGCGTTCCTCACCCTCGAGCGAGAGGACCACGCGCGAGCCCGCGGGGCCAGGATCTACGGCGAGCTCTCGGCGATCACGGTCGGCGACGAGCCGGGCCTCCGCGACATGTCGCAGCTCCGCGGCTGGGGCTCGCCGACCGGCGAGGGGCTCGCGGAGCTCTGCCGCGAGGCGCTCGCCATGGCCGACGCCACCCCTGAGCGCATCGTCCTCCACAGCGGCAGCGGCAACGGTGAGGCGCGGGTCGACCGGGCCGAGCTCGACGCCCTCGCCCTCCTCGGCCGCGACGACCTCCGGCCCTTCAGCCTCAAGGGTCTGACCGGAGACACCCGCGGGGCCGGGCCTGTGCTCTGCGCGGCCTGGGCCGCAGCGTGGGCCCGCGAAGAGAGGAGCGCGGAGGCCCTCGCCCTGATCACCCACGTCGAGTTTCACGGCGGCGAGCTGGCGGCCGTCGTCCGACCCTGGACGGAGAACGAGCGATGAGCGAGACGACCCAAGACACCGCGGAAGACGACGTCGAGCGTCGGGTCGCCCTGGTCACCGGCGGCTCGCGTGGGATCGGTCGGGCGATCGTCGTCGCCCTCGCCCGCCGCGGGCTGACGGTCGTCATCAACTACCGCAGCGATCAGGCCGCGGCCGAGTCCCTGCGGGCAGAGCTGGCAGAGGCCGGACACACGGTCACCCTGGCCCGCGCCGACGTCAGCGATCGCGGCGAGGTCAAGGCGATGTTCAAGGCGCTCCGCCGCGATCACGGCCGCCTCGACGTCCTGATCAATTGCGCCGGTGTCCTCCACGAGGGCCTCTTCATGTTCACCCCGGCCGATCGTTTTTGGGAGGTCCTCCGGACCAACCTCGGCGGGGTCGAGGCCTGCTGCCGCGCGGCGATCCCGAGCCTCAGCCGGCGACGCGACGGACGGATCGTCAACATCGCCTCGATCGCGGCGATCCACGCGACCGCCGGGCTCTCCGCCTACGCAGCCTCGAAGGCCGCGGTGATCGCCCTCTCGCAGGTGCTCGCCCGCGAGCTCGCCGGGATCGGCGTCCGCGTCAACGTCGTCGCCCCGGGGCTCGTCGAGACCGACATGACCGCCGGGATGGTCGACGAGACCGCCCGCGAGCGCGCGCTCAGCCAGCAGCCGATCCCCCGGATCGGCCGCCCGGAGGAGGTCGCCAATCTCGTCACCTACCTCGCGCTCGACGCCCCCGACTACATGACGGGGACTGTCCAGCGGATCGATGGCGGGGCCATGATCGGAGGCTGAGCGGAGGCTGAGCGGCGGCTGAGCGGCGCCAAGCCGACGAGCGACCGCAAACGGACACGAGGCAGGGGAAGAGCAGACCAGCGAAGGGCGAAGGGCGAAGGGCGAAGGAAGACACAGTGCAGCGACACGATGAAAGACGAGCCGAGGCCGGCGACGCAGTGGTGATCACGGGGAGCTCCGCGTGGACCTGCTTTGGCCGCGGCGTCGACCGCCTGCTCCGGGCGATCGAAGAGGGGCGCCGCGAGCCCAAGCAGGTGCTCGGCTTCGACACCAGCGACCCGTGGTTCCTCACCCGAGAGGCGATGCAGGTGCCGCCGGAGCCGACGATCCGCTCCGCCCTCGACGACACGACCCGCCCGGTCGACCCGCAGTCCTGGTCGCTCAACCTCGCGGTCGAGACCGCCCTCGACGCGATCGTCGACGCCGGCCGGCCCCACGCCGAGATCGCGGCCCGGCGCATGGGCGTCCTCGTCGGCAGCTCGCACGGGACCAACCACGGGATGATCGAGCACCTCGAGCGGGGCCTCGCCGGGGAGACGCCGGACCCCGAGCTCCTCGCCGAGACCCCGAGCCTCGCCCCCCACGCGATCGCCCTCCGCCTCGCCACCTGCGGGCCGGCGATCGCCCTCAACACCGCCTGCTCCGCCGGCGCCAACGCGATCGGTCAAGCCTGGCACATGCTCCTCGACGGGCGGATCGACTGCGCCGTCGCGGGCGGCTACGACACCTTCTCGCGCCTGAGCTTCACCGGCTTCAACAGCCTCCGGGCCCTGGATCCCCAGGGCTGCCGCCCCTTCGATGTCAGCCGCGCCGGCCTCTCCCTCGGGGATGGCGCGGCGTTCTTCGTCCTCGAGCGCGAGGCCGACGCGCGCGCCCGCGGAGCGACGATCCTCGGCCGCCTGACGGGCTACGGCTGCGGCGGCGAGGCCTATCACCCGACCGCGCCCAACCCCGAAGGCGCGGGGATCTTCGCGGCGATGCGGCAGGCCCTGGCGACCGACCGAGCCCCCGAGGAGCTGACCCTCGTCTCCGCCCACGGCACCGGCACCCCCGCCAACGACGCGGCCGAGGCGAACGCGATCGAGCGGCTCTGCCTGGCGATCCCCGCCCGTGAGGTCGTCCAGGTCGCGTCGCTCAAGTCGCAGACCGGGCACAGCCTCGGCGCCGCCGGTGCGGTCCAGGCCGTCGCCGCCCTCGCCTGCGCCCGCGCTGGGATCAGGCCGGCGACGATCGGCCTCCGCCAGCCGATCGACCACGGCCCCCGGATCTCCTTCCCCCAAGCGCCCGGACGGGGACCTGTCCCCCTCGCCCTGTGCAACGCCCTCGGCTTCGCCGGCAGCGTCGCCGCCCTCGCCCTTCGCCCCTTCCCAAGCGAGAGATGACCATGGAGCACCCTGACAAGCCAGACCAGCCCGATCAACCCAACGTTCCGGGGACGACGGACGCCCCCGCGGACACGAGCCCGGTCGACCCCGCGATCGCCGGGCGGATCGTCGAGCAGATCATCGAGCGCCTCGAGCTCGAGGACTTCACGGTCGACGACTTTCCCCGCGACGCTGTCCTCTTCGCCCCCCCCGAGGGCGGCGGCCTCGGCTTCGACTCGATCGCGAGCCTCGAGATCATCGCCGGCCTCGCCGACGAGTTTGATCTCCCCTTCGACAACATGGCCCGCGAGGACTTCATGAGCGTCGACTCCCTGGCGCGCTACGTCGCCCGTGAGCAGGCGGCCGAGGCCGATCCTGCCTAGTCCTGATCGGTCGCCCTGGAGCCCCGCGCGCGGCTCCTCTGGGCGATCTTCCCCTGCGAGCACGGACAGACCATGAGGCTCGAGATCCTCGGCGGCGGTGCGATCATCATCGCCGGCAGCGACACCTCCCTGCTGCTCAACCCCCTCCTCGGCGAGCACCACAGCGGCGGCCGCTTCGCCCCCTACCCGCCGCGCCAGATCGACGTCCCGCAGATGCCGCTGTGCGGCGCGGTCCTCCTGAGCGGGGTCGATCCGAGCCGCCTCGACCTCGAGTCCCTGGCGAGGGTCCCACGCTCGACCCCGATCCTCGCCCCTGATGATCGCCTCGCCCTCGGCTGCATCGACGGCCTCGGCTTCGCCAACATCGAGGTGATCTGCGACTGGCGGCCCGTCGACGCCGGCTCGCTGGAGATCATCGCGACCCCTGGATCGGGGCCCGCGAGCCACGGCTTTATCCTCCGCGGCGACGGCCTGACCCTCTGGCACCTCGCCCGCGCCCTCCCCGACGCGGCGACGATCCGCGAGGTCCACCGCCTCTTCGGCGACGTCGACCTCCTCATCGCCCCGCTCCACCGAGGGGCCCCGGACCCGCAGGGCTCCGGCGACCCGGTCGAGCAGCATCGCCGGGTGCTCGCGACGATCCGCGCGATCGGACCGGCTGCGCTCATCCCCGACGGAGTCTCGGCCGCGATCGGCCCCTCCGCGTCGGCCAACCATCGCCTCTTCCCGATAAGCCGCGAGCGAGCCCTCCTGGACCTCGCCGCGCTCGACCCAGAGCTCGGCGCCCGCCTCTTCGTCGTCGACCCGGGGGACGCCCTCGTGATCTCGGAGGGGGTCGTCGCCCGCGAGCGAGGTCTGCTCCGCTACTGCGCTCGCGTGGCCGACCACGAGCCTGCGCGCATCGAGCTCCGACCGCGACCCGCTGCGGGCCCGCGCCCCCTGCCGGAGGGGGTGACGGACGAACACTTTGCGGCTGTGCTAACGGACATCCTTGACGCCGTAGTCAACGCTGCACAGGGCGATCCTCGCGCCTTCGCCGAACACCGTCGCTGGCGCGCACGCTGGCGCTACGACGTCCTCCTCCCCGACGAGAGCCGCCTCACCCGAACGATCGATCTTTGCGCCAGACCAGGCGCAATTGATCCTGAGGAGAGCCCGGCGACATCTCCGTGCACGGCGATCACAGCGATCCATGCGGCCAGCCTGATCGATCTCCTGAGCGGCGCCGCGAGCTGGTCGACGCTCGTCGCGGCCGGCGAGATCGCCGTCGACACCCACCTCTATCGCGTCGACGAGGCCGGCCTCCACCGGGCGCCGGAGCCCCTCATCGACCCCCTCGTTCTCGCCTTCGCCGGCGATGAGGCGCGCGAGCAGAGCCTCGCGCGCGCCGTCGAGCAGCTCCTCACCGAGGAACATGTCTCTGGAGACATGGGATCGTCTCGTGACAAAGATGCGCCCCAGATCGACAGTGAAGCGATTATGCGCGGCATCTCCGAGGCGCTCCACACCGCAGGGCTTGACGCGAACATGGCCGACGCTATAGCTTGGCCACCGGAAGTTAGTGACGAAGGTGGTGGACATGAAGAATGATACGAGGCGTGAACTTCTGACCAAGCTCGGGATCGGCGCGGCCGCTGCCGTGGCCGTCGCGGCTGCACCCAAGACCGCAGCCGCAGGGCCCATCCCGGCGCAGCAGCTCCCCAAGACGCTCCCCAAGAACCTCCCGGGCAAGCTCAAGCTGACCTCGGCCTCGCGGGTCCAGCTCGTCAAGCCGCTCGAGCCGCGGACCCTCCAGGTCCGGGTCGCGGTGACCAAGGCGGGCGTCGTCATCGACGCCGCGGCGACCCCCAAGGTGAAGGTCGGCCTGACCAAGGATCGTCGCGTTCTCCAGCTCGGCGTTCAGGTCGACTCGGTCGGCGGCGTCAACGTTCTCGGGCTCAACGCCCTGGTCGAGGCGGCCGCCGCCTCGGGCTCCGGTCGCTGCAACGGCAACGGCAAGGACAAGCTGCAAGAGGTCATCAACCCCGCAGAGCTGACCATCGACGCCCTCAAGGGCGACATGATGGCCCGCTTCTAGCGGTCCACGACAAGCGTACGCATGGGTCGCTCGACTCTGACGCGCCGTCTCCAGGTCAACCCTGACCTGAGGCGCGTGGCGGGGTCAGCGACCCACGCTTTTTTGCGCTCGGATCCGCGGCGGCTCTTCGAGCTCACGGCCGACACCTTTGAGCTGCTCAGCCAGCTCCGCGAGCCGCAGACCATCGCCGAGCTCCTGGGCGAGCCCGACGACGCCACCCTCGCGATCATCGACGAGCTCGTCGAGCTCGGGATCCTCCAGGCCGAGGGTCCGCGCTCCGCCCCGAAGCCGGCCCTGCGACCGCTCGGCCAGCGCCTCTGCGGCGCGCCGGCCTGGCTCGGAGAGCCCCTGCGAGCGGGCGCGGTCGTCATCGTCGGCGCCCCCTTCGACGACCTCACGCCGGCGCCGCACCCCCGCGGTGCCGCCAGCGGTCCCGCCCTTGTCCGCCGCGCGAGCGCCCCCTTCCCGCTAGAGCCGAGCCTCCGCACCGGCGCGGTGATCGGCCTCTACGACATCGACCTCGGCCGCAACCTGATGGCCGGCGTCGACCTGGTCGACGCCGGCGATCTCCCGCCCCTCGCCGGCGCCCCGGCGAGCGACTATCTCCAGGCCCTGAGCGCGGAGCTGCGGGCGATCCTCGACGCCGGCGCCCGCCCCCTCCTCCTGGGCGGCGATCACAGCGTCAGCGCAGCGGCGATCGACGCCCTCGTCCACGCCCAGGGCGGGGGACCTCTCGGGATCCTCCACGTCGACGCCCACACCGACGCGGCGCCGATCCGCTGGCCCGGCGAGCTGCACCACGGCAACGTCCTCCGCGCGATCGCCCGTCGACCCGAAGTCGTCGACATCACCTGTGTGGGCGCCCGGGGCTTTCAAGACATCCCCGAGGAGCTCGAGGGCACCCCCTACCGCGCGCTCTCGCCGAACATCCTCCGCGCCGCGGACCCGAGCGCGCTCGCCGGGCTCCTCCGCGAGGACATCCCCTACTACGTGACCGTCGACATCGACGCCCTCGACCCGACCGTCGCCCCGGCGACCGGCGTTCTCGAGCCCGACGGCCTCGGCCTCGGCGAGCTGCGTCACCTCCTGCGGACGATGATCGGCGCCCGCGAGGTGCTCGCCGCCGATCTCTGCGAGGTCCACGGCGAGGTCCACGGCCAGGTCCACGGCCAGGTCCACGGCCAGGGAGCAGGCGCGGAGCTCACCGGCAAGGCCGCCTTCCAGGTCATCGTCGAGCTCATCGACCTCCTCGCCCGCCCGACACCGGCCGCCTGAGCGCTGACCATGGACCGAGCTCGCCCCCTGACCCCGGCGCGACGGGCCTCCCGCAGGGCGGCCCACCGAGCGGTGCTCGCCTCCCACAGCGGGCCGCAGGCGGAGATGTTCGACCGCCGCGAAGCCGCCGCCCTCACCGGCGCGGCGATCGGTCTCCAGGGCCAGGCCACGCGGGCGGAGATCCGCCGCGTCGCCCGACGGAGCAGCCGCCTGGTTCTCTACTACGACCGACTCTGGGAGGACAACGACACCTGGGAGCCCTTCGCGATCGCCGGCCGCGAGCACCTCGACGCCGCCCTCGCCCGCGGCCGCGGGGTGATCTTCGTGCCCTCGCATTTTGGCCGCTATCGCTGGGTCCCGCTCGCCCTCCTGGAGCTCCGCCTGCCCGTCACCCTCCTCGTCGATGAGCGCAACCACGGGCTCATCACCGCCGACGTCGACGCGCGGATCGACGCGATGCACCACCACCTCCGCCCGGACATCTTCGACACCGTCGAGAGCGGCGACCCCTCGGCGCTCTGGCAGCTCGCGCGGGCGCTCAAGGGCGGCTCGGTGACCGTGATGTTCGCCGACGGAAACAGCGGGATCGACGGTCAGGCGAGCCCCCGCGGCGCCCAGGTCGTCCCCTTCCTCGGCCAGTCGATCTTCGTCCGCCCGGGGATCGGCGCCCTCGCGGCGACCACCGACGCGACGGTCGTCCCGGTCTTCTGCCACGAGCGCCGTGACGGCCCGCCGATCCTCCGCTTTGACCCGCCGATCTACCGGGGCCCGGACGAGCGCCGCAGCGTCTACCGCGAGCGGGTGATGCTCGAGCTCTTCGCCACCTTGGAGCGGGAGATCCTCGCCCAACCGTGGCTCTGGGAGGAGTGGTGGATCCTGCCGCGCTGGCTCGCCGCGGCGCCTGTCTTCCCCGAGATCTCAGCCCCGCCCCCGCGTCGCTTCTCTGTTACCCTGCCAGGGCTCGTAGGCCGCCGCCTATGCCTGCCGCGCGACGATATTTGGGCCCTTCGGGGGGCGTCGGGACCGGAGATCTGGAGCTTCGCCAGCGGCGAGGTCGTGCGCGGCGAGGCCGAGCTCGCAGACCTCCTGCGCGCCGCCGAGGAGCGACGCCCAGCCGGCGCATGGCTCCGCGAGCGCCCCTCGATCGAGCCCGCGCGGCGCACCCTCGAGGGCGCGCTCGATGCGGGGTTGGTCGCCCTCCTGCGCTAGCGAGCCGCGGCGAAGGTCCCCAGCGCTCGCACGGCCCCCCCACAGAGCGAGGCTCGGCATGAGCGGGGCCGTCGCGGCGCTCCTCGTCCACATCATCGCCGGCTCGACAGCGATGCTCTGCGGCGCCGTCGCGCTCCTCAGCCTCAAGGGGGGCCGGACCCACCGACGCTTTGGCGCCGTCTTTCTCGCGGCGATGATCCTGATCGGCCTGAGCGCGATCGTCCTGACCTTCTTCCGGCCCAACCTCTTCCTCCTCTTCCTCGCCCTCTTCGCCCTCTATCTCGTGATCTGGGGCCGCCTCGCCCTGACCCGCAAGCGCCTCGCCCCGGAGCAGCCGGCGCCGCGCTCCCACCTCCTGCCGACCCTGCTCTTCGGCCTCAGCTCCCTCGCCTTCCTCGCGGTCGCGATCCGCAACGGCGCCCCTGTCTTCATCGTCTTCGTCGGCCTCGCGCTCCTCCTCGTCCGCGGACATCTCGGACGCCTGCGCCACGGCGGCGAGCACCGCCTCCACTGGCTCGTCGACCACGTCTTCGGCTTCGCGATCGCCTACGTCGCCGGTCTGACCGCCGTCCTCGTCGTCAACACGACGCCCCACCTGCCGCCGACCCTGCCGCTGCTCTTCCTGGTCTGGCTCGGCCCGACGGCGGTCGGCGTGCCCCTCGTCATCCGCTACGCCCGCAAGCTGCGGCGAACGGCGGAGGGCGCCCCGACAAGGGGTCGCGCCGAGCGGTGAAACGGCGGCCTTCCTCGACCGGCCTCCTCCGCGGCCTTCCTTGACGGTCCTGCGCCGCGGTCCTCCGCATCGGCCCGCATCGGCCCTCCTCCTCGGCCCTCCTCCGCCGGATCCCGGCCCTGCCATCGACCGATGATCTGGGCTAGCCTGGCGCTTCTATGGCCAAGGCCAAGCGCAAGGGAGGCGCCCGCAGCAGCCGCGGGACACCGCCGCCGCCGGTCCCCGCGGACTGGACACCGCGGGCGACCTCGCGCGAAGAGCTGCTCGCGCTGGTCGAGCGGCTCCCCGACGTGCCCGGCGTCTACATCATGCGCGATCGCGCAGGCGCGGTCGTCTACGTCGGCAAGGCCCGCCGCCTGCGGGCCCGCGTCCGGCAGTACTTCAGCGGCCACGACACCCGCCACTTCGTCCCCCTCCTGGGCGACCTGCTCGGCGACCTCGAGACCGTCGTCACCGCCAACGACAAGGAGGCGCTGCTCCTCGAGAACACGCTGATCAAGACGCACCGGCCGCGCTTCAACGTCAAGCTCCGGGACGACAAGCAGTACCTGGTGCTCCGCCTCGACCCGGCCAAGGAGTGGCCGCGCCTCGAGCTCGTCCGCCGGGTCGCCAGCGACAACGCCCACTACTTCGGCCCCTATCACTCCGCCGGCGCGGTCCGCCACGCGCTGCGGGTCGTCAACCGCCACTTCAAGCTGCGGACCTGCACCGACTACGTGCTCCACCACCGCCGGCGCGCCTGTCTTCAGCACCAGATCGGCCGCTGCCCCGCCCCCTGCGTCTACGAGGTCGACGAGGCCGCCTACGCCGCCCAGGTCCGCGACGTCTCGCTCTTCCTCGGCGGCCGCCACAAGGAGCTGGTCGCCGACCTCAAGGCGCGCATGGAGGCCGCCGCCGCGCAGCTCGACTTCGAGTCCGCAGCCCGCCTCCGCGACCGGATCTCCGCGATCGAGACCACCCTCGAGAGCCAGCGGGTGGTCAGCGTCGGCGACCGCGATCAGGACATCATCGGCATGTACCGCGAGGGCGGCCAGGTCGAGTTCGTCGTCATGCACGTCCGCCAGGGCAAGCTCCTCGGCACCCGGATCTACTCCCAGCGGGGGATGGAGCTCCCCGACCCCGAGGTGCTCCACTCCTTCCTCGCCGCCTACTACGCCGACGCGCCGATGATCCCCGACGAGGTGCTCATGCCGACCGCGCTCCACGAGGACGACGCCGCGCCCCTCGTCGCCTGGCTGCGGGAGGCGAGCGGCCGCAAGACCGTTCTCCTGGTCCCGGAGCGCGGCGACAAGCGCAAGCTGCTCCGCCTCGCCCAGCGCAACGCCGCCTCCAACTTCGTCTCGCGGCGCAACCAAAAGAAGGACGCCGACCAGGCGCTCACCGAGCTCCAGCAGCGCTTCGGCCTGAGCCGCCTGCCGCGGGTGATCGAGTGCTACGACATCAGCCACATCCAGGGCTCTGACACGGTCGCGTCGATGGTCGTCTTCGTCGACGGAGCCCCCGCCAAGGACCGCTACCGCTCCTTCAAGATCCGCGGCCTCGAAGGCGCGCTGGCCCAGGGAAACCGGCAAAACGACGACTTCGCGAGCATGCAGGAGGCCCTCGGGCGGCGCCTCCGTCGTGGTCTCGAGGCGGCGGCTGGCGACGACAACGACGACACTACCGACACGACCGACGCCGCCGAGACGGACGAGAGCGCTGGGGCCGACGACCCCTGGGCCCTGCCGGACCTCCTGGTGATCGACGGCGGCAAGGGCCAGCTCGGGCGGGTCCTCGCGGCGATGCAGGACATGGGCGTGCCCGTCGGCGCCGAGGGGGTCGACGTCATCTCGCTGGCGAAGGAGCGGCGCCTCGAGCTCGGCCACGGGAAGACCGCCCTCCGGCGCCTCCGAGCCCGCCGCAGCGCGCAGCCGAAGGCGAGCGTCGCCGCGCCCGCGCTGACCGCCCGCGACGGCGATGGGAGCGAGCGCCTCTCCGCCGAGGGGGCGACGACCAGCTCCCCCAGGACCCCTGCGGAGATGGGGAGAGGCGCCCCGGACGGCGCATATCAAGAGGTCCGGGCGGAGGTCGACGATCCCGACGCGCCGACCCCCGACGCCGCCCCCGAGACCTCGGTCTGGGACTCCCTCCTGCCCGACCCCGAGCCGGGGCAGGCGCTCAAGGACTACGTCGTCGCCACCGCCGACGAGGTCGACGCCCACGTCCCCCCGGACGACGACGGCGAGATCAAGCCCGAGCGGGTCTTCGTCCCCGGGCGCCGGGAGTCGATCCGCCTCCGGCCCGGCTCGTCGGAGCTCCACCTCCTCACGCGGATCCGCGACGAGGCCCACCGCTTCGCGATCACCCACCACCGCAAGCGCCGGGGCAAGCGAGCGTTGGTCTCCTCCCTCGACCGGATCCCCGGCGTCGGCCCGGCGATGAAGCGCGCGCTCATCAAACACTTCGGCTCGATCGCCGCGATCAAGCGGGCCGACGTCGAGGCCCTGAAGGAGGTCAAGGGCGTAGGCCCCAGCCTCGCCGCGAGGATCCGCGAGACGATCGGCGAGGGCTAGCGAGCCAGCGAGCGTTGGACACCGGCGCCCGTGCTCCAGACCTCGATCCTTCCCGGCGTCGCGCTCCCCCCTCCTCGCCCCGCCCCTCGCCCCGCCCCTCGCTTAGGGCGCAGTCCTAGCTCGGCCAAGCGCGGAGGGCCCACAGATGCGAGCGCGCTCCGAGCTCGGCCACGCCCGCGGCCAGAGACGGGACCTCAGCACTCGGTATCATCGCGCCAGCGACTGCGGCGCAGGCTCCTAGCCGTCGTTCTCCTCGGTCGGCTCCGGCGATGTCACCACCTCGATCGTGCCGGTCAGGAGGCGATGCACAGGGCACTTGTCGGCGATCTCGATCAGCCGCGCTCGCTGCTCGTCGTCGAGCTCGCCGTCGAGCTCCACCCGCCGATCAAAGCGGCCGATCTTCCCCTGCGTCGCGGACCCGGCCGGGGCTGAGACCTGCTCGTAGGAGACCCGCGTCGTCACCCCGTCGAGGGGCCACTCCTTGCGATCGGCGTACATCCGCAGGGTCATCGACGTGCAGGCCGCGAGCCCGGCGTTGACCATGTCGAAGGGGTTCGGCCCCAGCTCTCCGCCGCCGACCCGCGCCGGCTCGTCGGCGATCCACGCGTGCTCTCCGGTGACCATCCGCGTCCGGTAGAGGTCACGACCGATCGCCGCCGCGACGGTCGCCCCGCGCAGCTCGATCGTCGGCTCTGAGCTCGCCGGGTCGAGGTAGCGCTCCGCCCAGCTCGCGATCACCTCGCCGACGTAGCGAGCGTCCGCCGGGCGGGTGAGCAGGTGGTCGGCGTCGTCGAGCGAGAGAAAGCTCTTCGGGTGCTTGGCCGCCTTGAAGATCGCCGCCGCGTTGTCGATCCCGACGGTCTGGTCCCGCGGCGCGTGGATCACCAGCAGCGCCAGACGCAGCGCGCCGATCGCCTCGTGCATCGACCCTTGGTCCAGGGCTGCGAGGAACTCGCGGGTGATCCGGAAGTGACGGCCCGCGATCGCCACCTCGACAGAGCCGGACTCCTCGAGCTCCCCCTTGTCGGCGGTGAAGAGGCGGAGCACGTGGCTCGGCTCGGCGGGCGCTCCGACCGTGACCACCGCGCGCAGCGAGGGGATCTGCCCGGCGGCCAAGAGGCTCGCCGCGCCGCCGAGCGAGTGGCCGATGAGGACCGTCGGCGCGCCGACGTGCTCCTTGAGATGCTCGGCCGCCGCGACCAGATCGCCGACGTTCGCCGCGAAGTGACCCTCGGCGAGGGTCCCCTCGCTCTCGCCCAGGCCGGTGAAGTCGAAGCGGAGCACCGCGTAGCCCCGCGCCGCGAGGGCCCGAGCGATCCGCACGAGCCCGCTCAGGTCCTTCGAACACGTGAAGCAGTGGGCGAGCAGGGCCACCCCCCTCTGCGCCCCCACAGGCAGCTCCAGTCGGCCCGCGAGCAGGGCCCCTGTGGACCCACGAAACGTGATCGACGTCGATGACACCGGCGGATCCTATCAGACCCACACGCGGACAACGCCGCAGCGGATCTCATGCTCGATCGGCCTTGCGAGGCTCGCGGCGTGGTCGCCCCGTGGTCGCCCCGTGGTCGCCCCGTGGCCTCTGCGATCAGGCTCGCGGGGCTGGCCTTGGGGGGCAGGGATCGCCGCGCCGCCTCCGCGCAGAAGCCTCTCCGGTGAGGACCCGTCGCAGCTTCATCCGTCGCCTCCCATCCGTTACCCTCTCGCCCATGCCCCTCGACCTGCGGAGCCGCTCGATCCGTACGCTCGCCTGGCTCGGCGACGTCGAGTTCGAGCGGGAGGTGCGTATGCGCCTCATCGCCCGCGGCGACTACCCGACCCACCGCCTCGACGCGATCAAGACCCTGATCGTCTGCGCCGAGAGTCAGGCGGCGATCCTCGCCGAGATCGAGGGCGAGCTCGACGAGGCCGAGACCAACGTCGTCCGCCGCGCCCGCAACACCAGCACCCGGGGCACCAGCCGCAGCCAGCGCAACACCCGAGCGTACCGGGCCGCCACCGCCCTCGAGGCCCTCATCGCCCACTGGTTCCACAGCGACCCCCGCGGTCGCGAGCGCTTTGCCGCCCTCATCGAGCCCCCCCTCACGCTCGCGGTCGATCGCGCGATCGACCGCGCCGGCGTCCGCCTCCGCCGCGGCTGATCTCTCGCCGGTCAAGCGCCCCAGCGACCGCTTCGAGCTCCGTCCGCGGGGCACGGCCCCCGGTCGTCATACCCCGCCGCCGGCGTCCGCCTCCGTCGCCGCTCAAGCGTTCGAGCGACCGCTGCGAGCTCCGTCTATAGGGCTTCGCGGCCCTCGGCCGCCCTGCCACCGCCGACGCCCGCGGATCCTGGCGGTCGATCGAACGAACGATCGCACGATCGATCTCACGATCGATCTCACGATCGATCGAGCGGCCTAGCCGCAGCCTCCGCGGCCCCGCGCCCGGCGAAACCACTACACTGGCGACGACCTCGAGACCCGCTATGGATCGCCGCTCTCTCTTCGCCCTCCCGCTCCTCCTCCTCCCCGGCGTCGCAGCCTGCTCCTCCTCGTCGCGTGGCCCCCGCGCGCCGATGGTCGGCGGCGGCGCCCTCAGCATCGTCCGCCGGGCGCCGCTCATCGAGCCCTCGGCGATGCCGGAGGATGTCCGCGACGAGTGCAACCCCGAAGAGGGCCTGATCAACTACATCGCCAAAGAGGCCGCCGACGAGGGCTTTGGCGTCGCCCTCGTCGACAGCGCCGAGGGGATCGCCGGCGTCGTCCTCGAGGTCCAGCTCGTCGGCATCCTCGCCACCGGCGGCGGCGCCTGGTCGGGCCCCAAGCAGGTGCGCTGCCAGGGCTGGCTCACCCAAGACGGAGTCAAGATCGCCGACTTTCGCGGGCAACGCACCTCCGGCGGCGGCATGTACGGCGGCTTCAAGGGCACCTGCTCGATCCTCGACACCTGCATCGAAGAGCTCGGCGAGGACATCGCCGAGTGGCTCCTCGCCCCGACCATGAACGGCCGCCTCGGCGAACTCTGAGCCACCACGAGCCCCGCCCCGAGCCAAGCCTCGAGCGCCCCCCACCTGCCCCACCTGCCCCCCACCCCAAGCGCACCCGCTGAGCGCAGCTGAACTCAGCTGAACTCAGCTGAACTCAGCGCAGCTCAGCTCAGCTGAACTCAACTGAACTCAGCTGAGCACCCAACGAGCACCCTCGCCCCACCCAACGAGCAGCGACTCAGCCCCTCGGGCGCTCGGACCGGCCACCCCGTCCCTGCCAAAGCGCAGCGCAGGCGAGCCTTCAACAACCTCGCCAACCCGCACCCAGCCGCCAAGCACCCCAGCCTTGGTCCTCAGCCGACCTCCACAGGAGGACGAGCCGCAGGGGACGGGCGAGGGGGGACACCGCGAACGAGTCTAGGACGCGCATCGACCCCTTGGAACAAGGGGTCGACGCGCGCTCCGACCTGTCTGAGAGAGTGGTGTCCCCCCTTGACCGGCCCACGCCTCAGCCTCCCCCCTACCCTGAACTTTCGCACCCGAGGTCGCCCCCGAAGAGCGAGAGAGAGACGACCCAGCAAGCCTCACCAGACCGACCCGACCCGACCCGACCCCACCCGACCCGACCCGACCCGACCCGACCCGACCCGCCCTACCCGACCCGACCCGCCCCGACCCGACCCGATCCGCCCGACCCGATCCGACCCGAGGGACATCTTCGGACCACCACCGCCCGGCGCACTCCTCGATCCTCCTCGGTCGACGCTCACGACAAGGACAAGGACAAGGACAAGGAACTCACTCGCTCCAGCCGCAGCTCCGCCCCTCGTTCTCCTTCTCCAGCCACCCCTGCAGCGGCTCGAAGTACTCGAGGAGCGGCCCCGCGTCCATCTCGCGGCTCCCCGTGACCACCTCGAGCGCCTCCGGCCACGGCTTGCTCGCCCCGAGCTCGAGCATCTTCTGCAGCTTCGCCCCCGCCTCCTTCGAGCCGTAGATCGAGCACTCGTGCAGCGGCCCCTCGTGGCCCGACGCCGCGCAGAGAGCCTTATGGAATTGGAACTGCAGGATCCGCGCGAGGAAGTACCGCGTGTAGGGCACGTTCGCCGGGATGTGGTACTTCGCCCCTGGATCGAAGTCCTCCTCGCTCCGCGCCTCGGGCGGCGCCAGCCCCTGGTACTTCTGGCGCAGCTCCCACCAGGCGGCGTTGTAGCGGTCCGGCGTGATCGCCCCGCTGAACACGTCCCAGCGCCACTGATCGATCAGCTTGCCGAAGGGCAAGAAGGCCACCTTCTCGAGCGCGTCCTGCATCTGCAGGTTGATCAGCGCCTTCTCGTCGCTGGTCACCGCGTCGATGAGGCCGATCTGCTTGAGATAGGCCGGCGTCACCGAGAGCGCCAGGGCGTCGCCGATCGCCTCGTGGAAGCCGTCGTTGGCCCCGTTCTGGAAGAGGATCGGCAGCTTGAAGTAGTAGTGGAAGTAGTAGTTGTGCCCGAGCTCGTGGTGGATCGTGATCAGATCCTCGGAGTTTATCTTGATGCACATCTTGATCCGGAGATCGTCGCTAAACGTCACGTCCCAGGCCGAGGCGTGGCAGACGACCTCGCGCCCCTCCGGCTTTTGGAACATCGACCGCTCCCAGAAGGTCGCCGGCAGCGGGTCGAGCCCCAGCGAGGTGAAGAACGACTCGCCGAGCTTGACCATCTTCAGCTCGTCGTAGCCGCCCTTCTTGAGCGCCTTCGTCACGTCGATGCTCTTCGCCTTGGCGTAGGGCGTGACCTCCGGGTAGATGTTCGCCCACTCCTGGGCCCACATGTTGCCGAGGAGGTGGGCCGGGATGAGGCCGTCGGCCGCGACCTTGTCGGCGCCGTACTTGTCGCTGAGCTCGGCGCGGACGTAGCAGTGGAGCTGCTCGTAGAGCGGCTTGACCTGCTGCCAGAGGCGCTCGGACTCCTTCTCGAAGTCCGCCGGCGACATGTCGTAGCCGGCCCGCCAAAGCTCGCCGAGATCGGCGTACTGGATCTCCTTCGCCCCCGCGTTCGCCAGCTCGACGAAGCGGACGTAGTGCGGCCGGATCTCGCGGGCGAGCCCGTGCCAGCCGCGCCAGGCCTCGAGCTGGAGCTCGTAGTCGCGGCTCTCCGCGAGCACGTCCTCGAGCTCCCCTAGGCGCATGCAGCCCGCGAGCTCCTGCTCGTCGGTCACGCCCTTGGCCTTCTTCTCCTTGGCGAGCTTGGCCCCGACCTTGGCGAGCTTGCTGGCCTTGGGCGGGCAGTGCAGCCCCTTGCCGTAGATCCCCTCCATCTTCGCGCCGATGCTCGCGAGCTCGGCCCGCGCCGCCGCGTCCGCGGGCGCCGGCGGCGGGCTGGCGGTCACCCGCAGGAGGTGGAGCTGGCGCGCGGTCTCCGGGTCGAGCTCGAGATCGGCGAAGGTCGTCGCCTTCTTGATCGCGCCGCCGAGGTACTCCATCAGCGCCTCGTTCGCCTTCGCCGCCGCCGCCTCAGTCTCGTCGGTGATGTTGGTGTTCTTCTCCCACTCGGCCTCGCTCGAGGCGACGAAGAGGCGGCGCAGCTCCGCGTCGGCCTCGGCGACGAAGGCCTTGGCCTCCTCAGCCGTGGGCCCCTTGATCTTGACCTCCACCTTCGCGGTCTCCTTGACCGGCGTCTTCTCCGGCGCCGGCTTGGGGCCGCAGGCGGCGAGCGAGAGCGCAGTGAGCGGGATGAGGAGGGGTGGTAGCGCGCGGAGCATGGGGCAAAATACGTCGCCCGCCCGCGATTGTCAGCTCGACCCCTGCGGCCCACGGCCCCCAACGCCGGTCTAGCCGGTGATCCCGTCGTCCTCCCCGAGCGGCCCTAGCCGCAGATCGCGGGGTCGAGGACCACCGAGATCGGGCAGTGGTCCGAGCCCATCACCTGGGGATGCACCGCCGCCGCGCGGACGAAGGGGAGCGCCGACGGCGAGGCCAAGATGTAGTCGATCCGCCAGCCGACGTTGCGCTCACGGACCCCCTGGCGCTGGCTCCACCAGGTGTAGGCGCCCTCCTCCTCGGGCCGGAAGTGGCGGAAGGTGTCGACCCAGCCCCGCTGCAGCCAGCGATCGACCTCTGCGCACTCCTCCGGGAGAAAGCCGCTGGTCTTGCGGTTGTCCTTGGGCCTGGCGAGGTCGATGTCGCGGTGGGCCGTGTTGAAGTCCCCCATCACCAGCACCCGGGCCCCCGAGCGGCGCAGGCGCTGGAGGATCTCGAAGAGGTGGCGGTAGAAGTCGAGCTTGTAGGGGACCCGGCTGTTGTCGCGATCGCGGCCGCTGCCGTTGGGAAAGTAGACGTTCGCGACCCGCAGGCGGCCGAAGCGGGCGATCTGGACCCGTCCCTCCGCGTCGAAGCGGGGCTCGTCCATCCCCTCGCGGACGTCATCGGCGGGGCGCCTAGAGAAGAGCCCGACGCCGCTGTAGCCGGGCCGCTCGGCGGCGATGAAGTGGCTGCTCCACCCCGGGGGCTCCGCGATCTCGGCCGGGAGCTGCTCGCGCCGCGCACGCACCTCCTGCACCCCGACGATCGACCCCTCGGAGGCCTCGAGCCACTGGGCCCAGCCCTTTTTCGCGCAGGCCCGAAGCCCGTTCACATTCCAAGAGAGCACTCGCATCCGATCCTACTAAGCGGGCGCTCCCGCGCCGTGTCAAGACGCCACGGAAAATGGCTTGCAAAGGAGGACTTGGGACGATAGTCAGCGCTCGCCGGGGCTCTGAGGGCCTGCAAGCGGCACATGAGGACCGGGATCATGACCGACACGCTGAAAATCATCACCGTCCACGACGCCTTCGAAGACTTCCTCAGGGCCAAGGGCGACGGCCTGACCCGCCGAGCCCTCCGCAACTACCGCGAGGTGCTCGACCTCTTCGCCGAGTTCCTCGACGAGCGCGGCCTCGGCAGCTTCAGCCCCGGACCCAGCAGCGCCGCCCACATCGAGGAGATCCTCGACCTGGTCGACGAGTTCAACGACGACTACCTCGTCGGCACCATCCAGGCAGAGCGGGACTTCCTCCGGACCGCAGGTCTGGTGAGCCGAGACCTCAGCCGCTGGCTCCGCAACCGCAGTATCCCCTCCGTCGTGACCTCGGCGGCGGCCCACGCATAGGCCCCCACGAGGCGCCCCCAGGCGGTCCCGAACCACCGCCGAGAAGCTCCAAGGCCCCCGCATCACGCGGGGGCCTTTGTCGTTTACGGGGGTGGGGAGTTGCCCCCAAGCGGGCCCCACGGCGGACCGGGGCATTTTGTCGGCCTGTGGCACAATGCCACGCAATCAAGGTACGTCGGTGTCAGACTCGACAGGAGATCCTAGAAATTTAGCCGATCGGGAATACGTTTTTTGCACCTCGGAACACCCAGGCTCCCTCACCGAAGAGGATCACAGACCCCCATTCTTTCTGCGAATTCGATCGATCTGAGGCGACGATTGGGTATACTCGGTTCCGCTCATCGGGCTTCGGTCATGTCTATGACGAAGCTCTTTGACGGCAGTTGGGATCGTAGACATGCAGGCTGTGAATCGTCGTAGAAGCTACACCCAGATCGTCAACATGCTCGCGGAGCGCAGCTCCAGCCTCCTCGGCGAGACAGAGCTGTCTGACGATCAGTCCATGTGGCTCCGGTCCGTCGAGGAGACCTACGGCGTCAGCATCCAGCTCGAGACGACGTTGGGCCCCGACAACCGGCCGGCGGCGATCGATGGGGTGATCTCCAGCGAGGATCAGCTCCCGGCTGGCTTCCAGTGGGCCTTCCGGATCGATCGTCACGAGACTCGCTGCTGCCTCCGAGCCCTCGACTAGGCGACGGGCTCACGCCGCGTCGAGCCTGCGCTCCGCGGCCAACGTAGCAGCCCCTCCGCGAACCTCTCCCTCCGTCGCGAACCCGTCGCGAGCTCGCTAGCAGCGAGGTCGAGCTGCTCTGCAGGACCCCCTCGCGAGGCTCACTCCAGCTCGCCGCGAGTTCTGCTCCATAGGACAGCTCCCTCCGGTGTCCCAGGATCACGGCTGACTCGGAACGACCGAGGCCGACTCACCAGACCGGCCTCACCGAGGGCGGCTGGTGATGCGCAGACTCGCGCAGAGTTCGACCGCGCACGGATCCGGCGCGCCGCGAAGAAGACCGCTCAAAGGAGCGCTAGCGCGCCTTCAGGCGCTGTTCTCCGCATCTCCCCCCTGTCCTCCACAGCGGAACTTCTCTAGCCTAGGCGAGGCGGAGGCAGGGGTCATCACGCCGCCCGATCGCGATGAGCCAGAGTCCCGAAGCCAGCGGCGTTATGAAGCCCCTCTCGCTCGCTGAGGTCGCTGAGATCCTCGGCTGTAGCCGCGTCGGCCTCTTCTTCGCCGACTCCAGGGAGCTGCCGCGGCTGGCGAGCGAGGCCTGGCCTGAGGCCCGTCACTTCGACCGCACAGCGAAGGACCTCTGCGAACGGGTATGGCTGAGCCGCGAGGTCGCCCTCGAGATCGACAGCGCGAGCGCCCAGGGCTACATCGCCGCGCCGGTGCTGATCGGCACCCAGCTCTTCGGCGTGCTCCTCGGGGCCCGCGCCGGCCTCCCGGCCTTCACCAACGACGACGGCGAGATCCTCGCGGCGATGGCCGAGCGGATCGCCATCGATCATCAGCACCGGCGAGCGCAAGAGCTGGCCCGCGCAGAGCAGGCGGCCCACGCCGCCAACCGGGCCAAGAGCGCCTTCCTCGCCCACATCAGCCATGAGATCCGCACCCCCCTCAACGCGATCATCGGCTACAGCGAGCTCCTCGAGGACGAGCTCGTCGACGACGGCCACGACCGCTACGTCGACGACATCCACCGGATCCAAGGGGCCGCGCAGCACCTCCTCGGCCTGATCAACAACATGCTCGATCTGACCAAGATCGAGGCGGGCAAGATGGAGCTCTTCGTCGAAGATCTGGCGATCGACGAGCTCATCACCGACGCCGTCACCACCTGCCGGCCGGTCGTCGAGCGCAACCACAACGTTCTCACCGTCACCGTCGCCCCGGAGCTGCGGACCCTCCCCCTCCGCGGCGACCGGCTCAAGCTCACCCAGATCCTGATCAACCTCCTGAGCAACGCGGGAAAATTTACCGAGGGCGGTGAGGTTCGCCTGATGGCCGCGCTCGCGCGGTCAGGGCCGGACGACGAGCACGACCTCATCCTCGAGGTCTCCGACGAGGGCATCGGCATGAGCGAGGCCCAGATCAGCCGGATCTTCAGCGAGTACACCCAGGCGACGCTGGCGACGACGAGCCTCTACGGCGGCACCGGCCTCGGCCTCGCCGTGACCCGCCGGCTCTGCGACCTGATGGGCGGCTCCATCCAGGTCGAGAGCGCACCCGCCCGCGGCTCCACCTTCCGCGTCCGCATGCCGACGCAGCCCCGCGCCGAAGGCTCGACCTAGCAGACCGTGGCAAGGGTCCCGCGCGCTCTCGCTTTTCCTCGTCGCGAGCGCGCACCGGACCTTCACCACGGGCCGCGAGAGAGCCCTCGCTCGCGACGACGCAGGAGGGCCGCGGGGGCCTCGGCCGGGAGCCCCCGCGCTCCAAGGAAGATCCATCCTTTGTTATGGTTGGTGGCGGATGAACAGGCTCCTGTCGGTCTTTGGTTGGATCCTCGCCACGGTGGGGCTTGTCTTCGCGCTCTTCAGCGTCCTCGTCCTGATCGACGCGCTCACGACCCCCGACGAGAAGAGCTGGAGCGCTTTGATGGGCATGCTCCTCCTGACCGGCCTCTTCGGGATCCCCGGCGGCCTCCTCCTGTGGCGGACCCGCCTCGCCCGCGGCCGCGAGGAGTTCAACAAGCGCCTGATCGGCTTCATCACCAGCCTCGACAACTTCACGGTCGGAGAGCTCGCCGGCAAGATCGGCCGCACCGAGCTGGAGACCAACGGCCTCATCGCCACCCTGATCTCCGAGCGGGCGGTCGACCTCGCCTTTCACCGCCAGACAGGGCGCTATCTCCATCGCGGACGCCTCCAGCGGAGCTACCGGATCATCGACCGCTGCGGATCCTGCGGCGCCGCCGTCGGCCAAGAGCTCGTCTTCGACGGCGAGACCCCCGAGTGTAGCTACTGCGGCGTTCGCCTCGGCTCCGCCTAGCGAAGCGTGGTGAACCTCCCGCGATCCCTCGCGCCGCGGCCGTCGGCCCTCTTGGCCTCGACGAGACGTCCCTGTACCGAGCTGCCACCCTCGACGGAGCCGAGAGGAATGGCGAGGGTCAGCGAGCGCGCGGGACTCTTACTCTTGTGCCACGGCCGCCTCGCGGATGGAGCTCGCCTCCACCGGGGCTCACGCGCCTCCGGGTCGCCTCGCGAGAACCTCGGCTCCACCCCGTGAGCCGCGACGGCGCTCCCTTGAGGCTGCCGATGAGATCTCCGCGGGGCGCGAGCGAACCTCGGCGCGCGTCTTCGTAGGGCTTGGCGCGACTCTCCGTCCCAACCCACAAGTTTTTCGATCGCAAACTCACATGTTACGTGAAATACTCATTGCCGTAACAAAGTGAGGCTCGACCATGCTCTTCTCCAATTTCCACGCGTCTCCCGCGCGCTCCATTGACCGCCTTGAATCGACCCGTGACGTCACCTTGTGGCTGATCATGAGCGCTGGCGGGGTCTGGGCCTTTCTCAGCGGCAGCGGAATGTGACAGGTACGTAACGCCTGTGTCACGCTCATTTTCGCCCTCAGGGCGCTCCTGCAGCCCCTCGTCGACCCCTCCTCGGAGGTTCGTCTTCGAACTTTCGGACGCCGGGGTTAATCCGATCGGCCTCCTCGGGACGCTCATCCGAGGACGGCGCTCGACGTCCCTGGAGCCCGACGGCTCCGGACCCACAGGCGCCGGGAGATTCTCATGAGCACCACAAGCTTCATCAGCAACGACCCGACGTACGACCTGGCCACGACCGCGACCGCGACCACGACCACGGAAACCGAGACGGAGACCAGCAAGCCGCGCGAGCCCGACGAGCTCTACGCCTCCGCCTCTGGCCGCGACATCATCGTCTCCCGCGACGACAAGGACAAAGAGTAGCCGCCGACAAGAGCGGCTCGACGAGCACCGGCCCCCCCCAGGGAAGAGACACGAACGACGCCCGCCCGAGCCGCCCTTGCCGACCCGATATCGGTCGACACCCGACAAGAAGAGGGTCCAGCCTGACCAGCTGGGCCCTTCTCCGTTCTCGAGCTCCGGAGCGGGTCGCAAGGCGTCCTCCCGTCCTCCCGTCCTCCCACGGCCTCTGCCGAGGAGACCGGGCAGAGGCCCCGCGCCCTCTCACGGGCCCTCGCCCATCACGACAGACAGCCCCTACGAGACCGCAGTGAAGGTCCCATGTGCTCTCGCGCCGCGATCGTCGGTCCTCTCGGCTCGGACAAGACGCCGCGGCACCGGGCCGTAGAGCAAGTCTTGGCCGGGTCGCGAGGGACGACGAGGGCTGGAGAGCCCGCGGGACCTTCGCCACGGGCTGCTAGCCGCGCGGCAGCCGAAGATCGTAGACGAGGTTGCGCGTCCCGGCCGCGTCGCCGAGCACCTTCACCAGCCCCTTGAGGCCGCGGGTCGCGACGAACTTCCGGTCCTTAAAGACCTTAAAGGGGTAGCGCTCGCGCATCGCCTCGTAGCGCCGCCGCTCCTTGTCCTCGATCACCGAGCTCAGGAGGGGACCTAGCGGGTCGTTGCTCTTCTCCTCGCGGATATCACCGGCCGCGACGTCGCTCGCGAAGGTCGCGAGCACCTCCGGACCGCTCGCCGAGGCCCCGTCACCGGCGAGCCAGTGCTGCCAGAGCCGGCCTAGATGCCCCTCCGGCTCGATCGTCGTCGCGACCCCGCCGGCGGCGGTCGGCAGGCGGAAGAGGAGCGGGCCGATGACCCCCCGCGCGACCCGCTCGACCGTCACCCCCTCGATCCCGTGGAGGCGGATGAAGAGCGACTCGGCGTCGAGCGCCGCGCAGCGGTAGATCAGGGTGCGGAAGGCCTCGTTGGCCGCGGCCGACTCGCCGTCCTGGTCGAGGTCGACGACCTTGCGCCGCCAGGCTGAGGCGACCTGGGTCAGCTCGATCGTCAGGTGCATGTAGAGCCCCGAGCCGTCGAGCTTGGTCAGCTCGATCCGGAAGCTCGCGCTGCCGCTGCTCGGATCATGGCGGCGCAGGAGCACCCGGTGGAGGTCGACCGGCGCGAGCTCCTGGTCGACGAGCCAGCTGTAGTAGTCGTGCTTGTCGGCCATCCGAGCGAAGACCGGCGCCTCGTCGCGGCGGCGCTCGAGCTCGGCCCGGTCGCTCATCCGCGAGAGCGAGTCGGCCGCCATCTCCTGGTCGGTGACCACGCGGGTAAAGGAAGCCATGTTCGGCAGTCCTACCCGCGAGTCGAGGTAGAGCTGGTCGTAGATCTCGTGCTCAAAGGCACGCTGGAGCGCCTTCACGGTCCCGGAGAGCCGACGCCGGTCGGGAAATGAGTTGTTGAGCCGCGCCGAGCGCAGCGAGCGCTCGAGGATCTGGAGGTAGCGCTGCGCGTCGACGGGCGCGAGCTGCTGAGTGTTGAAGGCGACCAGGCTCATCGACGCGACCTGCCCCTCATCCCTCTCCTGCGATCTCCCCTACGTGCCGGGCGTGGCCTCTGGGGCCGGCGCTCCGCCGCTCTCGGACTTGCGCATCGCCTTGTCGATCGCCGCCTGGATCCGCTGCTCCTCGATCTCGCGCGACTTGGCGAGGTTCTCGTCGAGCACCTTCGTCGTCGTCTCGTCGAAGGTGTCGAGCTCGTCCATCAGCGTGTCGAGGTTCGAGCGGAAGAAGACCTGGGTGTCGCTGACGAACTGGGTCGTCACGTTCATCGACTCGGTCATGACGTCGAGGCTTCGCTTCATCTCGAGCATCACCACCGAGGCGTCCGCCGCCCGGCCGATCGCCTGGATCTGGGCGGAGGCCATGTCGAGCTTGATCGACGCCGCCGTCGTGTACTGCTGGATGTCCTGGCCGAGGTTGCGGATCGTCTCCAGGAGCTTGCGGGTGTTCGCCTTCAGCGAGACGTAGCGCTCCTCCGCCGAGCCGTAGAGCTGGACGTTGCTGGAGTGCTCGGAGAGGCGGGCGAAGACCTTGTCGATCTGGGCCTGGATGTCGCGGGCCTCGACGCTGCCGGCGGTCAGCGCCTGCTCCTGCGCCTTGAGCTCGGTCTCCAGCTCGCGCAGCTCGAGCACGTAGTCGAGCGCGACCTGCTCGTTCTTCGCCATCTCGACGATCTTGACGTTGATCCGGTCGATCTCCTTGTAGAGATCCTGCTCGCTCTGCTTGAGGTGGTCGACGTACTCGGCGGCCTCTTTCACCCGGCGAGCGCTGACCTGGTACTGCTGCTTGAGCAGCTCCTCGATCGACCGCTGCGAGATCGCCAGCGAGCGGAGGCCGGGGATGAAGGACATGATCTCCTTGAACCCGGCCCAAAAACCGTCTTTGGTCGCGGTCCCGTCGAGGTAGTCGCTGAACTTGCGGAGCTTCTTCAGCTCCTCGGTCATCGCCCCCGCGATCTCGACGTTGCGCTCGCGGAGCTCCTTCAGCTCGCCGACCTTGTTGTCCTGGACGGTCCGCTCTTGATGGATCTCTGCTTCTAGGGACTTGACCGAGATCCCCTCGCCTGAATAGGCGACCTGGCGAGAGAGGATGTCGAGGCCAATCTTTCCGTCCGCGCTCATGTCCGGCGAAGGTTGACACAATCTCCGGTCAAATTGGCCGGTGAAATTGCCATCCACGGCGGGTGAGAGCGCGCGTAGCCTCGATCTCACCCCCGGGCTCCGCCTAGACGCGGCACCGGCGCGTCCTGAGCGACGCCGCCTTTTCTCGCGATCGACCGTAAGATCGTTCGTTTTCGCCTCGGCGCCCGACGCCTTCGCCCCGCCCTGCAGGGGCCCCAGACGGCGATGGGTGCTTGCTCACGCCCGCCTTGGCGGCGCGGAGCCGGCCCCGCTCGCGCTCCGTGGTCATCTGCAGGCGGCCGTCGGCGAACGTTGTCATGGCGAAAAGTCACCGAGTAGACTGCCGCCCGCACATGGATTTTGAATCCACGCTCAGCGGTCACAACCTCGCCTTCCTCGAGGCGCTCTACGAAGCCTACCAGCGCGATCCGAGCTCGGTCGACGCGGACTGGATCCCAGTCCTCAAGGAGCTCGAGCAGCGCAGCAGCTCGGAGAGCGCCCCGACCACCTCGTCCACCCCGCGGGAGGATCGCGCCGCGGTCGAACAGATCGCGCTCCAGGGGCTCGTCGATCGTCTGATCGAGAGCCATCGCCTGCACGGGCACACGGCGGCGAAGATCGACCCGCTCGGCCGTGAACGTCCGACGCCGGAGCCGGGGCTCGACCCCGCCTACTACGGCCTCGGCGAGGCCCACATGGATCGCGAGTTCTCGCCCGGCACGCTGATGCCGAGGTCGACCGCGACCCTGCGGGAGATCATCGCTCGCCTCCGCCGGACCTACACCCAGCACATCGGCGTCGAGTACTGGCACCTCCCCAACGTCGAGCAGCGCAACTGGCTGCAGGCGCGGATGGAGGGCTGCGAGAACCGGGTGATCCCGTCGGCTGAGGAGCAGCGCCGCCTCTTCGAGGCGATGGTCTCGATCGACAACACCGACAAGTTCATCCACTCCAAGTTCCTCGGCGCCAAGCGCTTCTCGATCTCCGGCGCGGAGAGCATGATCGCGATGCTCGACTGCATCATCGAGGAGTCGGGCGAGGTCGGGATCGACGAGGTCGTCATCGGCATGGCCCACCGCGGCCGCCTGAACGTCCTGATGAACATCCTCGGCAAGGCGATCGAGGATGTCTTCTCCGAGTTCGGCAAGGCCGATCCCTGGGCGGGGCTCGGCTCCGGCGACGTCAAGTACCACATGGGGTACTTCCGCCACCACGAGACGACCAAGGGCAAGCCGATGTACCTGGCGCTCGCCTTCAACCCCAGCCACCTCGAGGCGATCTCGCCGGTGAACCAGGGGCGGGTCCGCGGCAAGCAGGACCAGCTCGGCGACAGCGCAGGCGATCGGGTGATCGGCGTGACCCTCCACGGCGACGCCGCCTTCGCCGGTCAGGGCGTGGTCCAGGAGACCCTCAACCTCGCCCGCCTCCCCGGCTACTCCAGCGGCGGCTCGATCCGGATCGTCATCAACAACCAGGTCGGCTTCACCACCGATCCGAGCGACTCGCGCTCGACCTCGTACGCGACCGACGTCGCGCACATGCTCGAGATCCCGATCTTCCACGTCAACGGCGACGACGTCGAGGCCGCGGCCTACGTCGCCCGCCTCGCGGTCGACTTCCGCCAACGCTTCCACCGCGACGTGATCATCGATCTGGTCTGCTACCGCCGCTTCGGCCACAACGAGGGCGACGACCCGACCTTCACCCAGCCGAAGATGTACTCGCTGATCAAGGATCACCCCTCGGTGCGCGAGCTCTACGAGGCCGAGATCCGGCGCCGCGGCACCCTCTCCGACGAGCTCTGCGAGGCGGTCAACAAGACGACCAACGAGCACCTCGACGCCGCCCTGAGCAAGGCCCAAGAGAGCGAGCGCAAGGAGGTGCACATGCCGATGCACGGGGTCTGGGCCGCGTACCGCGGCGGCCCCGACTCGGAGAACAACGAGGTCACGACCCGGATCAGCCGCGACCTCTTCGACGCCCTCGCGCCGAAGATCACCAGCTCCCCCGAGCGCTTCACGGTGCACCGCCGCCTCGCCCGGATCCTCGGCGACATCGACACGATGTACCGCGGCGAGCAGCCGCTCAACTGGGCCGCCGCCGAGCTGATGGCCTACGCCTCGCTCCTCGCCGACGGCACCCCCATCCGGATGACCGGGCAGGACACCCAGCGCGGGACCTTCAGCCACCGTCACGCGGTCTTCTCCGACGCCAACACCGGCGAGAGCTGGACGCCGCTGGCCAACCTCAGCAACGACCAGGGGCGCTTTGAGATCTACAACTCGCCGCTCTCCGAGTTCGGCGTCCTCGGCTTTGAGTTCGGCTACAGCCTGATCTCACCGGCGGCGCTGGTCATCTGGGAGGCGCAGTTCGGCGACTTCTGCAACGGCGCGCAGGTGATCCTCGACAACTTCCTCACCACCTGCGAGGACAAGTGGAACCGCCTGAGCGGCCTGGTGATGATGCTGCCCCACGGCTACGAGGGGCAGGGCCCCGAGCACTCGAGCGCCCGCCTGGAGCGATTCCTCCAGCTCGCCGCCGAGGACAACATCCAGATCGTCAACCTGACGACCCCGGCCCAGGAGTTCCACGTCCTCCGCCGCCAGGTCATCCGCAACTGGCGCAAGCCGCTGATCATGATGACGCCGAAGAGCCTGCTCCGCTTTCGCCCGTCCTTCTCGTCGATCGAGGATCTCTGCGAGGGCGAGTTCCAGCGGCTCATCGACGACAGCGCGGCCACCCCCGGCGCGGTCGAGCGGGTGATGCTCTGCTCGGGCAAGGTCTACTACGACCTCGCCGCCCAGCGCGACGAGCTCGCCGCCAAGGGCGTCGCGATCATCCGCGTCGAGCAGCTCTACCCCCTGGCGATCGCCGGGCTCGAGGCGCTCCTCGGCCGCTACCCCAACGCCAAGACCCTGATGTGGGTCCAGGAGGAGCCGCGCAACATGGGCGCCTGGAGCTACATCTCGCCGCTGCTGCGCGAGCGCTTCGGTGGCCGTTTCGGCGATCCGGTCTACATTGGCCGGCAGATGAGCGCGAGCCCGGCGACCGGACACTCCGCCAGCCACGAGCTCGAGCGCAAGCTCCTCCTCGAGGCGGCCTTCGCTGGCCTCTAGGCCAGGATCCGCCTCCCTCCGTCAAGACCTCCTCCCCACGAACCTACGAAACTACGCAGGGACGCCCGCGTCCTGCCCGCAAGAACGACGAGACACCCGATGCCGATCGAGATCAAAGTCCCCGCCCTTGGCGAGTCGATCACCGAAGCCCTGGTCGCCAATTGGCTCAAGCCGGTCGGCGCCACGGTGGCGGTCGACGAGCCCCTCATTGAACTCGAGACCGACAAGATCACCGTCGAGGTCCCGGCGCCCTCCGCCGGCGTCCTCTCGCGCCAGTCCGCCGAGGAGGGGGCGACGGTCTCGATCGGTGACGTCATCGGCATCATCGATCCCGACGGCGCGGCCGCGAGCGCCCCAGCCAAGCCCAGCAGCGACGACAGCGCGCCCGCCAAGGGCGACGCGCCGAGCGATGACAGCGCGCCCGCCAAGGGCGACGCGCCGAGCGACGAGGGCAAGGCCGAGCAGGCCGCCCCCGCGGACAGCTCGAGCGACGACGCCCTGGCGATGCCCTCCGCCCGGGCCGAGGCCCGACGCTCCGGCGTGAACCTCGACGATGTCGAGGGCTCCGGCCGCGGCGGACGGATCCTAAAGGAGGACGTCCAGCGCGCGGCGGCGGCCCGCGACAGCGCGCCCGCGCCGAAGCCGACGCTCCCCTCGCGCCCGGCCCCGAACCCCGCCCCCCTCGGCGACGCGCCCGAGGATGAGACCGTCAAGATGTCGCCCCTTCGCCGGCGGATCGCCGAGCGCCTGATCGAGTCGCAGCAGACCACCGCGTCGCTGACGACCTTCAACGAGATCGACATGACGGCGATCTTCGAGCTGCGCAAGGACTACAAGGCGCGCTTCCTCGACGTCCACGGGGTCAAGCTCGGCTTCATGTCGTTCTTCATCAAGGCCGCCTGCGTCGCCCTGAAGGAGTTCCCCGGGGTCAACGCCGAGCTGCGCGGCGACTCGATCGTCTACAAGAAGCGCTACAACGTCGGCGTCGCCGTCGGCGGCGGCAAGGGGCTGGTCGTCCCGGTCCTGCGCGACGCTGACCGGCTCTCCTTCGCGGCGATCGAGCAGTCGATCTCGAACCTCGCCAAGCGAGCGCGCGACAACAAGCTGACCCTCGACGACCTCTCGGGCGGCTCGTTCACCATCTCCAACGGCGGGATCTACGGCTCGATGCTGTCGACGCCGATCCTGAACCCGCCGCAGACCGGCATCCTCGGCCTCCACAACATCGTCCAGCGGCCGGTCGCGGTCAACGGCCAGGTGGAGATCCGACCGGTCATGTACCTCGCGCTCACCTACGACCACCGCGTCGTCGACGGTCGCGAGGCGGTCCAGTTCCTGGTCCGGGTCAAGGAGTGCGTCGAGAACCCCGAGCGGATGCTGCTCGAGGTCTGAGCGACGACAGAGCATAGTCGGCTCAGGATCCGCGTTGTGGGCCTGGGCCGAGGAGGGCGCCGATCGGGCGACCGCCGAGGCGTCCGTCCCCCCGACGGACGTCGGTCCATGAGCTAGCTGCGAGCAGGAGAAGAGAGATGTCAGGCGAAAGTGCGAACCAGACGAACAACACAGCCGAGGACAACGCTGACAGCTTCGACCTCGTCGTCATCGGCTCCGGTCCAGGCGGCTACGTCGCGGCGATCCGGGCCGCCCAGCTCGGGATGAGCGTCGCCTGTGTCGAGCGCGACAAGACCCTCGGCGGCACCTGCTTGAACGTCGGCTGCATCCCCTCCAAGGCGCTGCTCGAGTCGAGCGAGCGCTTTGTCGAGGCCCGCGATCACCTCGCCGACCACGGCGTGAAGGCGAGCGGGGTCGAGCTCGATCTGCCGACGATGCTCGGCCGCAAGGAGAAGATCGTCTCGCAGCTGACGGGCGGGATCGCGGGTCTCTTCAAGAAGAACAAGATCACCCGGATCTCAGGCCACGGCTCGATCCCCGAGAGGGGCGTCGTCGCGGTCAAGGACGCCGACGGCGGTGAGCGGCGGCTTGGGGCGGCGAAGATCCTGATCGCGACGGGCTCCACGCCGGCGAGCCTCAAGGGCGTCGAGCTCGACGGCGATCGGATCGGCACCTCCACGGAGGCGCTCTCCTACGAGGGCGTGCCCGAGCACCTCATCGTCATAGGCGCCGGGGTCATCGGCCTCGAGCTCGGCTCGGTCTGGGCCCGCCTCGGCGCCAAGGTGACGGTCCTCGAGTTCATGCCGAAGCTGCTGCCGACGATGGACGAGGAGGTCAGCCGCCTGGCGCTGCGGCTCTTCAAGCGCCAGGGCCTGAGCTTCACCTTCGGCGCCCGGGTTCAGCGGGCGAAGGCCGAGGGCGAGACGGTCACGGTCACCTATCAGAGCGCGAGCGGCGAAGAGACGACGATCGCGGGCGATCGGGTGCTGGTCGCGGTCGGCCGCCGCCCCTGCACCACTGGCCTCGGCCTGGGCAAGCTCGGCGTCGACACCGACCGTCGCGGCTGCGTCATCGTCGACGAGCACTACCAGAGCTCGGTCCCCGGGATCTGGGCGATAGGCGACGTCATCCCCGGGCCGATGCTCGCGCACAAGGCCTCCGAAGAGGGGCTCGCGGCGGTCGAGAACATGGCCGGGCTCCCCGGTCACGTCTGCTACGACGCGATCCCGAACGTCATCTACACGAGCCCGGAGATCGCCTCGGTCGGCAAGACCGAGGCCGAGCTCAAGGGCGAGGGGATCCCCTACCGCAAGGGCTCCTTCCCCTTCATGGCCAACGGCCGCGCGAAGGCGCTGGGCCAGACCGACGGGATGGTCAAGATCCTCGCCCACGCCGAGACCGACCGGATCCTCGGCGTCCACTGCATCGGCCCGCGCGCGGGCGACCTGATCGCCGAGGCTGCGATCGCCGTCGAGTTCTCGGCCAGCGCTGAGGACCTCGCCCGCTCGGTCCACGCCCACCCGACCCTCGCCGAGGTGGTCAAGGAGGCGGCGCTCGCCGTCGACGGCCGGGTTATCCACATCTAGCGCCCTCGCCGAGGCCCTGAGCGCTGGGCGGAGGCCGAGCTTCGCGCTCGATCTGAGCCCTAACGTCGCGATCGCACGGCGCTACCGGCTAGGTAGAAGATGAGCGTCGATTGAGCGTCGATCCTTCGCTCTGCCGAGCGCCACCATGTCCTGCTCGGCCACCACCCTGCGTGGTAGGCTCCAAAGCCCATGGCACACAAGGTTGTGAGGAGGCGGCCGGCAGGGTCCGGCGCGCGGAGAACGATCACGGCGGTCGCGACCCGTGAGAGCGTTGATCTCGACGATCAGCCCCTCTCGATCGTCCCCTCCGAGGACGGTAAGCGGCTCTTCGTCGCCCTCCCCTACGAGGTCGTCGTCGTCAACGCGCGCACTCTCGAGGCCGAGCGCAGCATCCCCCTGCCGGCGGCGGTCCCCTCAGTCGCCGAGGCGAAGGACGGCGCGCTCTGGCTCGGCGGTCATCACCTCCACCTCGGCTCGACCTTCCAGGTCAGCTACCGCAAGGTCGGGACCAGGCTGAGCGGCTACGTCGATCGCCTGTCGATGATCCGCCCCGGGCTCCTGTGCGGGGTCGGCTCCCAGGGCGAGGTGCTCTGGGACGTCGCCAAGGAGGCGACGATCCATCGCCGCAAGATCGGCGAGCACAGCACCTACGGGCTCCTCGGTCTCCGCGGCAAGGCGGTCTGGGCCGACGGCTCCCCCTCTGCATGGCTCATCGAGCCCGAGCATCCCGGCGGCTACACCCAGCTCCGCTTCCGCAGCACGAGCCCCGTCTCCACCCCGGACGAGGGGATCGTCGCGATCGGGGCGACCGCCCGCGGCCGCTGCCTCCTGGCCGCCCGCGACGGCGGGGTCGCCTGGCTCGCCGCCAACCTCCGCCTCGAAGGGGAGCGCTTTCCCGGCGGCCTCGCGCCGCGGCAAGCTCTGCCCCTGGCGATCGTCAGCGACGATCGTTGGATCTACGTGCTCCGCCCGCGCGGGCTCCTCCACCGCTTCCTCGTCGAGCAGCCCAAGGTCCACCCGAGCGACGCCGACGAGGAGCCCCCGGTCCTTCCCGAGGCCCAGGAGTGCCGGCTCAAGTGGACCGCCAGCACCCTCTCCCTAAGCCTCGTCGACGGCGCGCCGACTCAGCTCCTCCTCGGCGGGCCCCAGGCGGAGGGCCTGCTAGGACGTCTCTGGCGCGCGGATCCGGAGGCCCAAGAGTGGCGCGAGCTGAAGCTCGGCGAGCGCGCGCTCCTCCCCGCGCCCGACAAGGACGAGAAGGCCGGTCCGGCCAAGCGAGAGGTCCCAGATTTTACGCCGACCCGGAGCAAGATCAGCGGCGATCCGATCGCGACGATCAAGGTCGACGCGATCCTGGCGGAGCGCAGCGATGTCCTGATCACGACGGCGAGCGGCACGCTCCTCGAGCGCCCGACCAAGGCCGTCACCGCCGACGAGGTGATGCCGGCGGACACGGTGATCCTGCCGGCGATGATCCGGCCGCGGCAGGGCGTCGCCCGCCCGGCGCTCCTCCTCTGGCCGGGCGTCCGCGACAGCGACCGCGAGCCCGGCGCGCCGACATGGCTGGTCTGGGGCGACTCGCCCCGCGGGTGGATGGTCCTGGAGACCCCGCAGATCCGCGCCCAGGGCTGGTCGCGGCCCGACCTCTTCCCGATGCAGATCGCGCTCCCTCGCCTCCCCGAGGTCGCAGGTCATCGCCCGCGCCTCAACAAGAAGTGGGCCGACCCGGAGCACTTCAACGCCCTCGCCCGCGAGTGCAAGCGCCTGCTCAAGGTGATCTGGTAGACGCGTCGATCGGGCTCATCCGCAGCTCCGGGCGACCTGTGAGCGTCGCCCTCTGGGTCTGGCTCGCGACGCGGCGAACACCCGCCGCATCTCGGATCGAGGCTGGCCTCTTCGGGCCCCGAGCTTGGAGCCCAGCCGATGGCAGGAACACCGACGAACATAGAAAAAGGGCGACGCCTCGGCATCGCCCTCTCGGCCGGAGGTCACCGGCCGCAGGCCGCAGGCCGACGCCTCAGCCGCCGTCGATGACGGCCCGGATCTCGGCCTCGGTGAGGGTCCGGTTGCCCTTCTTCGCCGCCTCCAGCACCCGATCGACGACCTCGTCCCTGACCTCGTAGCCGTGGGCCCGCAGCCAGTAGATCACGTTGGATCGGCCGCTGTAGTGGCCGACCTCGATGAGCTGCTTGCGGCCGAAGACCCGCGCCGGCACGGCGGAGTAGACCTTGTCGGCCAGCTCGTGGTCGCCGAGCTTCTCGGCCTTGATGATCGCCGCCGCGTGGACCCCCGTCGCCGTCCTGAAGGCGTCGTGCCCCGAGAGCGGGTACGCCGGGTGGATGTCGACGTTCGTGTACTTGGAGACAGCCTCCGTGTACTCGACCAGGCATGAGAGGTCGTGCTGGTCGGGGTCCAGGAGCCCGAGCAGGTAGAGGTTGAGCAGCAGCAGGTCCATCGACGTGTTGCCGACCCGCTCGCCGATCCCGAGCCCGCAGCCGTGGACCCGGTCAAAGCCCCACTCGAAGGCGTGCAGCCCCAGGGTCAGCGCCAGCCCGCGATCGTTGTGTCCGTGCCAGTCGAGCTCGACCCGGTCCTCGACGCCCATCCCCTGGAGCACCGAGCGGGTGAAGCTGAGCAGGTTGCGGAGGCCGTCGGGGGTCGCGTGACCGCAGGTGTCGCAGAGCACGAGCCGGTTCGCCCCCTCGTCGATCGCCGTCCGGAAGAGGGTGTCCAGCGTCTTCGGGTGGGAGCGGGTCGTGTCCTCGGTGACGAAGGACGCCGGCAGGTTGTTGCTGACGATCAGCGAGACCGCCTTGCTCGTGAAGCCCTGGAGTCGGTCCAGCTCCCAGCCCTCGGCGTAGGCCCGGATCGGGCTCGAGCCGATGAAGGTCGTGACCTCGATCGGCACGCCGACCCGCTGCGAGATCTCGATGATCGGCTCGATGTCGGCGGCCACCGTCCGCGCCGCGCAGTTCGGGACCAGCTCGAGCTTCTCCTCGACGATGAAGCGGAGGAGCTGCTCGACGTCCTCCTGCGCGCGCTTGCCAGCGCCAGGCAGGCCGAGGTTGACGCACTGGATCCCGAGCTGGTCCATCAGCCGGAGAAGATGCTTCTTCTCGTCGATCGACGGGTCGCGGACCGAGGGCGACTGGATCCCGTCACGGATGCTCTCATCGACGAAGCGCGGCGCCTTGCGGAGGAGCGGCCCGCGGCGCTCCTTCTCGTTCCAGTCGTAGATCAGCTCGGTGACGTTTTCCTGGCTCTGGCCTGCCTTCATCTCAGTCCTCCACGCTCACAACACCCATCGACTCGTCGAAGAAACGACGGAGCTCGTCGATGATCCCGACGACGAAGACCTCGGGGATCTCCTCATCATCGTCGATCATCGCCAGCAGCAGGTCGTGGATGATCACGATCTGCTGGAGGTCGCCCGCCGCGTCGCCGGTCTTCGGGGCGCCGACAAAGGCGACCGCGCTGCGCGGGTTCACCCCGCCGCGGACCTGCTCCGGCGTCGCCCGCCGCTGCACCGACACCGGCGCGTGGGCGATCCGCTTGAGCACGGGATCGGGGATCTCCTCCAAGACCTCCTCAAAGGTGCGGATGAGCTCCGCCTTGGCCTCGTCGGAGAGCTCCTCGTCGAGGTCCTCGCCGTCCTCGTCGGCGTCGGCCGCGGCGTCCGCCTTGCTGATCGCCGCGTCGAGCTCGAGGACGTGGAGCATCGCCTCCGCGGAGCCCTCGCGATCGCCGGCGGCCTCGCGGGTGAGGCCGAGCTGGTAGTGGAAGTCCGGATCCTCCGGGGCCGCGAGCACCGCCGCCTCGAGCGACTTGACCGCCTCGTCGTTGCGGCCGAGCGCCATCATCACCGCGCCGTAGGTGCTGAGGTACGCCGGGTGCACCTTCATCTTCGCCTGGACCTGGCCGAGGAGCTCCAAGGCCTCCTCGGTGTCGTCATCGTCGAGGCGGATCTGGGCGAGCAGGAGCTTGGCCTCGTCCCGCGCGGGATCGTCGGCGGCGATCGACTCATGCTCCAAAAGCGCGCGGACGACCGCCTCGGCCTCGTCGAGATCATCGCCGTGGATGAAGAGGCACTCCGCGCAGTCGAGATAGACCTCTGGGTAGGCCTCACCGAGGTCCACGGCCTGCATCAGATAGCCGGCGGCGTTGTCGACCCGGCCCTCGGACCAGGCGATCATCCCGTTGAGGTGGAGCACGCGAACGTGGTTCTCGCCGACCTGCTTGGCCGCCTCATCGACGGCGTCCAGGGCCGTCTGCAGGTCTCCGGCTTCAATGGCGTCTAGGCCGCCTTGTATGACCTTGTCGAGCGCTTGATCCATCGCCGGACCTTATCACTGGGCTGACCCCCGAGACGACGCGCTGCGGCCTGCCAGAGAGCGTGAGCCGACTCATGACCTCCGCGACTCGCACCGAGCGGGCGCCGAGCGGGGACCGGCGACGACCGTAGGCGATGACGTCCCCCGCACAGGCAGTGTGCCATCACTCACTCGATTCGCCGGTAGCCCCGGATGACAAGCCTCAACCGGGGGGGCCATAATCGCCGGACCCTTCGCTTCGCAGGCCCTCTGGCGTGCAATGGCAGGGTCACAGGACCAGGCATGGACACCTTCGCAAGCCAATCTGCTGAGCGTGAATCCCTGGAGTCGGTCGTCATCCGCTTCGCCGGCGACTCAGGCGACGGGATGCAGCTCACCGGCACCCAGTTCACCCAGTCGACCGCCCTCATGGGCAACGACCTCGCCACCTTCCCGGACTTCCCGGCGGAGATTCGGGCCCCCGCGGGCACGACCTTCGGCGTCTCCGGCTTCCAGATTCACTTCGCCTCCCGCGACATCATGACCCCCGGCGACGCGCCGGACGTGCTGGTCGCGATGAACCCGGCGGCGCTCAAGGTCAACCTCCCCGACCTCAAGGTCGGCGGGATGCTCCTCGTCAACACCGGCGCCTTCACGGCGGGCAACCTCAAGAAGGCCGGCTACGAGGAGAACCCGCTGGACGGCGATGATCTCGCCCCGTACCGGGTGCTCAAGCTCGACATCTCGAAGCTGACCCTCGCCTCGGTCGAGCCCTTCGAGCTCAGCACCAAGGAGGCGCTGCGCTCGAAGAACATGTGGACCCTCGGCCTGGTCATGTGGATGTTCGACCGCGAGCGCAGCGAGACCGTCGCCTGGCTCGAGAAGAAGTTCGCGAAGAAGCCCGAGATCGCGCAGGCGAACATCGCCGCCCTCAACGCCGGTCATGCCTACGGCGAGACCGCGGAGTTCCCCCAGGGCATCGGCTGCTACACGGTCCCCAAGGCGGACCTCGAGGCCGGCACCTACCGCAACATCACCGGCAACGAGGCGACCTCCTGGGGCGTCGTCGCCGGGGCCAAGCTCGCCGGCATCCGCCCGGTGCTCGGCTCCTACCCGATCACCCCGGCTTCGACGATCCTCCACACCCTCGCCAACCTCAAGGAGCACGGGGTCGTCACCTTCCAGGCGGAGGACGAGATCGCGGCGGTCTGCGCGGCGATCGGCGCGTCCTATGCCGGCTCCCTCGGCCTCACCTCCACCTCCGGCCCGGGCGTCGCCCTCAAGGCGGAGGCGATCGGCCTCGCCGTCGCGACCGAGCTGCCGCTGCTGATCATCGACGTCCAGCGCGGCGGCCCCTCGACAGGCCTGCCGACCAAGACCGAGCAGTCCGACCTCTTGCAGGCGGTCTACGGCCGTAACGGCGACTGTCCGCTGCCGGTGATCGCCGCCCAGACCCCAGGCGACTGCTTCTACATGGCGATCGAGGCGATCCGCCTCGCGGTCAAGTACATGACCCCGGTCATGCTCCTGACCGACGGCGCCCTGGCCAACAGCGCCGAGCCCTGGAAGATCCCCTCCTTCGCGGACTTCGAGCCCTTCCCGGCCAACTTCCGCACCGACCCCGAGAACTTCCACCCCTTTGTCCGCGACCCCGAGACCCTCGCCCGCGTCTGGGCCAAGCCCGGCACCCCCGGGACTGAGCACCGGATCGGCGGCCTCGAGAAGCACCACGACTCGGGCAACATCTCGTACGACCCGGACAACCACCACAAGATGACCAAGATCCGGGCCGCTAAGGTCGCCCAGATCGCCGACGACGTGCCGGCGCAGACGGTCGACCAGGGCGACGCGGAGGGCGACCTCCTCGTCGTCGGCTGGGGCTCGACCTACGGCGCGATCAGCCAAGCGGTCAGCGCCTGCCGGGCGTCGGGCCTCAAGGTCTCCCACGCCCACATCCGCTACATCAGCCCGCTCCCGCGGGGCCTCGGCGAGCTCCTCAAGAGCTTCAAGCGGGTGCTCATCCCCGAGATGAACAACGGCATGCTGATCAAGATCCTCCGCGCGGAGTTCTTGGTCGACGCCAAGGGCCTCAACAAGATCGCCGGCCAACCCTTCAAGGTCTCCGAGATCGAGGCCGCGATCCGTTCCCACCTGTCTAACGAGCCTTCGGAGTAGTGCGATGACCCCCCTGGATCCCCCCAAGAAGCTCACGCGCAAAGACTTTGTCTCCGACCAGGAGGTCCGCTGGTGCCCGGGCTGCGGCGACTACGCGATCGTCGCCGCCATCCAGCGCGTCCTCCCGAAGATCGGCTCCACCCGCGAGAACACCGTCTTCGTCTCGGGCATCGGCTGCTCCAGCCGCTTCCCGTACTACATGAACACCTACGGCTTTCACACCATCCACGGCCGCGCCCCCGCGCTCGCCACCGGCGTGAAGCTCGCGAACCCCGAGCTCGACGTCTGGGTGATCACCGGCGACGGTGACGGCCTGAGCATCGGCGGAAATCACTTCCTCCACCTCCTCCGGCGCAACGTCAACCTCCAGATCATCCTCTTCAACAACCGGATCTACGGGCTCACCAAGGGCCAGTACTCGCCGACCTCGTTGGTCGGCAAGAAGAGCCCGTCGACGCCGCTCGGCTCGATCGACTCGCCGGTGACCCCCGCGGCCTTCGCCCTGGGCTCCGGCGCCCGCTTCGTCTCGCGGGCGATCGACGTCGACGTCAAGAACCTGAGCGCGGTGCTCACCCGCGCCCATGAGTTCAAGGGGACCGGCCTCATCGAGGTCTTCCAGAACTGCCCCGTCTTCAACGACGGCGCGTTCTCCCACTTCACCGAGCGGGCGACGGCGACCGAGACCCAGCTCCACCTGGAGCACGGCAAGCCGATGATCTTCGGCAAGGAGCGCGACCGCGGCCTCCGACTCCGCCCCGGGACCCTCGAGATCGAGGTCGTCACGATCGGCGAGAACGGGATCACCGAGGCCGACCTCCTCGTCCACGACGAGACCAACCGCGCCCAGGCGTTCCTCCTCTCGGGCCTCGAGCCGCCGCTCTTCCCGGTCGCGCTCGGCGTTCTCTTCGCGGCGCCGGCACCAGCGTTTGAGGAGGCCGTGCTCGACCAGAACCGCCAGGCCGTCGAGCTTCGCGGCGCAGGCGACATTGACGCGCTGCTCCGCAAGGGGCACACCTGGACGGTCGGCGGCGACAGCCAGGACTCCTGAGGCCTACGGCCGCGCCTTTGCGTGGGTCGCAGAGCGAACACGGGCGCGGCCACCAGGCCGGGCCCGTCTCTATTTTGGCGGCCCTTCAGGAGAATCAATTGCCCCCTAACGCCGTCGAAGTGCCCACCTTCGACCCCCCTGCCCCGTTAGTATCAGCAACCGTATCGATCGGAACTTTGCCATGAAGCTCTTTTCACAGCCGAAATCGACCCTCCTCGCCAGCCTCCTCGGGGGCCTTAGCGCCTTCGCCCTGGGCTGCGTCATCACCGTAGGTGAGACCGGTGACGCCGGCGCCGAAGAAAAGTGCGGCGACCTCCTGACCAACAGCTACCAAGACGGCGACCAGTGCTACTGCGAGGTCGGCTATGACTGGTGCACCAACAACATCAACGACTACGACTGCTGCAAGGTCCCGTCGAAGAACGCCGACCAGTGCGACCAGCCCAACAACGAGGTCGTCGGCGGCGAGTGCTTCTGCGCCGCGGGCTACACCTGGTGCAGCGACGACCCCAACGACTTCTCCTGCTGTGAGAGCAACCAGGGTGAGAACACCGGCGGCTCCGAGTCGGGCTCCGACTCCGACTCCGACGGCACCACCTCCGAGACCGGCGGCACCACCGACGCCGAGACCGGCGGGATGATCTGCGAGGCGCAGGACCCCGTCGACCCCTGTGACCCCGTCGACGAGATCGCGTTCTGCACGACGACCACCGACGAGTGCGTCGGCGAGAGCGAGTACTACACCTGCGACGCTGGCGGCAGCTGGCAGCCCGCCGACGGCACCGAGGACTGCCAGTTCATCGGCTTCGACTTCACCTACGGCTGCGTCGACACCGGCGACTCTGTCGAGCAGCTCTGCGGCACCGGCCCCGGCACCCCCTGCTCGGACAACGACCCCGACTACTGCGGCGACGACGACACCCTCAACTACTGCACCTACGGCAAGCTCGGCGCGACGAGCTGCCTCCAGCAGTGCCAGGAGATCGGCGACGACATGGGCGTCCAGTACGACTTCGGCTCCTGCGGCGAGCAGGAGGGCGCGTTCAAGTGCCTCTGCTGTGACCTCGACGAGGAGGGCTGCGGCCTCGACTCGGGCGGCACCGACAGCACCACCGGTGGCACCTCCACCGGCGGCTGATCGTCAGCTCGAACCGTCGAACCGAAGGGGCTGTCGCATCTGCGACGGCCCCTTTCTCCGTTCTCCCCCTCTTCCTCTGCGGAGAGATCGACGGTCGAGAGGCAGGGGCGAGGCCCTCACGACGCAGGCGCGATGTCCCGCCAGCGTGTCATCCGCGACGGCCCCTTAGAGCGGAGCGGCCGCGCGAGCTTGACGACCTCGTCGTGCAGCGGACCCGCTGGGATCTCGCCGCGCACCTCGAGCTGATCCTCCGGCCAGCTCAGCTCACCTCGGATCGTCCGGCCGTCTTCGACGTAGATCGCGACCCCGTAGGCGAGCTCCTCCGCCGTGCTCCGGGTGAAGACGAAGCGCGCCCCGTGGGTCGGGTGGAGGTCCTTGCTGGTCGGTCCGGGCATCGGCGGTCTCGGGGAGTGGTTGCGCATCATCCGCGTAACGGCGGCGAGGCGGCGCCGTCGGTGTACTGCAAAGTCCGGGGCTCTGGCCAGCGGCGACGCTGTTCGGTCGCGTCGTTCGACCTCGATCGGCCCGCTCGGCTCCTGCACACAGAGGAGAGCGACCGGAGCCCGCGGGCGTCAGAAGCGGAAGAGGCCGCCCTGCGGCGCCGACATCGACTGGCCGCGGATCGTCCCGAGCTCCGGATCGATCCCCGAATCGCGCGTCAGCAGCACCCCCGCGGTGACCCCTCCGGCGATGACCAACGCGCCGCCGATCAGCACCCCCCAAAACCATCCGCGGCGTGCGAGCGGCTTCTTGTCGGTCTCCTCCGCGGTCTCCGGCTTCTCCACAGGCTCGACGGGCGTCGACTCGACCGGATCCGGCTCAGGGCCGGGCTCCTCGATCGGACCCTCGACCGGAGCCTCGACCGCCGTCGCCTCGGCGAGGTGTGCCTCAACCTCGGCGACCGCGGCCTCTGCCTCGTCGATCTCGGCCTGCTCTCGCCCCTCCTCCTGGAGGAACTTGACGTAGTTCTTGAAGAGCGTCCTCGCCTTGCGAAGATGGTTGATATCGTCGCTCTGCGCGTACCACTCGGCGTAGGACTGGCCGATGTTGTAGAGGAGCTCAGGCCGATCTGCGAGGCTGTAGGAGCGCTCGAAGGCGCTGACCGCCTCGGCGAAGTTGCCGAGCGCGTAGGCCTGCGACCCCTCGTGATAGGCCTCCTGCGCGGCCTTGAGCGGATCCTCGGGGGAGGGCGCCCCTGCGCCGGCCTCGGGCGCGGCCTCTCCGGCCGCCGCCAAGCGCAGGCCCACCTGCCAGGGGGAGGCCGACGCGAGCCCAGGCGCGAGGATGAAGAAGGCCCCGAAGGCGACGCCACAGGCGATCACCGGCGGATCGCAGCGTCCTCGTAAGCCCTTTGCTCCTCGCACAGCCGCCATTCTACCCTCCTCTGGCCTTCTTGGTCTGCATCATGCCCACGCTGCCTGGACAGGTCTTCCCGGGGCGGCCTGCTCGTGCGGCCTGAGCCTACGCTGCCCCTGCTGAGCGCCTGAAGCTGTCCGACCTGCATGCCCGACCTGCATGCCCGACCTGCATGCCCGACCTGCATGCCCGACCTGCATACCCGGCCTGCCCGACCTGCCCGGACCTGCATGCCCGGCCTGCCTGGCGACGCAGTGTCGCCCGACCCTGCCTAGGCCTCAGACGTTGAAGCGGAAGTGCATCACGTCGCCGTCGTCGACGACGTACTCCTTGCCCTCGACCCGGAGCTGCCCCTTCGACCGCACTGCGGCCTCCGAGCCGAGCTCGACGAGGACCTTCCAGCCCATCACCTCGGCGCGGATAAATCCGCGCTCGAAGTCGGTGTGGATCTTGCCGGCCGCCTGCGGCGCCTTGGAGCCCTCGGTGATCGTCCAGGCCCGGACCTCCTTGGGCCCCGCGGTGAAGAACGTGATCAGGTGGAGGAGCGAGTAGGCGCGACGGATGAGCCGCGCGAGCCCCGGTTCGGTCGCGCCGATCCCCTCCAGGAACTCATCGCGCTCCTCCGCCGAGAGACCGGCGATCTCCGCCTCGATCGCCGCCGAGATGACGACGACCTCCGAGCCCTCCGCGGCCGCGTGGGCCAGCAGCGGCTGGACGAGCGGGTTGTCCGTCCCCTCGCCGAGCGCGTCCTCGGCGACGTTCGCCGCGTAGAGCACAGGCTTAGAGGTGAGCAGGGCGAGGGGATCCAGGATCTCGTGGTCCGCCTCGTCGAGCTCCATCGCCCGGACCAAGCGGCCCTCGCCGAAGCCCTCGAGGACCTTCTCGCAGGTGATCAAGGCCTGCTTCTCGACCTTGTCGCCGCTCTTGGCGTTCTTGCGCGCCTTCGCCAGCCGAGTCTCCACCGACTGCATGTCGCGGAGGATGAGCTCGGTGTTGATCACCTCGACGTCGCCGAGCGGGTCGACCTTGCCGCTCACGTGGACGATGTTGTCGTCCTCAAAGCAGCGGACCACGTGGACGATCGCGTCGACGCTGCGGATGTGGCTGAGGAACTTGTTGCCGAGCCCCTCCCCCTCGCTGGCGCCCTTGACCAAGCCGGCGATGTCGACAAACTCGACGGTCGTCGGCAGGATCTTCTCCGGCTTGGTGACCTTCGCCAGGGCGTCGAGCCGCGGATCGGGGACCGCGACCATGCCGACGTTCGGCTCGATCGTGCAAAACGGATAATTTGCCGACTGTGCGCCCGCGTCCGAGAGGGCGTTGAAGAGGGTGGACTTGCCGACGTTGGGGAGGCCGACGATGCCTACTGCGAGGGCCATAAGGCCCTGCGAGTAGCACACAACCCGGCCGTCAAGCGACCTCCGAATTGCCGTCGCCCCGGGCGGGGCGTCCTCATCAGAAGCGGTACTCGACGATGAGCGGCAGGATCTCCATGCCGAGGAGGAACCGGGAGAAGCGCTCGGTCTCCTTGGCCAGCTCGCGCTTCTTGGAGCGGGTGAAACCGATCACCAGGTTGAGGTCGAGGCCGATCGCCAGATCCTCGAGGAGGAAGAGGCGGACCCCGCCGCCTCCGCGGGCGCTGAGGGACCAGCTGCTCTCCAGGGCCTGGAGGCGGGTGCCGCTGAGCTTGGGGTACTTCCACCAGCCTCCGCCGGCGCCGACCCGGGCGATCGGCACGAGCCAGGGGTACTCCTGGAGGTAGAACTTGTAGGCCCAGCCGGCCCAGGCGTCGATCCCCGCGACCGTCCCCTTGCCGCAGGTCGACGACGAGGCGCCGAGGCCACAGAAGGACTCGTTAAAGGTCCGGTAGTCGCCGCGGTCGAAGAGCGCCGCGACGCCGACGTAGGCCCAGTGCTGCTTGAAGAGCTGGCGGTCGTACTGAAAGCCGAGGCGGACCTTCGGCATGTAGTTGACGAAGCCGACCTGGAGCGGCATCAGCGCGGAGATCGCGTTGCCGCCGTAGACCCGCTCTGGGAGCTCGAAACCCGAGGACTGCGGCCCGTTGCCGCGGGCCGAGCCGGACGCTCCGTTGGTGCCGACCTGCCCGGAGGTCGAGAGGCCGGTCGCCGGCGCGGCGGCGGCCTCCTCCGCACTTGCGGCCACAGAGAAGGCGAAGAGGAGCGAGAGGGCGAGCTTTCCTGGGCGGGGGGTCATCGATTTGCATCCTGACGCCGAACGACGCAGCTGCCCGGGACCGTAGCACCGGCCGGGAATAGGCCGAAAAAACCAAATGTTTCACGGCACAGCGACCGTCGCGGGCAGGTCCGGTGGACCTGCCCGAGCTCCCCTGCCGGGCGGGGCACGTCTGCGCCCGACAGCCCAGTGGGATCCCGATGACGCCGAAGAACACCACACTCCAGCTCGCCGTCTCCTTCGGCATCGCCTGCGCCCTCGCGGCCCTGCACCTCGGGCTCCACCCCGACCTCCCCTGGGTCGCCCAGGAGCCCGAGGTGCTCCGCGCCTGTGAGCTGACCGAGGACCTCCCGGGCCCGAGGATCGACGTCGACAGGATCGACGACCAGCTCCCGCTCCTGCCGACGATCTCGGCGAGAGAGGCGTTGGAGCTGGTCGGCGCCGAGGGGATCACCTTTGTCGACGTCCGCGACCTGGGGAGCTTCCGCGGCGGTCATATCCCCGAGGCCCTCTGCCTCCCGGCCGCGGAGGCGCCGTCCCTCCTCGGCCAGGCCTCGCTGCCGATCGCCGCCGGCGACCGGATCATCACCTACTGCGGCCAGGCCGACCCGAGCGACGCCGAGGACGTCGGCCTCCTCCTCCGCGACAGGCTCCAATGCGAGGACGTCCAGGTGCTCCGCGGCGGTTGGCCGCAGTGGCTCGCCGCCGGCGGCCCGTCGACCCAGGAGCCCGGTCGTGGTTGAGCCCAACGCCCCCCGCCGACTCCCGGCGCTCATCGCCGTCGCAGCTCCGGCCGCGCGGCTCCTCGTCGCCGCGGTCTTCGTCGCCGCGGCGATCCCCAAGCTCCTCGACCCGCTGGCCTTCAGCGAGGCGATCAGTAACTACCGGGTCTTCCCCTACTGGTCGTGGAACGCGCTCGCCGCCCTGGTGCCGATGCTCGAGCTCGTCGCCGCGGCGATGCTCCTGTGCCGGAGCACACGCCGGGCCGGGGCGCTGCTCCTCGGCGGCCTCACGCTCGCCTTCATCGCCCTGATCGCCTCGGTGATCGTCCGCGGGGTCGACGTCGAGTGCGGCTGCTTCGGCCAGAGCTCAGCCCCGGAGAGCGTCGGCTGGCCGCTCCTCCTCCGCGATCTCCTCCTCCTCGCCGGGATCGCGGTCGCGAGCCTGCCCTCCGCGGCGCTCGGGGCCGACGCCGCGGCCGACTCCTGGTAAACCGGAGCTCGTTCCGTGGTAGATCCGCGGGCATGGACGCGACGCCCTATGTCCTCTCGATCGATCATCTCCTGAGCGAAGAGGAGCGGCTGACCTGGAGGGCCTCCCGTGAGTTCTGCGAGCGCCGGATCGCGCCGGTGATCGAGCGCCACTACGAGGCCGCGACCTTCCCCCGCGAGCTGATCCCCGAGTTCGCAGAGATGGGCTTTTTGGGCTCCTCGATCGAGGGCTACGGCTGCGCCGGCATGGGGCCGGTCGCCTACGGCCTGACGATGATCGAGCTCGAGCGCCAGGACAGCGGCATCCGCTCGTTCTGCTCGGTCCAGTCGGCGCTGGCGATGTGGCCGATCTTCGCCTACGGCACCGACGAGCAGAAGGAGCGCTGGCTGCCGCCGATGGCCCGCGGCGAGAAGATCGGCTGCTTCGGCCTGACCGAGCCGAACTCCGGCTCCGACCCCGGGTCGATGCGGACCCACGCGGTCCAGGACGGGCCCGGCGGCGACTACATCCTCAACGGCCAGAAGTTCTGGATCACCAACAGCCCCCTCGCCGACGTGTGCGTGGTCTGGGCCAAGACCCTCGACCACGGCTCCGAGGCCCCCGTGATCCGCGGCTTCCTCGTCGAGCGCGGGATGAAGGGCCTCCAGACCCCCGAGACCAAGGGCAAGCTCAGCCTCCGCGCGTCGGTCACCGGCGAGATCGTCCTCGACGACGTCCGGGTGCCGGCGGCCAACCTCCTGCCGAAGGTCCGCGGGCTCAAGGGGCCGCTCGGTTGCCTGACCCAGGCCCGCTACGGCATCGGCTGGGGCGCGGTCGGGGCGGCGATGGGGGTCTACGAGCGAGCGCGGTCCTACACGATGGAGCGGGTCCAGTTCGGCCGGCCGATCGCCGGCTTTCAGCTCACCCAACAGAAGCTGGTCGAGCTCCACAACGAGATCGTCAAGGGGCTCCTCCTCGCCCACCACTGCGGCCGCCTCAAGGAGACCGGCTCGCTCAACCCGATCCAGGTGTCGATGCTCAAGCGTGACAACGTCCGGATGGCGCTGACCGCCGCCAGGACCGCGCGGGCGATGCTCGGCGGCAACGGGATCATGGGCGAGTATCAGATCATGCGGCCGCTGTGTAACCTCGAGACGGTCTTCACCTACGAGGGGACCCACGAGATCCACACGCTTGCGATCGGCCGGGCGCTGACCGGATTGAGCGCCTTCTCCTGACCGGCGGCGGGGCGTCCACAGCCCCCGGTGGCGGTCCTCAAGCGGCTCGATTTGGCACGGCGTGCGCACCTCTCACCGGCCTCAAACGCGGCTCTACGACCATCCGTGAGGCAGTGCACGCGCTCGGCTGGGGTCGCGCGCCCGCGGGTTTTCCGCTACGTTACGGCCATGGTGCATCCGGTCCAGAGTGTGATCGAGTCGCTCTACTCCGCTGGCCGCTGCCCACGCCTCCACGTCAACGCGAGCCACGAAGACGTCGTCTGCCCGGACTTCATCCGCGAACAGTGGAAAGAGCGGCTGATCATCGACCTCGACGCCAGCTACCCGCTCGACCTGACCTTCGGCGAAGACGGGCTCTCCGCGGATCTCTCCTTCGGCGGCTACGTCACCCGCTGCGAATTCCCGTGGGAGGCGGTCTACATCGTCGCCGATCGAGCGACCGGCCGCGGCATCGTCCTCGACCGCAACATGCCCGAGTCCGTCCGGGCGCTCTTCCAGAAGTCGCGGGCCGAGAGCGCCAAGGCGAAGAGCCCTGAGCTGCGCCCCGTCAGCGGCGACGATGACATCGCCGAAGGGGGCGACGATGAGCGGGTCGACACGACCGTGATCGAGGCCATCCCGACCGGGCCGACGCCCGAGGCCAAGGCCCCGCCGACGACCAGGCCCAAGCCCAAGACCAAGCCCAAGACCGAGAGCCCCGCAGGCGTCGCCGCCAAGGCGGACCCTCCGGTCACCAAGCCCGCCGAGACCATGAGCGAGGCCCCGAGCACCGATGAGAAGCAAGTCCAGCGTCGACGGGCGGCCTTTCGCGTGATCGACGGTGGCGGCGCGTGAGCCATCCTCGCCTTCGTACGCATCCTCTGCTTCCCACGCCTCCGACGCTCCACGCGCCTCGCACGTCGCGTACGCTTCGGCCACCTCTCTTCCTCTTCCGCCCGCAAGCGCCTCGCGTGTCCCCCCTGTCCCAGCTCGAGAGCCCGCTATGAAGACCTTTGGCGTCGTCGCTCTCATCATCATCAGCTTCCTGACGCTGGTGTGGTTCTTCATGCTCCGCGCTCCCTCGCCCGAGGTCGTGTGTGAGCACATCGTCGCGATCTCCGTCGAGGAGGCGGGAGACCGCTCGCCGAACGCCGTCAACGCGCTCGTCGATCAGCTCCGCCTGACCTGCACCCGCGAGAAGCGGACCAAGCTCCGCCTCCGCGGCAAGTACCACTACGCCGAGTACGCCAAGTGCGTGATGCGTGCGAACACCCTCACCGAAGCGGAGGGATGCTAGCCATGACCACCCAGACGATCGCCTTTGCCGACCTCCGTCGCTCCACGCCGACGATCCCCGACGCTGTCCAGCCTCAAGCTGCAATCCCGACCCCGAACGAGGCAGAGGCGGCGAGCGAGCCCTATCGCCTCCATCGGCGCTTCGACCGGATGGGCCGCCTGCTCGGCGATGACGGCATGTCTCGGCTCTTCCGCAGCCACGTCGTCGTCATCGGTATCGGCGGCGTCGGCTCCTGGGCGGCCGAGTCCCTCGCCCGCTCTGGCGTCGGTCGGATCTCGCTGGTCGACTTCGACCTCGTCTGCGTGACCAACGCGAACCGCCAGCTCCACGCCCTGAAGGGGACCACCGGCAAGCCCAAGGTCGAGGTGATGGCCGAGCGCCTGCGCCTCATCCACCCCAAGTGCGAAGTGGTCGCGGTCCGCGAGTTCTACAACGAGGGCAGCTCCGACAGGATCCTCTCCCCGGCGAGCGGCGCCCCGCCGGACCTCGTCATCGACGCGATCGACAACCTCGCCGCTAAGACCCACCTGATCGCGACCTGTCGCGCCCGCGGCATCCCCTTGATCATCTCCGGGGGCGCCTCGGGGCGGCTTGATCCGACCAAGATCCGCGAGTCCGATCTGACCCAGGTCCAGTCCGATCCGTTCATCGCCGCGACCCGGAAGATCCTGCGCCGGAGCCACGACTTCCCGAAGGGCGACGGCGACTGGGGCCTGCGGACGATCCACTCCACGGAACGACCTGCCGCCCCGCGCGAGCTCGCCTACGACGGAGACGGGGGCTTCCAATGTGTCTGTCCGCAGGGACAGAATAGCCCCCACTCCTGTGAGCACCGCTCGGTGATCTACGGGACCGCCTCGTTCGTCACCGGCGCCTTCGGCCTCGCCTGCGCCGCCGCTGCCGTGCGCACCTTGATCGCCGCGCACACCGACCCGGTCTAGGAGGCCGGGGCAAGAGCCGCCGCGCGGTCGCCAGCCCTCGCCGCGCCCCTCGGCTCCGGCGAAGCTCGCGGTTCGGCTCGGCACCGCGGCGTCCCGTCGAAGCCGAGAGGGCCGACGAGCGCGGCGTGAGAGCACGCGGGGATTCACCGCGGATCGGCGCGGCATCGACATGTCCGTGAGGACATCTTTCTCTCTCGCGCTGGCCGTCGACCGCGGCCCTTCATCGTCGTCCAGCCCCGGCCGAAGGGCCGCCTCCGCGGGCAGCCCCCCTGAGATGGCCGCGCCCGACCGCGGAGGAGCGCCCGGAGCGATCTCGATCCATCGCCTCTCGGTATCGCCCCCTACGGTCGCACTCGCGCGCCCCGTGTACTGATATCGCGCACGCCGCGTGCAATCGCGCGCGTTCGGCGCTTGCGCCCTGCGATCACGTTGATAGCGTCGCAGGGATGAAAGTGCGCTGCTACGGCGGCACCGATCGGGGTGTCGTGCGTCCGACCAACGAGGACGCCCTCCTGCTCGCCGCGGACATCGGCCTCTTCGTCGTCTGCGACGGCGTGGGCGGCAGGGTCGCGGGAGATGTCGCCAGCTCCTCCAGCGTCAGGGTGATCGAGACGGCCGTCCGCGGGGGCCTCCGTCGGCTCGCCGCCGCCGACCGCTCGGACGAGGCCTGCGCAGAGCGTCCTACCCAGCTCCACGAGCTCCTCCGTGCGAGCTTCCAGCGGGCCAACGACGAGCTGCACGCGATCGGCGCGGAGAAGCCCGCGCTCCGCGGCCTCTGCACGACCGCGTCGGCGCTCCTCCTCGACGGCGCACACGCGCTCATCGCCCATGTCGGCGACTCACGGATCTATCGGCTCCGAGAGCACAGGATCCACCAGCTCACCCACGATCACACCTTCGCCGCCTGGGCGGTCGAGGGCGGCATCTCTTCGGCGAGCGCGGCCCGACTCTCGGGCCTCACAGAGGCCCTCGGGATCCGGGCCGAGGTACGGATCGATCTCAGCCGGGTCGAGGTCGCCCCGGGGGATCGTTTTCTCCTCTGCACCGACGGGCTGCACGCCCACCGCGGCGACGACCCAGCCCTCCTCGACCTGCTCGGGGGCCCCGCGGGGGAGGTCATCCCGAGGACGATCAAGCTCGCGCGGGCGCGCGGCTGCGACGACAATGTCACCGCCGCCGTGGTCATCTGCGGGGACTAGCAGCCCGTGGCAAGAGTCCCGCGTGCTCTCGCGCCGCAATCATTGGCCCTCTCGGCTTCGACGAAACGCCGCTGTACTGGGCCGTACCGCAAGTTTCGGCGGGGCCGAGCGGGCGACGAGGGCTGGAGAGCGCGCGGGACTTTTGCCGCGGGCTGCTAGCGCCGGCCGTCGCCGATGCTCGCTCCGCGCGGGCGCTCAATAGCGACGGGGCGGCGGCGGAGCGTAGCCGACCTCAGGGAAGGGCGCCGGGTAGGGCTGGGGCGGCGGCGCGTAGTGATAGACTGGCGGATCGACCCGGATCCCCTTCGCCCGCAGACCCTCCCGAGAGTCGTAGTAGATCGTCGACACCTGATCCGGGCTCCGCTTGTTGCGGCGCTTAAAGGTGGTCTCGCGGACAGACGAGTAGGTCGTCTCTCCGTACTCCGTGCCCAAGCGGTTCGGCGCCGGGGTGGGGCGGTAGCCGCTGCCGCCGTGCGGGGCCTTCGAGCGCTTCGCCGAGGTCGTCGCCCGACCGTAGCCCGCGTGGTCCGACGAGCTCTCGGCGGCGGACGCTGAGCTGCTCGGGGCCGACGACGCCCGCCCACCGCCGTAGGGCTCGTAGTAGTGGCGCGGCTGGACCGGGGTGTAGGGCTTCCTCTTCGCGCGCCGGTGGCCCGCCTCCTTGAACACCGCGACCCCGATCACGCCGACGTTTTGCGGGGTCCCGCGCAGCGCCGAGTAGCTGGCGTGGATGTCGGCGAAGCGGAAGGCGGCGACGTAGTCGAGCGACTGGCGATAGCCCTCGATCACCACCGAGTCGTAGGGATCGAGGACATAGCCCCGCTGGGTCCGGTAGTCGCCCGTCTCGCCGGAGACGACGTCGCGCCCGTCGACGGTGACGACGGCCTCGACCCGCTCGCCGCTGTTGTTGGTGACGCGGATGTTGTAGCGCTCGCCGATCCGCCCCTCGACGTACATCGACCCGCCCTGCCAGTGGCTGGTCAGCGCGCCGGCGTGCGGGCTCTCGACGCTGACCGAGACGTCGCGCCCCACCGCCGGCGGCGAGTAGGGGGCGATGACGTGGGGCTCGTGGGCCTGGGCGACCTGCGGGCTGCCGACGAGAGCGCTGACGCAGAGGGTCGCGAGGGTGAGGCCGAGGGTCAGGGGAAGGCGTCGCATGATTCTGCTCCAGGTGCTCTCGTTGCTCCAGCGGCGCTCGCCGTCTGGTCGGCTCTCCGTGATCCGACAGCGGGGCGAGAGAGCCCACGTCCCCAGCTGCACCCTCCGAACGCCGGCCGACCGCCGCCGCTTACAGCGAACGCTGAAGAATGATCGGCGGGGCTGAGAAGCCGCGAAGAGCCCCACGAACGCCGATCTGCCTGGCCGTGATGCCGCGCCTGGCGTACCTTCGCGCCCATGCGCTCCGCCGCCCGCCTCCTCCCCCGCCGCCGAGACAGCGCTCCACGGTCAGAGCGTCGCGGCGCCGCCTCTGCGGTCGACCCGTCGGCCTCCGCCCGTCGGTCGGCGGGCCTGGCCGCCTCGCTCGCCGCCGCCCTCTCTCTCGCCCTCTCCGCCAGCGTCGGCTGCAAGGGCGGCGCAGCCCAACCCCCGGAGGCGGGGTCCGCCGCCGCCTCGGCCGCGTCGATGGGCACCTGGGATCAGTGGCGGGACCTCTCGCCGCTGCTCGAGGTCGCCGAGACCCACGCGAGCAAGCCGACCGTCGACGCCCTCGGCGCGGCCTCGAAGCTCCTCCGCCAGGGCCAGGTGCGGGCCGCCGATCGTGCCCTCGCCGAGCTCGCTGACAGCGAGGGTCGCCACTGGATCGCCACCGCCCGCGCCAACCTCGGCGCGTTCTACTTCACGACCTGCATCCGCGGGATCGCGTGGCGCCTGCCGGAGACGGCCCAGGAGAGCAACACCCGCGAGATCGACTTTGACGAGGGCACGCCGATCGGCAGCCACGACCTCGCGATCGAGCCGCTCCTCGTCGCCCTCGACGCGGCCACCGAGGCGCGGATCCCTGCGCTCACCACCCAGGCCCGGATCGCCCGGGCCCGGGTCACCGCCTACGTCAGCCGCTGCGCCCCCAACCCGGAGGTCGCCCAGATGGGCGAGGCCGTGTTCAAGAGCGACATCGCCCTCCTCGCCGCCGAGGGACACCTGACCCCAGACCTCGCCTATCTCTGGGGCGGGGTCCAGCTCTCGGAGTTCTCGGGCGCCGCCGCCAAGCCCTTCCTCCTCCAGGCCCGCGAGGCCGGCTATGACGACCCCGCCCTCCCCTACCTCCTCGCCGTCGTCGCCCTCGAGCAGCGCGATCTCGACGGCGCCGACACCTACGCGGGCGAGGCGATCGCCGCCCTCAGCAAGGGCGGTGACCCGAGCCAAGAGGCGCAGGCCCACTTCATCCGCGGTGAGATCGCCAGCGCGCGCAAGCGGCCGAAGGACGCCCGCGCCGCCTACAAGCGGGCCCTCGCGATCGACCCCGACCAGGCCTCGGCGCTCCTCGGCCTCGTCCGCCTCGAGCTCGAGGGCGACGGCGAGCTGGCCGCGGCCGCGACCCTCGCCGCCAACCTCCCGGTGCTCCTGCGGGCGACGCCGCTCGACAGCGAGAGCGCGGCCGCCGAAGCCTCCCGCCTAGAGGCGCTGGTGATCATGATCAACGAGCCGGCGATCGCCGCGGTCATCCGCTCTGCCCTCCTCGAGGAGATCGACAGCGACAGCGACCCGCTCCGCCGCGGCCTGCGGAACTACTTCGCCGCGACGCTCGACATCCGCCTCGGCGAGCTCCAGAGCGCCAAGGGGCACGCGCTCCTCGCCCGCGATGACTTCGCCGAGAGCGAGGCCGAGATCCCGGTCGACATCGTCGATCTCATCGACAACCTCGGCGGCCTCGACTAGGCGATCCTGGGGCCCGCGCTGCGGCCTCTGGCGCCGCAGATCCGAGGGTTCCCGCACCCACACGCGGCGCTCTGGCGCCTCTCCTGGTCCTCGGCGGGCGAGCCTTCCCGTACACGTACGCGCTCGCTGAGCTCCCGCTCCCCGCGCGCGCACCCGCGTTGATGCTGCGAGCGCGCTGATCGACAGGCGCCGTCGCCGGTCCAAACGCCCGTCCCCGAGGGCGCATCGAGAGCGCACACCCTACCTACTTAAATAGGCGGCCCCGAGGTCCATATCCGGGTCCCCGGGGCCAAGCTGCGCCGACTGTGGCACAGTTGCCGCTTTTGCCATCACCTACGGCAAGTACCGCTGCATTAGATCTAAGTACCCGCGACATTCCGTTAGTCCAAGAAGCCCTATGAGAGAGGCCCCTACGGGATTCGAACCCGTATCTCGAGTCAGTTTGCGGCGGTCGGAGAGAGGGTGAGGCGCGGCGTGTTGAGTTTGGGAGAAGAGTCTCAGTTTTGCGGGCCGGCAGCCGGTCTCGAAGAGCCGACTTGCGTCTACCAATTTCGCCACCCGGTCCCAGTGATGACCGGGGGAGGATTCGAACCTCCATGCGCCGTTGCTTTGTGCCCGACTAGTTGAGCTTGAGCTTGAGATCTGAGCTTGTCTCCCGAAGGAAATTCATTGTCCGAGCAGGTAGTCCAGGACCTCCTTGCCGAGGTGCTTCTTCTCGGCCTCGCAGGAGTTCGCCTGCTCGCGGGCGTACTTCACGGCCTTGGTCAGCTTCTCGATCCGCTCCAGGAGCTCGGCCTTGCGGGGAGCTGGGATCCCGCCGGAGAACTTGACCGTGTTCCAGTAGCCGACGACCACGTCCTCGGTGATCAGCTGGGTCTGGGCGGGGTGGTGCTCGGTGGCGTCGTAGAGGACGATCGGCCGCTGGACCTTCTTGGTCCTGTGGGTCTGCAGCGGCGGCGTCTTGAAGAGCCCCGTGCTCGGATCGGAGTCCCAATCCTCGCCGGGATCGAGCTCCGTCATCTTCGAGATGAACGCGTGGAGATCGCTGAGCTGCTTCTCGAGGAAGAGGAGGTAGGTCGCGGGCACCTGCTCCAGGAGGGGCTTGCCGTCGACGATGACGTCGGCGCGGGCGGTGCAGTTGGCCCAGTCCTTGGTCGCGGTGATGTCGAAGAGCTCGGTCAGCGAGCGGCTCACCCGCTTGAGCACGTCAGAGTAGACGTAGCGGACCTTCTGGTGCTCCGGCGGGTAGTTCTCCCCCTCCTCGTCCTTGCGCTGATAGGTCTTGTGAAAGCCGTTCATCAGGCCGGCCTTCTGGGTGGACTTGTGGAGCTCGGTGACCTCCGAATAGACGCGGGTCTTCACGCCCTTCTCGATCGCCAGGATCTGGTTCAGCTTTGCCATGGTTCTTCTGTCCAATTCGCGGGGGCCCGGGCCACGAGTATCGCGCGCGTCGACCACGTCGACCGGGGTCCGCAGCCTACCAGCGAGGCGGCGGCTGGAGAAGGGACCTTGCGGCGCGGATCCGACCTCAGGACGCGAAGTTCGACCCGCCCGCCCCGAGCTTCGCGCTCTCGCTCGCGCGGATCGAAGCGCCGCCGCGCAGCTCGGCGAGCCCCACGGACGAGGCCCGCGAGCATGAGCGTCGCGGCTAGTTGCCGACCGAGAGCTCGAAGGTCCCGTTGAAGCCGAACGCGCCGTTGTTGCAGGTGTTGAAGCTCGCGCCGTTGTTCCAGTTGATCTCGGTCGCCTGCGACCAGCCGTTGAAGTTGCGCGGGTTGTTGTTGCCGACCTGGTGGCGGTACGGCATCACGACCATCTTCGGGTTCGAGTAGTAGTTGGGGTTGGTCGGGTAGATGACGATCCCGTAGCCGTTGCCGAAGGAGCCGCCGCAGCCGCCGTTGCTCGACCAGCGGCCGGCGATCATCAGCTTGTCGCCGTTGTCGAGGCTGATGATGCGGTTGTGGTTGAACGAGTAGTACTGCGCGTTGGCGGCGGAGTCCGACGTGATCTTGTCGTTGGTCCAGGCGCCGTTCTTGGTGCCGCTCGCCTTGTAGACCTCGTTGTTGTTGGCGTCGAGGAGGCGGACGGTGACCTTGTTCCCGGGGGCGGCGATGCACGCGTCGAACCAGGTGTTGTTGTTCAGGTTCTCGTTCGCGTCGTTCTTGAGCTGGAAGCAGAACTCCGCGGTGCACTCGGCGGAGCAGCCGTCGCCGGAGTCGACGTTGCCGTCATCACACTCTTCGCCCTCCTGGACAAAGCCATCACCGCAGACCGGGAGCAGGCAGAGGCCGGTGCACTCGTCGGAGTCATCGTCGTTGCCGTCGTCGCACTCCTCCATCGCCGTCATGTTGACCTTGGCGTCACCGCAGGCCGCGGGCGTGCAGTCGTCGTTGCAGGCCTCGCTCTCGCCGCTGTCGTCGCACTCCTCGACGTCGGCTTGGATGAAGCCGTCGCCGCAGGTCGCGGGCTGACACAGCGAGGTGCACTCGTCGGTGTCATCGTCGTTGCCGTCGTCGCAGCCCTCTCCCTCCTGGACAAGCCCATCGCCGCAGGCGGCGGAGATGCACTCATTGGTGCAGAGATCCTCGTTGTCGTCGTTGCCGTCGTCGCAGCCCTCGACGCCCTCCTGGACGTAGCCATCCCCGCAAAACGCGTTCAAGCACTCCACGGAGCAGGCGTCGCTGTTGAGGTCGTTGCCGTCGTCGCACTCCTCAACCCCCTCCTGGACGTAGCCGTCGCCGCACACCGCGACCTCGCAGGTGTTGGTGCACTCGTCGGTGTCGACGTCGTTGCCGTCGTCGCAGGCCTCATCGCCTTCGACCTCACCATTGCCGCAGACAGGATCCGGCTCGCCAGTGGTGCTGGTCTCGCCGGTGGAGCTGGTCGTAGCGTCGGTCGCGGTGCCGTCGGTCGCGGTGCCGTCGGTCGTCCCCCCGGTGGTGGTCCCGACCGTCGTCGTCGCGGTCGCCGTCGCGGTCATCGTCGCCGTCGCCGTCGTGCTGAAGCTAGCCGCAGTGTCGTCACCATCATCGCCGCTGCAGGCCGCGATAACGAGCAGGCCAAGACACACACGAGAGACAACGACGACACTTCGACCCATTAATTTCACCATTCGGACAGGTTCACCGCCTTCGCAGACGAACGCAAGGGCTATGCATGTGGCCCCGCGGGCCGGTCGCGAAGATGAACAAGAGGACACATCAGGAGCGGCTCGAAGGATCATCGCCGCGCCGCGCAGCTCGTGTGCCCCCGACCATCACCGTGAGGACGGTGCGCTCCGGGAAAGCGTCACTCGGTCGGCGGCGAGCCGCGCGGAGGAGCCTGCCAGGCGGCGCGGCGCCGCAGTCGCTACGCGGACCTCCCTAACCGAGGGCTAGCGAGCGAAGGCGCCAGCGATCGTCGCCGCGCCGCCGCGCTCTTCGAGCAACCAGCGAAGGCGCTCACGACGGACCTTGAGCGCCGTCTTGAGCTCAGGCTGACGCTTGCACAGCGCCGGGTCAAAGCCGTCACTGTCAGGATCGGCGAGGTCGATCGCGTGGAGCTCCAGGTGGAGATAGTCCAACGCCGCAGCCGCCCTTGTCGCGCGCTCGCTGCCGAGAACGAAGGTGCCGACCATCGGCAGGCGGAGCCCCGGGAGGACCGAGATCGGGACCTCCCACAGGCCCACGTCGCCGCGATAGAAGGGCCTGTCGCGGCCGAAGAACGAGCGCGCGCCGCCGACCATCGACGCCGAGCGACGCCCACGCAGGCCCTTGAGGGCGATCATCGAGAGCTTGGCGAGGTAGTAGACCGGCGACGGCAGGAGCGATGAGTCATAACGGTAGCCGAGGGCGGCGACCTGCTCCAGGAGGCGGCGGTTGTGGGTGTAGCCCGGGGCGCGAAAGCCCTGGGCCCGGACCCCGAGACCGCGGATCAGATCGTCGCAGCGCTTGAGATCACCGTAGATGTCGGCGCCCGCCCAGGCGCTGAGATCGTAGGGATGCTCGTAGGAGTGGTTGCCGAGCTCGTGCTCCCCACGGGCAGCGTCGCGCAGCAGCGTCGCCCCCCGCCCGCCGGCGCCGATGTCCCGCTCGAGGTCGCGGCCGACGATGAAGAAGGTCGCCTTCGCCCCGACCTCCGCGAAGAGCTCGAGGAAGCGGGGCAAGCAGCGCTCGAGGACGATCCGCTGGGCCGCGGCGGTCGGCGGCGGGAGGCCGTGGATCCCGTGGTAGCAGGCGACATCGTCGAGGTCGACGGAGAGCAGGGTGGCTTTGCTACCGGCGGCCATGGTCGTTCTCTCCGTTCTCTCCGTTCACGCTGCCGGGCGGCGGGGACCGACGATCCGCGCCCCGCTCACGCCCCGAGCGACGGTCCAAATCGCGACCGAGGTGGATCGACGCCCAGAGGCGGACGAGGAGCCGGAGCACCTTCGGCACCCGCCGCAGGAGGTGCACGCTCGGCGGTCGCTTCTCGGCGAGGTCGACCGGGATCTCCCGCGTCACGACGCCGGCGCGCTGGGCCCGGATCACCAGCTCCGAGGCGAAGACGTCGAAGTCGACGATACACTCGCGAGCGATCGGCAGGAGCGCCTCGCGGCGCAGCGCCTTGAGCCCGTGGGTGTCGGTGCCGCGAAAGCCGAGCGAGGCCCTTAGCAGGCCGTTGTAGGCCCGCGTCGCCAGGCGTCGCAGCGGCGGTCGACGGTCCTGGGCGCCGACCATCGCCTTCGAGCCGATGACTAGATCCGGGGCCCGCCGGTCCCCCGCCTCCTCCGCTCCGTTCTCACCGCGGAGCAGGGCGAGCGCCCGGCGGTGGAAGTCGAGGTCGCAGAGGTCGATCTCCTCGCAGAGGACGAAGCGCCCGCGGGCGACCCTCAGCCCCTCACGGAGGGCGCCGCCGTAGTTGGGCGAGCCTATCGAGAGGGTCCGCAGCCGCGGCCGCTCGGCACAGAGCTGCGCCGCCAGCTCGGCCGTCCGATCGCGGCTCCCGTTCTCGGCGAGGATGATCTCGTAGTCGATCCCCAGGGCGTCGAGGCCGGCGCAGAGCTCGACGACGCTGTCGACGAGGATCGCCTCCTCGTTGTGGATCGGGATGACGACGCTGACCTCGGGCGCGTCCAAGCTCGGGCTCGCGGCGGTCATCGTCCGGCCCCCTGAGCCTGAGCCGTCGACCACGTCGTCGCCCACGCAGCGGCCTCGATCCCCTGGATCATCGAGTCCTCCATCGAGTTGTAGATCCAGGCGCCGTAGCGGCCGCAGGACCGGACGCCGACGCTCGCGAGCCAGCGGTGGAGGAGCGCGGTCGCCGGCCCGTGGTCGTCGTCGAACACGACGTAGGCATACTCGATCTCGCGGAGATCGGTGAAGGCGATATCGCCGCGCTCCGCCAGAGCGCCGACCTCCACCAGCCCCTCGGCGATCGCCGCCAGGTCGACCGGGCCCGCGCGATCGCTGAGCTCGACGTAGAGCGAGGAGGCGCCGCGGGGCGCCATGCTGGCGACCGCGTTGGAGTAGACGCCGACGCGGAAGAAGGGCAGCGCCGGGCTCGGCACGTAGACCCAGTGGTAGTCCGCGGGCGCCGGGCGCTTGCTGGCGAGGTCGAGGTAGCGCCAGCCGATCCACCTCAGGGCCGCCGCCGCCTCGCGCACCTCCGCCGGCACGTCGGCGATCCGAGCGACAAGCTCCGGCAGGGGCAGGGTCGAGATGAGCGCGCTGTAGGGCTGCCAGTCGGCCTGTCCCGAGAGCTTGACCCGACGACCGCGGACGTCGACCTCCTCAGCCGCGCACCCGCGGCGGATCGTCCCGGGAGCGCGGGCCTCGATCGCCGCGGAGAGCCCCCGCGGCAGGGCATCGATCCCGCCGGCCCGGGGATAGAGGAAGCGGGCGTTGTAGCCGAGCCCCTCCTGCGGCAGGCCGAGCGCCCCGCCGACGACCTGGGAGACGGACGGCGTCGGCACGTAGCGATCGACCCAGCTCGCGTCCAGGCGATCAAAGGCGGCGCCCCAGAGCTTGCGGTTGTAGGGGACGAAGAAGTGACGGGCGATTCCGCGACCGAAGCGGGCCTCCGCGAACTCCGCGAAGGTCCGCGGCGACCCCTGAGCGCCGACAGCCGCGGCCTCGCGGGCGGCGATGAATTCGACGAGGCACTCGCGGACGACCTCGAGGGGCAGACCGTGGAGGTTGGCCTGAAAGGGGTACGGCACCCGGGCGCCGTGGGCGAAGATCGAGGTCCGCCGCTCGACCTCCACCCAGGCGTCGGCCGGGCTGATGTCGGCGAGCAGGCGCCGGGTCCGGGGGTCGCGGAGGTGGAGCCAATGTCCGGTGACGTCGAAGGTGTGCCCCTGGCGGCGACGACTGCGGGCGTGGCCGCCGACGATCGACTCGCGCTCCGCGAGGAGGCAGGGCGTGCGCAGGTGGTAGGCGGCGGCGAGACCCGTGAGGCCAGCGCCCAAGACCACCACCGGAGGCGGCGAGGCGGACATGCGGAGCATTTGTAGCAGCTCCTCGCGAGCCTCGGCAGCCGCCATGCCGCGGCTCTGACGCGCCGACGCTTCGCCGATGAAAGACTCACACAAGGCCGAGACGGGCGGTAGACAAGGAGATCTCCACCCTGCACACTGCGGACACCATGGAGCTCCGAAACCTCGGGACGTTTCGCCTGGTCCGGCCGCTCAAGGCTCGCAGCACCACCCATCGGATGGTGCTCGCCCGGCATGCTGACGACCCTGACGACCTCGCCCCCGCCTACCTCGTCAAGATCCTCCTCCCCGGCCAGGGCGACGAGTACAAGCTCCTGAGGGCCAACTTCGACCACGAGATCGAGCTCCTCAAGCGCCTCAACCACCCGTCGATCCCCAGCGCCCACGGCGAGGGCGAGCAGGACGGGGCGCGCTACGTGATCATGGACTACATCGACGGCGTCGACCTGGCCGAGCTCCTCGGCCACTACGCCGAGCCGCGGGCGCTCAGCAAGGAGACCGCGGTCTACATCATGGGCCAGCTCGCGGACGCCCTCGACTACGTCCACAGCTTCGCCGACGTCGACCCCGAGACCGAGAGGTCGACCCCGCTCAACATCCTCCACCGCGACATCGCCCCGAGCAACGTCCTCCTCTCGCGGACCGGCAACGTTCTCCTCACCGACTTCAACACCGCCTACAGCACCCTCCTCGCCCCCGAGCACGACACCGTCCACGTCGGCACCCGGGCCTACATGGCCCCAGAGCGGATCGTCGCCGCGGCGCCGGCGACCGAGAAGACCGACCTCTTCGCGATGGCCGTCGTCCTCTGGGAGATCCTCAAGGGTCAGCGCTGCTTCAAGGCCGAGGACGACCTCCGGACCATCGACGCGATCGTCCGCTTCGAGATCTCGCACCCGACCAAGCGGGTCTCCGGGCTCTCGCCCAAGCTCAGCGAGATCGTCCGTCGCAACCTCGACCGCGATCCCGGCCGCCGCTACACCGGCGCCCGGCAGATGCTCCAGCGCCTCGCCCAGGCCCCTGAGGCCGCCGCCGCCGAGCGCTCGCGGAGCCACCTCGCCGACCTCGTCGCTCAGGCCGCCGACAACCGGGCCGCCGCCTGGGAGCGCTGAGTTCGTCGACGATGGGCGGCGGTGACGAGCGAAGGCTCGGTGTTCGTGCGCTCCTCCGCCGCGATCACCGGCGCCTGCTGCCGGCCCTGCTCGCGGTCTTCGTCACCTACGCCTATTTTGTCGGGCCGCCGGCCTGGAACCAAAACTCGCGCTTCGCCCTGACCCGCGCCCTCGTCGAGTCCGGCAGCGCGGCGATCGATCCCTACCACCACACCACCGGCGACAAGAGCCGCCGCGACGGCCGCTTTTACAGCGACAAGGCCCCGGGCGCCTCGCTCCTCGCCCTGCCGATCTACGCCGGGATCTACGGGGTGACGCGGGCCCTCGGCGCTGAGCTCCCCCTCGCCGAGGTCGTGCCGATCACCGCCCCGCTCGCGGGCGCCGGTGACGAGGCCGAGAGCGCCGAGCAGAGGGCCCGCCCCGCCGATGGCGAGCCCGCGCAGGAGCGCGGCGTGCCCGGCGAGGGCGAGCGCCTGCGCTACAACCAAGCCTACCGGCTCGCGCTCTACCTCTGCCGCCTCCTCTCGACCTCGCTGCTGGCGGTAGCGGGCGTCGCCGCGCTCTACCTGCTCGCCCTGCGCAGGCTCGCGGGGGATCGCGGGCGGGCCCTCGCCCTCGCCCTGATCTACGGCCTCGCGACCCCAGCGCTCGTCTACAGCACGGCGCTCTACGGCCATCAGCTCGCCGCCGACCTTCTCCTGCTGGCCCTCGCCGCGATCGTCTACGCCCGCGCTCCGCGACACTACCTAGCCGCAGGGACATGTCTCGGCTGGGCCGTGCTCTGCGAGTACACCGCCGCCGTCCCGGTGCTCCTCCTCGTCGCCCTCGCCCTCGCCCTCGGCGGGCGCAGGGGCGGGCTGTGGACGATCGCCGGCGGCCTCCCCTGGGCGGGCGTGCTCGGCCTCTACCACCAGGCGGCCTTCGGCTCGCCGCTCAAGACCGGCTACGACTTCGTCTACCTCGAGGAGTTCGCCGAGGGCATGGAGGTCCGCTACGGCATCGGCGCGCCCGATCCCTCCGTGCTCTACACCCTGCTCTTCTCGAGCTACCGCGGCCTCTTCTACCTCGCGCCGGTGCTCATCCTCGCCGCCTGGGGCCTGGTCCGCGACGCCCTCAGCCGCGGCCTCGCGGGCCGAGATCGGGGCATCGCGGCGGTCTCGCTCCTCATCTGCCTCTACTTCCTCCTGCTCAACGCTGGCTACTACATGTGGGATGGGGGGGCTGCCTTTGGCCCCCGACACTGCGTGCCGATGCTCCCCTTCCTCTGCCTCGGCCTCGCCCCGGCCCTGCGCGAGGTCCCGCGCCTGGTCGCCCTCCTCGCCCTGATCTCGGCGGCGCAGATGACCCTCGGGGCAGCCGGCGCGCCCGAGGCCCCGCAGCACGGCAACCCGCTTTGGGAGCACGCCTGGCCCCGACTTCGCGACGCTGCCGCCGGCTCCTACACCGGCGCCACCAACCTCGGCCTCCTCCTCGGCCTGCCCGGGGCGCTCAGCCTCCTGCCGCTCCTCGCCCTCTGGCTGGGCGTCGGCCGTGACCTCCGCGACAGCGAGCGCGGCTAGCCGTCGACCCCCCCGCGCGAGACCACACCGGACCTTCACCACAGCCTCCTGCGGCCCTGAGCGCTGAGACTACCGGAGGTCGATCGTCCGGTCGATCGCCCGGTCGATCGTCAGGTCGATCGTCAGGTCGATCGTCAGGTCGACTCGCCTCGAAGGACCTGGCTCAACGGTCAGCTCCGAGATCGACGCCCGCCCGTCATGACCCACCAGGAGCGCCGTCGAGGAGCGGGTCCCGTAGTCGGGCATCGCCACGAAGAGAGGCGCGAGCGCTCGCTCGACGGCGATCCCGACCCCCGTGTCCGGGAGCTCGGCGTCGGCGTAGCCCTGACGATCGCTGAGGAGCCTGAGCAGATCGTCGGTCGTCACCTCGCCGCGCGCGACCAGAGCTGCGAGCGCAGCCTTGCCGCGCTCGACCTTGGGCCAGGGCGTGTCGAGGCCAGCGTTGCTGATCCCGTGGATCCCCGGGGCGACCGCCGACGGGGGGGCCTCGGCGCGATTTGACCAGTAGAAGACGCCGCTTCGGTCGGCGACGACCAGGTTGAAGCCGCCGTAGAGGCCCCCTCTCTCCGCGAGTCCCTGGAGGTACGACATCGCGGATCCCCCACCCGCTCCCTCCAGAAAGTCCACCACCAGCTCCCCGCGGGACCTCACCCCAGACACCTCACCCGGCCTCCGGACGTTGGTCAGGGCCGCCCAGCGCCCGCTCCGGGTCAGGCCCATCCACGTGCCGCCGGCCTCGAGATCGCGCCCCGCGATCACCGACTCTCTGTCCGACCAGGTCGAGAGAGGAGCGGTCGGCCGCCCGTAGGCCTCATCACGGTTGGCCGCGACCACCAGGCGGTGCGCGGGAGCGACGTCGTAGGCGAAGAGCAGCGTGCACATAGGCAGGTGACCACTAGCACAGCGCACGTCCGCCGCCGCGCTCACCTGGCCAGCCCGACGTCGGCAGCGCCGTACCTCCGCATTGGCGGCCATAGGAGCGCCGAATCGACCCTTGCAGGCCCGCGCGCCGCCGACCAGGATCGATGGATGATTCGGTGTGGCTTTCGATGGATCGGCGTGGGGGCACTTCTTCTCGGGGCCTGTGGGGATCCCGACGAGGAGACGGGCGAGAGCCTCGACCCGTCGACGATGACCTCGCCGACCACCTCGACCACGGCGCCGACCACCACAGACGGCAGCACCACCGACGACACGACCACTGGCACGACCGCGGACGACACCACCACCGACGCGCCGACCACCGCCGAGACCACCGAGACCGGCGCCACCACCGATGACACGACCACCGGCGATCCAGCCTGCGGCGACGGTGTGGTCGACGACGGCGAGGAGTGCGACGACGGCAACAGCGACGACAACGACGCCTGCACCAGCGCCTGCCTCAACGCGACCTGCGGCGACGGCTTCGTCAACGAGGGGATCGAGGCCTGCGACGACGGCAATGACAGCGACGAGGACGACTGCCTCTCGACCTGCGAGGTCGCGACCTGCGGCGATGGCTTTGTCCAGGCCGGGGTCGAGACCTGCGACGACGCCAACGACGTCGACACCGACGCGTGCCCGAGCACCTGCGAGGCCGCGACCTGCGGCGACGGCTTCGTCCAGGCCGACGTCGAGGAGTGCGACGACGGCAACGCCGTCTCGAGCGACGGCTGCGTCCTGAGCTGCGAATTTGCCACCAGCTGCAAGCAGATCAAGGCCGCCGATCCGGGCGCTGGAGACGGGCTCTACCTGGTCGACTTTGACGCCGAGGGGCCGATCGAGCCCCTCGAGGTCTACTGTGACATGACCACCGACGACGGCGGCTGGATGCTCCTCGGCAAGACCGTCAAGGCGGGCCTCACCGCCGAGGACAAGGCCGCCGTCTACATGGGCACCTGGGAGGACTACACCCAAAACGGCTACGGCTCCCCCGACCCCGAGTCGCGGGTCTACTGGATGCCCCTGGAGCGCTGGCACCAGTTCACCGACATGCACCTGCTCAACGTGTTCTTCCTCAAGGACAGCGCCGACGAGCTGCGGATGAACAACATGACGATCAGCGACGGCGCCGGCAAGTACAAGATCAACTGGGCCACCCCCGTCATGGGCTACTCCGAGATCGTCACGCCGATCAAGGGCGCCAAGTTCACCACCCACGACCAGGACAACGACGTATGGGCCAACAACTGCGCCAAGAACAACGTCGGCTTCAACGGCGGCTGGTGGTACACAAACTGCTATCAGCTCTCGATGCTCCACTCTAACGGCAATGTCTACTCGTGGAAGAGCAACATTACGGTGTCCGTGGAGTCGAACTATCTCTATATCCGCGAGAAGTAGGCGGCCGCGACGACGCGCCCGTGCAGCGAGCGCGATGATCCGCAGCCCGCGGTCCCTCTGATGACCCCAGCGCGCCCGAGTTCACCACCCACGACCAGGACGACGAGACCTGGCCCGACACCTGGCCCGACACCTGGCCCGACAACTGCGCCAAGAACAACGTCGGCTCCCCAGGCCTTCACGCCCCCCGGCGGCGAAGGCCTAGCGCGAGAACCACGAACCCGAGCCAGACGAGCGAACCCGGCGACCCCTGGCGGCAACCGCAGCCGACCTCATCGTTATCATCAGCGCCCCCGCTAGCCCCGTCGTCGTCCTCGCTCTCCTCGGCCTCCACGTCGATCTCGACCCATGACGAGGACCCCCCCGGACCGCCGCAGTCCGGCGAGAGCTTCGTATCCCCGGTGAGGGGAGGGGGCGGCGGAAAGTTCTCAGGATCGAGCGGGGCGCATGTCTCCGGCGACCAGTCGTCGGAGCAGATCTGACTCTCAGGACATGTGATGTCGTCGAGCGCCAGCGCGTGCGGACCGAGGGACGCGGCCTCCGCGGGGCTTAGGCAGGCCGCCGCCGAGGTGACGACCTCACCGGTCCCGAGGTGGATCGCCTCCAGAGTGGCACAGGCGCCGCCCTTTCGCTGAAAGTAGAGCGCCCGCGCATCACGGCCTCCGGCCACCGGGACGTCATCGGCGTAGAGCTGGTACCAAACCTGCTTCTCGACCGAAGCTGGCAGCGCTTGCGCGGGGCCCGAGCCGTAGAAGCGCGTCTCCTCGTAGAGGTGCGCACAGCCCCCCTCTTCCTCCCAGTAGACGCCCCCGACGCAGTCGCCATCCTGGTAGAGCGGGACGATCCCCGGACAGCACGTGATCCCAGCGAAGGATCTGTCCATCGGCCTCGTGCGCAGCTCGACCAGCGGCGGCGGCAGAGCGGGGAGCGGGGACGATGCGTCTCCCGCGACTGTGAAAGGAAGCTCGACCTCGAGGAGCTCCGGCCCGCAAGGACCCTCCCCAAACCCGCTCTCGCCGTTCGTCGGTCCGAGCGCGGCGTTGTCGACGACGATACGCGCGATCCCTTCGGCCCCGGACGGGAGCGGCTCCTGAGGTCGCCAGACGAGCGTATCGCCGCCCAGCCAGGTGAACGCGCCGCCCACCTCAACCCCGTCGAGCGACACTGCGAGCTCGACATGCGGCGCGATCGAGTCGACGCAGAGCGAGCCCCCCGTATCGACGTCGAAGACGAGCGCGCTCATCCCTGGGGGCGGCGAAGGTGTCTTGAGGAACACCGCCGACCAGCGCGCGCTGAAGGTGCAGCTCCCCCACGAGCACGCCGATGCTGGGGCCGCGACGAGAACGCTAGCGCCGACGAGCGCGACAAGGAGAGCGATGTTCACCGACAAGCGCATGGCCCTGAGTCTACCTGCTCGTGGGGACGCAGTGGCGCAGCGCTCCTCCTGTGTCGTCGACGAGGTCGAGCACACCCGTCTGTCGTCGGCCCGGCGAAGGGCCCGATCCCATCCTGGGATGACGGCTCACCGTGCGGACCCTTCACACCGTCGCGGCGGCTCCTCGCGCCGACGGTCGCCGGAGGCTCGGGAGCGCACACCCAAAGCGCTCACTCCCGACCTCAACGCCGCGATCCGCCGATTGACCCATGCGGCGGTACCCGTACACTCGTGTCGATGGACGCGCTCGACACCTTCTTTGAAACGTGCGCCGAGATGCTCTACATCGCCGAGCGCGACGGGACGATCCGTCGCCGCAGCGCCGCCTTCGCGGAGCTCTTCGGCGGAGAGCTGGGCAGCCTCGTCGAGCTCGCTCAGGAGGACCACCGCGCCAGCCTCACCGACTTCCTGGGGCGACTCGAGCCGAGCGGTGAGGGCGGAGAGCTGACGTTTCCCGCGGCGAAGGACGGTCTGACGCTCCGCTGCCGAGCCCGCCGCGCGGCGGACGGTTCTCTCCACGGGGCGATCCACCCTGCGCCCGCGGACGAAGCCCTGGGGCGGATCGAGCGTCGCCTCCTCCACGCGATCATGGAGCACCTCGAGATCGCGCTGTGGGCGATCGACACCGAAGGGCTCTTCGTCTATCACGACGGCCGAGCGCTCGCGACTGTCGGCCTCACCCGCAATCAGTTCCTCGGCCTCAACATCTTCGACCTCTACCCGGACGGCTCTACCGCGGAGATCCGCGCGGCGCTCGCCGGCGAGCGGAGCCACAGCACGTCGGTGCAGCACGATATCCTCTGGGAGAACTGGTACATCCCGCTCGCGGGCCCAGACGATGGGGTCGACTTCGTCGCCGGGATCACGCTGGATATCTCGGACAAGATCAAGCGGGAGAGCGAGCTCACCCGCCAGCTCGAGACCATCAAGGAGCAGCAGAAGGCGATCCAGGAGCTCTCCACGCCGATCATCGAGGTCTGGGACAAGGTCCTCACAGCTCCGCTCATCGGCTTCATCAACAGCCAGCGCGCCGACAGCCTCATGGAGCGACTCCTCCACGAGGTGACGCGCACGGGGGCCCGCTTCGCGATCATCGATCTCACCGGAGTCGACGCGATCGACACCGCGACGGCGAGCCACCTGCTCCGCCTGCTGATGAGCATCCGCCTCCTCGGCGCTGAGGGGATCATCACCGGGATAAGCTCGCACGTCGCCCAGACGATGGTCGGCCTCGGCGTCGAGCTAGCCTCGATCACGACCCGCGCGAACCTCCGCGAGGGGCTGCGCTTTTGCATGGGGAAGATGCGCGAGCAGGACTGAGCGCCGCCGGGCGTGCTAGTCCGCGAGGTCGGGATCGAAGGGATCGAAGAGAACGAAGATCCGCCCCGACTGCTCTTCACCGCGGACCTTCGCGTCCGGGTCCGAGATCACCAGGTCCTTGGACCCGTCGCCGCGGATCGACCCGACCCCCGAGACGACGCCGAGGTGCTTCCCTAGCGGCAGATCGTCCAGAGAGAGTCCCTCGTCGCGGAGAACCAAAGTCTCTGTGTCCTTCTTGCCGAGGGCGAGATACGTCCCGTCCTTGCCGCGGATGACGAGGTCATCCAGGCCGTCGCCATTCGCGTCACCCGCGGGGACGATCTCCCCCCGACCAAACACCTCGCCACCGGAGAAAGGGTCTCCAATCTGGATTACGTAGCCTCGATCCCCCAGGTCGGATGGCCCATTATTGTACCCCTCTCCAGTGTCATACAAGACCATATCCGCACCGCCAAAGACGACATAGGCGATATCCCCGGAGTAGCCGCCAAAGACAACATCATCAAAGCCGTCAGCGTTCACATCTCCAGCGTCGAACGCTGAGACAATCCGTTGACTGGAGAAGGATATCGTCGCGCCGGCGCTCTCGGGGTTGAGCGCCTCGGGGCCAAAGGAGGGGCCGCCAAAGACGATGTGTGCAATGCCGCCATGGTAGTAGCTGCCAAAGATGAGCGAGATGAAGTCATCATGGCCGTCGCCGTTGACGTCGCCCGCTCGACGCAGCCACTCGCTGCGGAACGAGAAGCCCCCGATCCCCGCGTTCAACTGCTCCACGGTAGGCGAGAGGGGCTCCGAATCTCCATAGACAAAGTAGTGTACGTCGATGTCGTAGTTGCTGAAGCCGATCGCAAGATCATCAAAACCGTCGCCGTCCATGTCGCCGACAGCGCGAGCGCTGGCACCCGTATCAGGGGGAGCCTCCACCCGAAATCCTCCATCTCCGGCCGTGATCTCCGCGGGCCGCATGGGGCTTGGCAGTGCCGGCCCACCGTAGATCACATCAATCGCGGAAATTCCACCAGGCTCGTCGTGAGCAAGCTGGCTCAACGCGGCTAGATCGGCAAGGCCGTCCCCATTGATATCGCCAATCGGGACCATGAAGAACGAAGACGCCTCTGGAAAGCCTGGCTCGATCGCCCGACCGAGCGCTTCGCTCCCCGGCTCACCGCTGGCGATCGCCGCGACGTCGACCGGCTCCTCGTCGCTCTTGCCGAAGACGAGGAACGCTCCCAGCCCAGGCCTCGCCTCCAAGAGATTGACGAGAATATCCTCCAAGCCGTCGCCGTTCACGTCACCGCAGGGGGTGCCGCGCATCCGACTGCCCTCCTCGGCGCCGGAGATCACAAAACCCGGACCGCGGACCCGCTCGCCGCACGCCGAGCCCCACATCATCCCGGCGAGCGCAGGCAGCCAGATCGCGCTCAGACGCATGGGACGAGGCTAGCACAGCCGGATGTCAGTCCGTGCCGCCTCGGCACCAAGCCCGGACGCAGGCTGATCGTCGTCCACGGGCTCAGGCTCAGGCTCAGGCTCAGGCTCAGGCTCAGGCTCAGGCTCAGGCTCAGGCTCAGGCTCAGGCTCAGGCTCAGGCTCAGGCTCAGGCTCAGGCTCAGGCTCAGGCTCAGGCTCAGGCTCAGGCTCATTAAAAGGGCTTGCGCAAGCGCGTCTCGGCGAGCAAACCGCTGATCATCCCCTCATCGCCCGCCTCGCCGTGTCGAGCGAGAGCGCGCCGACCTGGTTCGCCCACGCTAGCGGTCTATCCGCCAGGCCTGTATCCTCGCGTCCTGGATTTCTCTATACAAGCATCCGCGGTTCTCCGCGCCTGTGCCGGCATTGTCGTCGGTGCGGCCCTGGGTATTGCTTGTGGTTCCGATGACAGGGGCACCGCGGGCGGGAGCTCGTCGTCGACGTCGGCGACGACGACCCTCGCTGAGGTAAGCACGTCGACGACGTCGACGACGACATCCACAGGTTCGGCAGGTTCGACGACGGAGGGCACATCAACAGCAGCGGACCAAGAGTGCCCGGAGCACCCTCGGTTTCACTGTGCGTCCCCCTATGTGTGCACAGAAGGCTTCGGCTGTGGGGGCTGCGATGACGTCATCGCCGCGAGCGGATGCCTGCGACCGCTCTGCAGCTCCGACAGCGACTGCGACGCAGGGGAGGTCTGCCGGACGCTCTCCACCTTCCACGACTTCCGCTGCGCCGACATCGCGGGCACGTGCGCCTGTGGGGGCGACCCGCTCGAGGGGACGATCGATGTCTGTGTGCCGGACACTTGTCCGTAGTTCAGCCCCGCGCTCCTCCCCCGTGCCATACTCGGCGCATGACGCTGAAGACAGGGGCCGCGCTCGCGCTCTGCCTGCTCTCGGTCGCCTGCGCGGCGGGGTTGTTCCAGGCGAACGCGCCGGTGCCGAAGCCCACCGTGGTCATGAGCCCGGTCGAGGCGGGTCATGAGGGCTCCGAGATCGTCGGCACGGTCCTCGACGCCCCGGCAGACAAGCCGGCCGCGGAGGCGGTCATCGTTCTCCAGTGCACTTGCCTGCAGGGCACCCGCGAGACCATGACCAACGCTGAGGGTCGCTTCGCCTTCCGCGCTCTGCCGCCAGGCTCGTACACTCTCCAGGTCCTCTACGGACAATCCGATGGCTCCAAGATCATCACGCTCGGGGTCGGGGTCCAGGCGAAGGTCTCCTTCCCGATCGACAAGGACCTGCACTTCGAGCGCGTGATCACGTGATCGGTGGGCGTCGTCCCAGCGCAGCGCCGCTGGGATCGCGAGCCCGCGAGGGAGCACGTGTCGACCTCCGCAAGCCCCTCTCTGCGCCGGGAACTCCCCGCCCCTCCAAGGGTTGCAGGTTTTTGCGCCATGAGCAAAGCTGCGCCCCATGGTCCGCAGCAAGATCGCTCTACGCTTGCTCGTCGGCCTGGCCCTCGTCTCTACCCCAGCCAGCGCAGCGCCCGAGTCGACCTCGACGCTGTCTGCTGGGGCCAAGGCGAAGGATGCCGCACCGACGGTCAACATCGAATTCGAACGCTACAAGCTCGACAACGGTCTCGAGGTGATCCTTCACCAGGATCGCACGTCGCCGCAGGTGGCGGTCAACCTCTGGTACCACGTCGGCAGCGGCAACGAGGTCCCGGGGCGCAGCGGCTTCGCCCACCTCTTCGAGCACATGATGTTCCAGGGGGCCAAGCACATCGGCGAGGACGTTCACTTCGACATCCTCCGCGAGATCGGCGGCACCGGGGTCAACGGGACGACCAACTCCGACCGGACCAACTACTACGAGACGGTCCCGAGCCACCACCTGGAGACCGCGCTCTGGCTCGAGAGCGATCGGATGGGCTACCTGCTCGATCTGCTGAACGAGAAGAGCCTCGAGAACCAGCAGGAGGTCGTCCGCAACGAGCGACGGCAACGCTACGACAACGTCCCCTACGGGCTCGATCGCTTCGCCGTCGCCGCGGCCCTCTACCCCGAGGGGCACCCCTATCGCTACCTGACGATCGGCCGGCACGAGGACCTGGAGGCGGCGAAGATCGAGGACGTCCGCGACTTCTTCACCCAGTGGTATGTGCCGAGCAACGCGACGCTGACGCTCGCCGGCGACTTTGACGTAGGCGCGACCAAGGCGATGATCGACAAGTGGTTCGGCTCCTTCCCGGCGCTGCCGCGGCCCGAGGTGAAAGAGGTCCTGCCGCCGCCGCTGACCGCCAACGTCCGCCAGGAGATCGCCGATCCCTTCGCGCGCCTGGTCCGGCTCCACTACACCTGGCACAGCCCGAAGGCCTTCGGCGACGGCGACATCGAGCTCGAGGCCCTGAGCACAGTCCTCGCCGACAACGGCTGGGGCCGCCTCTACAAGACGCTCGTCGTCGAAGAGGAGCTCGCCCAGCGGGTGATGTCGTACCAGTGGGGCAAGGGCTTCTCCGGCGAGTTCCACGTGGTCGTCGACCTCAAGCCGGGCGCGTCGCTAGACAAGGTCGAGTCGATCGTCAACGACGAGATCGCCCGGGCGCTCAGCGAGCCGATCAGCAACGCTGAGCTCCAGCGGGTCAAGGTCCAGGTCGAGTCCAGCTTCGTCTGGTCGCTCGAGGAGCTGATGTCCCGGGTCGAGCGCCTGCAGGCGTTCAACCACTTCACCGGCGACCCCGACTACACAGAGGCCTATCTCAAGGAGATCCGGGCCCTGACCCCGGCCTCGATCCAAAAGGCGGCGCAGGCATGGTTGGCCAAGCCCCGCGCCGAGATCATCACGATGCCGGCTCCGAAAGAGGCCGGCCCGGCGGGGTCGAAGCCGGGCCCTAGCGGCGGAAAGCCCATCAAGGGCGCCCAGGCGAACGCCAAGACGAAGGCCAAGACGAGCATGAACACGACGACCACCAAGGGCCCGCGGGGCGCTGCGGAGCGGAGGAAGCAAGGATGAAGCGCCAACACCGGATCCAGCACCAGTCGGGCGTCATCGCCCTCGCCCTCGCGACCATCGCCCTCGCCGCCTGCAAGGTGTCGAGCAGCATCGAGCCTGTGACCGAGTCCCCATCGGTCGTCGCCCCCGAGCCGGTCGCCGAGACGACCTGGCCAGACGAGCCCTTCCGCGGCCAGCAGCCAGCGCCTGGCCCGATAGCCAGCCTCCAACTTCCGGCGATCAAGACCTTTGAGCTCGACAACGGGCTCGAGGTCTTCCTGGTCTCGCAGACGAGCCTGCCGACGGTCTACATGACGATGGAGTTCAACCTCGGCGAGGTCAACGACTCCCCCAACCGCGCCGGCATGAACGACCTCTGCTTTGACCTCATCGACGAGGGGACCAAGCGCCTGGAGAAGATCGCCTGGGAGGAGGCTCAGGCCGACTACGCCGTCCAGGTCTGGTCCTCCTCCGGCCGCGAGAGCTCGTCGCTGAGCGCCCGCACCCTCAAGGCCCAGCTCGACCCGGCGCTCGACCTCTTCGTCGAGATGCTGATGACCCCAGGGCTGCGCGACAAGGACCTCGACCGCCTCCGCGACCGTCGCAAGGCGTCGCTCGTCCAGGCCCGGGCGACCCCCGCGTCGATCTCCAGGCGGGTCTACCCGGCCCTCGCCTGGGGCCCCAAGCACCCCTACGGTCACATCGACACCGAGAAGACGCTCGACCCGGTGAGCGTCCGCGACTGCAAGCGGGTCGCGTCGCAGCTGAAGCCCGACGGCGCTCGCCTCTTCATCGTCGGCATGATCACCGAGGAGGAGGTCCGACGCTCGCTCGGCGAGCGCCTCGCGAAGTGGAAGGGCAAGGCCCCGACCGCGAAGAAGATCCCCGAGGCCTCGCCCCAGTCCGGCTCGATCTTCCTGGTCGACGTCCCGGGCGCGGCGCAGTCGGTGATCTCGATAGGTCACCCGGGCCCCGAGCGGTCCGCCCCCGACTACGAGGCGACCTTCCTGATGGCGCAGATCCTCGGCGGATCTTTCTCGAGCCGGATCAACATGAACCTGCGCGAGGACAAGGGCTTCGCCTACGGCGGTCGGGGCGGCTTCAGCTACGCCCGCAACGGCTCGAGCTTCTCCGCCGGCGCCTCGGTGCGGACCGACAGCACCGGCGCCTCGCTCCGCGAGGTGGCCAAGGAGATCCGCGGCATGCGGGAGGCTCCGCCGACCGACGACGAGCTGCGGCGCGAGCAGGCCGGGGCGATCGCGGCCCTGCCCGCTCGCTTCTCGACGGCGACGCGGACGCTCTTCGCCTTCAAGTCGCTCTCGTTCTACGACCTCGACCTCGGCTGGTACGACGGCTACACCGCGAGGGTCGGCGCGGTCGATCCCGCGGCGGTCCACCGCGCCGCCACCGATCACCTGCAGGAGCGCGACTTCGTCGTCTTCGTCGTCGGCGACGCTTCGGTGATCAAGGACGACCTGGAGAAGATCGCCGAGGAGAAGCTCTTCGGCGACGGCGGCGTGGTCATGCTCGACGCCGACGGTCAGCGGGTCGACGGGGCGCGCGGCGGTGGCAAGCCGATCAGCGCCAAGGCCAAGCCGAAGGGCGTCCCGCGCCCCGCAGGCCCGAAGAAGGCCGGCTAGGATACGAGAGCGCGCGCTCTCCAAGGGACGCGAGAGAGACCCCGGTCTCTCTCGCGTCGTGTCGTTCTCCGGGCGACGACCACACAGCTCGCCGGCCGCACCGCACAAGGCTCACCGAGGTTCGGCCCGGAGCTCAGGCCCGCTCAGGCCGGGACATAGGCGCGAGCAGCCGCGGCCGCGGCCGCGGCCCCACGCCCAGCGACGAAGAGCAGCTCCTTGTTGCGGAGGTGCGAGACAGCCCCGACCTTCGCCCCCTTGGGGTTGTAGATGCCGATCTGCGCGCCGACGTAGCGGCGGTAGTCGACCTCGATCACCTCCGCCTCGCCCCAGGGCCCCAGGAGCGCCAGGAGCTGGTCGCGGGCGAGGAACCCCTCGTTGTTGAAGGAGACCACGACCGTGGGCGCGTCGATGGCCGCGAAGAGCTCGGCGAAGGCCTGGCCGCAGCGGCGCTTCGAGTTGAAGGGGCTCTGGCGCTCGCGGCAGTCGATCCGCTTGCGCGCGACGCCGTAGGCCTCCGGCTGATCCCAGCGGACCAGGGTCTCCCAGATATGGTAGTTGCCGAGGTAGGAGTGCTGATTGTAGGGCGGGTCGACGTAGACGACGTCAGCGCGGAGCTTGGCCGCAGCCTCGGCGGCCTCTAGGCGATGGGCCTCGCCCTTGCCGTTCTCGGCCCGCGGCAGGAGATCCGGCAGGCGCAGCTCGAGCGGACGATGGGAGCGCGGCGCCCACCCCTTGAGGTAGGCCATCTGCACGCCGGTCGTCGAGTCGACCCGATCCGCGGCCTCCATCAGCGACACGAGGAGCACGGCCTCGAGCTCCGGCGTCAGCCCTTTGTCGGCGATCGCCCCGCGGATCGCGTCGATCTTCGCGCCGTTCACCGGCTGGAAGAAGCGCGCTTGCTCGCAGAAGGTCTCGGTGATGTAGCCGGGCCTCCCCGGGAGCGCCTGCAGCTCGGCGATCAGCCGCTCGGCGTCGGCCCGAAGCTCGTCGAGATCCGCGCTCACGTAGCAGGTCGCGAGGGTGTGCGCGTAGGCGTTGTGATCGTTGGCGAGCACCCGGTAGCCGGCGCGCTTGAGGGCGTGGCCGACCCGCGAGGTCCCCGAGAAGAGATCGATCACCGAGCGCGCCCCCTCGACCCCGTCGATCGCGGCCAAGATCCTCCCGAGGAGCCGACGTTTGGAGCCGATGTACTTGATCATGGGATCGTCCGGGCGCCGCGAGCGGGGTCGGCTCGTCGGCTCGCAGCCCTGCAATGCCGAGGACCCGAGGTCGTCGGGCCACGACCCTCGAAGCGGCCGCGCGGGCTCGCTCTTCGCGGATCTGCGCGCGTCGGGTCTACCCCTGCGGGCGCGCCGATCGCAAGGCTTCGCTTGATCGCGCGCGGGAGGGGTGATACCGAGCCCCCTATGCTCCAAAGCACCGCCGACGTGGTCAGCGATGGCAAAGTCATCAGCTTCAACTACACCCTCCGCACGGAAGATGGTGAGGTTCTCGACACCTCTGAGCCCGGCGAGCCCCTCGCCTACCTCCACGGCGCCGAGAATATCGTCCCCGGGCTCGAGGAGCAGCTCACCGGCCACAAGAGCGGCGACTCCTTCGACGCGACCGTCAAGCCCGAAGACGGCTACGGCGTCCGCGATCCCGAAGGTCTGCGGCCGATCCCCCGCGAGGCGTTCCCCGAGGACGCCGAGCTCGAGGCGGGGATGGAGCTGGTCCTGGAGGACGACGAGGGCAACCTTACGCCGATCTGGATCGTCGACATCCGTGACGAGGTGGTGATCATCGATACCAACCATCCCCTCGCGGACATCACCCTCTGCTTCTCGATCGAGATCGTCGGGATCCGCTCCGCGACCGCCTCTGAGCTCGAGCACGGTCACCCCCACGACGAGCACGACGGCCACGGCCCGCACTGAGCCGGGACGAGGCGAGACGACGACCGGGGATCGTCAGCCGCGAAGGCGACGCTCCTAGCTGGCTCCTCTCGGCCCCGAGAGAAAGGCCGACCAACGAAGAGCGGGCCCCCGATCGGAGGCCCGCTCTCTTCGTTCTTCGCCCTCTCCCGTCGCGGAGCTCGCCCTGTTGCGCTCGCGGTCAGGCCGGCCGCTTCGACCCGTGATGGGCGAGAGGCGATCGCCGACAAACGAAGAGCGGGCCCCCCGATCGGAGGCCCGCTCTGCTTGTTGTCGCTCTTTCCAGTCGCGGAGCTCGCCGGGGCGAGCTCCGCCTGCTGGGCTAGCGGTCAGGCCGGCTGAAGAGGCCGCTGCGACCGGAGCCCGGGGTCGGCGGAGGCGTGCTGCCGCCGGCGCTGGTCCCAGCCTTCGCGCTCTCCTCCTCCTGCAGCTCCTCGTAGCGCTTGCGGACGATCTCGCCCGCGACCCCGCGGGCGCCGATGCCAAAGGCGATCGCCGCCGCGAGACAGAGGCTGCCGAAGAGGAGGCCGAAGGTCAGGAGGACGAAGTCCTCGGCGACCTCGAGCTGACGGATCGCCATGGTGAAGGCGAGGATCAGGACGACGTAGCGGGCGAACTCGGGGAGCCAGCGCTGCCCCTCGCCCTTTTGCCGGGCCTCGATCACGTCGCGGACGTAGTTGCCGATCCCAAGGCCGATGAGCACCACCGCCATGGCGACGAAGACGTGCTTGATCAGGTAGGCGAGCAGCGAGTTGACGTAGAGGGCCCAGGTGTCGAGCTGGAGGTTGGCGAGGGCCTGGGCGACAGCGAGGAGGATGATCCCCGCCTGGACCAGGAAGCCCACCAGCTCGCTCGGCTCGCCGAGGCGATCCTCGCGCTCGGCGATCTTGGCGAAGCCGAGCTTGGCCATCAGGCTGTCAAAGCCGAGGTTGCGGAGACCGGCGGCGACGATGCCCCGGAGGATCCGACCGGCGAAGACCGCGACCGCGATGACCACGGCCGAGACGACGACGCTCGGCAGGATCAGCCAAAAGCGGCTCATCATCTCGGTGAGCGGCGCGCTCAGGGTGACGAGGCCGACCTCGTTGAAGGCGGCGATCGACGCCTGGAGGATGATGAAGCCCATCACCGCGGTGCCGACGACCCAGCTCGCCTTGGCCTGGCCGAAGATCTTGTCGAGACCGATCTTCTCGACGATCCGGTTGAGGCCGAGGGAGTCGAGCACGTTGGCGAGCACCGAGCGGACGACCCGCCCGAGGATGTAGCCGCCGAAGAGCAGGAGCGCGGCGAAGGCCAGCGACGGGACGACGCCGATCAGGCGGTCGAGGGCGTTGTGCAGGGGCCCGGCGATCACCGAGATCTGCAGCGCCTCGAAGGCGCCGGCCAGGCCGACGATCATGATCAGGGCGAAGATGACCGAGCCGACGTGCTCGCTGAAGGGCTTGGCCTTCTCCGCGTCGCCGCTCTCCGACTCGGCGTTGAGCTCGGCGAAGCGGCTGTCGACCCGCAGCGCCTTGAGGCCCCGCGAGATCAGCTTAGAGAGCAGGGTGCCGGCGAAGTAGGCGATCACCAGGATCACGATCGCCTTGCCGACCAGCGGCAGGGCTTGGATCACGGTGTCGACCAGGCCTTGGATCGGCCCCGCAGCCTGGGAGAGGCCGGCGTACTCGAGCACGCCGACGATCACCAGGAGCATCAACAGGTAGTAGACGATGGAGGAGATGAAGCGCTCGAGGCCGTCCTTCTCGGCGGAGCCCTTGGGGTCGCTCTCCTCCAGGAGAACCCCGAGGCGCAGCTTCTTGGCGATCTTGTTGTCGATCGAGGTGCTGCAGAGGACCCGGTAGATCCCGTAGGCGACGACCTTGGCGACGAACCAACCGGCGATGAAGAGGAGGAGGGCGAGGAGGATCCGCTCGCCGACCACCATGGCGTTGTCGGTCAGCATCGACTTAAACGCCGACATCCAGCCGCTCGGATCAAAGGCGGAGGCCGCGGCCTCGGCCGTCGGCTCGGCGGCGGCCCCTGTCTCCGCCGGGGTCGCGGCGGCCGGCGCGGCGACAGCGAGGGCTGGGTAGAGCAGTGGTGTGGTGAGCAGGAGTGCGAGGGTTCTTCGGTAGAGCGACACGGGGGGAGATCCTTTGCCACAGGAGTGGTGGCTCCACCATCGATCAGGCGCTACCTCCGGGGCAAGGCGCAAAGCTGTGTATGAGGACCCGAGGACGGTGAGCGCTGGCCCACAGCCAGAGCACACGGGCCCACCCGCGATCACAGGAGCGCCGATGAAGCGCCGGAAGAAGCGAGCGCTACGAGCCGACAAGGTCGAGCGTTTCGCCTCGGTCCGGGACAGGTCGCGCGTTCTTGTCCTCTCCCCTCCTGTCACTGGTTCCAGACCGCGCCGGGGACCACGACAGCCGAGGCCGCGGACCCTCCTCTCGCCGAAACGAGCGAAGCCCGTGACGGCGGTCTTGCGACCAGCGCCACGGGCTTCTCCACACAGAACCTAGAACACAGGACCTAGAACGCAGGGCCTAGAACATAGTTCGTCGGCGATGCGCAGGGTCGACCTACCAGGCCCCGCGAGCGCCGACGAGCTTCGCCGACTAGTCGACGTCGGGGTGCTCGCCGCAATCCCCGTCCTTGCCGTCCTTGCCGTGCTCGCCATGCTTGCCGCGCTTGCCGTGCTTGCCGTGCTTGCCCATGCCGAAGGGGCCCATCTCGTCCATCGCGTCGACGATGATCCCGCGCTGCTCAGCGCTGAAGAGAGCCTGGAGCTCGAGGACCATCGGCGCGATGTCAGCCATCGGTGAGCCCTTGAGCGCCTTCATCGAGCTCATGAACGCGTCGACGTCGCTCGCCTGGAAGCTCTCGCTGCGGAACGCCGCGGCGATCTTGGCCTTGGCGGCCCGGTGCGCGTCCTTGTCGCCCTCGCGCTCAGCCTTGCGCGCGTCACCGAACGCCTCGGCCTTGACCTCGAGGGTCGAGCGCTGGTCGTCGGTGCACTCGACCTTGGCGCAGAGCGTCGAGACCATCATCTCCGCCCGGTCGCCGTGGGGACCGCGCTCGCCATGCTCGCCGTCGGGACCGTGCTCGCCCCGCTCGCCGTGCTCGCCGTGCTCGCCGTGCTCGCCGTGCTCGCCCCGCTTGCCGTGCTTGCCGCGCTTGCCGTGCTTGCCGCGCTTGCCGTGCTTGCCGTGCTTGCCGCCGAGGAAGTGGAGTCCACGGCGCTCGACGCCGTCAGCGACGATCTCGCGCTGCTCCGGGGTCAGGAGCGCGTGGAGCTCGACAAAGAGGCCCGAGCGACCGGCCTCCTCCATCATCTTCTCCATGCCCTGATGATGGGCCTGGAGCTGCTCGGCGGTCAGGGTCCCGGCGCGAAAGGCCTCGCCGAGCGCCTTCATCTCCGCCTGACGCTCCTCGTGGTGGGCCTTGCGATCGCCCTTGGCGGGGCGATGCTTCGCGAAGAGCTCGTCCAGCGCGACCTCCTGCCCGTCCGTGCACTCGATCTTCGCGCAGAGTCGCTCGGTCGGCGAGTGCTTGCCCTGATGGCGAGCCTCCTCGGGGGCCTGCTCCTCCTGGGACGCGCGCTCGTCCGGGGACTCGGGCTCGCTATCGCAACCGGCGAAGACGAGGGTCAGGGGGAGGCTTAGGGCTGCGATCCAACGGGTCATGGTGGGTTCTCTCCGGCGCCGAGGGGGTTTCATTTCGGCGACAGGGAGCATCCTGCGCCAGGCGACTCAAGCCCCTGATCTCAGCACGCAAAGCGGACGTAAACGCCGCCGGCCTGGAGAGGAACGCCCGAGCACCCCGGCCGCGCCGGAGCGGCGCTCAGCCGCCCTCCCAGCTGCTCCCTAGAAGCTAGCCGGCAGGTCCCATGAGCTGAGGACCCCCGGGGCGACGTACTTCACCGGCGTAAACCAGAGCTTGCCGCTCGGGCTGACGGCGACCCGCCCCTTGCTCGGCATCGTCGCGAAGTCGCTGACCTCCCCCGTAAACGGGCGGACGCGGACGACGTCGAGGTCGGCGAGGCTGGCGTAGACGTCCCCCGTGAACGCGTCGTGGCTGAGGCTGGTGATGTCGCTCATGAGGTCGACGACGAACTCCGCCTCCTTGGTCGCCGTGTTGAAGCGATAGAGGCCGCCGCCGATCAGCCCGACGAGGATGTGCACCGAGGAGATCGGCGCGCTCGCGGTGACCCTGGCGTCAAACTTGTACTCGACGTCGACCGTGCCCTTTTCCAGGTCCGCGGAGTTGTAGTCGCCGTTCGCCGTCTGGTTGCCGACGTAGAGGATCCGATCCTCGCCCCAGCTCAGGCCCTGCGGTCCCCCGTCGAGCCACTTGTTGGCGAAGGGTCCCATCCCCTGGGTCGCCTCCGCGAAGAGGACGATCGGCAGCGGCATGTTCATGTTCGCCTCGTCGAGGCGGGCGACGCCGCGGGCGCTCGGGTTGTTGTTGCAGCTGCCGCAGGTCGGGCAGCAGATGTAGGTCAGGGCGACCTCGCCGAGCCCCTCGACCGCGACCGGCGGCGGCGCCTCGGCGGCGAAGCGCTCCTCCGGCGGCAGCTTGGCCTGGGGGATCGTCAGCTTGCGCAGGACCCGGACCTCGCCCTGATCGTAGTCGCCGATCCCGCCCCAGGTCGACAGCTCACCGCCTGGGGTCATCCGCCGGAGGAACTCCTGGCCGCCGCTCAAGGTCACCGACCAGGCGTTGCAGTCGTCGGCGAAGTCGATGCCGACGATGTCGTTGGCGAAGGGACCGTTGAGCAGATCGGCGCTCGCCTCCTCGCACTCGACCTCGCGCTCGCAGGCGCACAGCGATCCCCAGCAGGCGCCCTCGTCGGTGCAGGTGACGGCGGAGCAGGGCGCGACCGCGATGCAGGCGCCCTGGCCGTCACAGACGCTGCCGGGGCCGCAGAGCTGATCGTCGCAGACCTCGCTGGCGCCGGAGAGCGTACAGGTCGCGCCCGCGTCCTGGCACTCGCCGCTCAAGACATCGCAGACCTGACCGGGGGCGCAGGGATCCGGATCCTGCCCCTGGCAGGAGGTGACGCAGACATCGTCGACGCAGCTCTGGTTTGGCTGATCGCAGGCGCCGCAGCCGAGCCCCTCGGTCGTCCCCTCCGTCGTCCCCTCCGTCGTCGACTCCGTCGCCGTCCCGGTCTCCGTCGCTGTCTCGCTCGCCGTCGAGGTCTCGCTCGCGCCGGTGGTCGGATCGCTGCTCGCCGTCGTCTCGCTCGTCTCGCCCGTCTCGGTCGCCTCGCCCGTGCCCGTGACCGTCGCCGTCGCGCTCGCCGTCGCCGTCGCTGTCACCGTCGCTGTTGAGCTCGCCTCACCGTCATCCCCGCACGCCGCCGAGAGGACCAGGGAGGTCGCAGCGAGCACCGTGATGACCTTCGCTTGAAAATGCATCGACATACTCCGCCCTGACACTATCACCGCCGATCGTCGGGGCTCCACGGTGAAGGACGTCGCTCCGTCGCTCCGTCGCTCCGTCGATCCGGCAGCCCCCTCTTCACCGGAGGTCGCTCGCCCCCTACACAGGGGAGCTCTCGGCCCATGCGCCAGGAGCAGCACAAGCGGTTGGTCACTCGTGGGGCGGCTGCGCGAGGAGCCTCGCAGGCCCGCGTCCATCGGCGTCGACGCTCAGGAGCTCGACCTCAAACCAAGCCCAGGGCTCAGCGCCCTCTCGCTGGGCGGTCCAGCTGACCTGCGAGCGCACGGGGACGCGGATGCCGTCGTCGCCGAGCGGCGCGGCGGGCCCGATCGCGATCGTCCACTCCTCGAGCTCGTCATCGCGATAGCGCATCGCCCAAAACTCGCTCGGGTCGCCGGCCTCGTCGAACGAGAAGACCCCCTCGACCTCGAGGCCTCCGGCGATGAAGGTCGCCTGGGCGCTGGACTCCGAGAGCTGCTGCCACTGGACATAGGGCTCGACCGCCGCCGCGGGGCACCACACCAGCTCTGCGAGGAAGCGCAGCGCGGCCCCCTGATCGATCCTCGGCCCGGACGCGTCCGCCACCGCGACGAGGCCGAAGAGCTCGATCCGCATCCTCCCCTCGCCGCGGAAGAGGTCGTCTCGCCCGAGCAGGTGCACGCCCGGCGCGGCCCGAACGTCGACGATCCACTCGAAGGCGGGCGAGCTCGGCGTGATCCACTGCTCGGCGACGAAGGGCATCCACGAGCCCTCCTCCGTGGTCCGCATCCTCCCCCGCTGCGCGAGGTGGACGATCCGCCGACGAGGCTTGCCCACCGCCCCCGAGCGCTCGACCCAGCGCCGGACCACCGGCGGAAGGCCGTCGAGCTCATCAGCGCGCAGGGGCGGCTCGTCGAGCGCCTGCGCGCCTGCGACGGCCTCAAGCTGCTCGGCGGCGCTCCGCTCAAAGCGCCAGCGGCCGGCCCCCGCGAGGACCACGGCGAGGATGATCAGGTTGGCGACGGTGCCGGCCTTCGCGTCCTGCCAGAAGACGATGATCACGACCTGCGAGGCGACCAGAGCCGGCAGGACGATCATCCACCAGGAGGCTGCGCCGAGCGCCCGTGCTGCGGCACCAGCGAGGAGGGACATCGCGACGAGGAGCCAGACGAGCGCCCAGGTCCGGCTGATCGGCAGCGTCAGCGCGTCGAGCTTGGCCAGGCCAAATCCCTTCGCGAACCCCATGAGGTGGATGAGAGCGTGGAGGGAGAGGAGGACTCCGAAGACGATCGTTCCCACCCCGTCGAAGTACGGGCGCCAGCTCGCGACACCCAGCGCAAACTTGACGTCGTCGCCGGCGTCGCGGTCGACCGACCAGCCGCGCGCCCAGGAGCTGGACCTGGCCTCGCGGCGCAGAGAAGGGCTCAGCGCCCCCGACTACGGGTAGAGGATCTCTGGCCCGGCGCAGGGCTCGGTGAGCACGAGCTCCACCTCGAGCTCGTGCGCCGGAAAGTCCTCGAGCTCGATGATCCCGGCGGGCTCGGGAGCAGCTCCCGGAGCGCAGAGAGCACCGTCTCCGTCTCGGTCGAGCCAGGCGTAGACGACGAGGCCCTCGCCGTTCTCCATCGGCACCAGGACCGACTCCGCGAACTCCCCGAGCCCATCGAGCTCGAGGTCGGTGATCGGCCGCAGGGGGTAGGCGAGCGTCCCCGCGCCGGAGCGGGCGTGGAGCACCTCGACGTGGACCCGACCTCCGCTCGGCTCCCCCTCGGCGACGTCGATCGTGCCGCTGAGGTTGACCTCGTAGAGGGTCGTGTCGTCGTTGACGCAGGCGCCCAGGCAGATGCCCGCGAGGAGGCTGACGATGGCGGCGAGGCCGGCCGCGAGCCGACGCTGAGGAGCCTGGCGGTTCATAGCGAAGGTCCTCCAGAGACGGGGTCGAGGCTCGCGCCCGTGTGCGCGTAGGGGGGCATGACCCGCGCAGCCCGAGCGCTCGCGGCGTCGCCGCTTTGGGTACGGCTCTGACTCTTGCCGCGGCTCCTACGCTTCTTGCTCGCGCCGGGATCTTGGCGGAAGCCGCCGATGATGATCCCCCCGTGCGCCCCTGGGATAGCGATCGTCTCAGGGGCGTCGACCCAGGTGAGATCGACGCCGAGGTCGAGGCCGACGCGGCGGGTGATCGGCACGGCGACGCCGACGGTGCCCCAGCCGGTCCACTCGCCGCGCAGCGACCAGGAGCGCTCCTCGCCAGCGGCGCGGATCACCGTCGTCCGATCGGCGAGGAGGGTGTGCTGGCTGCCGAGCATGATGTAGGGGGCGACCCTGCGCAGAGGCGCCGCGATCCGGACCCGCAGCTCCGCGTTGGGGCCGCGACGACCGAGCTCCCCGGACTGGAAGAGCCAGCCGAGGAGCGCCTCGCCGCCGATCCGCAGGCGCGGGAGGTTGACCCAGAGCATCGCCAGGCCCGCCGCCGGGCGCCAGCGCCGGGCGAGCGCGGTCTGGACCTCGACCAGCGGCGAGAGGCCGTGGCGAAGCCCGAGCTGCAGGCGGACCCCCCACCAGGGGTATCCCGCGGTGGCGCTGGCGAGCCAACGACCCTCGGAGGAGACCCCCGAGGCCCCCTCGAAGGCGCTGGGCTCGACGCCGATCCGCGCGCGCAGGGCCGTGCTCCGGGTGAAGGTCGCCGGCACCCCCGCGGGTCCGCGTCCATGGCCGACCCGAGCGTTGCCCGGCGTGTCGGAAGACGCCGGCGCAGCACCGTCGTCGGTCGACGCCGCCTCGAGCGGCGCGCTGGCGTCGCGGGCCGTGGGCGCCGGGGCCTCCTCCGCGAGGAGGAGGAGCGACGCGCCGAGCAGGGAAGAGATGATCATCGACCCGCCTCCGCGCCGAAGACCTTGATGAAGTTGCCGGCGAGAACGGCCCGGATCTCCTCCGTGTCGTACTCCGCGCCCTCCATCGCCGTGACCGTCCGTTGCAGGTAGTCGCTGACAAAGCCGGGGCTTTGGGGACCGTCGCTGCCGTAGATGACCCGGTCGATCACCTCGCCCTCCTTGATCCGCTCGAAGGCGGTCAGGAGGATCTCGCCGTCGGGATCGTTGCCCGCCGAGCCGAGGGCGCTGGGCTCGAGGTAGACGTTGGGGTAGCGGCGGGCGAGGTCGATGCAGGTGTCGAGCTCGCCTATCTCGTCGCGGACGAAGTCGTAGCCGAGGTGGCCGAGGATGAAGATCGTCTGGGGAAAGGCGGCGATCGCCGGCTCTAGGTAGGCCGGGTCTGTGTACTCGGGGGCCTGCGCGATCCCGGGGAAGGGGCTGTTGCCGGTGTGGAGGTAGACCGGCTTGCCGAGGCGACCGGCGACCTCGTAGATCCCAAAATACTCGGGGTCGTCCATCCGGAAGTGCATATGCGCGTGGGCCAGCTTGACCCCGACCATCCCCGGCGCGCCGAGGGCGTCCTCCAAGCGACTCAGCTCCTTGCTCGCGTCGCTGCGCCAGTCGTCGACCCGGAGGCTGGCGAGGCCGAGGAAGCGATCCGGATGCTCGGCGACGGCCGAGATGACGAGCGAGTTCGAGGCGATCCCGACCGTCCGCGGAGCGTAGACCGCGAAGAGAACGCCGACGTCGACGCCCGCCGCGTCGAGCTCCCGGACGATCCCGTCGGCCGAGAGCGTCGTCTCCGCGAGGCGCCCCGGGTTGAGCTTGAAGGGCCAGGGAAAGCGCTCGGCGAGGAACTCCTGGGTGTCCGGCGGGACACCGTCCCAGTCCCCCGGGTGGAGGTGCATGTCGATCACCGGGATCCGCTCGCCGTCGATCACCACGCCGACGGGTTCAGCGTCGCCGCAGGTCAGGGCGAGCGCGCACGGGATCAGCCACCAACGCCGGAGCATCGCCCCCTTGAGACCACGAGAGGACCTTCCCCGTCAATCGCTGAGCCGCGGGGGACCCTCACGCGCGCTCTTAAGCGGTGAATTCGGGGATTCAGGGGTCGCCTCGCGGTTGATGCGCACGCGCTCTCTCTCCGCTCGAGCCTTCAGGACCCCTCCGGCGCTAGCGGTCGCGTAGGCCTGCGCGAGCGCGCGGGGCTCTCACCGCGGGCTCCTAGGCGTAGCCGAGGAGCAAGCCCACCTGGTAGACGGCGACCGCGGCGACGTAGGCGAAGATCGTCATGCTCAGGAACATGAAGATCGGCCAGCGCCAGGATCGGGTCTCGCGGCGGACCACCGCGACCGTCGACATGCACAGGCAGGCGTAGACGTAGAAGACCATCAACGCGAGGCCGCCGAGGGGGGTGTAGCGGCGGCCCCCTTCGTCGTTCTCGGCGCTGCGCAGCACCTCGCGCAGCGGCCGATCGTCGTCGTCGGCGCCCTCGATCCCGTAGACCAGGCCGAGGGTCGAGACCATCACCTCGCGGGCGGCGAAGGAGCCGAGGATGGCGATGCCGATCCGCCAGTCCTGCCCCATCGGCGCCAGCGCGGGCTCGATCGCGAGGCCGACCCGACCGCCGAAGGAGTGGATGATCGCCGCGTCTGCTTCGTCCGCTGCGTCCGCCGCGTTCGCTGCGTCCGCCGCGTCGCCTCCGTCGGCCGTGTCCGCCGCCTCGATCGTCGCCGCCTGGCCCGGAGCGTCCGCCGGCGCCGGCGGCTTGGGGAACGAGAGGAGCGCCCAGAGCACCACCGTCATCGCCAGGATCACCGTCCCCGCCTGACGGACGAAGTCCATCGTCCGGTCGTAGACGAGGAGCAGGGTGTTGCGCAGGCGCGGCAGGCGGTAGGGCGGCAGCTCCAGGACCAGCGGCGGCGTCGGTGAGCGGAGGATCGTCCGCTTGTAGATCGCGCCGACGGCGAGCGCCGAGATCGTCGACAGGAGGTACATCCCGAGGAGGATGAGCCCGCCGACGTTGAAGGGACCGACCGCCTGCTCGGTGGGGAAGAGGGCGGCGATCAAGAGCACGTAGATCGGCAGGCGCGCGCTGCAGCTCATGTACGGTATCATCAGGATCGTCACCAGACGATCGCGCCACGAGGAGATCGTCCGCGTGCCCATGATCGCCGGGATCGCGCAGGCGTAGCCGCTGAGGAGGGGGACGAAGGCCTTGCCGTGGAGGCCGACCTTGGCCATCAGGCGATCGATCAGGAAGGCCGCCCGGGCCATGTAGCCGGAGTCCTCGAGGAGGCCGACGAAGAGGAAGAGGAGGGCGATCTGGGGGATGAAGACGAGGACGTTGCCGACCCCCGCGATCACCCCGTCGACGACCAGGTCGGTGAAGACGCCGTCGCCGAGGATCCCCCGCGCCCCGCCGCTCAGCCAGCCGATCAGCTCCTCGATGAGCCCCATCGCCGGCTCCGCCCAGGCGAAGATCGAGGTGAAGAGGAGCCCCATCACGGCGATGAAGATGAGGAGGCCGAAGAGGCGGTGGGTGAGCACCCGGTCGAGCCGCTCGGAGCGGTCCATCGCCGGCGCGCTCGAGGTCGAGCTGGCGCCGCCGTCAGGGGCTCGGCCCAGACCTAGGTGGGCGACGAGGCGGTCGACCTCGCGGTAGCGATCGATGGCGAGGGCGGAGGCCGCGTCGAGGGCGACGTCGCTCGCGATCGCCTCCGCAGCCGCGACCGCGGTCGCGCTCGCCCCGAGGAGCTCGATCGTCCCGGCCGCGCGGGCGCCGAGGAGGCCGCGCGCCGCCGCAGGGCTGGCCACCGCCGCGAGCGAGGCCAGCGCCCCGTCGACCCCCGCCTCGCCGCTCGCCCCGAGGAGACGCTCGCGGAGCGCGACTAGGGTCGGGCTCGCCGGGAGCTCACCGTCGGCGGCGATCACCGCGGCCCGGATCAGCGCCAGCTCGCCCTCGCCGGTCCGGCCGATGGTCGGGATCACCGGCACGCCGAGCTCGCGGCTGAGCACCTCGGGATCGACCTCGATCCCCGCCTCGGCGGCGACGTCGATCATGTTGAGGGCGATGACGAGGGGCCTCCCCAGCTCGATCACCTGCACCGCGAGGTAGAGGTTGCGGGCGAGGTTCGCCGCGTCGAGCACGAGGATCACCGCGTCGGGCGGCCTGCTCGCGCTCGCGTCGCTATCGCCGTCTTCGAGCCGCTCGCCGCACAGGCCCCGCAGGGCGACCGCCTCGTCCTCGGCGATCGGCGTCAGGCTGTAGGTGCCCGGGAGGTCGACGATCGTCACGGACCGCCCCTCCCCGAGCTTCGGGCCCGCGCCCGCCCCCAGCTCCGCTCGAAGATCCGCGCGCAGATCCGCCTCGCGGAGCTCGACCGTGACACCGGCGTAGTTGCCCACCCGGTGCCGCGCCCCCGTCACCCCGTTAAAGAGGCTCGTCTTGCCGACGTTCGGGTTGCCGCAGAGCGCCAGGCGGAGGGGCTCGCCGGGATCGGAGGGGACCGCGTTCATGCCGGCTCTCTTGGCGCGGGCTCGACCTCGACCCGCCCGGCCTCGGCCGCCCGCAGCGAGATGTGCCCGCCCCGCAGCCGCAGCTCCAGGGGATCGCCGAAGGGGGCCCGCTTGATCACCCGCACAGCCGTGCCGGGGACAAAGCCCATCTCGAGGAGGCGCAGGCGCAGGCTGTCCGCGCCGCGGACGTCGACGATCCGAGCGTCGACGCCGATCGGAAGCTCAGCCAGGGAACAGGGGCTCACGGGGGCGCCAGAGTGCGTCGCCCCACCGACGGCCGTCAAGCTCGGCCGCGACCAGAATCCCCGGACGTCGCGGACGAACACCCGAGCTCGCGGCGAGCGACGAGCTCGCCGAGGACCCCAAACCGAGGACCCCAAACCGAGGACCCACACCGAGGACCCACACCGAGGACCCACATCGAGGACCCAAACCGAGGACCCACACCGAGGACCCGCACCGAGGAACCTCGCCGAGGGCTGGCTGCGAGCCCCGACCGCAGATGTGGTAGAGCCACGGGGCGATGCGCACCGATCTTCCGGGCCCCGCCGGCCCCACGAGCCCAAAGGGCCCAGCCGGCCTCCCCGGCCCGCCCCTGCCGATCGACGCGATCGTCGACGCGATCATCGACGACCTGCGGAGCTGCCCGGCGCTGGTGATCGAGGCCCCGCCTGGCGCCGGGAAGACGACCCGCGTGCCGCTCGCGCTGCTGAGCGCGGGGCTCGCAGATCTCCCGCCCGGGCCGGGCTCCGCCGACGCGCCGGCCGGCGAGATCCTGGTCCTCCAGCCCAGGCGATTGGCGGCGCGGATGGCCGCCCGCCGGGTCGCCCAGCTCCTCGGCGAAGCGGTCGGCGAGCGCGTCGGCTACCAGGTCCGCTTTGACTCGAAGGTCGGCCCGAAGACCCGGATCCGCTTCATCACCGAGGGGCTCCTGACCCGCCGCCTGCGCGACGATCCCCAGCTCGCCGGGGTGGCGATGGTGGTGCTCGACGAGTTCCACGAGCGCCACCTCGACGGCGACCTCGCGCTCGCCCTCCTCCGCCGCCTCCAGCGGGCGTCGCGGCCGGAGCTGCGGATCGTCGTCATGAGCGCGACGCTCGACGGGGCGCCGATCGCCGAGTTCCTCGGCTGCACCCGGCGGACGAGCGCAGGGCGGGCCTTCCCGGTGGAGATCGACTACCGCGGCGGGGCCCAGGCGGAGCGCCTCAAGCTCGACTCGCGGGTGCTCCGGGCCTTCCACGAGCTGGTCGACGCCGGGCTCGACGGCGACACGCTCGTCTTTCTCCCCGGGGCCCGGGAGATCCGGGCCTGTGCGACCGCCTGCGAGGGGCTGGCGAAGCACGCCGGGGCGCTCATCGTCCCGCTCCACGGGGACCTCTCCCCCGCCGAGCAGGACCGGGCGATCCGCCCCGCCGACCAGCCCAAGCTGATCCTCTCGACCAACGTCGCCGAGACCTCGGTCACCATCGACGGCGTGACCTCGGTGATCGACAGCGGCCTGCGCAGGCTGGCCTCCGTCAGCCCCTGGACCGGGATCCCGACCCTCCAGGTGGTCAAGATCGCCCGCGACTCGGCGACCCAGCGGGCGGGCCGCGCGGGGCGGACCCGGCCCGGCCGCTGCATCCGCCTCTACTCGCAATTCGACCACGACCGTCGCCCCGAGCACACCGCCCCCGAGCTCGCCCGCCTCGATCTCGCCGGGGCGCTCCTCGACCTCCACGCCTCCGGGATCCAGGAGATCGCCTCGTTTCCATGGTTCGAGGCGCCGCCGGCCGCGGCGATGACCGCCGCCGAGACGCTCCTCCTCCGCCTAGGCGCGACCACCGAGGAGGGGGAGCTGAGCCCCACAGGGCGGGCGATGCTCCGCTACCCGCTGCACCCGCGGCTCGCCCGCGTGATGGTCGAGGGAGCCGCCCGGGGCGCCCAGAAGCTCGCCGCCGGAGCGGCCGCGATCCTCAGCGACCGAGGGCTGAGAACACGCCGCGGGCCGGCGACCATCGACGCCGACGCCGACGTCCTGGTCGACCTCTCCGACCTCGAGACCAGCCGCCGCCAGGGCGGCGACTCGGCCCGCCGCCTCGGCCTCTCGCCCGCCGCCTGCGATCAAGCGCTGCGGGTCCGCGAGCAGCTCCAGAGGATCGCCGACAGGGGCCGCCCGCTCGGGGCCAGGACGCCGCGAATGTCCCTCGCCGAGCGCGAGGAGCAGCTCTGCGTCGCCCTCCTCGCCGGCTTTCCCGACCGGGTCGGCCTCGCCCGCGGTGAGGGCGACATGCGAACCCTGGTCCTCGCCGACGGCGGCGCGGCCCGGCTCGCCGAGTCCTGCGTTGTCCGCAGCGCCCCCTGGGCGGTCGCCCTCGCGATCGAGGAGCGACGCGCTGGCCCCGGCCCCTCCGAGCCGCGGATCCTCAGCGCCGCGGCGATCGACCCCGAGTGGCTCGTCGACCTCTACCCGGGCTCGATCGAGGAGCGCGAGGAGCTCCGCTTTGACAGCGAGCGCGGGCGGGTGATCGGCCGCTCGGAGCTCCGCTACGGCGGCCTCGTCCTCGACGCCTCCGATCTGCGCAAGCTGCCGGCGAAGGCCTACGAGGTGCTCGCGGAGGCGGCGCTCGCCGCCGGACCGGAGCGCTTCGTCGACGACCCCAAGACCCTCGCCGATCTCTGCGCCCGGACGACCTTCGCGGCGACCCTCGACCCGACCATCCCGGTCTTGGGCGACGCCGCCGCGCGGGCGCTCCTCGCCGAGCTCTGCGAAGGGCTGACCTCCTTCGCCGAGCTGCGCCGCGCGGACCTCATGAGCCACCTCTACGGGCGGCTGCGGAGCGCCGTCGGCGACCGCCTCGACCGCCTCGCCCCGACCCACGTCCACCTCCCGAGCGGCCGCAAGGCGCCGATCACCTACAGCCTCGATCCGAGCGAGGGCCCGTCGATCGCGTCGCGCCTCCAGGACTTCTTCGGCAGCGCCGAGGGCCCGCGGATCGCCGGCGGGCGGGTGCCGCTCGTCCTCCACCTCCTCGCCCCCAACCGCCGCGACGTCCAGGTGACCACCGACCTCGCCGGCTTCTGGGAGCGCCACTACCCGACCCTTCGGCGGGCGCTGATGCGTCGCTACCCCCGCCACGCCTGGCCCGAGGATCCCCGCAGCGCGTCCCCGCCCAAGCCCAGGCCGCCGCGCAAGAGGCGGGGCTAGGCCGATGCTAGGGCCGCGCCCGCAGACCGCTCGACCTCGGCGCCTGAGGCGTGTCGCCGCGGCGGCGATGATGGTGACGACGATCGTCTCCGCGGCCGCCGGCATGGAGGCTGAGACCCGCGCCCTCGCCCGCCGCCCGTAGCGCTCGACGTTCACGTCGGACCTGGATCGTCATCACCGACCTCCTACCGGTGGAGAAGCAGCTCAGACCTCATCCTCAGCTCACTTCCACAGGAGGACGAGCTGCGGAGGACGGGCGAGGGGGGACACCGCGAACGAGTCTAGGACGCGCGTCGACCCCTTGTTCCAAGGGGTCGACGCGCGCTCCGACCTGTCTGAGAGAGTGGTGTCCCCCCTCGACCGGCCCTCGCCTCAGCCTCCACCCCTCCCCCTGACCTTCGCGCCCGAAGCGGCCCCTCTCCTCCGCCTAGCGCACCCCGCGCGCCCCATTCTCCAACCACTGAGACCGCCCCGTCGGGGCCGCCGAGGCGATCCTCGCCGCCCGCCCGGGAGCGGAGCGCCCGTCCTCGCGCGCCCCTCCGGCCGCGGACAATTGTGCGCCCGCGGTCGCCCCTCGGGGGCCCAGACGGCCCGCCCTCGCCGTGCTATCACCTGCCGGTCGCCGGCCTGAGGCCGCGACTCCGCTCGATCGCCATGCTCACCGTCGCATCACTGGTCGCCGCCCTGACGATCGCCGGCGCCTTTTGGGTCGGGATCCTCGCCGCCCGCCGCCTCCGCGACTGGGGCGACGGTCGACGCGTTCTCACCGACGGCGGCGGCGAGCCCCTCGCGCTGCCGGCCGCTGGGGCGATGGTCAACAGCAAGCCGCCGCTGGACGCCGCGAGCCAGCGGGTCCGCAGCCGGGTCGCCCAGCGCCTCCAGGGTCGCCTGCCCGCCGAGCCCGCGCCGCGTGCCCTGGTCGAGGCGGCGGACGAGCCCGAGATGTCGCCGACCGACCTCCGCCAGGGCGACGTCGTTCTCGTCGACTCCGGCGACTCCTCGCTCGACGGTGACTTCCTGATCGAGGGGGTCCTGACCCTGCGCGAGGGCCAACTGACGACCGTCGTCGTCGTCATGGCCGACACCGATCGTCGGCGCTGGCTGGTCACCTCGCCGGCCCTGCAAAGCTGGCTCCTCCTGGAGCCCGTCAGCGGTCACGGCCTCCTCGGCGAGCCGCCGCGGCACATCCAGCGCGGCCCCCACGACTTCGCCCTCGAGCGCCGCGGTCAGGCCAGCGCCGCCGGGGTCGGGATGCACGGTCGCCCTGCCCTCCCCCGCGTCGCCACCTACGTCTACCGGGCCCAGCCGGACCGGATGCTCTGGCTCGAGCGCTGGGGCGATCAGGTGCTGATGGGCGAGGGCGTCGAGCTCCAGAGCCACTTCGCCTCATTCCTGCCGGGATCCTGAGCCCCTCGCTCGCCGCCCCCCGCTCGCCGCGGTCACCCGCCGCCCACCGACCTCGACCGACCTCGACCGACCTCGACCGAGCCGAGCGACCCGGGCTGAGCTGCAGGTCCTGCGGAGGCTCGGCGACCCCTGGCGCAGTGCGGACGGCGCTACTCTCGGGAGCATGCACCTTCACGAACGACGTCGGACTCTCGCCGCCCCCCTCGCACTGGTGATCGGCGCGCTCCTAGTCGCCTGCAACGGCGGCAGCGGCGAGACCTTGAGCTCCGCCTCGGCGACCTCCGCAGCCTCCGAGAGCGCGAGCGCGAGCTCGACCGCCTCTAGCACCGACCCGTCGACCTCGGTCGCCTCCGGCACCGACTCCGGCACCGACTCCGGCACCTCGACCTCGAGCCCGACCTCAACCTCGAGCCCGACCTCAACCTCCGCTCCATCCTCGACCGGCGACACCACCGGCGACACCGGCGACACCACCGGCGACACCACCGGCGATTCCACCGGCGATTCCACCGGCGATTCCACCGGCAGCACCACCGGCGATGTCGACCTCTGCGCCCCTGCGATCCTCGGCGACTCGTGCGAGTCGGACGCCGACTGCACCATCGCCGGGGACTGCTGCGACTGCATCGCCTACAACCCGTCGATGACGAGCCCCGGCAACTGCGGCGGAAACTGCAAGCAGGACAAGTGCTCGGAGTGGGGGCTGGACAGCGCCCGCTGCGAGGCCGGCGTCTGCGTTGTCGGCGGCAAGAGCTGCGACCAGGGCAAGGTGCTCTGCGACGCGCCCCAGCCCGACTGCGAAGAGGGGTCGCTGCCCCAGGTCGACGGCGTGTGCTTCACCGGCGAGTGCCTGCCGATCGCCGCCTGCGACTGGGTCCCGAGCTGTGACCTGTGCGAGGGCCAGGTCTGTGCGATCACCGAGGGGCCAGGCTGCACCCACCAGCGATGCGTCCCGGAGATCCCCGAGTGCCAAGGACAGCCGCTGTGCGACTGCCTCGGGCAGATCTTCTGCAACCCGCCGCATGAGAGCTGCGGCGAAGAGGACGGCGCGCTCATCTGCTCCACATGAGCGGCCGGCCGAAGCGGCCGACTCCTCCGCGTCCCACACATAGCAGCCGGCCGCGGCGCGACCTCGCTAGTGGCGGCCGGGTGCCCCGAGAAGGAGCGACCCCGCGGGGATGAGCGGCTGACCTCAGGGCCCGGTGGTAGTCTTGCGCCGACCTAGGGCGCCCATGAACGAAGAACTCCACCGCCGGATACTCTACTTCCTCGAGCGTATCCTCGTGCGTGGGGCCCACTACCGGCTCCTCGTCGTCATCGCGACGATCGGCATCGTCTCCGCCGTCGGCGGGCTCCTGCTGGTCGCCGGCGGAGAGTCGAGCGAAGGCCCCGCGGAGGCGATGTGGTGGGCCTTCCTCCGGCTCTCCGATCCCGGCTACCTGGGCGACGACGTCGGCCTCTGGCGCCGCCTCGTGTCGACGGTGCTGACCATCCTCGGCTACGTCATCTTCCTGGGGGCGATGGTCGCGATCCTCACCCAGTGGCTCAACGACACGCTCAACCGCCTCGAGCGCGGGACCACGCCGATCCGCCACTCCGGCCATGTGGCGATCCTCGGCTGGACCAACCGGACGCGGATCGTCTGCCAAGAGCTGGTGACGGCGGAGGGGAGGCTCAGCCGTTGGCTCGAGCTTCGCGGGGTCCGCAGCCTCCGCCTGGCGATCCTCGCCGAGGAGCTCGGCCCTGAGCACGACCTCGAGCTGCGGGCCGCGCTCGGCGCTCGCTATCGGCGGCAGAACTTCGTCCTCCGCTCCGGCAGCACCCTAAACCCCCGCCACCTCGAACGCGTCGATCTGCTCCACGCCGCGAGCATCGTCCTCCCCGGGATCGAGTCCACCTCGGAGCGCGCGGTCCACCACGACGCGACCGTGATCAAGACCCTGAGCGCGATCACGGCCGAGCACCGGGCGAGCGGCGATCTGCCGCCCTGCGTCTGCGAGATCTTCGACCCTAGACGCGTCGCGATGGCCGAGCTCGCCTACGGCGGCCCCCTCGAGGTGCTCGCCTCCGACGTGATCATCGGCCGGGTCCTGAGCGACAGCCTCCGCGAGCCCGGCTCCTCCTCCGTCCTCGACGAACTCCTGACCCATGGGACAGGAGGCACGATGTTCCTCCGGACCTGGCGGAGGGCGCCGACCTCGGTCCGCCAGATCATCCGCGGCACCCCCGGGGCGATCCTCCTCGGCGTCGCCGGCGAGTCCTCCTTTCGCCTGACCGCGGACGGCGACGAGCCGGTGATGACCGACGACGCGCTGGTCTACGTCGCCCCCTCCTACGAGGCGACCGAGTGGCGCGAGGGGGTGACGACGACGCGCCCCCAGCCGCTCGACGCCGCCGAGCTCGTGATCGACCCCCCGTCCCGCGGCGGCCGGGTCCTGATCCTCGGCTGGAGCCGGCGGATCCCCGATCTGCTCGCCCAGCTCGACTCCCACACAGACGAGTCCTGGACCACCGACGTGCTCTCGATCGTCCCGCCGGAGCGACGCGAGGCGGACATCCGCGAGCACGGCGTCGACCTCAAGCGGCTCCAGGTCGCGCACCGGACCGGGGATCTGACGATCCCGACCCACCTCGCGGCGGTCGAACCCCACACCTACGATCGAGTCTACTTCGTCGCCAGCGACTGGCCGACGACCGGGTACGCCTCGGACGCCCGCACCGTCGCGACCTACATGGCCCTCCGGACAGCCCTCGCCCCCGAGAGCCCGCCGCCGATCCTCGTCGAGGTCACCGACGACGGGAGCATCGACCTCTTCGACGCCGGCCACGCGGAGGTCGTCGTCAGCCCCCAGATCCTCTCCCGGCTCCTCGCCCAGGTGGTGCTCCGCCGGCGGCTTCGCCTCGTGGTCGATGAGATCTTCGGCGAGGGCGCCTCCCAGCTCCGCTTTGTCACACCGCGCGCCCCTGACCAGGTCCGCTTTGGGGCCCTCGCGGCGACCCTCCGCGCCCAGGGCACGATCGCGATCGGCGTCCGTCGCGGGGACCTCGGCGGCGAGCTCGTCCTCGCGCCGACCGACGAGCTCGAGCTCGACTTCCGCCGCGGCGACGCGGTCGTCGTCCTCGAAGCGTGTCTCGAGCGAAGGTCTACGTGAGGAAGCCTCCCAGCAGCGCTTAGTTCAGGGCTAGACCTGTGCTCTCGCGCCGCGATCGTTGGTCCTCTTTTCGCACTGGCCAAAGTCGTAACATCAGGACAGGGGTCCTATATGGTCCCCAAGGTCCGAGGCATCGGCGGCATCGGTCCAGGGTGGCTCACCCAAGTGGAGGTGGGTTTCCCGGTCATGTTCAGTGGCGCATCTCAACACCCAAAGCCCAACGTCCGAATGGGCGAAATCGAGTGCATCGATTGCGGCTTTTGCCATGACGATCAATGGAAAAACTTACAACTTTGCCGATCAGTACAAGATAAAGCCGACTGATGGCAAAGGTGAATTTCCCTTGTAGGAGACTCTGGTTCACTCCTTCTCCACCCGGGAACGCTTGCGGCAGTTGGCCTAGTGTTCACCACCGAATACTGCAACCCTATCTGGTACATCGCGAGCAAACATGGAATTGGAAAATTTCTGTAACAACCTCATGTCAATGCCGCCCCTATGCGCACTCTTGCTGTTCTCATGTGCACATGACTCTCAACGCGTCGCTTCCGACGCGCAGTCAACGATTGATACACCGACAACGAGCCCAATGGATCACGCGAACTCGCATCGAGAAGATGGGTCCGGTGCCACGACATGGGTAACACCTTGATGCCAGGACATGGGTAACAACTCGCGCGATCGTCGCAGGTCGTGGTGAGATGGGCACCATGTCCTGGCCGGAGACCAGTGTCGTGCAACAACGCA
>JAUHWG010000055.1 GCA_030424595.1 Polyangia bacterium
GGGTGGCGGCTTGCTTGCTCTTCGGGGGGCGGCTTGCTTGCTCTTCGGGGGGCGGCTTGCTTGCTCTTCGGGGGGCGGCTTGCTTGCTCTTCGGGGGGCGGCTTGCTTGCTCTTCGGGGGGCACTTCGGGCGCGAAGGTCTGGGGTAGGGGGAGGCTGAGGCGAAGGCCGGTCAAGGGGGGACACCACTCTCTCAGACAGGTCGGAGCGCGCGTCGGCCCCTTGTCCCAAGGGGTCGACGCGCGTCCTAGACTCGTTCGCGGTGTCCCCCCTCGCCCGTCCCACCAGCTCGTCCTCCTAGGAAGGTGAGCTGAGGACGAAGGCTGAGCAGCTCGTCCGGGTTGTGGGGCCTGCGAAGAAGTTCTCGGTCGAAGGTGAGCTGAGGACGAAGGCTGAGCAGCTCGTCCGGGTTGTGGGGCCTGCGAAGTAGATCGAGGTCTAGCGCGGTGGGGCAGCCTCCGTTGGCTCTTCCTGCTCGTCGGTGAAGAACTCACCAATAGCGGAGCGAGTCGTGGAAGAGCTGGCGAAGGTCGGCTTCATGGACGGGGCAGGGGGCGTTTTGGAGGAGCCGTTGTTGGAGGATCGCGGCGCTGGCGAGGGAGGGGCAGTCGTCCTCGTGGTAGCCGACGCCGCTGGCTCCGTTGGGGATGTCGACGGCTCGCATGAGCTCGATGAGGCGGGCGGCGAGGATTTCTCCGGCGTCCTCGGGGGCGGCGCCGCGGGTGTCGGCGCCGAGCCAGGTGGCCACTTGGAGGTGGCGCTGGGGGGAGGCGTGGGCGGTGAAGCGGACGGCGGCGGGGGCGTTGACGATGACGGCGACGCCGTGGGGGACCATGGGGGCATGATCGGGGTAGCCGGCGGGGCGGTAGTCGCGGACCTGGCCGGCGATCGCGTAGGACATGCCGTGGGGGATGTGGACGCCGGCGTTGCCGAAGGCGATCCCGGCGAGGGTGGCGGCCCACATCATCCCCTCGCGGGCCTCACGGTCGTCGGCGCTGGCGACCGCCCGCGGGAGGAGGGCGCCCGCTCGGGTGAGGGCTTCGCGGCAGCCGATGTCGCTCCAGGGGTTGGCGCCCTGGCTGAGCGGTCGCCCTCCTCCGGGCTCGGGGGCGGGGCGGCGGCTGTAGGGGCGGGCGGTGTAGGACTCGAGGGCGTGGGCGAGGACGTCGAGGCCGCTCGCGGCGACGACCTGCGGCGGCAAGGTGTCGGCGCACTCCGGATCGATCAGCGCCTCGCTCGGTCGCAGGGCGGGGGAGGCGATCCCTGTCTTGGCGGCGAGGCTGAGGAGATCGAAGATGGCGATCCCGGTCACCTCCGCGCCGGTCCCGGAGGTCGTCGGGCAGGCGATGTGCGGACGCAGCGGTCCCGGGGGCGGTTGACCGCCCCCGATCGGGGCGTTGACGTAGGTGAGGAAGTCGGCCGGGTAGGTGGCGTAGAGGTTGGCGGCCTTGGCGGTGTCGATCACCGAGCCGCCGCCGAGGGAGACGTAGCCGTCGGGTCGGGCAGAGGCGGCGAAGCGGGCGGCGGCGGTGAAGGAGCGATCGGTCGGCTCGACCTCGACCTCGTCGAAGATGACGACGTCGAGGCCTGCCCCGCGGAGGGAGGTGAGGACGGTCGTCATCAGCGGCAGGGCGCGGATCCGAGGATCGGTGATGAGGGCGACCCGGCGGATCCCGAGGGCGGCGGCCCGCTCTCCGACCTCGGCGAGGCAGCCGCGGCCGAAGGTGATCCGCGAGGCGTCGACGGTGAAGGCACGGTCCCCGCCGACCGAGGGGACGTAGTGGTGGCAGCAGACCATCGGCGGATGATCGCATAGGCGTGTCCACGGGCAGAGGGGGTCGCCCGTGACTCCCAGGCGCAAAGCGCGGGGATCGAGCGACTGGGCTCTGACGCTCGTCTCGGGAGGCTGCTACCATCCGCGCATGTGTCGGTTCATGGGCCTGTGCGCCTCGCTCCTCGTCCTCGCTCCGCTCTCCGCCTGTGGCCCCTCGCCGGCGGTCGCGACCCAGAAGAAGAGCGCCGAAGAGGGCGCTCCGACCCCCGCGGCGGGCGTCGAGGCAGGGGGCAGCGCGGGGAGGACCGTGTCGGTCACGGATGTGCCGACCAAGGCGGTCGAAGGTCCCTCGAGCTCCGAGCTCATCGCCGGCAACGCGCCGAACCCGACGCTCCGGGATCCTGACTGGTTTCGGCCGACGATCTTTCCCGGCGCGACCGTGCTCAAGGAGGGGCGGGCCCCTGCGGACGAGGCCGGGCTCTTCGCCTCGCAGATCACGCTTCAGCTGGCACAAGGGACAGACATCGACGCTTGCGTCGAGCAGCTCATGGCGGCCGTCGGCGCTGAGGTCCCCGGGCTCACGGTCGAGGATCAGGGCGACCGTCGATCGATCAAGGGCGCCACCGATCACTACAAGGTGACGCTCCTGTGCGGCGAGGCGAAGGGGCACATGACGGCCTACGTCAGCTACAACTGGACCTCGCTGCCCTAGGAGGCCGCGGCAAAGGTCGCAGGCAGGCTCCGCCAGAACTCGCGCTACCGCTCGGAGAGCGGCGCTCCGTCGAAGCCCTGGGGCGACGACTCTGGGGCGAGAGCGCTCAGGGATTTCCCCCCGGCCTCCTCGCCCAGGAGCGCTGACTGGGTGAGCGCGGAGCCGCGGGGGGTCCGAGAGCGGCGGCGTGAGCTGATGGACGGGATCGCGCTCGCAGTCGCGCAGACCCCCGCAAAAACCCCTTCCGTGGCCCGCGGGCCGCTCCCATCATCGCTGTCGATGATGTCCCGCGACCGTATTTTCACCCGGGCAGTTGCCCCTCTGCTCACCTTGGGGCTCATCGCTGGTTGTAGCGGTGACGACTCCTCAACAGGCTCGGAGAGCGACTCCGCGACGAGCACCGTCTCGGAGACCTCGCCGACGACGACGAACCCGACAGGGACCGCGACGGCGACTGCGACGGACTCGACGACGGACCCCTCCGGGACTGCGAGCGACTCCGACTCGACGACGACGACGACGACGAACCCGACGACCGGAGAGACAGACACGACGGTCGGGACGACCGTCGATCCTACGGACTCGACGACCACCGGCACGACCGCGGTGACGGTGACCGACACGACGGACAGCACGAGCACGACGGGCCCCGAGTGTCAGGCTGACCCGGACTGTCCGGACGGACAGATCTGTGTGGAGAACATGTGCGAGCCTGCGCCCGAGTGCGTGGTCGACGAGGACTGCGGAGACGAGCAGTACTGCGACGCGGGCTCCTGCAAGGACAAGTGCAAGCCGGGCGACGGCGGCATGATGGGCATGGTCGAGAAGAGCTACATCTGGGTCCCGAGCCAGAACGACGGCACGGTGTCGAAGGTCGACACGCTGACCCTGACCGAGGTCGCCCGCTACCGTACGGGCCCCTCTGGCGGGACCGAGAGCGGCTCGCGGACGGCGGTCTCGGCCGACGGCCGCTTCGTCGTGGTCAACGGTCGCGGCACCGGTCGCTCGACGATGATCGCGGCGAACCTGGACGACTGCGTCGACCTCAACAACGACAACGTGATCCAGACCTCGCAAGACAAGAACGACATCCTCCCCTGGGGCCAGGACGAGTGCGTGCGCTGGTCGCTGGTCCACCCCGAGTGGGGCGGCTCGCATGCCAACGGCCCGCGCGGGGTCACCTGGACCGTCGGCACCTGGAACGACGACCCGAACGTCTGCGCCTGGGAGGATCCCAAGGTCTGGGTCGGCTACCGCTCCAAGGTGTCCAGCACGGCGCACTTCGTCGAGCTCGACGGCGAGACGGGGAACGTCGACCAGCTCATCCCGGTCGCGAACTTCGGCGGCGGCTCGTACGCCCCCTACGGCGGCGCCCTCGACCCGCAGCAGCGCCCCTGGTTCTCGTCGCTGCGCGGCGAGATCGTCCGCGTCAACACCGACCAGGATCCGGTCACGGTCAGCCGCTGGACGCCGCCGAGCTGGGTCCAGTCCTACGGCTTCTCGGTCGACAAGGAGGGCAACCCGTGGATGGGGGGCTGTAGCGGCCCGGTCTCGACCTTCGACGTCGAGAGCGAGCAGTTTATCAAGATCGAGGGGACGCAGGCCTGTCACCGCGGCGTCGCGGTCGACCAGGACTCGCACGTCTGGGTCGCCTCGAACGGCCCCTGCGGCCTCGTCGAGATCGACGGGATCACGCGGACGCTGATCAAGAAGCACACGCTAGGACAGTGCGGGACGGCGATCGGCCCGAGCGTCGACGTCGAGAACAACGTCTGGCTCGTCGACCAGAGCGGCTGGGCCTACAAGATCATCGACAAGGACGTCCCCAACGCCCAGCTCGTGACGATCCCGGGCTCGCACTACGTGTACTCGGACATGACCGGCGGTCAGGTCCAGAGCGTCATACCGATGTAGAGAGTTCAGGCTCGCTTCGGCTTTCGCCGGGGGACGCGGGGGCAGGGGCTCAGCCTCTGTCACCGCGGTCAACGGGGCGCGGCGGGAGGGCCTGCGCCGCGGTCGTACACGCACGTGCGCGCGGTCCCGCGCAGATCGGGATCGGCCGGGCCGCCGAGACTCGCCCTTGGTCGGGGCGTCTAGGCTTCGCCGACGGTGAGAGCGCCGGGCGGTCGCGCTCGCTGCCGCGCAGACCCCCGCAAAAACCCCTTCCGTGGCCCGCGGGCCGCTCCCATTATCGATCGGGATGATCTCCCGCGACCGTATTTTCACCCGGGCAATTGCCCCTCTGCTCACTCTGGGGCTCGTCGCCGGCTGTAGCGGTGACGACTCTGCGACGGGCTCCGAGAGTGACTCCGCGACGAGCACCGTCTCGGAGACCTCGCCGACGACGACCAACCCGTCGGGGACCGCGACGGCGACGGCGACGGAGTCGACGACCGACCCCTCGGGCAGCGGCACCGACTCGGACTCGACCTCGACGACGACGACGACGACGGATCCGACGGTGGGGGAGACCGACACGACGGTCGGGACGACGGTCGATCCGACCGACACGACGACGACCGGGACGACCGCGGTGACCGCGACCGACACGACCGAGGGGACAGGCACGACCGGCCCTGAGTGCCAAGAGGACATGGACTGTCCCGATGACCAGCTCTGCGTCAACAACGTCTGCGAGCCCGCGCCCGAGTGCGTCGTCGACGAGGACTGCGGAAACGACGAGCAGTACTGCGACGCGGGCTCCTGCAAGGACAAGTGCAAGCCGGGCGACGGCGGCATGATGGGCATGGTCGAGAAGAGCTACATCTGGGTCCCGAGCCAGAACGACGGCACGGTGTCGAAGGTCGACACGCTGACCCTGACCGAGGTCGCCCGCTATCGTACGGGCCCCTCTGGCGGGACCGAGAGCGGCTCGCGGACGGCGGTCTCGGCCGACGGCCGCTTCGTCGTCGTCAACGGTCGCGGCACCGGCCGCTCGACGATGATCGCGGCGAACGAGGCGGACTGCGTCGACCTCAACAACGACAACGTGATCCAGACCTCGCAAGACAAGAACGACATCCTCCCCTGGGGCCAGGACGAGTGCGTGCGCTGGTCGATCGTCCACCCGGCGTGGGGCGGCTCCCACTCCAACGGCCCGCGCGGGATCACCTGGACCGTCGGCACCTGGAACGATGATCCCAACGTCTGCGCCTGGGAGGATCCCAAGGTCTGGATCGGCTATCGCTCGAACCAGGCTGGCACCGCGCACCTCGTCGAGATCGACGGCGAGAGCGGCAACCTCGACCAGACCGTGGCGGTCAACAACTGGGTCGGCCAGAGCTCGTTCGCCCCCTACGGCGGCGCCCTCGACCCGCAGCAGCGCCCCTGGTTCTCGGCGCTCCGCGGCGAGATCGTCCGCGTCAACACCGACCAGGATCCGGTCACGGTCAGCCGTTGGACGGCGCCGAGCTGGGTCCAGTCCTACGGCTTCTCGGTCGACAAGGAGGGCAACCCGTGGATGGGCGGCTGCAGCGGCCCGGTCTCGACCTTCGACGTCGAGAGCGAGCAGTGGATCCAGATCGCCGGCACGCAGGCCTGTCACCGCGGCGTCGCGATCGACCAGGACTCGCACGTCTGGGTCGCCTCGAACGGCCCCTGCGGCCTCGTCGAGATCGACGGGATCACGCGGACGCTGATCAAGAAGCACACGCTAGGACAGTGCGGGACGGCGATCGGCCCGAGCGTCGACGTCGAGGGTCATGTCTGGCTCGTCGACCAGAGCGGCTGGGCCTACAAGATCGTCGACAAGGACGTCCCCAACGCCCAGCTCGTGACGATCCCGGGCTCGCACTACGTGTACTCGGACATGACCGGCGGCCAGGTCCAGAGCGTCGTGCCGATGTAGAGGCGTCGGCGCGTCCCCTGTGGGCGTGACCGACGGGCGGGGACAGGGGCCGAGCTCCTGTCCCCGCACTGCGTTAAGGGCGCTCGATCGAGGGGGGCTCGTCGGTGATCGTCTCGGCGAGGCACGACCTGAGGTCGGCGGATGCGAGAGCGCGCGGCCGTGCGGTCTGCCCCGGACGGTCGCGCGCGTAGGCCCCTGATTTGCACTGGCAAAGAGCGCCCGAGCGGTGAATGGCCGCTCGACGGGGGTGGTCGTACCTGCCACTCTTGGGCGCCCCGACGATGGTCCGGGGCGTCTTGTGGATAGATAGAGCGAAGACTTGAACGAGGGAATGGTAGGGCTGCGATGAAGATCGATCTGCGAAAATTCTTGGCTGTTGCGAGCTTGATGAGCCAGGGCATCGCCGCTGGGGGATGCATCATCGTCACCTCGGGGGAGAGCGACGACGAGTCGGCGACCGCGAGCGCGAGCGCCTCGGCGACGGCGACCGAGGCCACGACGGGGACCGACAGCGAGGCGACCGGCACCGACACGGAGGGCTCTGGGAGCGCGACCGACAGCGAGGGTACGACCGAGGGTACGACCGAGGGTACGACCGAGGGTACGACTGAGGGCACGACCGAGGACACGACCACGGTCGGCGAGAGCAGCACGACCTCTGGCGATGTCTTCGTCTGCACCAACGGTCAGGAGATCCCGGTCGACTTCGTCTGCGACGAGAACCCCGACTGCGATGACGAGTCCGACGAGGTCAGCGGCTGTGAGATCCCAGCCTACCTCTGCGCCGATGGCCAGGAGATCCCGGACGTGTTCGTCTGCGATGAGGGATCCGACTGCGCCGACAACTCCGACGAGGTCCAGGGCTGTGAGGAGCCGGCGTGGCAGTGCAGCGACGGCATGTACATCCCGGAGACCTGGGTCTGCGACGAGCTCGATGACTGCGAGGATGACTCCGACGAGGTGAGCGGCTGCGATATCGAGGCCTTCACCTGCGACGATGGCCTCGAGATCCCCGCGCTCTTCGTCTGCGACAAGACCGAGGATTGTCTCGACGGCTCGGACGAGATCGACTGCTGATCCGGCGAGCACGACTCGTCAGCGCGCGGCGCCGCACGATGCGGCGCCGTCCGCTTTTTCGCGCCTCGAGGGACGACGGCTGTGGTCGCGAGCCGGCGAGGACCGAGGGGGCGCCGAAGAGCGTCGGCCCGACATGGCCAAGACCGAGGGCTAGAACCGGAAGAGGAGCGGCCCGAAGCCGGAGGACGACGGCTGTGGTCGCGAGCGCGAGTCGGTGAGAACCGAGGGCTCGTCTCGACGAGCGTTGGCTCGCCGGGCGGAGCTCAGCCTGAATAGCGCCGGTCGACGCAGGCCTGAGCGACCTCGCGATCGGAGAAGGGGTGCGTCCGATCGCCGATCCGCTGGCCCTCTTCGTGCCCCTTGCCGGTGATGATGACGACGTCGCCGGGGTTCGCCTCGGCGATCGCGGCGGCGATCGCCGATCGCCGATCGAGGTCGACGAGCACGCGGGCCTTCGCGCCCCGGCGGAGGCCCTCGACCAGGGCGTCGGCGATCCTCCGCGGATCCTCGCGCCTGGGGTTGTCGTTGGTGACGATGGCGAGGTCGACGGCGCGGCCGACCGCCTCGCCCATCGGCGCACGCTTGCTCGGGGTCGCCCCTCCCCCCGCGCCGAAGACGGCGATCACCCGGCCGCCCGCGCCGGCGAGGAGGCGAGCGCTGCGGCAGGTGTGGGTCAGGGCGTCCGCGGTGTGGGCGTAGTCGACGGCGACGGTCGGCCGATCAGCTCCGTGGGCGATCACCTCAAAGCGGCCAGGGACCGGGGGGCAGGCGGCGATCCCTGCCGATACCTCCGCTCCGGGGACACCCGCGGCGAGGGCGGCGAGGGCGGCGGCGAGGGCGTTCTCGGCGAAGACCTCGCCGATGAGCTGGGTCCGCAGGACGCCGCCCAAGGCGGTCGCCGCCGGCGAGGGGGCGAGCTCGACCGTCGTCCCGGTCGGGCTGAGGGTGACGGTCGCCGCCTCGAGGTCGCTCGGGCAGAGCCGTTCGCCGCGGCTCGGGGCTGAGAACCACCGCCGCTCGACGTCGCCGGGGATCGCCTGATCCAGGTAGAGCGAGTGGGGGTCGGCGGCGTTTAGCACCGCTGTCCGTCCAGGGCCCAGGTGCATGAAGAGCTGGGCCTTGGCGGCGAGGTAGTTCTCCCAGCTCCCGTGGGTGCTGAGGTGGTCGGGGGAGAGGTTGGTGAAGACGCCGAGATCAAAGCGCCAGGCCCGGGCGTAGCCCTGCGCGAGGCCGTGGCTGGTCGCCTCGAGCACCGCGAAGCGCGAGCCCCGGGCGGCGGCGGTCTCCAGGGCGGCGAGGAAGTCGGCGAAGCGCTTGCCTCGGGGGAGGGCCTCGTCGTCGAGGCGGACCCCCAGGGTGGTGATCTCCGCGACGGGCCTGGAGAGCCGGCGGAGGGCGGCGGCGACGAGGCGGCAGGTCGAGGTCTTGCCGTTGGTCCCGGTGACGCCGACGGTGAAGAGGGGCTCGGCCCAGGGCGCCGCGGCGGCGACCGGGCGGGCGGAGGCGGTCGACGAGGTCACGCCCCCAAAATAACCCATGGGACCGGGCGGCCCCGCCCGCGGCCTAAAAATTGGAGATGCTGAGCAGCCCCGAGGTCCGCGGATCGAGCACCTCGTCGGGGAGGCGGAGGGTGAAGACCGAGCCTTCGCCGACCTCGGAGGTCACGGTCACATCACCGCCGAGCATGTTGCTGAAGTGGCGGCTGATCGCCAGACCCAGGCCGGTGCCGCCGTATCGCCGGGTCGTCGACGAGTCGGCCTGGGTGAAGGGCTGAAAGAGACGACCGAGGAGCTCTGGGGCGATGCCGATCCCGCTGTCGCGGACCTCAAAGAAGACCCACCGCCGCTCGTCGCGTTGCTCGTCCCAGACCGTCAGCTCGACCTTGCCGTCGTCGGTGAACTTGCAGGCGTTGCTGAGCAGGTTCATCAGGATCTGGTTTATCTTGGTCCGGTCGCTCTTCATCGGCGCCAGCGACTCGGGGCAGCGGACGCGGAGGCTGTTGCGGTTGCGCTCGGCGAGGGGGGCGACCGTCGCGGTGACCCCGGTGATCAGCTCGCTGAGCTTGATCACCTCGATCGAGACGTTCATCTTCCCGGACTCGATCTTCGACAGGTCGAGGACGTCGGAGATGATCGCCAGGAGGTGGTTCGCCGAGCCGAGCACGTTGTCGAGATCGGCGCTCAAGGTCGGGCTATCGAGCTCTTCGGCCTCTTCGAGGAGCATCTCGGTGTAGCCGATGATCGCGTTCAGCGGGGTCCTCAGCTCGTGGCTCATGTTGGCGAGGAAGGAGCTCTTGATCCGGCTCGCCTCGAGCGCCCGAGTCTCGGCCATGCGGGCCCTCGCGGCCTCGCGCTCCATCTTGCGGTTGGTGAGGGTGAGCTCTTCGGTGCGCTCGTCGACCCGGTGCTCGAGCCCCTCTTGGGCGTGGCGGAGCTCGGCCTCGATCCGCTCGCGCTCGGCGATCTCCTCCTCGAGGCGGCGCAGCGCGGTGGTGTAGGAGCGCTCCGGCGAGCCTGGTTGCGAGGCCAGGAGGTGGGCGAGCATGCCGACCGCGCCGACGACGACGACCGCGACCAGGGCCGGGCCGAGGCTGGCGGAGCCGCCGGCGAAGAGGATTCCCCCCGCCGCAGCGACGGAGATCGCCGCGACCGCGAAGAAGGTCCGCTTGCCGAAGCCGAGCGAGTGAGGGCTGGCGACGACCACCGGCAGGGCGAGGATCCAGGCCGGCGTATCGGCGCCGACGAGGAGCGGGAAGACCAGCATCAGGCAGGCGTCGGCGACAAGGCGCGACACCTCGCGGAGTGTGTGCAGGCGGAGGTTGCGGACCCGCAGCGGCAGGGCGCTGATCACCTGCAGGAGAACGTGCGCGGTACAGAGCCCCGCGGCGAGGAGGGGAGCCTCGGCGAGGGCGATGACGGCGGCCGAGAGGAGGAGGTTGGTCAGCAGGAGCGAGCGATCGAGCGCTCGCGGGATCACGCCGACCATCGTCAGCTCCAGCGATAGACCCGGGAGCGAGGCTGACTGGGTCGGCAGTGGCTCCGGGATTCGCATCAGCGGTGATCGCGAGGATACACCTCGAGAGCGGGATCGTGCGTCGTCCGTAGGAAGGGGGTTCGGAGCGCCGGTGGGTCTTTTCGTCGGGAGTAGAGGTCGCCTCCCGAAGCTGCGGCGTGGGCTCTGAGCCGGGACCGGCCGCGCCGCATGAGGGAGGCCCCCGGTCGGCCTCGTCCTGGCCTTGGTGGGCTCCTAGGACGGTCGGGCCTCGCCTGGGAGCTGCTCGCGGCGCCAGGTGTCGCGGTCTCTCCGGTAGAGGACGTGGCGGCGGAGCCTGTCCCCAGGGGGCAGGCGCGGGTGGTCGAAGTCCTCGGCGGGATCGCGATCCATGCCGAGCCGCTCCATGACCCGGATCGACGGGGTGTTGGCGGGGGTCGTGAAGGAGACGATCTGCCGGAGCCCGAGCTCGACGAAGCCGAAGGCGAGCGCCGCCCGGGCGGCCTCGGTGGCGAAGCCCAGGCCCCAGGCCCGCCTCGCGAGGCGCCACGAGATCTCGACGCAGGGGGTGAAGGGCGCGTCAAAGCTGGGGATCGCGAGGCCGACGAAGCCGATGAAGCCTGGGGCGGGTCCGGCCTGCGGCGGGACGTCGGCGGCGGCGCTCGGACGCGGCGCTCGGGCGACGAGGTCGACGGCCCAGCGGCCAAAGCCGTGGTCTCGGAAGTGGGCGCGGAACCTCTCGGCGAGCGCGTCGCTGGCCGCCCGGTCCAGGACGCCCGGCATGTGCCGCATCACCGTCGGATCGGCGCCCATGTCGGCGAAGGGCGCGAGGTCGTCGTCGCGCCAGGGGCGGAGGCGGAGGCGAGGGGTCGTCAGGACTGGGCCTGGATCCTGGGCGCTCGGCATCGGCCGATCCTAGCAGGTCCTATGCGGGCAGCGCCGCGCCCCGAGGGGGCTCCCCGGAGCGCTGTCCGGGTGTTGGATCGGCGGGAGCGGGCGCTCAGCCTGCGAGCTTGCGCAGCAGCCACTCTGCGCCGTAGCGGTAGTCGATCCGCTGCCAAGCCTTGGCGATGAGGGCGCAGAGGAGGGTCCAGAGGCCGATCACCGCCAGGGACTGGGTGGCGTCGAGGGCCTGCCAGACGCCGATCGGCCGGGTGAGCTCGCGGAAGACGACGACGTGGACCAGGAGCAGGGTGAGCGAGATCCGGCCGAGGCAGACCATCGCCGAGCGGCTCTCCCAGGGGGCGCGGGTCTCGATCCAGGCGGCGATCGTGATGAGCCAGAGCACCACCGCCTGGAGGAGGACGATGATCGCCGAGGTCGCCGGGAAGAAGCCGAGGGGGAGGCCGAAGACGCGCTTCCATGGGGCGTCGAAGGGGCCGGCGAATTGGCCGATCGCGGCGAGGGCGACGCCGACGAGGAGGACGCCGATCGCCAGGCCGCGGACGCCGCGACGGTCGCCCGCGGCGAGGAGGCGGCCGGTGGCCATGCCCACCAGGAACATGCTCAGCCAGGGGAAGATCGGGAACTGACCCTCGGCGAAGGCGACCCGGAGGTGGCCGCCGGCGAGCTCGTCGAAGGGGGGCTTGAGGGCCATCCGGTCGTTCGTCAACCAATCAGGGGTGTTGAGCCAGGTCTGGAGCGGCACGGTCGCGGCGATGACGAGGGCTGCGACGATGATGAGCCCGCGGGTGCTGAGCCGCCGCCACAGCGGCGCGGTGGCCATCGCCACCCCCATCATGTGGAGGACAAACCACGAGCGCATCGTGAACCAGCTCGGCACCAGCGCGCTCAGGAGGTAGCCGAAGGCGAGGACGACGAGGCCGCGGCGGATGAGGAGGCCGTCTCCGCGCCCCGGCCTGCGCAGCGAGAGGGAGGTGCCGACGCCGGCGAGGGTGATGAAGAGGGGCGCTGCTGCGCCGCCGAGCGCGTTGAAGCCGACCAGGAGCGAGGAGACGGCCTCGCGGCGCCCGCTCGCGTAGAGCCAGACGCCCATGTGCTGCTCCATCATCAGGAACACCGCGAGGCCGCGGAGGGCGTCGAGGCTCAGCAGGCGAGCGCCAGCGGGGCGGGACATCCCGGGGACGCTACCCGCCGGGCGCGGAGCCTGGCAATCCCGGCGAACGCGTGAGAATGCCGAGGAGGGGACGAGCGGCGGAGGGAGAGGCGCAGGGACGGGCGCAGAGACGGGCCGCAAGGGGCTCTATGGCGCGCCCTGGCGCCGGCTCGGGGCTGGCGTCGACCGTGGATTCCCTGCAAGATCGCCGCGTCATGGCAAACGGACCCGCGAGCCCCGAACAAGAGACCCTCCTCGGCGAGGGCCGCTTTCTCCGGCTCGTGCGCCGCGGCAAGTGGGAGCTGACGCAGCGGGTCGGCGCGCGCGGAGCTGCGGCGATCATCGCCCTCACCGACGACCGCCGCCTGGTCCTGATCTCGCAGCCGAGGCCAGCGCTCGGCGGCGCGGTGATCGAGCTGCCGGCGGGGCTGGTCGGCGATGATCCGGGCTGTGAGAACGAGGACGCCGCGATCGCGGCGGCCCGCGAGCTCACCGAGGAGACCGGCTACGAGGCGGCGAAGGTCGAGCGCCTGACCCGAGGGCCGACCTCGCCCGGCCTGACCGACGAGCAGATCACCCTCTACTGGGCGACGGGGCTGCGCCGGGTCGGCCCCGGCGGCGGGCTCGAGTCGGAGTCGATCACGGTCCACGAGATCCCGCTGGGTGAGGTCGAGGGCTGGCTCGCCGAGCGGGCGGCCGCCGGCGACCACATCGACCTCAAGGTCTACGCCGGCCTCTACTTCGCCAACACGCGGGGGCCAGCGGCGCAGGGGGAGGCGAGCGCTTGAGCAGCTCGGTCTCGGTCTTCCTGATCACGGTCGCCAGCCTCCTGATGGTGGGGGCGATAGGCGAGATGATCTTCTCGAAGACCCGGATCCCGGCGCCGCTTTGGCTGATCCTGATCGGCGCGAGCCTGCGGATCTCGGGCCTCGTCGACGGCATCGCCCTCGCCGAGATCACCCCCTACTTCGCGGCGATCACCCTGATCATCGTCCTCTTCGACGGCGGCTCTCGGATCCGCCTGAGCGGCCTGGCTGCGGGGAGCGGCCGCTCTGCCCTCCTGGCGACCGCGACCTTCTTCACGACGATGCTGACGGTCGCGCTCTTCAGCGTCGGCATCGCCGCCCTCGGCGTGCTGGAGGAGTGGAGCTTCGTCCACGGGCTGATGCTCGGGTCGATCGTCGGCGGGACCAGCTCGCTGCTGATCTCGCCCTCGCTCGGCCTCGCCGGGATCCAGGGGCGGATCCGCAGCCTGCTCACCTTCGAGGCGTCGATCACCGACGCCCTCTGCGCTGTCTTCACGATCGCCTTCGTCGACGTCCTGACGACCGGGGCGGCCGGCGCTGGCGCGACGCTTTGGACCCTGACGACCAACTTCGGCATCGCGGTCGGCCTCGGCGGGCTCCTGGGGTGGGGCTGGATCCCGGCGCTCCGCCTCCTCCGCGGATCGAGCTACGGCTACCCCTGCACCCTGGCGGCGCTGATGCTCCTCTACGTGCTCGTCGACGTCGCCGGCGGTTCGCCGGCGATGGGCGTGCTCGCCTTCTCCTTGGTCGTCGGCAACGCCCGCTCGTTCACCCTCTGGCTCCACGATCTCAGCCCCGAGAACGCGGGCGCGGCGATCCAGCTCGACAGCGACGCCCAGGCGGTCCACTCGCAGATCCGCTTTATCGTCAAGTCGCTCTTCTTCGCCTTCCTCGGGCTGATGATGAGCCCGCCCTGGTCGCTCCTGGTGATGGGCGCGGTGCTCGGGGTGATCCTCCTCTTGGCCCGGATCCCCGCGGTCTTCGTCGGCCTGCGCGGCGCGGCCTTGGGCCCCCGCGAGGTCAGCCTCGCCTACATCAGCATGCCGCGGGGGATGGCGGCCGGCGCTCTCGCGACCCTGCCGCTGCTCGCCGGCGTCAGCGGCAGCGAGTCGGTGCCGACCCTCGTCTTCGCCGCGGTGACGATGAGCATCATCCTCTTCACGATCGGCTTTAGCCGGGCCTACGGCGACGGCGCGCTGGCGGTGGCGGAGAACGCCGAGAGCGGGGAGAGCCGGGAGGTCGCAGAGGTGGTCGCGAAGAAGGTAGCGGAGGTAGCGGAGGTAGCGGAGGTCAAGCAGACCCCTGGGAGCGCAGAGGCCGAGGTAGCGGAGGCGGAGGCGCTCACCGGGGCGGAGGGCCACGGGGAGGCGAGCCCCGCCGCCGAGCGTGCGGCTGCCGGAGAGGCCGTGCCGACCGGAGCGTCGACGCTGAGCGAGGGCTGAGCGAGGTAGCGGAGCTGCGACTCGCCGTCGTTCAACGAAGACGGCGGAGAGCGCCGAGGAGGAGCGCGAGCCGAGGCCTGCCGTAGCTCAACGACGACGACGACGACGGCGGCGGAGAGCGCCGAAGAGGAGCCCGAGGAGGCCGATCCCGGCCGCTTCGCCCTCGTCGGCCCTGCAGCCGCAGCCCGCCGCCTTGTCGTCGCTGGACGTGGGCTGGGGCGTCGTCGCGGGGGCGGGGGCTGCGGGGGAGTCGTCCGCCGGGGTAGCTTCGCTCGGGGGCTGCGCGGCCCTGGGCTCGGGCGGTGTCCCGGGCGGGGCGCCCATCGGCGTGGGGACCTGCTCTCCTGCGGCGTCGAGGTAGTCCATACGCCGGATCTCTGCGCTGCACTCCTCACCCTCGATCGTGACGGCGATGGTCCAGCGAACCTCCTCGGCGCTGGATTGCTCAGAGATGGTCCGGATCCCGCGGATCTCGTCGCCGCATGTGGGCGAGGGTTCGACGAGCTGTGTGATCGCGTCGCGGTCGCGCTCTGCGCGGAGCGGCTCGATCTTCGCCACCATCGCGGCGTCGATCAGGCGCAGCTGCATGTCGCCGCCCATCGGGTGCCAGTTGACCGGCTGGACCTCGCCGGGGCGGACTACGTCGGCGCCCTCGAAGGTGTTGGTGAGGATGAGCTGCTTGCTCGCGGGCACCTCGGCGCTGGGCTCGACCTTGACCGAGAGCTTCACCCCCTTGTGGTTGGGCGGGAGCACGTCGGCGCGGGCGTCGACGCTGGAGAGCGTCAGCGCTGCGAGTACAAGGGCGGTGGAGAGCGCCGGGGTTCGCATCACCGAACGGTACCACCGCGGCCGTGGGCGCTCGCGCGCGTTTCGTCTCGGGGTCGACGAGCTCGACCCGCGCCCTTCCGCGAGCACGGCCCGCGGGCGCGAGGACGCCGAAGGCCCTGCGATTGCTCGATCGCTGCCGGGGACCTATCGTCGACGGCGATGGAGGTCCTCTCGGAGCTGCTCATCTACGGGATCGCGCTCCTGCTCTGCTCGCCGGGGATCGTCTATCTCTACCGTCGGGATCGGCGGGTGCGCGAGCTCGGACGCGCCGAGAACCCGGCGATCGAAGAGGCCCTGTCGATGAAGGCGATCCGCCGCGATCCGGAGCGATGGCTGCCCAAGCTCCGCGGCAAGGTCACGACCGTCTGCACGATGAGCGCTCCGCTCGTCAGCGACGGTGGGGTCCAGTCCAACTTCCACTCGTTCCTGATCGACGTCCACGGCGAGGCCCACGACCTCGAGGCGAGCTCCGACTACGAGCAGATCGACAGCGACGCCCGGTGGCTCGCGGAGGAGCTGGGCGTCCCCTGCGAGGCGACGGCGTAGCGCGACGGCGTAGCGCTACGCCGTGCAGGTGTGAGGGCCGCCTCCCTCGCCCGTCGGCGGCGGCCGAACCGACGCGGCGAGCGAGGCGAGCGGGAGACCTCGGGCGCGGTCCGCGAGTCCGTCGACCGCTCGACGCCGACGCCTGAGCTGTCGCGGTCGGGGCTTCGTCGATGAGTCGAAGATCCGCCGCGCGTCGGGCTCGTCGTTCCGCGCAGGAGGTACCCCCGAGGCGGCCTACGGTGTCTGGAGGCTGCGGACCATCGGCGGGAGAGCGCGGGCGCGGTCGGCTAGTCCGCCGATGGCGAGCCGCCCGAGGTGCCTGAGCTCTCGCCGTCCGGGGCTTTGTCGATGAGGTCGAAGATCCGCGGCTCGTCGGGCTCGCCGTCCATGTAGGGGGTCCCCTCGAGGCGGCCCACGGTCTGGAGGCTGCGGACCATCACCTTGCCGGTGTCGGGGTAGGTGCAGACCTCGTCGGGCTCGTGGCCGCCGATCGCGAGGTAGACGAGCTCCTCGGCGAAGGGGTTGGCGAGCTGGTGGGCCTTGCCGGTGCGCGCCGGGCAGGAGATGCAGTCGCCGGGGCCGACCTCGCGCAGCTCATCGCCGTAGCGGAGGATCCCGCGGCCGGAGAGGACGAAGAAGACCTCATCTTCGAGCTGGTGGGCGTGGAAGGGGACGGCTGTGCGGCCCGGCGGGATGCAGATCCAGTTGACCCCGAGGGAGCCGCCAGAGGGTCGCATCGCCGGCGTCAGGACTCGGTACTTGCCGCCCCATCGCTCGCCGATCGTATCCTCGATGAGCGGCGCTGCTTCGACGTTGAGGATGATGCCTGTGCTCTCGGACATCCCGCGAGAGTACGCGTTTTCGCGCGGCGAGGGCATCCCGTGGCGGATGGGGGCGAGGGCTCGCCGCCGGCGCTGAGGTCAGCGGAAGGTCGCGCGGGTGATCTCAGCGCGGAAGAACTCGAACTCCGGGCCCTCCTCCGGGATCCAGGTCGCGCTCAGGCGGACCGGGATCGTGATCCCGGCGAAGGTCCGCTCGGCGAAGGAGTCGACGCGAAACTGCTGCCAACCGTAGCGACCGCCGCCGGCTCGCTTGTCCACCGGGCCGAAGCGGGTCGGGCCCCAGCGCTGGAGGCTGGCGGAGCGGAGGCTGCCGTCGCCGGCGACGCGGATCGTCAGCTCGGCGGGGGTGGTCCCGACCGTGAAGATCGCCCGGGCGGAGTCCATGTCGTCGCCGGGGCGCCACTCGAGATCGTGCCCCGGGAGGAGCGACGAGGGCAGGAGGATCGACTCGGCGGCGACCCGTCCGGCGGCGGAGCGGGAGACGTCGGGGCCGCGCGCGCGGACCAGGGGAAAGCGCTCGAGGAACCAGAAGCAGCGCTCGGCCTCGCCGTCGATGTAGTGCTCATCGCCGCTCAGGGAGAGAACGCGGCCGCGGACGCGGGCGGACCAGACGAGGCCCCGGGGCGGCGCCAGGACCTCCTCGGCGTCGACCTCGAGCCACTCGCCCCCGGGCTGATTGCGGACGTTGCCGACCATCCGCAGGTGGGCGGAGGTCGGCAGCTGGACGCCGGGGGCGATCGAGTGGGCGAGGTAGCGGCGGGCGGGCTCGGGCAGGCCGGCGACCCAGGCGAGGGCGAAGGGATCGGGCTCCGTGTCGATGATCAGGGCCTGACGGATCCGCTCGAGCTCGCGGTCGTAGGTCCTCCGGCGGCCGCGCATGATCCTCGACGAGCCGACCGCACCGCCGAGGGAGAGGACGCCGAGGATCAGCCGCGGATCGAGCACCTTGCGGTGCTAGCCGATCGCCTACTTCGGTTCAACCGCAATTCCGCCGCCGCCGCGAAGGCCGATGTCCTGCAGCACACCGTCGAGGTAGACGGCCTCGGGCGTCGCGAGGAGGAGCGCGTCGCTGGTCGGGTCGCCGCTCAGGAGGAGCACGGACGCCGGAGCGCCGACCTCGACGCGCCCGTGCGCGAGCCCCCAGAAGGCCGCAGGGGTGCTCGTGAGCGCCGCCAGGACCTCTGGGGGATCGAGCCCCGCGGCCAACATCGACATCAGCTCGATCGGATCGATGCCCGGGGTGACGGAGTTGCCGAAGTCGGTGCCGTAGAGGATCGTCGCGCCGGCGTCGTGGAGCGCTCCGAGGTTGCTCATCGCCGTCTCTCCGGAGCCGAAGGCGTGGAGGGTGGAGATCACCGCGAGGCCGTCGAGGGCGGCGATGGTCGCGGGGCTGAGGGGCTCTAGGGGCGTGTGGGCGAGGCCGTCGACGCCGAAGGCAGCAGCGGCCGCAGCGTCGGCGTCGCCGAGGGCGTGGGCGAGGACCCGGAGGTCGCGCTCGTGGGCGCGGGTGACCACGGCGGCGATCGTCTCGTCGCTGAGCCGCGGTCCGTTCTCGAGGCTGATCTTGATCAGCGACGCGCCCCGATCGGCGAGGTCGTCGACGGCGGCGAGGGCCTCTTCGGTGCTCGCACACTCGACGCCGAAGCCGCCGGAGCCCCAGCTCTGGGTCGGGTAGCCGCCGGGCGCCGCGAGCATCGGCCCGGCGACGAGGAGCTCCAGCGGCGCGAACTCGCCGGCCTTGCGCTCGTCGAAGACGGCGATCGGCGCGGCGAGATCGACGGCGACCGCGATCCCACCTGCGGCCATCGGCAGGGGCGCCCTGAGGTAGTCGAGGTGGACGTGGGAGTCGATCCCGGCCGGGACGATCCAGCGACCGGCTGCGGCGATCGTGACCTCCTCAGGGGTCGTCTCGATCGCGCCGATCTCGGTGATCACGCCGTCGACGATGGCGATGTCAGCGACGCCTAGGCCGACGATGGTGCCGCCGCGGATCACCTGCAGCGCAGCGCTCGGGTCACCTTCGCCCTCGCCGGTGGTATCGCCGGTGGTATCGCCGGCGCCGGTGCTCGATCCGCTGCTGCCGGTCGAAGGAGCACCGGTGGTCTCGCCGGTGCTCTCGCCCTCGGTCGGAGCGGTCGCTTCGCTGAGCGCCGAGGTCGATCCGCAGGCGAGCGTCAGGGCGAGGAGGCCTAGGAGTCGAAACCGTCGCCCGTGATCGCCGATCATGAACATCCTACGCTGGCTCGTCCGGTTCGGATCGGGAGCATGGGGTCGGAGCGGCCGCGATTTTGGGCCGTTGGGCTGAATGGCGGGCTTGGGCCGGCTTGAGCCGCTCGGCTCGGCTGGGCTGGGCTGGGCTGGGTTGGCTGGGTTGGCTGGGCTGGGTTGGCTTGGCTCGGCTGGGCTGGGTTGGCTTGGCTCGGCTGGCTGGGCTGGGCTGGGTTGGTTCGGCTCGGCTCGGCTCGGCTGGGTTGGTTCGGCTGGGTTGGTTCGGCTGGGCTGGGCTGGGTTGGCTGGGCTGGGCTCGGCTTGGCTTGGCTGGGCTCGGCTTGGCTGGGTTGGTTCGGCTCGGCTGGGTTGGTTCGGCTCGGGTTGGCTCGGCTCGGCTCGGCTCGGGTTGGCTCGGCTCGGCTGGCTCGGCTCGGCTCGGCTCGGTTGAGGTCCGGAGGTTGGAGTCAGCTGGTGCCGTCCGGTGGTTTGGGTCCGACTTGGCCATCAGGGCCCTCGGCGATGGCCTGCGGCGCCGAGGTCGAGGAGGTGGGGACTCCCTCGGGCGCGGGCCAGCGGTGAGGGGCTTGGATCGCCCGCTCCGGGCCGTGAGGGGGTCCCCGGCGGGGGCGCAGCTCCGCGCCTGAGGTCTCCGCGCAGCGACCGGAGCGCGGCGGCTCCGCTCTGCGGTCGCGAAGGATCTGTTTGTTTGCACAGGTTACGCGCGTCTCCGGCGGTAGCTCCTCGCGCGGAGCCGGACGCGGGGCCTCGATCCTGTGAGGGGGCGGTCTTCGGGCGCGGCTCAGCGCGGCTCGGCGCGGCTCGTCGTGCCTCGAAGAGCGCGGAGCCCCGACCTCGGCAGGGGGAGCGTCATCGGCGTCGACCTCGTCATCGACCTCGTCATCGACCTCGTCATCGATCTGTTCGTTCGCGCAGGCGAGCTCCGCTGCGAGCTCGTCGACGTCGCGCAGGCGATCGCCGGGTCGCAGCGCCAACGCCGTGAGCAGCACCTCCTCGAGACCCGCGGGCGGCGGCGATGCGATCCCGAGCTCGGCGAAGGGCCGGGGCTCCTGTCCGTCGCAGGCGCCGTAGGGGGCGGCGAAGGGCATCCTCCCGGTGGCCGCGCGGTAGAGGAGAACGCCGAGGGCGAAGACGTCGTGGACCGGCCCGCAGCGGCGGTGGCCCGCCTCCGGCGGGGTGTATCCCGGGGTCCCGAGGAGGAGCCCGCGGCCGGTCTCGACGCGGGCGGCCGGCGGCGTCATGTAGGGGTCGGTGTCGGCGTAGTAGGCGGGGCTCAGCCAGGCGATGCCGAGGTCGATCAGGCGGGCGTCGAGCCGGCCCGGGGTGTCGCAGAGGAGAACGTTGGTCGGCTTGATGTCGCGGTGGATGACGCCCGCGCGGTGGAGGGCTGAGGTCGCGCCGCAGAGCTGGAGCCCGAGCTCGATGGTCTCTCGGGCGCCCATCCTCCCGACCTTCGTCAGGCGCTGCTCCAGGGTCTCGCCGCGGATCAGCTCCATCGTGAAATAGGGCTGGCCGTCGTCGGTCACGGCCATGTCGATCGCGCGGACCAGGTGCGGGTGGGCGACGCGGGTGAGGATCAGATACTCATGGCGGAAGCGGGCGACGAGCTCGGGGTCGCCGGCGAGGTGGGGGTCGAGGAGCTTGACCGCGACCTGACGCCGGCTGGCGAGGAAGCGAGCGGCGTAGACCTCGCCCATGCCGCCGCTGCCGATCCGCTTGATGAGCTCGTAGCGGCCGCTCAGGACGTCACCGCTGCGCTCGGGGCGGGGCGCGCTCGGCCAGGCGATCCGCCGCTTGCGAGCCTCTCGCCCGTCCCCTTCGCCCCCGTCAGGGGCTCGACGCGGACGGGGCGGCGCGAGCGGTCCGGGCCGACCTGGCAGGGTCCAGGGGGGGCGTGTCGGCGGCTCTCGCTCGGCGGTCGTTCGGCGGAAGATCGTCCATTGCGGCGGTCGGGCGTCCATGCTCCTCCGCGCCGCCCGGTCTTTGCCTTCCCGGGCGGCGCGAGGTCAGGGGTCGACCGCGCTCCGGGGTTGTTGCGGCGAGGCCTGTCGCCGGCAAAGAAAGACCCCGGAGCGGCTAGGCCGCGCCGGGGTCGAGCACTCAGGACGGGGTCGGACTATTCGACCCGCTTGCCGTCCTTGTACTTCTTCATCAGCTCCTCCTGGATGTTCCGGGGGACCGCGCCGTAGCGCTCGAACTCCATCGAGAACTCAGCCTTGCCCTGGGTGCAGGAGCGGAGCTCGGTCGAGTAGCCGAACATCTCGGAGAGGGGGATGTGGGCCTCGATGGCCGAGGTGCCCGCGTGGCTCTCGGAGCCGACGATGTTGCCGCGGCGACGGATGAGGGTGCCCTGGACGGTGCCCTGGAACTCCTCCGGGGTCTCGACGACGACCTTCATCAGCGGCTCCAGGAGCTGCGGGCCGGCCTTCGGCATGGTGTCCTTGATCGTCGCGCGAGCGGCGATCTGGAAGGCCATGTCGCTGGAGTCGACCTGGTGGTAGCCACCGTCGTTGATCTCCATCTCGACGTCGACGACCGGGAAGCCGATGAGGACGCCCTTGGTCAGCCCCTGCTGGAAGCCGTTGTCGCAGGAGGAGATGTACTCGCGGGGGATCTTGCCGCCGACGATCTTGTCGATGAAGTTGTACTCGGTCGCCTCGGAGTCCTCCGGGAGGGGGCGCATGACCCCGCCGATCTTCGCGTACTGACCCGATCCACCGGTCTGCTTCTTGTGGATGTACATGAAGGGGGTCTCGCGGGTGATCGTCTCGCGGTAGGCGACCTGCGGCTCACCGACGATGGTGTCGACCTTGTACTCGCGGCGCATCCGCTCGATGTAGACCTCGAGGTGAAGCTCGCCCATGCCGGCGATCAGGGTCTCGCCCGACTCCTCGTCGCGGGAGACGCGGAAGGTCGGGTCCTCCTTGGCGAAGCGGTTGAGCGCCTTCGAGAAGTTCCCGAGGTTGCTCTTGTTCTTCGGCGTGATCGAGTAGGAGATGACCGGGTTCGGGACGAACATCGACCGCATCGAGTAGTTGCGCTGGCCGTCGGTGAACGTGTCACCGGAGGCGCAGTCGACCCCGAAGAGGGCGATGATGTCACCGGCGCCCGCGCCCTCGATCTCGACCATCTCGTTGGAGTGCATGCGGACCAGGCGGCCGATCTTGACCTTCTTCTTGGTCCGGGCGTTGTAGAGGGTGTCGCCCTTGCTGATCGTGCCCTGGTAGATCCGGACGTAGGTGAGCTGGCCGTACTTGCCGTCCTCGAGCTTGAACGCGAGGGAGCACAGCGGGGCGTCGTCCCGGGTCTCGAGGTCGACCTGGGTGTTGTCCTGGTCGACGTCGTAGGCCTGGTTGACCACCTCGGTCGGGTTCGGCAGGTAGCGGGTGACGCCGTCGAGCAGGTGCTGGACGCCCTTGTTCTTGAAGGCGGAGCCGACGAAGACGGGGGTGAGCTCGAGGGAGAGCGTCGCCTTGCGGATGACCGGGTAGAGCTGGTCGGGGGTGACCTCGGCGGCCTCGCCCTCGAGGAACATCATCGCCAGGTCGTCGTCGAAGTCGCTGAGGACCTCGACGAGGCGCTCGCGGTACTCCTCGACCGTGTCCTTGAGGTCCTCGGGGACCTCCTCGGTGCGGATGTTCTCGCCGTTGTCGCCGTCGAAGTAGAGCGCCTTGCGCTCGATGAGATCGACGACGCCGCGGAAGTCATCCTCCGCGCCGATCGGGTAGGTGACGAGCACCGCGTTGTGGCGGAGCTTGTCGCGAAGGGCCTTGGTCACCTTGAGCGCGTCGGCGCCGGAGCGGTCCATCTTGTTGATGAAGGCGACGCGGGGGACGTTGTAGCGGCGCATCTGCCGGTCGACCGTGATCGACTGCGACTGCACGCCAGCGACCGCGCAGAGGACGAGTACGGCGCCGTCGAGAACGGCGAGCGCACGCTCGACCTCGACGGTGAAGTCGACGTGTCCGGGCGTGTCGATGATGTTGATGAAGGTGTCCTTCCACTGGACGAAGGTCGCGGCCGACTGGATGGTGATGCCGCGCTCCTTCTCGAGCTCCATCGAGTCCATCGTCGCGCCGGCCTCGGTCTTGCCACGGACCTCGTGGATCTTGTGGATGACACCCGTGTAAAAGAGGATGCGCTCCGTAAGGGTCGTCTTGCCCGAGTCGATGTGAGCAGAGATCCCGATATTGCGGACTTTCGCGAGTTCCATGAGCTTGCCGTGCGTGTCTGAGTAGAGTGGACAAATGGGGCCCGAGCCCAGCGTGTGCCGGGGGCGGGCCTGCCTACAAATCCCGTAGTTTCCGGGGTCCGGGCGCGCGGAGGATGCCATACAGAGGGGGGAGGAGCAGCCCGTGGGGGGTCTTTGGCCCTCTGCGGGGGCGTGACCGTGCGCACGCGCGTGCTCGCGCCTATGCGGAGGCCGGGTCGGCGAAGGACGACGACTCCGCGGCCGGCGCTGCGAGCCCCAGCCGCCCCTACCGTGGCCGACGCCGCGAGTCCCCAAGTGAATCGCGGAGGGGTGGGTCTGCGGCGAGTCCTGCGGCTCTCCGGGTGCTGTCTATGGACCGGCGGCCAGGTCGGCGGCCAGGTCGGCGGCCAGGTCGGCGGCCAGATCGGAGGATCGGCGACCCGATCGGCGACCCGACCGGCGGTCAGATCGGAGGATCGGCGACCCGACCGGCGACCCGATCGGCGACCCGATCGGCGGCGAGCCGGCAGATCCGCCGAATCTCCCGGGCCTGTCGCGATAGGATCCGCGGATGGTGACGGAGACTTCGAGAGCGTGGACGGGGCCGGAGCTCGGGGGGACCCCGCGGACCCTGAGCCTGTGGCGTATCGCACCCCTGACGGGCCTGCTCCTGGGGATCGGGCTCGCTGGTTGCGGCGACAAGAAGAAGGACGAGGCGCCCCAGTCTGCGCAGCCTGCGGTGACCGACGCGGCCTCGGCTGGCGCCGGCGCAGAGGAGGCGAAGGAGGCGAAGGACACGGGCGTCGGCCGCTCACGACCGGCGACCGTCGCCGTCTCCGGTCGCCATGTCTGCGCGCTCAGCGGTCGCGGTGAGGTCGCCTGCTGGGGCTCTGGGCGCCGCGGTCAGCTCGCGCCGGGGGTCGTCGAGAGCAGCTCGGTGCCGGTGCTCGTCCCCGGGATCCGCGACGCGGTCGCGGTCGTCGCCCCCGGCGACGCGAGCTGTGCGTTGCATGAGGACGGCCGGATCTCCTGCTGGGGCAACCTGATGAGCCACAGCGCTGGCCGCACCGAGCTGTGGACGACCGACGCCCTCGGCGACGTCGTCGAGCTCGTCGCCGGCCGCTACCGCTCCGACAACCTCTGCGGTCGTCGCCGCGACGGGACGATCGCATGCCTCGTCAACGCCGGGTTTGACAGCCCGCAGATCCGCGAGATCTCCGGGGCTCCGGGCGCCGTGGGGATCACCTCGGCGGTCGCCCTCGCCGGCGCCAGCGATCGGATGTGCGCGCTCGGGGGCAACGGCACGCTGCAGTGCTGGAAGCTGTGGGGGGTCGACGCCTACGCCCCGACGACCGTCGCCGGCGAGGTCATGGCCCTGGCCGGCAGCGGCGACGCGATCTGCTACAGCCGCGGCGGCGGCGAGATCCGCTGCCAGGGGTACGGCGAGTGGGAGCCGATGGTGCCGATCGAAGGACCGCTGTGGAAGGCCAAGATCGACGACCAGACCGCGGCGGCGGCGGTCGACTACGACGGCCGCAGCGGCGTCGAGTGTCTCCGCGACGCGGCGGGGGTGGTCTCCTGCTGGGGCAGCAACCGCTTCGGCCAGCTCGGCAACGGCCGGCCTGGCTTTAGCGCCACGCCGCGGCCCTTCTTCACCGACGCCAAGGTCGCCGGCATCAGCGTCGGCGGCGATCAGAGCTGCGCTCACCTGGAGTCCGGGACGGTCACCTGCTTTGAGCAGATCCTGGTCGAGCAGGAGGACCCCGAGGTCGAGGGGGTGCGGGTCCTGGCGGCCGGCGACAACCACACCTGCGCGACCGTCGGCGGCGGGCAGCTCCGCTGCTGGGGGATCAACGAGGGGGGGAGCCTCGGCGTCGACGGCGATCCCGAGGGGCTGGTCCGGGTGCCGGGCCTCTCGAACGCGGTCCACGTCGCCGTCTCCGACACCCACAGCTGCGCGGCGCTGATGGACGATCGCGTCTACTGCTGGGGCAGCGGTGACTTCGGCCAGCTCGGCAACGGCCGCTACAACCGCGACGTCGCCCCCGGCGGCGAGGACGAGCTGATCTCGAGCGCCGCGCCGCGGGAGGTCGCCGGGATCCAAGGTCGGGTCCGCGGCCTCGCGCTCGGCCACACCTTTAGCTGCGCGGCGACGACGGTCGGCGTCTACTGCTGGGGACAGCTCCCCGATCCCGCGACCAAGGCGGATCCGGTGATCGCCTTCCCGCGCCTGATCCTCGCCGGTGGTGTCCGCGAGATCCGCGGCGAGGGGGAGTCCCTCTGCGTCCTCGACGAGGCCGGCGTGGTCCGCTGCTGGGGCGAGGTCGCGGCCGGCTACGACGAGGTCGACAGCGATCCCGGGCCGACGCCGGAGCCCTTCTTCCTCGGCGGTCCGCTCTGGGAGGTCGGCGGGATCCCCTTCGAGCCGAAGGCGCTGGCGGTCGGCGATCGTCACGCCTGCGTGCTCGCGCCGGCGGGGACGGTCCATTGCTGGGGGCACAACGACGAGGGCCAGCTCGGCGACGGCACCACTCGCGAGCGGACGATGTTGACCAAGGTCGAGGGGCTGACGGACGTCGTCGCGATCGACGCTGGCAACGCTCACTCCTGCGCCCGCCGCAGGGACGGAGGGGTCCGCTGCTGGGGCTCGCGGACGGCCCCCGCGGCCGATGCCCGCGGCGCGGTCCCGACTCCGGTCCGCGGTCTGGAGCCCTACACCGTCCCGGCGGCGACGCGACGGGCGGGGCGGATCGGCGGCTAGCCCTGAAATAAGCGCTGCTGTGAGGCGTCCTAGACAACCCGCGTAGAACCGTCAGTGACACGGGGCTTGCGCTTCGGCTGCATTCGTGTGGGTGAGCGCTCACCTCGTGCTTGGCGAGGGGCGGAGCTTGGGGGCT
>JAUHWG010000056.1 GCA_030424595.1 Polyangia bacterium
TACAACGATGAGGTCTTCCTCCGGATTTACCCAGGGACGGAGCCAGACTGCGCGCTCGATCCTCCAGGCCCAGGCTGTGACGGGATCATGACTGACGCTGAGCTCCTGCTCAAGGACAAGAACTCTTCGCGTACGCGGACCGAGTACCCTGTGATCGCCGACGTCGACGGTGACTTCAAGGCGGAGATCGTCTTCTCTACGAACAACGACACCGGGTTCAAGACCGACGCAGGGATCGAGGTCTGGGGCGATCGCTCGGATAACTGGGTTGGGACCCGGCCGATCTGGAATCAGCACACCTACCATGTGACGAACGCAGGGATCACAGGCTCCATCCCGCTTGAGGAGGAGGCGAACTGGCTCACGCCGATGGACAAGCCCTACAATTCGTATCGCCGCAATGCACAGGGAAGCGGTGACTACTGCGCGCCCGATCTGGTGTTGACAGGTTTGGACGCGGATATTGACGCTTGTCCGAAGATCAACGCCTGCGTGACGGTCTCGAACCAGGGCTGTCTGGGCGTAGGGCCCGGGGTTCAGGTCTCGTTCTACGAGGAGGAGCTCGGGTTCCTCGGGACGGTGCTGACGAAGGGGCCGCTCTCTGCGGGGGCCTCGGAGGAGGTGTGCTTCGCGACGGAGACGGAGAAGCTGAACGGTCAGCTCTACGCGACGGTCGACGATGACGGGGAGATGAAGGGGGCGCTGAACGAGTGCATCGAGGACAACAACTCGACGCCGCCGCTTCCGCTCTGCTTCCTGCCGGATTGATCAGCTCTTCGCCTCCGGATTGCCCTGGCTCCGTCGCGCCGACGACGGAGCCCTCGGGTAGAACCTGTCGTTGGGGGCCGGATCGCAGTCCCTGGAAGATCAGGCGGTCGTCCGGGCCTTGGACCTCCTCGCAGCCCGCAGCCCTTGCGGATCCCGTCGGCGGCGATCGTCCCGCGACTGCTGGTCGCTCTCGAGGTCGTGCTCGGGGCAGCGGGCGCGGCTTGATCGAGCGCAGCATGCCCCGTACGACGGGATGATGGTGATCTTGACCGCGCTCAGCCCTGCTCAGGCGTGGTGTAGGTGCAGTACAACGGGAAGCCCATGAACGTGTAGACGCATTCGTTGAACTGGCAGGCGCAGTCCGTCGGCAGGCCCATAAAGAGCATGTTGGAACAGTCCGCGTTGCCGCCGCACTCGTCTCGGCAGAGCGATACCTGGGTCTGGGGGTTGTTCGCCGGGTACGCGTGGTCCCCGCAGAGCTGTCCCGGCTCGCAGTCAAACGCGGACTCGCACTCGAGCATGCAGAAGGCCTCGCTCTCCGACGCGTTGGCGTAGCAGATGTACGACTCATCTCCGCTCGAGTGGCACGTGTCATCGCAGGCGTCAGAGCACTCGAAGACGGCGCAGTTGTTGCCGCCGCCGTCGCAGCCGACGCCCTGGCAGGCCTGACCGTAGGGACAGCGGCTGGTGTCGGCGTCGCTCGACGATCCGCCCGGCGCCCCGCAGCCATCCGCACACTCGGCGTTGTAGCAAAACTGGCCGAGAGGACACTCGGAGTCCTGCTTGCAGCCGACGACGCACTTGTCGTCGAAGCAGACCTCGTTGCCCGCGCAGTCACCGTCTGTAAGGCAGCCGACGACGCACTTGTCGTCCTTGCAGATCTCGCCGTCACCGCACCAAGAGATGTCGAGGCAGCCGACCTGGCAGACGCCGCCCTTGCAGATCTTTCCCGAGCTACAGTTGTCGATGCTGTTGCAGCCGTCGTAGCAGACCTTGCCGTCGGTGTCGCAGAGCTGCTCGATCGGGCAGTCGTCGTCGGTGTAGCAGCCGAGGCGACACATCATCGCGTCGCAGATCTCGCCCGCTCCGCAGCCTTCGTCGTCGCGGCAGCCCTCGATACAGGAGTCATCCTCGCAGATCTGGCCTGAGCCGCAGTCGACGTCCTTACGGCAGCCGACGAAGCACTCGCGCTTGTCCGCGTCGCAGATCCTCCCGTCATCGCACTCGGCGTCGGTCGTGCAGCCGATCACGCACTTGTTCATCCCGAGATCGCAGTAGGTCTCGACCGGGCATGGGCACATGTCGGGGACGTCGGTGCACTCGCCCTGGACGCAGACCTGATCGTCGCCGCAGCCGCTGCACATCGCCGGGCCTGTGGCGGAGGTGTCCGAGGTGCCGCTGGTGTCCGAGGTGCCGCCGGTCGGGTTGGACGTGTTGCTCGTGGCGACCGTGTCGCTCGCCGACGAACTCTCGGTGTCCTCGCTCGCTCCCCCTGAGCAGGCGAGGCTGAGCGCGGCCGCGAGCGACCAAAGCGAGGCCCGCAGCGGACGATAGAAGGATCTGTGGGTTGTCTTCACGGGAGTCTCTCCTCCATCAATGACCTAAGGGACGCCGCAGCCGATCAGGGCCTGATCAGTGCAGGGAAACGGGGGCAGGCCGTCGTCGCAGAGCGCTGGGTTGGCGATGTGACGGACGGCCCAAGCGCCGGGGATGAGCACGACTGCGTACGACTTGGCCCCGTCCGAGCCGAGGTCGACACTCAGGCCTGCGCTCGCAGCGGTCGAGCTCCAGCTTAGGGCGCCGCGCGGGTCGCCGAGGCTCGGGAGCCCCTCACCGGCGTAGGTGACCCTCCCGGAGATCTCGATCGCAGGGACGTCGAGGTCGAGCACCCCGTCGCTCGCCAACGCGACCCCGGCGAGGAGCCGGCCGCCGCCGCAGGGCATCGCGTCGTCGGGGGGGCCGACACACTCCTCGGCGCCTGACATGTAGCCGACGTCGTAGGAGCCGGGCATCAGGGTGACCGCATAGCCGGTGAAGGGGGCTGTGCCGAGGGGTACGGCGAGTCCGGCCTCACCCTCGCCCGAGAAGACGACGCTGCCGCGATCCATCGCCTGAGCAGGCAGGGGCGCGCCCGCGAGCGTCACCTTGCCGGCGATCGAGACGACCGGGACGTCGACGTCGAGCACTCCGCTCGACATCAGCGGCAGGACGTTGAGCAGACCGCCGCTGCAGGGCATCGACGGCGCGGTCATGCCGTCGCAGAGGCCCGGGTTGGCGGCGAAGGTGATGTCGTACTCGCCGGGGATGAGCGACAGGGCGTAGGTGAGCGCGCCGGCGCTCCCGAGGGGGAGGGTCGCAGCCTCGCCGGATCCGCCGCTGAAGACGACGGAGCCGCGATCGCCGGTTTCATCGGGGAGGTCTGCTCCGGCGAGCGTCACCTTGCCCGAGAGGTCGATCCGCGGGATGTCGACGTCGAGGACGCCATCGCTCGAGAGTGAGAGCGAGGTGAGCAGTGGGCCGCCTGTGCAGGGGGTCGGCGGGACGTCGCCCGAGCACTGCGCCGGGTTGGCGACGAGGGCGACCGAGTAGTTGCCGGCGACCAAGCTCGCGCCGTAGCTGACCGGGCCCGTCGCGCCGAAGGGCGCGGTCATGAGCCCGCCCGCCCCGTCTGTCCCCGCGGGATCGAAGCGCAGAGCGCCGCGGTCGTCAGCGCCGTCGGCGATAGGCTCGCCGTTCACCGTCACCGCGCCGCTGACCGCGACCCGCGGGACATCGACGTCGAGGACTCCGGAGTCGTTGAGAGAGAGCCCAGAGAGCACGACCCCGGTGTTGCAGGGGACCGGCGCCGCCCCCTCGGCGCACAGCTCCGGGTTACCGGCGAAGGCGACATCGTAGGCGCCGGGGAAGAGCGCGAGCGCGTAGCTCCCAGGCCCCGTCGTGCCGAGCCCCGCGGTCGCGGCTGCCCCCTCGCCGGCGCGGGAAAACTCGAGGTGACCGCGCTCGCCGGCGGCGTTGGGCAAGGGCGCGCCGTCCTGGGTGATCGTCCCGCTAGCGACGATCGCGGGGATGTCGAGGTCGAGCACGCCAGAGTCGACGAGCGTGAGCTCGCCGGTGAGAGGGCCGCCGGTGCACGGCATCGGCCCCTCCGGGTGGGCGGCGCAGAGCGACTCGTCAGGGACGAAGTGCACGGAAGCCTCGCCGGCCGGGATGACGACGCTGAAGCTCTCAGCGCCCGTCGCCTCGAGCGTGTAGGTGACGCTACCGGGGTCGCCGACGCTCGGCGTGTAGTCGAAGCGGACCGCTCCGCGGGGCCCCTCCGCGTCGGCGAGCGCCCCCCCGTTGAGCAGGATTTGACCGCTGACGGTGACGTAGTCGACCTTCGGGATGTTGAGGTCGAGGACGCCTCCCTGGGCGAGCTCGACACCGTCGCACTCGGTCCCCGCGGAGGTCGCGGTGCCGTCAGTCGTCGTGGTGCCGCCCTCGGTGCTGCCCACCGTCGCGGTCGTGTCGTCCTGGGAGCCGTCATCACCACATCCGGACGACGCGAGCGGGACGAAGAGAGAGGCGAGGGCAATGGCGACACGCCAGGGGTTGGGCGCAGAGTGCAGCATGGATGAAGAACCTCTGGGGAGGTGCTTCTGTAGTCGCGGCGCCGACTAGATTGATCCCGAGAAAATTGGGGGCGCGAATCTGCGACGATGTCTCGGGCGAGAACGCCCGACATGGGCCTGCACCGGCCTCCTAGGGGTCATCGCAGGCCGCTGTTGGGGATCGCCGCAGCCGATCCTCCCAGGAGCTCGACCTGTGTGCGCAGTGCCGCCCGTGCCCGCGACAGCCGGCTTCGAACCGTGTTGCCCTGGATCTCCAGGGCCTCTGCGATCTCTCGCCCCGAGAGCCCCTCCCAGTAGGCGAGCTCGAGGATGATCTGTTGGTCGACGGAGATCCGTCGCATCGCCTCAAGGACGATCGCCTCGCGCTCGCCTCGGTGCACCGCCTCCGAGGGCGAGGTCCCCAGAGCGACGAGCGAGCACTCGCTGATGTGCTTGTGCACCCCGCGACGGTAACGCTTGCGGAGATGATCGAGGAAGAGCTTGCGAGCGACCCCAAAGAGGTACCCGCGAAAGCTCACCATCTCCTGCAGCTGACCGCGGCGGGCAGTCCCAATCTCGAAGGTGCGCTGCACCAGGTCGTCGACGTCGTCACCGAGCCTCCCGCGGAAGAAGCGGCAGATCGACTCGAAGTGGCGAGAGATCAGGATGTCTCCCGCCCCGTTGTCCCCTGCTCGCCAGGCCGCGAGCAGCTCGAGATCGGAGTCCACGCCCGGACAATAGGATACGCAGCGTTACGCGTGCAAGCTCGCGGATGGACATCTTCGAGCGCACGAAGCCCGTACGTCGCCCCCGTCATCGTCGATCGTCGCGTGGAGCGGACCCTTCGGGGTCTCCGTCTCTGTCGCGAAGCGCCCCGCATCTCCGAGTGCTCTCGCCTCGACGTCAGATATGCCCGCTCGAGCAGCGTCCGAGGGCGAGCCCCCCGCTCTTCGACCGCATTCCTGTAAAATACAGCGCATCGCCCGGATCGAGCGAACTCCTGGCACTCGATCGCGATCGCGCAGAGAAAGTTTGAGCCCGCCGTGCCCGTTTCTCCCGCGCCGCGGTCCTTATAGACAAATGGAGCTGCTCATGACGCGGACAACAATCCTGCCTGCCCTCTCTTTGACGCTCGCCGCGGCCCTCGCCGCCGCCTGCTCTCCCCAGGTCGACCCCGACTACTCTGGCGAGCCGCTCGCCACGATCCGAGGCGCGGTCATGTCCAACCAGATGGCGACGTCCGCCGATGTCGCCGTGCTCTGGTTCACGAACGAAGAGGGGCAGTGCGGCGGGCCTCAGTTTGGCTGCGCTGGCGGCGGTGGAGGGAGCGCCGACGAGGAGACGCTCGCGTGCGTCAGCGCCTGCGCCCCGCCTCCGGACGCTTGTGAGGTCGAGGGCCAGGCGGAGTACGGCGCCTGTGTCGAGGCCTGCGGCTGGGAGCACTTCTTTAGCGTCCTCTGGGATCTCTGCGTCAACGGGGGGTCGGGAGAGCGTGTCTCGGTCGCCGGTGAGTTCCCCGCGGCCTTCACCCTCGACCTCTTCCAACCGCCGCCGGAGAGCGCGCTGCTCATCGACGATCATGGCGTCCGGATCGCCTACGGGTGGTTCATCGTCGCCGACCCGGAGGTCGAGAACATCACGATCGACCTCGAGAGCGGCGTCCCCCCGTCGTCGATCATCGGCGGCACCGGCAGCCATGTGCTGATCTACGCCGCCGATCCGATCCCCGAGGACTCCCCCTGGGGTCAGTTCCTCGGCGGGGCCTTTGAGACCGGCTACCACATCGTCAGCGTCACCCCTGGCACGAGCTGTGATGGTGAGCTCGAGCCTGGCGAGAACTGTTTTGCGACCGACAGCACCTACGCGCCGAGCCCCGACGATCTCGCTACGGAGATCGGTGTCGAGCTGGCGCCCTTCTCGATGATCGAGTGGCCAAGCCTCTGACTCTCGCCCGAGGGCTGAGGGGGCTTCGACGCGAGCGTCGCCAGAGCTCCCGACGCGGCGACGCTCACCTCCTCGCCAGAGCGCCGCGACCGAGCCCCGCGGCTCCGGTCGCGGCGAATGACCCGTGATGCCACCCCCGCTCGTCGCAGACTCGCCGCTCGATCTCCAGGCCCACCGGGTGGCCCCGAGCACGCCCGAATGCCCCGACGAGACGCATGTCCAGCACTCCGAGCTCATGCACGGCCGAGGCGCTCGAGCGGCGCGGCCTGGGCTACTCTCCGGCACAGTGCGCTCCCCCCTCGAAGCCGCCTATCGCTCGCACGGCCCGGCCGTCCTGCGCCGGGCGCGGAGCATCCTCGGCAACGAGGCAGACGCGCGCGAGGTCGTCCAGGAACTCTTCACCTCCCTGCTCGCGCGCCCCGAACAGTTCTCGGGTCAGGGATCGCTGATGGCGTTTCTCTACCGCGCGACCACCAACCTCTGCCTGAACCGGCTGCGAAACGCCCGCAACCGCCTGCGCCTGCTCGACGAGCGTGGACCTCCGGCGAGCAGCCAAGCCCCGCAGGGCGAGAACCGCGCTCTCCTCCGCCAGGTCCTCGCCCGCCTGCCCGAGGACCAGGCGCAGGCCCTGATCTTCTACTACCTCGACGAGATGTCCCAAAGCGAGATCGCCGCGCTGCTCGGCTGCTCGCGGCGTCATGTCGGCAACCTCCTAGAGCGCGCCCGCGCCGGCCTCGCAGCGCAGGAGAACGCCCTCCCATGATCTCTCTCTCTCGAACCCGAAGCGATCGCCCAGACGACGAATGCCTCTCGGACTTGGTCCTCGATCAGGTCCGCGTCGGCGAGCTCGCGAGCGAAGCGATCACGGCCCACCTCGACACCTGCGCCCGCTGCCAAGCCCGCCAACGATCGCTCTCCGAGGCGCACGAGGCGGTCGAGCTCCCGCCGCTCGCGCGCCCACCGGCGGCCCCGTCCGGCGACAAGCCGGGGCGCGGGTGGGCGCGGACCGGCGCCGCTGGTCTCGCGATCGCAGCCGCAGCGCTCCTCGTGATCATCGTCCGGCCGACCGATCGGATCGAGGATCCAGAGGCCTCGACCCCCGACCTCAGGCCGAATACACGGACCAAGGGGGTGCCGACGCTCCACTTCCACATCCGCCGCGACGGGGCTGTTCTCGAGGGGGGGCCCGGCGAGCACCTCCGCCCCGGCGACGCCCTCCGCTTCGCCTATTCCTGGCCCGAGGGAGGTACGGTCGCGGTGCTCAGCCGTGACGGAGCCGGTACCGTCAGCACCTACTTTCCGGAGGGAGATCACACCTTCGCCGCGCCCGCTGGCGAAGCTATCGATCTGCCCGGCGCCGTCCTCCTCGACGAGGTGCTCGGCGACGAGGTGCTCTACGGTGTCTTCTGCGCTCGCGAGCTCCCTCTGCGCACCCTCGAGCGCGCGATCGAGGCCCACCCGGATGGTCCGTCCGTGGATGGTTGTGCGATCGACAGGATCCGGGTCGACAAGCGGGCCGCTCCATGAGGTCTCTCCCCCGAATCATCGCCGTGATCATCGCCGTGATCCTCGTCCTGTTCGCAGCCCTCGCGCCCGCGGACGCCTGGGCCCGGGTCGTCCGTTATGCGGTGATCATCGGCAATAACGAGGGCGCCGCGGACGAGGGCACCCTGCGCTACGCTGAGAGGGACGCGACCCGGGTCGCCGACACCCTCCGCGATCTCGGCGGCTTCCACGAGGAGAATACGGTCGTTCTCCTGGGCAAGGGCACGGCCGCGGTCCAGCGGGTCCTGATCGCGATGAACGCTCGGGTCCGCAGCGCCAGCAGCTCCGCCGATCAGGCCGTGCTCCTGGTCTACTACTCGGGGCATGCGGACGCTGACGCCCTCCACCTCGGCGACGAGCGCCTGGAGCTAGGCCAGCTCCGTGAGCTGGTCCGCGGCTCGTCCGCTGACTTTCGCATGCTCATGCTCGACTCCTGCCGCTCCGGCACGCTCACCCGGGTCAAGGGCGCACGACCGACAGAGAGCTTCGACGTCGCCCTGGACGAGCGGCTCGAGGGGGAAGGCCTCGTCTTCCTCACCTCTAGCTCGGCCAACGAGGACGCGCAGGAGTCCGATGAGCTGCGCGGGTCCTTCTTCACCCACCACTTCATCTCCGGCCTGATCGGCGCCGCCGATGTCGACGGGGACGGCGCGATCACCCTCGCCGAGGCCTATCGCTACGCCTATGAGCATACGGTCCGGGCGAGCTCGCGGACCCTCCAGGGGACCCAGCACCCGACCTTTGAGTTTGACCTCCGCGGCCAGGGCGGGATCACCCTGACCCAGGTCGGCGAGGTCGCCAACGGCCGCGCCCGCCTGAGCTTCCCCGAGGGGCGGACCTACCTGGTCTTCGCCGGCGGCCCGGACGGAGCGGTCGTCTCCGAGGTCGGGGTCCGCGACGTCGCCCGCACCGTCAACGTCCGCGCGGGCCGCTACTTCGTCCGCGCCCGCGCCCGCGACCACCTCCTCGAGGGGACGATCACGGTCGGCAGCGGCGGCACTCGCAGGGTCGACGACCGCGCGCTGACCCGGGTCGAGTACGCCCGTCTCGCCCGCAAGGGGGGCACCGAGCGTCGGCGCGCCCAGGGACCGACCCTCGCCTACCAGCTGAGAACGCCGCTGTGGCGGCGAGGCGGGCTCTGCCAGGGGGTCCGTGTCGGTCACACGCTGGAGGCCCGGCGCCTCGGTCTGACCAGCAGCATGGGCTTTTGCCGCGCAGACTTCTCGGCCGATCGAGTGTCCGTCCAGGCCGACCACTACGACCTCGATCTCGCCCTCACACGATCGTTTGATCTGCCGATCGTCAGCGTCGGCGTCGGCCTCGGCGGCGGTGCCAGCCTCCTGCGCCAGACCTTCGAGACGGCCGGGATAGCCCCACCCCGAAACACCCTCGCCGGCCACGGCACGGCCCTCCTCAGCCTCCGCTGGGATCTGCCCCGCGGGTTCTTCGTCCTGTCCGGCGTCGCCGCTCAGGTGCTGATCTTCGCCCAACAAAGGGGCAACGAGGCCGACGCCCGGACCACCGCTGTACCGGTCGCTCAGCTCCGCCTTGGTCTCGGCAAATGGTTCTAGCAGCCCGTGGCGGAGTCCGTCAGGGCGTGACTCCTCGGCCGCCGACGAGGGCGGCCCTTCACGTACCGCCCTCGCGATCACTAGCGTAGAATCCGCTGGTGTCCCGCTGGCGACATCTCGCGCAGGGCCTGGCCCTGTGGTCGTGCTCCTGCGCACCCACCCCGAGCCCGATATCAGCGCAGACGGGCGCAGGGCAGGGAGCAGGGCAGGAGCTCGCTTCGCGGCACCTCGCCCCCGACCTCGCCGCTCTCGAGGCCGAGCTCCTCGCCGCGCACCGGGCCACCCTCGACTTTCACCGCAGGGGCGACGCTCAGGGGATGGCCGCAGCCGCCAGTGATCCGTCGTTCAGCGTCTCCCGCGGACGGGTCGACACCGTCACCCGAGCCGAGGTTGAGGCTCGCTTCGAGGGTTACTTTTCGGCCGCGACCTTCAGCCGCTACGAGGACGTTGAAGGGCCGATCGCCCGGGTCTCGAGAGACGGTTCACTCGGCTGGGTGATCGCCAGGGTTCGCGTCGAAGGTCGCTATCGCCATGACGACGGCGCACGCGAGCCGCTGGACACGACCTGGGGCTGGATCGAGCTCTACGAGCGTGAAGGTGGGGCGTGGCGTAGAGTGGGGACGGTCTCCGACCACGACGAGGGACCGGCGGGCCTGGCCGGAGCCCTCGGTAGCCCCGGCTCCGCGGAGGTGGAGCTGCTGGGGGCTGCCCAGACCGCCCTCGGCGGGCGCGAAGCCCTCGCCTCGATCCAGAACCTCGAGACCATCGCCACCGTGACGAGCCCACGCGGCCCCTTGACCACCCAGGTCATCGCCGCCGCTGACGGCCGGGTACGCTTTGAGCAGCGGAGCGACGCTGGCGTCCGGGTCATCACCGCGCTCGCCGAGGGCGTCTGGTTGAGCGACGGCGAGGCTGCAATTCCAGGCGGCGCAGCCGACCGCGCCTTCGCATACGGCCACGCCCTTCACCTCGCCCTCATGAGCCCGACCCGGCTATATAACGGCGCGAAGGCGGCCGGCGAGGCTCGCCTTGGGGGCCGTCCCGCCCGGGTCATCGAGCTCGTCGACGTCCTCGGCAACCCCGTACGGATCTTCTACGATGCCGACACAGCTCTTCCTTTGGGCCTCGAGCTCGTCGAACCAGAGAGCACACCGCCGGAGCCGATCCTCGTCGAGGTCGACGATTGGCGGCCGCACGGGACGATCCTCGCGTTTCACCACGCGATCTTTCGCCACCGAGGCGCCGAGTATGTCTACGACTACGGGACTATCCGGTTCAACGCCGCGGACCCCTCGCGCCTCGTCGCGCCGGTGACTCCTCCTTGAACCTCTTCCCAGACCTTCACGGAGTGTCGGCGGCATGCGACCACGAGGGACGGCGCCTCGCTCGTCGTCATTGTCCCCGTGGGCGCGGCGGAGCTCCGAGCACAGGCCTCGACGGTCGGAGGCGCTAGCGCGAGTCGAAGCGCCCCAAGGCGATCTGCCATTGTCCGGGCCACGCGACGAAGGGCCGGGTCTCGAACTCGAGCGTCCCCGCGTCATCAAAGCGCACGCGCGTCAGGCTGCCCATGGCCACGCCGTCGACACCGAGGCTTCCGACCTTGACCCACACTCGCACGGGCCCCGGGATGCCCTCGCTCCACTCGAAGCCCTGAGGCCCGTAGCCGTCGCCGACCGCTCGGCTCACGGGCGAGGCGCTGCTGCGCTCGTTGTAGTGCTCGCCGTCGCTGTCGACGATCTCCATGCTCAGCGCGCTGGCGTCGCTCTCCCACCGGAGGCTCATCCAGTCCCGAGGCGTCGCGTCGGGGACGATCATGGTGTCGACGAGCTGCGAGAGCACCTCCGGGCGCGACTCGGGCGAGGCGAGGATCGCCGCCGCCGCGAGGCTCGCTAGCTCGGCGCGCATGAGCGGGATCGCGTCGCCGTATCGGTCCTGGGCGTAGGTCCTCCCGAGCGCGTCCACGAGAACGTTGACGGCGGCCTGAAGCTGGCCGTCGCGGGCGAGGGCGAGGGCGAGGGCCTCGTGGCTCGTGGGTTGATCCGGCTGGATGTCGCGGGCCTTGCGGTAGCTGTCGATCGCGAGCTCGAGGCCCGCGCCGTCGTCTAGGGACTCCAGCAGGGCACCGGCGAAGCGGCGTGCCCCTGCCTGGGTCGGCTCCAGGTCGATGAGCGAGCCGTAGGCCCGCGCCGCCTCCTCGGGTCGATCCGCGGCGATCAGGGCGTGACCGAGGGAGATGTAGGGCAGGATGTGGTCTGGCCGAGCGCGGTGCCAGGTCCAGGCCACGTCGAGGGCTTCGTCGACAAGGCCTGCCTCGAGATCCTCGGCGATGAACCGGGCCCAGCCCGCGGTCCCGTCCATGACCGCGAGCGCCGTGTCGTCGGAGAAGAGCAGGGCCTCGGGGATGCGCCAGCTCTCCGGGGGCCTGCCCGAGCCCCGGGTGAGGTCGATGTGGACCTCGCGGAAGACCTCGAAAGCAGGCTCCGTGTTCGGCGGTCGCTCGTCGAGCTCGCTGCCGCCGACCTCGGGCAGCAGGGAGCGGACGCAGCTGTCGAGGCTCCGATCGAAGGCGTTGGGCACGTTGCGCTTGCGGACGCTGATGAGGCGCGCCTCCGCGTCAAATCGGAGGGCGAGCTCCAGATCTTCGGGCAGCGGGTTGGGGTCGTCGACGGTGACGGCATGTCGAGCGCAGCGCGACACGATCTCGTCCAGCTCGCCCTCGAAGCTCTTGATCGCCCGGGGCAACCTCGCGGGCCGCGGGCCGACCGCGCGTCCCTCGGCCTTCAACCGCCAGCGGCGTTTGCGTTTGCGTTTGCGTTGACGCCTGCGCTTGCGACCTTCGGGTAGCGATCGGTCGTCGTCGTCGATGGCGGAGGCGCCGGCGAGCCTGATGCCCCCGCTGTCGCGGGAGGCCGTGGGGGAGATGTCGACGACGGACGTGAAGTCGTGGCTATTGTTCGCGCTGACGGGGATGTTCTTGGCATCGCTCATGCTGATGGTCGTGGTCTTCCCGTCGTCCGGAGCGAGGGTCAGCGAAGGCACACTGCCGCGCTCGACGCCGAATTCCGTATAGGCGTGGTTGGACTCCAGCACGAGCAAGGAGGTGTAGTCGTTCAGGATTCGCTGCTGCTTGGACAGGTCGATGAGCTCGCGCAAGCGGTCCTGGCGGGTCTCCGGGCTGGCGGCGGCCTCGATCTCCTCCATCAGCGCCTTGACCCGCAGTACAGCGATCGAGCGCTCGATCAGGGGATCCTCGCCCCCGCGGAGGTTGATCGTCTCTGTGCGCTCGGCGTCGCCGCTGATGCGGAGCTTCACCTGCGGCGGCAGCTTGCGATCGAACCCCGCGTGGATGACGACGGCCTGGCCTGGGCGAAGGCCGGTGAATCGCGCCGGCCAGACCTGCGCCGCGCCAGCGATCTCCACGGTCACGGGCGCCGCCGGGGGCGAGAGCACTTGGTCGACCCACGTAGCTGGGGCCGAGCGGGTCGCGTCGACGACGATCCCCGCGCGAAGGCGCTCGCTGAGCACGAGCCGCTCGAGCTGCTCGGTGTTGGCCTCGGTGCCGAGGATCATCGCGTCGAGACGCACGAGGCCCCGCTCGGCGGCGCGCTCGAGCAGGGAGGCGAGGCCGTAGCGGCTGTCGACGCCCGCCGATGGCTCGCCGTCGCTGATCAAGATCGCACGATCGGAGCCCGCCGCGATCGCGTCGAGGGCCGCGCCGAGATCGCTAGCCCCGAGGCGCGCGCGGGTCCGCAGGGCGGCGAGGGTCGGCCCCTGGGCGCCGGAGAGGGGACCGTCGTAGAGGGGCGTGACGGTCTGGTCAAACGCTAGGATCTGGATCGGGACGTCGGCGAGGCCGGCCTCGCCGAGACTCTGCAGGAGGGCGGCGAGGGCCTCGTTCGAGCGCTCCGCCAGGCCAGCCATCGACGCAGAGGTGTCGAGGAGCACCGTCAGACCCTTGGGTCGCTCGCGCTCGACGCTGCCCGTGGCGGGCACCGGGATCACGCGCAGCAGGGCCTCATTCCCGGCGCTCAGGCCCACGCTCGCGGGGCCCTCCAGGGCGACCTCGAAGTCGCCCTTGGGGGCTTCGTGCTCGCTGTGTAGCTCGAGCTGCTCGGGCTCCTCGCCGGGGCGTCTTCGGGTGACCTTCAGGTCCAGCTCGTCGACGCGCGGGAGGCCGGCGAGCGGCACACGAAAGACGCGGTCGGAGCGGTCATGGATGTTGGTGTAGCTCAGGATGATCTGCTTGCGCTCCCGCGGCGCGATGGGAAAGATCCGCCCGCTGAAGCGGCGGCCTCGCTCGCGCTCTAGCAGCGCGGGGTCGCGGTCCATGTGTTTGTGGTCGGCGTAGATCTCCCGGGCCTGCTTGCGCTCGACGATCTCGGACTCCACCCAGCGACCGTTGACCATCATCGCAAAGCGCGAGATCTCTGCGCCGCGGGGCAGCAGCAGCTCGAAGCGCCCATCGAGGGTCTGATCGTGGGGGTTCTCAAAGCTCATGCGCAGCTCCGTCAAGGAGACGGGGTCGTCGACCACGGCGTCGACCTGCAGCTCGCGCAAGACGAGGCCGGTGCCGTCGCTGGCCGTCAGCTTCATCGGGGCGGAGCTCGACGCGTATCGATACTCCGTGGAGGCCTTGCCGGGGATCCGGGGCCTCGGCGGGGTCTCGCGTTCGTAGTAGTCGATGTTGCGCGGGTGGTCGGGATCCCACGATACGTCCTGCATCGGCGCGCAGGCGACCAGCGCGAGCCCGGCGACGATGAGCCCGAAGACCTGTGGAGGTGTGATACAGCGGATGATCATTGGGGGCACCGGGGTTATGGCGCGACTATCGGTGCAGAGACCACGAGAGCACAGATTGCCCGAAAAACGGCCGCCAAAGACGACTGTTTCGCGACTCTCTGAGTCGCGCTCCCCTCCCAGGTCGTACTGCCGCTGACGGGGAGAGGGCGACCATCGTCGACGGCATCGGCCTGCGATCCGCTCGGCGAGGCCGCTCACGGGGCTAGGTGATCTCCGTACCGCTGAGGTCGGTGGGCAGGATCTGGGCGACTGACTCGATCCACCCGCCTGAGTCACCCGCGAGGCGCTCGTAGGTGGTGGCCACGTTCTCTCCGGGCGGCAAGATCCACCGCAGCTGGCTCGCGTAGCCTGCGATCAAGGTGGCGGCGGCTGGCACGACCGTCCGCGGCCAAGGGGTCGCCTCGATCTCTACAATTCGACCGGTCCTGGGGAGCGCGGCGCGTAGGCGGCGGGCGAGCTCGCGCGTACACCGATCGCGCTCGCCCCCCGCGAACATCGGCTCGAGCACGCGAGCCACGTGCAGCTGGCGCTCGATCGCGTCGGCGCCGACGGTCGCCGGAGCACCTCCCTGGAGCTCGTGTCGGCGTAGCTCGCGAAGCGATGGGATGAAGTCGTACGGGCGATCGAGGTAGAAGCGCGCCGCGTCGCCGACGAGCGTGTGGCAGGCGTGGCAGAGGCGATGATCGACGTGACCGCCGACGGCGAGCGGCCACCAGCTTCGATCGGGGGCGACGGCGTCGATCACCGGGGCGAGCGCCCGACGGGCCCGGTCGATGTCGTCGTCGCTCGGCCGCTCACCCAGGAGCAACGAGGTGAAGCTCATGCTGCGGCCGAGCCGATCGGGCGCGTCGAGCAGGCCGAGGTGGACAGCCTCGGCGCCCGCGCCCTCGAGGGCCCGACGATCTTCGCTGCGACGCTCGGGGTACAGGGGGTCGGCCCCCTCGGTGAAGAGCGTGACGACGACGACCCGCGCGCCCTCCCTGAGATCGGCGATGAGCCGACAGGCGCAGGACAGGGCCACGTCGTCGAGGTGCGGCGAGACGTAGAGGACGGTGGTCATGGCATGGACCCCGCGAGGGAGACAGGGTCGAGGTAGGCCGCGCCGACGCCATAGCCGAGCGTCAGCACGAGGGTAGGGGCGCGGACGAGCCGCGGATCGGACGCGGCCGCCACCGCCGCGAGCGCGGCGTCGTTGACGAGGTGGACGCGCGCCCCGGCGAAGGCGCTGAGGAGCCGGGATGGGATGCGTCGATCGGAGGTGTCCCATAGGTACGTACACTCGCCGAGGGTCCCGTCCTCCGCGATCGCGCACGGCAGCGCCAGGAGGACATCGGCGCAGGGCGGTGGCGCGTGCCGGCGCACGAGCTCGGCGAAGAGCTCGGCGAAGAGGGTGATGGTGCTGGCGCGAGCCTCGGTCCGCTCGGCGCCTGTGACCTGGTCTCGCAGCGGCGCGCGGCTCAGCGCGCGTGGGATCGACTCGCAGCGTCCCCGGTATGCGACCTTGATCGCGGTCTGGCCGACGTCGACGCAGAGGCACCCCCGCACCAGCTCTGAGCCCGCGAGCGCGGCTGCGTATACAGGATCGGCGGCCATGAGAACGTCGAGCCCTGCCGATGTCAGGGCCTGACGGAGCCCCGCGCGACGGGCCGCGCCGCCGGTGAGATAGACCTGCGACGGGCGGGAGGGGTCGCTCGCGCAGGCTCGGGCCGCGACGTTCGCGAGGTGTGTGGGGAAGTCAGGCTCGCCCTGGGCGGCGAAGAGCGTCCGCCCGGCGACGGGCGCGTCCCAGATCTCCAGCGGGCGCACGCCCGGCGGGATTACAGCGTCTTGGTCTCGGGGATCGGGGGCCACGGGTCACAGGGGGTGGAGCTGAGGCGCTCGTAGTAGGCGCGCTCGATCCGATAGACGGCGCGGCAGGTCAGGAGGGCGGCGCCAAAGAGGGCGAAGTAGGCGCGCTCGACCGCCGGGGCGGCGGCGAGACGGTCCGGCCGGCGGGTGCCAAACTGGCGATGGACGTCGCGTGTCTCTGGGAAGAGTTGATCGAGGCGCTCGAGCTCCATCCGCATCCGCCGGTAGTAGCGGTACATCCCCAACCAGGTCTCGGGGGCGCGAAACCTGGCGCAGCCGACGTCGGTCTCGCGGAGAGCCGCTACGCCGTGGCGGAGCACGACCTGGCGGCTGAGGTAGATGTCGTCGATCCGCATCCCGGCGGCGTAGTCGTAGAACCGACTGGGGGCGAGACGGCGAGATCGATCGAGGATCTCCGAGCGCTCGGGGATCGACCAGCGGCGGATCGCGAAGAGCTTGCCGTTGAACCAGGTGCGCTGCGAGGAGTAGCCGCGCTCGCGGTTGTAGAGATAGAGCGCCCGGGCGAGCGGCGTGCGCCGCTTAGGCTCCAGCGGGCGTCGGCCTGGGAATGCTACGTGGACCTCGGGCTCGTCGAGCATCACCCGGCACAGGGCCGCGAGCGTCGGCGGCGAGACGGCGATGTCGGCGTCCGAGAAGAGCTGGAACGGTCCCGCGCGGACGCCTCGACGCTGGCCGGCGACCTTGCCACCGGTGCTCGCGATCCAGGCGACGCCGCGGCGCTCGACCTCTTCGCGGGTGCCATCGCTGCACTCGTCGAGCACGACCAGGGGGTCTATCCGGATCGGGAGCTGGCGCTCGGCTTGGCGGATCGCGACCGTGAGCGAGTCGAGGCTGGGACCTATCGCCCGCTCCTCGTTGCGCGCGACCATCGTCAGGGGGATCGAGATCAAGGGGGACCCCCGAGGGAGGAGGGAGACCGCGCGTGGCGGGCCGCCAGGGAGGCCGCCCCCTCGGCGCCTGAGCGGGACGCGTAGGACGCGGTGAGGCGAGCGGTCGCAGCTCGCTGGGGCCCGTCGCCGAGGACCGCGCGGAGAGCCTCGCGGAGGGCGTATGCAGCTTGCTCGAGCGCGGCGGGGCGGCGAGGTGCTCCGGGGCTCAGCGACGAGAGGTCGACGCCGACGCCCGCGCCGGATCGCTCGAGGATCCGCAGGTTGTGCGGCTGGTCATTGCAGATCGGCGCGACCACCAGCGGTACCCCCAGCGCGAGCGCCTCCATGACGGAATTGGCGCCGCCGTGGGTGATCAAGGCGCTCGCCCGACCCAGCAGATCGAGCTGGGGCGCGAACCGGACGCAGCGCAGGCGAGGGCGCTCGAGCTCCGCGGCCATCGGCTCGGCGAGGTCTCCCATCGCGATGATCACGTCGACGTCGAGCTCACGCGTGGCCGCGGAGATCGCTCGGTAGCGGTCCGGCTGGTGCCACGCCTGGCTGCCAAACGAGGCGTACACGAGCGGCCGTTCGCCGCTCGGGGGGCTTCGCTGCGCCGGGGCCCGCAGCGAAGGACCGACGAGCTCGACCTGTGGCGGAGGCGGGCCGACGAGCGCTTCGGTGGTGAACACGGCGGTGCCGCGGGGCGACAACACGTCGCTGACCCGAAAGCTCGCGCTCAGGCCGTGGGCGGCGAAGAGGGCGTGGCGATCGTCGTCGAGCGAGCGGGTGGTCTGGATCAGGGCGCTGTCGAACGTTTCGGGGATCACGGGGTTGAGCGAGGTCGCCCAGCCGACCCACGGCACGCCCTCGAGCTCCGCCGCGATCGCGCCGTCGTAGGCCATCGTGTCGATCGCCACGACGTCGGGGCGGACGTCACGGAGGATCGCCCGCATCGGCGCGACGCCAGCCGCCGGGGCCTCGACCAGCAAGAGCCGGATCCACCGGGCGAGCGCTGCGGGGTCGGCGAGGATCTCGGCGAGGGCCTGACCGCGCAGGGCGTCCGCGGGCGGGCCTGCCCCTTGGGGCAGCGCGACCCGGTGGAGGCCGTGGGCCGCGAGCTCGGGGCGGATGTCGGCCTGGGCCGCGATCACGACCTCAAAGCCGCGAGCCTCGAGCGCCCGCACCGGGGCGATGAGCGGCAGGTAGTGCCCCTTCTCGGGGAGGGTGACGACGACCGCTCTCACGGGGCGCGCGCTCCGTGGGCGCAGGCCCAGTGGTGGAGACAGACGACTCGGAAGAGCTGAGCCCGCACCGGCTCCGGCAGCGGGCGTCCATCTCCGGCGTGGGCTCCGGCGTGGGCTCCGGCGTGGGCTCCGGCGTGGGCTCCGGCGTGGGCTCCGGAGTGGGCCTCCACGATCGTCGCGACCGCGTCGAGGTCGACGAGCGCCCGAGCCACCGGATGGGGATCGCGGCACACCTGGGCGGCCTCGGCCAGGTAGACCCCGTCGGCGCCCTGCTCCTTGGGCAGCGCGGACTTGCGGCGCGTTCGGATCGACTCGGGGATGACGCCTCTCAGGGCGCCGCGAAGGGCGGCCTTCTCGACGCCGCCCGCGAGCGCGACCGAGACCGGGATCTGGGCGGCGAGGTCGACCAGCGCCCGCGCAGCCAGGGGCACGCGCGCCTCGAGGCCGAAGGCCATCGTCTGGATGTCGCCGTTGTGCAGCAGCCTCGGGAGCCAGCGGCGGACGATCAGGTGGGTGGTGGCGATGACCCGCGATTCGGCGTCGCCAAAGCGGCCGCCGGCGTCCTCGATGAGCGCTCGGTACTCCTGGTCGAGCCGCCGCACAGGATCGGGATCGACGTCGCGGCGCACCGGGACGCTCCCGAGCCGGGACAGGATCGCGGCGGGGCCCGAGGTCGCCACCGGGTCGAGCAAGAAGTGATAGCCGTAGTGGGTCTCGTCGGCGGCGTCGCCCACGAGCACGGTCTTGAGCTGACCGGCAGCGGCCCGCGAGAGGGCGCGCTGCGACAGCTCCTGCTCCCACGCCGGCAGGGCGTCGTTGACCCGAGCGATCGCCCGCAGCTCCTGCGCCAGCTCAGCCCGATCAAACGCGACCTCGTGGTGCTCATGGAGCCCGAGCGCGCGCGCGGCCGCGGCCGCGTGGGGGGTGTCGCACGAGACGACCAGCCGCGATCGATCGTCCCACCGCCGCTCATCGCGGAAGGTGATCGTGAACGCCGGAAGCTCGGCGAGGTGTGGGCGCGCGAGCGCTGCGATCGCGGTCGAGTCCAGGCCTCCGCTCAGGAACACGCCGATCGGCACGTCGGCGCCGAGCGACGAGCGCACGGCCTCGCCCAGGGCGACCCGCAGCGCTGACGTCCAGGCCCGGGTGTCGCCCTCTCCGGTCGTCTCGGGCCGCCACCGCCAGTACTCCTGGAGCGTCAGGCCGTCGCGGTCGATCCGGGCGACGCACCCCGGCTGGAGGTAGTCGATCCCGGCGAAGGGGGAGCGCGCTACGCCGCTCATCGCCGGGGCCACCAGGTACTCCACGATCGCCTCGACGTCGACGCCTGGGGCGCGGTCATCGGCGCCGACGATCGCCTGAGCCTCGGAGGCGAACGTGAGCACCCCGTCCACGAAGCGATAGGCCAGCGGCTTGACGCCGAGGCGGTCGCGGACGGCGAAGCCCTGCCGTCGCGCCTCATCCCAGACGAAGAAGGCGAACATCCCGTCGAGCCGGTCGAGGCACTCGGGGCCCCACGTCTCCCACGCGCGCAGGACCGTCTCGGCGTCACAGCCCGTCCGCCACGGCCCGGGGAGCGCCCGCCGAAGATCGTCGTGGCCGTAGAGCTCGCCGTTGTAGACGAGCGTGTAGCGGCCGTCGGTCGAGCGGAGCGGCTGAGCCCCGCCGGCCGGATCGACGATCGCCAGGCGCGTGGAGGTCAGCGCAGCGGCGGACGTGAACGCATCACCCTCGCCGTCGGGGCCGCGGTGGCGCAGGCGGGCCCGCATCCGCGCGAGCTGCTCGCGCGCAGCCTCGGCCGGGCGATCGAAGCGGACCACGCCAGCGATCCCACACATCAGGGGTCCTCTCGGAGGGCGCGGGTCAGGAGATCCAGGGAGATCCAGGACAGCGGGTCGAAGAGCCCTGGATCGAGCTCGAGCTCGAGCTCGAGCTCGCCCGCCAGGCGAGCGATCGCCTCGGGTCGCCACAATCCGTCGATGCCGAGCGCGCGCGGGTCCGTGGCGGGGAAGAGGCGCGGATGCTTGCGTGCCTCGGTGAGCCAGGCCGGGAGCCCGAGCGAGCGGGCCAGCGCTCGCGCCGTACGCTTGTCGGGATCGGGCCCCGACGCCAGCGCGGCCGCGACGAAGGGCTCGCCGAGAAACGGCGACACGAGGCGGAGGCCGGCGCCGCGGACGAGCGCCGCGATCACGGGCGTGTAGTCGTCGTCGGGGATCCCCGAGAGGATCGCGTCGGCGCCGTCGCCCGTCAGCAGGGTCCTCACGCCGCGCGCTCGGGCTTCCCGCGCGAGCGCGTAGCGAGCCACGGGGTGGAGGTTGTAGAGCGGGCGCTCGGCGAGCGCGACAGCCTCGGGGACCAGCGCGGCGATCGCCCGCGGCTCGATCCGCACGACCTCGATCGGCGCGGCGATCGCTTCACAGGCGGCGATCGCCCGGGCTGTCTCGACCTCGTCGTACGCGGCGATACCTGTCTCTAGGGTCAGAACCCGCGGCAGCGGAGCGCCGACGCGAAGCCACGCCGCCAGGGCCACCGCAGCGTCGAGCCCCCCGCCGAGCGCGACGGCGACCTCGTCCGACTTCACGGTCTCCAGCAAGCTCGACACCGTGACCATCAGCGCGTCACCGGGCGCGCGCGCCCCCCGGTCGGACGGCCCCATCGGGGCTCGAGGTGACCAGCGGATCCCCGCGAAGACAGTGCGATCAAGCGGCGGCTCCGCGCGCCCCCACGCCTCGAGCACGCCTCGCCTGTCGAGCCCGGTGCCGGGCTCCACCAGGTCGTGGAGGCGCGCCGCGGTCACGCCGTCGGCGACCCGAAGAGCGCGACGGTGAAGCCCGTGCCAGTCGCCGCGCTCGCGCTCGGCGGACCTGTCGCCGATGCCCGCGCGGGCCTCCGCTCGCCTGCTCGCGGCCATCATGACCGATGCCACGCGTCGCGGGTCAGCCGGCGCGAGAGCACCCCGCGGGCGACGTCGATCCGGGAGAGCTGGGTGTGCGGCTCGGTCGCGCCGTCTCCACCGAAGCAGTAGCGACAGGCGCCGAGGGGCTCTGTGCGGTTCATGTAGGCCTCCAGGCGAGAGGCCAGGTCGGGTGCGTCGAGCGGCACCCCGTCGCCGCTGCGATCGAGCGTGACCCCGTCGGGCAGCGGCTCGTGGGCGACACGCTCCAGGAAGTCCTCCGCGTAGGCCGCCCGCGTGCACATGTAGAACGATCCGCCGCGGACGATCAGGCAGCGGTGCCGCAGCCAGCAGCGCTGGAAGGTCTCGCGGACGGCGTCGTCCCCCTTGTGACAGGCGGGGGAGACGACGTGGCTGAACTCGTGCACGGGCTTGATGTTGAGGACAAAGCCGTGCTCGCGCGACTTGTGTCGGGCCAGATCGAGGATCGCCGGGCGCACCGGGGCGCTGACATAGCTGGAGATCGTCAGCTCGTCGAGCGCCCCCCAGAAGTCCTCCTTCATCGACTTGAGCAGCAGGCCGTTGGTGAAGAGGCGCACGCGATCGCCGAGGCCGGTGCCTCGGACCGCGCGGATGATCCGGGCGATCTCGGGGTGGAGGAGCGGCTCGCCGCCCATGATCTTGAACACGTCGGCGACTACGACCTCCGCCATGCGGGCGCACATCGCCTCGACCTCGTCGGCGGGCATCGTCCGCTCCGCCACGAGCGGCGAGATGTTGCAGCAGCTCGAGCAGCGGAGGTTGCAGTGCTCGGTCACGTGGAGCTCGAACGCCTCGACCCGGAGGCGGCCGCGCTCGATCGCGTAGCGGGTGCGGGTCGGCGATGCGCCGACCCGGCCGGCGAAGGCTGCGGCCAGGACCAGACCTTCGCCGGGGGCCGCGGGGACGACGGTCAGCGCGGTCGACCGCGACAGGCGGCGAGCGAGCCAGCGCTCGATCGCCGCGATGTCCGGCGCGCTCGTCCGGGCGATCACCTCGATCGCGTCCTCCAGGCGAAAGCCCTGGTCGATGGCGTGCTCGCGCAGCGCCTCGCGCGAGGACATCGCCCGAAGCTCGGCGAAGGCCCGATCGAGCGCGTCCAACGTCTCGCCGCCGACCGCTCCGGTGGCACACAAGAGCACGGGGTCCGCCTCGGCCTCGCCCTGCATGAGCGAGACCGCGCGGACGCCTCGATCGACCAGCGTCTGCAGTTGGGCGTGGAGGTCCGCCGGCACGCCCGGATAGTACTACGTCTAGGCCACCGGCGTCGGCCCGAGTCGCGCTCGCAAACGGATGCCGCTGACTCAACGCGAGACGAAGAGAGGTGGGACCCGGTGAACCCACGGGCGCGCCCGCTCGAGCTGACCCGCGAGGGCGAGCAGGATCCGGTCGCCATGAAGAGCCGTCGCGAAGTGCACGCGGATGGGCAGGCCGTCGTCCTTCCACCCTAGGGGGAGGCTCATCGCCGGCTGCCCGCCGACGTCAAAGAGCGGGGGAAATGTGACGAGCTTGGCCTTGTCGTGGAAGAGCCTCTGGAGATCACGAGCCCGCGCTTCACTCGCGAATGTCCCGATCGTCGTCGGCGGTGCGCTCCGAGTCGGCGTCAGCGAGGGCGGCGAATCGCTCCGGGATGTCTTGCTGTTCAGGTGCGAGGTCGACGAGACCCCGCGAGGGCTTGAGTGAGAATAGACCGCAGCAGGAGGTCGGCACGCGGAGCGAGCCGCCAGGGACACCCGCCGGACAGGATTCGGACGAGCTCGGCCTCGACCCCGCGGCGCGGCCTTGGAGGAGCACGCTCACCGACGAGTCGCCGCGGTCCTCCCAAAGAGGCCCATCCTCACCACGCAGGGCGTATGATGCGCCAATGGCTGGAACACATCGACGGATAAGCGAGGCGAAGAGGCTGGCCGCACGGAAGGCTCGCTTCATCCCCCGAGCCTGTGCCTGGACGCTGACCGCGGCATGCCTGGTCCTCGCCGGCCCGGCGATGGCTGAAGACCGCTGCCCCCAGGAGCCAAGCTGCCAGTATCCATGGCCAAACGTCCTCTATATGGTCGACTACTCGACCGCGATGAACTCCGAGTTCGACGGCGACATGAGCCGCTGGGAGGCGACGATCACCGCTTTGACGTCTGTGATGCAGACGAAGTTTATCCTCGAGAACTTCCACCACGCGTTTATCCGCTTCGGCCACGATCCGAGCCTCGCGCCCGGGACCCTGATCCCTGGCGACGTCTCCGAGCCACCGCTCATCGACGGCCAGGCGCTCGACCACTACTGGTACGATCCAATGGGCGAGGACCCGGCCTTCTATCACTGCGTCAGCCAGGAGATCACCGAGGCGCTAGAGGGCGTCCCGCCCCCCGCAGACGGGCTCGAGGATGGGATCGGCCGCTGGACCAAGGGCGCCCTCGAGCGCAGCGTCGCGCTCATCGCCGAGAGCAAGGCCGACCACCCGTGGGACGAGGACAAGCGGGTCTACGCCAACGTCGCCATCACGGCCGGGGCCTGGACAGACCCGACGAGCGACCAGGAGCTGGCTCCCCCCGGGGAGGACCCTGCGATCACCGCCGCCATGCTCTGGGAGAACCAAGATATCCGTACACACGTGATCTACATCGGAGACCCCAAGGACACCGCCGCCAGGGCTGCTGCAGACGAACTCGCGCTCGCCGGGGCCACCACATCGGCCCACCTGGCGGAGAACACCGACGAGCTCAGCAGCTCCTTGATGACGATCGCCGAGAGTATCCGCGACGATGCACAGAAACCATCCTGCACATCGAGCCTCATGCGCCTCATGGTTCTCCTCGACGCATCCTCTGCGATGCTCAACGTCGACGGCGGGACCGTCGCCGGAGAAGAGGGGACGATCGGCTGGGATCACGCGCGCGTGGTCATCGGCTCGCTCCTCGCGACCACGGTCATCCTGGACATGTGGGCCGAAGACGTCATGCTCGTCGGCCTGACGGTCTTCGGCGACGACGAGCCTGCGCCGGGTGAAGATAAGCTCGTCGTCGACTACGGTGAGTGTCGGCGCGACAACCTCGCCTGGGCGCTCGATCCACAGACCTCCTGCATCGACGGCTGCGACGATCCCTGGGGCGGACCGCCGATCGAGTGGACCTTCGGCGACGGTGCCCTCCTAGAGCCGCCCCTCTTCGCCCACTCGACGATCTCACACATGCCGCAGTGCTCCGGCGATCAGCCCTACTGTGCCGGCTCTGGGGGCTTTGTCCACCTCGGCCTCCAGCGAGTCCGGGCGCGACAGATCGCCTTCCACGCGGCGTCCCTCGAGAGTCAGGCCGACTATCCCGCCGATGTCGAGACGACCTACCTCAACCTCCTGGTGACCAACGGCCTCTACGAGGGCTACTCCACCGACGCTCAGGTCCAGGCCGAGCTTGAGGCGATGTACAATAGTGGGATCACGACCATGGTCCTCGCCCTCGGCGACGGCGCCGACTCGCCAGGGGCTGTCGACAAGCTGCAAAAGATGGCCCTTTGGGGCTCCGGCGGCCAGCTCCAGCACTACGACGTCGAGAGTATCGTCGAGCTCCGGGGCGAGCTCAAGGACCGGATCGAGGGTCTAGCGTTCGATCCCTGCTGCACCATCCAAGACTGCGCGCTGAGCCCTGAGCCCGGCGTTCTCCATGAGTGCTTCCCCGGAAAGGAGGGCTGCTGGGAGGAGACCGACGCTTGTCGCCTCGACCCGGATGACGAACTCTACCACTGTGTCAACACGTGCGGCGACGGGATCGTCGACCCCCACGAAGAGTGTGATGATGGCAATGTCGACGACATTGATGGGTGCTCTTCTTCGTGTAACGTCGAAGAGCCCGGAGTGTGTGGGAACGGGGTCCATGAGTGGGGCGAGGAGTGCGATGACGGTAACTCGAACGAGGACAAGTGCACCAAAGAGTGCAAGTTCCCGGGCGTCTGTGGCGACGGGGACGTCGAGTCGGGAGAGGAGTGCGACGACGGCAACTCCGAGGACGACGACGAGTGCTCCAATACCTGCACGCTCAACCCAGTCTGCGGCGATGGGGCGCTCGATCCCGGCGAGGCCTGCGACGACGGCAACTCCGTCGACGATGACGAGTGCTCCAACGCCTGCGCGCTCAACCAAGCCTGCGGCGATGGTGTCGTCGATCCTGGCGAGGCCTGCGACGACGGGAACTCCATCGATGATGACGGCTGCACCAACGCGTGCACCCTCATGACCGCCGAGTGCGGCGATGGTGTCGTCGATCCTGGCGAGGCCTGCGACGACGGGAACTCCATCGATGATGACGGCTGCACCAACGCGTGCACCCTCAGGAGCGGAGAGTGTGGCGACGGCTCTATCGATCCAGGAGAGGCCTGTGACGACGGAAACCCCGTCGATGACGACGAGTGCACCAACTCCTGCGAGGTGCCCCGCTGCGGTGACGCGATCCTCCAGGCGAGCGAGCTGTGCGACGACGGAAACTCCGTCGACGACGACGAGTGCCGCAACGACTGCTCACTCCCAGGGATCGTCAGCGAGGGGGGCTGTCAGTGCACCCTCAGGATCGAGCCCGCGCAGCGCGACCGCAACCTCCTCGGCCTAGCCCTCGGCGTCGGCTTGCTGGCCTGGTCCCGACGACGGCGCTAGCCCTAACGTAAGCGCTGGTGTGAACCCCCCCAGTTCCGTGTAGAAGTGCGCTCACGCGGACTTTTGCCGCCCGAGTGCGCGGGCGCGGGTGAAGGCTCACCTCCTGGTCTGCACTCGCGAGCCCTCTACGCACCCGGTAGCGGAGCCCAGGACGACCTGCTCGGGCGAGCGAGGGGCGACGGATGGGACGCAGCGGGAGGACCCGTGCCTCGCGCGGAGACACGCGTACCCTGTCTCTTCAAGCAGACCAGCCTATCCCGTGGCGAGCA
>JAUHWG010000057.1 GCA_030424595.1 Polyangia bacterium
GCGAGCTGCGGACTGCGCTCTCGCGTGGGGTCGACGATGTGATCCCGAGGCCGTGGTGCGCGGACGCGTTGCTCGCCCGGATCGAGGTCGCGAGGGCGAGGGCCGGCGCCTTCGATCTGGAGCTCGCTCCCTGGGCTCTCCACGCGCCGGACGCGATCGCAGTGCTCGACGGGGATGGGATCGTGCTCGCCTGGAGCCTCGCGGCGGTCGACTGCCTCGGCTACGAGGCCCGCGATGTCGTCGGCCGATCGTTCGAGGCGGTCCTCTGCGAGGGGCTCGAGTGGGTCTTCCCCGAGCTCGCGGAGGGCAGCGCGGAGTCGCTGGCGGGGGTCCGGGTCCGCCGTCGCAGCGGCGAAGAGCTCGCATGTACGGTGCACATCGCCCGCTGGCGGATCGGGGTCGGTCGGCGGATCGGCGTCCGCATCGAAGAGGTCACCGACGTCAGCGATGAGCTGATGCGGATCGCCTCGTATCCTGAGCTCAACCCGCAGCCGATCTTCGAGCTCAGCCAAGACGGAGAGCTGATGTACCTCAACCCGGCGCTCCTCGCCCTGGACGACGGGCTCCGCGAGGGGATGGTCGCCGAGGCCAAGCGCGTCATCGAGGCGTCGCCGAACTTCGTCGAGGGGGTGCTCTCGCGGGAGGTCTGCTCCGGTGACCATTGGATCCAGCAGGTGATCCACGCGACCGGAGAGTGGCAGAGCGTCCGCGTCTACGCCCTCGACATCACCGAGCGCAAGCTTGCGGAGCTCTCCCTGCGTGAGGCCCATGACTCGCTCGATCGCAAGGTGAAGGAGCGGACCGTCGATCTGCGCCGTGAGGTGGAGACCCGGAAGCGGGCTGAGGAGGCCGCCTTGGCCGCGAACGAGGCCAAGAGCGCCTTCCTGGCGACGATGAGCCACGAGCTGCGGACGCCGCTCAACGCGGTGATCGGCTACGCCGAGCTCCTCGCCGATGAGTTCGGCGAGAGCGAGGCGAGCGACGACCTCGGCAAGATCGTCGCCGCGGCTCACCACCTCCTCGGGCTCATCAACGACATCCTCGACCTCTCGAAGATCGAGGCCGGGCGGGTGACGATCGCCCGCGAGCCGGTCGACCTTCGCGAGGCGGTAGACGACGTCGTCGCGACGATCGGCGCGCTCGCTCGGGCCCGCGGCAACCGGGTCGAGGCGGTGATCGACCCGTCGTGCGGGCTCTTTGAGTGCGATCCTCGGCGGCTGCGCCAGATCCTCCTCAACCTCTGCGGCAACGCGGCGAAGTTTACGGCCCATGGTTCGATCCGGGTCACGGTCGGGCCGACGGCGAGCGGGCGCTTCGTCGAGATCATGGTCGCCGACACCGGTATCGGCATCCCGCCGGACAAGCTGGAGCGGATCTTCGAGCCCTTCACCCAGGCGGACTCGTCGACGGCGCGGGAGTACGGCGGGACAGGCCTCGGCCTGGCGATTTCGCGCAAGCTGTCGGAGCTCTTGGGGGGCTCCTTGACGGCGTCCTCAACCGTCGGGGTCGGCTCAGAATTCACGATTCGGCTCCCCTATGCTCGTCTTTCGCAGGGGGGGAGCCCATGAGAGAGCTCGGCTACGCGGTCGCGAATCACGGTACCATGGACGTCATGTGCGAGCGCCACTGGTGGTGCGGAGGAGAGCGGCGATGAAGGTTAGCGACCTCGATCTAGGTGAGATGTTGAGCTTCAAGCCGGACGAGGGGCGGGTGACCCTCGCCGGGGAGCGCATGCTCATCTTCCGCCAGGATTCGCTGGGGGTGCTCCGACGCCTCCTCTACGACCAGCTCGGCGAGCGCCTGAGCCGGTCGATCCTCACCCACTTCGGCCATCAATGTGGCAGCGGCGACTACGCCACCCTGAGCGCCAACTACGAGTGGGAGACCGACCTCGACGAGATGGGCGCCGGGCCGGCGCTTCACACCTGGGAGGGCATCGTCCACGTCGAGCCGCTCCACCTCGAGTTTGACCGCAAGGCCGGCACCTTCCACATGAAGGGGATCTGGCGCAACTCCTACGAGGCCGAGATCCACCGCGAGCTCTTCGGCGTCGGCGAGTCGCCTGTCTGCCACTCGCTCACCGGCTATGCGAGCGGCTGGTGCTCTGGGTTCATCGGCAGGCGGGTGATCGCGATCGAGACCAAGTGCGTCGGCAAGGGCGACGAGCACTGCGAGTTTGAGATCCGCCCCGTCGAGGACTGGAACGACGAGGCCGACGCCTGGCGCGAGGCGCTGGAGACCACCGACTACTCGCTCTCGCGCGAGCTCGAGGCGAAGCTCGCGGTGATCCAGGAGCAAGAGCTCGCGATCTCCGAGCTCAACACGCCGGTGATGGAGATCTGGGACGACGTCCTGGTCCTGCCGATCGTCGGCGTCGTCGACACGCGGCGGAGCATGGAGATCATGAACAACCTCCTGCTGAGCATCGAGCAGACCCAGGCGCGCTGTGTGATCATCGACGTCACGGGGGTCGAGGTCGTCGACACCAAGACCGCGGACTACCTGCTCAAGGTGATGCGAGCGGCGAACCTCCTCGGCTCTCGCTGCGTCCTGACGGGCCTCTCCTCGGCGATCGCTCAGACGCTGGTCGAGATCGGCGCGGACCTCTCGGAGGTCAGGACGCTGCGCAACATCAAGGAGGGGCTCAAGGACTGCCTCAAGTTTCTCCGAGCCCAGACGCGGGCGGGGTAGGTCGAATGCGACGCACGATCCCGATCATCAAGCTGCGCCAGAACCTGATCGTCTCGATCCAGATCGAGATGACGGATCGCCTCGTCGGTGAGCTCAAGGAGAACATCGCCTACGAGGTGCGGGCGCAGGAGGTGTCGGGCCTGGTGATCGAGGTGTCGGCGGTCGACTTCCTCGACTCCTACATCGCCCGATCGATCCAGCAGATCGCGAAGATCGCGAGCTGCATGGGGGTCGAGACGATCCTCGCCGGGCTCGATCCCTCGGTCGCGATCACGCTGGTGGAGATGGGCGCCGACATGCTCGGCGTGCAGACGGCGCTCGACCTGGAGGACGCGCTCGATCTCTTGGAGGAGCGGCAGGCCGCCTCCAAGGCGGAGGAGGAGCTCGTGCTCGCGGAGATCTACGCACAGTTGGAGGAGACCTAGGGGTCGATGGCGAGCTTCGCGGACATCTGCGCGGTCCTCGGCCGTCACTACAGCGCCGCTTCGGCGCGGACGATCGGTCGTATGGCCGTTCGCCGGGTCGGCGCGCACGAGCATGCGGTCGGCCAGCTCCGGGACATGCGGCCGCTCCTGCGCGAGCTCAAGCGAGGGATGGATCTCTTCTCGACCTCGCCGAGCGCCCGTCGTCTCTGCATCAGCCAGCTCGAGGAGCTGCTCACCGGCGGCGGCTCCGTCACGCCCCAGCTCCCGGCGCACTTCCAGGTGAAGATCATCGACGAGTCGCATATCGTCGAGGCGCGGACCAGGGCCCGGGCGATGGCCCAAGAGCTCGGCTTCTCGCGGACCGAGCAGGTCAAGGTGGCCACGATCGTCTCGGAGCTCGCCCGCAACATCTATCACTACGCGGGCACCGGGGTGATCGCGGTCCAGCGCCTCGAAGAGCCGCAGCGGGGGATCTCGATCGAGGCCAGCGATGAGGGCCCAGGGATCGCCGACGTCGAGTCGATCCTCGCCGGCTCCTACCGGTCGCGGACGGGGCTCGGGCTCGGGCTCATCGGCTGTCGCAACCTCACCGACGAGCTGACGATCGACACCGCGCCTGGCAAGGGAACTCGCATCAAGGCGCGGATGTATCGATGAGCTTGAACGTCGAGGTGGCGACGCTCTACCGGCCCATGCCGGGCGAGACGGCTTGCGGGGATCGGGCGCTCTCCTGGACCTCGGGGGAGAGGCTCTTGGTCGCGGTGATCGACGGCCTCGGCCACGGGCCCTTCGCCGCGCTGGCGGCGGAGGCCGCGGTCGACTTCATCGCCGCGAACCGGGATCTCGATCTGGAGCCGCTCTTTTCCGGCTGTAGCGAGGCCCTGCGGACGACTCGAGGGGCCGTGATGACGGTTATACAGGTGAATCAAGAGACAGGTAATGCCTGGCACGCCGCGATCGGCAACGTCGAGGCGAGGATCCACGGCTCCGGCGATGTCCCGCTGATCACGACGCCGGGGGTGGTCGGCGCGCGGATGCGTCGGCTGCGGGTGCGGCCCTTCGAGCTGCGCCCGGGGAGCACGATGATCGTCCACACCGACGGGATCTCGAGCCGCTTCCCCTTTGAGAGGATGCTGCGGCGACGGGCCGCTTCGGTCGCGGAGGAGCTCATGCGCGACTACGCCAAGGAGCATGATGATGCCGGGTGCGCGGTCATCGTTAGCTGAGCTCCAGGTCGTCGTCCGGCGGCCGCCGGAGGTTGTCGCCCTCCAGGCGAGGGCGCGGTCGTACGCCGCGTCGGCAGGTCTCGCCAATGTCCGGTGTTGGGAGCTCGCGATCGCCGTCAGCGAGGCGGCGACCAACATGATCAAGTACGGGGGGGGCGGGATCGTCATCCTCCGTGTGGGCGAGGAGCCGAGGCCCTACGTCGAGATCGAGGCGAGAGATCGCGGCGGCGGGATCGAGCAGCTCGAGCAGGCGCTGGTCGACAACATCTCCGAGGGGAGTGACGCTCGCGAGGTCCGCGATCCGCTGCAGCGTCGGGGCCTGGGCCTGGGCCTCGGGGCGATCCATCGCTTGATGGATGAGGTCGAGATCACGAGCGAGGCCGGCAAGGGGACGACCCTGCGGGCGCGCAAGTGGATCACGTAGCGGCCGGGCCCTGACCCGCCGCCGACGGAGCGCCGGGGCGCTCGAACGGTCCGGCTACTCCAGGCGGATGTAGCGGACCATCGTCTCCGAGATGTTCTCGCTGTCGTAGGCGGCGATGTGGATCCGGCCCTGGGCGTCGACCGTCGCGCTCATGTCGGTGATGAACGCGTCTGTGAGCACGGTCGTCCACTCCGGGCCGTTCTCCGTCGGCCATCCGATCCGCAGCTCGCTCGTGTTCTCGTCGGAGAGGGGGACCCAGGAGCAGATCGGGAAGGGCATCTGGACACACTCCGCGGTCAGTGTGCCGACGTAGTGGGTCTCGCGGAAGAAGAAGCGGGCGTCGCCGCCTGCGCTGGAGATGATGCCGAGCGGGGTGTCGCGGATGTAGTCGTAGTCGCAGGTGTCGCCCATTTGCAGCGGCGCTTGCTGGCAGAGGGTCGCGTCTTCATCGCTCTCGGCGATGACGCTCTCGTGGGTCCACTTGCCGGGCTCGATCCGCTCGCTGAGCACGAGCTCGTGGAGGCCGCCCGGCTGCTGGACCGCGGCGAAGCTGTAGGCGCTGGTCTCGAGCGGATCACCGTCGCCCGGCACGGCGGCGACGCCCTGACGTTGGAGGTTGAGGACGTTGGAGCCGAGCGCGAGGATCTCCTCGGGGGCCGCGGGGGGGGCGACGTAGTAGAGCTTCCAGGTCTGCTCCTTCGAGCTCCAGAAGGTCAGGTGCGGCGCTCCGTCGCCGTCGAGGGCGATCGCGGCGCTGGCCGGGGTCTGGACGCCGAGGTCGTCCGTGGTCCAATCGCCGTCGTAGACAGCGTGGCGCGGGGCGTTGCCGTCGGTGACGACCGCGGCGTGGAGCGGCCCTGCGGGGTCGCGGGCGAAGCCGTGGGCGCTGGCGATCTGCTTGCCGGCGAGGGGCGCGGTCTCCTCCCAGGCGCCGCCTACCCGGGTCCAGAGGCTGGTCCCGAAGGCGCCGTCATAGGTCAGGGCGAGGGTGGTGTCGGCGCTGTGATCGTAGGCGAGGCCCACCCGGGCGATCGGGAAGGGGGTCTTGTCGACGGGCCACTGGTCGTCGCCCTCGCGGGCGGAGAAGTAGCCGTGGTAGCCGCCCTCGGCGATCGAGTAGAGGACCTGCGGCTCGCACAGGGTGTCAAAGGTGACCGCGGGCGACTCGTTGCGGAAGTGGTGGGCGGACTCGACCGCCTCGTCGACCGTGACCTCGCAGGGGAGGTTCTCGGGTCCGCACAGCGCCCCGTCGTAGGGGAGGTTGTCGTCGACACAGTCGACGATACCGCCGGTGTCGCCGGTGTCGCCGGTGGAGGATCCCTCGGAGTCGCCGGTGGAGGAGCCCGTCGTCGTGTCGGTGTCTCCGCTGGTCGAGCCGGTGGTCGACGTCACGGCCGTGGTCGAGCCTTCAGAGGTCTCCTCGGTGGTCGTGGAGGAGGACGAGGTGGTGCTCCCGGTGTCGCTCGTCGTCGCGTCGCCCGTGGAGCTCGCGGAGTCGGACTCGCCGCCGGAGGACGAGGTGGTCGCGGTCGCCGAGGCGCTCGAGCCCGTCGCGCCTGTGTCGGAGGTGGAGGAGGACGAGTCGCCCGTGGAGGCGGTCTCGGAGCCGGAGCTGATCACATCATCGCCGCAACCGACGGGGCCAGAGCTGCCGAGGAGGAGCGCTGCGGTGAGGGCGATTCGGGCCGGAGCGGGAGGACGTAGCTCTGGGCGAAGAGACATGCGCCGACGATAGCAGTCGGGGCGTATGTGCGCGCGCCGAGCTTCACCTCAGAGGCTGTGGAGAGGGTCCTGTGTGCTCTCGCGCCCGAAGCGTCGTCCCTCCTGGCTTCGACGACACGGGGCTGTACCGGGTCGTAGCGCAGGCTTCGGCGGAGCCGCGAGGAGGGGCGAGGGGCGATGGGAGAGCGCGCGGGGCTCTCGCCACGGCCTCCTAGGCGCCGATCAGGACGAGCCCGCTGAGAAAGAGAGCCGCGCAGGCGAGGAGAACGATGTGCGCCTGCCGTCCCTCGATCATCGCGATCACCAGGCGGTAGGCGACGCCGGCGGGGACGGCGAGCGCCAGCCAGAGGAGCGCAGGGCTGGTCGGTGGTGGGGAGGTGGGCTCGCCGCCGTAGACGACGTAGGTCTCCCCTCCGGGGAGGCCGCGGCAGGAGTCCCGCGCGCGCTCGAGTGTCGCAGCTGCTCCTCTCGGCTCCGCCAACGCCTGCGCTCGGGTCCGCGGCGCGTCGTCGGAGCCGAGGGGGCCCGGGGCCGCTGCGCGCGAGCATCCTGGGTCGCCATCGCAGCCCCTTCGCGCCGCGTTGAGGGGCGTCGCGCTCCGCCCCGGCCCATCGGCGAGGGCCAGGCGACCGGTCGCGGTGAGGGCCGTAGGGGGGAGAGCCGCCGGATCGGCGGGGCTGCCTTGGTGTGCAGCGTCGGTCGCAGGAGAAGGCGCAAGGCAGGCGCCGAAGAGCGCGCCGCAGAGGACCGCAGAGGCCACGACGCTGATGGCGGGGACGGGGCGCATGGGGGGTGACACGCACCAGTCGACGCGGCGATCTCTGCGACCTGTGCGACCTGTGACCGGTCCCATCGGCCCGACCCTTGTCGTCGCGCCGCGGGGCCGCTATGTCGGGCCCATGGCAGCGGAGCTCCTCCCGATCCTCGACGTCGCGAGCCGACGGCTGGCCCTGATCGTCGGCGAGCATCGCCTCTCGGTCGCGGACCTGGCCGCGGCGGCGGCGAAGCACAGGGCCTACCTTCGCGATCTGGGCGTGCGGCCGGGGGATCGGGTCGGGGTCGTCGCCGAGGGATCCGTCGAGGCGGCGATCGCCCTCGTCGGCAACGCCACCTACGGGGTCGTGAGCGTCCCGCTCAACCCCAAGCTCGGTCGCCTGGAGCTCGACCATATCCTCGAGGACGCGGCGCCGAAGCTCATCCTCAGCGGCGCTGCGTGGCCCTCGGCCGGCTGGGAGCGGCCGCTGCGGAGGGTCGCCTTCGGCGTCTCCGCCGGCGAGGTCGGCGAGGCTGGGTTCGGCGATGGCGGTGGCGGTGACGCCGAAGGCGACGCGGCGCCGGATCGCTCAGCCGGGCCCGACTCTCCGCTGCTGATCCTCTACACATCCGGGACCACGGGGGCGCCGAAGGGGGCCGTGCTCAGCGTCGGCAACGTCGCCAGCAACCTCGACGGGCTCGCCGAGGCGTGGGCCTGGTCGGAGGCTGACCGGGTCGTCCACGCGCTGCCGCTCTTCCACGTCCACGGCCTCGTGCTCGGCCTCTTCGGCGCGCTGCGGGCGGGGGCCTGCCTCCACTGGATCCCTCGCTTCGATCCGCGGGCCGTGCTCCAGGCCCTCGCGGGCGGCGGGACGATGCTCTTCGCGGTGCCGACGATGCACCATCGGATCGCCGAGTACATCGAGCAGACCCCGGACCTCGAACCAGCGCTGGCTGAGGGGTTGCGCTCAGCGAGGCTCCTGATCTCGGGGTCCGCCGCGCTCAGCGGACGCGAGCACCAGCGGCTCGCGCGTCTCTCCGGGACGGGGGTCTACGAGCGCTACGGGCTTACGGAGACGCTGATCAACTGCGCGGTGCGGGTCGACGGGCCGCCGTCGCCGGGCTACGTCGGTCCAGCCCTTCCGGGGGTCGAGCTGCGTTTGGTCGACGACCTGCGACGGCCGACGATCCCCGCCGACGACCGGACGATCGGCGAGGTCGCGGTCCGCGGGCCCAACGTCTTCGCCGGCTATCTCCACCGCCCGGAGGCGACCGCGGAGGTGTTGGACGCGGAGGGCTGGTTCTACACCGGGGACCTCGCGACCTGGCGGGAGGACGGCGCGGTGCGGATCGTCGGCCGCCGGGCGACCGACCTGATCAAGTGCGGCGGCTACAAGATCGGCGCAGGCGAGGTCGAGGGGGCGCTCCTGGAGCATCCGGCGGTCCGCGAGGCGGCGGTGATCGGCGCCCCCGACGGGGATCTCGGCGAGCGGATCGTCGCCTTCGTCGTCGTCCGCGACGGGAGCGCGCGACCCAGCGCTGAGTCCCTCATCGACTGGGTCGCCGGGCTCCTCGCCCCGCACAAGCGGCCGCGGGCGGTGGTCTTCTCCGAGGCCCTGCCGCGCAACCCGATGGGCAAGGTGACGAAGGGCGTGCTCAAGGAGCAGTGGGCCGCGCAGGGCTGACCCGCCGTTCGCTCGCCCTTGCGATGCTCCGGAGGGGCGCTGACCGGAGGGGCGGCAGCCGCTCCCGAGGTCCCTGTCCCGTGGGGCGTCGCTTCGATCGGCGAGGCCGAGCGCCGCGGAGCAAGCTTCTACGGTCTGACTGTCGGTCTGTTTGTCTCGCCGCCGACCGGGGCGTTGATCGCCGTGCGAGCGCGGGGCGACTTTCACCGCGGACCTAGCCGCGGGCGCCAACGCCCGGTACTCTCCGCCCGCCTGCGCCACATCGCGGGCAGGAGACGAACACCAGGATGGGATTTCTCAACAAACTCTTCGGCGGCGGCACCAAGCTCGAGCTCACGCTCGACGCCTCTCAAGCGCCCGCGGGCGGCGTGCTCTCGGGCACCCTGACGCTCCGCGGCGGCAAGAAGGACCTGACCCTGACCTCGCTCAAGGTCCGCCTCCTCTATCTCCTGGTCCGGAGCACCGAGGGCTCGTCGTTGCCCGAGGTGAAGACCAACATGCTGATCGACCAGACGCTCGCCGAGGGCGAGTCGCTACCGGGCGGTTCGAGCCGCGACTACGAGTTCAGCTTCCAGCTCCCGGCCGATCTCGATCCGAGCGGCGACGGCGTCTCCTACAAGGTGATGGCCGCCGCGGACATCCCCAAGGTCGCCGACCCGACGGCCGAGGCGACGCTGACGATCGTCGAGGGCGCGGGGATGGATCTCGACACCCTGACCCTCGAGGATGCCTACGCGCGCTGGCCCGATCTGCGCAGCGATGACGAGGATGAGCTGGTCGAGGCAATGCGCGAGGTCATGCTCGAGTGCTACAGCGAGCGCGACGGTCTCCAGGTGCTGGAGCCGGTGCTCGCCAAGCATATCCGCAAGGGCTCGCCGGAGGTCCGGACGCAGGCGCTCGAGGCCTGGGCGAACCTCCTCGACGGTCATGCCCGCAAGGAGCACATCGCCTTCCTCCGCGAGCTCGCGGGGAGCTGGGGCGATGACGTCGACTTCCGCCGCGAGGTGATCACGGCCGCCGCCAAGTTCGCCGACGAGGGGGCGCTGTCGCTGATGAAGGAGCTGGCCAAGTCCGACGACGAGGAGGTCCGCCAGGAGGTCGCCGACCAGCTCCGCTTCGCCGCGTCGGACAAGTTCCGCGGCAAGCTCGGGATGCTCGAGGGGATGATGGACGACCCGTCGCCGGCGGTCCGCGCGGCGGTCTTCGGCGCCTTCTCGGACTTTCGCGACAAGAAGAAGCTGATGAAGAGGGTCGCCGAGCGGATCGACACCGACCCGAGCGAAGAGGTCCAGGCGGCCTGCATCTCGACCCTGGCGCTGATCCACTACGACGGGCTGGCGGACCTGCAGCGGGCGACCTACGCCAAGCACCTCGATAACCCGAACCAGCGGGTCCGCAAGGAGATCGCGGAGAACCTGAACACGTTCGCCGAGACCGACGTGGAGACGGTCCGCGGTCTGGCGCAGCGCCTGCTCCAGGACGGGGACCCGGAGGTCCGGCGGACCACGGCCTGGCAATTCGTCAACCTCAGCGAGTTCCCCGCACTGGCGCCGCTCGGCAAGGCAGCGGCGGAGAACGACCCGGTCGCGAAGGTCCGCGGCGACGCCCTCTTCGGCCTGAGCTCGATGCTCCCGGTCGCCGAGCTCACGGCCTTCTACCGCGGGCGCCTCGCCGCGGATCCGGCCTCGGAGGTCGCATGGGGGGTCCTCTCGGGGCTCCGTGACCACGGCGACACGCCGGAGGGGCAGGCGCTCCTCCGCGAACTCTGCGGCTCGCCGCACGAGGACGTCGCATCGTCCGCGCGTGAGGCGCTGGACGACGCCTAGAGCCCCGCTCGGAGCGATGGAATGGGACAGCTCGGGGGGCGCTCAGGCGCGCTCCGAGCTGTCTTCGTCGGGGGTGCTGAGGGCGCCCCCGAGGGTGAGCTTAGGATCAGGAATAGAGGCTTTGCTGTCTGGATCTCGCGCGTCGTACGTGCAACGATGACCACATGTTGCGTGCGCTCGCCCCCTTAGCCTCCGCGTTTGTTTGTTTCGCCGGGTTCTCCGGTCTCGCCTCCGCCGAGGGGTTGGACGAGGGCGATCGCACGCTCTTCGGCCAACCAGTGGTTGAGGCGCCCGAGCTCAGCGACGAGGAGATCGAGGAGCGCCGCCTCGCCCTCGAGGCGATGTTCGAGGAGAAGGGCTGGCAGCAGGAGGGCAGCGTCGTCGGACCGGCGGAGCTCTTCGCCGACGGGCCCGATCCGCAGGCCGCCCAGGCGGCGGACTGGGACTATCCCCCGCACCGGGCGACGATCTTCCTCAACTTCTTCGGCGGCGAGATGACCAACGGTACCAACGCCTCGCTGATGGAGTCGGCGTGCATCGCCGGCAAGATGATGTACCCGGGCTTCAGCGGCGGCGAGACCAAGGCGCTGGCGATCATCGAGACCTTTGAGAGCAAGCTGGCGCCCTACGGTGTCCGCGTCGCCTTTGACGAGGCGCCGCCCCCCGAGCTCCCCTACCAGATGGTGATGATGGGCGGTCGGCCCACCGACGTCGGCTTCGGCAACGGCACCCTCGGGGTCTCCTGCAGCAGCGACTGCGGTGACCGTTGGTGGCGTGACACGACCCTCGCCTTCACCGAGGCGTCGAACCAGACCAACGTCCTCGCGACGACGGCGCTCCAGGAGGCCGCCCACGCCTTCGGCCTCGGCCATATCGACGGCTCGGGGATGATCATGTACCCCTTCGCGACCGCCGGCTCCAAGGCCTGGGCCCAGGAGTGCACGGTCTACAACGACGCCACCGGCGGCATTAACTGCAAGCCGACCCACGACATCTGGTGCGGCGGCGGTGCTCAGGACGACAACGCCGAGCTCCTCGCCTACTTCGGCGCCAACAGCCCGGACACCGAGCCGCCGGTCGTCGAGATCCTGACCCCCGAGGACGGGACTGAGCTCGAGCCCGGCTCGGACATCGCGATCGAGGCCGAGATCACCGACAACCACGACGGCGCCGGCTGGAAGATCATGATCTACAAGGACGGCGAGCTGGTCGACGACCGCCCCTCCTTCGTCTTTGAGAAGAAGTGGACCCTCTTCGGTCTGCCCGAGGGCACCTACCTGATCCGCGTCCAGGCGGTCGACCATGATCGCAACATCGGCGCCTCGGAGGTCACGGTCTACGTCGGCAATCAGGCGGCGACGACGGCGACCGAGAGCGGCACGGACGGCAGCGGCACGGACGGAACAGGCGGGACCGACGGCAGCGGGACCGACGGCGGTGTGACGGCCGGCAGCGACGGCTCGGGCAGCGCGACGGCGACGGCGGGCGAGACCGACGGCGACGATCCCGAGGGCTGCGCCTGCGTCAGCGCCGAGCGTCCGGCGACCGGCGGTCTGTGGCTGCTCGCAGGGCTGCTGGGGCTCCTCGGTCGGCGTCGTCGCTGAGCTGTCGACGTCTCGGCGGAGGTCCTGCGCGACGGGCTCGCTGTGGAGCAGCGGCTACGGTCGCGGGCCCGTCGTCTGTGTGGGGGTGGGCGCTGGCGGACCTCGTGTGTCCGTAGTCCCTTCGCTCGGAGGGCGGGCGAGCTTGCTCAGCCTCCAGCCGAGCGCTGTCCACAGGAGAGAGACCGGCGCCGCGATCCAGGCGATCGCGCCGAGGCTGAGACCGAGGCCTGTCAGGCCGGCGAAGATCCAGCCGCCGAGGGCATCGCCGCCGCGGTAGACGACGGTGTCGATCAGGCTCTTCGCCTTGTAGCGAGCGGAGCGCGGGAGGACGGTGAAGAGCACCTCGCGGGCGGGTTTGGCGAGGGCGTAGTGGCTGGCTCGTCGGAGCACCTGGAAGCCGACGAGGATCGCGAGGGCAGGGGCGATGCCGAGAACGCCGAGGCCCACCGCGGTGAGGAGCGGCACCCCTGCGAGGCCGACGGCGAGGCCGAAGCGGCGGAGCAGACGACCGGTGAGCAGCGCCTGGGCGGCGAGCGAGAGAACGTTGACGGCGATGTCGATCCAGGCGAGGACCGCGGTCCGCGAGTCATCGTCGGCAAAGCCGCGCTGGATCAGCGTCTCTTGCTCAAAGTAGACGACCGTCGAGGTCAGGCTCATCAGCAGCAGATAGAGGCAGATCCCGGCGAGCATCGGCTCGCGCAGGACCTGACGAAACCCCTCCCAAGCGCTGCCGCCGAGGCCGGGGTCGTCGGCGGGGCCGGACGCCTCCGCGGGAGCGCTCCGCCACAGCCTTCGGCCGGCGACGAGGGTGAGCAGGAGCGTCGCCGCGGCGATCAAGAGGAGGTGGTCGGCGAGCAGGAGGGTCGCGACGAGGGCGGCGATGCCGGGGCCGACGAGGGAGCCCACCGAGCCGCCGAAGGCGACCAGCCCGAAGAGTCGACGGGCGTCGGTGGTCCGCATCCGGTCGGCGAGCACCGACCAGAGCAGCGACACCGCGACCAGGTTGAACACCGAGATCCAGACGAAGAACGCGTAGGAGGTCCAGAGGCGGGCGCCGGTTTGGAGGCCGCACCAGAGGCCGACGAGGACCAGCGCGCAGGCCCCGTAGACCGCCTGGACCAGGCGCGCGCGGCCGAGCCGGGCGGCGGCCCAGCCGACGATCGGCGCGGTGATGAGAACGCCGACGAAGGTGGCCGTGAAGAGCCAGGGCAGCTTACCGATTCCGCCTGCGATCCCGAGGGCGTCGCGGAGCGGCCGGAGCATGGAGTTGGCGGTCAGCACCAGGGCGTAGACCAGCGCTGCGCGGAGCACGAGGTCGCGCTCCTCGGGGCGCACGTCGAGGGCTCGATCGAGGGCTTGGCGGAGCGGGCCCGCGAGGGTCTGTCGGAGCCGTCCTCCGCTCATCCCCCTTCGACCCCGGGGCGCCGCCTGGTGTTGCGACCGCGCGAGGTTTCCCGCCGGGCGAAACATTCGCCCCCTCTAGCGCGGTCGAAGCGGTCATGCGGATGAAGCGTCGAGACCTCCTGAGCGGCTCCCTGAGCGCATCGCTCCTGGCCCTGATGGGCTGTCGCGGGCGGGGGGCTGAGGTCGCGGACATGGCCGACGAGGGCGCCGAGGGTGCCGAGGGTGCCGAGGGTGCCGAGGGTGCCGAGGGTGCCGCGCTCGACGACGGGAGGACCCTGCTGATCCTCGGCGGTACCGGCTTTCTCGGGCCGCACGTCGTCCAGGCCGCGACCGCCCGCGGTTACTCGGTCACGCTCTTCAACCGCGGCAAGACCAACACCCATCTCTTCCCCGAGCTCGAGAAGCTCCGCGGAGATCGGGACGGCGGGCTCGACGAGCTGCGCGCGGCGATCGAGGGCGGGCGTCGCTGGGACGCGGTGATCGACACCTCGGGCTACGTGCCGCGGATCGTCCAGGACTCGGCGACCTTGCTTGCTCTGGCGACGGATCACTACATCTTCATCTCTAGCATCTCGGTCTTCGCCGAGACCGAGAAGGTGGGGCTCGACGAGCGCTCGGCGGTCGCGGTGCTCGACGATCCTACGGTCGAGGAGGTGACGGGCGAGACCTACGGGGCGCTGAAGGCCCTCTGCGAGGCGGCGGCCGAGGAGGCGATGCCCGGCCGCACGACCAACGTCCGGCCTGGCCTTATCGTCGGTCCAGGCGACCCGACCGATCGCTACACCTATTGGCCTGCGCGCCTCGACCGGGGCGGGCCGACGATCGCCCCCGGCCGCGCGGAGGATCCTGTCCAGTTCATCGACGCCCGGGATCTCGCCGCTTGGCTCGTCACCTGCGCCCAAGCCCGCCATGTCGGGATCTTCAACGCGACCGGTCCCGCTGAGCAGACGACGATCGGCGCCCTCATCGACGACTGTCGGGCGGCGGCCGGGAGCGATGCGGAGCTGGTATGGATCGACGCTGAGTTCCTCGCCGAGCGAGAGGTCCTGCCCTGGGTGCATATGCCGGTCTGGATCCCACCGGAGAGCCCCGAGGGGGGCATCGGTCAGGTATCGATCGCCAAGGCGTTGGCCGCGGGGCTGAGCTTTCGCTCAGGCCGTGAGACCGCCGAGGACACGCTGCTCTACTGGCGCGGTCTCCCGGCGGAGCGGCGGGCGAAGCCGCGGGCGGGGCTCGATCCGGCGAAGGAGGCGGAGGTGCTCGCAGCATGGAAAGCTCGTCCAGGGGCGGCCAAGGCGGCTCGCAGGGGCGCTCACCCGCGCCTCGCCTACGGCCTGCCGCGAGCGCGGCATTGCGGCCTGGGGTTGGGCTGAGCTCGTCCGCCGGTGGCCTGCGGTCCTCACCGCTTAAACGAGACGAGGGCCCCGGAGGGCCCTCGCAAGGTCACGCGATGGTGACTCGATCGACTACGGGCAGCCGATCGGCGCCGAGACGTCGAAGGTGAGCTTCGCGGTCTGGAGGGTGCCAGTGTCGCCGCCGACCGAGTCGCCGATGCAGACCTGCCAGGTGCCGATCACGCTCTTGCCGAGGAACTCGGAGCCGAAGGTGACACCGGGGCCAGCGCCCGGGTTGGGGCTGTACTCGCAGAGGTTCATGCCGTCCTTGCAGACGACCCCGTTGCTGTCGAGGTTGGCGCCTTCGCCCATGTCCTCGGCGTCGGTGGCAAAGCCGTCCCTGAAGGAGATCGGCGTGGCCGACTCGAGGTTGGAGCTGTCACCACAGCAGCCGCCGCCATCGTCGGCTCCCTCGGCGAACCCGGGCCGGCTGAGGACGGTGAGGACCGTGTCGTCGGGCGCGACGACCTTGACCGTCGTGTCTCCGATCCAGGTGTGGTCGACGCCGAGCTCGAGGGTCACGTTGTTGACGATCGTGAACTCGTCGCCGGGATCCATGACCTCGAGGGCGGTGCAGGACATCGAGCCGATGCTCCCGTTGTAGCCGTTGTCCGGGATGGCCGCGCCGATGCCCTCGTTGGAGACCTCGATCGGCTGCGTCGGGATGCCCGGGCAGTTGAGCGGGTCGGAGACGATGTCCGTGCACATGGGTCCGAGGACGCCGAGGATCGCGGCTTGGTCCTCGTCGGTCACGCCGGCGGTGGTCATCGCCGTGACGAGGTCGCCGGCGAGGGCGGCGAAGTCGACGACCGTGACGGGCATGTCCATGTCGTCGATCATGCCGGCGTGCGAGTCGCACATGCTCATGCACTGGTTGTCCAGGGCGACGCCGATGTCGATGCCGTCTCCGGGGGAGTCGACCTCTTGGCCGTAGAGGATCGGCCCGTCGATCGACGACACCTGGCGGGTGAGACAGGTGTTGAGGCGGTCGAAGTCGGAGTTGCCGAAGAAGCCGTTGATCTCGACGTCGTTGGCGACGTTGTCGACGAAGGAGTCGACCTCGCCGGGCTTGCCGATGAGGCCGAGGATCGCCGGCTTACGGCCGACGCGCTGGTAGACGGTGGCGTCGTCGGTGGCGTCCTCGACGATGTCGGGGGCCATGGACGCGAGGATGTCGATGATCCCGGTCTTGTCGGCGTCGGTCAGGTTCGGCGCGAGGCCGGCCTGGTGATCGTCGAGGGCGAGGCTGTAGTCGACGGCGAGGTCGCCGAAGTCCTGGGTCGAGATGCCCATGCCGGTGTGGGCGGTGAGCATGTCGAGGCAGGTGTACGTGACGCCGGGGCAGCCGGCGGCCTCGCCGATCTGCTCATCGAGGCAGCCGATCAGGTTGGCGCCGTCGACGTCGTCGTTGAGGAAGTAGCCGTTGATCTTCTGGTCGTTGAGGACCTTGCCGACGAAGTCGGTGTGGAGGGCGTTGATGCCGTCCATCTCGCCGAGGCGCGTGCAGAGGTTGTCCTCGAGGGGGACGCATGCCCCTTCGGTGCACATCTCGCCCTCATCACAGTCGCTGTTCTCGACGCACTCGGGACCCGTGGTGGTGGTGGTCGTCGTCGGGTCCGTGTCGGTCGCGGTCGGGTCCGTGGCGGTCGGATCCGTGTCGGTCGCGGAGACGTCGGTGTCGGACTCGGACGAGACGGTCGTGGTCGGCGTCGTCGTCTGGGTCGTCTGGGTCGTCTGGGTGGTGTTTGTAGTGTTGGTCGTGTTGGTCGTGGTGCCTGTCTCGGAGTCCGAGTCAGTACCAGCGGTCTCGCTCTCGGCGATGACATCGTCACCGTTACAAGCGGCCAACATGAATCCAAGGCAGAGCAGGGCGGGGAAGCGTGCGCGTCTCATCATCCAAGTTTCTCCAAAGTCGAAGGCGCACTATATCAGGGCAATCGGAGTTTGCTTCAAGATGAAAGTACACGGACCTCGGGCTGCTAGGTCCGAGGTCTCGAGCCTCCGCATCGGCGTCGATGTTTGGATCGTGGAGGTGTTGAGCGCTCTGCTCCGCGACGCTCGGGATCGCGCGATTCGGCCCGTGGCGGCCGCCAGAACGGGGTTGAGATAGGCGTAGCGGGTCGATCTGCGGTGGCTCGAATACGCGCTCTTAAATTCTGGGGACTCAATATACCTGTCCCTACGAGCAGATGATCCGAGGGGCGGGCTGCGGAGTATCGACATGGGGTCAATCGACCACGACGGAACGCGATAGGCCGCGATGAAGTGCGCAGGATGCAAGGCTGGCGTTGTCGTGATGAGTGCGCACCGTCTTGCACACTCGAGCGACGCGGACGCCCTCATCGCCGGTTTTTCCCGGCCTGGTCACGACGGAATTCCACCGCGGCCGAGCCTCGGCCGTCGACCGGAGCCGACGAGCTAGCCGAGCCGGGCGACCAGCGCGTCGAGGGTCGCGGGGTGCTGGGCGAGGAGCTGGGCGAGGGGCGACGGCCTACCGCCGGGCGAGCTTTGGCCGGCCGATCCGACGGACGACGCCGGCGCGGCCTCGGACCAGCGGACCTCGAGCCCGAGACGCGAAGCGAGCGCGTTGAGGGTGCTGGGATGCTCGCGGAGGAGCGCGTCCAGGGCGGTCTCGGCCGGCGAGAGCTCGGCGGTTGGGGTCTGCGGATCCTCGCTCACGGGCGCCAGCGTCGGCAGCTCGCGCTCCCAGGGGAACTCCCAGCGCGGGAGCTCGCCGAGGCCGCGGGGGAAGGCGAGGCCCGCCTCGCGCAGCAGGCTCTGGGTGAGCTGACCGCCGAGGGGGCGGAGGGTGACGACCAGGGTCGGCAGCCACGGGACGAGCACCTCGTCCGGCAGCGCGCCGAAGGCCCGCGAGAGGAGCTCGACCGCGATCCGCGAGATCCTCGGCGTGAACTCCAGGGCGAGGAGGAAGCCGGCCATGTACTCCGGGAACGCCGGCAGGAGCATGGGGTGCCCCATCAGGTGGAGGAATTCCTCGCGGACCTGGTCCTCTGTGCGGAGACCGACGATCCACTCGGCGGCCCAGAGGAGGGAGATCTTCGCGGGATCCTCGGGCTCGGCGAGGTCGAGGGCGATCAGCAGCTGGCTGCGCTCGCAGCCCATCGACATGGCGAGCGCCTCCTGGGTGAAGATGAAGGCGAGCATCGCCGCGAGCTGCTTGGGCGAGGTCCCGCGATCGGAGAAGGCGCTCGGCAGCAGCGTCGTGTAGTGGCGGTAGCCGGTGGAGACGAAGCCCTTGATCCAGCCCGCGAGGCCGATCGTCCGGTAGTAGTGGACGAGGGCCCGGACCCGCTGGAAGATCTCGGGCGCGTCGGCGGCCCCGATCTCGTCGGTGAGGAGCTCCGTCGCCCGCAGGCCGATCTCGCGGGTGAGGCGGCCGCTCTTCAGGTAGAGGAGCGAGTCCTCGGCGGCCTTGAGGGCGCTCGCGGCCCGGGCGGTCGGCTCGTAGGCGGCCTTCTTGAGCTTGCGCTCGAGCACCTGCTCGATCGTCATGCCCTCGTAGCCGAGCTGGATCAGCGCCGACTGGTGCTTGCCTATCCGGATGTCCCAGGACTCCTGCTTGGGCTTATGGCCGAGGCTGCGCTCGCCCATGATCGGCCGGACGTCGATGCCGAGGTAGCGCAGCCGCCACAGCAGGTCCGAGGCCGGGAGGAGCTCCGGATGGTTTTGGATGTCGAGGAGCGCGCGCTCGTTCTTGGTCGAGCGGATGTTGACGCCGAGCACCGCGAGGCGGTCGTAGACGTCCTGGGCCAGCGGTGGCAGCGACTCGTAGCCGACCCGGCCGAGGCGATCGCCGCCGAGCAGGATCTGACAGATCCGCTGGATGTTGCGCTTGCGCGGGGTCCTGTCCTTCTCCAAGCAGGTGATCGCCGCGTCCTGGAAGTCGTAGGGGGTGGGGTGCGGACGATCGCGGAGGCTGGCGAGGAGGTTCGCGGTGTGGTGGATCGCGATGGTGTCGGCGGTCGACGCCATGTAGCCGTTCTTGCGGGCGAGGCGGACGATGTCGACGCACCACTGCATGAGCTGCGCGTCGTCGGCGACGACGAAGGTCGGCGGCCGGCTGAGGAAGTCGCGGAGGCCTCCGCCGGGCTCGCCGTCGACGGTAGGCTCCAACGCCGCGAGGCTCGCCCCGGCCGGCGCGGCGGTCTTCTTCTTCGCGGTCTTCTTCGCGGTCTTCTTCTTCGCGGTCTTCTTCGCGGTCTTCTTCGCGGTCTGCGCCGTCGGCTTGGCCGTCGACGAGGGGCTCGGGATCTTGAAGGGCTTGAGCCCCAGCGCCGCGAGGGCCTTCTCCCAGGTCGACCGGGCGAGCGCGATCTCGCCGGAGGGGAGGCTGAACTGGTGCTCGATCGCCGCGTAGCTCGAGGGCACGAGGCCGTAGAACCACGGGGTCGTGGTCCGCGGGGTGATCGTCCACTCGGCCTCGGCCTCGGCGCCGAACTCGGGGATCGGCGAGACCGCGTGGATCGCCCCGCAGATGTAGATCGCGTCCTTGGGGTCGATCCTGTGCTCGCGCAGGTAGGCGCGCATCTTGGCCCACATGTAGCGCTCGCGGGCCGCGTCGCGCTCGCGGTCGGCGTCGGTGATGCCGATCCGCCGGAGCAGGGAGCCGATCAGGAAGAAGACGTGGCGGTAGGTGTCGTAGTCGGCCGCGAGGGTCGGTCCCTCGACGTACTGGCTCCACCACTCGGAGTAGTGGCGGACCCGGGCGTTGCGGACGAGGACGTCGACGAACTCGGTGAAGGTCGGCTCCGTCGAGCCTATCTGGAGGCCGACCGCGCCGCCGTGGAGGTTGGCGGTGTCGCCCGTGCCCTCGCCCTCTTCACCCTCCTCGGCCACGTCGCCCTCGTCGAGCTCGGCGTCCGGCGTGCCGGGGGGCGGGCCCTCGCGGGGCATCCATTGAAAGACGTGATCGACCGAGCGATCGACGAAGACGAGCGGGGTCTCGGACTCGCGGGAGAAGGCGAGCGCCTGGTACTCGGCGGAGAACTGGGTCAGCGGCGCGACCAGGTTGAGCGGCGTCCACTCGGAGGGGAACGCCTCGGCCTCTGGGGCGTAGGCCTGCAGCGCGACAGGGAAGCGGCAGTGCTCGATCCCCTCGAGGGCGGCGCCGAGATCCTCGCAGCCCTCCATGAAGATGACCTTCGGCGGCCGCTCGCGGAGGCGGCGGACCATGTGCACGGCGGAGGCCGGCGAGTGGTGCTTGACCGGGAAGATCTCGACGGGCTCGGCGGCGGCGCGGTGGACATCCTCGACCATCGCCCGCATCAGCGCGCCCAGGTGGGCGGCGTCGCCGACGAAGGTCTCGGCTGCCGCCTCGAGCTGCTCTCGGAGCGCCGCGAGCGAGGGGCCTGCGGCGACCGAGTCGAGGGTCTGTCGGCCTTTTCGTGCCATCCGTGGTTCGTCCGTTCGTCCGAGTGTCCGTCCGGGGGCTGGCTACTTGATCTTGCTCAGGGCGGCCTTGCCACCGGCGAGGAAGGCCGCCTGCTCGGGGCTCAAGGTCGGCGCGTCGGCGTCTTTGACCTCGTCCTTGGCGGCGCCCTTCTTGCGCTTCTTCGCCCCCTTGCCGCTGCCGGCGTCCTGAGCGTGCCAGAACTTGTTGAGGATCGAGACGTCCTCGGGGACGCGGCGGACCAGGGTGCCGACGAGGGAGCGGGCGAGGATCGCCGGGTCGAGGCTGGTGTCGCCGAAGAAGGTCGAGTGGAGCATCGCGTCCTCGATCACGCCGATCTGCTCGGCGGTCGAGAGCGACGACTCCAGGCGCTGATCCTCAGACTGGGCGTTGGCCATCGCCGTGCGCAGATCGGCGAAGGTCTGGAGGAGGATGTCGAGCATCGACGGGGGGACGTCCACCTCGATCTGGTTGCGGGCCATCAGCTCGCGGGTCCGGAACTGGACGATCTCCCGCTCCGAGCGCTTGTTGGTGACGATCGGGATCGTCACGAAGTTAAAGCGGCGCTTGAGCGCGGTCGAGAGCTCGTTGACCCCGCGGTCGCGGCTGTTGGCGGTGGCGATCATGTTGAAGCCGGGCTTGGCGTAGACCAGGCTCCCCTCGCCGCGCAGCTCCGGGATCGTGATGTACTTCTCGGAGAGGATCGAGATCAGCGCGTCCTGGACGTCGGAGGAGCAGCGGGTCAGCTCCTCAAAGCGGCCGAGGGAGCCGCGGGTCATCGCCGTCATGATCGGCGACGGGATCATCGACTCCTGCGACTGGCCGGCGGCGATCACCATCGCCACGTTCCAGGAGTACTTGATGTGATCCTCGGTGGTCCCGGCGGTGCCCTGGACGACGTGGGTCGAGTCGCCGCAGATCGCCGCGGCGAGGAGCTCGGCGAGCCAGCTCTTGCCGGTACCGGGGGCGCCGATCAGGAGGAGGCCGCGGTCGGAGGCGAGGGTGACGATCGCCCGCTCGACGAGCGAGGTGTCGCCGAAGAACTTCTGCGGGATCGGCCGATCGAGCTTGTCTTGGGGCGATGAGCCGAGGATGAAGGTGCGGACCATCCGCGGCGAGAGGCGCCAGGCGAAGGGGCGGGCGGCGTCGTCGACGCTCTCGAGGTAGGCGAGCTCCTCGGCATACTTGGCCTCGGCGGGGAGCCGGAGCTTGGTCTCGCTGCCGCCGCTCGAGTCGGCGCTGCCAGAGTCCTTGATCGCCTTGGCGGCCTTGGCGGCCTTGGCGGTCTTCGAGGTCTTGGTGGAGGTGGTCTTGGTCTTGGCCATGGCGGGCTACATCACCTTCTTGATCTGGGCGATCAGCTTCTTCGGCGAGCCGTGGAGGATCGGCGTGCCGAGCTCTTTGAATTTGTCGCGATACTCGGCGTTGACCGAGTAGTAACCGGTGGAGTGGAGCGAGCCGACCGGGATCAGGTGGCAGCCCGACTCCTTCCACTGGCGGAGGACCGAGAAGAAGTCGCTCCAGTCGTAGAAGTCGGAGATCACGACCACCGCGGTGTTCTGCGGCGAGTCGATGAAGGGGGCGGCGGCGTCGAGGGCGAGGCGCATGTCGTTGCCGCCGCCGAGCTTGGTCCGCAGGAGGGTCTCGACCGGATCCTTGAGGTAGGGGGTCAGGTCGATCACCCGGGTGTCGAAGGCGAAGAGGTGGCAGACGACGTTCGGCAGGCCGGCGAAGATCGACGCCAAGATCGTCGTCTGGACCATCGCCGAGGTCATCGACCCCGACTGATCGACGATGATGATCAGCTTCGACGGCAGGCTCTTCTTGCCGGTGTGGTGGTAGAAGAGCCGGTCGACGTAGAGCTTGCCCTCTTCGGGGTTCCAGTTGGTCAGGTTCTTCCAGACCGTCCGCTTGATGTCGAGGTTGCGGAAGATCCGCTTGGGCGGGACGCTGCGATCCTTGACCGGGCTCTGGGTCTGGCGCATCTGCAGCTTGAGCACCTTGGAGAGCTCGTCGACGTAGCGGGCGATCAGCCGCTTGGCGTTTTGCAGCGCCGGTCCGGAGAGGTTGCCCTTGTCCCAGAGGATCTGCTCCAGGAGCGCCATCGACGGGGTCAGCCGCTGCGAGAGCACCGGATCCTTGAGCACCTCGCGGAGATCCATGCGGTGGATCATGTCCGCCTCTAGGGTCTCGAGGCCGGCGCGGAGCTCATCGTCGCCGATCGGCGGGCGCGAGGCCTCACCGCCGGCGCCGGTCGGCGCGCCCTGGCTCGACGGATCCGCGCTGGCGGATCCTGCGGCCGACGAACCACCGCCGCCGGCCTTGCGCAGCGCCCCGGGCGGCAGGCCGAGCGCCCCCTCGAGCCACTCGACGTCCTTGGACCACTGGGAGTAGCCCTTGGCGCTGACCGCTCCCTGGGTGTTGGGGCCGAAGGCGTTGAGGAGGAGCTTGGAGACGACGAGGGCGCGGGTGACGACGTCGCCGAGCTCGGGGGGCTTGTCGGCGAGCTCGTCGTCGGTCTCGTCGTCGTCGCTAGTCTCGGCGTCGTCGTCGTCGTCGTCGTCGTCGTCGTCGGACTGATCTGCGGGCGCCTCAAAGCCAGGGAGGGGCCGAGAGAAGTGCTCCTTGAGCGCGGGGAAGCGGGCGACGAGCGCGTCGATCGTGATCTTCGGGTCGAGCAGCTCCTTGGGAGCACCTGTCTCTGCGGCAAGGCTCTTCGCGAGGTCCTCGAGGTTCGGCGCGGCCTCGCCCTGCTCAAAGAGGGCGGAGAGCAGCCGCCAGTAGAGCGTCTGGCGGGCTCGCTGATGGAGCTGCGGGTCGGATCCGTCGACGTTCTTCACGGCGGCTCCTAGCTCTTCCGGAGGAGCTTGCTCGCCCGCTCCTTGAGGGTAGCGAGGGTGCTGGTCTTCTTCGCCTTGCCGCCGACGATCGACGCTGCGAGCATCTTCGGCGCGGCGCGGCCCTTCTTCACAGCGAGGGGTTGGACCGACCAGGCGCCGCCGTCGAAGCGGAGGAGGCCGACGAGGTCGGTGGCGCCGGCGAGATCGGCGAGCGTGAGGTCTGGGCTGGTCGGCCAGCGGTCGACCGCGAGCGGCACCGTCGCGCCGTCGATCGACAGCTCGGGCGGGCCTTTTGGATCGTAGGCGAAGCCGCCGAGGTGGACGAGCTCTTCGATCAGGGCGGGGTGGCGGTCGGCGGCGGCGAGGCTCGGGCGGGCGCTCGGGGCCGCGTCGCCGCCGAGGAGCGCCGCCGCCTCGGCGATCGGATCGGCCTTGGCGAGCAGCTTGGCGAGCTTGTCCTCCCAGAGGAGGTCGCCGGTGTCCAGCAGGCGCATGCCCTTGATCGCGACCTTCTTGGCGGCGCCCAGGCCTGCGGTCAGGGTCGCGGCGACGTCGGCGAAGAGGGGGCCGAGCTCATCGCCCTGGATGACGTCGACCTTGAAGGCCGAGGCCGTCGCCCGTACGAGGCGCGGGGTGTCCTTGTGGCCATCTTCGTAGAGGGCGGCGTAGACGACCAAGGAGGCGAAGTTGTCGTGCTCGCGGAGATCGGCGGCGAGGAGGCTCAGCTCCCCCGAGACCAGGCGCGAGCGGGGGGGCTCGGGCGGCGCCGCCGAGAGGATCATCGCCCGCGACCAGAGGTCGACCCAGCGCTTGACGGGGACCTCAGGGGTCCCGCGGGTCGGGAAGACCGTGAGAAATTCGCCGAGGAGACCGCTCAGGAGGCCGGCCTGGCGGACGAGCCGCGGCTCACCGCCGATCGCGTCGAGGGTCGCCTGGAAGGGGAGGAGCACGTCGACGTCGAGGTTGGCGAAGCCGGCGAGGGCGAGCTCCATCAGCCATTGGCGGGTGCTCTCGAGCCAGACCTCGACCTGCGGCGGCGGGGCCTGGACCGCGTCGGGCTCGCACTCCTCGGGCTCGGCGACCGTCCTCGCGAGGGCGGCGCAGGCCTGGGCGACGAGGGCGTCATGGGCCGCGCCGAGGAGCGCGGAGCGGGCGACGGCGAGGACGAGGAAGTGGCGGTCGAGGAATTCCGAGCGGCCGATCCCGGCGATGGCCTCGGCGAGGGCGGGGCCCAGCGGGGTCGCGGCGAAGGAGCGCTGGAGGGCGGCGATGGCCTCGAGGTTGGCGCTCGAGAGGCGCCCGAAGCCGGTGACAAAGGCCTCGTCGAAGGCGGCGAGGGCCTCTTCAGCGGCGGTGACGGCCTCGGGGATCGTCTGGAGATCGGCGTAGGGCATCGGCGCTCACGGTCGGAGAGGAGCTAGCGGACAAACCACGTCATCTCGGGGATCGGCGCTGTGGTGGCCGGGAGGCTGACGTAGTTGAGGTAGGTGAGGAAGCGGCTGAAGACCATCCCGGCCTCGACCTTGTGGGGCCCGCCCTTGAAGGCGCGCAGCAGCTCGTAGTGACCCTTGACCTTGGCGGGGTCGAGCTCTAGGCCCATGTAGTTGACGATCCGCTCGGCGCTGAACTGGAGGAGGGCCTCCTTGAGCAGCTCCTGGAGGTGCTTGCAGGGGGATCCGCGGAGACCGCCGCAGGGGCGGTTGTTGTTGGTCGAGCAGTAGAAGTTGCCGGTCCCGGCCTCGAAGTAGGAGACGTAGACCCGCTTGATGTCCGACTTGCTCGAGACGACGCCCTGGAGGCGACCGGCGTAGAGCTCGACGAAGGGGACCTTGTTGACCTTGCGCGGGCGGGGGAGCGAGCGCGGCTTGATCACGGAGCGCAGGGGCGAGGGCGAGATCGAGGTCGAGGTCGAGTCGGACACGTCGGAGGCGGAGCCTACATCGGCGGGGGGGCGCTCGGCAACGTGTAGATGTCTCGGGGCGCGGCGTCGCGGCGCTTGTCTGCGCAAGGCCCTCACGGCTGGCTTCGAAGGTGCTTGCGCATGTCCTTGGAGGGATGTGGTCGGTGGTCGGTGGTCGGTAGGAGTCTCTCTCGCTTGTTCGCTCTTCGGGGGCGGCCTCGGGCTCGGAGGTCAGGGGAGGGGGGAGGCTGAGGCGAGGGCCGGTCAAGGGGGGACACCACTCTCTCAGACAGGTCGGAGCGCGCGTCGACCCCTTGTGCCAAGGGGTCGACG
>JAUHWG010000058.1 GCA_030424595.1 Polyangia bacterium
GAGAAGAAGTGGACGATGCCGATCAGGAACTGGAAACTGGCGCTGAATCAACTGGCGATCAAATTTGAGGGACGACTGCCTCTCTGAGGTCTGCGCGGTCTTCGCCACGAAAAATCAGACAGGCTCGATGAACGCGAAGATCAGCAGGCGTCGAGTGATCAGCAGGATGTTCTCCGGCCGGTTTGCCAGCGTCATCTCGCGCCGCATCAGATGTTGTCCCCGCACTCTGCTGCGTTCGCGGACCCTGCGCCACCACCGCTACCGCTACCGTCGGGTTTGTCGCCATGCTCTCGGCGGCCCTCAGGCCCCTCAGGACCCTCGCTCGGGCCGGGTCGTGAGGACGACCGCTTGACCGACCATACGAACTTCGCGCCGTCGGGGAGCAAGGCTCCCTGCGCGGCGTCCCTAACGTGCACAAAGTGGTGAGCGTGGCGGGTAAAGTACACGTTGAGGGTCTTCGGCTGGCCCGGGGGGATCGACGCTGTCACGTCTTCGAGCTTGGCGATGGACGCCTGGTTCCATTCACCGAATCGGTGGAGACAGATCTGCCCCTTGATGGAGTCCATGCCCGTGACCGGAACCTAAGCTGGAGTCCGACTACTGCCGTGGGTCGAGCCTCGCGGCGGCTCGTCACGAGCATCCTCAGGGTTCCTCTCTCGGTCACGTGATGGCATGGAGGCAAGCTAGTCCCGAACGACGAACTTCCAAACCGAATAAGTTGCGTCGCGCGACATCGACCTTCAGCCCACGAGGTGGCCCTCGTTGTGGAGCTAACTCCCCGTGTGTCGCTCCACAACCGGCGGATGACCCGCTCGGAGGGTCTCTACGCTCTCTCTGCTGACCTTCCTGCCGGCGACCACCAAGGAGTTCGTCGACCCCAGCCGCTCACGTCCACGAGCAGACCCACTACTGTCAGGCCATGACCACACTGAGCGGCGTCCGACGTCTGGCCGGGTGGTGGAGAATCCTCTCGGAGGTCGCCGACTACCTGACCCGCGAGCGCCTGCTCCTGCCTCGAGATCCCGAACCCAGCGACATGCGCCAGGCCTACGCCGAGTACATGGACGTGCAGAACGATCTCTCGGAGATCCTGGAGATTACGCCAGCGCTGTCGGGTCCGCAGCGGATTGCGATCGAGGACCGTAACCTTTGCAGCTTCGCCCTCCCGGACGGCGACGCCTCGGCCTTCGATTGCTACGGCGCGCACACCATCAGCGCCGTCGTCGACGGACGTGACCCTTGCGTTGTCGGCCCCGGTCACAGCGCGTTGTAAGGCGCGAAGAGCTCGCGGCAGCGGCGGCGCGCGTTGAGGCGACGTTGCTCCTCACGCGTGTAGGCGGCGCTACTCCCCGCCGGCGCGCGCTCGCGGATGAAGCGAAGGACCTCGCGCCTGGCCTCGATAGCTGCGCGGTGGCGGAGCTCCCTCAGGGGCGCGGCGAACTCGTCTACCGCGCTCGAAGGAGAACTTGGCTGTAGGTTGACGCACGTGTCCCAGCGCTCGAAGAGGAGCTCGCGGCGGCGGGCGAGAGGCAGTCTCCCATCGCGCCAGATCAGCTCCAAGGTGTCCTCCAGTTTGGAGCGCTCAGCGACGAGGCGGCGGCGCTCGGCCTTCCGCGCGAGGCCCAGGCGGAAATCGAACGTATCGCGGAGGAACTCGGCCTTGACCCGATCGCTGAGGAGGCTGTGTACGAAGCGACCGCCAACGCCGAAGAGCAGCGGCGACGACGTCTCGTCGTCGGGGCTTGGGTCGCTCACTGGCCGGGCGGTCGCGGGGCTGGCGGGGGGGCTCTGGAGGACAGAGCCGTACTCACTGGTCGTCGGAGCCCTCTGCCAGCGCGAGGTACCGCGGATAAACTCGACGACATGGTTCGCCGGCCCGCACTTCTCATGCTCGGAACACACGCGGTGGTCGTGGGTCGGCGCCGCCGATCGGAACGAGACGCGGCCGTCGGCGGTGATTCGGGCGCGGAAGCGGCCCTGCGGATCGAAGTAGTCGTAGCCGCCGTCGCTGCGCGCCTTGAAGTCGCTGATCAGCCGATCCGCGGCCGCAGAGCGGCTGATCGCGAGTCCGGCCTCGGGCGTGACGTGGGGGGCCGGCGGCGCGGCGGCGACCTCGTGCGCAACCTCGGGGGCAGGCGGGAGCGCGGCGACGGCGGGTGCAGCCGCAGCCGCAGCCGCAGCCGCACACAGGGCTACCGCAAACCGCCGGCCGGGGACGGACCCCTGTCTCCCTCGAACCGAGCGCCACATCGATCCATGATAGCGGCGCTGCGTGGTTCAGCAACCGCGGCCATCAGGCCGAGGCTACGATGGTCGACAGGGAGCTGTGGAGCCCAGGCGAGCATGTTGCTTGCGCGAACTTGTTCCTCGATCGCGAACACTGAGCCGCGATCGATGCTCGGTCGTCGCGACTTCTATCCCCTGCTCTGCGTCGCGCTCGGGCGCTCGCCCAAGGGGGGGACGGGTCGGCGTTCCCCAGACAACTTACTCGTGGACGGGTGTCACGGTCACGCCCGCGAGGGCGATGCTCGTCGCTTTCGTCGATAGGACGATCATGTGCAGGCCTGCGGGGAGCCAGACTTCCTCGCGTTGCCCGTCGTTGAGCGAGTGGAGCTCGTTGAGCCACGGGCAGGGGCCGCATGATCCCAGGGTTAAGCGGACGTCTCGGTCGCCGTAGAGGGCGATCGTGTAATCGCCGTCTTCGGGGATCTCGATGGTGCGATAGATCGAGGCGCTGTCCCGGTCGTTGCCGTGGCCCCCGAGCACATCGTCGTCCTCGCAGCGGATCGGGCGGGCGTAGGCCCATCTCTCGGCGTCGATCCAAGGGACTCGGGGGGCCCCGCAGGAGAGGGGTTGCGGCAGCGGGAGCGCGTCCTCCGGGCATTCGCTCGCGACGAGAAAGTCGGCGATGAGGTCGTCCAGATCCTCATCGTAGACCGCGGCGAAGGCCGCTCGGATCTCCTCGCCCGAGGCTCGAGTCGATAGCTTCTCGGTGAACTCGCGGAAGCGACCGGGGCCGAAGCGGCCGAGCAGGTATGTGACGATGGATCCCGCGGCGCTGTAGTAGCTGAGGTCGTCGGGGAGCGGACCGTCAATGTAGGGGGTAGGGTCGATCCGAGGCGAGAGGAGGTCGGCGCTGTGCCTTGGGTCCAGGGCGACCGCGAGCCCTTCTACGAAGAAGCGCGGCCCCTGCCTCCGCCATCGTCCGTCGACGAGGTGGGCGATCTCGTGGATGATGTTCGGCGAGCGTCCGTCCGCCCTGCCTCGATAGGCGATCCCCTCATAGTCGAGGGTGCCGTGGCGCTCTTCAAAGGTGTTGTCGGAGATCCAGCTATAGGAGCTCTTCGGGTAGCGACTCTCGGCCAGACCGAGCTGCGCGCCGAACCACGGGACGGCCTCGTCCAGCGCCGCTCCAGCGCCTCCGCAGGGGGTGAGCTGCGGCTCCCAGCGGTAGTCGATGTGTTGACCCTCGACGGTGGGCAGCTCCGAGTCGTCACAGGCGACGCAGAGGGCGAAGATCAGGCTCGCCACGAGCCGCGAAGAACACAGGGGCGGGACGCTCATCGTCGGGTCTCCGAGAGGAAGAGCTGCGGCAGCAAAGCCCCGCCCGGAAAGAGGAGGTCGCTGCGGCCGTCGCCGTCAAAATCGTCGACGACGGCACGCTCGGTCGCCGGGTACGAGCCGCCGAAGAGCAGGCTCTCGCTGCGACCGAGCCAGATCGTGCTCTCGATGTCGCGGCCGCTGAGGAGGTCGGTCTCGCCGTCGCCGTTGAAGTCGCCGAAGCCGAGCTGGCCGGCGCCAGAGAGCCGCGGATCATCGATGACGCGGACCGGCGCGAGGGGCTGTCCGCGGTAGAAGGGGCGACGGACCAGCGTGCTCCCCGTTCGGAGGAGGAGCTCGCCCTCCGCGGGGCGGACGAAGATCGCCTCGGTCGCCAGGCGCCTGAAGCTCCAACGGCCCTCGTGATCGGAGAAGGCGACGAGGGCGGCGACCGTGGCCCCGTCGACGCGCTCACGCGCGACGATGTCGGTGCGCCCGTCGTGGTCGAGATCGAGGAGGTCGACGGGGAGGGCGGCGTTCTCGAGCACGGTGACGACCGAGGCGGCGGTGAGCGTGTCGGCAGCGTCGCCCCCCAGGGCGATGTCGTAGGCGACGATGATGCTGCTGTCGCGGATGAGCGCGAGATCGCGCCGACCGTCGCCGTCGAAGTCCGCGCTCCCGATCACGTCCGCTCGCGGCTCGGTCAGCTCCGCCGGGAGATGGAGCGGTGTAGCCCGCAGCTCTCCGCCATCCTCGCGGAGGAGGCGGTAGGCGGAGATCGTCGCCAAGAAGTCCCTGAACAGGAGCTCCTCGCGGCCGTCCCCGTCGAGGTCGAGCGCCACGGTCGGATACCAGGCGCCGGGCTCATCGTCGGTCACCGAGAGCGCCCGGATCTGCGGCGTGGTCGAGCCGGGATCGGTCATGACCTTGATCGCGGCGGAGCTAAAGAAGACGATCTCGGCTCGGTCGTCGCCGTCGAGCTCTGCGCCTCCCCAGACGTGGCTGTAGGCGCTCTCCCAGCGCTCGACGACCCGCGGGGCTCTGTGCAGCTCGAAGTGCGAAGCGCTGAGCGAAGTTCGCGTGTGACCGAGGAGGTCGACCTGTCCGTCATCATCGACGTCCATGAGCGTATACGTCGAGCTCGCGATGCCGAAGCGATCGATCTCCCCTTCGAAGCCCGAGGCGCCGGAGAGCGTCGAGAGCACATCACGCGGGCCTACGTAGGCGAGGTCGGGGAGTCCGTCGCCGTCGACCTCGGTGAGCGTCAGCGAGTCGTTGAAGTCTGTGTCCTCGGTCGGGTGGAGGATGATCGAGGGATCGAGCTCAGCGACCCCTGTGAAGGTCGCGACGCCCTGCGGACCTATCGTGATCACCTCCGGCGCTCCGTCGAGGTTCGAGTCGCCGACCGTCAAGCCGCGCGGCGGCCCGATCCCCTCGATCACCGCCTGCAGATCATGGCGGGGCCCCTCGGAGTAGTTCTCGCCATCCCGAAGCACGATGGAGATGACGCTGGGGGGTGGATCGAGCTGGGGATCTGTGACGGGATTGAACAGGGAGTCTGGGCCGACGACGATCAGATCGTCATCACCGTCGAGGTCGACATCGCCGACGCCGACCAGCTCCTGGTTTCGCAGCGGTAGCAGCACGTTCTCGATAACGAGCGCTCCCTCCGGTTGGGCCCCGTAGACCTCGATCCCTCTCGCGATGTCGGTCGGGGATCCGTACGCGAGGATCCGCGCAGGTCCGGGTCCGCGGAGGACGAGGGTCCGCGCTGACCTCGAGGCCAGGCTCGCAGGGGTCGGGCTGAGCTCGAATTCTCCGCTCCCGTCGCCGAGCGCGAGGAGCAGGGCGTCGTCGATCTGGAGCGCAAGATCGATGTGACCGTCACCGTCGAAGTCGCCGGCGTGCAGCTGGTCGACATAGGAGAGCTCCACAGACAGGAACTCCACCCTTGAGGCCTCGGCGAAGGCCCCGCTGCCGTCCCCCAGGAAGATGACGAGGGCGTCGCGGGCCGCGACGAGATCGACATCACCGTCGTCGTTGAGGTCTGCGGCGAGGAGCGGGCCGACGCGGAGCGGAGGCGCTGGGGTGTCGCTGGGCGGGTCGGTGTCGGCGGCGATCTCAAAGGTGTGGCGCCAGCGTTCGGTCGGCACCGGCCCCTCGCGCGCGGCGTAAAATTCGACGCCGTCGAGCGCGTTGTGGACGAGCAAGAAGGGCGGTGCAGGGGCGAGACTGCCGAACAGGGAGATGCCGAGGCGGACCTTGGCCCCCTCCAAGGTGTCGGTGTCGACGAGCGAGAGCGAGAGGACGTTGCGGTCGAGGTGGCCGATACCGCCGAGGCCGTCGGCCCCCGGCGAGGTGATCATCGGCAGCTTCGCCTCCCGGAGCGGCTCCTCCTCGAGGGGTAGCTCGATCAGCGGGCCGAGCCCCGCAGCGCCGTCGCCGAGCGCGAGCCAACGATCGGTGCTGAGCCCGAGGATCGCGAGATCGAGATCGCCGTCGCCGTCGATATCGCCGATCGCGAGGTCGCTGGTGCCGGGGGCGAGGCCGATCGTCTGGGTATCGGCGAAGCCACCCGCGCCATCGCCGTAGAGGAGGGTGAGATCGCCGCTGTAAAAGTCGAGCGTCGCGAGGTCGAGCGCTCCGTCGCCGTTGAGGTCGCCGATCTCGACGACGAAGGGGATTTCGCCGGCCGCGATGCGGGTTCGAGCGCGGTCGCCGAGGATCACCGAGATGGACCCGTCGATCGCGTCGGCGCTGACGAGATCGTCGATCCCATCGCCGTCGAGATCGGCGAGGGCAAGATCGCGCGGACCGTCGCCGAGGCCGATCGTGTCCAGATGACGGATGGTCCGATCCGGCGCGGCCCGGTAGAGGTCGACCTGCGGCGGATCTTCGCAGGCTATCGCAAATTCCTCGCGGAGGCCGTCACCGTCGAGGTCGCCGACGACCAGGCCCGTCGGCGGACCCGGGAGCTCGTAGGTCGAGACGTTCTGAGCTCGATCGGCGATGACGAGGCGCGGTGATCCGACCCTCAGGGCCAGGAGGAGGTCGGTCTCGCCGACGCGGACTCTGGCTGCGCGATCGAAGTAGAACTCTGTCGAAACGAGACGCGGGTCGCCCATGCACACCTCGTCAACGCAGGGCTCTGGCGCGCAGGCGAGGGCGAGACTCAGCGCAAAGAATCGCCGCGCTGGGCCGCCGAATGCACCGCCGTCGCGGCGGCGAGAGCCTCGTGATCCCACCGGGTCCACCTTGGCACAGAGAGGACAGCAGGACAACGCCGCGGGTAACGCCTGCCGAGGGGGTGACCCGGTGTCAGGCGATGTCTGCGTCTAATCCGCTGGACCGTGCTCGGATGAAAGTCCACTCCCGCGACGCCGCTCCGGGCTCGATCTCATCCGCCGTGGGTAGGCGCCAGGCCACAGACCTCTTAGGGGCACCTGCACGGCGCCCGCGCGCCGCCGCGACCCTGTCGTCCTGGACAGTTGGGGTTCTTCGCGTAGGCGCGCCGAGAGTCGCGCTCGACTTCGCGCGTCCAACCGTCGACGTCGGGTCGCGAGGCGTCAGCGCTTCAGCCTCCACGAGCCTCCGAGCTTCGAGGGTCGAGGCGCTTCGAGGCGCTCCTCGACACGTCTGGTCCAAAGTGCAGCGGCCGGGCAATAGACCCATAGAACCGCTACTCTCTGGCGGAGAAGCCACAACTCAATTCGGCCCTGCTGCTCTCTCCGAGGACGCCACCACCACACAAGCCTCTGCAGACAAGTGCTCCTCTACGAATTTGGTCGACTCCTCCTGGTATGGAGCACGCGGAGTATCGAAGAACATCTCCCACTCTAGGCCATGTTCGATAAGAAACTCGACTATCGTCAACCGCCTTGCCTCACGCAGCTTCTCCCCCGACATTTTACTACAGACAACCCAAAAGAAGAGAGTGCCGCCATTACGCCGCACGCTATCGGCTAGCTTCGGAAAGCCACTGATAACACGTTCCAGAGCCTCGAGTCCCTCTGGAGCCAGCACTACTGAGTTTACAGAGAAGGTCACTGGGTCCTGCAGACGATGCCTCACCAGTGCTTCGACTTCACCTCGACTCGGACTGCCCTTATCGCTTTCTTCTGCATCCTGTTCGGAAGAAGCTCCCCCGCCCCCCCTCTCACTCAACTCTTCCGGCTCCTGGACCTCTGGCTCTTCTGCTTCTCTACTTGGGCTCCTTGCTTCTCCTGCCCCCGCCTCCGCCCCCGGTTGCTCGGGAGCAACGCCGCTGCGACAAGCGGATATGAGAACCACTATTGCAAGACCCAGACCCAGACTGCTACGACCAACATTGAACATTACCTTACCTTCACACGAGGTGTGTGCTCAAAAAGAGCACCGCGCTGCGTTCGTGGGAGAGGACGATGCTCGCTCCCAAAAGTCCGCCTCCGTTCATATCCGGGAAGTGTCGGTGCGAGCAAGGCTCCAGAAGACCCCGGCGTTCCCGCATGTCGGTGTCGTCGGTGTCCGTCGCCGATGACCCTGAGGTGGTCGCTTCCGAGGTCGAACTCGTGTCGGTCGTCTCCGTCCAGGAGGCGCTCGCCGATGCCGTGGTGATCGCGCCCGTCGTGGTGGCGGAGGTGCCCTCGGTGGTCGGTCCGCAGCCGAGGGTCAGAAGAGTCGCGAGCGAGAGTCGCGGAGCGCAAAGAGCCCTCATCACCGGAACTTAACGGTCATTTTCGCGCCGGTCAACCGGGACGCAGTCAGCCTCACTGAGCACGCGAGCGCCGGGCTCTCTGTAGGCTTCGCGCTCGTCGAGGAGGGCAGGCGAGATCCGGCGGACGCTCAGTCCGGTCTTGCTGTCGCGCAGAACGATCTCGAGTCGTTCTCTCGAGACCCACGACCACTCGAGGTCCAAGACCTTGCTTGAGCGCCTGCCCGTCATCAGGATCAGCCGCACGACGCAGGCGTGGCTCCAGCGCGCCCAGGGGCCGGTGCGCATCGGCACGTGGCTATGGCTGTACCGTGCGAGAGCTTCGGCGAGGACGGCCTTCGCCCTACTGCGAGCTGCGCTTGCCGGTTCTCTCGTTATGCTCCATCGCCTCCGAAACCTTCTCGACAGCATCGCTGAGGACAGAGTCTGCAATATGAGCATAACGCGCAGTCGTCTCGGGGCGTCGGTGACCGAGGATCTTCCCCACCACAGCGAGCGGAACGCCTGCCATGATCGCATCGCTGGCCATCGAGTGCCGAAGGTCGTGCAGGCGAACCCCCTTCAGCCCGGGAATTCTGTCGCGAACCCTCAGCGACCATGTTTTGGAGAGTGAGGACGAACAGAGGCGCTTGCCGTTGCGCGAGTAGATGACGTAGTCCGGCTTAGGATCGTAGCCACAGGACTCCCACCTCCGCCGACACTCACGGACGAGCTCCAGCGCCCGCTTCGACACCGGCACCACCTTGGCCCCCGTCTTCGAGTCCGGCAGTCGAAAGCAGCGGTGCCGGTAGTCGACCATCTCCCAGGTCAGGTTGAGCACCTCATCGCGCCTCATCCCGGTCATCGCCAGCAGACGAATCGCGGCGACAGCGCTCCACGCGAGCCGGTGTCGCCCCTTCGCCTCAACGGCCTCGTCCAGGTAGCGGTCGAGCCGCGCGCGCTCCTTGGGGGTCAGAAAGCGCTCCCTCGCGCGGGCCTTGAACTTCTTCACCCCGCGGGTCGGCGGCGTGAAGTCACGGCCCAAGACTCCCCACTCGATCGCGCGAGAGTAGATGGAGCTGAGGATCAGGAGACATGCGTTCGCCGCATAGGGCGTCTCCGACATGGACGCGTGGAAGCGAGCGACGTCGGCAAACTCGACCTCGTCAATCCGACGGCGGCCGAAAGTCGGCACTAGCCGAGTCCTCAGGACTTGGCAGTAGTTCTGTTGAGTCTTCGGCTTGAGATGAATCGTGACGTGCTCTCGCAGGAACCGGTCCGCGAAGTTCTCGAAGAGAGGGACGTCCGCCTTATGCATAGCCGTGGGCGGCGGCTTCGCAGCGGGCGTACGCTTCGCCGCCGAAGCTCGCACCTCCGCGGGCGCGACGTAGCCGCTGAGCTTCTCCGTCGCGCGCTGCACTGCCTCTTGAAAGCTGACCTCAGTGGTCGCGCCGATCCTGGAGCGTCGGTCCTTGCCAAGCTCATCGCGATAGCGGACGTAGTAGGCCTTCTTGCCGCTCGGTAACACCCGAAGCGTGAAGCCCGTCAGGACGGAGCACGACAGCTCGTACCTCGACTTCCGCGCCTTGGCGCGCGCAACCGTTCGTTGTGTCAACCGGGGCATTGGGACAGGTCCAAAATCGAACCAAAATCGAACCAAAGCAAGCCGCAAAACCTTAGGAAAAATGGGGAGCAATATCAAGAATTTCGACCGCCAGGGCGGATCTGAGCACGTCCTCCTCATCACCGCTGAGGATTCCGTCATCGCAGGAGGGCGGGCCGCAGACGGTCGTGCATGCGTCCGTGTTGTCGGCGTTGCCGTCGTCGCACTCTTCGTTGCCAGCCCAGACATAGCCATCGCCGCATGAGGCCTCTACACAGGTGTCAATGCAGGCGTCGGTGTTGTCGTCGTTGCCGTCGTCGCAGGCCTCATCCATCTGCTGCACACCGTCGCCACATGCGATCGGCATACAGGCGTCACAGGCGTCGTTGGGGTCGTCGTTGCCGTCATCGCAGCCCTCCCCCGGCCCCTGAAAGCCATCACCACAGATGTTCTCCTTGCACTCCGAGGTGCAGGCCTTGTCGTTCCCGTTCTCGTCGCCGTTGTCGCACTCCTCATCGCCATTGACGACACCGTCACCGCACCCCGTCGGCTGGCACATCGTCGAGCATGCGGCATCGTCAGCGTTCGCGTCACCATCGTCACAGCCCTCGCCCGGCCCCTGCTTGCCGTCTCCGCAGACGTTGTTGAGGCACTCGCTGGTGCAGGACTGGTCGTCGCCGTTGCCAGCACCCTCGTCGCACTCTTCAGACCCCGAGACCACCCCATCGCCACACTCCGCCACGACCTCTGTGCACTCTGCCGAGCAGATACCGTCGGAACCGTTGTCCGCGCCGTTATCGCACTCTTCGCCGACGCTGACGATACCGTCCCCGCAGACGGCCTTCTCAGGCTCGCCCGTCGTATCGACGGTGTCGACCCCTGTAGACTCCCCGCCCGTCGTCGTCGCCGTCGTCGTCGATGTGGTCGCGGTCGTGGTGCTCGTGCTCTCCCCCGTCGCGGTGTCGTCGCCCGAACAACCAGCCAGGCCGACCGTCGCGACCGCTAGAGAACAGATCAATGAACTAATAGAATCTCTACCCATACCCATGAAGAACTCCTCTCGACTATGAGAGCACATGGACCAACGCCGAGAATAGGGTCATTTCCCGCTCTCCAGCCCCCACGGACGGGCGACCATCAGACGTGAAGATGAGACAGTGTCGTCTGAGCGAGCCTGTGCCGGTCGGCCGATGTGTCGCCATTCAGACGACATCATCATCGCCCAGCGCATACGATCCGGCCAGCACGCTCGCGCCCATGTGGCCGAATTACAGCAGGCTGCGGAGCCCGCTCATCGTCGATCCCAAGCGCAGAGAACGTCGACTCCGAGGCCGGTCGCCTCGGAGGACCGAGATGCCCCCGGGCCGCCGCAAGAGATCGAGCGTTCATCGAGTGGCGGCTCCTCAGCGATCGTCCTGGGCGCCTGGAGATCTCCCCAGTGCGGTTATACGACGTCCCCAGGGCCGGTGTGGGGGCGAGGGACGACGCTCGCCCTCAGGCGCGTGTCCCCCGATATCCTCGTGATCGCTCCGCACACAATGTAAGCATCTCTAGAGGGGAGAGAGGACATCTACCACGAGCGAGAGGGGTCTCTAGGAGACACCGACCGACAGGCAACGCATGAGCCGGCACATGGGTCTCCGAGTTTCTTGACGCTCAACCAACCTGGTTGAGCCCGGTGAAAGCCCCGCGGGCTATCGAGCGGCGCTCGTTGGTCGTCTTGGCTTCGAGACAACGCCGCGGCGCTGGGCTCTACTCTCTCGAACCGTCATCCCGCGCGAGTAGAGCGACAGGACGGAATCGCCGAGCCCTTGATCCGTGTTTGCTGCTCGCGGATGACCGTCGGCTCGAAGCTTCCCTCTCGGTCGGGCGGTATGTCGCTCTGGAGCGCCCCGCGGTTTACCTCGGCCGCTTGGAGCTCGGGTCGATCGACCAATCTACCTTCTAGTCGGCCTTTCGCCGCGCCTCCGCCTCAGCGGCGAAGAGGACGACGCACCGACAGAGGTCCGTGCTCGTCACCAGGCCCTTGAGACGCCCCCCTTCTCCGACGACCGGCAGCGCGTGCAGTCGGCTATCGCTGAGGAGCTCCGCGGCGCGGGTGATCGAGTCTGTATTGCGGAGAGTCACGAGGTCGCGGCTCATGAGCTCGCGGATCGGGTATCGCTCGTCGAGGAAGACGTCGAGATAGCGACCGCTCACCCCAAAATCACCGTAGTGGAGGTGCAGGAGGTCACTCGCGCTGATGAGTCCGACGAGGACCCCCTCGTGGACGACCGGGACGTGGTGAAAGCCGTGCTCCTTCATCAGGTGGCGGACCTTGCTCGTCGGATCGTGCATCTCGACCGAATAGACTGGGACGCTCATGATTCGGGCTACAGGATCGTCGAATCGCACGCTCACACTCTACACTTCGCGCCGGCTTCTGACCACGATCGCACGCTGGCGCACCTCGGAGATCGCGCGAAGCGTCCGGACGAGCAGCTCCTGCTCGCTGATCGAGACCGTCGTCTTCGCCGTCGTCTTCTTCGCCGTCGCCTTCTTCGCCGTCTTCTTGCTCGTCATCGTGTTCTGCGTCCTTGAGGAATGTCCCGTGTCATCCGTCGCCTTGCTCGGCTCCGATAGCCCGCCGGCTCCGCCGGCACTGCGGCCTTGCTCGTCCCCGTCACGGCTCCCGAGAGTATCCCCTCCATCCGAGACCGAGCGGAGGGTCAGGCGCAGCTACACGCCGACGCGCTAGCCTGCTATGTCCTCTCCATGCGCATCGACTCGGTCCCCGGCAACACTCAACGTCTCGACGGCGGCGCCATGTTCGGCAACTGCCCCAAGGCGCTCTGGCAGCGTTGGTGCCCGCCGGACGAGGCGAACCGGATCCCCCTCGCCTGCCGCTCGATGCTCGTGCGCGAGGAGAGCGGTCGGACGATCCTCTTTGAGACCGGGATCGGCGCGTTCTTCGAGCCCAAGCTGCGCGATCGCTTCGGCGTCCAGGAGCCCGAGCATGTCCTCCTGCGCTCGCTCGAGGCGCTCGGGGTCGCGGCCGCGGACGTCGACGTCATCGTCCTCTCCCACCTCCACTTCGACCACGCCGGCGGGCTCCTGGTCCCCTACCAAACGGGCGCCGACGGCTCGGCGCTGGCGCCCGCCCTCGCCTTCCCGAGGGCGAGCTACGTCGTCGGCGCGGCCGCGTGGCAACGCGCCCAAAGCCCCCACCCGCGCGACCGCGCCTCCTTCATCCCCGGCCTCTGCGACCTGCTCCAGGGTACAGGACGGCTCGAGCTGGTCTCGGGCCCGACCTCGACGACCCTCGGCGACGGGATCACCTTCACCCTCTCCGAGGGACACACGCCGGGCCTGATGCTCGCCCGGATCGCCGACGCCCCCGAGGGCCCGATCACCTTCATGGGCGATCTCATCCCCGGCGCCCCCTGGGTCCACCTGCCGATCACCATGGGCTACGACCGCTACCCGGAGCTCTTGATCGAGGAGAAGCGGGCGGCGCTCGAGCGGATCGAGGCCGCTGACGAGTGGATCTTCTTCACCCATGACGCTGAGATCGCCGCCTCACGGGTCCGCCTGGACGAGCGCGGTCGTTTCAGCGCCCGTGATCCGCAGCCGGAGATCCACTGGTCGTAGGGCCCAGTGCTCGCCCCACCGAGCCAGGACAGCCCCAGCGCCGACGTTCCCCTGGTCGTCGCGGTCGAAACCAGCGATCCTCGCCGACGATGCCCCCACGCAGCCGACCCTCCCCGCTCGCGCGAGCGATCGTCGCGTTGAACGCGTTGACCTTCATCGGCTTGGGCCTGGCCTTCCTGATCTCACCGACCGAGATGGCGGCGATCGTCGATCTCGAGGGCACGAGCAACCTCGCCCGCAACGACCTCCGCGCGGTCTACGGCGGGATCGAGCTCGGTATCGGCGCGCTCCTCCTCGCCAAGCTGCTCGACGGTGATCTGGCGCCGGCCCTGCGCTCGCTGCTCTTCATCTTTGGGGCGATGATCCTCAGCCGGATCTTCTCGCTCATCGCCGACGGAACGCCTGCGCAGCCCGGCACGCTCCTCCTGGGGCTCGAGGTCGCTGCGTTCTCCTCCGCCGCGCTCGGCCTGCGCGCGCTCGGTCGACGCCCTCGCCCGCCACGATCCTAGCGATCTGCATCGACGTCAGGCTCGGCCGCGGCTCGTGCGAACCTCGGCAGCCGACAGCCAAGGACCGGCCCTCCGCGGACCCCGGTCCTTGGCCAGGCCCCTGGCGCTCTGATAGCGTGCGCCGCTCCGATGTCCGCCGCCGCCCACCGTCGCCCTCCTGTCGTCATGCCCTGGCCGCTGTGGACCGGGAACCCCTACCTCCCGCGGCTTATGGAGGCGCTCGGCCGCCAAGGGATCACGGTCCGCCGCCGCCCTTGGCTGCGCCTCGGGGTCGCCGAGCTCCGCCGTGATCACTGGATCCACCTGCACTGGCCGGGCGGGCCAGTCCACCACCCCTCCCGCGCCCGCTACCAGCGTCGGATCGACCGTATGCGCCGGACCCTCGACAGGACCCGGGCCAAGGGGATCCGCCTGGTCTGGACCGCGCACAACCTCCTCCCCCATGACGATCCCCACCCCGATCTCGGCGCCGAGCTCCGCCAGGCCGTCCTCGACCAGGTCGAGCATGTCTTCCTCCACTTCCCCGGCGCCAAGGCGATCCTAGAGCGGGAGCTCGGCTACCGCGGACCGACCTCGGTGGTCCCCCACCCGCACTACATCGACGAGCACCCGACCCCGCCCTCACAGGCCGACGCGAGGTCCAAGCTCGGCCTCCCGCAAGAGGGGCTCGTCGCGCTGATCTTCGGGCTCCTCCGCCCCTACAAGGGGATCGGCGAGGTGATCCGCGGCTTCCTCGCGGGCGCCGGTCCCGACGACCGCCTCGTGATCGCCGGCGCCCCCAGGAAGGGTGTAGAGGCCGAGCTCGCGCTCGCCCGCGCCGACCCGCGGATCATCACCCGCCTGCAGCGGATCCCGGGGGGCGAGGTCCCGACCTATTTCGCGGCCGCCGACGCGTCGATGATCGCCTACCGCGAGTTCTTCACCTCCGGCGCGGCCGTCCTCTCCCTGAGCATGGGCTGCCCGATCATCGGCCCTGCGCACAACCACCTGGCGGACCTCGGCGGAGAGCCCAACCTCTTCGCCTCTGAGCTCGGACCCGAGGGCATCGCCGCAGGGCTCGAGCGCCTGCGGGAGCGCCGCTCGGAGATCGTGCGGGCGACGATCCGCGAACAAGCCCGCAGCACCTTCGGAGACTGGGACGACGCCGCGGCGTCGATCGCCCAGGTGCTCCGCAGCCCGCGAAGCGGCGAGTAGACGAATCGACGAATCGACGGGCGCTGGGCCGGCGATGAGGAGACCTCTGCCGAGCAGGCGCCGAGGACTCCCGCAGAACACGACATGTCTAAAAAGACATAATCGATGGGCGGTCTCGTACGGGCAGCCAGCGCAGCCCCCCCGAGGAGTCGCTGTGCGGGTGAAGACGCGAATGCGCGCCTTCTTGGAGGGGTCTTCACGCCCTCCGCGAACGACCACAGGACCCTGCTCCGCGCGGCACGACCTTGCCGACCTCATTCTCGCCGGCTCGCCCCTCATCGTTCTCCAGCGGTCTTCTCCGGTATCCTTGACGGCGAGCTCGCCTCTCAAGCGGGCCGAGGAGACGAGGATGATGGCGGCGATCAAGGGCACTGGGACACTCGCGCTAGCGTTGGCGATCGGGCTCACATCAGCGACAGCGGCGGCGGATGACTTCGCCGCCGGCTCCCTGATCGTGCCGATGGACACGACCTACCAGGACCTCGGCATGTTCGAGGCCTACGGCCTGGTCTACGAGCTGCTCCGGCAGGGGGTGCCGGTCCGCTGGGTGATCAAGGTCGGCAAGAGCAACGGCGACGTCGACTTCATGGCGACGAGCACCGACGTCGCCTCGGGCGACTCGCTGGAGCCCCACGGCTACCGCGGCGGCCCCTGGGTGATCGACGCCGCCGACGCGGCGGCGGCGATGCCCGTCATCGAGTCCTGGCAGCAGGCCAACCCGAACACCGTCGTCCACGAGGCGACCGACGCCTTCTCCGGCGACGTCTCGCTCACGCTCGTGGTCGCGCCGACGATCGCGATGATGGCGGACGGCAACCAGAAGATCGCCCGCAAGTACATGCAGGCCGCCAAGATCCCCGACTCGGTCGGCGATCCGACCTGGCCCGACTCGAGCCCCGACATGCTCGACCCGGGCGAGGTCTCCGGCCCGACGGAGGAGAACCACCACGACGGCGCGCTCTTCGACGCCGACGGCGACCCCGTCTACTGCCAGTTCATGTCGATGCATTGGGGGGTCAAGGACGCCGAGCAGAACCCCGAGGTCGTCGCTGAGATCCGCGACTTCCTCCAGAGCCCGACCCACCTCTTCGCCGAGTGCCAGGCGGTCAACGCCTTCGAGAACCTCGACCCGCACGGCTACTATCTGACGACCAAGGGCTTCCTCATCGGCGACGGGCCCGACACCTACGACTACTTCTACGGCGACAGCCCCTTCGCCCAGATCGACGGCCCCTTCGAGTCCGTCGGCGGCAGTGAGCCGGCCTACACCCTCCCCGAGGGCGAGAAGTACAAGGCCAGCGACACCGTGATGATCACCGAGGCCGGGACCCCAGTCGGCGTCAACGACGTCTGGATGTCGGGCTTCATCGACGGGCTTTGTCCTGGCTTTGAGGACATCCCAGACTTCTCGGGCCTCTGCCTGACCGCCGGCAAGGTCAGCTACCTGGGCGGTCACGAGTACGACACCGACGTGCCGATCTCGGAGAACGCGAAGAGCCAGGGCGCCCGCCTCTTCCTCAACTCCCTCTTCGAGGCGCCCTGCGCCACCGCGGACGGCGTCGCCCACGTCTCTGTGGTCAAGAGCGCGCCCGCCGTGGTCAACCAGCCGACGGTCGTCTACGATCTCGACTACGTCAACGACGGGTCGATGACCGCGCTCGACGTCACGATCACCGACACCCTGCCCGAGGGGGTCACCTTCGTCTCGGCGACCGACAACGGCGAACACATCGACGGCGTCGTCACCTGGGACGTCGGCAACCTCGGCGAGGGTGAGGGCGCGACCGTCAGCGTCACCGTCGAGCTCGGCGAGCCCGGCGTCTACGTGAACCTCGCCTCGGCGAGCTACAGCGCCGGCGTCAACGACCTCATCGAAGACGCGGAGCCGGCCACGACCGAGTACGACCCGAACTCGGACTCCAACACCGGCGGAAGCGAGACCGGCGGCAGCGACACCGCTGGCACCTCCGCCGGCACCGACACCGCCGGCACCGGTGACAGCGGCGGGATGAGCGGAGGCACAGCGACCTCTGGGACCGCAGGTGACACCGCGGGCTCGGTGACCGCCACCGCAGGCGACACCATGAGCACCGCCACCGACACGATAGGCTCCGCGACCGGGACCGCCGGCGAGGATGACACGGGCGGCTGTGGCTGCCGCAGCGGCGACTCGGACGGCCGCGGGGCGCTCCTCTCCCTCCTCGCCCTCGGCCTCTGGCGACGGAGGCGGACCAGCGCGCGCCCCTAGCAGCGCGATGCCTCCTGCGACGACGGATCCGTCCCTGCGAGGTGTACCGGATCCGCACGGCGCGGCTATGCGCCCGCTTGCGCCCAGAGCACTCGACCGCGAAGATCGGAGAGTGATGGTCTCCCCCGCCCTCGCCCGCACCTACGGAGCCCTCCGTGCGATCGGCATCGTCGGCCTCCTCGGCGCCGTCGGCTTGGTCGACCCCGGCTGCGGCGATGGTGATGGCTCAGGCGGGCTCTTCAGCGCGGAGCTCAACGGCGCGCTCACGATCGAGAGCCCCGGCGCCGAGGCCCTCGTCTTCACCCCTGACGTCTGCCTCTCGGGGCAGCGTCAGGTCTTCAACGGCGTCTCCCTCCACAGCGAAGACAGCGAGATCGTCGTCGACGTCGTCGACGATCCGCTCGCCGGCCTCGCCGTCGCCCTCACCCTCCCGAGCGCCTGCGAGGGCCGCGGCACCTGCCCGCCGATCGTCGTCAACGCCGCGGAGTGCCCCGACCTCCGCGGTGAGATCTTCACCAACACCCGCGTCACGACCAACAACATCTGGCACGTCGAGGGCTGGGTGAGCCTCCGCTGCGACCTCCCGGACGGCGGCCTCGTCTTCGGCGATCTCAACTTCGAAGGCTGCCACTAGGAAGCCCGCCCCTCGATCACCAACCGGGGGCCCTCGTCGCAAGCGTCGCTCATCGACCGCAAGCGTCGACCAACCGAGGCCGACCAACCCCGCCCGTGAAGAATCACCTACGGAGGCCTCCCCTGCTGGACAAGCAGCCCAGCTCTCGTCCTCGGCTCACCATCCAAAGGAAGACGAGCCGGTGGACGGGCGAGGGGCGACACCGCGAACGAGTCTAGGACGCGCATCGACCCCTTGGAACAAGGGGTCGACGCGCGCTCCGACCTGTCTAAGAGAGCGGTGTCCCCCCTCGACCGGCCTTCGCCTCAGCCTCCCCCCCGAAGACGACAGTCCCGAGGCCAAAGCCTACGAAGCCTCCCCACCGGCCTCGCCCGCGACCGGAGCCTCCACCCGCCGGCGCGCCCGACCAAGCCCGACCTGTCGTCCGAGCAGCACGACCACGAGCGCCAGCGGCGGAGCGACCGCGACGAGCGTCCAAACCGCGGGGAGCATCGACCCGCCGGTGATCGCCGCGTGCATCCCCTGGACCCCCCAGTGCGGAGCGAAGGGCACGAGCAGCCAAGAGAAGCCGCCGAGGTCGACAAAGCCGAGGATCGGCAGACTCGTGAAGAGGACGAGGAGCACCTTGAGGGCCGAGAACGCGACCAACTGGGTGTCGGCGACAAGGCCGATGAGCAGACCCAGGAGCCAGGCGAGCGGAGTGATCGCCACGGTCGCGAGGATGATCCCCGCCCACGGGATCGCAGCCCCCGCACCGCCCATCGCGATCCAGGCGGCGACCGGCCCGGTGAACGCAGCGACGAGCGTGATGAGGCCTATCTTCGACAGGAGATAGTGGAGAAAACGCGCAGGGGTCACCCGCAGCGCCGCCAGCGTGTTGTTCTCGCGCTCGTCGACCATCGTCAGGCCGACCGCCGCGCCGCTGATGACCACCGCCGAGTAGATCGCCAGGGCGAGGACGAGCGAGCGCAGCGGCGTCCGGCCGCTGCCGCGCGAGCGCTCCTCGATCGACACCTGGACGACGCCGCTGCGGGCGGCCGCATAGGCGTCGATCGCCAAGCCCGGAGCCTCGAGGATCGTCGGGTGCTCATCCCCCTCGACGATCACCTCGACCTCGCCCTCCTCCCCGGGCGCCACGCCGACGACGTCGTCGACCTCGATCACCCGGGCGAGCACCGCCTCGCGATCGCTTACGCGCTCGACACGACCGTGCTCCTCGAGGGTCGACGTGACGCCGCTCGGGACCCCCTCGGCGACCGCATAGGTCACCTGGATGTCCTCTAAGAAGGGGACGAAGAGGCGGGCGAGCAGCGCGACCAAGATCCCGCCGAGGAGCGTGTAGGTCGCGATCTGGTCGCGGCGGGCGACCTTGAGGTCCTTGCTGAGGAGCGCGCGGAGCTGGCGGATCATCGTCGTTAGGCCTCTCGGAGGAGCCGTCTGTCGACGGCGAGCGTGGTGAGGATGAGCGCGACCACCAAGCCCGCGCCGATGGTGAGGCAGAACTCGCCGAGGGTCGACGGCCGACCGCTCGGGAGGAGGAGCTCGCGGAGGGTGAACATCGCCTGGTAGGTCGGCAGCGCCCGGATCCACGGGGTGTTGAAGGCGGGGAAGAAGTAGGCGGGCATCGCCGCGCTGAGGACCAGAGAGATCAGCGACGCCGGGTAGAAGAAGCTCGACAGGGTGCGGAAGAAGACCGCGACCCCGATCCCGACCGTCGTCAGCAGCGCCGACGAGAGGCAGACCACGGCGATGAGCGAGAGCAAGGGGACCGCCTGCGGCGGCGCGATCACCAGGAGCAGCGCCGTGTAGACGAGGGCCAGGATCACGTTGACCAGGATCTTCGAGGCGAGATAGACCCCGGTCCCGCCCGGGGTCACCCGGTAGGCCCCGACGGTCCCGAGCGACCTGTCCTGGAGAACCATCACGCCGCCGAAGAAGAAGCCGACCACGAGCACGTCGATGGTCAAGAGCATCGGGATCATCGACAGGTTGAAGGGCGGCCGCGGCCGCTCGGGTCGGAGCACCGTCAGCCGATGGGCGCGCGGCCGAGAGACCCCGTTCTCCGCCCAGATCCCGGCGATGCCAGAGCGCAGGGCGACGACCGTGCTCTCGGGCTCGTGCCCCTGGAGGATCATCGTCGCCCCCGGAGCGGCCGGCGTCCCGGTCAGGGCGAGTCCGATCGCGTCAGGATCGGCCGCCACCGCCGCCTCGAGGTCCTCCAGCGAGTCGTGGACCGCCCCCGCCTCGGCGAGCCCGTGCTCCGCGAAGTACGTGCCGAAGCGGCCGTCTTCAGTCAGGTCGGCGACCTGCGGCGGATCGCCGAGATCGAGCTGCGCCGGCAGGGCGAAGCGGACCGCGAGGCCGAAGACGAGGCCGAGCCCGAGACATACGTGGATCAGCCGACCGTGCCAGGCCTGGCGCAGATCGAGCCAGAGCATCGTCCGCAGGTGGCGAAGGAAGCTCATCGCAGCGCCCGCCCTGTCAGCTGGATGAAGACCTGCTCCAAGGTCGCCTCTTGCGAGTGGACCGTCTCGACCAGGCCGGCGCTGAAGAGCTCCTCCAGGCGCGCACGATCAGGCTCCGAGGAGGGGCTGAGGAGCGCGCTCGCGAGGCTCCCTCCGTCGCGGTACTCGACCCTCAGCGTGTGGTCGCCGGCGCGGAGCTTGAGCGCCCGCGGGCTGTCGATGTCGACGATCACCCCCTCGTGCATGAAGGCGACCCGATCGCAGAGCTGGTCGGCGAGGGTCATGTTGTGGGTCGTCAGGATCACCGTCACGCCCCGTCGGCGCCGGGCGTCGATGAGCCCCTTGACCCGCTCCCCCGTCGCCGGGTCGAGCCCGGAGAGCGGCTCGTCGAGGAAGAGGATGTCGGGGGAGTGCATCAACGCTCGGAGCAGCACCAGGCGCTGCTTCATCCCCTTGGAGTAGTCACCGGCGAGCTTGTCCTTCGCGTCGCCGAGGCCGACCTCGTCCATCAGCGCGTCCGGATCCTCCCGCTGGTCCGGAGGCCGCGGCGGGTAGAGCCCGAGGAAGCAGGTGAGGTTCTCGCGGCCGCTGAGCTTGGGGAAGAGGTTGGGATGCTCGAAGGAGACGCCGATCCGGGCGAAGAGATCACGGCCGTAGGCGTCGATCCTGACGCCGTCGTAGCGGATCGATCCCTGCTGCAGCGGCAGCAGCTTGGTCATCACCTTCTGCAGCGTGCTCTTGCCCGCGCCGCTCGGCCCGAGGATCCCCAGGATCTCGCCCTTCGGCACCCTGAAGGAGACGTCGCGGACCGAGGGCGCAGCCCCGCCGCGATAACAAAAGGTCAGGTCCTCGACTTCGATCATCGTCGCCTCGCAGGTCGTTCGGGTCGCCTGGTCATTGTGACCTTACAGTCACATGACCACTTAGTCACTACCTCCGCACAACATCCGGCGCAAGAACTTTCATCGAGGGCTCCAGGCCTGAGCTCGCGCGCCTCGCACCGGCCCGCTCGAAGAACGCGCTCGCATGGACTGCCAAAGCCCGGAGCACGCGTGAGGCGTGGAAACGAGCGCCTGACGGGCGCTCGGGCCGGGCCACACCGTCCGTCCCCGAGAGGGCCCAGGACAGCGCGCTCGACTCAGCCCCCGCTCGGCTCAGAGTCCGCTCGTCGGCCCTGGGAGCACTGCTGCCACGAATCGCCACCGGGGTCCCGTCCACCGCGGCAGAGCGCTGGCGAGCCGCAGCTCCCTGGCCCCGAGTCCTCCTCGGTCCCGCACCACGGGCAAGACCCCGAGCCCAGCGCGCGCGTCGAGCGTTGCGCTAGCAGACCGTGGCAAAGTCCCGCGCACTCTCGGCCCCGCCGAACTTGCGGTACGGCCCAGTACAGCCAAGATGGCCAACGATTGCGGCGCGAGAGCACACGGGACTTTCGCCACGGGCTGCTCGGGATCGAGGTCTTGGGCTCAAACGGCCTCGTCCCTACGCCGAGCGGGGATCGAGGTCGCCGAGCTTATTGGACTGGCTCTGCGCATCATCGGCGCCGGGCAGCGGCGACTTCTGCGAGTCGATGCACGGCCAGACGTTCGCCCCGCCCTTGACCTTCGTCGGCCAGCCGCTGGTGTCGACATCGCCGACCTCCGCAGCCCCCGAGAACACCGCGTTGATCGAGACATAGGGCGACCACTTCTCCGGAAGCTCGGCCTCCTCAAAGATCGCGGTCGTCGGGCACTCGGGCTCACACGCGCCGCAGTCGATGCACTCATCGGGGTGGATGACGAGCATGTTCTTGCCCTCGTAGAAGCAGTCGACAGGGCAGACCGCGACACAGTCGGTGTACTTGCACTTCACACAGGGGTCCGCGACGATATATGCCATTGCTTGTCTCCTTGGTCTGAGGAGGCCAGCACGTACCGCCAGCCATCCCGGCCAGCATACCGGAACGGGGGTAGACCGGGAGACAAAGAAGGAGGCCGGAATAGAGCCGCCCTGGGCTCCCGCACGCGGCGTCGAGCCCAGAGAGACGCCCTTCGGGCGATGCGCGCGTCCGAGGAGCACACACGCCCCTACGCACCGACCACCTTGGGATAGGTCGCGTTCGGTCTCCATTGTCCCTCGCGTGTGGACCCTCCACATCCCCTGGCCGCGCTCCCGCTGGGGCGAGCGGTCCTCCGCATACACACTATCAGTAGACGTCGTATCGACCCAAGAGGCCCTGACGAACGCGAAGGAGCACGCCACCACACAATCGAGGCAATGTGCACTTGCGTGCCTATACTATCGCTATAGTTTCTAGCCGCGGCGAGTGTTGCTGGCGATCTCCTCCAGCAGCGACTCGATCCGATCCAGACGTGCCTCTGCCCTCCACTGCTCCGCGCTGTCGGTGCGAGGCCTGGCGAGAGGCGACGCTGCGGAGCGACCCCCAGACCCCGCCGACGGGGACGAGGGAGCCATCAGAGCCCCCTGCTCCCGCCCCGGCGGCAGCGCCAGCGCATCATCACCGCTGAGCCAACGATCCCGCTGGGCGAGGATCTCGGCGCGAAACCCCTTCGGATCGACGAGCCCATAGACGACCCCCTCCGCCGCCGGCTGACCGGAGCCCGCGGTCTGGATCCCGAGGCGCCATAGGCCGAACCACCGGTCGACGATCCCCTGATTGAGGCTGATGTCCGTGATCCGGTCGAGCGGGATGGTCCTCCGGACCTTGGTGAAGACCCCGTCGCGGACGAGGATGCGCCCCCCCAGGAGACGATAGTCCAGCTCCTGCGCGCGCTGGGCCGCATACCAGGCCCCAAGACCGAGCACCCAGGCGAGGAGCACGGGCAGCCAGAGCCCGAGCGTGAAGAGCGAGACCAAGAGGTGGGAGACGAGCGTCGAGCGGAAGAAATAGCGGGCGACCTTCGGTCGATCGATCGACGGTCGCACGAGCTGGGTCCCGCCACTGTCGAGCTCGTCCAGGGCCATATCCGTCGTCATAGGGAGACCCTGCCATAGTCGCGCGCCGGCCCCAATCAATACTTGGTCGCGGTCTGGCGTGGGTCCGCTCGTCGACAGCGCTGGCGCGCCGGCGCGCCGCTCAAGAGTCGCGATTACGCCCCCCCACAAGGGTCATATGCAGGCTCGCGTGGGGACGAGCTTCTCCTCTACTCTCCCAGGAATATGACGACACGTCTCCTGGTGGTTCTCGCCCTCGTCCCCCTCGCCTGCACCAACGCGAAGATCAAGCAGGATATGGCCGACGTCAAACACGCTGGCGACGAGTACGCCGACGCCAAGGACGAGATGAACGCTTATACCGCTGAGACCGAGGCCAAGGCCAACGCCGGCTGGGAGCAGGGCATGGCGATCTACGACGCCTACATGGCCGACCCGCCCCCGCCCCCGCCGACCGACGTCGACACCGCCCTCGCCTGGGTGCAGACACGCCTCGACAAGGTGAAAGAGGCCGACTCGCACTTCGCCGCGGTGCAGATGTCCGAGCAGATGAAGCGCGGCTACTACACCCACCTCCGCCTCGGCGAGATGCAGGAGCGCACGGTCAACGAGGGCTTCGGCTTCGCCGAGTCCCTCTCCCCCGAGGACTACAAGCGCTTCCACGACGCTGTCTTCATCCTCACCGCGATCGACGACGCGGAGCGCCACTTCAACGCCTGGGAGGGCGCCTACGCCGACTCCGGCGATGAGATCAAGGATGAGCTCGCCGACGAGATCGCCGAGGCCGAGGCCAAGCGCGACGTGATGAAGGCGCGACGCGAAGAGTCGCTGAAGATCTCGGAGTAGGTCCCCTCGGACAGGTCTCGCCGGCCAGCGGCGGTAGGCGCCGTGCGCCGGCCCTCGATCTCCCGCGACCCCGAGATTCGACGGTGAAGGCGTGCTACCGTGGAGAGGTGCACAGGTTCCCAGGTCGCTGGCTCTTCTCCCTAGGCCTGCTCGTCAGCTGCGAGAACCCCGAGGCCGCCGAGCTCGACGAGGGGTGGAGCGGGACGCCGCCGAGCGAGCCCGCGGCGCTCGGCGAGCCCTGTGAGTCGACCTGGATCCCCTGCGTCGACGGTGCGTTCTGCGACGCGAGCCCGGAGAGCGTCGAGTCCCCCTGCGGCGAGGTCGGGGTCTGCGTGGCGCAGCCACTAGCCTGCGACGAGAGCTCGAACCCTGTATGTGGCTGTGACGGGGAGCTCTACGCGAACTCCTGCGAGGCGGCGAAGGCCGGCGTCGGAACCCGCGGAGCACAGGGCTGCGAGCCACCCGCGGGGACCCAGAGCTGCGGCTCGTCCTTTTGTGCGCTCGACTCCGAGTATTGCGAGTATGTCATCGGCCACGGTCAGAGCGCGGCCTGGAGATGCTTGCCGCTGGTCTGCCTGGGCGCTCTCGAGGGCTGCGAGTGCCTCTCGGAGCCCCTGTGCGGGGTCGATGCGGACATCTACGGGGCGGAGTATTGCCAAGAGACCGACGACGGCGCCACCGTCGTCGTCTGCGTGCCGTACTAGGCCTAAAGTAAACGCTGGTGTGAAACCGCCCCCCAGTTCCGTGTAGAAGTGCGCTCGGGCGGACTTTTGCCGCCCGCGTGCTCGGGCGCGGGTGAAGGCTCACCTCCTGCTTGACGACGGGCGGAGCTCGGAGGCTGAAGGCGGGCGGGCGAGGGGCGACGAGGCGGGTCCCTCGCGGACGCGGGTCCTCCCATGCCACGTGCT
>JAUHWG010000021.1 GCA_030424595.1 Polyangia bacterium
ATGATCGCCGCGATCCTCAAGCCGGTGCTGCCGGGGTGGGCCGAGAAGATGGAGCGGATGATCGGCCTCGGCGAGCCGCTCGACTTCGTCAACGCCCTCAAACCGCTGCCCACCGGCCAGGCGATCGGTCGCTACGAGACCCTCGCTGAGCGGATCGACCCGAAGAAGCTCGAGGCGATCATCGAGGCGAGCAAGGAGAGCACCCCGGGCGCGAGCGAGGCCGAGGCTAGTGAGGGCGACTACGAGGTCGAGCCGCTGGCCGCAGAGGTCACGATCGACGACTTCGTCGGCCTCGATCTTCGGGTCGGTCGGATCACCAGCGCCGCCGCGGTCGACGGCTCGAACAAGCTGCTCCAGCTGACTGTCGATCTCGGGCCGCTCGGCGCCCGCAACGTCTTCTCGGGGATCGCGAAGAGCTACGCGCCGGAGGCTCTGGTCGGCAAGAACGTCGCTGTCTTCGCCAACCTCAAGCCGCGAAAGATGCGCTTTGGCCTGAGCGAGGGGATGGTCCTCGCCGCAGGAGAGGCCGCAGACGCGATCACCGTGCTCGAGCTGGACGCCAAGGCGCGGCCGGGCGAGCGGATCTCCTAGCGAAGGTCCGTCGCCTCGGCTGCTCGCCGAGCTACGGGAGCTCAGCGCTGCAAGGAGCGCGGCGATAGTCCTCGCATGCCCGCCGAGTCGCCGGTCTCGGCGTCGCACCACAGGGGTTGTGCTGGAGCGCCCGACGTCTCGAGGTCTGGCCGCGCGGGGGCTGGAGGGGGCGCCCGGTGGGGCGAGCGACCGAGGGTCTCGACACGGCCGCGGGACGCTCGCCGAGGGCTAGAGGGCGTGCTGCAGGGCCCGGTGGAGGGAGCGATCGAGCGTCTCGATCTGGTCGCTCAGGCGTCCGCCGGAGAGGGTCCGGGCGCCGTCGAGGATCCGCTCGATCGTGATCTCCGCGGCGGTCACCGCCCGGCCGCGCCAGGTCAGGCGCCGTTGGGTCGCGACCCGAAGCTCCTGGACGGACGCCAGGAGGTGGGTCTCCAGGCGCTCGGCGAGGCGGCTGAGATCCGGCGCCGGGTAGACGAGGTTGTAGTGCACGAGCCCGGCGAGGGCGGTGCAGGCCTGGCTTTGGGCCTCTTGAAAGAGCGCCTCCTTGCGTCGTGGCTCCGCCTGGTGACACCCGTCGGCGAGGAGCTGGAGGAAGCTACGCAGCGCTTGCTCGACCTCGCCGAGGAGCCCCTCGTCGGTGCGAGGGTTTCGGCGCGCCTCGGCGACCCGGCTGAGGATCGCGGTGGCGATCGCGAAGGTGTCGAGCTCGCGGATCGAGTTGGGGTAGTCGCGCGAGCCGGGCTCGGCCGGCGGGGTCGCGGGCTCAAAGGAGACCGTGAAGGTGGGCTCGGGGAGGTCTACGCGGGGGGGGATCGGCGGCGGCTGTCTCTCGCTGCTCGGCTGGGCGGTGCTCGCCGCTGCGCGGTCGACGGCTGTCGCTGGCTCGGAGGTCGCGCTCTCAGGGGCGCTCTCAGGGGCGCTCTTGCCGCTCGCTCCGGACTTGCGCGCCTTCGCGCGCTTTCCGATCCCGTCGAGATCACCGCGACGGATCACCCAGCGAGAGCCGATGCGGCGCGCCGGGAGGCGGCCGGTCTGGGCCATATGACGAACGGTGCGCTCACTCTTACCGATGAGCGTTGCTGCTTCCTTAATCGAGAGATCCATGGCGCCGAGAGGGTAACCGAGGTCGGCAAGAATCTGGCATTTCTCGACGAGATCGGCCGGCATAACTTGCCGACTCTGGCAATCGCCGTGGCCGACCCAGGTGCGCTCTGAGGTGAGCTTGCGATATCTTGCGCAGGCATGAGAAAGCCAGCGCACCAGTGGGAGACCCATGCGTACCGCGCGATCCGCCGGGCAGAGATCGAGCCGGAGTGGCGCGAGGAGCCGAGGGCAGAGGCCTTTGAGCTCGTCCCGCTCGATGACCGCCCAGCGGCGCAGGCGTGGCTCAGCCTGGAGCGTCAGGTCGTCACGCGGCATGCGCTCCTCGACCCGGACCTGATCCACGCGGTGAGCTGCTGGCTCGTCGCCCGCGGTGCCCGCGAGATCCGGCTGATGGACGAGGAGGGCGCTGTGATCGAGGAGCGGGCGCTCCACGTCTGGGAGCTTGGCACTCCGCCGATCAAGACCCCCTCGACCCTGGTCAGCCTCTGCCCCTCAAACGCGGAGATGCTGGGGGCGCTCGGCTGCTTTGATCGCGTGATCGCCTGCGAAGACTCCTCGGACTATCCGCCGGAGGTCGCCGAGCGGGAGCGCCTCGGCCCGGACCTCGCGCCAGATCTCGAGCGGATCGCTGAGCTCCGGCCAGAGCTTGTCGTCGCCTCGCTCTCCGTGCCCGGGATGGAGCGGGTCGTCACCGGGCTGCGGGCGAGGGGGCTGCCGCTGGCGGTCCTGGCCCCGCGGAGCATCGCTGACGTCCAAGACGAGATCATCGCCCTCGGCCGATGGCTCGGCGCGGACGAGCGGGCCTGCGAGGTGGTCGCCGAGATGGAGGCGGAGTGTCGCGAGTTGATGCTTCGGCGGCCCAAAAAACCCGTGCGGGTCTACCTTGAGTGGTGGCCCCGGCCGATGTTCTCGCCGGCGTCCGAGTGCTATAGCAATGAGCTGATCGAGCTCGCGGGGGGGATCAACGTCTTCGGCGAGCGTCCAGGATCGAGCCTGGAGATCAGCGCCGAGGAGCTCCTCGCGGAGGATCCCGAGGTCTGCTTCGTCTCCTGGTGCGGGGTCGCGGAGGCCAAGCTCGACCCGCAAAACCTCATCGACAGGCCCGGCCTGGGGGGGCTGAGGGCGGCCCAGCGAGGGCGGGTGTACGTCCTCGACGAGGCCTTCGCCGGACGTCCTGGGCCGCGGATGATCGAGGCTGCGCGGCGGATGGCGGCGAGGATCCGCGAGGTCGTCGCGGCCGAGGGCGCGGCCGACACCCACACGCGCTGATTTTTTTGCCGGTCCCCGGGCCTGTGTCAGGCTCGCGGCCATGTCCGGAGCCAAGGCCGCGGCGCAGATCCGGCGCCTCATCGAAGAGCTCAGCCATCATCACGGCTATCGCACGCTCTGGCTCGATCGGCGCGGCTACCTGTGCCACTCGGAGCCCGACGATGACTACGCGTCGATCGGCTTCACCTATGTGACGACGGTGATGCGCCCGAGCGACGAAGAGCTCAGCTCGGTGCTCGGCAGCTTCTTCGCCGCCCGGCGTGCTGCGCGAGAGATCCGCGAGGGCATCGCCCCGCTCCTCGCCTCCGCCTAGCTCGTCCTGTCGCCCCCCCGCCCGCTGCCGCTCGCGGCGGACCTGCGGCTGCGATCGCTTCGGACTTCACCTGGGCGCGTACACGATCCGCGAGACGACGACTACCAGCGAGGCCTCGACGAGGCTCGCGGAGGGGTCGCGGAGGGGTCGCGGGCCAGGGCGGGCCGCGTCATCCTGGGTCTCCGGACTCCGCGCTTGGAGAACTGCTGGCGGCGGCGGAGCGCTGCGCCGGCGAGCAGCAGGCCCCACAGTGCGGGGTTCGAAGGCGACCCTTCGTCCCTGGTCGCGCAGGCGCAGCCGCTGAGCCCATCGTCCTGGCCGCTGCCCTCGCCCTGGGTCTCGCTGTCGCCGGCTTCCGAGGTCGAATCGCCAGAGGCGGAGCCCGAGGTCGAGCTCGCGGAGGCCCCGCCCGTGCCGTCTGTGCCGCCAGAGCTGGTCTCGCCGCCGGTCTCGCTGTCGGAGCTGGTCTCGCCGCCGCAGCTCGGCCCAGGCCGGGGTCGGCCCGCGGCTTCGGTCCGGTTGGTCAGGGTCGCGCGGCCGCGGGTCTGCCCCTCCCACATCTCGATCGAGCGCTCGATCACCGCCTCGATCGCCTCGAGCTCGTCGTCGCAGAGCACCTCGTCGGGTCGCTTGATCAGGAGGAAGGAGATGTCGAAGTTCTTCGGCGCGTCCTCGTAGCTGGGGACCCGCGGACCCTCGAACTTGATGATCTGCTCGATCGTGAAGTCGCGGCGGGTTCCCGAGACCGTGTAGCTCGGGGCCTGAAACTGAAAGGCGCTCGCCTCGGCGCAGGACTTGTCGTCCTTGGCCGAGTCGACGCAGTCGTGCGGGTCCTCGATGAGGAACCAGGGGGCGACCTCCTCGGCGGGCATCAGGCCCATCAGGTAGAGGTCGAGATCGCTGTACTGGAACTCGTCGTGCGGCGTCGCGGTGAAGGTGCCGTCCTGATTGTCGGTCCAGTCATGGCCCTGGATCGGCGAGCCGCCGGTGTTGAGATAGAAGCTCCAGTGGGCGAGGGCGCGGCCGAGGAGCGCGGTCGAGGGGTCGCCGTCGTCGAAGCGGACAAAGGAGAGCCAGGCGTGCCCGAGCTCCTGGCCGAAGACCAGGGAGATCCAGCGCTCGTCCAGCCCCTTGAGCCCCGGCAGGACGTGCCACTTCCAGTCGTTCATGTGCATGAAGCCGAAGACTTGGCTCTTCGGCGAGTCGTCGAAGTAGGGCGCTGGGATGATCGCGTCGATCGCCGCGGCGTGCTCGTAGCCGATCCCTTCGATGTCGTTGGCGAGCGACTGGAAGAAGGCTCCGACGCCGCCGCCGAGCTCCCAGGTCGTGTAGACGGCGATGAACCCGGAGTCGTCGGCGTGGACGCTGAGGAAGCCGTCCTCGATCGCCTGGTAGCCGACAAAGAAGGGATCGCGCGCGTACCAGTTGTTGTTCTCGACGGTGCCGTCGACGTCGTCAAAGATCATGAAGTTGCGGCGCGACTCGACAAACTCGATCGGCGCCGCGACGGCGGGGAGGGCCGCGCTCAGGATCGTGGCGGCGGCGAGGGGGGGGAGAACGAGCGCTAGGCGGAGCACCTGCTGAGGGTATCGAAGTGGCGCGGATGCGGGCTGAAGTGTCGTCCGTTTGCCGCGGAGGCCGCTGCACTCGCCCCGCGCGCTCTCCAGCCCTCGTCGTCCCTCTCAGCTCCGCTAGAACCTGCGGTACAGCCCGGTACGGCTCCGTTTCGTCGAAGCCGAGAGGGCGAACGAGCGCGGCGCGAGGGCACACGGGACGATCACCACAGCTTCCTAGGCGAGGGGGCCCGTGGGGATGCGCGAAGTCGAACCTCCCGCGCTTTCACGGGAAGAGCCGAGCGTGAGCGCCCGACAAACGACCTGGAGGGCGGGACGGGGCGAGTGTGCGAGCCGGGAGGTCCGGGCGGATTGTCGGGCGCGTAGGCGGAGAACCAACGAAGAGCGCCCCCGCGGCGGACCGTCGGGGGCGCTGACCAGGCCCTTCGCGGGCCAGGCGGGGAGCAGGCTCAGGAGCCCTTCGCGACCTCGGAGAGGAGCGACTGGAGCCGGCGGGTCATCCCGGCCGGGTCGATGACCTGTCCCTCGGCGAGGGAGGCCTGGTCGTAGAGGAGCTCGATCCAGGTGCCGACCCGCGGGTCCTCCGGGCTCGCCTCGGCGATCCGGTGCAGGGACTGGACGAAGGGGTGGGTCGGGTTGACCTCGAGGATCCGCTTGCGGCTCGGGACGTCCTGATTGGCCATCTTCAGGATCCGCTCCATGTTGCGGCCGAGGTCGCCCTCGTCGTCGACGAGGCAGGAGGGGCTCTCGGTCAGGCGCTTGGAGGCGCGGACCTCCTTGACCTGCTCCTTGAGGACATCGGTCGCCCGCTCGAGGGTCGCGGCGATCCCCTTGGCGGCCTCTTCGTTCGCCTCCTTCTCCTTCTCGGGGAGATCGAAGTCGCCCTGGGCGACGTTGCGCAGCGGCTTGCCCTTGTACTCGCTGAGGTCCTGGACGACCCACTCGTCGATCGCGTCGGTCATCAGGATGACCTGATAGCCGCGGGCACGGCAGGCCTCGAGGTGGGGGCTGTGCGCCAGCGCCTCGGGCTTCTCGCCGGTGATGTAGTAGATGGCGTCCTGATCCTCGGGCATCGCCTCGAGGTAGGCGGCGAAGGAGATCTTGGCGTCGCCGCTCTCGGAGGTGCGGTAGCGGAGGAGCTCGACGAGCTCGTCGTGGTGACCGCTGTCGGTGTGGATCCCCTCCTTGAGGACGGAGCCGAAGTTGGCCCAGAACTTCTCGTAGGTCTCCGGCTCGTCGCTGGCGATGCTGGCCAGCAGCTTGAGCGTCTTGCGGGTGAGGGCCTTGCGGATCCCGGCGAGGGAGCGGTGCTCCTGGATCATCTCGCGGGAGACGTTGAGGGGCAGGTCCTCGGAGTCGACGACGCCCCGCATAAATCGGAGGTAGAGCGGCAGGAGCTTGTCGCAGTTCTCGACGATCATCACCCGACGGGCGAAGAGGGTCAGCGACTTGCGGTCCTCGTTGAAGAGATCCGCGGGCGGGCGGCCGGGGATGAAGAGGACGGTCGAGAACTGGATCGGCGCGTCGGCGGAGAAGTGGAGGTGCCCCAGGGGTTCGTCCCCGGGCATCACGTAGCCGCCCATCACGTGCTTGTAGAACGCCTTGTAGTCGTCCTCGCTGAGGTCCTTGGGCGAGCGGGTCCAGAAGGCGGAGGCCTCGTTGATCTGCTCGCTGTCGCCGTCGTTGATCCCGTCATCCAGCATCTGCAGCTGGATCGGGTGCATCACGTAGTTGCTGTAGCGGCGGACGATGTTCTCGATCCGCAGGCGCTCGGCGAACTCCGACGCGTCCTCCTTGAGCTTGAGCTCGATGAGGGTGCCGCGGACGTCGCGCTTGGCCGGCTGGGTCGTGAAGGTGCCGTCGCCGGTCGAGCTCCAGTGGATCGCCTCGTTGCCCGGGCGGGCGGAGCGGCTGTAGACGTCGATCTGGTCGGCGACCATGAAGGCGCTGTAGAAGCCGACGCCGAACTGACCGATCAGGTTGACGTCGGGCTTCTCGCCGGCGGCCTGTTGCTTGTTGAGCTCGCTCAGGTACTGGAGGGTGCCGGAGTGGGCGATCGTCCCGAGGTTGCGGGTGACCTCCTCGGCGGTCATGCCGATCCCGTTGTCCTCGATGATGAGGACGTTGCGCTTAGGGTCGGCCTCGATCGTGATCTCAGCCTCGAGATCGCGCCCGAGGAGCTCGTGGTTGGTCAGCCCCTCGAAGCGCGCCTTGTCGAGCGCGTCAGAGGCGTTCGAGATCAATTCGCGGAGGAAGATCTCGCGGTTGGTGTAGAGCGAGTTGGTGACCAGCTTGAGGAGGGCGCTGACCTCAGCCTTGAATTCGTGCTTGCTCGGCGACGGCGTGTCCACGGCGTTGTCTCTCCTGGGTGTCTGTAGGTTTTGACGGGACGACCTTAAGTTGGTCCTCGGCCCCGTCAACCCCGGGCCCGGCTTTCACCGGGGTTGGTCGTAGAAAGCGTCAAGGCCGCACCTCCCGAGGGAGGGCGGCCTCGGCCGGTCGTGCAGGGGGCTCTAGCTCCCCGCGAGCATCTTCTGCGCGACCGGAACGGTGATCCGACGGTGCCAGATCTGGGCGCCGATGTAGGCGTCGCCGCGGAAGATGTGGTCTGTGAGGCGGGCGGTGACCTTGAAGCCGAGCTCGTAGTAGGCCTGGCTGCTCAGCAGATCGTCGGCCGGGACCAGGGCGAAGACCGAGGCGGTCTCGATCTTCGCGAGGTCCAGGAGGAGCGCCGACATACCGTGGCGGACGAGCGGGAGATCCGTGTCCTTCTTCGGCGGGGTGATCATGTCGAGCTTGGCGTGACCGAAGGAGGAGTCCGTCTCGGCGCCGAACCAGAGGTCGCGCTTGGCGAGCTTGGCCGCGATCGCGATGTCGGGGTTGAAGACCCCGCGGCGGAAGGGCGCGTAGTTGCAGGAGGGACCGACCTCGCGGATCAGACCCTCGAGGCGCGTGATATCTTTCACGACCTCTTGTGTCCAACCGCGGGGCTTGGTGTTGCCGGACTCCTTGAGCGCGGTCGTCGGCATGGCCGGCGGGGTGAGCTTGGGGGCGCCGCCCTGGATCGGGTCCCCCTCGTCCGTGTAGACGCGGCTCATGATGTAGGCGTCGGCGGTCCGGAAGTAGCCCGGGATGGCGCCCTCGCGGGAGAAGCCGACGCTGCGCCAGCTCTTGGAGTCTTGCTTCTCGACGACCGTGAAGACCTTGCGCAGGCCCTCGGCCTTGGCGATCCGGTCGAAGAAGTCCCGCTTTTGCTGGTAGTTGCCGACGCGGTAGTCGAAGACCCGCAGGTTGTGCATCCGTCGATTCAGCAAGAAGCAGAAATCGATGTCACCTTTGCGGTAGTAGATCTCTTCTACCGCTTCATCTCCGTGCGTGACACGCGCGGCTTGTTGCGTTGCCATGGGTTCTCCTGAAAAGATACGCAGGAACCGACCATACTCTGCGCAGGCGAGAGCCGTCGCAGCGTATGGATCACTGCTAATTGGCACCAATCCGGTGCCCGATACCACTACCACCGACAATTACCGATGTCAAAGCGCTTGACCGTCGGCGGCGCGCCGAATTCGGCGTCGTAGAGCAGAAGTTCTCGGGTTTGTGGGCGACCTGGTGAATCGGGCATGATTCCAGATCTGGAGACGCTTTGCGAGGGACTTCTCAGGAAATTCGGAAAATGACGATGTGGGCCTCGATTGGGCCATTCGCGGGTGTTCTGGGGGGGCTTGGCCGTGTCGGAGGGAGCCGCGCCGGGGGGGACGAGCGGGTCCCACGGGGCGCCGCGTGTTTCGTTCGCCTCATCGCGGGAGTCGCGGGAGTCGCTGGCTGCGGCGGCCAGCCCGGGCAGGGCGGCACGCCGACCTGTCCCGAGGGGACGGAGTGCGCGACCCAAGGTCCGGCTGCGGATCCGGTCGACGCTCCGCCAGCGGGGGCGGCAGCGGGGTCGGCCGATGCGGCCCGGTCGTGGTTCCGCGGCGGTCCCGGTACGCCGACGCCGCTCGGGGTCGCCGGGCCGGAGACGGCGCCGAGCCTCCTCTGGGAGGTCGAGCTCGGCGCTGCGATCACGGCCCAGGCGACCTTTGCCGAGGTCGCGGGGGGCGAGGTCGCGGCCTTCGTCGGGACCCACGCGGGGCGCTTTTCGGGGGTGGTCAGCGCCGGGCCCAAGGCCGGGACGATCGCCGTGGACCTCAACGTGCCGGGGATGATCTTCGGCACCGCAGCGAAGGCGGCCGACGGCAGCCTCGTCGTCGGCGCGGACGATGACACCGTCTACGCGGTCGACCCCGTGGCGGGGACGCTCCGCTGGTCGCGGCTGCTCGGCGCCTGCGATCCTCCGCGGGGACGGGGTCCCGAGGGGACGCGCTGCGACCCCGACGGCGGGCCGACGATCGGCGCAGGCGGCGACATCTACATCGGCGCAGACGGAGTCTACCGCCTGAGCCCTGCGGGGGTGGTGCGCTGGCACTATCCGCCGGCCGAGAGCGGGCCGACCTGGCATGTCGGCGCCGCCCCGGTGGTGACCCGTGAGGGGGAGGTGTTCGTCGGCGGTGAGGACGGTGCGCTCGTCGCCCTCGATCGCGACGGAGCGCTGCGCTGGCGGGTCGAGCTCGGCCCCGACGTCGACGGGGCGCCGGTGCTCCTGGACAACGGTCTCGTCGTCGCGGCCGCCGACGACGGACGGGTGATCGCCTTCGATCAACAGGGGGAGGAGCGCTGGGCCTTCACCGCCGGCAAAGAGGTAAGGGCGGCGCTCGCCGTCGCCGACGACGGCACGATCTACGCGGCGGCCCTCGACGGTCAGCTCTACGCGTTGCGCCCGGACGGGGCCCTTCGCTGGAGCTTCGCCGCGGGGGGGGCGATCGCGACCGCGCCGGTCGTCGACAGCGCGGGGCGGGTCTACTTCGGCTCACGCGACGACTTTGTCTACGCGGTGGACCGCTCCGGGCGAGAGCGCTGGCGCCTGGAGCTCCCCGAGGATGTCGACGCCGCCTTGGCGATCAGCGAGGAGGGCGTGCTCGTCGTCGGCTGTGACGATGGTCTGCTGCGGGGCTATCGCTAGCAGCCCCCTCGCCCCGCCGATCGTCGCCCCTCGCCCCTCCTCGCGTCGACAAGACGCCGCTCTATCCAGCCGCAGCGCGAGCCTTGGCCGAGACGAGCGGCGGCGAAGGCTGGAGAGTGAGCGGTCGTCGGCCGTGCCTGTGATCGTCGAGGATCGGTGGCCGGGCGAAAGCCCGCGTGTGCCAGGGCACTCGCCCGGATCTTGATGGCTCGCCGGGGCCGTGCAAGCTTGCCGCCGTGTCGAGTCAGAAGACGAGGGAGAGCGGTGCCGAAGCGGTGGCAGCCCGCCTTCAAGTAAACCCAGGCGGCTTCGCCTTCGCGGTCCGTACCGACGGCGAGGGGTCGATCTTTATCCCGCCAGGCCGCTTCGCTCCGGCGATCGACGGCGATGATGTGATGGTCCGTTATTGGTCCGCAGAGCGCGGCTTTGAGGGGACCGTCGACGAGGTCGTCGGCCGCGGCCGGACCCGGATCACCGGGATGTTGCGGCAGGCCGGGCGCTTTTGGGTGCTCGATCCCGACGACCCGCGGATCCTCAACCACGCTGAGATCGCGAAGGGGGGGCCGCGGATCACCGATCAGGTGGTCGTCGCCAAGATCGTGACCTACCCCGGACGCGGCCAGGAGAACCTGATCGTCGAGGTTGAGAAGGTGCTCGGCGAGCCGGGGGCTCTCGCGACCGAGCAGGCGAAGGTGCTCATCGAGCACAACATCGACACCGAGTTTCCGGCGGACGTGCTCGCCGAGGCGGCGAAGGTGCCGACCGAGGTCGGCCCCGAGGATCTGGTCGGCCGCGATGATCTCCGCGACCTGCCCTTTATGACGATCGATCCCGACGACGCGCGCGACTTCGACGATGCCGTCGCGGTCGAGCTTCTCGGCGATGATCTCGAGCTCGGGGAGATGCGCCTCCACGTTGCCGTCGCCGATGTCTCCCACTACGTCCGCGAGGGGACGGCGATCGAGCGTGAGGCGATCTGGCGCTGCTTCTCCGCCTACCTGCCGAACCAGGCGATCCCGATGCTGCCGGAGGCGCTGAGCTCCCACCTCTGCTCGCTGGTGCCGGAGCAGGATCGCTGCGCGATGGTCATCAGCATGACGATCGACGCCGGCGGGGTCAGCCGCGACGTCGAGGTCCGGGCGGCGGTGATCCACAGCCGCGCGCGCCTGACCTACGGGATGGCGGCCAAGGAGCTCGAGACCACCGGTCACCTCGGCGAGGCCGTCGGCGAGCGGGTCCACCTCCTGCGACGCTGCGCGGATCGCCTGCGACGGCGGCGTCTCAGCAACGGCGCGATCGAGCTCAACCTGCCGGAGATCCGGGTGGTGCTCGACGAGGACGATCCGACGCGGATCCGGGACATCGTCCCGAGCCGGTCTTCGCGGTCGATGACCCGGGCCTACAACCTCATCGAGGAGCTGATGCTCGCGGCCAACGAGGCCGCCGCCGCGGTCGCGCTCAGGCACAAGCTGCCGATGGTCTATCGGATCCACGCGCCGCCGGACGAGGAGCGCCTGGCGAAGCTGGCGACCGCCGCCGAGGTGCTCGGCGTCCGCGTCGACCCGGAGAAGATGACCAGCCCGCGCGGCTTTCAGAAGCTCGTCGGCAAGATCAAGACCCACCCGCGGGTCCAGGCGATCAACATGCTGATGCTCCGGGCGATGTCGCAGGCGGAGTACACGGTCGACAACATCGGCCACTTCGCCCTCGCCAGCGGCGGCTACGTCCACTTCACCTCGCCCATCCGTCGCTACCCCGACGTCATCGCCCACCGGGTGCTGAAGGCCCACCTCAAGCGCACCGGCGGCAAGGCGGGCCCTGAGCCGGTCCCGGAGATGCCGGACAAGGAGACCAGCGCCGGTCGGGCCCAGCGTTCGAGCCTGCGCGAGCGCGAGGTCATGCAGGCCGAGCGCGACAGCAAGAGCCTCTACGCCGCCTCGTTCATGCGCGAGCGGATCGGCGACCGCTTCGAGGGCTCGATCTCCGGGATGGCCCAGAGCGGGATCTTCGTCGCCTTAGAGCACCCCTTCGTCGACGGCATGATCCGACTGAACGCGCTCGAGCGCGATCGCGGCGAGGCCTTCGAGATCGAGGCGAACCGCGTGCGGCTGGTGGGCCGCCGGAGCAACTTCACCCTGTGCATCGGCGACCGTCTGATGGTCGAGGTCGTCGACGCCGACATCTCGCGACGCCGGGTCGAGCTCGCCCTGATCGCGAAGCTCAGCTAGGAGGCTGTGGAGGGAGCCCCTGTGCTCTCGCGCTGCAAGCGTCGGCCCGCTCGGGCTGCGGCGAAACGCCGCTGCACAGGGCCTTCGTAGAAGCTCGGCCGGAGTCGACAGGAGGGGCGAGGGCCCGCGAGAGCGCGCGCGATCCTTGCCACAGCCTCCGAGCTCGGCGGGCTCCGGGCGTCGGCTCTTCGGTGGGCAGCGATCCCTGCGGGTGCTAGCGTGAGGGGATGGAGCGATACGTCCGGCGCACACTCTGCCTCCTCATGGGATCGCTGGTGGTCGCCGGGCTGGTCTTCATCCTCGCCCTCGTGACAGGCGCCGCCGGCGGTGCCCCGGCGATCGAGGTGCTCTGGCGCCTCTCCGGCCTGGGCGCGGCCTGTGTCGGCAGCTTTGTCGGCGCGGTCGGCATCGGCCTCCTCCGGGATCATCCGAAGGGCGGCCGGATCCTCGAGTGGATGGTGCTCCTCTTGGCCCTCGCGCTCGTCGCCTCCTTTGTCGCGGCGACCCAGGGGCTGGTCTCGCTCTGGGTGACGCTCGGCGTCGGCCTCGCCCTGATCGTCCTCTGGGGGCTCTGGCTCGCCTCGCAGCTCGTCGACCTCGATCGCTGGCGCCGCCGCTGAGCCGCGTCGTCGGCCTTGAGGTCGACGACGTGGGTGCCTCCGTCGACCCGCGACTGCCGGGGGATTCCTGCCCGCGAGCGGCGGCCTGAGGCGCTCGAAGCTCCGTCAGAGCTCGCAGCGGAAGGCCGTGGGGGCGCCGACCCGCGCAGGCTGCCAAAGGTCGAACGCCTGGCTTTAGGGCCAGGTCTCCTGGCCGCGACCGCCTAGAACTCGAGCGCCAGGCCGAGGAACCAGGTCGAGTCGCCGAGGCTCATCGAATCTTTGCGGCCGAAGTTGTCGATCCGCGAGAACTGATACTCACCGAAGATATAGGTGTGGTTGATCCCGGTGGTCCGGTCGAGGTTGCGCGAGGTGCCGCGCTCGAGGAAGTCGAGCTGGAGCATCCCGCCGACGTTGAGCTGATAGCCCCACACCCCGCCGAGGGCCTTCTCGCCGCGGCTGTTGCGGGAGAGGTTGCCGTTGCCGTCCTTGGACCACCACAGGGCCCAGGCGAGCCCGCCCTTGCCGTAGGGGACGATCGGGATGTTCCAGCGATCGGCGAAGAGCTCGACCCGGTAGACGAGCTGGAGCGCCATCGGCATCGTCCAGAAGACCGTCGAGTCGGCCTCGGAGCGGACCGAGTCGGCGTCGGGATCGGGATCGGCGAGCAGCGCCTTGGCCGAGTCGCGGAAGAACGAGAGGCTGTAGCCGAGGCCGAGGGGGCCGACCCCGCCGGGGTTGAGGAATTGCCACTCGAAGGCGGCGGCGCCCATCAGCCCGCGCTTGGGATCGTCGTTGGTGACCCCGCGCTCGTCGGTCCGGCCGAAGACCTTGCCGTAGGGGCCGAAGGCGTCGGGACCGTTGTAGTTGAGGTCGACGTCCGGCAGGTAGGGGCCGAACTTGAGCTCTAGGGCGAAGCGCTGCGGCGACTCGTACTTGGCGTAGCCCTTCTTGCCGACGGGCTGCTTGAGGGCCTGACTGAGGCCATCACCGGCCTGGCGCTCGACGGCGACGGCGGCCGGAGGTGACTGCTCGGTCGAGGGGCGCTCGGCCCAGGGATCGCCCTCTTCGGGGTCGAGCGGCTCGCCCGGGTCGCCCTCAGGGGCCATCTGTGGCTCCTCGGCGCTCGGCTCCAGGGGAGCCTCCTCCTCCGCAGCTGGCGCGTCGGGGTCGACCTCCGCCGCCTCGAGGGTGTCGTCCGTGACAGGTGGATCGGCCGGCGTCGACGCAGGCGCCGCCAGCTCGCTCACGAGGAGGAGGGTCGCTAGGGTGGTGCTCACGCGATCGTCCTGATGCGTCGGCGGCCGGCCGCCAGGAGGCCTAGGCCGAGGACAAGGGCGAAGCCGCCGAGGTCATCGCCCTCGGGGTCGACGCTGCAAAAACCGGAGCGGCCGCAGACGTCGCCGTCGGCCTCACATTGCTCCCAGAGATCGTTGGTCTGGACCGGCACGATCCCGTCGATCTTGCCGACGGTGATCGGGTTGCCCGACTGGTCGTAGGCGACGAGGAGGAAGTTGTACTCCTTGTCGTTTTGGAGGCCGCTGATCCGGACGTTGCTCGTCGCGCCGGCGATGTGCTCGCTGCAGACGTAGTCCCACTTGAGGCTGCACATGCCGGTCGCGGGGCGATCCTCGGGACAGGCCGTGCTCACGGGGACGTCGCTGCCGGTGGTGCCGGTGGTGGCGTCGGTGGTGGCGTCGGTGGTGCCGGTGGTCATGTCGCCGGTGGTGCCGGTGGTCATGTCGCCGGTGGTGCCGGTGGTCATGTCGCCGGTGGTGTCGCCGGTGGTGTCGCCGGTGGTGTCGCCGGTGGTCGAACTCTCGCTCCCCGGGGCCTCCCAGAAGGCGCCGTCGGGGCAGAGGTTCTCTTTGGTGTAGTAGATCGTGCCGTAGGTGTTGGAGGCGATCCCCGGGTCCTTGACGAGCCCCTCGATCGCTGGGAGGCCGGTGTCGGCCTCTTCACAGAGGACCCGGTAGCCGTAGGCGTCGGTGCCACCGGCCGGGAGCGTCCAGTTCACGACCACGGCGGAGTCGCCGACGGCGGCGCTGAGGCTGTCCTCGCTGGGGAGGTTGAGCGGCGGCTGGAAGTCGGCGGTGATCCCCTTCGCCGTCCCGTCGAGGAAGTTCATGTTCTGCGTGCCGGTGACGAAGAACTCCTCCGCCTGACAACCAGCGCTCGAGTCGGTCTGTCCGCAGAGCCAGATCCCCCCTTCGCCCGTCGGGCCCGTACAGGAGCCTGCCGGCGTCGCGACCGCGGGGATCCGCGATGCGAGGTCGTTGACGTTGACCAGGTCGGCGATCCCTGCGATCAACCAGATCGGCGAGAAGAGGACGCTCTGTCCGGAGGTGTAGGTCGTGCTCTGGGCTGAGGAGAACTTCGCGCAGGGCTTGAACTGCGGGTTGAAGGAGCTCTCCGCGGTGGCGCAGTTCGAGCCGATATAGCCGTCGATCGTCGTCGGCGTGTAGGTCGTGCCGGTGCTGAGCAGGCGGATCTGGGCCTCGATCTGTTGGCCGCACTCGCAGCGCGCCTGGTTGACGAAGAGGTTCATGTCCTGCTGCGACATCTGCCGCCCGCGGTCGCTGTTCTCGTCCGTCACGTAGTAGCGGATGTCGAACGCGTCGGCGCCAGGGGCAGAGCTACCGCCGCCGGTGTCGGGCGATTGAGCCCACGCTGGCGCGGCGGTCAGGAAGAGGAGCGTCGAAGCGACGGCGGTGAGGAGGGTGCGATCTCGCATGGGCTGCGTCCCGGCCATTCTGCAATGTTTCGTCCGTTGCAACCAGGGTGCCAGCGCACGCAGGTGCGCGCTCGTCGTGAATTGCCGGGTCTGGGCTCCGGACTGCGGGTCGGCTCGTGACAAAATGTCAGGGAAGGTCGCGGATGGCTGCCTCATCGGCGAATCCTCGGGTTCCTGGCCGTCGCCGAGAGGCGGGCTCGATCGCCCGCGGCCCGGCTGCTCCGGCGGATGTTCTCTCGCGTACGGGAGGAGCCTCGGAGGGCGCGGGCGCAGCCATCACGACGGCGAAGAGCGCGAGCTTCGCGCGGCGGACGGCGGACGGCGATGCCCGTCGTGGCGTTCGATCAGTCGCGGACCTTGCGGGCGAGCATCACCCCGTCGCGGACGGAGAGCAGGACCTGCTCGACCCGCGGATCGTCGGCGACCTTGCGGTTGAAGGCGACGATCGCCTGGTCGCTGGCGGCCTGTGGGTCGACGACCTTGCCGCTCCACAGGGTGTTGTCGCCGATGATCAGGCCGCCGACGGGGACGAGGGGGAGGACGGCGTCCCAGTAGGCGCAGTAGTTCTCCTTGTCGGCGTCGATGAAGACCAGGTCAAAGCGCTGACCCTCGGCGGCGAGCTCGGCGATGGTGTCGAGCGCTGGCGCCAAGCGGATCGTGATCCGATCCCCGTACCCGCTCTGATCGAAGAAGCGGCGGGCGACGGCGGTGGCGACCGGGTCGACGTCGCAGGTGATGAGCTGGCCGTCGCTCGGCAGGGCGCTCGCCATCGCCAGCCCCGAGTAGCCGCTGTAGGTGCCGATCTCGAGGATTCGCGCGGCGCCGGCGATGCTGACGAGGAGTCGGAGGAGCGCTCCCTCGACCCGGCCGACCTGCATCTGCGGCATCGCCAGGGTGCTCTGGGTCTCGTCGCGGAGGCGCTCGAAGAGCTCGCCCTCGGGAGTCGCGTGCTCGTGGACGTAGTCGGCGATCGCGGGATGGAGCAGCGTGATCTCGTTTCTAGCGGCGCTCATGGGCCGGACCCTACCACCTGCTGCGCGAGGTTCACGAGCCCTTCAACGCCGCCGCGGAAGGTCGCCTCGGGGGTGATGAGCGAGAGGGCGAGGTGGGGGGTCTCGAGGTCGAAGAGGTATCCCGGCTGGGTGATGACGCCAGCGCGGGCGAGGAGGAGCCGAGCCCACTCGAGGTCGTCGAGGCCGACCTGCGGCAGGCGGACCAGCGCGGTCCAGCCCCCCTCGACGGCGCAGGGGGTGAGGGCGGAGCCGCGACAGGAGGCGCCGAGGGCCCTGACGTTCGCCCGCAGGCGCGCGCAGATCGACGCCTGGATCGCCGGGACCGCCGCGAGCAGGACAGGGGCCGCCCGCTGCGTCGGCGTCGAGGCGCTGAGGAAGGTGTCGTGGACGATCTCCAGGCGTGAGAGGGCCGCCTGGGCGAGCGCTGGAGGGCCGTCGACGATGGTCCATGCGAGCTTCATCTGCGGCAGGGCGGCGATCTTGGAGAGGCCCGAGAGGGTGAAGGTCAGGGCCTTGGGGTGACCGCCGAGCGGCGACGCGTACGCTCCGGTGACGAGCGGATAGTCGAAGAAGACCTCGTCGACGATGACCGCGAGGGAGCGCTCTGCCGCGAGGTTGTCGAGCGCCGCCAGGGTCGCGGGATCGAGGTAATTGCCGGTGGGGTTGTTGGGGGCGATCGCGACGATCGCCCGGGGCCGGGCGGCGGCGGCGAGGCGCTCGCGGAGGTCCGCGAGGTCGACATGCCAGGCCCCGTCGTAGGCGAGCCGGTAGGGGACGAGGGTGATCGCCGCGAGGTCGGCGAGGTAGCCGAGGAGGGGGTAGCTCGGGCTCGGGATCAGGACGGTGTCCCCGGGGTCGGCGAGGATCGAGAAGGCCGCGGCGTAGGCCTCGCTCGTCGAGGCGCTCAGGCAGATCCTCGACGGGTCGATCGTCAGGTCGCGCTGTGAGGCGTAGTAGTCGGCGATGGCTCTGCGCGCGCAGTGGAGGCCCCGCGACGCGGGTTCGTAGCGGGCGTCGCCGGGGTCTCCGAGGCTCTCGTAGAGGCTGGGCGGGTGCAGGAGGTCGACGGTGGTCGGGTTGCTGACGCTCAGGTCGAGGAGCGCTCGGCCTGTGGTGCGGGCCTCGGCGCGGGCCGAGGCTATCGCCGCGGCGAAGGGGGACGGTGAGCTTGTCCAGGCGGTGCGGCGCGAGAACACCCCCGCCTTGTAGCAGTCACCTGGACGGTTGTGGACGGCCTTCGATCGCGCAACGGGGGCGGTCGTTCGTTCGTTCGTTCGTTCGGCGATCAAGCGCATGCCCTCGCTCTGAGGGGCCGAGGCGACCTCTACCGGGAGGTCTGCGAGGTCTTCGCCGTGTTCGAGGGCTTCGGTCGCGCAGGGGGAGCGGCCGCCGGGAGCTCGACGATGAAGCGCATACCCTCGCCGTAGCTCTGGATGTCGAGGTGACCGTTGCTCAGGCGGATCACGGCGTCGGCGCGGGCCAGGTCGAGGCCGAGGCCTGGCTGGCCCGCGAGGCGGTGGAAGGGGCGACGGGCGATCCCCGCCTTGATCGGGCTCATCGGTCGTTTGGGGGTCGCGATCGTCAGACGGATCCCGAGCGGGTGCCCGTCGTCGTAGTCGGCGAAGAGGGTCAACGGGTGTCCCTCGATCTGCTGGCTCGCGAAGGCGAGGAGGCATCCGAGGGCGCGGCGCAGCTGGGGATGATCACCGTAGACAGGCGGCATCCCGGGGGCGCAGCGGAGGTTGACCTGGAGCTCCGGCGCCTGGCCCCGGAGGTCGGAGATCGTCGCGGCGAGGAGCGCCGCGACCGGCAGGGGCTCGGGGATCATCTGCACGCTGCCGTCGGCGAGGGCCGCCATGTCGATGATCTCTCCGAGGGCGTGGGTGAGGTTGCGGGCGCCCTCTTCGATCGCCTTGAGGCTCTCGAGCTCGGCCGGCGTGCGGGGCTCCCTGTGAAGATCCGCGGCCCGGTCGACGAGGTTCGAGAGGACCGGGCGTAGGTCGCCGCCGACGGTCGCCATCAGGTTCAGGCGTCGGCGATCGGCCTCGTCGACCGCCTCTTCGGCGATGTAGCGGGTGATCGCCGTGTCAGCGGTGCGGCCGATGAGGGCGTCGATCTTCGGCCCCAGGGTCCGCCACTCGCGGGTCCTGGGCAGGTCGGAGGCCGTCGCGGGCTGGCGCAGGCCGGTTCTGTCGGCGTCGGAGTCGTCGCTGTCGTCGTCGACCTCGCCCAGGACGTCGCTGGCGGCGATGACCCCCGTAACGAGACCGAGCAAGGCGAGGAGGGCGAAGGGCAGGAGCGGCGGCGTGGAGTCCGGGGTCTGCGGGACGACGACGACGATCCCGAGGCGTTGCGCGCGGTGTGGAGCTCGCCGTCGGTCGCGGGGCTCCGTCGGCGAGAGGTCGGCGATCCCGTAGAGGCTGCCGGAGCCGCTGCGGATCCCGACGTCGGGGTGCTTCGCCAGGAGCTCGCCGAGCTCCTCCTCCCGCCCTGGGGCGGCGGCGTCGATGAGCTGCTCGGCGAGGACCACGGCCTCCGCGTGGGCGCGCCCAAACGCCGCGTCGCCGAGCCAGAGGTGGGCGACCAGGAGGGGGGCGAGGGTCAGGGCAGCGCTCGCCCCCGTGAGGACGAGCAGCGGTTGACGCGAGAGCGAGCGGCGCTCGGCGACGACCTTGAGCGCCGTCGGCATCAGGAGGAGCTCGCGGCGGGCGAGGATTCGCACGCCGAGGCCGGTGATCAGGATCGTCGTGCAGGCGAGGGCGCTCGCGAGGGCCGTGTAGTGGAGCACTCGATCGAGCGGCCAGTGCTGGACCCAGCTCCACACCGAGGCGGCGATCGACAGGGCGGAGACCGCGGTCATCCGCGCGCAGACCCACCGCGGCAGCGCGAGCCACAGCTCGGGGGAGGTCCGCTGACCGCGGCGCCGGAGCTGGACAGCGGCGATCGCCGGGAGGGCGAGGGCGCCTGCGACGTAGAGCGGAATGCGCCACCTTCCGCGGTCGATCTTCAGCGAGTAGGCGCCGCTCGGGAGGCGGAGGGCGAGGCCGGTGAGGAGCACCGCGAGGCCGACCAGGGGGACGAGGGCGGTCTCCGGCGGGAGGAGAGCGGCGTCTCCGGTGATCTCGGCGGTCATCACGAAGAGCAGGCCGGAGGCGGTGTAGAGGGCGGCGACCCAGGCGAGCACGTCCTGGGCGGTCGCCCGCCCGCGGCCGAGGAGCGACGGAGAGGACGCCTCGCGGGGCGCTCTGCGGCGCGTCTTGGCGCTCACGCGGCCCTCTCGGACGACGAGGCCTTCGCGCGGCGACGGGCCGCGGCGAGCAGCTCAGGATCGATCGAGCCCTTCGCCGGTCTCGCGACCAGCGGCAGCGCCAGGGCGAAGGTCGATCCCTCGCCCGGGGATGAGCTCGCGGTCAGGGTGCCGCCGTGTCCCTGGGCGATCGCGCGGGCGATCGCCAGGCTGAGCCCGCGGCGCCCGTCGGCGACCTCCCCGTCGGCCCGCCGCCACGTCTTGAAGATCAGGCTGATGTCATCCTTGGCGATGCCGATCCCCGGATCGCGGACGGCGATCGTCACCAGGCCGGAGGCGGCGTCCGTCGTCGTCGAGACCTCGATCGTCCCCTCCTCCGAGAAGTCGGTCGCGTTTGTGAGGATGATGTCGAGGGCCTCCCGCAGCCGTCGTCGGTCCGCCCTGATCGGCGGCAGCGCCTCGGGGGCGCTCCGCTGGAGGCTGAGGCCGCGCTCCTCGGCGCGGGTCCGGTGGGCGGCGAGGGCCTCGTCGAGCAGCGCGTTGAGGTCGATCTCGTGATGGTCGAGGCGGAGCTCGCCGGTCTCGATCATGGCGACGTCGACGAGCCCGCGGAGCTGGTGGAGGAGGTGGGCTGCGCCGCGGTCGATCGCCCGGAGCGAGGCTCGCTCGTCGTCGGTCCAGGTCGGCTCGCCGCGGAGGAGCTCGACATGGCCTAGGATCGTCGTCAGCGCGGTTCTGAGGCTGTGATCGAGGGTCGCGATCAGCTCGACCTTCGCGGCGTTCGCCTCCTGCAGCATCGCGATCGCCTCGGCCTCGCGGGCGAGGGCGTCGAGCAGGCCCAGCCGCTCGCGCTCGAGGGTCGCCTGGAGCGCGCCGAGCCGATCGTCGCGGGTGACTCGGATCGGCGCGTTGGGCTGGTCACGGTTGCGGGCGAGGGCCCGCGAGAGGCCGACGATGTCGCGGCTGAGGCCGAGGCCGACGAGGGCGCCGGTGAGGGCGGCGAGGCTGACGGTCGCGGGGATGCTGACGAGGGTCAGCCCGAACTGGAGCATCGTCGGCGTCGTCCCGGAGCTGCGCCCGAGGGCTACGCCGGTCATCATCATCAGCGCCGCGGCGGAGGAGCTGGCGAAGATCCAGGCGAGGCGAGGGGCGAGCGGCGGCGGGGCGGAGTCCTCAGAGGCGTCGCCGACCCGGGCGATGATGGCGACGAGGAGCGCGGCGCTCCAGACCGCGCCGACGACGGGTCCGAAGCGGCTCGGGTCGAGGACAGCCTCGACGTCGAGGAGAGGCGCGATGATGGCGATCGCGAGGGGCGGGAGGATCCACGGCGTGAGGCGGGGGCTCGGCCCTGCGAACGCCGCGATCCCGTAGGCCAAGATCCGGTAGAGGACGACCGCGGCAGCGACGAGGAGGAGGCCGCTGGGGGCGTCGAAGGTGGCGCCCAGGCCGACCTCCAGGGTGAGCACGAGGGCCGCGATGATGCACTCACCGAGCACAGCAACGGCGGCGCCGCGATCGGGCCGCGCATATGAACCGGGCCCAAAGACCATCTTGCAAACCCGGCCCAGCGTATCACCGCTGGTCCAAAGAAAAGGGCCCCTGGAGGTCCAGGAGCCCTTCTACGCGCGAGTTCGCGCGGTTTGCTGCGGTGGCCGTGTCGCTTACGCGCTGGTGTGCGCGGCGACGAGCTCGGTGAGGCGGGGGATGGTGTCCTCCCACTTCGCGACCAGGCCGTAGTCGGCGATCTGGAAGATCGGCGCCTCTTCGTCCTTGTTGATCGCGACGATCACCTTGGAGCTCTTCATCCCGGCGAGGTGCTGGATCGCGCCCGAGATGGCGACGGCGATGTAGAGCTCGGGGGCGACGACCTTGCCGGTCTGACCGACCTGGAGGTCGGCGGGGACCATGCCTGCGTCGGTCGCCGCGCGGCTCGCCCCGAGGGCGCCGCCGAGCTGATCGGTGAGCCTCTCCAGGTGGACGAAGTTGTCGCCGCTGCCCATGCCGCGACCGCCGGAGACGATCACGCGGGCCTCTGTGAGGGCCGGGCGAGCGCTCGCGGTCTTCTCGACCGAGAGGACCTGGACGCCGCGGGTGTCGAGCGCCGGAGCGGCGATCGCCGAGACCGCGACGGCGGAGCCCGCCGCGGGCGCCTCGAACTCGGTGCCGCGGGCGGTGAAGAGGATCACCCCGGCGCTGACCTTGAGGTCGAGGAGCGCGCGACCGGCCGAGACCGGACGGCTGAAGGTGTCGCCGGACTTGACCTCGACGACCTCCGCCACGAGCGGAGCGTCGAGGAGCGCCGCGGCCCGGGGGAGGGCGTCGCGGAGGCTCGAGGTCGCGGTGCCGCCGACATGGGAGGCGCCGAGGGTCTTGGCCGCGTGGACGATCGCGTCGGCCCACGCCTCCGCGGTGAAGGGGTCGAGCGCGGCGGCGTCGATCGTGTGGACCGCGGCCGCGCCGTAGCCAGCGGCGGCGACGGCTTGGGCGTGGGTCCCGGCGTTTGCGCCGAGGACGAGCAGGTGGAGCTCACCGCCGGTCTTCGCCGCGATCTCCTGACCACAGGTGACCCCGGGCAGCGACTGCGAGCGCAGGCCGTCGGCGGTCGTCTCGAGAACAACGAGTACTTTGCTCATTAGAGAACCTTCGCTTCCTTGGTCAGCTTCTCGACCAGCTCATCGACGGAGCCGACGATCTGTCCTGCGGCGCGCGCGGGCGGGGCGACGACCGCGGTCTCCTGCTCGCTGGAGCCGGCGCTCACGCCCAGGTCCGCGAGGGAGTAGGTGGCGACCTTCTTGCGCTTGGCCATCGTGATCCCGCGCAGCGAGGCGAGGCGGGGACCCTCTTGGTAGGCGTGGTCCGGCGAGGTCGCGCCGTTTTGCACGCTCTTCGGCAGGACGATCCGGAGATCGACGGAGACCACCGCCGGCAGCGGGATCTTCTTGGTCTCGACGCCGTCGTCCACCTCGCGGCTGACGGTCAGCGACTTGCCGGCCTGATCCCAGGCGAGCTGGGCGGCGAAGCAGGCCTGCGGGGCGCCGAGGAGACCGGCGACGCGCTGGGCGACCTGGTTCCCCTCGTTGTCCTGCGAGAGCTTGCCGGCGATCAGGAGGTCTGCGCCCTCCTTCTTGTAGACGGCCGCGATCGCCTTGGAGACCGCGATGGTGTCCAAGGTGTCCTCGTCGACGTCGACGACGACCCCACGGTCGGCGCCCATCGCTAGGAACTGGGTCACGTGCTGACGCTGACCTGCGGGACAGATGGAGAGGACGATGACCTCGGCCTGACGGTCCTTGGTGCCGACCTTCTCGGCAAGGCGCAGGGCGGTCTCCACCGCGTACTCATCGAATGCGTTCGGGACCCGCTTGTGCGACGAGTAGTCGAGCCCACCGCCGGTGAACTTGAGCGCCTCGTCGGGATCGGGGATCCGCTTGACAGTAACCAGGATCTTCAACAGGCAATCCTCCTGGGGCGGGGGTATCGCGCGGCCTGGGCGGCCCTGTCAATCATCGCCTTGGGCCTGCGACCGAGGGCCCGTCCTGAAGGTTGCAGGCCGCGCGGGCCTGCGATAGCGTTCACCGCGCTGTGTGGTCGCGCCCCGGTGGGCGCAATCGCAGCGGCGGACACCGACCACCACACTATGGGATCTCCGGGATGAACGCGTCTAAGTGCACTCTCGCGCCCCTCTTGTTCGTTCTCGCGGCGTGTAGCCCGGCCTGCACCGCCGAGCAGGCGGTCTCCCCGGAGACGGGCGAATCCGGGCAGAAACCCCCGAGCGCGGCCAGCTCACCCGAGGCGGATCCGCCGTCGCAGGCCCCTCCATCGGAGATGATCGAGGAGGCCAAGGGCGTCGACCTGACGAAGCTCACGGATCCCCAGAAGACCTCGTTCTTCCAGATCATCAACACCGAGCCCAGCGCCTGCGGGAAGCCGCACAGCCTCGCGGTCTCGTTGCGCGATGACGACGCCTGCCGGGACTCGCTCTCGGTCTCGCAGTTCGTCTCCGACGCCCTCGCGAGCGGGGCCTCCCCGAGCGACATCAAGGGGGCGCTCGGCGAGGTCGTCGACTCGCTCCGGGTCCGCGAGATCGACGTCGAGGGGCGGCCGGTCTACGGCAACGAGCGGGCGCCTGTGACGGTCGTCGTCTTCGCCGACTTCGAGTGCCCGCACTGCGCGCTCGAGTTCCCGGTGCTGAAGCAGACCATCGATCAGTACCGCGGCCGCGCCAAGCTGGTGTTCAAGCAGTTCCCGCTCTCGGGGCATCTGCGGGCGAAGCCGGCGGCGCTGGCGACCTCGGCTGCGCACGCGCAGGGGAAGTTCTGGGAGATGGCGGAGCTGTGCTTCGCCAACCAGCTCTCGCTCGAAGAGGACGACCTGCGGGCCTACGCCAAGCAGGCGGGGCTGAACATGGCGAAGTTCGAGTCGGACTACACCTCCGGGGTCGGGGCGAAGCTCGTCGAGGCGGACCGCGCCGACGGCGAGAAGCTCGAGATCTCGGGCACGCCGGCGGTCTTCGTCAACGGCCGCTACCAGAACCAGTTCCTCTTCGGAGGGACGGTCGCCGGCTGGATCGACGACGCGCTCCGCCGCTGAGCGGATCCTCGCTGGCTGAGTGCAGGTTGCCGCGCAGAACCCGGGGTCGGGGGCTGCGCGGCGCTGTAATTCGGGGCTGGTTGAGGGCTGGGGTGCTTCGCGGAGCGGGGCGGCGATCCGGGGGCTGTAGAGGGAGGCGCGAAGGCTGAGGCGTAGGCCGGGCGAGGGGGGCAGCACTCTCTCAGACAGGTCGGAGCGCGCGTGGACCCCTTGTTCCAAGGGGTCCACGCACGTCCTAGACTCGTTCGCGCTGCCCCCCTCGCCCGTCCCACAGCTCGTCCTCCGCTTGAAGGTGAGCCGGGGGAGCGTAGGTAGAGGTGCTTCGTGGAGGTGGTGGGCGGTCGGCGCTCTTGGAGGAGGAGGCCTGGGCTGAGGCGAAGGCCGCCCTCGATCGCAGGGGCCTAGTGGAGCTGTTTCGAGGTGATCTGGGCGCCGGCGCCGACGCGGTCGACCCAGCCTTTGCCGGCGACGCCGTTGTGGGTGAAGGCCTCTTCGAGGATCTCTAAGAGGGCGGTCGCCCGCTCTTCACTGGCGGCGAGGGCGAAGGTGGTAGGACCGGCGCCGCTGATCGAGCAGGCGATGGCGCCGGCTTCGATGGCGGAGACCTTGGCGTCGAGGTAGCCGGGGATGAGGTGGGCCCGCGCGGGCTCGACGAGCTCGTCGACGATGGCTTCGCCGAGGAGGGCGAGGTCGCCGACGTGGAGGGCGTGGACGAGGAGGCCGAGGCGGGCGGCGTGGCGGACGGTCTGGTCGAGGCGGACCTGCTTGGGGAGGACGGCGCGGGCGTCGGCGGTCTTGACCTCGCAGCCGGGGGTGTAGACGGCGATCCAGAGGTCGCGGGGCGCGGGCAGGGAGATGAGGCGCAGGGGGTCGAGGTTGGGGATGAGGACGACGCCGCCGACGATCGCCGGGGCGACGTTGTCGGGGTGGGCGCTGCCGCAGGCGATCCGCTCGCCGTCGCGGGCGAGGTCGACGAGCTGCGGGTGGCCGAGGCCGAGGCCGAGGGCTGCGTCGCCGGCGACGAGGGCGGCGCAGGCGGAGGCGCCCGAGGAGCCGAGGCCGCTGCCGAGCGGCAAGCCCTTGTCGAGCTCGACCTCGAGGCCAGCGCCGGGGGCATGGCGCTTGATCAGCTCGATGAGAACGGCGCTCGCGGTGTTGGCCTCGGGCTCGGTCGGCAGGCGACCCTGATCGCCCGTGACCCGGCATAGGCGCACCCCGGGCGTCGACGAGCGGCGGACCCGGACGCGGTCGCCGGCGCCCTGGATCGCGAGGCCGAGGCAGTCAAAGCCGGGTCCGAGGTTGGAGATCGTCGCGGGCGCGAAGGCTTCGATCCAGGGGCGGGGAGCGGCGCTCATGGGCGGAGCCTACCCGATGATCGACCCCAGCGTCGCGCGGCTGCCTCGCGCCGTGATGTCATCGGAGATCGGGGGGTGGAGCTGCGGAGCGGGGAGGGCACGCCCCTTGGGGGCTGGCGGGCGCGAGGTGTTGCCAATCTCGGTCGAGCGGGGAAGAGTCGTCCGGTGTCCCGTCAAGGCCCGAGCGAGAACCAAGTGCTGCTCCGCCGCTTCTGCGGCGATGAGCTCTTCTCTGTCGGCGAGGTGAGCGTCTGGATCTCGCACCCGGGCGACGGCGAGGAGGGGGGGACCCTCCTCAACCTCGAGATCCACACCCGCGAGCTGCTCGAGTGTTCGGTGGTCCCCGAGGAGGAGCGGCCGCTCCGCGATCCCCGGCCGACGATGGAGGTGTGGCTGCCGGTGCCGACCCTGACCCCGAGCGAGCTGGTCGGTACGTCCGTGCACGTGAAGGAGAGCTACGACGCGTCGCGGGACGCGATGAACCGCCTCTACTACTGTGAGCATGAGCGGATGTGGGGGATCGACGCGACCTTCGTCGAGGCCGCGGGCGATCGTTGCCGGGTGAGGCTGAGCGGGAGGTCCTGCGACATCAACCACTACAGCGGTGATAAGCCAGAGGCGGTGGTCTCGGCGGACGTGTGGTGCACGATCCCTCCTCAGGGGTACGTCTAGGAGGCTCAGCGCGGGCTGCCCGAGCAGCCTGTGACCCGGGGCGATCATGGCGCGCGAGCACCTGGAACGCCGCCGAGGGCCGCATGCGGCAGCGGCCGATCAGCGGATGTACCGCGGCGCCTGGGCTCGGACCTCCGGACCGCTCAGGACGTGGAAGCGGCGGACCTTCTGGAGCCCGGCGGGCGAGAGCTGACCTAGCGGCACGTGGATGATCTTGCGGTCGAGCCGCTGGGCGATCTGGCGGAGCTTGCGTCGCGGCGGCTTGGGGGCGACGTAGACGACGATCCGCTCCGCGCTGTGGTCGAGCGCGGCGAGGAGGAGCACCTCTGCCTTGCTCTTCGCGTCGACGAAGTAGTCGTCGCTCCAGACCCCGAACATGGTCCCCGCCGGTCGGTTCAGGAGGAAGCCGCCGTAGAGGGCGCGGCCGATCCCGGGGCCGATGATCCGGGCGAAGGGGTCGGTCGCGTAGAGGGCCATGTCTCCCTCCTCCTCGCCCTCGCCCTGCCAGGTCATCTGCCAGGGGTACTTCGGCTCGACGTCGGGGTCCTTCGGGGTGAGCGGCTCGTCGTCGAAGATCACGACGACGGCCCCCGCCTGCTCCCGGACCGAGCGGCCGAGGCGGACGTAGATCGTCTTCTCGTGCCAGTTGCGGAGGGTCTCGCGGACGTCGATCCCGTCGCCGAGGCTCGAGGTGAAGCGGACGCTGCGGGCGGCGGACTCGCTGATGATCCGGGCGCTGTGCTGGCGCAGGAGGTCGCCGTAGCCCTCGATCGCCAGATCCTCCGGCTGAAACGAACAGATGTCGTCGGTGAAGCGCTCGGCCCACTCGCCGGGGCGCCGCTCCTTCGGCGCGGGCTTGACCACCTGCCGGAGACGACGGCGGCGACGGAGCAGCTTCGGTCGGAAGCGGAGGTTGCGGACATCGCTGTGGAGGTCGCGGAGGCTGACCTCGAGGGGCTCGATCTCGGGCTCCTCGCTCTGCCAGGGGTAGCGGGTGGCGACCTCCCACAGCTCCTGGGCGAAGTTGTCGTCGACGAAGCCGCGGCCGGCGATCACCAGGTGGTAGAGGTCGGGGCCGAGGGCGTTCTCGGTGAGGGCGTAGCGGCAGGCGTAGCGGAGCATCCCCGCGATCGCGCCGGCGCGGAGCTTGCCCCCGTGGAGGTCGGCGTAGCGCGCTCGGGCGCCGCGGCAGAGCGCATAGAGGAGGCCGATTCGGCCGCGGAGGAGGGGCTCGTCGGAGGGCGCGTCGGCTCCGTCGCCGGCGCCCTCGACCCGGCGTCGGAGCTCCTTCGCCGTGGCGGAGGCGGAGGCGGAGGCGGAGGCGGAGGCCGGTGCGGAGGCCGGTGCGGAGGCGGAGGCGGAGGCCGGTGCAGAGGCCGGCGAGCGGCGGGCGAAGAGCTCGATGACGTTCGCCGTCGTCTCGCCGGACGACGCGGCGGGGCTGAGGATCGCCTTCGGCGGTCTCCGCCGCTCGTCGCGGGCCCGCTCGTAGGCGGCGTTGAGGAAGGGCATCTCGGCCAGGACGTCCTGCGACGAGGACTCGGCGAGGTGGTGGACGGTGATGTCATCGCGGCGACGACCCCCGAGGAGGAGGGTGTCCCCGAGGTCTGTGTCCTCGCCCGCGTCGGCGGCGAGGAGGGCGTCGACCAGCCGCCGCGCGTGCCGGACCCCGCAGACCACCAGCACCCGCGGGGTCTCGCCGGCACGCCTGGCTCGAGCGATCCGGACCGCGAGGTGCTGGACCATCGTCGCCTCGCGATGCTCGTCCGCCTCGCGGAGCTGGAAGGTCGCGGCGATCTCGAGAACGCTGCGGATGTAGGCGAGGGCGCCGAGCTCCTCGGCCGCGAGCGGATCGGGGAGCTTGTCCTCGGGCGGCCGCGGCGGGTCGAGCTCGCGGGCGATCCGCCAGACCGGGATCCCCAGCTCGTGGCCGCGACGGATCGCCTCGACCAGCGGGTCTGCGGGCTCGATCGGCAGGTAGACCGGTCGCCCGTGCTCACGCGGATCGGCGTAGGTGACGACGCTGAGGAGGGGCAGGCGGTCGATCGCCTGATCGACCGCGCTCGTCAGGCTCTCGGCCTGCTCCACGGCGATCGCGGTCGGCGAGGTCGCGGCGATGACCTGGCGGACGAGCCAGGCGTACTCCAGACGGCCGCGGGAGATCGGCAGGACCCAGCCGCCCGGGAAGGCGAGGCCGAGGGCCCCGAGCTCCTCGGGTCCGAGGGCGAGCTTCTCGTGGCCGGCCGGCGGCCTGTAGACGGGGTGGTCGCTCATAGGTCGTCGTCGTCGTCGTCGTCGTCCGGGCGCTCGTGGCTCAGGGGACGTTCGCCGGGGAGGTAGGGCAGCGCCTCTTCGCCGAGGATCTGGAGGGTCGCGTGGCGGAGGTGGGCGGGCGCCTCGGGGTGCTCGCCGCGGGGCTCGGCGCCGGGGCCGATGTCCTGGTGGAGCTCGGCGACGGGCTCATCGCCGGCGCTCGCCGCCAGCTTGAGGGCGTAGCGGGCGATGTTGATCCCGTCGCGGACGGTGTAGGGCTCGTCGTCCTCGTGGGCCCGCTGGAGGAAGGTCGCGATGTACTCGAGGATCGGGCCGCGGGCGAAGGGCAGGTTGGCCTGGAGGATCGCCCGCTCCTCATCACGCTCGGGGAAGTCGATCAGGATCTGCGGTTGCAGGCGGCTGTGGATGTACTCGGGGATGTCGAAGGTCGAGGCGTCCTCGTTCATCGTCGCGCAGATCCGGAAGTCGGGGTGGGCGTGGATCTTGATCCCGGCGACGATCGACTCGACGTAACGTCGGCGGTCGAGGAGCGGCGCTAGGGACGCCCAGCTCTTCTCGCCCATCCGGTTGCCCTCGTCGAGGATGCAGACGCCGCCCTTGATCATCGCCGAGACCAGCGGCGAGGCGACGTAGCGCAGGCGCTGGCCGTCGGTGATCACCGGCGTCACCAGGAGATCCTCCGGGCGGGTGTCCATCGTCGCCTGGAGGATGTAGAGCGGCTTTCGCAGGGCGTTCGCGGCGGCTGCGGCGAGGGTCGTCTTGCCGACGCCGGGCTTGCCGACGAGGCGCGGCGAGAGCGGGTAGTCGGCCTCATCGAGGACCATCCACGCCGCGAGGAGCTGGTTTAGCAGCTCCTTCCTGCCCACCCACGCACACTCGAGGACATCGGCCGGGCTCAGGCGGAGCTCGACTCCTTGGATCACCACGCTCTCCATGGGCGCCGGTATACCAGCGCGCGGTGAACCGCCAAAATGCCCGGTTTGTTGCCCGATCGCCGCCTGTGGATATCCTGACGAACGGCCGTCCGCGGTCCTGTGGTTGACCTAGAGCCGCATCTCGCATGCCGAAGTACGCAATTCCACGACTGCTGAGCGTAATCCTCGTCGCAGGCTACGCGCCGATCGCCTCGGCCGAGGTGCCGACCTCGATCCGCGAGCAGAGCCTCGAGGCGATCCTCCCGGGGGTGCTCGACGACGACGACGACGACGACGAGGTCGACGAGGGCCCCGCGGAGGGGGATGACACGGCCGGCGCGGACGCGGCGGAGACCCTCGATCGCAGCGCGGACGACGGAGCTGCCCCTGAGTCGACCGACGACGGGGAGGAAGACGGCGAGCTCGACGAGGGCGCGGGCGCCGAGGACGTCGCCGGCGAGGAGCCCTCGCTCCCCGGGAGAGCTCCGGCGAAGTCGAAGGGGTCCAAGAAGTCCAAGAAGTCCAAGAAGTCCAAGGGCTCGAGGTCGAAGAGCTCAAAGAAGAAGGCGACCGCCAAGAAGTCCGGCTCGGGCGCGTCGGGTACGTCCGCGAAGACGAGCAAGAAGCGGCCCAAGGGCGCCAAGGAGTGCGACTACCGCACGCCGATCTACGAGCACGAGGTGGTCAAGGGGGAGCACCTCGGGGCGATCGCCGGCCGCTACGGAGTGCGCCGGTCCAACATCATCGACCTGAACCCGGGCCTGAAGAAGAACCCGAACCTGCTCCGCCTCGGCCAGAAGCTGAGGATCTGCCCTGAGATCACGCCCCATTCGCGGGAGCAGATCGAGCACGTGGTCCAAAAGGGCGAGAACCCGACCGCGATCGCCAAGCGCTACGGGATCACGGCGGAGGAGCTGATCGGCCTGCAAAAGGGCTCGCTCGGCAAGCGCCTGTCGGCGAACGCCAAGTCGCTGCGGGCTGGGGATAGCCTGGTCGTGTTCGTCGACGTCGAGGCCCAGCCGGAGTTCGCGCCCGTGGAGGAGAGCGGAGGGGTGCTCCGGGCGAGCGTCAAGCTGCCCAGCGACTCGAAGCATTACCTCGTCAAGCGGCCGAATCTGGCCTATGGAACAGCTCGTACGATCAAGGCGATCAAGGCGGCGATCTCCCGCTACAAGCAGCGCAAGCCGAAGGGGCCGCGGGTCCACGTCGGCGACATCTCGAAGAAGGGCGGCGGGCCGCTCAAGCCCCACCGCTCGCACCAGAAGGGCGTCGACGTCGACATCGGCCTCGTCCACAGGGGCATGCTCGCGGGCGAGAAGCGCTTCGTCGCCGCCAACCCGCAGACGCTCGACGTCGCCCGGACCTGGGCGCTGATCAAGGCCTTCGCCGACACCAAGGAGGTCCGCGCGGTCTTCCTCGACTACGGCGTCCAGAAGACCCTCTACGAGTACGCGCGCCGGACCGGGGTCAGCTCCGACACCCTCGACGAGCTCTTCCAGTACCCGCGGGGGAAGGGCCACGCCCACGGGCTTATCCGCCACTGGCGCGGCCATCGAAACCACTTCCACGTCCGCTTCCGCGGCTAGCAGCGCAGGGCAGAGGATCCCGCGCTCAGCTCGCCGTCGGGATCGCGCCCGACGAGCGGCCAGGCGATCGCGTCCAGGCGGAGGACGGGCGTGTGCTCGCCAGAGGCGAGGGGGGCCTCGGCGTCTTGTCCAAGCCAAGAGGACCGACCCTCGACGCGCGAGAGCACACCGGACCTTCGCCGCTGGCTGCCTAGCAGCCCGTGGCAAAAGTCCCGTGTGCTGTCGCGCCGCGATCGTTGGCCCTCTTGGCTTCGACGAAACGCCGCTGTACTGGGCTGTACTGCAAGTTTCGGCGGGGCCGAGAGGGGCGACGAGGGCAAGCGAGAGCGCGCGGGACTTTTGCCACGGGCTGCTAGGATTCCCGAGCTGGTGCTCAGCTGCGCGCGCGATCTCAGCCCGAGAGCCGGCGACTCTCTGCGCTATCGTGGTCCGATGGCAGCCCCTCTGCGCCCCTTGTTGATCGTTCTATGCATAGGTTTGGCCAGCCCCGGCTGCGTCGACCCGAGCTCGGCCGCAGGCGGTCTGTCGAGCGCCGTTCGCCCTGCGAAGCTCTCTCCGAAGAAGGCGCCTGCGACCCACAAGGCGCTCATCGGCGAAGAGGGCAAGCAGGCGCTCATCGGCGAAGAAGGCAAGCGGGCGCTGATCGGCGAGGACGCGAATCGAGCCATCATCGGCGAGGACGGGAAGCGGGCCATCATCGGCGAGGACGGGAAGAGGGCGCTCATCGGCGAAGACGGGAAGAGGGCGCTCATCGGCGAGGACGGGAAGCGAGCGCTGATCGGCGAGGACGGGAAGCAGGCGCTGATCGGCGAGGACGGGAAGCGAGCGCTCATCGGTGAGGACGGGCAGCAGGCGCTCATCGGCGAAGACGCCAACCGGCCCTAGCTAGGGGACCGTGGCACGGTCCCGCGCGCTCTCGCTGGCCCTCGTCGCCCCTCGGCGAGAGCCCCGGCCTGAAGCGCCTCAGGATCCGCAATGCGAGTCGGCCGAGTCAGCCGAGGCAGCCGAGTCGGCCGAGTCGGCCGAGTCGGCCGAGCCGGCCTAGCCGGGTGTCGCCGCGATCGCCTCTTGGAAGACGGCGAAGGCCGGCTTCGGCGCGCCGTCGCTCTCCACCAGGCCGAGCGAGCAGACGAAGCCGACGAAGGCGTCGTAGTCCGGGGCGTCTGGCGGGACTCCGTAGAGGTTCTCGACGAAGTCTTTGCACAGCTCGATCGGGTGGTCGCAGTACCAATTGATGTTGACCGCGGCGATGTCCGTCCCGAGGACGCCCTTGAGGGCGCCGCTCAGGAACTCCGCCTGTAGCTCGGGCGAGCCGCTGTTGCTCGGGGCGCTGACATAGCCGAGCTCTTGGTAGACCCGCGGCAGGTCCGGGATCTCGGCGAAGCTCGCGATCGCGGCGACGCCCTCGGCCGGCGGCAGGAATTGAAACGCCTCCTCGCCCATCGGGTAGAAGGTGATCGGCAGGAAGTCGCAGCTCGGGAGCAGGGCTGTCGCCGCGCCGGCGACGTCCTGCTCGACGCCCTCTTGGGTGAACGTGACGCAGCGGGGGGCGTCGACGCCCAGCGACGCGAGCTTGGCATAGGCCGCGTCGGCGAAGGTGACGAAGGGGGCGACGTCCTCCGGGTGGGCGCCGAAGTAGAGGTCGACCTCGTTGCCGACGCTGATCCAGTCGATCGACGCGGCGACCTCCGGGGTCAGGAGATCCTCCAGCGCCTTGTCGAAGCGGGCCAAGGTCTCCGGGCTGTCGAGGGGGAGGTCGACGACGTCCTCGGGCATGGTCCGGATCGCCGTGTCGACCGTCGGGATCGTCAGCATCACCCTGTAGCCGAGACTCTTGTACCAGGGCAGCGCGAACTGGATGAGCGCGAGGAAGTCGGGGTCGTCGAGCTGGCGGAACTCCACGCGCTGGACGTAGAAGTCAGCGCCGTCGTTCGCGAGCGACTCGATGAGCTGGGACTCTTTGCCGTCGATCGCGGGGCAGGAGTTGACGACGAGCCCGAGCGGCGGGCGGCCGTCGTAGGGGTTGCCGCCGTCGGTGGTGGTCTCGGTGGTGGTCTCAGTGGTGGTCTCGCCGCTCGTGTCCGTCGCGCTGCTGCTGGCAGTGACGGAGGTCGTGCTCTCGGTGTCCGTCGTGGTGCCTGAGGTCGACGCGGTGTCTGTGCTCGCCTCGCTCCCTGTCGCGGTGTGCTCGGTGCTGGCGGTGGTCGCGGTGGTCGAGGTCGCAGAGGTCGACGCGGGGTCCTGGCAGGCTGCCACGGTGAGGGCAAGAGAGGCCGTCAACGCCCTCCTCAGGGCCGTCTTCGGGGGCTTATGAGACATCGCAGAGGAGACCACAGGATCGAATTAGCGGTACGTCGAGGGGGAGGCAAGGAGCGGCGCTCCAAGGCGCGCTTGGATCCCGCGCCGCGCGAAATCAGGCGCGTAGCGCCGGACCGATGTCCGCTACCGTCATCTCGGCCTCCGGCGCCGGCGGCTTTGGCCAGTACATGGCTGAGGTCTCGACCTGGGTGAAGTACGGGATGGACATCACCCAGGTGCTCCTCAACAACTCCGAGCTCGGCAAGATCTCCAAGGAGCAGCGGGCGGGCGACTGGGACGTCTGGCAGACCAGCCTCCACGACCCGAGCTTCGCCGACTTTGCGAGCTCCTGCGGCGCCCTCGGGATCCGCGAGGAGTCGCGCGAGGAGCTCGATAAGGCGCTCGCGCGGGCGATCGCCCACCCGGGGCCAGCGTTGGTCGAGATCATGAGCGACGCTCAGCTGATCTAGCGGCCGGTGACCCTCGCGCTCGGTGGGTCGCTTCGCGGCCGCCACCCCAGGAGGAGTCACGACGCCGCGCGGGCGCCGAGAGCTCGGCCCATCTTGAGATAGGTCTCGATGCCTTTGGCCGTGTTGCTTTGAATGGCGGGGTCGATCGTCCAGGCGCCTCGCTCACCCAGGACGATGACCGTCGAGCCGCCGAAGAGGAACATGCCCTTCTCATCGCCGCGCTTGAACTCGGCGCCCCGATAGTTCTGCTGGATCTTGCCGACACAGGTGGCGCCTACCTCGATGAACGCGAGCTTGCCGAAGCGCTCCGTCTCGAGGATGGTGACCTCGCGCTCGTTGATCATGAAGATGTCTTGGCGAAACGCCAGGGCCCACGGGTTGACCGAGTGCAGCGCCCCCGGAACGCGCCACGACGCGAGGACTCGGCCGTCGTCGGGGAAGTGGAAGCGGTGGTAGTCGACGGGGCATAGGCGGGCGATGAACGCGGGGCCACCTTCGAAGTGGGGCGCCCATTCGTCGCTCTTCAGGAGGGCGCTCGCCTTGAAGAGGGAGCCCTTGACCGGGATGGTCACGTCATCGGTGAGCTCGGAGTAGGCGAAGTAGCGGGCGTCACAGGGCGCCGGAAAGCGCTCGCCCTCGGCGAAGGGCCGCGCGCCTGCGGAGACTCGCCGGGTGAAGAATTTGTTGAAGGTGGAGAAGGGCGAGTCGGCGCTGCGGCCCTCCTCCGGGAGGAAGTCGTCCATCTGAATGCCGAAGCGTTCGATGAAGGGCGCGACCTTGCGGCGCGACGACGGACGGTCTTGGAGCCAGCCGTAGAAGCGGCTGACGAAGGGCATGGCGATGATCGCCGAGAAGGTCCGGCCGAGCCAGGTGCCGTAGAGCAGCTTGACCCAAAAGCCGCCGTAGACCTCTTCTTCGTGGACCTCGCCGGTGTCGAGGTCCGAGTACCGGATCGGTTTGAGCACCGGCGCACGATGCCAGCTGCGGGGGGAGGGTCAAGATTGCGACGGCCTGCGATCGCGACCGGGCGATCGGGGCGCGTGTTCGCGTGGGCTGGCAGAGCGCCCCGTCGGCGACGCTCGCGAGGGGCGCTGACGAGGCGCTCTGTACCATTCCGAAGTCTTCAATGTTGATTGATCAATCAAGATTGATCAATGAGTTGTGTCGACCCATGCTTGTCGAGCCATGACCCACGACTTGACGACAACGACCCCCCAGACGCCTCTTCCCTCGACGACCCGCGCAGGCCTTGAGGGCGTCTACGTCGCCGACAGCTCCCTGACCCGCGTCGACGGCGAGGCCGGCAGCCTCCTCCTGCGCGGCTACCCGATCGACAGCCTGGCCGGAGAGCGCTCCTTCGCCGCGATCACCCACCTCCTGTGGAGCGGAGAGAGCGCGACGGAGGCCGACGAGGCCGCGCTCGAGGGGCGCCTCGGCCTCGCCCGCGCCGCGGCCTTTGAGCTCCTCCCGCGCCTGGGCGACGCCCTCCACCGCGAGAACGGGATGGACGCGCTGCGAGCCAGCCTGAGCCACGTCTCGGCGGAGAACGGCGGCGGTGATCCGATCCTCGGCATGGGCGCGGTCGCGACCTTCGCCGCGGCCTGGCTGCGGATCCGCAGCGGCGCTGAGCCCATCGCCCCGGACCCCGACGCTCCGCACGCGGCGGACTACCTGCGGATGGCGCTCGGTGAGGCGGACCCCGCCGCGGCGCGGGCGATCGACGCCTACCTGTCGACCGTCATCGACCACGGCATGAACGCATCGACCTTCGCCGCCCGCGTCGTGACCTCGACCGGCTCCGACATGATCTCCGCGCTCGTCGCCGGCCTCGGCGCGCTCAAGGGGCCGCTGCACGGCGGCGCTCCAGGTCCTGTGCTCGACATGCTCGACGCGATCGGTGACGCGGCCTCGGCGGAGAGCTGGCTGCGCGGCGAGCTCGCCCAGGGCCGACGGATCATGGGTATGGGGCACCGCGTGTACCGTGTCCGCGACCCGCGGGCGGCCGTCCTCGAGCGCCAAGCCCTGCTCCTCGCCGAGGACCCCGCCCGCCGCCGGCGGATCGAGCTCGCCCGCGCCGTCGAGGCCTCCGCCGAGGGGATCCTGCGCGAGCGCTACCCCGCCCGCCGCCTCCGCGCCAACGTCGAGTTCTACACGGCGCTCGTCCTGGAGGCCGTCGGCCTGCCGCGGGTCGCCTTCACCCCGACCTTCGCCGTCGGCAGGGTCGCCGGGTGGTGCGCCCACATCGCCGAGCAACGCCAGGAGGGCCGGCTCATCCGCCCGCGCGCGCGCTACGTCGGGCCGACGCCGAAGGCCGTCGCTTCGTAGCCGCGCACGGAGCAAGGCTGGCCGCGGAGGAGCGTGCGGCGGATGACCGTTTCAGGCCCGCGGCCCGAGTTGACGCGTGGTGACGGCGGCGGGCACGATCGCCACCGATGCCCATCGGCCTCGAAGAAGCACGGGAGGCGTTCTACGCGGGCGCACGCTCGGAGGAGCTTCCGCTCGCTCTGAACGACTCTGTGGACGTAGTCTCGGGTGCCTACGCCGGCATCAGCGGAGCCCTGATCTCGCTCGAGGGCGTGGATCCCCTCATGATGCTCGTCGAACGGTTCGATGGAGGCGGGGACGTGGTCGTCGCCGCCGCGGACCTCCGACTCGATTCGTAGGAGGGGTCTATTCCAATACCCGTCGCCGGAGAACGAGGGGCCCCCAAGTATGTCGATAGGAGCGCGGCCTGTGCGGTCCTTTGTGGTCCTTTGCGGTCCCGTGGGCTCTCGCATGCGCTCGGGTCGCTAGCGATCCTCACTTGCCGAGCGGGCATCAGGCGAGCGCTGTAGAGGTGCTCGATCGGCTACGCGGATGTGTGATCGAAAGAGGTGAGCACGGCCTCCTAGGCGAGCAGCTCGCCCGCCAGCTCCGGGCCTATCTGGAGTCCGGTCATCTCGCCGCTCGGGTCGAAGTCCAGGCGGCAGGGCCAGACCGTCTCGAGGCCGACGATGTCGACGAGCTGGAGGCGGAGCTCGACCCGCGAGCTGCGCGCCTCTTCTCCGAGGACGAAGGGCTCCGCGGAGCAGCACAGCTCCCGGCTCCTGCGGGTCCTGAAGTGTTCGAGGTGCGGTCGGAAGAGTTCTCGGGTCTGCGGAGAAGCACCGGCGATGCCTCCGGGCGTGCCAATCGCTCCTCCGGTGGGGAGGCCTATCGCGAGCGCCCAGGCGTCGAGCCACTCGGACCAATCGCCGAGGCGACCCGCCAGCGCCGGGTCCGGCAGGACGCTCGCGTCCGAGTGCCTGTAGTCCAGGAGCGCGACGGAGAGGGTCCAGGGGGCGACGCTCCGCACCGAGAGGTCGATCTCCGGCCGGGGCAGGGCGGGCTCGGAGCCGCGCCAATGCAGGCAGCGGGTCTGGAGCTCCGCTCGCGGTGCAGCGGCGAGCTCGGCGAGCGAGAAGCCCCAGCGACGGGCGATGACCCGGAGGCGAGGACAGCCGCGCAGGACGACCTCGGACTCGATCCGTCGGAGCTCGGCCAAGCGGAGCGTCCGCTCCGGTGCGACCCGCAGCCAAGCCGTGTCACCGCGGAGATCGAGGCCGTGGAGGAGGTCGGGGCCCACGACGTCCACGGCGTCAGCCGCAACCGTCCCCGCGGTAGCCGCGTCCGCCGACTCTTCGCCGCCGTCTGCGACAGGCTCCGCCGCCGTCGACCTCCCACCGCTCCGGAGCGCGGCGAGGACAAAGCTCGCGTCGGCCTCGCGCAGACGCTTGCGCGCGAGGTGGATCGCCATCGACGCCTCGTCGCAGCCGATCCATCGCCGACCGAGGCTCGCCGCCGCCGCGAGGGTGCTCCCCGATCCGCAGAAGAAGTCCGCGACCCGATCGCCGGGGTTCGACGAGGCCTCGATGATCCGCCGCAGCAGGCTCTCGTTCTTCTGGGTCGCCCACCCGGTCTTCTCGCGGGAGAAGCTCTTGATCTGGATCGAGTCGAGCGACTCCGCCCCGCGCAGCTCGAGGTCGCCGGGGCCGGCGTTCCAGACGTCATCGAGCGGGATCCCAGCGCCCCTGGGCGGCTTGCCGTCCCGTCGCAGGTAGCCCGGCGGGTAGGGGATGTAGCGCTTGTTGAAGGTGAAGCGCTGCGGGTCCTTCACGTAGAAGAGGATCGTGTCGTGGTTGCGGATCCAGTTGCGGGCTCGGCTCTTGAAGCCCGACACCCAGCCGATCCGCCAGATGATCTCGCGCTGAAAACACCCGGGCCCGAAGATCTCGTCGAGGAGCACCTTCACGGGGTGGGCGACGGTCGGATCGAGGTGGACGTAGAGGGAGCCGTGCGCCGCCAAGAGGCGGTGGATGAGCCGCAGCCTCGGATCGAGCATCGCGAGGAACCCCGCGAGGCCGCCCTGCCAGCGATCGCTGTAGGCCGGCGCGCGGACGACCTCGCCGCCGGCCCCGATCGGCGTGACGACCGAGAACTTCTCGCCGGTGGCGAAGGGCGGGTCGATGACGACGAGGTCGATCCCCGGCTCCTCGCGCCGGAGGAGCGCGTCCATCACCGCGAGGTTGTCACCGCTGACGAGCTTCCCCTGCGCAGGATCCGGGCCGTAGCTGGCGATGGGCTCGATCCGCTGGCCTGGGCTCGGGATCGCCGCGCGCTCGCCGGAGGCGTCGTACTTGCCCGGCCAGAGGAGCTCGATCCCGTCGCGGCGCATCCTCGGGCTCGGACCCTCTGGCTACTTCGCGGCCGACTCCGCGGCGGGCGCAGGCGCCGCTTCGGCCGCGCCACCAGCCGCGGTCTCGGTGCTGAGCTCCCGGACGTAGGCGGCGAGCACCTTGAGCGACGGCTCCGCGAACTGGCGGCCGAAGCTCGGCATGTTCGGCGGCTTGCCCATCTGGATGACCCGCTTGATCTGCTGGTCGGTGAGCATGCTCATGTAGCCAGGCTCGGTGAGATCGCGGGTCCCGGGCGGCGCGTCGGCGGCGACCTTGCCGTCCGCGCCGTGGCAGCGCGCGCAGTTCTGGGAGAAGAGGCGAGCCCCTGAGATCTCGCGCTCAGGCCCGGTCGGTTCGTTGCAGCCGACAAGCCCCGCCAAACCGAGGAGTCCGACGAGCCCCGCCCGGCGGAGCTGCGCGAGGTGCTTGCGGCGGTGATGGGGACGGCTCGTCATCGGCGACTCGGCGAACATTAGCGTGGATCGGGCGCTTCGCGGGCACGTGGTGCGGCCATCCGCCGCTGCGGAGCCCTGAGCTGCGGATCCCCAGCTTCGGGGGCGATACCCGACGACCGGAGGCCAGCTCCCGGGGCCACTTCCTACGGTCAGAAGCGCAGCGTGATCGAGAAGGCCTGCTGTCGCGAGCCTATCGCCGGGAAGCGAGCGCTGAAGAGCTGGCTCGCCACGCAGGCGCCGCCCGCATCGTTGTCGGCGACCACCTGGGCGACGGTCCCGCTCGGGCCGTCGATGGTGACCTCGGCGATGATCGTCCGCCCGGCCTCGACCAGGGTGCGACACTCTCTCCGGATCGCCTGCTTGGAGTTGATCACGCCTGCGTCGAGCTGGCCCGGCGTGAGGCTCGCTGGCAGCGGAGCGCCGTCGGTCGGCGAGGCTACCGGGGCTGGCAGCGGTCCCTCGGGGAGATAGATGATCTGCGTCAACCCTGGGTCCCCGTCGTCCAGGAGGATGAAGCCGTCCTCGTCGACCATGACCCCGGGCGGCGGCTTGTAGTCGCCCTGCGGCGTCGACAGTCCGAGGCGCATCCCGAGGCTGTCGTTGTAGACGTCGACCGCGTGGTCGTAGCCCTTGCGGGCCTGGTTGTAGGAGATCCCGCCGCCGACGGCGAAGCCGGCGCTGCCGATCCCACCGCCGAGGAGGAGCGCTCCGGTCCCGCCGAGGTTCTTGAAGTCGAGCCCCTCACGGGCGGAGGCTGCGATCCCCGCGATCATCACCATCGACGAGACGAGGGTCAGCGCGGTCAGGATCCTCGCCGTCCGGAGCTTGCGGGTCGGCAGGGCCTCGGAGGAGTTTTGATCCGAGCGGAGGATCGCCTCGAGCGATTGCCAGCTGCGCTTGACCGAGCCGGGGTGGGTGCCCTTGGTGTAGCGGACGCCCTGCGGCTCGTAGTGGCGGTAGATCGAGTGCTCGTTGTAGAGGGCCTCACGCTCCGCGCGTGAGGCGACCTGCTCCATCGCCGCGATGTCCGGCGGGTCGAGCTGGGGGCTGAGGTTGGAGCAGCCGCCAACGCTAAGCGCGAGGCCGAGGCCGAGCATGCCCGCGATCGGGCGCGGTGGTCTCTTCAAAACACCCACGGAGGCCTCAACCGTACACCGAGTCAGGCACTGCGCGCGAGTGCTTCGCGAGCTTGTGCCGCAGCCGGGCGAGGCGCCGCGGGCAGGGCGCGGAGGAGGCGCGCGTCACAGCGAGGGCGCTCGCCAGAGTCTGGGCTCGGGTCCACCCGGAGGGCCCGCCGCTCCTGAGAAGCTCGCCGAGGCGATGCTCCAGGAGTTTGGCGAGCCCCTCGTGGGCCTCTGGATCCCCTGGCGCGCGGAGGCAGATCCTGGCCCAGAGAACCGCCGAGCGCGCGTCATCGCCGCCGCGTCGTAGGAGCTTGGCGGCGAGCCCCCAGACCTGCCGAACCTCGGGGGCGAGCGGCGCGGAGGCTTCTGGTTTGCCCGCAGGCGGGGGGGCAATGATAGCCGGGGCCTCGCGGCGTTGGGGGCCCGTGGCGCGGAGGGGCTGCCTATCGCCGGAGCGGAGGCGGGTAAGCCCGGGCTCCCTGCCTTGTCCTGGGGCGACCACGCCGAGGCGGGCCATCCGCTCTCCGAGGCCGCCGAGGGCGTGCGCTCGCGGCATCTCTTGGGCCCCCGCGGAGCGCCGGGCCGCCTTCGTGGGGGGCGGAGCCGCACCTCGCCGCTCGACGCCGCTGGCGACCGCCGGAGTGTCGAAGGGGGCCAGGAGGTCGCGGAGGAGGGCGGTCTCTCCAGGCTCGCCGAGCTCTGGCAGCCAGGCCTCGAGCGCGCGGAGGGCCGCGGGTCGATCGCCGCGTGCGACCTCGAGGCGAGCTACCCGGAGCGCCTCCGCGGGGCCCCCGGGCGCCCGGATCACCGCGGCGATCTCGGCCGCGAGGGCGGGGAGGGTCAGGAGGTCGACCTGGTTGTGGACGCGGACCTGCTCGATCCGCGCCGCAGCCTCGCCTTCGGGCTCGCCTAGCCAGCGCCAGAAGGCGTCAGGGATCTCATGGCCGGCGATATCGTCGCGGCGGACGACGCCCAAGCGCGAGCGCTCGAGGGTCGAGAGACGACAGTCAGGCTCGACCTCTCGCCAGAGACGACGGGCGGGCAGGAGCAGATCGATGTGGCTCGCCCCGAGCGTCGCACACTCCACCCGAGCGCGCCGGCAACGGGCTTCGAGCAGCGGCAGGTCGAAGGAGGCGCCGTTGTAGCTCAGGAGAACCGTCGACGGCCCCGCGAGCTCGTCGAGGCGCGCGGCGAAGGAGCGGAGCATCGCCGCCTCGGCGCTCAGCCGCGTCAGCGTCCACTGCTCGACCACCAGCTCGTCCCCGACAAACCACGCGGCGCCGATCAGAAAGGCGATCGTCCCCGAGTTGTGGCCGACGCCTGTGGTCTCGGTGTCGATCGCGATCATCGGCGTCCCGCCGCGGGTCGCCTCGGACCCGGGGCGCAGCGCGCGTTCAGGGCTGAGTGGCGCGGTTCGGCGTGGGAGCGCGTGCGCGCCCACGGGATGAGCAGCGGGAGCTCCGGCTCCGTCACGCCCGGCTACGTCTCTGCGGTTCCCCGCCGCGGTGGCGCTCGGCGAGGCTGTCTCCTCGGCTCTGGTGACGCCATTGTCCGCGCCGACTTCGTCGGTCTCGCCCCCGTCGTCGTCGAGGTCGTCGTCGAGGTCGCCGCTCTCGTGGTGGTCGTCGACGTCACCGTCGATCCCATCGGTCCCCTCGGCGTCTCCGCAGGGGACGGCCGTGAGGGTCTTCGAGATGATGTCCCAGGCCGCCGCGTCCGGGAGCGTGAGCTCCGCGACGGCTCCGCCGAGGAGAGGTGGGCGCGCGCCCGTGCGCGACCGGGGCCAGCGCAGCCGAGTCCTGGCGAAGCCCCGCGCATCGGACTCGGCGTCGACCACGAAGCGGGCTGGGACGCCGCGAGCTCGCGGTCCTCCGAGGTCTGCGCTGCTGCCCCCGCGAGGTCTCGGCGTCCCCGCTGAAGATGCCGATGCGCGGCCAGGCGAGGGGCCTGGAGACCGCCCATGCCTCGCCGCTCCGGCCGTGGGGGAGGGGGCCACGGCGCCCTCGCGCCACGTCGGAGCCATGGGACGCGATCGACCAGGCTCGTCGCTCTCCTGGGCTGAACGTGGTGAGCGCGCAGGGCTGAGGGCGAGCGCCTCTTCGATCCGCGAGACGCGACGCTTCGCGGCGGCGACCTCCGCGAGCTGTGCCCGGGTCGGTCGTCCGACGCTCGGTCGGTGGATGAAGAGCCGGTACGAGCTCGTCGCCTCGCCGTCGGCCAGCGCTGGTCCCATCGAGCTCGGTCGCGGCTGCGCATCGCCATCGATCGCCCGGCCGTTCATCGGCTGGCCGTTCATCGGCTGGCCGTTCATCGGCTGGCCGCTCATCGCCCGGTCGTTCGCGGAGGTCCGCCCTTCGGAGGGCGCTTGGCGAGGCGAGGGGATGGGCTCGCTCGTCGGTGATGCTCGCTCTCGTCGGACGGGCGCTCGCTGCTGAGGGATCGGAGCGGCGTCCCGAACGGGCGCTGGCCGCCGGGGGATCGGTGGACTCGCCAGAGCGTCATCCCGCAGGGGAGCTCGTGGCTGGGGGATCGGAGCGTCCACGAGAGCGTCATCCCGCACGGGCGCTTGGCGAGGCGGAGGGCTTGGTTCGCGCGCCGGCGATGCTCGCTGTCGTCGCGCGGGCGTGGGAGATCCATCCCGCGGGGGGGCTCGCCGTTGGGGGCTCGTTGTGGCGGTGGGAGTGTCATCCCTGCGCTGCGACGGGCTCGCCTCCAGCCGGCCACCGACAGGCTCTACGACTGCGGGGGCGCCTGCATGGCCGTCGCGGGCGACACCCGCGGGCGGCGGCTCCCTCTCTGCGATCGGGCTCGCCTTCGGCTCGGCGAGGGGGAGCTCCTCAAGGGCCGCTCGCGGGTCGCCGGCGATCCGGCTGACCGCAAAGCGCGCCCGGAGCTTCAACCGACCGCCTCGCGCAGCGCGTGGAGGAGCTCGATCGTGTCCCGGCGCAGCCTGTCCGGCACATCGTCGGCGCCGAGCGGATCGGAGGCCTGGGCGCCGAGGCAGGTCGGACACCCCTTAGAGCAGCCGCAGCCCTCGACGATCCGCAGCACCCGCGCGAAGAGGTCCGCCCCGAGCGCGTAGGCCTGGGTCGCCAGACCGGCGCCCCCCGGCATGTTGTCGTAGAGATGGATGCTGGGGACGGCGCTCGCCTGCATCCAGGTCTCAGCGTCGGCCTTGCCGCGCTGCGAGGCGACCACGCTGGCCCAGGCGCCGATCTGTCCCGGCTCCGCGCTCGCGGTGACCGCGTGGCCGAGATCGTTGACGTCGCACATCAGCACCATCGCCGCGCAATGGTGGATCGCGTGCGCCGCTGCGAGAGCGGCCCCCGCTCGCCGACCGGCGTCGGTGATGTGGGCGAGCACCTGCGCGGGGACCGTCCAAAACGCCGCGATCGTGTGGAGCTCGTGGTCCGGCAGGGCGATCGGTCCAAAGCCGATGTTCTCGTGGGTGCCGAAGCGGAGCTTCTTGAAGCCCGGCACGGTCCGCACGAGGTGCGCGTAGCCGACCCCGTGCCCGCTCGGCTCGTCGATCGCGATGGGATCGACGACCCTCACCTTCACCTGGCAAACGGCCTCGGTGTAGTAGGTGCTGCGGACCTCGCGGACGTAGGCCTTGCGCGGGTCCCAGTCGAGGCGGAGCACCTCGTAGGTGACGCCCTCGATCGTGTAGATCGCGCCGGGGTGGAGGTAGAGCGGCCCGTCCTCGAAGTCGACCTCGGCGAGGATCCGGCCGTCGTCGGCCGTACCCGGCGACATCTCGACGACCGTGAAGTTCTCCTCGACCGACGAGCGCAGGTCGACCTTGTCGGCCGGGAAGTGGTCGCCGACCGAGAAGTAGAGGACCCCCTGATCGGGGTCGACCTCGCGCCGGAGGATCCCCTGCTCGGCGAGGTAGTCGAGCGCCGGCGCCAGATCGGCCGGCGTGATCCCGGCGATCGACTCGGCCGCCGATATCGGCAGCTCGTGGGCGGCGCAGCGCAGGTGCGGGATCAGGATCTCCGGGTTGTCGGCGTCGATCCGGGCGTGCTCCGGGGGCGTGTCGAAGAGGAAGCTAGGGTCGGCGCCGAGGTGCTGATCGAGGGGCGCGGAGCTCAGGATCATCGCCGTCATCGCCGGCTCCATCCGCCGTCCGGCGCGGCCGGAGCGCTGGATCGTCGCCGCGCGGGTGCCGGGGTAGCCGGCGAGCACCACCGCGTCGAGACCGCCGATGTCGAGCCCGAGCTCCAGGGCGTTGGTCGCGGCGACGAGCTTGGCCTCGCCGTCCTGCAGCGCCCGCTCGACGTCGCGGCGACGCTCCGGGAGGTAGCCGCCCCGGTAGCCGCGGATCGACCGCTCGGCGCGGGCCCAGGCGGCGCCGTCGATCGGCGCGGCGGCGTCCGGCCTCCAGCCGACCTCGTCCTCGCGCATGTAGCGGGTCAGAAGCTCGACCGCCTTGCGCGTCCGACAAAACGCGAGGGTCGACACGCCGCTGCGACGGAAGACCGAGGTGATCTTGCGGGTGACCTTGAGGTAGCCGCCGCGCACGCCCGTGACCTCGTCGACGACCGGCGGGTTCAGGACAATAAAGGTACGGGGACCGGCGGGTGAGGTGTCCTCGTCGACGAGGTGAAAGCCGGAGCGGCCGGTCAGCCCCTCGGCGAGCTCGCGGGGGTTGGCGATCGTCGCCGAGCAGGCGATCACCTGCGGTCGCGAGCCGTGGTAGGCGCAGACCCGCCACAGACGCCGGAGCACGTTGGCGACGTGGGAGCCGAAGACGCCGCGGTAGGTGTGAATCTCGTCGATGACGACGTAGCGGAGGTTCGCCAGGAACGCGCCCCAGCGATCATGATGGGGCAGGAGCCCGCGGTGCATCATGTCGGGGTTGGTCGCGACCGCCTGCGCCCGCGATCGGGCCGCGCGACGCTCGTCCGGCGGAGTATCGCCGTCGTAGATGCCGACGCCGACGAGCCCGTCCGCGAGCTCGCGGAGACCCCGGACCTGATCGCGGCCCAGCGCCTTGGTCGGGAAGAGCATCAGCGCCCGCGAGCGACGGTCCGCGAGCACCGCCTCGACGATCGGGATCTGAAAGGTCAGCGATTTGCCCGAGGCCGTCGAGGTCGCGAGGACAACATCACCGCCAGCGTTCAGCGCCTCGAGCGCTCGCGCTTGGTGAGCGTAGGGGCGCTCGATCCCGCGGGCGCTGAGCGACGCTCGCAGCCTCGGGTCGAGCGGCGTCGGCCAGTCGACGACCTGACCGGTGCGTGCTGGCGTCCGATGGACGGCGACGACATCGGCGTCCTTGCCGGAGAGGAGCTCAGCCTCGACCTCGGCGAGCACGCTGCGGAGGGCTGGCGCGTCGCCAGCGAAAACATCAGGCTCCCCCGCGGGTTTTGAGGGACTAGGTGGACCGCTACAGTCGCCCTCAAGTGCTTGAAGGAGGGAGCCGCCGCGGGGAGAGCCTGAGTAGTGCTCTAGCATCGTTGCCAGACCTGGGTTCATACTGAACGCGCGGAGGGTGGTAACACCCGTTCAGTAATAGCGTCAAGCCCCATGAGAATATGCAGCTGACGGCGTTTCGGAGAATGCGCGAGCCGACGGGCCGGCAGCGGCGGTCACGCACGCCAAGGGGTGCGGTAACAGCGCCACCCCTGGGAGCGGCGATGAGTCCCTCTGGGCGCGTGAAATCGCCCCCTTCTCAGGCCGCGGCGAGATCGCCGAAACCCGCGCGTAGAGCCGACTTCGCCGCCGTCGCTGCGGTCTCTAGACGATGGCGATCGTCGCGACGAGAACTCTCAGCCCGCGAATGTCACCACCGAGGGCCGCTCGAAGGGCCGCTCGAAGGGCCGCTCGAAGGGCCGCTCGAAGGGCCGCTCGAAGGGCTGACGCGACGGCGAACGAAGGGCTGACGCGACGGCGAACGATGGGCTGACGCGACGGCGATCGCTGGGCTGATCGATGGCGCGATCGCTGGGCTGATCGATGGCGCGATCGATGGCGCGAACGATGGGCTGACGCGACGTGAGCGCTGGGCTGACGCGACGCCGACGCTACGAGCTGACGCGACGCCGACAGGGGCGTTGGGCTGACGCGACGCCGACGCTTCGGGCTGACGCGACGTCGAGCGCGGGGCTGACGCGACGGCGAGCGTTGGACGGCGAGCGTTGGGCTGACGCGACGGCGAGCGTTGGGCTGACGCGACGGCGAGCGCTGGGCTGACGCTGCGCCGACGCGACGACGACGACGATGCGTTGCGGGGGCCGGACCTGCGCGGATGGTGACGGATCGACGACGTGCCGACGATCTTCAGCAGCCAGACCGGCACGACGCTCACCGGGGTCACCGAGGCCACCGAGGCCACCGAGGCCCCATCGTCGCTTGTCACTGAGGGAGCCTCGCCGGCTCCATCTGCGGGCTTGGATCTCTAGCTCCGCGCGTGATCTCCGTCTCGTGCCGGAGCCTCGCGGGAAGTCGCGACCCCCGTCTGGTCGTGACGTGGCGAGCCTGGGGTGAGCGTTTGCGTCACTGAGGGACGGGCCTGAGCGCGACACGATCGCCCCCCCGGTGCGCCAAGAAATCCGGATTCCTCGCCACCCCGGCGATCGGGGAGGGGCGCCGACCCGAGAGCCTCAGTAGAATGCCGAGCATGGACGACAGCGCAGACAGCCGGGCGACCGTCGACGGCCGCGAGGAGCGAGGGGACCGGACCGCAGAGGCGCTCCTGGCCGCTGGCCGCCGAGTCTTCGCCGAGCTCGGCTATCACGGGGCCTCGGTGCGGGCGATCGCCGGCGCCGCGGAGGTCAACCCGGCGCTGGTCCGCTACCACTTCGGCTCCAAGGAGGGGCTCTATCACCAGGTCATCGAGCGGGCGATGAGCAGCCTCCGCCAACGCCTCCTGCGGGCGTTGATCGACGATGAGGGCGGCGGCCTGCGCGGGCGGGTGCAGGCGATGGTCCGCGCCTACCTCGAGTACCTGACCGAGTACCGCGACGTCCCCCGGCTGGTCCAGCGCGCGCTCCTCGACCGCGATCCGAACCTGCGCCGGATCGCCGGCGAGCACCTGCGGCCCCTCCTCGAGGCCTCGCGACCCTTCATCGCCCCCGAGGCCCACGACAGCGTCGACGAGATGGTGACGTCGATGTTCGGCGCGCTGATAGCTCCGGTGCTCTACGAGCCGCTGCTCACCGATCTCTTCGGCCGCGACGTCCTCTCGCCGGAGTCCATCCGCCAGCGCCAGCGGCACATCGAGACGCTCGTCGACTTCGCCCTCGATCGCCTCCAGAGCGCGACGGAGGCCGCCGATGACGACCCTGCGTGACCCGATCAAGGTCGGCGGCCTCGAGCTGAAAAACCGCCTCTACCGCGCCCCTGTGCTGGAAGGCGCGGGCTCAGCCAAGGACCCGGCGGCCGCCTACGCCCGTCATTTTGTCCCCAACGCCGAGGCCGGCCTGGGGCTGGTCATCCAGGGCAACACCGTCGTCGTCCCCGAGGGGCGGACCTCGACCGGGATGAGCTGCATCGACGAGCGCCGGTCGATGCTCGCCCTCGCCCCGCTGCCCGCGGCGATCCACGGCGCCGGCGGCAAGATCGTCATCCAGCTGGGACACGCTGGGGTCTTCGCCCTCGACTCGTGGCACCGCGACTTCCGCCCCTACCGGCGCACGCCCCCGTGGGCGCCGAGCCGCCTCCCTCGCTGGCTCTCGCCGCTGCACCGACCGGGGGGCGTCCACGTGCCGAGCACCCGCGAGGTCGCCGAGCTGGTCGCCCGCTTCGGGGTCGTCGCCGCCTGGGCCCGCGAGGCCGGCTACGACGGGGTGCAGCTCGCCGGCGCCAACGCCAAGCTCCTCCACTACTTCTTGACCCCGGCGATCAACCGTCGCCGCGATCGCTACGGCGGCGATGTCGTCGGCAGGACCGCGCTTGTCCGCGAGATCCGGGCGGCGATCGCCCGCGAGGCCGGCGCTGACTACCCGGTGCTGCTGAAGTACCCAGCCCTCGAGTGGTCGCCGATAGGCCCCTCGATCGACCTCGCCGAGGGGATCGAGATCGCCAAGCTCGCAGAGCTCGCCGGCTTTGACGCGGTCACCCCGGTCCACGCCGATGTGCTCCCGAACACCTCGATCGCCCGCGGCGGCTACCCGGCGGACTCCTTTCGCCGCCGCGGCGTGATCCACAAGCTGCGCCAGGCCTCCGGCTCGCCGCTGCGCGATCGCCTGACCCGGGTCGGCATGTGGCTCTCGACCCGGCGCTACCCCTTCACGCCGGTGTGGAACCGTCCGATCTTCAGCGCGGTCAAGGAGTCGGTGTCGATCCCGGTCTTCGCGGTCGGCGGGATCCGGACCCCGGGCGAGGCCGCGTCGATCCTCGCCGCCGGTCAGGCCGACCTCATCGGCATAGGTCGGCCCTTCTACGCCGAGCCCGATCTCAGCCGGCGCTTCCTCTCGGAGGCCGACTCCGCGAGCTTCGTCGCCGCCTGCGAGAGCTGCAACGAGTGCATCGTCCCGCAGATGGCCGGCCTCCCGGGGCTCTGCTACAACCCGCGGCTGACCAAGCTGAGGAGCAGGCGGGCCAAGCGAGACTCCTCCGCCTGAGCCGCGGCGGCTGACATAGCGCCGGGGGAGGGCAGAGATCCTCCCAGCTGGGCGGCCCTGCGCCTCCCGCTCGATGTCAGCGGTGCTCAGGGCCGGCGGAGCGAGCCGTTGGACGCTCCGTGGCGGCCCTCTGCGAGGATCTGCGTCGCGATGGGTGTTCGCCGGCGGGGCTTTGGCGAGAGCCTCCTCGCCCCACCTGGCGTGTCGCTCTTCGCCCGGTGCTGCTAGCGTGGCGCGGTCATGGACGAGTCCCTCCACTCGTGGCTCTTGCTCGGCGTGTTCGTCGCGGCGGCGCTGGTCTTCCTCTTCCTCACCTTTGTCAGCGCGCCCTACGGCCGCCACCGACGCGAGGGCTGGGGCCTCGAGATCAACACCCGCGCCGCCTGGGTCCTGATGGAGTGTCCGGCGGTCTTCGGCTTCCTCGCGGTCTACTTCGCCGGCGACAACGCCTGGTCCACAGCGCCGCTCTGCCTCCTGGCGATCTGGCAGGCTCACTACGTCCAGCGCACCCTCGTCTATCCCTTCCTCCTTCGGACGGGGGGCAAGCCGACGCCGCTCTCCGTCGTCGCGATGGGCTTCACCTTTAATGCGGTCAACGCCTACGTCAACGCGCGGATGATCTCGCACATCGGCAGCTACGAGGAGTCGTGGCTGACCGACCCGCGCTTCCTCATCGGCGCGGCCCTCTTCGCCTTCGGCTACTCGCTCAACCGCGGCTCCGATCGCCGCCTGCGAAACCTCCGCGCCCCCGGCGAGACCGGCTACAAGATCCCCCGCGGAGGCGCGTTCGAGCTGGTCTCCTGCCCCAACTACCTCGGTGAGTTCATCGAGTGGACGGGCTGGGCGATCGCGACCTGGTCCCTCGCTGGCCTCTCGTTCGCGGTCTTCACGGCTGCCAACCTGGTCCCGCGGGCGCTCACCCATCACCGCTGGTACAAAGACAAGTTCCCCGACTACCCCAAGGATCGGCGGGCGATCCTCCCCTTCATCCTCTGAGCTGCGACGGGTCGGCAGAGCCTCGACGGCGCGTCGTTGGATGGGCTGCGGGAGGAGGACGCTCCGCCCGAGGGGCGAGGTATCCCCGGGGCGAAGCCGCGACATGGCGGCTCAGGGTCGATCGTGAGCGTCGAAGCGCCCTCGACTTGCGATATGACCGAATGGACAGGTTTTATCGCGGTGACCGACGTTCGGCCTTGTCGGCGACAGAGAGCGGTTGACAGGGTCGGCGGGGGGCTCGAACCTTGTCCGATGGTCGATCCCAACCGCCCCTCCATGTGTCTGTCGGCCCCTCGCGCTCGCCGGACGACGTCGTCTTCGGTCGCGCTCCTCTGCTTCGTCGCCGGGCTCGGCCTCGCATGCGGGACACCGTCACCGGCGGAGACCGAGTCTGAGGGGGATCCGACCGGGGCGAGCACCGGAGCGACCGAGACCGCGGGGACCGCGACGGCGACGACGACCGACGGCTCCGCGGCGACCTCGAGCACCGCGACGGAGGGGAGCAGCAGCGGGAGCACCGGGACCAGCAGCGCGACGACGACCGGCGGCGAGTCGACCGGCGCGAGCATGAGCGACACCGCGATCACCGAGGGCACGACGGGGGCGACGACGGGGACGACCAGCGCAGGGACCACAGGCGGGGACACGGACGGGGACACGGACACGGACACCGGGACTGGCGGCGTCGACGTTCTCCCGAGCGAGGGCTGCGGGCTCGAGGGGGCGCCGGTCGGCCTCCAGAAGGGGCTGACGACCAAGGTCCAGGGGGTGGATCGCTCCTACGACGTCTACGTCTCCGACCCCTACGACGCCGACCAGCCCCACGCCGTGATCTTCAGCTACCACGGGGTCGGCGGCACCGCGAACACCAACCAGTTCCGCCTCGACAAGAACAGCGACGCCAACGACGGGTTCTCGATCAACGTCGCCCCCCAGGGCTGGCCGTCGCAGGAGTGGGACAAGAACCACTTTGTCCCCTTCAACCTCGAGGCGAGCGTCACCGTCTTCGACCAGGTGCTAGGCGACCTCGCGGCCAACTACTGCGTCGACTTAAACCGCGTCTTCGTCGTCGGCCACAGCAACGGCGGGCAGATGGCCTTCCACCTCGGCTGTCTCCGCGGCGACAAGATCCGGGCGATCCTCCCCTCGGGCGGCCGCTGTTTCTCCTACGGGGCGGGGATCTGCGACCCCTACAACGGCGGCAACAACCAGCAGTGCAGCGGCTCGGTGAGCGTGATGAGCGTGATGGGCGAGGACGACGTCACCCGCCACGCCGACGAAGAGGCGACGCTCGCCGGCTATCGATCGCGCCAGGGCTGCGGCGCCAGCACAGAGCCGGTCGATCCCTCGCCGTGCCTCCGCTTCCAGGGCTGCAACCCCGGCGAAGAGGTCGCGACCTGTCGGATCCCCGGCCTCGCCCACGCGCTGTGGAAGGACGGACACGACGCGATCTACGATGTGATGATGTCGTACTAGCCCTGGAATAAGCGCTGCTGTGAGGCGTCCTAGACAACCCGCGTAGAATCGTCAGTGACACGGGGTTTGCGCTTCGCGCTGTGTCCGTGTGGGTGAGCCTTCACCCGCGCCCGAGCACTCGGGCGGCAAAAGTCCGCGTGAGCGCACTTCTACACGGAACTGGGGGGCGGTTTCACACCAGCGCTTATTTTAGGACTAGGGTCGTGGCGATGGCGGTGCTTCATCGGGCAGGGGTACGATGAGCGAGCTCAAGACGATGACTCGCGCCAGCGTCTGCCTCTCTGTTGGACTCGCTCTCTCTACCTACGCTCTCCCAGGTGCTGCGCGGGCGTGTGCCTGCGTAGAGTCGGGCATGGGAGCGGGCCGCCTCTATGCCGGGCAAGGGGGGGTACTCCCGCAGAACGTCTCCGGTGTCCCCTGGGCGGGGCCAGGGCATCTGAAGGCCAATGACCGGCGAGTCGATCTGCTCGTGAACGGTCAGGTGACATCGTTTGATGTTGAACAGACCAATGGCGTGACTATCATCCTCCCCGAGGGTGGCTTGGTGGGGGGGGCCGCCGTTGACCTTCGGGTTCGGGAGCCTGAGTGGGAAGAGAATGCTGTGATCCGAGAGAAGGTCGCGGCCGACGGGCTCGATCTCCCGCCCCCTGAATTGAAGAGCCATCTCGTCATCGCGGAGAGACCGCTTCAGCTCGACACGCTCAGCGTGAGGACGCTTCCGCCGAGGAGAACCGACGTTACGACGAGCATCAGCTACTCAGGTGACTGCTCCGACTACTTTGTCACCGACGGGGTCTTCTTCTCTGCGGTCTTACCTCCGCATGCAAAGCCGTTCTCCGACCATCTCCTCTACCGCACATTCGTCGATGGACACGAGTGGCGGCCTACAAGTGATCTGTGTGTCCGACAAGATCCTGGAAGGAGCTGGATGGGGACTCCCGGGGAGGATATGGTCTTTGCGGACTGCACGGGTCGGTATGGTGGCCTCAGCCGGGGGGTCCACGAGATCTGGGTTGAGGCGCGTACACCCGATGGGCAGCAGTCGGCTCGTACGCCCACCTTCAAGGTTGAGGTCATCTGCCATGAACCCGGAACCCCCGTAGGCATGCGTCTTCTCTCCCCGGAGAGTCCGGACGGTGTTCTCCCAGCTCAAACGAGAGAAGGCGCGGCCCAGAGTGCTACACCGCCGCCGCTCGATGCGAGTCATCGTCAGGGGTGCTCTGTCAACGTCTCGTCGACGTCATTGGGCTCATTCAGCCTCTTGCTTCTCCTCCTTGGGTGGAGGCGGTCGCGGTCTCGGTCTCGTGCTTCGTGGATGGCGCCGCGCCGGGACCCTCAACTACGATCGCGAGGCGCGGCCGGACCGAGCACACCGCCGACGAAGACGGGCCCCCCTGCAGCGTGACCGCCAGCGGGAGACCGACGTCTGGCCTGAGCCGCAGATCCGGCGTAGTCCTGGGGTCGCTCCTCGTCGTGCCCGCGTCTCGGTGATGAAGTGACATCCGCCGGCGAAGCGGTTCAGGTCGGCGACGAGAAGTTCCGGTCGCGCGGGGACGGTCCGTGGCAGGATGGGCGCGGCGATGAGCACGGGTCCGAAGCGCGCGAAGGAGGGGGCCGAGGCGGGCGCTGCGTACCTCACGGCTGCGCAGGCGGCGGAGCGCCTGGGTGTCCGCCGCGCGACCCTCTACGCCTATGTCAGCCGCGGCTGGCTGGAGAGCGTCCCCGGGCGCGGGCGCAGCCGCCTCTACGCGGCGGCGGACGTCGAGCGTCTCCGGGCCCGGAGCGAGGCGCGCTCTGGCCATGGTCCCGTCGCGGGCGCAGCCCTGCGCTGGGGCGAACCGGTGATCGCCAGCGAGATCACGGCGATCACCCCCGAGGGGCCGCGCTATCGCGGTCGACTCGTCGCCGAGCTCGTCGCCTCCAAGATCTCCTACGAGGCCGTCGCCGAGCTCCTCTGGCGCGGCAGCGTGCCCGCGGAGGAGTCCGCTGGGTGGTCTGTCGGACGTCTGGGGGTCGGGCTTCGACGCCTGGAGGGGGACCTCCCGGCGGGGGCGGAGCCTGTCGACGTGCTCCGCCTCGCGGTCGCGGTTCTCGGCGCGAAGGAGGGGGCCGTCGGCCTCGCCGAGGCGGCCGAGGAGGAGCTGGCGCGCCGTCTCTTGGTCCGCCTCGCGGCCCTCTCCGGCCTCGCCTACGGCGCGGAGCGGGCGCGGGGCGCCGCGGAGGAGCGCGGTCTCGCGAGGATCCTCGGACACGCGCTCGGCGGCCCTGCGCTGGCGCGCGACGATGCTCGGGTCGCGGTGATCGAGGCGGCGCTGATCCTCTCCGCCGATCATGAGCTGAACACCTCGACCTTCGCCGCGCGGGTGGTCGCGTCGACCGGCGCCGACCTGCACGCCTGCGTCAGCGCGGCCCTCAGCGCCCTCTCGGGGCCGCTCCACGGCGGCGCCTGTCGCCGGGTGGAGGGCCTGCTAGACGAGGCTGGATCCCGCGGATCGCCGGCGCAGGTGGTCCGCCAACGCTTCGCCCGCGGCGACGCTGTCCCCGGCTTCGGTCATCCGCTCTACCCCGCCGGGGATCCGCGGGGGACCGCGCTCTTGGAGCTGGCCGCCAGCGCCGGCGCGGGCCAGCGCGCGCTCAGGACGATGATGTCGATCGCCGCCGAGATGACCGCAGCCGGCCATCCGGCGCCGACCCTGGACTTCGGCCTGGTCGCGCTCGCAGAGGCGCTAGAGCTGCCGCGAGGCGCCGCGACGGCCCTCTTCGCCGTCGGTCGCAGCGCGGGCTGGGTCGCCCATGTCCTCGAGCAGCGACGCTCGGGCTTCCTCCTGCGGCCGACGGCGCGCTACGTCGGGCCCGAGGCGATGACGCCCGCGGCCCAGCCCGACTAGCAGTCTCCGCCGGGCGCGGACTCTGGGATCGGCCACCGGCCATCGCCGAGCCTGAGGATCGGCCGGGGCTCGGCCTCGAGCTCGATGTGCTCGGCCAGCTCGATCTGGGCTAGGTTGGTGAAGCGCGCGCTCAAGGGACGACCGCTGCGCGACGCCGGGACGGTGCACCGCAGCCCCTGCTCGGGCTCCTCCCACAGGGTCGCGGGATCGAGCTCGACGCGGCGGCCATTGTCCAAGAGAAGCGTCAGGGCCGGGGCGGTCGTGTCTGTCGTGGTGTCTGGCGCTGAACGGACGCCGAGGACCCGAAAGAAGCAGTCGTCGACGGTCAGGTAGCACCACTGCTCGCCGAGGTGCATCGTCGGCTCGCCCTCCTCGCTGATGTCGAGGCCGCGGCGGAGGACGTCGATCACCCGCGGGTGCTCGACCGCCTCGTCGGCGATCCACAGGTTGCCGACGCGGTCGAGGCGGAGGCGGAAGCCGCGACGGAGGCGGTCGAGGAACTCGGGGTCCATCGGCGTGGGCTCGTCCATCGCCGGCAGTCTACGGGATCTCGAGGGCGATGCAGCTCGGAGGCTCGATCGGGTCGCCGCAGCGCTTCGTCGCTGTCGACGCGGACCCACGGCACCGCCGCGGCCTGGACCCCGACGTCATCGTCGTGCAGCGCTCGCTGGGTCGCCTCGGGGCTCGGCGCTTCGGCCTTCATCGACCGCCATGCGGCGGCGCGCACCGTGGGATCCCTGTCCTCGCGGGCGCTACGCGAGCATGTGGGATCGACGCTCGCCCACGGTCGACGAGCTTCGATCAGCCAAGGGTGCTCGGCGTTCACGAGGGCCGCGAGGGCTGCGAGGGCGAGCACCGCCCAGCGACGAACGAGGGGGGAAGGGAGAAGGCGCGGTCATGAGCTGTGTGGGCATGCGCAGAGTCCTCCGAGTGGTCGAAGAGTACAGCGCTCGCGTGGCGGTGGAGGGGCAAGATGGTCCCGCGGCGTGAAATCGACCGTCGGCGGCCTCGCGATCGCGAGAACCGAGCTCAGTCCTCCGAGCGCGCCGTTGCCGACCTCTGCGCTGAGAAGCCCCCGGGGGTCTACATCCCCGTCTCCGCTGCTATAACGATCGTGACCCGCGAACCCTGATGGATGACGATAAACCGCTGCGGAGCCGCCCGGTGACGTGGCTCTTCGACGCTGTCGCGCGGCTGGCCCGGGTCGGAGTCGGCCCCGAGCTGTCCCGCTCCGACGCTCGCGATGTGACGGTGGCCAACGGGGTCGTCATCGCCGGCGAGCTGATCGTCCTGGCCCTGGGGGTGAAGAACTGTCTTATCGGACATCCTGCCCATACTCGCCTCGGGCTCATCGAGTTCGCCGCCGCGTTGGTGCTCCCCCTCTCGCTCCTCTTCAACCACAGGCGCCGCTATCTCCTCGCCCCGACATGGGCGCTCGGCTGGGTGATGGGGGTCAACGTCGCGGGGACCTTTATCGTCGGCAGGGACGCCGGTGTACAGCTGACCCTGCCGGTCTTCGTGTTCATCCCCTATCTCATCTACATGCGGAGGTACAACGGGGTGGCTGTGGCGGCGGCGATCATCGCTACGGTCGTGACGGGCCTGACCTTCGCGCTCATGCCGACCGCGCCCGTGATCGGACCGCCGCTCGACCCCCAGCGCGCGGGGGCGGTCGTCACGACCGCCGCGATCACGCTGTGCGTCATCCTGGGGGTGCTCAGCCTCTTGTCGAGGCTCGCGACCCAGTCCGCGGAGGAGTTCGCAGCGCAGGAGCAGCAGCGCGCGGACCACCTGCTGCTCAACGTGTTGCCGGCGAGCATCGCCGAGCAGCTCAAGCGCTCGACCCAGACCATCGCCGAGCGCGCCTCCGATGTCACCGTGCTCTTCGCCGACATCGTCGGCTTCACGCCCCTCTCTCAGTCGATACCGCCCGAGGAGGTGCTCTGGATCCTCGACCGGGTCTTCTCGGCCTTCGACGTGCTCACCGAGAAGCACGGCCTCGAGAAGATCAAGACCATCGGTGACGCCTATATGGTCGCGGGAGGGGTGCCCGAGGCGTGCACGGGTCACGCCGAGGCGGTGGCAGAGATGGCGCTCGAGATGCTCGAAGTTGTACGGGGGCTCGATCTCTCCGGCCACGGGCCGCTCCAGCTCCGGATCGGACTGCACACAGGCCCGGTGGTCGCGGGCGTCATCGGCCAGCGCAAGTTCTCCTACGATCTCTGGGGTGACACGGTGAACACCGCGTCGCGTCTGGAGTCACACGGAACCGCCGGGCGAGTGCACGTCGCCGCCTCGACCCGCGAACGCCTCGAGCACCGCTTCGAGTTTGAGCTGCGCGGCACCATCGTCGTCAAGGGCAAGGGGGAGATGGAGACCTACTACTTGATCGGGCCGAAAGAGCCACGCGCGAGCTAGGAGGCCTTTCCAGGCCGGGCCAGGCCGGGCCAGGCCGGGCCAGGCCGGGTTAGGGCAAGGGGCAAGTGTCAGGAATACACATGTCGATCATACCGCTGAGCGGGTCGCCTCCACACGAGCAAGAGCCGGCATAGTCTCCGCGGGAGAAGTCATTGTAGGGGTCGGGGATTGTTCGGCAGACCTCCCCCGCCTGGCAGCCGTCGTCGGAGATGCAGAGGTCTCGCGATTGTCATCCATCGTTCGGGAACACGATCCCCGCCTCTGCGCGTTGCTTCGATGATGAACGCATCGCGCCGCGCCCTCCTGCGAGCCCTCACGCTCCTCCCGGCGATGGCCCTCGCGCCGCGCCGCGCCCAGGCCTTCGGCTTCACGCCGCCGGACGCCTCCGCCCGCGCCGCCGCGCTCGGATCGCTGAATGGCCTCTCGCCGCCGCTGCGGGCAGCCTTTACCCCAGATCTCGATGATCTGCCGATCCCACGGCCGGGCCCGAACGACTGGCTGGCTCAGCATCGCGAAGCCGCGCAGGGCTACGCGACCTACCTCCGCGGGGGCTTCAACCGGCCGAGCGCCGAGAGGAGGACGATCGTCGTCGTCCCCCTGGGCGAGCTCGGCGAGGCGATGCCGGCGATCGACGAGCTGGTCGCCTTCGTCGGCCGCTACTTCCAGCTCCCCGCGCGCAGCGAGCCGGCGATCGCGGTCGAGGATCTAGGGGCGAGCAGCCGGAAGCGCGGGCGGAGGCGGCAATACCTCACCGGCGACCTCCTCAGGGCGCTCCGTCGTCGGCTCCCCGCCGACGCCTACTGCCTGATCGGCGTGACCGCGGTCGACCTCTACCCCGGCTCGAAGTGGAACTTCGTCTTTGGCGAGGCACGCTTCCGCGATCGGGTCGGCGTTCACTCCTTCGCCCGCTACGATCCCGCGTTCTACGGGGCTGGCGGCGACGACCGCTCGCTGCGGATCCTCGTCCGCGGGCTCAAGGTGATGGCCCACGAGATCGGGCACATGTTCGCGATATCGCACTGCGTCCACCACCACTGCGTGATGAACGGGACCAACCACATCGAGGAGACCGACCGCGCGCCCCTCCACCTCTGCCCGGTCTGTCGGCGCAAGCTCCACGCCGCGGTCGGCTACGATCCGTCGATCCGCGAGTCAGCCCTGGCCGAGTTCTGCGAAGCCCATGGCCTCGGCGCGGCGGCGGAGCGCTACGCTCGGAGGAGCCGGAGGATCGCCGGCGCGGCGGAGGCCGAAGCAAAGGCGGCGGAGGTCGCCCGCTGGCTCCGCGGGATCACCGATCCGATCCCGTGAGCCTGTCACCCGTCGCTGGACGGGGGAGCGTCCGCCCAGGCTCGCCCCGACGGCCACGGGAGCGGGCGGCGGGCGGCTAGCGATCGAAAGGACGATAGGCCCCGCGCAGTATGCCTCGCGAAGGCCGCCAAGACGGTCCCGGCAGCGAAGGGCAGGGAGACCCGTCCAACCCCCGCGTCGAGCGTCGCTACGAGGGGCCGCACCTTCAGGCGTCGCCTGGAGGCAGTCTCCTCGCCGCACCTCGCTGATACCATCAGCGAATGGCACGCATCCTCGATACGCGCGAGGACCCGCGTACGCTCGGGGCGCTTCGGATCGGGATCGGCCTGTGTCTGCTCGGCGACATCGCCAGTCTTCTGCCCCATACGGCCTACCTCTACGGCGATGCTGGCGTGGCCCCGGCGGCGACGAGCTGTGGCGGCGCGCTCCAGGGCATCTCGCTCCTCTGCGTCCTGCCGGGTGAGGCCTGGTCGACCGCGATCCTGGGCCTCGGCTGCGTCGCCTCGATCACCCTCGCGCTCGGCCTTTGGACCCGCGCGAGCAAGTGGATCGTCCTCGTCGTCCTCGGCTCGATCGTCCTCCGCAACCCGCTCCCGCTCGCCGGCCAACAGGTGCTCGGCAGCTTCCTCTTCCTCCTCTGTCTCAGCCGCTGCGGCGCCGCCTACTCGCTCGACAACCTTCGCCGCTGCCAGCGGCTGCGCGTCGCCGGAGAGCTCGACGACGGCGCCGAGGCGCACGCGACCTACCGACCGATCCCCGCCTGGCCGCGCTGGCTGATGATCCTCCAGCTGACCGTCGCCTACACGGTCGCCGGCTGGGCGAAGATCGGCCAGAGCTACGTCGACGGCAGCTCATTCTTCAACCTGCTCGGCGATGGGCGTTGGAACCGCTTCCCGCAGTGGGGGATGCTCCGCCTCTTCGGCGACAATCTCATCCGCTTGGCGACCTGGATCGCCTGGGGCTTTGAGCGCTACTTCGCCCTCGCGGCCCTCGGCCTCGTCCTCCGCCGCTTCGCCCCGAGCCTCCCGCGCTGGCTCCTGTGGCCGACCTCCCGCTGGATCTGGACCTCCCTCTCGCTGGTCTTCGCGGGCACCCTGACGCTCCTCGCGAACGTCGGTTGGTTCGTCCCGGCGACCGCCGCCGCGACCCTCGTTCTCTTCCGCGGCGAGGAGGTCGGACGGGTCGTCGACCGTATCCTCCGCAGGCGTGCCCATGCGCCGCCGAGCATCGCGGCCGACCACACCGCGCCGCTGTGGCGCCGGACGCTGCTCGCCGCCTTCATCGCCTGGCATAGCCTGGCCATGCTGGCCAATTCGCTCAACCGCGGTCACCTCAAGATCGACCTCCCTGCGCCGGTCAGTCGCGCCGCCTGGTACTACAAGAACCTCACGGGCGCGCGCCAGTTCTGGTGGATGTTCGCGCCGAACGCTAGGGCTATCCACAGCCTCGTCGAGATCGAGGTGATCGATCGCGACGGACGTGCGCACCCCACCCTCGATCATCGCGCGCTCGTCGGCGAGGAGCACTACCCCTATATCTTTATCGATCGGCGGCGGAAGATCATGACCAACATCGGCGGAAGGCCCCGCTGGCAGAATGCCCACGCCGAGCACCTGTGTCGGACCTGGCGTGACGCGGCCGACCGACCACCGGCCGAGGTGATCATCCGGCGACGTCACGGACCGATCCCCTCCGCTGAGGAGCTGGGGACCATCCCGCGCGGCGGAGAGTCGGCGGCGATCGCCGCGGCGGCGCGCGTCGACGATCTCTTGCGCCGCAGCTGCGCGCCCTAGCAAGTTGCGGCCTCGGCCCCCGGCGAGGCCGAGAGCACCGCAGCGCTACCGCAGGTAGAGGTGACCTGCGTTCTCGGCGTTGCTCCACGCGTTCACGACCTGGCGGGCGTTGGTCCCCCCGCCAAAGCTGTGCCAGTAGCAGCCGACGGTCCCTTGGGCGTAGGTCGGCCCGAGCGTGATCCGGTTGCTGAAGTTCCCGCTATAGCCATTGTTCGTCCCGTTGGCGGTGAACGACCAGGTGGCGCTCTGCCATGGGCTCCCGCCGTGGGAGGCGTACTGGCACTGCGCCCATACGGTGTCGGTCGTCAGGTTGCGGCAGTCCTCGATCGGGTGATTATCGTAGGAGTTCAGCGTCGGCGGGCTATCGTTCCAGGTGATCCGAACCTTGTCGTCAAAGCCGTAGTCCTCCTGCCCGTCGGGGGAGAGGTTGTGGATGAGGAGGGCGCTGGTCGGCACGGTGTCGAAGAGGAGGCCGCAGTAGGAGTCGTTGAGGAGCATGTCCGCGGCGACGAAGGTCTCCGACTCGAGGACACAGGTGTTGCCGAGCCCGGTCTCGTCGATCGTCGCGCAGCGGGTCCAGCCGCCCTCGTCGGTCTCCATGTCGCAGAAGGCCTCAAAGCCGTCGGCGCCGCCGGGGCCGTCGGGATCGATGGTGTAGGGGCCGCTCGGGCTCCCGGGGCTGTTGTCGAGGATCTCCTTGCAGGTGCGGGGGAGGGTGCAGGCGCCGTCGGTGCAGGAGAGGCTCTCGCAGTCGGCCGGGGCGACGCAGCTCTCGCCTAGGGAGCAGCCGTCGCAGGTCGCCCCGCCGCAGTCGACGTCGCTCTCATCGCCGCTCAGGAGCTCATCGGCGCAGGTAGGCGCGGCGCAGAGCGAGGTGCAGGCGTCGGCGTTGTCGGCGTTGCCGTCGTCGCACTCCTCGACGCCCTCCCAGAGCGTGCCGTCGCCGCAGATCGCGTTGAGGCAGGCGTTGGTGCAGGCGTCGCCGTCGACGTCATTGCCGTCATCGCACTCTTCGCCGGCCTCGGCCTGCACCTCTCCATCGCCGCAGCTCGGCGAGGCGCAGGCGTTGTTGCACCCGTCATCGTCGACGTCATTGCCGTCGTCGCAGGTCTCACCTGGCCCGAGGAGACCGTCACCGCAGGTCGCGTTCGCACAGGCGCTCGTGCACAGCCCATTGTCGGAGTTCTCCGCCCCGAGGTCGCAGGCCTCGTCGCCCTCGACGATGCCGTCGCCGCAGATCGGGCCGCCGGTGTCGGTGGTCGTGCCGGTCTCCGTCGTCGTCTCCGCGCTCGTGGTCGAAGAGGAGGTCGACGAGGTGGCGGTGGCGGAGCCGCTGCCCGTCATCGTCTCGTCGGTCGTCGCGGCGCCGCCCGTCGTCGTCGTATCGGTGTCGCCGGTCGTCGTCGTCGCGCCGACGGTGGCGGTGTCACTGTCATCGCCGTTGCACCCCGTCAGCGCGATCGCCAAGGCGCCGCGCGTCATCCACCTCACAAGCTTCGATTCATTCATACCAATCACTCCAACCTAAGGCCGATAGCCGACTCTACGGAGCCAGGATAGCATTGGGGGGAAGGTTGAATCGCGGTGGTTTGCGCACCGTGCCCAGCGGCCGCGATAGCCCTCAGTGAACCCGTCGACCCTCGTCGTGGCGGCCGGGGGGACGGCCTTGCGCGTATGGTCGGCTCTCGCAGCGCGCTCGAGGCTGAGCTCGCCGGCGGCCGCCCCTACGCTTCGGCAAAGTCGCCGCTGAGGAACGCCGCGATCGTCCGCACCTGTGGGCGGAGATCCTCGGCGATGCGCTCAGACGCAGACGCCCAGAGATCCGCGTTCGCGGGGTCGAGCGCCAGGGCTGGGGGCGATGGACGGTCCTTCGCCCACGCCTGCCCCCGCTCGCGGATGAGGGCTGCGATCGCTGTGACCAGCTCTCCAAAGCGGAGGTTTCCGTCCATGATCCGCTCGATATAGTCGTCGAGGAGCGGGGAGAAATTCGGCAGATCCTGGGTTCGGTCGATGAAGTACGACATGTCCGCCAGCTCGAAGAGCGCCTCGGCCTCGCTCGAATTCGAGAGCGCTTCGCGGAGCGGGCTCGGCTCGTCGTGGCACGCGAGCACATAGCGGGTGAGCCATCGTCCCCAGGGTTCATCCACCTCGCCCCCGGGGGCTTGCGCAGGCCCGGGTGCCTCGCGGACAGGAGGCTCAGGCCTGTCCGTGGCGCCCTCGCTAGCTCCTGTCAGCGCTCGGTAGAGGTCGAAGAGGCGGTCCAGCGTGTGCTCGTTCTCCGGGTCGCCGAGCATCTCCTCGAGCCTTCGCAGGACCTCGGGGGAGCGGAGCTCGCGGAGCTGGGCGAGGATCCCATCCGCCCGCGCATCCTCCGCGTCGAGCAGCCCCTGGAGGAGCCAAGGCCCGATCGCCGGGATCATCGAGATCGTCGGCAGAGCCTCGGTCAGGCGCTGCATCGCCGCCGCGATGTCCGTGCGGATCATAGAGTAGTCGTCCTCGGCGCTCAGCTCGGTCATCCGCCCCGCGACCCACTCAAAGTGATCGAGCATCCCTCCGAGCGGGCGCAGCTCGCCCTCCGCGTAGATCCGCGAGATCCCCTCGATCTGGAGGAGCGCGAGCTCGACATCGTAATAGATAGGGAGGTATGTGTAGTCGTGGTTGGGGCCGCTGCAGAGGCGAATGATATGATCGGCGGGATCGAAGGACGGGTTGGCCTTGACGAGCCCTGCGCGCTGCTGCTTGTTTATCGGCAGCAGCTCGACGCTCGCGCCGTTGGCGTGCCCGTCGACCCAGACCTCAGGCTTCTTTGTGTGGCGCCGAATAAGCCGGGTGTAGGGGAGCACGCGCTCAAAGTGAGCGCCGATCGAGGAGATCGTGATCCGCCCCGCCGCCGAGCGCGGAAAGGCGAAGTGGGCCATGTCGGGCATGTAGTTCAAGGGGGGTCCCGCGCGCTCGCGCCGCGCTCCTCGTGGCCCTGCCACGGCGAGGCAGGGCAGGTTTGGGTTGTATCGTAATCCTTGGCCTAGCCGAGAGGTCAAGCGAGAGGTCAAGCGAGCGGCTCCGTACACGATCGCCGCGTTGGGTGAGGGTCTTGGCCGCCGGGTCCTGGGGGATGCCGCCCGTGTCGGGCCCGCGGGTTCAATGCGTTTGGGGTCTCTGCGCATACATGATCGGCGCTCGTCGTCGACCTCCTAGGGGCCGATGTGGCTATCCACAGCGCCTATGCTCGAATATGCTCGCGCCCCGTCTCGGCCGGCGCTCGGCCGCGACCTTCCCCTTGAAGGAGCCCCTATGGAGCCGAAGAATCGCACTCAATCGTCCCCTTTCCCCGTTCGCCGCGCTTGTGTTGCGGTGCTCGCCGGTTCGCTCAGCGCGGCGTGGATCGTGCTCGCGGCCTGCTCTGGGCCAGAGGTCGAGGCGATGACCGAGAGCAGCGGGTCGACGACGACCGACGCTGCGACGACGATCTCGACGACGACGATCTCGACGACGACGATCTCGACGACGACGAGTCCGACGGCCGCGACGGCCGCGAGCGCGACGTCGTCCGAGGGGACGGAGGCGACCGGGAGCGGAGCGACGGAGGTCACGAGCGAGGGGACGACCTCGGACGGGACGGATAGCTCGACCACGGGGGGGACGACCGAGGACACGTCGACGACGGACGGGGACACGGACACGGGCTCGGGGGTCTGTGAGGCCGCCCTGTGGGAGCTGCCCGAGGCGAGCACGGAGGAGCTCGCCGCCCATGACCTAGGGTGGATCCCCTGCGACTATTCGGTCTGCGGGCCGGACGACGCCGAGCCTGGGCAGACGATGCTCTGCGCCGACTTTAGCCTCGACGGCGTGCCGCTCGAGTACCTCGGGTTTGTCCACCCCAACGACTCGGGCGCCTTCACGACCGACGATGTGATCTCCGAGCAGAGCATCGCCTGGCTCAACAGCCCCCGGCACGTGTACCGCTACGACGCGTCGATCTACATCCTTACGGAGCTCGACGACGTGATCGACCAGCTCGACGTCTACTTCACGGTGCGGGCGCTCGAGGTCCTGCGCCTCGATCATGCGGCCACCTACGAAGCGTTGCTCGTCGACACAGCGGCCTACCCGGAGGAGCCGATCCTCGACGGTCTCGGCTGGAAGAACCGCAACGGCAGCTATGTGATCTCCTTCGACACCTCGCCGCTCTACATCGCCGCCGGGCTGACGGTCCTCGACCAGGCGCCTGTCTTCAACGAGATGGAGATGTACACCGAGTACAGCAACGTCCCGGCGATCTCGATCGATCGAGAGACGATCCTCGGGGTCTCGGAGGAGATCGGTAGTCGGCCGATCTACAACAAGCCCGGCGACGACGAGAACTTCCTCCGCTACGCCCGCGAAGGCCTGGCGGAGACCCTGATCCACGAGCTCGGTCACCGCTACATCGACCGCCTCAACTCTGTCGACGCGGCGATGAAGGGCCTCTACGATCGCCGCGTCGACCCCGACGCCTGCGCCAAGTGGGAGCTAGAGGAGGTGCTCGTCGCCAGCGCCTCACAGCTCCACTTCCGCAAGGCCGGGGGGGTTGGTGACACCTACCTCGACTACTACGATGTCGTGCTCGACGCGAACCTCGCGGTGGTCAAGGAGTGCCCCGACTATGCCGAGTGGGCCGAGACCTTCGCCTCGCCGTCGGGGGTGCATGAGCGCTATGATCTCCGGCTCCTCGATCTCGAGTGATCCGGTGCTGATCCCTGGCACTGTGCAGGTGCTCTCCTGCCAGGAGCAGCCGATCACCATGAACTTCGGGTTTCTCTTGCCCTGAGCGGGGCACCTTGTGCCGAGCCTACGGTCGAGGGGGACGGTCCAGGAGCGGTCCTCGCCGCAGCCGGCGACCCTGGCTACGAACTATGCGCGGACCTATCAGGCCTGTGCGCGTATGACCTCATCATACGTGCTCCAGAACTCCTCGACCTTGAGCTCACGCAGGACGTGGTCGCTGCGCTGGCGAAGAACGTCTTGTTTTGCGCCGCAGCCGAGAAAGGAGCAGCCGAGCTGCTGCGTCGCTCGGAGATCCCAGAGGCCATCGCCGACATAGGTGACCTGGTCGATGGGCGTGCCCAAACGTGCGGCGGCGCGGGCGATGATGTCGCAGCGACGCTCGTGGTCGGACGACGTGACCAGGGGAAGAGAGCCGATCGGGAGCCGGGCGGCTCGCAGCTTGATGAGGACGCTCTGTCGCCAATCTCCGGTCGCGAGCGCGACCGGGATCCTTCGCGCCTGCAGGTCTGCGAGCAGCTCAGCGGCCTCCCCCAGCGCCGGAAATGCCCCCGCGTCGGCTTGGACGGCGGCCTCAAGCCTTCGACAAAAGCCCGCTCGGACCTCGGCCTCGATCGCCACCCTCTCCCGGAGCGGTCGTCCCGCCAAGGCCCGGTGGACGATCGCTCGGGCCGTCACCTCTTCAAGGGTGGCGAAGAAGTCGTCGGGGAAGTCCGAGCCCGCCGCCTCTGCAAAGGCCCCCTCGAAGCAGGCCCAGTCCGTCTGCTCCCCGCCGATGAGCGTGCCGTCGACGTCAAAGATGATCATCTCGAGCGCCGCCGCGGGTCAGCGCTGCCGGGAGCCGCTCGTCGACGGCGCAGGCCGAGCGCGACGAGGCCGAGGAGGAGCGCTCCAGGGGCGCCCCCGCTCGAGCGACAGCCGCAGCCCTCACCTTCGATCGTGCATTGCTCGGGGGCGACAAAGGGCTCTTCGCCCGCTTCACGGGCGAGCTCGCTCCACTCGAGGTCGAGGCTCGCCTCCTGCCCATTGACGGTGGCCATGATGGTGGCATGGCGGACTACGGGCGCGGGCTCGGGCGCGACGCAGGAGCTGGCGTCGACCTGCAGATACTCTGCGGGGATCAGGTAGGCCTGGTGTCGTGCCAGCGGCAGGTCCTCCGGCTCGGTCTCGGTCTCGGCGTCCTCAAGTCGGAGCTGGAGGTCCTGGAGGTACATGGCCCCGTCGACGAGCTCCCAGGCGACAGGAGCCGCGCGCAGGATGCGGTCCTCGGCGTCTCGGACGACCGCGCGGACCCCCAAAGGCGGCCCCCATCGGGGAGCACCGGCGGAGATGTCCTCGAGCTCCTCGTCGCTCAGGGGCGTGTAGGCCGCGACCAGCTCGATCGACGCGGCCGCGCCGATATCGACAGCACGGAGCGCGCCGACCTCCCAGTGATGGCCCTGGCGATCGAGGTCCACCGTGACGGTCTCGTCGACCATCAAGGTCGCCTCGATCTCGCCCGGCGCCCACTGTGCGCTGTAGACCCCTGAGTCCGCGCCGCCGGCGACCGTGAGCGCTCCGTCGCTGGTGTCCCAGGCGACGATCGACCCCGAGCCGGCGCCTTGCCAGAGCGTGACCGGGAGCGCGATGATCTCGCCTGCGATCACCTGGAGGGGGGCGTCCGCGCTGGGGATCCAGTCGACAGGCCACTCGCCTGCGGGCCCGGGATGAGCCTCAGCCTCGAGGTAGCGCTCGATGCTACCGGGGTCGAGCCGAGCCGCGACCGTCGCGGCCTGGACGACCTCGACCCGGAGCGAGTCATCGACGAACTCGCCCGCCAAGAAGGGGCCGCTCTCGACGGAGCATGTCTGTTCGCGGAGGAAGATCGTGACCTCACCGGGGCCTGCGTCGAACAAGAAACAACCATCCTCGTCGAGGCTTTGGGGCCCCTCCGCGGTGATCTCGACGCACTCGCTCCACCACTCGCTCGAAAGGCTGATGCCGGTGGCAGCGCTGGAGCTGGCGTCTGCGACGTCCACATTGTCGAGGCAGAGGAGCGTCCCTTCGAGCACAGCGTCTCCGCTGCGCAGCTCCGCGAACGGGTCGACGTTGAGATCGAAGGAGAACACCAGCTGGCCCTGGTCGCTCTCGGTGCCGCATATCGAGCATCCTGCGGAGAGGGCGAAGACCCAAGGAGCGAAGACCCGAGAACGACGAAAGCCCGACACATCAGCATTGTGGACCTCGGGGACGGGAGCCACAAGGGATTGCGCGGCCGGGAGCGCGCGTGTTGGTCCTTGTCTCTTGGTCTAGTTTTCGAGTCCTTGGCGAGGAGCGCCATCGCCCCAAGGAATCCTAGGTAGAGGCCGAATCGTCCCAGCTTCGGCGAACACCGGCGCTGACGACCTTGGGGGCCCACCTGTCTGTGGGAGAGTGGTCCGACGGTGTTGTGTATAGTGTGCTCGTCGGGCTAGGCTGCGTCAATGCCCAAGATAGGGACGCTCCTGTCGCTCGCCCTCCAGGGATCGCAACCCGCCTGCGGTGACGACAGCTCGACGTCGAATGGATCGACTTCGGCGACACCTGGGGACAGCATAGGCTAGTGCGATTGCTCCCGTGTATACGGCGGTGCGGGGCGATGTGCGTCGTCGGCTTGGCCCTCATCGTCAGCCCTCGAACCTCGTCTGCGTGCAGCTGCTTCGGCTTCCATTGGGGGGGCGGGCACTTCTACGTCGGCGAGGGAGGACTCCTGCCGCTCGGGGCGAAGGGGATCCCCTGGAGCGGCGGTGGAAAGCTTCAGTCGAATGACAAGCGCGTCTCGTTGACCTCGGGCGGCGAACGAGTGCCTTTTCATGTGGAGGTGCACGGTGCGATCAGCTACCTAGTTCCGGAGGTTGATCTACCGACCGCTGAGCCGCTCAAAGTGTGCGCCCGTGAGGAGCACTTCGAGCGCGGTGTGGCCTTGCGGCGAGCTGAAGGCCCTGACTTGCACCTCCCCCCCCCGGAGGTGTGTGTCGATGTACGTTTCTCAAACGTTGAGCTGTCGCTCGCCACTGTGGTGCTCTCTGCCGAGCCTCCTCGCACCGTGGGGTTTGACATCGCCGGCGAGTCCTGCAACATGGGCGTCTATGCGTCAACTGTGCAGCTGTCGACGTCCTTGAGTCATGGTGACAGGAGGTTCGCCGAGCACCTCCTCTATCAAACCTACGTAGACGGATGGGAGTGGAAGCCAGTGCACCACCTATGTGACATTGACAATCGCCATCCCGGTAGGTCTTGGGTCCCAGGGGCAGGCCGGGACATGCTCTATGCCGGAGGGTGTGGGTCAAGGCATGGAGGAATAGGCGAGGGGATGCACACGGTTCATGTTGAGGTGTCCACTCCCGACTTGGCCATGCAGGCGCGCTCTCCAGATATGCGCCTCAAGGTGGAGTGCGATAGCGATGGCACGCCTGTGATAGTGCTTCCAGACAGTCCTGCGGCGGTGGTCCTACCAGCGGCGGTCTCGACACCGCCTACCAACCCTGAGGGGACGAAGAAGCCTCTCACGATGCCCAGGTCAGAGCCCCAGCCGCTTGACTCGAATGACGCTCGAGGGTGTGCGCTTGGTCGTGAGAGGACTGATTCGTCCGCTCTACTGCCTCTGCTCTTTGTTGTCTTCTGTCGACGGCGATCCACAATCCGCCGCGACCCACGACCCGCTACCCGCGGTCGCTCTCCTCCACCGAGGCCTTGATCCGCCCCAGGATCGCACAAACCACCGGATCCGCGGCGAGCACCTCGACAGGCGCCGGCACTCGGTAGGTCCAGTTGTGCTCGCCGAGGGTGCCGGGCGTGTTGATCCGAGCGCGGCTGCCGAGAACGTCCTGGATGAGCAGCAGCACCAGCTCCGAGCGGGCGCCGAGGATCCGGCGGCAGAGCGCGTCGTGGATCGCCGGCGTGAAGTGTGCGGGCGCCAAGGCCCGCGGGATTTGGAGGAGCTCGGCCGCGGCCGCGCGCTCGCCCTGGCCGAGGCCCTCCCACCAGGCGGCGACCGGATCGGTGTCGTGGGTGCCGAAGCAGGCGACCGAGAGCGCGGGGTAGCGGCGGGGATCCTTGAACGTGCGCTCGTCGTCCTCCTTCTCCCAGATCAGCACCTTGTAGCCGGGCACCCCGAGGCGGGCGAGCGAGGGCGGGACGAAGTCGGGGATGCAGCCGAGATCCTCGGCGATGAGGCGCGCGCCCGTGCTCGCGGCGCCCTCGAGCATCGCCCTCAACACCCGCTCTCCGTGGGCCAGCTGCTCCGCCGCTCCTGACGGCGAGAAGGCGCCCGGGACCAGCTTTCCTCGACTGTCGCGGCGGGCGGCGAAGGGGCGCATGTAGGTCCGGTAGAAGCCGACGAGGTGATCGATCCGGAAGCGGTCGTAGAGGTGCCCCGCGTAGGCGCAGCGGCGGCGGAGCCAGGTGAAGTCGTCGCCGGCCATCCGCGCCCAGTCGTAGGGGGGCATGCCCCAGTCCTGGCCGTCCGCGTCGAACTGATCGGCCGGGACTCCGACGGACATGTCGAGGCGGAACTGATCGCCGCGGGACCAGACATCGGCGCTGTCGCGGTCGACCATGAAGGGGAGATCGCCCATCAGCTCGACGCCCTTGGCCTTGAGGCGCGCTCGGGCGGCGCTCCACTGGCGGTCGGCGACCCATTGTCGGTACTTGATCGCGAGGATCTCGCGGCCGAGCTTGTCCTGGGCCTGGAGCAGGGCGCTGCGCTCACGGTCGCGGAGCGCGGGCGACCACTCCCACCAGGGGGCGCCGCCATGGGCGGTCTTCAGCGCGCGGAAGAGGGCGAGGTTGTCGAGCCAGGCGGCGTGCCGGGCCATGAAGTCGATGAACTCGCGGCCGAGCGGGCCCTGGACCGCGGACTCCTGGGCGTGGAAGGTGTCAAAGGCCGCGCTCAGGACCCGGTCCTTGAGGCGGGTGACGGTCTGGTAGTCGATGGTGTCGGCGGCCTGGACGGTGGCGAGGGCCGCTCGCTCGTCGTCGCTCAGGAGCGAGGCCGGCGAGGCGTCGCCCAGGCCCGGGAGCTCGTCGACGTCGATGTAGATCGGATCGATCCCGAAGGCGGAGAGCGCCGCGTAGGGCGAGGCGGAGGCGCCCGATCCCTCGGCGAGGGGGAGGAGCTGGACGAGCGAGAGGCCCGCCTGCGCGATCCACTCGGCGAAGGGGAGGAGGTCGCCTATCGATCCGATCCCCCAGGAGCTCGCGGTCCGCAGGGAGAAGAGGGGGACGGTGACGCCTGCGACCCGTGCTGCGTGGTGATCCATCGCCAGCGCCGTAGCACGGGCCGCCGGGGAAATGGAATAGGGGCCCGGGGGGATCCCCGGTGCGCTCCCTCGCGGACGAACTACAGGGCAGCGGGGCAGCGGGCAGCGGGGCAGCGGGCAGCGGGGCAGGGGAGCTGGGGGAGCCGGGCTCAGCGGGCCTCGTCGGTCCTTCGCGCGCGGGCTCTCGGGGGCGCCGTCCTCCGCTGGAGAGGCTGCGCCCGCGTGCAGGCTTGGCCAAGAGCGCGCTTCGCTGTAGCGTGCGGGCGTGCGGGCGAAGGCATCCGTTCTCTGCGGCGGCGCAGCGGGACCCTTGGGCGCGACCTACGACGGGGCAGGCGTCAATTTTGCGGTGTTCTCGAGCGTGGCGCACCACCTCGAGCTCTGCCTCTTCGCGGGCTCCGGGGACGGCGAGCCGACGGCCGTCTTCGAGCTGCAGGCGGGGGAGGGCGGGGTCTTCTCCGGCTATCTCCCTGGATGTCAGCCGGGCCAGCTCTACGGCTACCGCGCGCACGGGGTCTACGATCCTGTCAGCGGCCGCCGCTGCAACGCGAGCAAGCTCCTCCTCGATCCCTACGCGCGGGCGATCGCCGGCCATGTCGACTGGGGGGGGCCTATCCACAGCTATCCGCCAGGACACCCCGCGGCGGACATGATGTGCGACACCTGCGACGACGCCTGGGCGGTGCCGAAGGCGGTCGTCGTCGCCGACGACTTTGACTGGGAGGGGGACCGACACCCGCGGATCCCCTGGGCTGACACCGTGCTCTACGAGGCCCACGTCAAGGGGTTGACGATGCGCCACCCGGAGGTGCCGCCGGAGCTCCGCGGGACCTATGCCGGGCTCGCCCACCCCGCGGTGATCGATCATCTGCGGAGCCTCGGGGTCACGGCGGTCGAGCTCTTGCCGGTCTTTGAGATCCTCGACGAGGCCCACCTCGCGGGCCGGGGGATGGTCAACTACTGGGGCTACAGCCCCTTGGGCTTCTTCGCCCCTGCGGCCCGCTACGCCGCCTGTGCTGACCATGCAGGCCGCATCGACGAGTTTCGCGGGATGGTCAAGGCGCTCCACAGCGCGGGCATCGAGGTGATCCTCGACGTCGTCTTCAACCACACTGGCGAGGGGTCGCACCTCGGGCCGACCCTGAGCCTGCGCGGCCTCGACAACGCGGCCTACTATCGCCTGGTCCCGGAGCTCCCGCGCTACTACGTCGACACCAGCGGCTGCGGCAACGCCCTCAACCTCGGCCACCCCCAGACCCTGCGCCTGGTGATGGACAGCCTGCGCTACTGGGTCGCGGAGATGCACGTCGACGGCTTTCGCTTTGATCTCGCGCCGACCTTGGCCCGCGACCACGGCGGCTTTGATCGGCGCTCCCGCTTCCTCGCGGCGGTCCACCAAGACCCGACCCTCGACGGCGTGAAGCTCATCGCCGAGCCCTGGGACCTCGGCGATGGCGGCTATCGCCTCGGCGCCTTCCCCCACCCCTGGAGCGAGTGGAACGGCCGCTACCGCGACGCTGTCCGCCGCTTCTGGCGCGGCGACTCGGGGCTCCTCGGCGAGCTCGGCTTTCGCCTGACCGGCTCATCGGACGTCTTCTGCGCCAGCGGTCGCGGTCCCCAGGCGAGCGTCAATTTCGTCACCTGCCACGACGGCTTCCCGCTGCGCGATCTCGTCTCCTATAGCCATAAGCACAACCAGGCGAACGGCGAGGGGAACCGCGACGGCTCCGACCATGAGCACTGCTGCAACCACGGGATCGAGGGGCCGACCGCAGATCCGGCGATCCGCGAGCTGCGAGCCCGTCAGGCCCGGAACATGGCGGGGACCCTCCTCCTCTCGCAGGGGGTGCCGATGCTCCTCGGCGGCGATGAAATAGCGCGGACTCAGGGCGGCAACAACAACGCCTATTGTCAGGACAACGAGATCTCGTGGTTGGACTGGACGCCGACCCCGGAGTCGGCGGCGATGCACCTCTGGGTCCGCCGTGTGACGGCCCTGCGCCGGCGCTTTCCCCAGCTCCGCCGGGGCCGCTTCTTCCACGACGGAGAGGTCGAAGGCCGGCGCGAGGTGCTCTGGCTCCGCCCGGACGGCGCGCAGATGGACGCGGGGGCCTGGGGTGAGCGCGAGCGTCGAGCCCTGGCCATGTGGATCGCCAGTGAGCCGCGGGGGATCGGCGATGATGCCGGTGGAAGAAGAGACCTGAGCGTGCTCATCTTGATCAACGGCGGGCCGGGGCCGACGGGCTTCACCCTGCCGGCGCCGGGAGGTCCAGCGGAGCGCTGGCGGCTCCTGGTCGACTCTCGCTCGCCAGGGATAGGCGAGCATGATGTGCCGCCAGAGCAGCGCCGCTACGAAGCGGTCGGTCATTCGCTGGTGGTGCTGGCCCTCATCCAGGGGCCCACAGCGGGCGAAGAGGAGCGACGATGAGTCGACGAAGCAAGGGATCAAGCAAGGGCTCACGCGGTTCAAAGGCGAAGGCGAAGGCCACGGCCGCGAGCGGCAACGTCGCGGCCGTGAGCGAGGCTCCGTCGGCGAGCGAGGCTCCATCGGTGAGCGAGGCTCCGTCGGCGAGCGAGGCTCCGTCGGCGAGCGAGGCTCCGTCGGCGAGCAAAGCTCCGTCGGCGAGCGAGGCCGTGTCGAGCGCGGCCGCGACGAGGGCGGTCGCGGCCCCGTCGCTCGTCACCACCGTGAGGACGCCCGTCCAGGAAGCTCCGGCCGCATCGCCGCCCTCGCGGCTGCGCGACGTCGACGTCTTCCTCTTCCACGAGGGCACCCACCTCCGCCTCTACGAGCACCTCGGGAGTCATCCCAGCGATGACCCGGAGCGCCCCGGCGTGGGCTTTGCGGTCTGGGCCCCGAACGCGGTCGCGGTCGCGGTGGTCGGCGACTTCAACGGCTGGAACGACGGCCGCAACCCGCTGCAGCGGCGCGCCGACTCGGGGATCTGGGAGGGCTTTGTCCCGGAGGCCCGCACCGGCGATCTGTACAAGTACCGGATCCTCAGCAGCTCAGGCGAGCGCCTGGAGAAGGCGGACCCGCTCGCTCGTCGACAGGAGCGCCCGCCGCAGACCGCCTCGGTCATCGCCGGCGATGTCGACTATCGCTGGGGCGACGAGGCGTGGATGGGCGAGCGTCGCCAGCGGCAGGCGCTCGATCGGCCGATGTCGATCTACGAGGTGCACCTCGGCTCGTGGATGCGGATCCCCGAGGAGAACGACCGCTGGCTGACCTATCGCGAGATAGCCCCGCTCTTGGCGGACTATGTCGCCGAGCTCGGCTTCACCCACGTCGAGCTGATGCCCCTCAGCGAGCATCCCTTCTACGGATCCTGGGGCTATCAGACCACCGGCTACTTCGCCGCGACCGCCCGCTACGGCGAGCCCGAGGGGCTGATGTACCTCGTCGACACCCTCCACCGGCGGGGGATCGGCGTGATCATCGACTGGGTGCCCGCGCACTTCCCCAACGACGAGCACGGGCTCGGCCGCTTCGACGGGACCCACCTCTACGAGCACGAAGATCCGCGCCGCGGCTACCACCCCGACTGGAAGACCCTGATCTTCAACTACGGCCGCCACGAGGTCCGCTCGTTCCTCCTCTCGTCGGCGATGCTCTGGCTCGACCGCTTTCATATCGACGGTCTCCGGGTCGACGCCGTCGCGTCGATGCTCTACCTCGACTATTCACGGCCCGAGGGCGAGTGGCTGCCGAACGTCGACGGCGGGCGTGAGAACCTCGAGGCTATCGATCTGCTCCGGCGCCTCAACGACGTCATCGCCGAGCATTATCCGGCGGTCCACGTGATCGCCGAGGAGTCGACGGCGTGGCCCAAGGTCTCGCGCCCGACCTCCGAGGGGGGGCTCGGCTTCACGATGAAGTGGGACATGGGCTGGATGCACGACACGCTCCGCTACCTCGGGCGTGACCCCCTCTTTCGCCAGCATCACCACCGGGAGATCAACTTCCGGATGATGTACGCCTACGCCGAGAACTTTGTCCTGCCCCTCTCCCACGACGAGGTCGTCCACGGCAAGGGATCGCTCCTCGGGAAGATGCAGGGGGACCGCGCGCAGCAGCTCGCCCACCTCCGGCTCCTCTATGGCTATATGTTCGCGTCGCCCGGCAAGAAGCTGCTCTTCATGGGGCAGGAATTCGCCCAGGAGCGCGAGTGGAACCACGACCAGAGCCTGGACTGGCATCTCCTAGAGGAGCCCGGCCATCGCGGGATTCGCGAGTGGGTCGCCGCCCTCGGCCGGCTCTACGCGAGCGAGCCAGGCCTTCACCAGCTCGATCACGACCCGGCCGGCTTTGTCTGGATCGACGCCGACGACGCCGAGCGCAGCCTCGCCTCGTTCCTCCGCCTGCCGCGTCCGGGCGAGGGGCCGCCTGTCATGGTGCTCCTCAACTTCACCCCGGTGGCTCGCCCTGGCCTCGAGGTCGGGGCGCCGACGGCCGGCGCCTGGGTCGAGCTCCTCCGCTCGGATCTCCGCGAGTTCGGCGGTGAGCGGGCGGAGCTCGCGACGATCGAGGCGATGCCCGAGGCCTGGCGGGGCATGCAGGCGACGCTCCGGATCGACCTGCCTCCGCTCGGCGCGGTCTTTCTCCGCGGGCCTGCGGCGGACCCGGGCGCCCTCGTGTGACGAGGGCGAGCGCGGACGGGCAGCGGCTCAGAGCTCGATCGCGTCGGCGTAGACCAGGCGGCGGCCAGGCGCGGTCGCAGGCGCGAGGGCGCTGAGACCCGGACTCGCCTCGCGCGGGAGGAGCTCGTACTCCTCGACGACGAGGCGCATGCGGAGCTCGCCGCGGGGCCGGGGCAGGCGGAGCTCGCCGCTCCAGAGGGCGACAGTGCCGGTGATCTGGCTCTGGGTGAGCAGGCTCGCCGGGCTCTCGACCGGAAGCCAGCGACCCGCGTCTGCGTCCCCGTCCCCGCCCTCGGTCGGGGCGAAGACCTCGACCCGGGCGCTGACGACGGTCGCGATCGGGCTCGCCGCGTTCCCGCGGTTGGCCGGCCCCGAGAGGCTGAGGCGGACGAGCGAAGGGTCGCCAGGATCGCTGCCGATCCAGGCGAGGCGCTCGGGCGCGAGCTGGATGAAGTCGGCGAGGACGACCCGCGAGACCTCGACGCCGTCGACGGAGCGCGGCTGGAAGCGGCACAGCGCGAGGCGGACGAAGGGGAAGTAGGCGTCGCCGGTGTCGAGCTCGAGATCGCAGAACCACAGGCCGCGGGAGGCGTCGAAGGCGACCTCGTGGCCGGCGACCGCGAGCGACCACGGCGACTTCGACGGCCACGGCAGCTCTTCGAGCTCGAGGTCCTGGCGCTGGGCGACCTTGCCCGGGAAGTGGTGCAGCGAAGGGGTCGGCCACGTCGTCGCGCCGGCCCAGATAGGGTCGCTGCCCCAGCCGGTCGCGCAGCGGCGGAGCGCCTCGGGGAGCTCGGGGACGGCCTCGCCGGCGAGCCAGGTCCGCTCGTTCGGGTCGATCTTGTCGTAGGTGACCCGCGGCTCGTGGGCGACGAGGACCCCGAGGAGCTCACCGTCGCCGCTCGAGAACCAGGGTCGTCCGAGGTAGACGCGGACGCCCTGACCTCGGCGCCGGCTCGCGAGGCCGTCTGCCGCGGAGCTGCGCTCCCAGCCGAAGGTCGGGACCGCGTACTCGACGATCGGCGCGGCCGGCCGGGCTGACGAGAGGACGTCGACGACGCTCGGCTCTGCGGCGACGCGGGTGAGGTCGGGGAGGGGACCGCCGTCGTCCCGGAGGAAGTGCTCGCGGTGGCGGGAGGTCGCGACCAGGTGGTAGGCGACCCGGCGGTAGCGGGTGTCGCCGAGCTCGTGGCGGAGCTCGTAGGCCGGCGTGTCGAGGCGGGGGTCGTCGATGATCGGCGCGGCGACCTGGCCCTCGCGGGCCTCCCAGGCGGCGCCGTCGGGGTCGTCGAGGTCGTCGACGCGGTCTTGCCAGCGGGCGAGGACGTCGACCTTGCCGGTGCTCTTGGCGTCGACGCTGAGCTCGGCCTGGAGGTTGGCGTGGGTCTCGCCGGCCGATCGCCGGGCCTGAAGCGCGGCGAAGTTCGGCCGTCGGAGCGGCTGCTGGACCGCGTGGACCAGGGTCAGCGTCCGGCTCGGGGTTAGCTGCCAGAGCTCGCCGGCGAGCCCCCGTCGGCGGGCCTCGGCGGCCCAGCCGGGCGGGCAATTCTCAGCGATCCAACGCCACACGCCGAGGGTGGTGAGGGCCTCGTCGCCGGGGAGGCGCGAGGAGAGGCGGATCGTCCGGGTCTCGCCCTTGGCCAGCGCGATCGTCAGCGTCCGGGCGGCCTCGTCCCACTGTGGCGCTCCGCTCCCCTCGGCGAGGACGATCCGGAGGGGCTGAACGTCGGGCCATGTCGCGGCGCAGTCGACGTCGAGGGGGCCGTCCGCGCCGGGGACGTCGCGGAGGTGGACGCCGACCGCCAGCGGATCCGGGAGGTAGTGGATCGCGTCCAGCGGTCGGGGGACGGCGCTGGTCGGCGTCGCGGTGACCTCAGGCGGCTGGACAGGGTCGCGGGCGGCGAGCTTGGCGTAGGTCGCAGGAGCTCCCATCATCCCGCCTGCGCCGTCGAGGAGCCCGTGCTGCTCGGCGCCGAGGACCGAGGTGCGCGGCGGGAAGACCCCGCGGGCCGTGCTCTCGGCGCTGGCGACCGCGTCGAGCTCGGGCGTGGCGTTGAACGATCGGATCACGAGGCGCTCGATCGACTCACCGGGCCGGGGCTCGGCCTCGCGGCTGAGGGTCGGCGCGGCCACGGGCTCAAAACGGAGGTAGGGGACCTCAGCGCTCGCGGCTGTGGCGTCCTCACTCTCCCAGGGCAGCGAGTTGCCGGCGATGTCGACGAGGCGGGCGCGGAGGCGGTAGCGGGCGCCGAAGCGCAGGCGAGGGAGCGAGCCCGGGGCGACCGCGTAGGACGCGGCGAGGCCGAGGTCGTTGATCGCCGGGTTGGCCGAGTCGGCGATGCCATGGCCCTTGCGGTCGACCCGCTTGCCCGGCCGCTCGACGCTGAGGCTCCAGCCGCTCCAGCGGCAGAGGGTCTCGTGGAGGTAGAGGTCGTCGCCCTTCGCCGGATCGGTCGGGGCGGTCACGGAGGCGGTCAAGACCCCCTCGTCTTCGGCGAGCGGCGGCGCGATCGGCCTGATCGCATCGCCTGTCGTTATCGTTAGGTTGGGCGTGCGCCGGTGGAGCGATCGCCAGCGACCGCTGGACGGGTCGAGGACGTCGAAGCGGAGACCGCGGGTCAGGGCCTCGGCTTGGAGGACGATCGAGCCGCCGCCGCCGCTGGCGAGCGCGTCTTCGAGCGCGCCGTTGGCGTCGATCGTCCGCTTTAGACGGCCTGCCCGATCGACCAGGCTGACGGCGATGCCGCCGGAGCGCAGGGCCGGGAGGCCGCCGTGAGAGGGGGCGCCGAAGCTCCCCTTGGCCTCGATGCTGGCGCTCGTCTCGGCGAACTGGATCGCCTTGAGCGCAGCCCCGTCGACGTCGACCTGATCGATCTGCACCGCCGGGCGGCGGAGGTCGAGAAAGCCGCCGCGGCGCTCGCTCGGGTCGGCTGGGGTGGCCTCAAAGGTCGCGCCGGCGGCGTAGGTGATCGCGGTCCACGGGGTGACCGCGTCGTAGACCCCGGCCGGGATCGAGCTCGCGCCGAAGCTCGGCACGACCCGCATCCGCGTGAAGCCGTGGGCCGGGGCCTTGACCACCAGGTCAAAGACGAGGCCGAGGCGGCGGAGGAGCGCTGGGTAGTCGGCGAGGAGCGCGAGAGCGGAGTGGAAGTCGATCTTGGGGGGGTGGATCGGCGCGTCGTAGGCCCGCCCCTTGAAGCCGTGGAAGACCAGCGCCTGGAAGAAGTCGAGGGTCGGGTCCGGGTCGCCTGCGGGGATGTAGCCGTGCTCGCTGAGGCGGGCGTCTAGGAGCTTGCCGAGCTTCGCCCGGCGCTCCGGGTTGGTGAAGTCGAGGCCGCCGAAGGGGCCCTTGCGGCCCGGCAGCTGCGGGAGCTCGTCGGGGCTCGCGAGGGCCGCGGCGACGGTGCGCTCGCGGACGAAGTCACGGACGTGGCCGACCGGGAAGGAGCGGATCCGTCGGCCTCGGAGATCGCGGGGCTTATGGCCTTGGACCGTGACGTTCGCGAAGAGCTTGCCCCAAAGGACAGGGTCGAGCGCGTCTCGATCAGCGCGGACGGTCACGTAGGGTCGGGGCCTCCGACGGGGGAGCGGCGTCGCTGCGCCGTCGTCGACGACGAGGCCGAACGAGAACTCGTGGCTCGCCCAATTGGTCGACGCCGAGGCGGGATCCTGGAGGTCGCGAAAGGCCGAGAGCGGAGCCGAGGCGCCGTCCGGGACGAGCCGCGGCGAGGCGTGGATCGAGAGGGAGAGGTCGCCGTTCGCGAGGACGCCGCGGGGGAGGACGGTCCAGAGGATGGTCGCTTTCATCGATCGATCTCCGAGGGGGGTCAGGCGGCGAAGGCGGCGCAGTAGGCCGCCCACTCGTCGCTGGAGAGGGCGTCGGCGAAGGTCGGGCTCGCCGAGGAGCCGGAGAATTCGCGGCGGACGGTCGCCGAGAAGCCGACGCTGAAGAAGAGCACCTCGACCTCGACGGTGAGCGAGGCCTCGCCCCAGGCGACCGCCGTGTCGCCCTGCTTTTGGTAGGTCAGGCCGATGTAGAACTCGATGCTGACGGAGACGATCCCCATCACCGAGATCCCGCCGCCGGCGCGGACGTAGCCGGTGAGCTCGGTCGTCGCCGGATCCTCGTAGCGGACGTAGATCCCCGCCATCGCGTAGATCCCTCCGGAGGCGACGCCGAAGTCGAGGGCCCAGGTGCCGCCGAACTCGAGCAGGACCTCGACGCTCTCGACCCCGTCGAGGCCGACCCCGAGGGCGAAGAAACCACCGCCGCCGAAGATCATCACGGTGATCGTGAATGGGTCGTGGCGGGCCGAGAAGGCGAAGCGAGCGCGGAGCGGAGAGCCGTCGAAGGGGAGGGTGAGGGCGGCCGCGAGGGTGAGGTTTTGCAGCGAGAAGACGCCGACCGTGATCGCCGGGATCGCGACGCTGTAGCCGACCTCGACGCCGCTCGCCGACACCGTCACGGAGGGCGGGTCCGCGAACGAGGCGAGGTCGAGGAAGTCCTTGAGCTTGTTGACGAAGGAGAGCGCGCCCAGCATCTGGACGTCGGTGATGTGGACGTCGACGTCGGGCTTCTCGCCGGGGCGGGCGATGAAGGCGAGCTTGGCGACGTCGATCCCGATCACCTCGAAGAGCTCGACGCGGAAGGCGGTCATCGTCGCGCTGGTGCTGCCGCTGACCTGGCCGCCTGCGCTGACCTCGGCCGCGGCCTCGATCGTCAGCGAGGTCCCGCCTGTGCGGCGGAAGAAGCCGCTGTCCTTGAAGGCGGTGGTCGTCCAGGCGAGGCGATAGATCCGGCGGCCGCCGGCCTCCTCCTCGCGCCAGAGCGGGGTCTGGCCGGCCGAGAGCGGCGGGGAGCCGAGGATCGCGCTCAGGGCGATGCCGCCGAGGAGGCGGGTGTCGAGGGTGGAGCCAAAGTAGGAGGCGGGGTCAAAGGTGCCGCTGTCGAGCGCTCCGAGCCCCTCGCCGACGAGGCCGAGCGAGCGCGAGAGGCCGCCGACCCGCATGCTCGGGGTGACGAGGCCGCCGACCTGATCGGTCGACCGGCCGCCGCCGAAGGCGAGGGCCGGCGGAGCGGTCGCTGCGAGGAAGACGTCGCCGGATCCGTCAAAGCCCTGGCTCAGGTACTTGGCGTGGTAGGTGACGGCGAGCGCGGATGCGTCGCCGCCGAAGTGGCGGAGCGTCGGCGCGACCACCTCGGCGCCGGCCATCGACGGGTAGAAGGGGCGGTGGGCGTCGCCGAGGGACCAGGGCGTCGTCGAGGCTGCGAAGGTGATCGACGCGGCCTCGACCGTGGTGTCGCGGGGCGTCAGGCTCGGGGCGAAGGCGAGGGGCTTGCCGCCGAGCGGGCGAGTGCGGCGGTTCGCGGGTCCGTCGGCGAGGCTGGCCGCGGCGGCGCTCGCCATCGCCCCGATCTTGCCCGCCGGCTCGGTCGGCGAGGGTTGGGCGATGAAGGCGACCGGCGCGGTGAAGTCGACGCGGCCGCCCTCGCGGTCGTGGGCGATGAAGTTGAGGCCGAGGTCCTCGCCGCTGACCCGGAGCCAGAAGGCCTCCTCTGGGTCCCAGTGGATAGGTCCGGTCGGCGAGGGGATCCGGATCGCGTGCGGATCGGGCTGGGGGAGGGGGGGGATCCTGTCGAGGTTCGGGGTCATCCGATCGACGATCCGAACCCGCTCAAAGGGCAGCTCGCGGCCGTCGTGGGCGAAGCGGCCGGCGTCGCCCGGGAGGTAGGCGACCTCGGGCTCGACGACGACGACGAAGATCCGCCGGCGGAGGTAGGCGGCGAGGCGACCGACCGGCTGCTGCTGGAGCTTGCGCTCGGTGATCGTGATCATCACCGCGCGGTGGCCGTAGGGGAAGAGGAAGCCGCGGCGGACGATCCTGACGTAGTGGTCGCGGCCCATCGTCGCCCGGTGGATCCACGAGAGGAGCGGCAGGGTCTCGTCGCGCCAGCGCCCCTCGACGTCGAGCCAAGCGCCGAGGCTCGAGAGGAGCACAAGCTCGGCCTCTGGCGCGTCGCTCTTCACCGACTGATAGACCAGGTCGCGGCGATCGTTCCGCGTGAGCGACATGTCCATCGACCCTGGGTTTTGCGGCGTCGCGTCCGGGTAGCCCGGGGTCCAGATCGCCCGGATCACCGGTCTATCGCCGATCCGCCGGAGGGCGAGGCCGAGGCCGGGCCTCATCGGTCGGAGGACCCGCCCCCTCGACGTCCCCAGCGAGTCAGGGGGGCGAATGAGCGGAGTGCGGGGCGTAAGCGGAGTGCGGGGCGTGAGCGGGGTGCGGGGCCTGACCGGAGCGACCGGGGTGGCGGGCCCCGGGAGTCGCGGGCGTACCCCGATGATCGCTCGCTGACCGAGGCGGGTGTGCCAGAGAGCTGTCCAGCGGCCGTGCTCGGCGACCTCGTGGGGATGCTCCCAGATCCCGTGCTGATCGGGCGAGAGGATCAGCCGCCAGGGCGCCTCGATCGCGCTCTCGTCGTCCGCCGGGGGCCGGATCTCGGGGACGATCGCGATCCCTGTCGGGCTCACGGCCGCGGGCGCCAGGTGGGGGGAGAGGCGCTCGTCTTGCCAGTCGAGGAGGGTCTCCAGGTCGAAGGGGAGGGTCGGGCTCGCGGCCGCGAGGGTGAAGGCGAGGCGGCTCGGCGCGGCGATGTAGGCGGCGACCGGCGGCGGCTTCACGTTGACCAGCGGGTCGTCGACCTCGGGCTCGTGGAAGGCCTCCTCGCCGACCGACTGCGGCGGGAAGAAGACGATGAGGCGGGCCTCGCTCGCCCCGGCAGCGCGGGCCAGCGTCGCCCCCTCACCGGCGGCGATGATCCGCAGGCCGCGGAGCTCAAGCGTCAGGGTGAGGAGGTCTCGCGGGCGCAGGAGCTGGGTGAAGATGCCGGCGGGCGAGGTGACGCGCGAGCCCGCGGAGAGGCCGACCCGGAGCTCGCCGATCGCGGGCGAGGGCGGAGGGGCGGCCTCTCCGTAGACTATCGGCAGGGCGACCGGGCGGGGGAGCGGGCTCGGATCGACGACGACCCCGCCGGGGCGAGCTGCGTGCGCTCGCCACTCGAGCTCGCACTGGAGGACGACGCGCTCGCCGTCGGCGGTCGCGAGGCGGCCGACGACGAAGGGGCGATGGGCCGCGGGGCGACCGGCGAGAACGCTGAGCCGCGGGGTGTGGAGCCCGACCGTGCGATCGGCGAGGACACCGACGATTCCGCGGCCGAGGAGGCGAGCGTCGCCGTCAAAGATGGCGACAAAGACAGGCATCGACACGGCGACGCGGTAGCGCTCGCCGGTCGACCGGCGGACGTCGGGCGCCGGGCCGAAGCCGATCACCGACTCCGGCACGCTGAGGGCCACGACGGCCCGCTTCGCCGCGCCGCTGGTCTCCTCGCCGACCTCGAGGAGGAGCCGGCGAAAGGGCGCGTCGTCGTCGGCGAAGTCAAAGCCGGTCGCGTCGGGGGGCCACAGATCGAGGCCGAAGGGGGCGTCGGCGCCGAGGACCAGCGCGGTCCGCAGGTCTGGCGGGGCGAGCATCACGCTCGCCGCGTCCGGGGCCATCAGGCCGACGGCGAAGAGGTGCCGGACGACGCTCTCACCGAAGCCGTGGAGGCGGACGATCGACGGTCCCGCGACGAGGATGAGCCACGAGGGGTTGAAGGTGGCGACGGCGAGGCCGGCGCTGACAGCCTCGCTTTCGCTCCCGAGCGGGCAGAGGCGGCCGTCGAGGGCGATCGCTGAGGTCGCCTTCGCCGAGCCGTCGAGGAAGCCGACGAGCGGAAGACCGCGGCAGGCGAAGCCGCCCCACTCGAGGGCGAGGTCGAGGGCCCAGGTGTGCGCGCGGCTCCGGTAGATCGTCGCGACGAAGTCCGCTGGGATCTCCATGCCGGGGAAGCGGGCGCCGCTCAGGGTGATCCGGAGGCGGCCCGCGCTCTCCTTGACGACCTTGAGCGTCGGCGCGCCGGCGAAGCGGCCGGCGTCGATCGTCCAACGGTCGGCGCCGCCCAGGCGGAGACGGACCAGGCCGCCGCCGTGGGTCAGCGTCACCTCGCCGAGGGCGATCGTCTGGAGGAGGTGGGGCGCGAGCGCTGCGGCCGGGAGGACCCGCCAGGCGACCGCAGGTCCGCCGCCCCGCGCGGGCACGACGAGGTGGGTCCGGGCGCCGTCGAGGCGGAGGCGCTCGGCGTCAGAGAGGGCGCTGAGGTTGAAGAGGGTCTCGAGCATCGCTCCGGCTCCGTCCGTTGGGGAACGACCGAGGCTAGCGGACGGCAGAGCGCGCAGGCGCGGCGCGGGGCAGCACAATTTTCGTCAGGGCGTGCATCGGATGCAGCCAGCGCGCTCGCGGTGCGGCCGTGATCCGGTCGCGGACCGCACGACGAGCGGACGAGCGGAGCTTCGATCGTGACGTTGCCGATGTGGGTTGCTGGAGCTCGATCTGCGCTCGGTTCAGGACTCGTCGCGCCGGCGAGCGACGACCAGGAGGAGGAGGCCGAGCCCGAGGATTGCGGGAGACGGGGCGTCGCCGTCCGCCGTGCACGAGCAGCCAGCCTCCGCGTCGTTCGGGTTGAGCCCGCTCGGACCGGTCGCTGAGGCCGACCCCGCCGAGTCAGGGCTGACCGACGTCGCAGCGGTGTCTTCGCCCCCGGAGGTCGAGGTCGCGCCGCCGCTCTCCGTAGTCTCGCCGCCAGAGCCAGAGCCAGAGCCAGAGCCGTCCGTGCCGCCCGTGCCGTCCGTGCCGTCCGTGCCGTCCGAGTCGGTCGTATCACCGGTCGTCGACTCACCGTCGCAGGTCGACCACGGGCCCCAGGAGCAGCCATCGCAGACCCGAACCTGTTCGCCGTTGAACCCGCATGGGAGGCTCTCCATAGCCCCCTCTGGGCCACACTCACAGGCGGCCGAGGGGGCGACGCGGAGGGCGTCGACGGCGATCCGTCGCCCGACGTCGCCCGGAAGGTCGTAGTTGTCGCCGAGGCGGACCCATTGGTCGCCGCCCGCCGCGAGGGTGAAGACCCCGAGCGAGGCCCAACCTCCCGCGTTGGCCGCGTGGTCGAGGTAGACCTTGGTCGTCGCGCCTCCGTAGGCGATCTTGTAGGTGGCTTGGGCCGCGGGGTTCGGGAGCCCGCTCGGGATGTAGACGGAGAGCTCGTACTCGCCGGCCTCTTCGAGATCGAGGGTCCAGATCCCGCCCTCGATGTAGTCCGGCGAGGGGTTGTCGAGGGCCGTGTGGAGGGCGTGGCCGCCATGGCCGTCGATCGTCGCGTAGTTCTCAGGAGCGCCGCCGATGAGGATGCAGGGGCCGTCATCCTCGAGGGTCGCGCCCTCGGGCGGGATCGGCAGACACTCCATCGGCGGCGGCTCTTCGTCGCCCTGCGCGAGCAGCTCATCCCCTTGGGAGAGCCCGGTGTAGCCGTCGATCGGCTCAGGCAAGGTCGCCCGTCCGCCGTAGGATCCGCCGCTCCCCGAGCCGCCGAAGTTCGCGTCGCGGTGGAGGGCGAAGTGGAGGTGAGGCGTCGAGAAATTGCCGCAGCTCTCAGCCTCGTTGCAGGACTGCCCGAGGGTCCCCAGGAGATCGCCCTGCGAGACCTTCTGCCCGGCGCTGACGCTGACGCTGTCGAGGTGGGCGTACATCGTCGTGTAGCTGTGGCCGTCATACACATGCTCGACGTAGACCCGTCGTCCGTAGGCGGCCCAGCCCGAGGTGCCCCAGCCGGCGGCGAGGACTGTCCCGCTCGTCGCCGCGAGGACTGGCTGACCCTTCCCCCAGTTGGGGCGGTCGGGGAGAACGAGATCGAGCGCGTGCCAGTCGTTCGCGCAGGAGCTGTCCTGCGCGCGGCAGTGGAGGGACGAGCCTGCGTTCGGGCCGTAGCCGGAGAGGACCTGGACCTTCTCTCCTGCCTCAAAGGGCAGGGCGAGGGAGAGACCCTCGGGCTTCGAGACCGCTCCCTCGGACTGGCAGTTGTCGTACTGACACGCCTCTGCGGGCCGTGGTGCGGCGACGACTCCGATGAAGAACGAGAGCGAGAGAACGAGAGGAGCGGAGCGGAGCATGGGCCACGCGAGAATACACCAGCGCCTGTGGGCAAAAATTGCGCCCCCGCGAAGCTGCGAGTCGTGCTCCGCTGTCTGTGTCGGCTCGAAGTGCGGCGGCACGATGAGGAGCGGAGTGGGCCGCTAGAAGGCGATCGCGCCGGGGACCCGCGGGGTCCGCCGGGGACGACCTGCGCGGATCCGGCTCCTGCCGGCGATCGTGATCCCGACGCCGATCGCGAGCATGACGGAGGCCGCAGCGATCAGGTAGACGCTCTCGTCGGTGCGGCTGGCCGAGTCCCTGTGATCCCGGGAGGCGTAGAGCATGCCCGCGCCGGCGATGACCCCGGTGAGGCTGAGGAGCGATACACCTACGCCCGCCCAGCTCTGCTTGAGCGATCCTCCGCGGAGGCTGATCGTCACCTCGCTGCGCGCCTCATCAAGTCGGAGCCGCTTCAAACCGGGGACGTCGTGGCCCCGGTCGCGCGGTACCCGGAGCTGCGAGCCCCGGGGTACGTCGGCTCGGCAGGGCGCGACGCAGACCAGGACCCACTCGCCGAGGGTGAGGTCGTAGCGCTCGACGGAGACTCGACTGCGGGCGCGAAGCTCGAGCGCGGTCATCGGCACCTCGAGGGGCGCCGTCGGAGCGGCGAGTGATCCCGCGGAGGCGATCGGGCTCAGCGCGGGTCCCTCTTCGGCGGCAGGTCTGACGATGCTTGGAGCGATGCTCGAGGGGGCTCGGAGCGGGCGCTCTACCGGGTCCACCTCGATCTCTCCGCCCGCCGGCAGATCGAGCCACGGCGGCACTCCGCTCCCGGTCGACCCCGGGGCGAGAGGGGGGGCGGGTCGACCGGTCGAGAGCTCGGTGTCGCCTGCAGAGCGGGCGGTCTTCGAGGCTGAGGCTGAGGCTGAGGCTGAGGATGAGGATGAGGATGGATCGATCGCGGAGCTTGGCGGAGCATCGTCGGCCCGATCCGCAGGTTGGCGTGAGGGGGGATCCTCCGCCGAGTTGGTCTCCGGCGAGAGGTCTGCCCTGTTCGGGCGAAGGGCGTAGGTCTCGCTCGACAGCGACGATATCGGCGCCCGCGCGGCGATCGCTTGGGCTGGCAGCATGGCGACGACGAGGAGGACGCTGACGAAGGGCGCGAGGCGATGCGGCAAGAGCATCATCGTTCGAGGTCGACGTTGGTCGGAGGAGCTCTCCCTGTCAAGCGTCACCCACGGGGCACATTGCGCGCTCTCGATCGATGCTGGCGAAGGAGCATGGGAGGCGCATGGGAGGCGCATGGGAGGCGCATGGTCGCGACCGGATCAGCGCTCAGCCTCGCGATCTGGTAGCCTCGGCGCTGTGAATTCGGCGGGCAAGCCCGGTCCATGCTCCGCGCCTGCGGGGGAGAGCGGTGCCCGGTTCGGAGGGGGGTCTTGGCGGGCCGCGGCGCTGCTCGTCGCCCCTCTCGTAGGTCTTGCATCCTCCGGCTGTCTGCTCCCGTATGAGCAAGCGGATCTTGCGGCGATTCAAGAGCCGCGGCTCCTCGTCGATCTCGAGGAGGAGCTGCGCTGGCCTGCGCTCCCCGTGCCGGGAGAGGGGGTCGAGACTCCGCGCAACGCCGTCAGCGAGGCGGCGCTCGTGATCGACCTCAGCGCCTATCAGCACCTCCCGCCGCGCCCCGGCGGGGCGAAGAACGCCGCCGCGTGGGTGCATTACTTTAGCGAGATCCGCGGCCTGCGACCGGAGAGCATCTTTTTGCTCGAGGGACCCGATGCGCAGCCCGCCGAGATCCTGGCCGCTGTCCAGAGCGCTGGGCAGATGACCGATCCGGGCGGGGCGGTCTGGGTTATCATCATAGGCTATAGCGTGACTCCGCTGGTTCAGACCTTCCCGAAGGTCGGCAGCGTCCTCCTCACCTACGGCGCGCCGACGGTGGAGCCTCTCCAGAGCGGTCAGGCCTTGCCGTTGCTGGCGATGACGAAGGATCTCCTGGACTGGTCGGAGGCGCCGGTCGTGCTCGTGCTCGACGCCTGCGGCCCGCCCGGGGTCGAGTTCTCGGAGGCGATGCTCGGCGGGGCGGAGCCGGTGCTCTACGGCTCGTCGTGGGAGCCCTCGGCGATGCACTTCACGCCGCGAGTCGGCCGGACGGCGGCGAAGATCGTCACGGAGACCAGCGAGGGGGGGCTGCGCGGGGTTCGGGGGATGGTGATGACGTCGGGCATCGGCGATCGCTGCTTGGCGACCCTCCCCGGGGGGAACCGTCCTGCGCTCAGCTACCTCGCCCTGGGCGCGCTGCAGGGCTGGGGCGACGATGGGTCGCCCGACACGAAGCGGAGCCGCCCGTGGTTGAACCGCCGCTTCTTCGCGGCGGATGGGCGGGTCCACGGGATCGAGGCGCTCGACTTCCTGGCGTCGATCACGAACGCGATCAGCGACTACAGCCGCGATCTGCCGCCGCGGATCCTCGGCCAGAGCCGTCGCCGGCTCGTCCTCGCGGGCAAGGGAGAGGCGAGCGCGCCGACGATCGAGGCGCTGCTCGGTGAGCCGGAGGATCGCGGGCTCGTCGGCGACACCGGAGGGGAGGCGTCGCCGCGGGCGGCGTCGTTCCGCTTCGCAGGCGGGGCGCGGATTCGACGTCCACCGCCGATCGCCGGATGGAAGGCCCAAAGCGCCAAGGTGCGGGCCGATCTCGCGCCGCTGCTGACGCGGGCCGACGATCCGACGACCTCGCCGGAGCTGCTCAAGGAGTCCTGGTGTCACCTGCGGGCGAAGGATCCTGGGGTCGACGCGCTCATCGACCGCGAGTGCGCTCGCTGGCGACGTTACCTCCAGCGTTGGCGGGCGTTCTACCCGGTGTTGGACGGTGATCACGAGGTTTTGTTGCGCATGCTCGAGCGTGAGCCGAGGGCGGTCGGGGTCGCCGCGATCCGCAGGTTTCTCCGGGTCTACGACGAATACCCCGATCATCCGCGGGTGGTCGCTGTGGAGTCGGCCATGCGCGCGCACCTGAGCGGCGAATCACAGGATGTCCTGCGAGACAGGGCCGAGTTCGGCGCCAGCGCGAGCATTGACAGCGGTCGGTACTTTCGCGGCTGCACCGACGCAGACAGCGGGTGCGAGGAGGACGAGACCCCGCAGCTGCGCGGCCTCTCGAGCTATCGCATCGATCGCCAGGAGGTCGCCCGCCGCGACTATGAGCACTGTCGCCGCGCGGGCGCCTGCGAGGTCGTCGATCTGGGTGTCTGCTACGCGTGGACCGGCGAGGGGTTTAAGCCTGGAGCCGCGCTACCGCCGGCGTTCCTCCGTCCTCTGGCGCCTCAGGTCTGCGTGACCTGGGCGCAGGCCCAGAGCTATTGCGAGTGGCTCGGCAAGCGCCTGCCGACGGAGCTGGAGTGGGAGGTCGCGGCCCGCGGCGGAGATCGACGGATCTACCCTTGGGGTGACGAGGAGCCCGACTGTGCCAGCGCCAACTATGCAGAGTGCGGGCGCCTCCCCGTGGACGTCGACGCCCTGACCTCACGCGAGGACGTCTTCGGCCTGCAGCACATGGCCGGGAACGTCAGCGAGTGGGTCCACGATCGCTATCGCGACACCTACCGTCGGACCCGAACGCGCAACCCCTCGGGATCGCTGCAGGGCAGGCTGCGAGGGGTCCGCGGCGGATCCTTCTACGATCCCCCCGAGGTGCTCCGGGCCTCCTATCGCTACGCCCTCACCCCCGAGTACGGCTATGCGACGGTCGGGTTTCGCTGCGCCGCCGACTGACGCTGCGCGGCATGGTTGTCGAGAGCGGCCGTCCTCCGTGGGGACCTTGTCGGGGGAGCAGCGCGAGCAGTATGGCTATAGCGAAGGTGTCGGCAGTCCGTTCAGCCGCAGGAAGGAGAGCTGATCGAAGTAGTTGCGCTGACGGATGATGAGCCCGTCTTCGATCTCGTAGATGTTTACGCCCAGGAGCCCGACGGCGTCCTCCCACTCGAGGATGACCCGGCCGCCTTCAGCCCCGTAGAGGTGCTTGATGAGACAATGAAGCGGGGCTGCGGCGAAGTAGGCCGCGAACATCTCTGCGATCGCCGCGCGCCCCTCGACGGGCGGAGCGAAGGCGACGTGCAGCGAGGCGCCCTCGGCGTAGAGCGTAGAGCACGCTGCAACATCACGCTCATTGAAGACCTTCACCCATCGTTGGATCAGCTCATCCTGGTTCATGTCGTTCCTCGAATCTTCGCGTATCAGAGCCGCTAGGGACCGCCCGCGCAGGGCGAGACTAGCGCGGACCTGCCCCAGCAACAATGAGGAGCACAGCGGCGAGCGGCGGGTGGGTCCGCGCGGGGTCCGGGATGGTGATGAGGTACGTGCCCAGGGGACGCTCGCCCGGTGCGAGGGGGCTGTGCGCTCGCGTTGCTCGGTAGGATACGGGCCTTTTGCGAGGCCGGCGTTCGAAGACGTTCGCGGCCATTTGTGTCTCGGCCTCGCCTGATATCGACACAGAGGCACGGGCAGCCCCCTTGGGCCCCTTCACCGCGGCATGAACCGCGCAGCCTGGCCTCGCGAAGGGAACCTGTTTCAACTGACATGTCGGATGCGGCCCTCGAGGAGGAGGAGGGCGATCGCCATGACCTCGAGGTGAGCGTGGAATTGGGCCATACGAAAGTACCCCTCGTTGGCCTCGACGAGGTCGAAGACGGCCCAGGCCGTGATGCCTACGGAGAGCAGCGCGGCGACGGCCAAGCCGGCGTCGCCGAGGTCGACCCGCAGTCCCTCGACGGTCGCGCGGAAGGTCAGCGGGGTCGCCCGGTCGCGATCCTCGTCGGGCAGGAGGTGGAGCCAGAGCGCGTAGTGGACAGACTGGCTAAAGCAGAAGAGGAGCACCAGGCGCATCCCCCACGCGGGGTCGAGATCGGCGGCGAGCCGCCATAGCTGGGCCTGCGGGCCCATCTCGGCGCTGAACCATCCCAGGCCGCCGAGCGCCTGGGCGACCTCGACGGCGAAGGGGCTCAGGAGAAAGCAGGTCGCGAGGGCCAGGAGCGCCAGCGGGATCCAGTGGAGCCTGCCGTTGCGCCGACGCCAGATCCACCAGAGGAGCAGGGGCGTGAAGTTGTGGAGGTGGGCGAAGGTGATGTTGCCGTAGCGACCGAGGCGATCGAGCCCGTAGGCGAAGAGGGCGATCGTCGCGGCGACGGCGAGGCGGCGGAGGAGCCCGGCGCGGGCGAGCAGGGCCACACCCGCGGTGCAGAGGAGGCCCTCGACCAGCGGGCCGCCGACCGCCATCCACAGCAGCGTCGCCCCGCCCAGGAACGCGATCGCAGGGCGCTGGTGATAGCCGCTGCGGACGACCAGGTAGCGAATGTCGGCGACGACGTGGGGCACGCCCCAGACGACCGGGCTGAGGAGGAGGAGCCAGAAGGGGGCGACGAGCGAGCCGACCAGCGCGGTCACGATCACGACCGAGAAGAGGACGGCGATCCGGAGCTCACGCCTGCGGACGAGCGCGCGACCGGGGCTGCCGAGGGCGCCGAGCCAGCGTCGGCGGAGGCGATCGGCGGAGGCGAGCGCGGCGGAGAACGGGCTCGGTAGCGGGGCGAGGCCCGCCGCCTGAGCCTGGCTCGCGCCGAAGGTCGCCGACCAGGGCGACGACCTCTGGGCCCGCTCGCTCATGTCCGGACGAACTCGTTTTTCGGCTCGATCCGAAAGTCTATGCGGGTACGAAGGCCCTTCTTGAGGTGGATGATCTGCGACACGTCGGCCTTCCCGTAGAGCGCGTTGACGGTGTACTGACCCTCCGGTAGGTCGCCGAAGCGGTAGACGCCGTTGCCGTCTGTCATGGCCTCTCGCGCCTCTTCGAGACAGTGGCAAGAGAGGATGACGATCGCGTCCGGATAGACCTCGCCGCTCTCACGGTCCAAGACGACCCCCTGGATCACCGCGTAGTCGGCCCCCTCGGGGAGGGCCTCGGTCTGTGGCAGAGGGGCGGGCGCCTGGCTCGGCCTCTCAAACGCGCCCACTGCACAGGCGACCGCGAGCGCGCCGATTGCGAGGGATGGGATCGTCCGCCGGTCCATCCCTAGAGTGTCGCACGGGCGAGCCGTGGTTGTCCGGGGATCGCTCGGAGGACGGCGTACTACTCGCCTAGCGCACGAGGAACCCTGGGCGCCGCGGCTCGCGGGCGTCTCCCACGAGGGCCTGCGCGAGCACCTGCGGATGCTCTGTCTGGACGCCGACTCGGCGCGCTGCGACGGCGCCTACTTCCACGGAGCGGAGTGCCCGAGCGAGCTCCTAGGCCTAAAACAAGCGCTGGTGTGAAACCGCGCCCCAGCTCCGTGTAAAAGTGCGCTCACGCGGACTTTTGCCGCCCGAGTGCTCGGGCGCGGGTGAAGGCTCACCTCCTGCTTGACGACGGGCGGAGCTCGGAGGCTGAAGGCGGGCGGGCGAGGGGCGACGAGGCGGGTCCCTCGCGGACGCGGGTCCTCCCATGCCACGTGCTCGCCACGGGTCAAGCTGAGCTGCTTGAAGAGACAGGGTACGCGTGTCTCCGCGCGAGGCACGGGTCCTCCCGCTGCGTCCCACCCGTCGCCCCTCGCTCGCCCGAGCGAGTCTGTCGGCGCTCCGCTTGCGGGTACGTGGATCGCTTGCTCCCGTATGTCTTCGCTCGATACGTGCTCGTCGAGACTCTCGACGATGATGAGAAACAACGCGCATCGTCGGTCGAACTTCGGCCCGTGTCGAAGTCCAAGCGAGCGCGAGCCTCCGAGGCCCCAGTGAGAACACCGAGCGGGACAACTCGCGCGAGTTATCTCAAGGCCGACCGTCGGCGAGAACGGAGCCCACAGGCAAGCGCTTGACCGAAGTGCAAGAGCCTCGAGCCTCCGCCGGTAGAGTTGGTCGTCGACCCGGCTCCTGTGACCCCCTTCGCTGGGCTCACGCTCGCGGCTCCCTCGCTCGCCTCAAGCTCCGGCGCTCGATCAGCGGCCGCGTGAAGGTCTTCGAGAACAAGCGCGGCTACGACGAAGCGACGCATGTCCTGAGCCACGTCTACAACCTCTTCCTCGGCGGCAGCTTCGTGCTCGGTGTTATCACAGGCGTTTCGGAGGCTCTCGATGGCTCTGGCTTCGGTACGGACCGAAGCTCGACCGGCGATGCGCGTTGTCGCTCATCAGGTGCGCGAGAGACTCGACGAGCATGTGTCGAGAGAAGGTCTGCGCTCGCGAGTCCTCTACGCACCCGGTAGCGGAGCCCAGGACGACTTGCTCGGGCGAGCGAGGGGCGACGGATGGGACGCAGCGGGAGGACCCGTGCCTCGCGCGGAGACACGCGTACCTGTCTCTTCAAGCACGTCAGCCTATCCCGTGGCGAGCACGTGGCATGGGAGGACCCGCGTCCGCGAGGGACCCGCCTCGTCGCCCCTCGCCCGCCCGCCTACAGCCCCCCAAGCTCCGCCCCTCGACAAGCACGAGGAGAGCCCGACCGCCTGATCTGTGTCGTCCGCAAGCGCTCGATCGAGCAATTCACCCGCCTCCCGCATGTTCAGATCGCCCCCCGCGGGCGACCTGGCGGCTACGTCGACGAGCTCCTCGCGGAGCGCGAGACCGGACTCGACAGCGACGACGACGCGGTCATCGTCGAACGTGCGTCGCCGAGGGCTCGTCGACCTGTCGACCCCTCGGCTCGCCGACCTCCGCGAGCGCGATGAAGCTCCGGCAAAGTCACTGTGGCGGGCGTCCGGGCCCTTTGCTAGGTTGCCGACGCGATGTCTGAGGTTGTTGGGCCGCCAAAACTCGATGCAGGGCGCGTTCGCGAGCTCTCCGTTGTGCAGCCGTGGAAGAGCACGGCGCTGATCATCGGCGAGTGGGTCGCCGCGCTGACCGTCGCCGTGCTCTGCTGGGAGCACTGGCACCCCGCGCTCTACGTCGTCGCCGTGATGTTCATCGGCGCGAGGCAGCACTCGCTCGCCGTGATGATGCACGAGGGCGCCCACTACCGCCTCGCGCGCGACAAGCAGCTCAACGACTGGCTCTCCGAGCTGCTCTGCGCCTGGCCGATGCTCCTGCTCAGCACCCACGCCTACCGCCGCACCCACTTCGCGCACCACAAGCACACCGGCACCGAGCTCGACCCGGACCTCGAGCGCCGCGAACACGCGGAGTTCGTCTTCCCGCGGCCACGCGGGGCGATCCTCCGCTGGCTCGTCGTCTCGACCCTCGGCGGCGGCGCCCTTCGTATCGCCCGCTTCCTGCTCAGCATGGAGTCCAGCGCGCAGCCGAAGGCCGATCGCAAGTTCGCCGTCGCCCGGGCGCTCTACCTCGCGACCCTGGCCGTCGTCTTGACCCTGACCGACGCCTGGCTCGGGTTCTTGGCCATGTGGGTCGTCCCGATGCTGACCTGGACGGTCACGGCCCAGGAGATCCGCACGATCGCCGAGCACGACGGCATCCCGCCCCGACCCGGCGCCTACGGCCTCACCCGCACGACCCTGCCGACCCTCCTCGATCGCCTCTTCGTGCTCAGCTACGGCGTGAACTACCACTTCGAGCACCACGTCTATCCGAGCGTGCCGATCTACAACCTCGCGGCGCTCCACGAGGCCATGTGCGAGGACCCCGAGTACCGCGCCAACCTCCACGTCACCCGCGGCTACCATCGCGTGCTGCTGGTGGAGTGCGCGAGCTGATCGCCTGGTCGACGACCGCAGCCGAAGACGCGGCGCCGCCTCTCCACGGCGCACGCGGGAGCGGAGGGGCTGGCGGCACGGCCCCCGAGGCCTGCCGACCTCGACGAGCGCAGTGATCGGCGTCCGCTCGGCCTCGAGCGCGCCGCGGAGGTCGACGCGGGCCGACACGCGCGTCTGAGCTGGCAGACGATCGCAGGGGTGAGCCGTGGGTGTCGGGGGATCGCTAGGATGACGCCCTACTACTCGCCGGAGACCAGGAGCGGGCGAGGCCGTGGAGGGATCTGGGGGGGCTGTCGTGGCAGGACAAAGGCGAAGGTGCTGCCCAGCCCGGGCTCCGACTGGACGTGCATCGTTCCGCCCATGATCTCCACCAGTCCGCGCGCGATCGGCAGGCCGAGGCCGAGGCCGCCGTGGCGGCGGGAGGCGGAGCCGTCGAGCTGCTCAAAGTGGCCGAATAGGGTGGGTAGGGCCTCCGCATCGACGCCGATGCCGGTGTCGGCGACGCTGAAGCGGACGTCGCCGCCGCCCTCACCGTCGGGCGCGACGGTGACGGTCACCTGCCCTCGCTCGGTGAACTTCGCGGCGTTGCCTACGAGCGTGACGAGGACCTGGAGGATCCGTCGGGGGTCGCCGACGACGCGGCCGAGGTTATCGTCGATGTCGATCTTGAGGCGGTTTTCGTGAGCGCTCATCTCGGCGGCGGTGCGCTCGACGGCGGCGTCGATGAGCTCGGTGGCGTCGATGGGGAGTGACTCCAGGCGGATCGTGCCGGCCTCGATCCGCGAGATCTCGAGGATATTGTCGATAAGCTCGAGAAGGTGGGCGCCAGCGGAGCGGATCTGGGTGAGATCGTCGCGGCTCTCGGCGAGCGTCGTCGTCTCGCTGGTCTCGTCCAGGAGGATGTCGCTGTAGCCGAGGACCATGTTGAGCGGCGTCCGCAGCTCGTGGCTCATGTTGGCGAGGAAGCGGCTCTTGGCGAGGTTCGCCGCCTCCGCCTCTTCGCGGGCGATGGAGGCCTCGTCGAGCAGGGCGGCGGCCCGGCGCTCGCCGGCCTGGGCCCGACCGAGCGCATCCTCGAGGCTGTGGATCGCCAGGTAGAGGAAGTAGATGGCGCCGATCAGGTGGATGATCCAGGTCATCAGCGCCATCTCGGGGGTGAGCGGCGTGAGCGGGATCGGCAGGCTCGAGGCGAGTCCGCTGACGTCGACGAGGTAGACGCCGACGAGGCTCGCGAGGATCAGCGCGCCGAAGGCGATGACGATCGAGGTCCTGACCGTCAGGATCGCCATCAGGATGATCAAGAGGTTGGCGCCGAGGGAGGGGCTGAGGATCCCGCCAAAGCCGATGGAGGGGACGTTGATCAGGAAGAGGAGGTTGAGCAGGAAGAGAACCGCGACGCTCTGGACGTAGCCTCTGCGGAGGAGGACGAAGAGGAGGAGGGCGAAGAGCCAGGCGCCGACGAGGCTGATGAGCCCCTCCGAGACGCCGGAGAGGACGACCTGTAGACCGCCGACGACGAGAATTAGGCCGAGGGTGGTCCGGAGGATGTTGGTGAGGATGCGGGCGACCCGTTGCTGCTCGAGGTCAGCGAAGGTCGGGGCGGCGAGGAGATTCTTGAGCCGCGCTCGGATGCCGCTCGTCGGCGCGTCCTCAGTCTCTACGGCCACTTCAACCACGCTAGCAGCGGCTTCGGGCCCTGTGCGACAGATCTGGGGGGGAGTGCCGGTCGGGTCGATCGTCCCTATCCGGGGGAGGACGACGCGCGATATCATCCGTCCCCAGCGACACTCCGATGACCCGAAGCACCGCGAAAGCCCTGAGATCTGCACAATCTCCGCGATCCCGTCACGACGCTGGGCTGCGCTCGCTCAGCCTCTTCGCGCTGGCGTGGGGCTCCACCTTCACCGGCTGCAGCGGCGCAGAGCAGGAGACCGTCGATGTGGAGACGTCGGCGACCAGCGGCGTGGAGACGTCGGCGACGAGCGGCCCCTCGCCGACGACGGGCGTCGGCGAGACCGCGACGTCGGGCGGCAGCGAGGGCTCTGGCTCAACCTTGGCGACGACCACCGACGCTGGGACGACGACCGAGGGCGAGAGCACGACCACGACCGGGGGCGATCGGGAGACCGACGAGGACCTCCTCCGGCAGGCGATCGCGGGCGAGCTCGACCCTGCGAAGGCGCTGCAGATGATCGCGGACTCGGGCGGAATGCCGGTCCTCAGCGCCGAGGGGACCTACCTCTTCGCCTGCCTCTGCGGCCCCGGCGATTGGGCGCTGACCGGTGACTTCAACGACTGGGAGCCGGCGGCGATGGCGACCGCGGGCGAGCTTCACTGGATCGAGGTCGACGTCCCGGCGCCGGACGGAGCTCGCTACAAGTTCTTCGACGGCGTCGACTACACCGCCGATCCGATGGGTCGACGCTACGACTACGACGACTTCGGCGAGTACTCGCTGGTTCGGGCGAGCGCCGTCCACCTAGAGCGCTGGTACGGCGTCGCTGGCTTCGGACTCGCCCCCCGCGACCTCCAGGTCTACGTCCCTGCGGACGGGGCCTTCTCCCACGTCGTCTACGTCGCGGACGGCCAGAACCTCTTCGATCCGGAGGCGATCTGGGGCGGTTGGAAGCTGGCCGAGAGCGTCCCGCCGGAGATGCTTGTCGTCGGCGTCGACAACACGGCCGCGCGCCTCGACGAGTACACCCACACCGAGGACGAGCTCCAAGGGATGGTCGTCGGCGGCAAGGGGGGCGACTACGCCAAGCTCGTCCACGAGGAGATCCGGCCGCGCATGGAGGTGGCCTACGGTGAGCCGGCCGCGGTCGCGGTGATGGGCTCCTCGCTCGGGGGGCTCATCTCCTTCGCGATCGCCGACCTCTACCCGGACGACTACGACATGGTGATCTCGATGTCGGGCACCGTCGGCTGGGGGTCGATCGGCGACGGCGTGCACAACCCGACGATCCTCGAGATGTACGAGGCGGCCGGCAAGCGCTCCTTCGCGATCTACCTCGACAGCGGCGGCAGCGATGGTGGCGAGCTCTGCGTCGACAGCGACGACGACGGGGTCGACGACGACAATCCCGTCGCGAACGACAACTACTGCGAGAACTTCCAGCTACGCGACGGTCTGGCCGGGCTCGGCTACACCTTCGACGTCGACCTCTGGCACTGGTGGGAGCCGATGGCCCCGCACAACGAGGCCGCCTGGGCGGCTCGGGTCGACGCGCCGCTCTCGACCTTCGCGGGGCTCTGAGCGGGGCGTCGGAGCTCTCCTGTGGCCGCGCAGGCTGAGCTGAGCTCCGCGGCTCGACGGGCGAGCCCACCGCGGGCTCTCTGCTCAGTCTTCGACCGGTTCGAAGTCCTCCTTGGTCGCCCCGCACTCCGGGCAGGCCCAGTCATCGGGGATGTCCTTAAAGGCAGTCCCGGGGGCGATGCCGCTGTCGGGGTCGCCCTTCGCGGGGTCGTAGATGAAGCCACAGATCAAGCATTGGTAGCGCACGGAGAGGATGAAAGCGCGTGCCGACGGGCACGTCAACCGTCGCGGCACGGGCCTCGGCGTCCGCGCTCGGGGCTCTGCGCGTTGGCTTGGGGGTCAGGGCGAGGACGCGCGGGAACCTCTGCGCGCGAGCGCTGTCTGGCCCTGGGAGGTTGTGATGGGACACGCTACACTTTCGAGGATCTTGGGGCTGGGTGCGCTCGCGGCGATGGCATGCACGGCCAACCCGGAGGGGACGGTCGGGCCCGACGAGGACATCGCGTGGGAGGCCGACCACGCCGGCGACGCCGGCGACGCGGGGGAGCTGGGCTCGGAGGGTGCGGCCTCAGCCTCAGCCCTGACGCCGATGCTCCCGGCGGTCGGCTGGGCGGCGGGTCCTGAGGGGGAGCGCAGCCGGCTGGTGGCGAGCGAGAGCTCGAGCGGGGCGGCTCGCTGCGCCGACGGGCCGCCCTCGCTCGCGGCTGAGACGATCGATCCCGCCGCGCCCAGCCACAGCCCGCGGATGCTCGTCCCCCGCGGGGACGGCTGGGCCGCGCTGCCGCTGCAGGAGAGCCGGTTTGACTCGGTCGTCGTCGGCACGGTCGCCGAGACGACGGTGACCCAGGTCTTCCACAACCCGTTCACGGAGACCATCGACGGCGTCTACACGTTTCCGCTCGCCGACGACGGGGCGGTCGACGACTACGCGATCCGGATAGGCGCGCGGATCATCCGCGGGGAGATGAAAGATCGGGAAGAGGCCCGCAAGATCTACGAGAAGGCCCGCGACGAGGGGCGCCGCGCCGGCCTCCTCGAGCAGGAGCGGACCAACATCTTCACCCAGAGCCTCGCCAACATCGCCCCAGGCGAGTCGATCGAGGTGACGATCCACCTCGTCCAGCCGGTCCACCAGGAGCGGGGCCGCTTTGAGCTGGCGTTGCCGACGAGGGTCGGCGAGCGCTACATACCGGCGGGGACCGACGGCGCGCGGCTAGGCCCGCCAGCGGGCGCCGCTCAGCTCCAGGGCTGTGCGCCGCTCGGTGTCAGCGTCGCCATCGAGGGCGGGGCGCTCGGGATCCAGGGGCTCGCGTCGAAGTATCACACCGTCGACGTCGACCGGCAGGAGGACGGCGTGCTCGTCGAGCTCGCCCGCGCAGGGGCGCCGCTCGGCCGCGACTTCGTCCTCTCCTGGGGCCTGCGCGGCGATGCTCCGCAGGCCTCGCTCGTCGCCCAGGCCGACAGGCGAGGGGAGGGAGGCCACTTCACGCTGACGATCGTCCCGCCGAAGATCGTCGCCGCGGAGCAGGTCCGCGGTCGCGAGCTCATCTTTGTCATCGACTCCTCGGGGTCGATGCGCGGGACCCCGCTCGAGACCGCGAAGGCGACGGTGAACCACGCCCTGGAGCACATGCGCCCCGAGGACAGGTTCCAGATCCTCAACTTCTCGCGCTCCGCCTCCTCTCTGGGACCGGCTCCGATCGAGAACACCGGCGCTGCGCGGGCTGAGGCCGCGCGCTACCTCGACGAGGTGGTCAGCATGGGCGGGACGGAGATGCTGAGCGGGATCCGGGCGGCGCTGGGGATGCCCCACGACGAGGACCGCCTGCGGATGGTCCTCTTCTTGACCGACGGCTACATCGGCAACGAGCAGGACATCTTCACGACCCTGGAGAAGGACATCGGCGGGGCCCGCCTCTTCAGCCTCGGCGTCGGCTCCTCGGTGAACCGTCACCTCCTCGAGGGGATGGCGAGGTTCGGCCGCGGCGCGGTCACCTACATGGGCCCGGGGGAGTCGCCGAAGGTCGCGGTCGATCGTTTCTACGAGCGGATAGACGACCCGGTGCTCACTGACATCGGCGTCGATTGGGGGAGCCTGGAGGTCGACGCGGTGCTGCCGAGCAGGATCCCCGATCTCTTCAGCGGTCAGCCCGTCGTCGTCTACGGCACCTACGCTGGTACGCCGGCCGGCACCGTCCACCTCGAGGGGAGGCTCGCGGGGGAGCGGGTGCGAATCCCCGTCGAGGTCGACTTCTCGCGGGCGGAGAACGCGAGCGGCCTGGCGTCGATGTGGGCCAGGCAGCAGATCGACGAGTGGCTCGGCGCAGAGCGAGTCCGCGGCGAGGACGACAAGATCCGCGGGCTCGTCACGGCCCTGGCGATCGAGCGCAGGATCATGACCGAGTACACCTCCTTTGTCGCGGTCGACAAGGGCGCGCCGTCCTCCGCGGACGGCGACGCCGAGGGGGCCGTCGTGGGGGACGCTCGCTTGGCGGAGGGCTCGGCCGGGGGGCTCGGGCTGGTGGGCGCGGGCCGGGGCGGCGGAGCCACGGGCGAGGGGACGATCGGCCTCGGCAACATCGGCCTCATCGGCAAGGGCGGCGGCGGGTCCGGAGCGGGCTACGGGACTGGGATCGGGACCGGCTTCGGCGGTCGCGGAGCTCGGGTGCCCCGCGTCCGCCAGGCCAAGGCGCAGGTCTTGGGCTCCATCGACAGGCAGATCGTCCGCAGGATCGTCCGCGCTCACATCCACGAGGTCCGCCACTGCTACAACCTCGGCCTGGCCAAGGACCCGAACCTCAAGGGCCGGCTGCAGATCAAGTTTGTCCTCAAGGACGATGGCCTCGTGTCGATGGTGGAGGTCGACGTGTCGATGGGCAACGAAGAGGTGGATCTCTGCGTGGCCGAGGCGGTCAAGAGCTGGCGCTTCCCGAAGGGGTGCGGCAACTCTATCGTCACCTATCCCTTCGTGCTCGAGCCGGGCTGACCCGGGCGGATGCCGGAGCGCACGCCCCGCGACGACCCGCACGAGCGGGGGCGAGCGGACGGGGCGGACGGGCACACCCGAGCCCGTCGCTCACCTCATCCGCCAGCGTAGGTCCGGGGCTCCGCGGACGAGCTCCGGACGCGCTCGCTTGTCCTCGGCGTCCGGCCTCGTCGTCCGGCCTCGTCCGCCCCGGTTCGGCCTGCAGCTGCGTCGCGTCGGGCCGAGAGGACCGACGAGCACTACGCGCGGGCAGAGGGGAGCTCCGCCTCAGCCGCTAGCGTGCGGCCGACATCGAGAAGACGCGGACCTGCGACTTGTTGAGCTTGAGCTTGATCCCCTCGGCGGTCAGCTTGGCGACCTCCGCGGGGACGGGCTCGGAGCCGGGGAGCATGCGGTCGTCGAGGTTGATGATCTCCGCGGCGCTGAAGCCCAGCTCTGTCAGGACCGCGCCGGGCACCTTCAGGTCCAGCGTGTACATGTTGTTGGGGTTGAGGTTGACCGTGATCAAGAACGCCTCGTCGCCGCTGTGGCGGACGAAGGTGTAGCACCAGCGGCCGAGCGAACAGTAGGTGCCGGCGTCCTTGTTGGCGTCCTGGAGGCTTATGAAGTCGCCGGTCGCGATCGCGTCGCGGGTCGAGAGGGCGAGGAGCCGGCGGTAGTCGTCGCGGAGCGTCCGCTGGGCGTCGCTGAGCTGGCCGCCGTCGTACTTGAGCCCGTTCACCCACTTGGCGAACTCGGGCATCGCCCAGTAGTCGAAGATCGTCGTCCGCCCGTCGCCGATGCCGTAGCCCTCCGCGCCGGAGCCGGGCTCGCCGACCTCCTGACCGTTGTAGAGCATGACCGGACCGTCGCCGAGGAAGTAGAGGAGCGCAGTGACGGGGATGCCGGCGGCGGAGGAGCCAAAGCCGGACTCCTCGGGCTGGCCGCCCATCGCGATCGGCGAGGCGATCCGCCGCTCGTCGTGGTTCTCGCTGTAGCGCAGGAGCTTGTCGGAGATGTCGATCTTGTCCTCGACGAGGGCCGTGATGTCGTTGGCCTTGCCGTTGCAGCAGAAGACGCTCTTGACCGTGTCGTAGAGCGCGTCGTCGTAGACGGCGTCAAAGCCGGTGTCGAGGAGGGCGGGGAAGGTGAAGCCGGGGACGCCGCCAGGGTCGCCCTCGTAGGCCTCGGCGATGAAGTAGGCCTCGGCGTCGCGGCTGCGGGCCTGGGCGACCTGCCACTGCCAGTACTCGAGCGGGATGTAGTGGGCGAAGTCGACGCGGAAGCCGTCGACGCCCATCGCCTGCCAGTAGGCGATGATCTTGTCCATGTCGATCCAGGTCTTCGGCATGGGGTCATAGGTGCCCATCATCGTCGTGAAGTCGTAGCCGTAGTTGAGCTTGACCGTGTCGTACCAGTCGGTGATGGCGGGCATGATCGAGGTGACGTTGTTGCCGGTCGCCCGCGGGACGTCGCCGTTGGGGTCGCCGTCGTTGTCCTCGTCGGCGTAGGTGCCGTCGGGCATCCCCGGCGGGGTCCACCAGTCCGGGGCCGGCAGGGTCAAGACCTGATCTGGCGGATCGGCCAGATAGAAGAAGTTGTTGTTCGGGGCGGTGAAGACCCCGGTCGCGTCCGCCAGGCCGAAGTCCGTCTTGGTCGGGATGTCGGTGTGGTAGGTCCGGGCGACGTGGTTGGGGACCAGGTCGATCAGGACCTTCATCTCCGCCGCGTGGACCCGATCGATGAGCTCCTTGAACTCGTCCAGGCGCGAGGCGGGATCGATCGCGTAGTCGGCCGAGACGTCGTAGTAGTCGCTGATCGCGTAGTAGGAGCCGGCCTTGCCCTTGACCGTGTCTGGATCGTCGGCCTCGTCCATGATCTCCGGGTAGGCGGTGGCGCTCGCCTGCTGGAGAACGCCGTGGAGCCAGATGTGGCTGTAGCCCATCGCCCGCAGCTCGGCCAGCGCGACCTCGTCGATCTCTGCGAACTTGCCGACGCCGTTGGTGCCGATGTCACCGTCGCCGACGTTGATCGTCTTCGTGTTCGAGAAGAGGCGGACGGTGAGCTGATAGATCCGCTGCTTCGGCGCGTCGAAGTTGATCGGCTCCTCGCCGTCGGTGTCGGTGTCGGTGTCGGTGCCGACGTCGGTGTCTGTCCCGTCGGTGGTCGTGGTCCCGTCGGTCGTGGTCCCGTCGGTCGTGGTCCCGGTCGTCGTCGTCGACGGATCGGTGGAGGTCTCGACCGCGGTGTTCGAGCCGGTGGCGTTGCTCCCGAGGGAGTCCGACATCGGCGGTTCGCCGGTGGCACATGCGGCCGAGATCACAGCTAGAGCGCAGGGGAAAGCCAAGTAGCGGGAGATCGCCATCGTCATGAATCCTTTGGGCTGCACACAGCGGCGGCCCACGATCATGCTAGTGGATCTACGGCGTTCTGCGGCGAGGGCGGTTTCACACTCCGCGCATTAGTGCGCGCGCTCTGGTCGCGCGTGCTCGCCCAGCTGGCGAGCCCTTAGGGCGCGAGGATGACCGCGCCCTTGGCCGGGATCGAGACCGTCACCTTGGCCGAGACCGAGACCTCGACCGACGGTCCGCCCAGAGAATCCTTGAGAACATCCTTGGAGGCGAAGCCGAGCTCGCCGACGTCGAAGGTCCGCATCTGGGGTGCGTCCGCGCGGGTCAGTCCGACGATCGCGGCCTCACCGGGGCCGATCATCCGGGCGAAGATCAGGGTGTCCTCGTCGACCGCGAGCGACCTGTAGTCGCCGAGCCTCAGGGCCGGGATCGTCCGTCGCGCGGTCCCGAGCTTGCGGATGAAGGCGAGGGTCGACTTCTCGATCGCGTCGAGCTCGCCCTCGGGGCGCCACATCATCCGGTTGTTCGGATCGGAGCCGCCCCACTGGCCGTACTCGTCGCCGTAGTAGAGGAGGGGAGCGCCGGGCAGTCCCAAGAGCCAGGCCATGCCGATCCGGAGGCGATCGTAGGGCTCGTCGTCGCCCGGCTCGGTGGCGATGTTGTCCCACTGGTTTCCGGGGACGCCCTTGTCGTGGTCGGGATCTTGGCCGCGGTAGTCGGCGAGGCTGACGAAGCGCGGCGTGTCGTGCGAGCCGATGTAGGGGGTCATCACCGCGGACTTCGGCCACTTCTCGAGGCCGTGCTTCACCCAGTAGTCGGCGTGGAGCATGCCCGCGTCGCCGTGGGCGAAGGTCCGGTACGAGACGCCGTGGTAGAGGACAAAGTCGAACTGTCCGTCGAGGCCGTAGGGGCCGATGTACTTGGCGATGGTCCCGTAGTTCTCGTCGTTGCAGGGGTCGGGGCAGTCGCCCCAGCCCATCGCCGTCTCGCCCATCTGGAAGTACTCGGTGCCGGCGCCCTCGAAGAGCTCGGAGACCTCGACCGAGAGGTTGCGGGTCGCGACCTCCTCGACGTGCTTGACCGCGTCGACCCGGAGGCCGTCGAGGTTGAAGGAGTCGAGCCACCAGACGGCGTCGTCGACGAAGGCGGCGTTGGCCTCGGGGACGGTGTGGTTGATGTCCGGGAGGTAGCTCGCGAACATGCAGTCGAGCGCGTGGCCGGTCCAGTCGCAGTTCTCGGTGCCGCAGACGCAGCCGGTGCGAAACCACTCGGGGTGCTCCTTCATGTAGAGGTGCTCCTCGTGGACGTGATTGATCACGTAGTCCTGGAGGATCCGGATCCCGTGCTTGTGGGCCTCCTTGACCATGGCCTTGAGGGCAGCTTCACCGCCGAGGCGGGGGTCGACCTGGCGCGGCTCGATGGGCCAGTAGCCGTGGTAGCCGGTGACGTAGTGGACGTTGTCGGCGGCGATGTAGGCGTCGGCGGGGTTGGTCTGGAAGGGGGTCAGCCAGATCGCGCGGACGCCGAGCTTGTCGAGGCTGCCGTCGGCGATCGCGTCGCGGAGGCCGATGAGATCGCCTCCGCCCCAGTCGCCGCGGGGGTCAGCCATCGGCGTCTCGCCGGCGTTGTTGCCCGGATCGCCGTCGCGGAAGCGATCGGTCAGGACCATGTAGACGAGCGCGCCGTTCCAGGTGAAGGGCTCCGCCTCGACCCAGAAGACCAGGCGTTGGGCCTCGCCGACCAGGCCGCCCGCGGTCGCGCCGCGGAGGCGCACGGTGTACTTGCCGTCGGCGAGCCCCTCGAGCTTGAGGCTGACGTCCCCCTCGGGGCTTACCGTGATCTCGTCGTCGGTGAGGGCTCGGGTCTCCCCCTCCTCGTCGAGGATCGCCACGAAGCCCGCCGGGTCCGCACCGTCCCCGGCGATGCCGTCGACGTAGGCGAGCGAGGCGGTGTAGGAGCCCTGACCCTCGGCCGGTCGCTCGCTCTTCGAGCTCTCGATCGTGAAGCTTGGCAAGGCGCAGTCCGGGACCTTGACCGCGGAGTTCTCGATCTCGCTGAGGTACTTGCGGCGGCCTTGGAGGGGATCGAGCACCCACTGGGCCTCGCCGCCGGCGTCGTAGACCAGCTTGTAGGCGTGGAGGCCGGGGGGGAGATCGACGCTCGCCGTGAAAAATCCGTCGCCGTCGGGGCCGCCTAGCGGGGTGGCGCTCGCGAGATCGAAGCCGTGCCACTCGCCGGCGACGCGGGGATTGTCGGCGGGTCCCACCGGCTTGAATCGGAAGGTGGTCGGGCAGAGCGCATCGCTGCCGCCGGTGGTCTCCCCCTCGGTCTCGTCGCCCGTGCTCTCGGTGCCGTCCGTCTCCCCCGTCGTCGCCGAGGTCGTGGTGGTGCTCTCCGTCGCCGTGCCGTCGGTCGCGGTCGCGGTCGCCGTCGGCAGACCGGTAGTCGGAGCGACCGTCGCGCTGACCCCTGTCGTCGGTGACGTCGCGCTCGCGTCCGTGGCCTCGCTGTCGAGCGAGACGCCGGTCGAGCAGGCGAGGAGCGGCAGAGAGGCGACGAAGAGAGAAGGACGGAGGGTGACGTGGAAACGGGAGCGCATGGGCCTCCGCCGAGACTACCAGGCGGCGGCGAGCAGGGGAGAGTCGGTCCTTGTTCTCGGTCGTGTCTGGCGGCGGTGTCTGGCGGGGTGTCTGGCGGCGGTGTTTGGCGGCGGTGTCTGGCGGCGATGTCTTTCGCCGTCCTTGTCGGCTGTGTTTGGCGGCGGTGCTTGTCGGCTGTGGACTGTGGACCCCGGCACGGTACGCTGAAAAAATTGTCCGCCGCCCTGGGCTCTCCTCGCGCTCGCCAATTCCGCTACCCTGACGTCGATGTTTGAGCTGCGCTCTCGCTTCCCTGAGCCCCGCTTTTGCGGCCCCGTCGGCGGGCTCGCCTGCGCCTCTCTCCTGGCCTTCGCGATCCAGGGCGTGACGCCTGCGCAGGCCGCCGAGATCCAGCGGACGCGCTTTCAGCTGCCGACCGCGAACGGTCACACGGCGCTCCTGGTGGACCTCGAGGCGAAGCGACCGACCCAGCTCCGCGAGCACCTCTTCGCCGCCGAAGAGCCGGTGATCGACGGCGAGGGCGAGGAGGTCTGGGACGGATCGCAGTTCGCCGCGGTCTACACCCGCGACCTCCTCTACGACGCCTACTTCGGCCTCCGCGCCCCGGACTCGCAGTTTTGGATGACCTCGACGCCGGTTGATCTCGACGCCAGCGGCTACGCCGGCTGGAAGTCCGGCGAGGTCGGCGGGACGGGACTCGTGACGATGGTCCAAAAGGCCGGCGATCTCGAGACGACGCAGTACTACTTCACCCCGCAGGCGCTGGAGGAGGTCGGCTTTGTCATGGTGATGAAGGTGAAGAACACCGGCGGCGCGACGCTCTCCGGGGTCCAGGCCTTCTCGATCCACAACTTTCACCTCGGCTACGGCCGGGCGAACGCCCCCTGGGACGTCGGCGAGGACATCGGCGACAACGGCGAGACGCTGATCTGGGACGGTCAGAGCGGCGAGTACGTCGAGCGCGGCTTCGCCGGGGTCGTGGTCGCCCGCCCGCTGGCGACGGTCGCCCATCACGGATCGACGCCGGGGGCGGATCCCTTCGGCATCGTCGACGGCGGGGCGAAGATCGATCTCCCTGACAACGCTCCGCCGATGTCCGCGGTCGACGGTACGGTCGGCGCCTACCAGTTCGACCTCGGCTCGCTCTCGCCGGGGGCGGAGGCCTGGGTAGGCGTCGCCTTCGCGAGGCACGCGGATCCCTTCCAGGAGGAGACAGCCCGCGGCTGGCTCGACGTGTCGGTCGGCGACAAGTCGGCCAAGCAGGTCGTCGACGCCGAGATCGCGGCCTGGGCGGAGTTTCAGGGGACGCTCAAGCTCCCCGCCGGAATGGGCCCCGAGGAGGAGGCGCTCGTCCGTCACTCGGCGGCGATGCTGAAGATGGGGCAGGTGCGCGAGGAGCAGTCCTACCTCCGCGAGTGGCTGAGCGAGGACGGCGAGGTGAGGCGGACCCGCTTCCCCGGGCCGGACAACAACCCGGTCGACCTGCCGGCGGTGGTCAAGCATCGCGGCCACGGGGCTGTCTTGGCGAGCCTCCCCCCCGGCAACTGGACCTACGCCTGGATCCGCGACGGCGCCTACGCGACCGTGGCGATGGCGGTCTTGGGGATGAAGAAGGAGTCCCGCGACGCCCTCAACTTCTACCTCGAAGCGGAGGCCGGCCGCTTCAAGGACTGGTCGGAGCTCGCCGGCTACGGCCTCGGCGACTACCAGATCTCGCTCGTCCGCTACTACGGCTTCGGCGTCGAGGAGACCGACTTCAACGATTACGGGCCCAACCTCGAGTTCGACGGCTTTGGCCTCTTTCTCTGGGCGCTAAGGGCCTACGAGCGGGAGACCGGCGACGAGAGCCTGACCGACATGTACTGGCCGGTGATCAGCGGTCAGATCGCCGACGTCCTGGTCGCCCTCGTCGATCCGGAGACAGGGCTCATCCGCCCGGACTCGTCGATCTGGGAGACCCATTGGGAGGGCCGCGAGCGGCACTACGCCTACACCAGCCTGACCGCGGTCCGCGGCCTCTGCGACGCCGCAGCGATGGCGGCGCGGATCGGCGACGGCGATCGGGCGAGCGCCTACGCCGACGCCGCGACGGCGCTGCGCCAGTCGATGGTCGATCACCTCACCGACGCTGACGGCATGATCGCCTCGAACCTGGAGGAGCTCCAGACGGGGGAGGGCTACTACGACGCTGCGGTGTGGGACGCGATCGCGATGGGTCTCTTTGACCCCGCGGGGGATGTCGCCGCCGGGACGATGGCGGGGCTCGACGGCAACCTCCAGGTCGCCGCCGGCCCTGGCTGGTCGCGCAACGACGATCGCTTTGACCACGGCAACAGCGAGGACCTCAGCCCCTGGGGCTCGGACTACGACTCGGCGGAGTGGGTGATCACCGATCTTCGGGGCTCGATCGCCGCGCGGATGCTGGGCGCGGAGGACCGCGCGGACGCCCTCAACGACTGGGTCCGGGACCAGGCGCTGGCGAACTACCTGATGGTCGCCGAGACCTTCGACGAGAACGACGGCAGCTACAAGTTCAACACGCCGATGCTCGGCTTCGGCGCGGGCGCCTACACCCTCGCGCTGGCCCATCGCGCCGGGGGATTCGGCGCCGATGATCCGGCCTGCGGCGCCTACTTCGAGGAGGAGGGGGGCGGGACGACGACCGGCGGCGAAGAGACCACGGGGACCGGGGGGGAGACTACGGGGGCCGAGACCACGGGCTCGCCGACGAGCGGCGACGGCTCGGGGAGCTCTGGCGATCCGACGATCACCGACGGCGTCGGCAACAGCACCAACACCGAGGGCTCTGACCTGACCGCGGGCACGAGCGGTGGTGGGCAGGACGCCTCGGGCTGCGCGTGCCGGAGCTCGGAGCCGCCGCCCTGGTCCTTCGCGCTCCTCCTCGCGCCGCTGCTCCGCCGTCGCCGTCGCCGTCGGGCCTCCTAGGGCGCGTCGGCGGGCGAGCCCTAGCCCAGGCCACCGCGACTAGGCGAGGGGCTGGGTCGACGGGCGGTCCACCAGGCGGGTCTTGCAGATCGCGTCCCAGAGGATCATCGCCTCGCCGAAGTGAACGTCGGCGTGGGAGTGGTGGACGTTGTGAAAGGCGGAGGTGTTGATCATCGCCCGCGGGAGGGTCCGCTCGAGGAGGCCGATCCGCACCCCGCAGTGGAGGTAGAAGTTGAGGTTGACGAAGCCGACGACGAGGCCGAAGTAGAGCGGCGCCCAGTGGGTGGCGGCGGGGATGCAGAGGATCAGCAGCGGCCAGAAGGTCAGGAGAGACTCGACCGGGCCGACGGCGAAGCTGGCGAAGGCGGTCGGATCGCGGAACGCATGGTGCCCGCGGTGAAAGCCGAAGAGGGCGCGGGTGTGGAGGAGCCGATGCTTCCAGTAGAGCCAGGCGTCGAGGAGGACCAGCCCGAAGAGCGTCTGGAGGACGATCGTCCAGGTCGAGATCCCGGCGGCGTCGAGGTCCGTGACCATCGCCGTCGGTCGGCCGAGGCGCCACTGGCTTAAGGGCCAGGCGATGAGCGACGCGGCGACGAGCATCGCCAGCGCGGTGTCGCGCGCCTCGGCGGCGATCTTCGGCGGTCGTCGCCGGGGCCCCTGGATCCGCTCGGGGCGGCGCTCGCTGATGAACGTGACCAGCCACGCGCCCGCGAGCACAGGCCCCGCGAGGGCGAGGAAGGCCCCGCCGAAGCTGCTGTACCAGATCCCCGGATCAGCCGCGAAGAGGCCGAGCGCGACCAGGACGACGGGGAGGAGCGCGTCGATCCACCAATGCACCCGATAGCGAGAGCTCGACATCGTCCGCGAGGCTAGCATCGGAGAGAGGCGCCCGTCGTCCGGCTCGTCGGGCTGAATTGGGCGGGCACCCGCGGGCGGCGATCATGTATCGTCAATCCATGGGAGAATTCGCGAGCTGGTACCAGAACGGCGGGGGCTTTATGCGCTACATCCTGCTCCTCGCCCTCTCCGGCGCAGCTCTCGGCATCCTCGCAGCGCTGACGCGTCGTCGAGCCCTGGTCTCAGGCGCGTTCCTCAACGCCGCGGCCTGTCTGGTGATCGGCATCGTCGGCTGGCAGCTCGGCCTGGTGGACATGCGCAGCGCGGCGGCGACGGTCGACCCCGATCAGCTGGCGATGGTGGTCGAGCGCGGCTCTGAGATCGCGATCGTCCCGCTCCACTTCGCGGCGCTCGCCTGCTTGCCGGCGGTTCTCGGCGGGCTCCTGGCCCTGGCCCTCGGCGCGAAGAGCCGGGAGTGACGGCGACGCGGCGGCGGGTCCGATGAGCGGGCGAGCCCGTCGGGGGCTCGGGCTCCGCGCTGGGGTGCTGAGCAGGCCGGCTCCTCGCCCGTCGAGATCTTCGCGGTAGAGCTGCGCCGGGCGCAGCTCCGCGGACTCTGCATGCTCGTCTCGCGAGCCCCCTGGGTGGGGTCCTGGGTGGGGTCCGGGCGGGCCCCGCAAACTTGGCGCGTCGCGCGATGTCGAGATCAGGCGCGGGCACCGGGTATCGTCGGGGCCGATGGTCGCCTCGACCCGCCCCTCGCTGGCCGCACGGATCGCCGCACGGGCGCGCGCCGCCCTCCCGCTCGACTGGCGTGAGCAGGTCGAGTCGCTCCGCTACGCGGACGCGGGCCACGGCTTCGACTCGCTCGGCCTCCACCCGGACACGGTCGCCTTCGGGGCGCAGGCCCTGCGCTTCCTCTACGAGCGTTACTTTCGCGTCCGCTCGAGCGGCGCGGAGAACATCCCCGGGGAGGGCCCGGCGATCCTCGCCTCCAACCACAGCGGGGCGCTCCCCTTCGACGGGGCGATGATCTACCTCGACGTTCTGCGCAAGAGCAGGCCGGCGCGGGTCGTCCGTCCCGTCCTCGATCTCTTCGTCCCGGGCTTGCCCTTCGTCTCGACCTTCTTCGCCCGGCTCGGCGCGATCGGGGGGAGCCGGGGGACGGTCCGCTACGCCCTGGAGCAGGGGGAGCTGCTCCTGATCTTCCCCGAGGGCACGGAGGGGATCGGCAAGAACTTCTCCCAGCGCTACCAGCTCCAGCGTTGGCGGGTGGGCCACGTCGAGCTAGCGATCCGCTACGGAGCGCCGGTGGTGCCGGTCGCGGTGATCGGCGCGGAGGAGCAGTGGCCGCAGATAGCTCGCCTCGACAGCGTTCATGTGCTCGGGATCCCCTACCTCCCGCTGCTCCTCACGCCGCTGCCGCTGCCGGTCCGCTATCACATCCTCTACGGCGAGCCCGTCGACTTCCGCGGGCGGCTCACCCCGCAGGACGCCGATGATCCGGAGAAGGTCGCGGCCGCGGCCGCCCAGGTGAAGGCGGCGGTCGCCGAGCTGATCGCGAAGGGGCTCGCGGAGCGCGAGGGGATCTTCCGCTGATGTCGACCACGCGACTCCTCCTGACCGGCGCGACCACACCGATCGGCGTGGCGCTCGTCCGCGCTCTCCTGGACGACCCGACGATCGACCACGTGCTGGCGGTCGGCCGGGAGCCTGCGGCGTCGCTCGGGCTCCCGCTCGGAGAGCGCCTCTCCTACGAGCGCGTCGATCTCCGCCGCTCCCGAGCGCGCCGGAGGCTGCTCTTTGGGCCTGCGCGTGAGCGCGGCGTGACGACGATCCTCCACACCGCCTTGCATCGTCGGGCCCAGGACAGCGGCCGGCGGATCCACGATCTCAACGTCGAGGCGACCCGTGAGCTCCTCCACCTCGCCGAGCGCCACCCGACGATCGATCGCTTCATCTTCCGCTCGTCCGCGGCGGTCTACCGGATCGTCGCCGACAAGCCCTCGGTGATCGACGAGGAGCACCCGCTCAACCTCGGCCCGCGGGCGCCGCAGTGGATCCGCGACCGGGTCGAGGCGGACCTCACGGTCTGCACCCAGATGGGCCTCTCGCGGCTGAAGATCCTGGTGCTCCGCTGCGCCGAGTGCCTCGCCCCCGACGCCGGATCTCAGCTCTACGACTACCTCCAGGCGCCGGTCTGTCTCCGACCGCTGGGCTTCGATCCGATGCTCAACCTGCTCTCCATGGGCGACGCGATCCGATCGCTCAGGCTCGCGCTCGCCTGCGAGTGCGAGGGCATCTTCAACATCCCCGGCGCCGACACGCTGCCGCTCTCGCGCCTGATCGCGCTGGCGGGCCGGCGTCAGGTCCCGCTCCCGGAGCCGCTGCTCGGGCCGCTCTATCGCCTCCGGACGGCGACGCTAGGCAGCGACTTCCGCTACGATCTCAACAGCTGGCGCTTCCACTTCTCGGGGGTGCTGGACGGGCGCCGGGCGGCTGCGGGCCTCGACTATCGACCGGCGACGCGGCTCGATTGGCCGCTCTCCGGCGCGTCCGGGTGAGGCTCTCGGGCGGCCTGCGCCCTAGCCGAGAAGTGTCCGAGAACTTCCCAACAACGATCTGAGCACGAGCTGAGCACTGACCATGGGGAGCGAGCGCCGCGAGGCGGCGGCCAGGCCCAGCCGATGAGGGGCGGGTAGAGCCTGGGACGCGCTCGCGAGCTCGTCGGCCCGCTCAGCTCAGCCGATGCCCGAAGGACCAGGCGAGACAGCGGCGTAGCGAGGATGCGGAGCACGCCGACGAGGCTGTGGGGAGGCGCTCGAGGTCCTCACCACAGCCTCCGGGGGGCGGCCTACTTGGTCGCGGCCCACTTGCGGATCTCAGTGCGGAACCAGGCGTCGGCCTCGTCCGTGAACCGGTAGTTGTCGCGGATGTACTCCATCGTCTGCTTCTCGGTGTCGGTGTAGCGACCGCCGTCGGCGACCGCGGCGAGCAGCTTCTTGCTGTCGTCTAGGGAGATGCGTCCGTCACCCTGACCGCTGGTCGTCTGATCCGCGATCTCGAGCATCCCGCGGTCGTACCTCGTGCCGTCAATGACCTTGTAGTAGTTTTCGCTCATGGGGGTGATTTCGCAAATGCGCGCGATGTCTGTCAAGCGAACGCGCGCCTCTGCAGCGGATCCAGGGGCGACCTGGAAGGCTCGAAAAGCGCGGCGAATCGCCGAGAGAGCGCGGAACTCGGCGCTTTGACGGACTCGTGCGAGTCTCTCTGGGACCGCGAGCGATCAGCGTCAATGCACGTCAATGCGCGTCAATGCGCGTATTCGCGAGGTGGTCGTGCTTAGACCCGCGACCCCTGGCCCTCCCGGATCCCGGCACGACCGCCGCCCTGGCGCGGGTACCGGAGGGGACGCTGCTTCTGCGCGCGGTCGACGAGGAAACGGTCGAGGGAGTGCTCGTACCGGGGGATCCGATCGAGGAATACGCGGCGCACGGACTCTCGGGGCTCAAGTCCCTTCGGGACGAGGGCGTTCCGGTCTCCCACCGATTCGACGAGCTTCTCTCTCCGGTGGCCTCGCCACCGCCGCACATCGGCGCCGGCAACAACTTCGCCGGCCACCAGGATGAGGTCAGCGTGCACGACAGGCCCGCTCTCTTTCCCAAGATGGCCACACCCACGGCCTGGAACGCGCCCCTGCCGGCGGTGACCCGGTTGGACTGGGAGGCGGATCTTTGCAGCGTTGCGCTCGCACCCATCTCGGCTGACGGCCCCGTCCCCCTTGGTCTCCTCCTCTGCCACGACTCCACCGACCGTTGGCGCTGAGGTGCCGATCGAGCCGGGCGCCGAGCACGATCCGGAGGCCCCAGGCCACCACCGAGCAGCTCCGGCGGCGAGGCTACGCCCTCCTGAGCGGCCTCTACGCGGAGGCCGACATCGCCTACTTCAGCGAGCAGCTCGAGGCCCTCCACGCCTGCTTCGGCGCCCCGCAGCTTCACGCGCCCGAGCCGGTGTGGCTGGCCGAGGGCGTCGAGCTCGCGGCCCCCGGCTTAGCCCTTCGGGACATCCGGCGCGCCGTCAAGCGTGAGCACGGCGACCTCAGCCTCTACGTTCACCTCCACCTGCTTGTGACCGACGACGCCTTCGAGGAGTGCGAGATCCCCTTGAGGGCCGCGCCGCCGCCGACCCCGAGCGGATGACCGCTATCCTCGGCCGAGTCCACGAGGTCCTCGCCGCCGCTGGTCACGACGCCGACGACCTCGACCTCGACCCCGCGCTCGCGGCTTGCGTCCAGCACTCGCTGCGAGGCACCTCGCCGCCGTCGCGCCCCACACCGAGCCGCCGCCGCACACGGTCTCCGGCTATGGCCTGCATCTCCATGCGCCCACGACCAGCGAATTCGTCCTATCGACGGATCTGGGTCCGATTCCCGTTGGGGGCGCGTATCTGTCGGCCCATTTTCCCTGGCTCGATCCCATATATCAGATCCCCTTTGATGATCTGGACTGGATCGATGCGGATCCTCATGCAACTTGGAGTGTATCGATCAGCTTTCGGTGCGGTAGGCCGCTTACGTTCTTCAACGGAGCGTTGATGGCGGCCGTCGTCGTCGCATCTGACACGATGGTCCCGCCCAGATCGCGCGAGCCGATACAGTAACTCCAATCAGAAATACAATCGGAACCTATCTCCTTGAAATTATTGATTCTGTGCGCCAGCCACGTAATGTTTTCGGTGATGCAAAATGTCACAAGAATCCTGTCTCCCAGCCTGCTCACCTTGACGTTACTCTTGTCCGCGTCTTGCTCAAATGACGAACTCGGACTGGAGCACGATGTGGTCTTGACCATCCCCGTCGCTCCAAATGGGGTCGCTTATGTCGGCCGAGATATCGAGGAGTCCCTCCCCTGGGGACCCACCTCCTTTACCGTTGGTCCCCAGCGCACAGTGTGGGTCGCGGACGCTCCCCGCCGACGGGTACTCGTGTACGACGGAAATACGGGCGAAGCCATAGAGGTCATCGATCTTAGCGACAACGTCGAGCGGATCACCTCTCTCGCGGTCAACGAGCAGGCACTATATGTGCTCGACGTTGGCGCGCAGACACGTGTCCTCCAGATCATGCTCGATCAGCGCAGCATCACGGCCTATGAGATGCCCCCGAGTATCACGCTCGAGACCGGCCTGAACGGGATCTCGCTCGATGCGCGGGGGGCGGTGGTCGCCGAACTCCGAGGAGGCGCTGAGCGCTATCAACTCTTTGATCCACAGGGCTTGTTCGGGGTCAATGAGCGGCTGGGCTACGAAGTCGCCGGACATAGCGTTCGCGTGATCCCGGGAGACCCGAGCGGCATATCTCCAGGAGTGGGGAGCATCCTCGTGGACGGCCTTCAGGTCGCGTCGATATCTCTCCCGAGCAACCTCATCGGCATGTCAGTCATCGGAAGCTGGGCGGATGGGACGTTCGCCGTGCGGCTCCATGAGGTTGCAGCGGTCGGCGGCGTCTTGGAGGTAGACGAAACCGTGCGGAAATACAACCTTGACGGTGAGTTCATCGGCGAGGCCCGCATTGACCTTGATCGGGAGGTAGTCCCCGTCGACCAGCGTCTCGCTGTCGGCGAGAACGGCGAAATATTCCAGATGGCGACCCGCGACGATCACGTCGCAATCGTCGCCCTGAGCTTCGCAGAGAGTCCGCTCGGGCGCACCCTCCCCCCGTCGCCACTAGAGATTGGCCCGAACCGTCCGAGCGAAGGGCCCATCCCGCGAGCGCAGTGCGTCACAGGCAAGCAGATGCTCGACCTTGCAGAGGCCTACGCCAGCCACAAGCAGTACTACTCCGAGATAAACGTCAACGGCGAGTGTTCGCAGCGGACCGTCCCCGGGTGGCTTTCCGTTGGCGAGCACGTCGGCGTCGCCTACGACTGGGGCGGCTTCGACAGCCTCGAGTCCTACACAGCCGAACTCGCTGGCGGAGCGCAAGCGGGCGATATCAACGTCTATAAGCCTGGCAACGTCGAGTGCTCGCGCGGCGTCGACTGCTCGGGCTTCGTCTCCCGGCTTTGGCAGCTCCCCGGGAAGAAAGGCACCAGTACGCTTCTAGAGGTCTCGAAAGCCATAGACAAGGAGGCGATGCTCGTCGGTGATGTCTTCAACAAGCCAGGCTCGCATGTCGTCATGCTCGCTAGCCCCGACGTCGGTCAGGACGCGGTCCAGATCGCTGAGTCCGCCGCTGGAGGGATCGGTCGGGTGGTGATCCGAAGCGTCGGCTGGGACTACCTCAACAACTACGGCTTCCGCCGGTCCAACAATCACTGCGGATACTTCGATGATGCCGAGCCGTGTGTCACCGGTGGTTTCACGGCTCCTGCTCAAGTCGACGGCGACCAGCTCCTCCTCAAAGCATCGTTCGCGGCCCCCGAGGGGCTCCTGCGCTACTCGATCGTCACGGACGGCGAGAACATCTCCTCCTACGACTACCCGATGCCAGCGCCCACGCAGGACACCATCGACATTGCCGTCGATATCAGCGAGCTCGACCCTGGTGAGCATACGATTGGACTATGGGTCAAGGACGTCTACCATTGCACCAACGGAGCAGCCGTCGACGCCACAGTGATCGAGGTAACCGACGACGGCGGAGAGTGCGTGCCAGAGTCCGACTCGGCATGTATGGCAGACGACGTCTACTGGCTCGACAGTTGCGGCCAGGCGGGCCTTCTCAAGGAGGACTGCGGGTACGACTCGCCTATCGGTGGCAGCTACTGCATGGGCGGCGACGTCTACCTCGACTACCAAGATGCCGGCTGTACAAACGGGCAGTGCACGTCAGAGGTCACGCCAAAGCTTGAGCAATCCTGTGGCGGTGATGGCTGTAGCCAGGGGAGCTGCAATGGTTGCCAGAATAACGACTACGCGCAGTGTCTCGGAGGCGACGTCCACTGGTTCGATAGCTGTGACGTCCCCACGTCGGTCAAGGAAGACTGCGGAAACGACAGCTATGTCGGAGGGGACTACTGCATGGGGGGAGACGTCTACCGAGACTATGAGACCGTCGGCTGCTCGGGCTCGAAATGCACCTCAGACGTAGATCCAAAGCTCCAGGAAAGCTGTGGTGGCGACGGCTGCAGCAACGGCTCGTGCCTGCAGTGTGAGGACTTCTTTGACGTCACAAGTTACGAATGTTCGAGCTATACGAACGCCAACGGGTTAGAGAACGAGGTCATTGAGGTGTGCGGGACCACGAATGCGCAAACGGGCTACATGACGGTCAAGGCACGAAAGTGGGACGGTTCAACCTTCGGCACGCGCCCCTACCAGGTGCGTGTGTCGGCTCTCGGCGACGACCCGTGCGGCCCAGACTCCTACAACTTCGTCGTATCGGACTCCAACCCGACTGGAGTCGGATCAAAGCAGCTGACGTTCACCTTCCAGTCCATCTGGCTCCAGGGGCAAACGGACAAGGCATACTGTGTCACTGCATCGACAACGCCAAACGATCCTGGGTACGATCCGAACGACCCCAAGCAGGAGTCTTGGTGGTGGTCGGACAAACTCGCGCTCAAGAAGAGCTGTCAGTGATGATTGGCATCGCGGGCCCGCTTGGACCCCGCGATGCCCCCACAGGGTCGCGGCGGTGCGCAGGCCTGTCGATAGGGGGCTTCAGGATTTCGTATGGGCTGAGAAGGGGTCGAAAACCCAGGGGGGCGGTGCTGACGAGGGTGTAGCATCGCGCACTGCGTGCGCGAGGGGGTGGGGTGCATGGTGGTGCTCATGCGTGACCGAGACTTGTACGCGAAGCTTCTGGGCATCTAAACGCCCTGGTTTGTTCGGGAGGTCGACGCCCGGCTTGAGGCGCGCGAGGTCGAGGTCCAGATCGGGCTCGCCCCGCGACAACGACTTACGTGCCCTGAGTGCGGAGCTACCTGCGCGAGGTACGACACGAGAGCGCGATCTTGGCGGCATCTCGACACGATGCAGTACCGAACGGTGCTGACGGCTGATGTGCCGCGGGTCCAGTGCAAGGAGCACGGGGTGAAGCAGGTGGTGGTGCCGTGGGCGGAGCCTGGGTCGCGGCTCACCGCGCTCTTCGAGTCCTTGGTGATCGATTGGTTCGCGGAGGCGAGCATCTCGGCAGTCGCGAAGATGCTCCGGATGACCTGGGACGAGGTCGACGGCGTGATGAGCCGAGCCGTGGTCCGTGGCCTCGCTCGTCGAGAGTCGTTGCCGCTGCGGACGATCGGCGTCGATGAGACCTCGTTCCAAAAGCGGCATGAGTACGTCACGGTCGTGTATGACACGGAGCGAGCGCGGGTCCAGGAGGTCCTCGATGGGCGTAAGCAGGAGGACCTTGAGGGCTTCTTCTGGGACGCGCCGCTTGAGCACCTCTTGACGCTCAAGTATGTCTCGATAGACATGTGGCCCGCCGATGTTAGCGCTGTTGCGAATCACATCGAGGAGCCTGAGAAGAAGATCAGCTTCTACCGCTTTCATGTCGCGTAACACCTCATCGACGAGCTGCTTTAGCAGCACCAACCAGGCGAGGATCTCTTTGGATCCGCGGGTCTCGTATCCCAGCTTACGAAGAGGCTGATGGAGCGGATCCTCGAGGCGGAGATGTCCAACCACCTCGGGTACGAGCGGGGCGACCGCACCACCGCCGGAGAATCGGGTAACACACGGAACGGGAAGAGCCCCAAGCGAGTCAAGACGCTCCATGGCGAGCTCCAGCTCGACGTGCCGCGCGACCGCGACAGCAGCTTTGAGCCGTAGATCGTCAGAAAGCACCAGCGGCGGCTCAAGGGCTTCGACGACCGCGTTCTCTCGCTCTACTCGCGGGGGATGACGGTCCGCGAGATCCAGGGGCACCTCGAGGAACTCTACCAGGTCGAGGTCTCGCCGGACCTGATCTCGCAGGCGACCCATGCTGTCTGGGAGGACATCCAGGCGTGGCGCAACCGGCCGCTGCAGGCGGTGTGGCCGATCGTGTACCTCGACGCACTGGTGGTCCGCGTGCGCCACGAGGGCGTCGTGACGCGCAAGTCGGTGTACCTCGCGATCGGCGTCAACCTCGACGGCACCAAGGAGGCCCTCGGGCTGTGGATCGAGGAGAACGAGGGCGCCCGCTTCTGGCTCAAGGTCGTCACCGAGCTCAAGAACCGCGGCGTCGAGGACATGCTCATCGTCTGCTGCGACGGGCTCAAGGGCTTCCCTGAGGCGATCGAGGCGGTCTTCGAGAAGACGGTCGTGCCGCTGTGCATCGTCCACATGATCCGCAGCTCGACCCGCTTCGTCGCCTACAAGGACCGCAAGGCCGTCTGTGCCGCACTCAAGCCCATCTACACCGCACCGTCGCACGAGGCCGCAGAGGCAGCGCTGGAGGCGTTTGACAGCGAATGGGGAGAGCGGTATCCAATCATCACACAGTCGTGGATGGAGCACTGGGAGCGGCTCGTGCCCTTCCTGGAATTCCCGGAAGAGATCCGGCGGGCGATCTACACGACGAACGCGATCGAGTCGATCAACTCGCAGATCCGGAAGTACATTAAGAACCGGGGGCACTTCCCGGACGACAAATCGGCGCTCAAGCTGATCTACCTCGCTCTGCGGAACGCGGAGAAGAAGTGGACGATGCCGATCAGGAACTGGAAACTGGCACTGAATCAACTAGCTATCAAATTTGAGGGACGACTGCCTCTCTGAGACCTGCGCGGTCTTCGCCACGAAAAATCAGACAGGCTCGCGCCAAGATCCTGGCGCCCAAGAAGCGCGCGTGTGGGTACCGAAACCGAGGGCGTTTCCGTCATGCGATCCTCTTCCACTGCGGTGATCTACAGCTACACCCCCAACTCGTGACCCACACAATTTCCTGAAGCCCCGTCGATAGCGTGCCGAACCGGTAAGAGTCTCGAGACCCCTCATCCGACCGACGCACTTGGAGCAGGCTATGATCGACAGCATCGTGCGTCCTTCGGGACGACGAGAAGGAAGAGCGCACTCGCAGAGGTTGTCACGGCGTAGAGGATGATGATCTTCGAGAGCGAGAGCGAGAATCGTTCGGCCAAGGCAGTACCTGTCAGATCGGAGATCGCGAGCCCCAGGTTGCCCAGGCTCAACATCACGCCAAACCCGACAGCCTCACGGGCCCTCGGACAGACCTTCGCCGCAAGTTCATAGAGGGGAAGGAGGGTCAACGCCGAGAGTGCGGTCGCGACAAACTCGATGACGAGCGCTGACCCCAAGGAGTCGTAGCCCATGTAGAGGAGCGAGCACGCGCCATTGAGGATGATCCCCAGCGGTACGAGCGGCACCTTGGCGAAGTGGCGGCGGAGGGGCCCGAAGGCCGAAGCGCCGACCACCGCGCCGATGGAGCGAACACCGAACAGGAGCCCCATCTGCCCCTCCGAAAGGCCCAGCGTGTCCGTCTGATGGAAAAAGAGGAGGGTCTCGTATCCCGGCACAGCGTGGAAGACGAACATAAACCAACCGACGGCCAGGACCGGCCGCGTACGCAGTTCACGCAGCGCCGTCCACCCTTCTCGGGGGTCTCGGGGTGACCTTCTTTGCAGACGCAGTAGCTGACCGAACATCACGGCCGAGAGCGCCGCCCCGACGGCGGAGACCCAGCCGAGCCAGAGCTGCGCGAACGCGCCACTCAGAAGCGCCGCGACAACGCTCGCGCCGGAGGTCGCCTGAAGACGCACCGCACTGAGCCGATCAAAGCTCGCGGTCGCCCTGCCGAGTTTGACCATGTGCCCGCCTGCCGCGGTGCTGACATATGCTGCGAATAGGTTGATCGCCACTAGGCTGAGGAGGAGGAGGGTCTCGTCGCTCTCGCAGAGCGGAACGGCCGCCCAAGTGAGGACGCTGATGGCCGCGAAGAGCGTGCACCTACGCTCGCTCGCATGGGCCGACGACGCGTCGATCCACAGGCCGATGACCGGCTTTGCGTACCATGTGAGACCTGCGACCATCAGGAACGCGGCCATCGCCTTTGGTGTCAGCCCGTACGCCTCCTTGAGGTGGGTGCGGACCGGCAGGCGGAGGAGCTCCTCGACGCGGAGCCCCTGGGAGAGCGCGAACACTGCGGCCAGGCTGATGACCGGGGCGTAGCGAGAATCGGTCGATGCACGAGTCACGCGTCAGCCGACGAGGATCTTCTTGCGATATGGGGCGCTGCCCCGCGGAGGCGGGTATTCGTTGGACTCGACGAGCCAACGCCCGTCGTGGCGGACAACGGTATACCGCTGGTAGCTCGCCTCTCGCCAGTCGATCCGCGCGTAGTCCCGCTTCCCGAGATCGAACCACCGGAGGTACCAGTATTCCTTCGTCCGGACCTCCGCGAGGCCCTTGTCGATCTTGAGCACGCGGACGTCCATCAGGCGCTTGGTCGACGGGTTCGTGTGCGGCTGGCTGATCGTCCACCGGCGCTGATGGTGGCGCTGGACGATGAACTGAACCTTGCGATAGGCGGATCCATCGATGACGAAACAGCGCTCGAGCGGCGCGAGGTGAACCTCAGGGAGATGCACGTAGGCTTGCCACTCCGCGTCGGTCGCTTCGGCGATCACACGCTCGATCAGCTCGCGCTGACTCTCGGTGTCCACCGCGTCAAACGAGTCGGCTGAGACCAAGAGCACGTACCCGTTTGCGCTCGGGTAGTTCTCGTCGACGAGGCTGAGAGAGAGGGCCGTCCGGATGTGGATGAGGCGGAGGATAAAGGGGATCGACCGTCCGGGCGTCAGGTAATAACGGCGGAGCTTGTCGTCGACCTCGAAGCGGTATTGCACCGCCTGCTGCGGCGAGCATGGGAAGTCCTGGGACGCGCCGGAGATGGCGACCTCGAAGCAATGCCGGAGAAAGAGCCATTGTTTGCTCTGGCGGCGGCCGACGACGCGGCGGCTCCTCATCAGTTGCTCAAATTCTTCTCTGACTTCCGACGCGACCGCACTCAGCTGCTCGGGGCGCAGATATGTTGCCATAGCTTTAGGATGCGCGCTTGTTCGAGGAAGATCAACCAAACTTGGATAACTCGCCCTCGTTGGTCGATGCATCGGAGTCGGACGTGTCGGATGTGCCGGATGTGCCGGATGTGCCGAACGTTCGGACGTTTCGGACGTTTCGGATGTGCCGGATGTGCCGGATGTGCCGGATGTGCCGGAGGTGCCGGAGGTCCCGGTACACGGGTCGACTTTGGACTATGGCGCGTATTTCTCGCTGCCCGTCTCGCGGGCTGCGACGAGCTGCGGCTGCAGGCAGTGGGTCGTCGATGCCTCGTGCGATGCTCCGCTCTCCTCCACCAGCCAGCTCGACGAGGCGCTTCTGCAGCGGCGAGTCCTTCACGGAGTGCAGCCCTTCCTCGAGCGTCATCAGGACGAATGAACGGGTTACCGCGTAGTCGTTGAGCCCACCCGCAGTGTTCGTCGTGCCGACGAGCAGAATCACTCGACACGTTAGGCGAAGGATAGGCCTGTGTGAAACTCCAGGATGCCGAATTCAGGCGTTATCGAAGAGTGGACACTGTAGATAGATGTGGACAGCGGAGTAGCTGGGAGCCCCTCACAGAAATGCCCGAATTCGTGGGATTGCGGCCGTTCGGCGCGCTGGGGGCGTTCTGGGAGGGGCTGTGACAGTACCGGGCTGTACTGCAAGCTTCGGGCGGCATGGGCCGACTGAGCCGACGATGGATCCCTCCCGGCCGAATCACTCACGCCTATCCCTCGGATCGCTTCGCCGTCAGAACCCGAGGTAGGAGCCGGATGCGGTAGTACCGCACGTCCGGATCTGTGCGGGGCGCCCAGGGTCCCGCGTTAGAGCGAGGTCCGTTTGCCGCGAGCGGGTCGACGCTCCTACCCGTCGCGGCGGCGACCGCCGACGAGCTCCCTCTGGAGTCGACGGAGGCCCTTCATGTCGCCAGCGGCCGCCAGCGTCGCCTGCTCGGGCCACGTGCTCGGATCGATGCTGCGAAAGCGGGGGCCGCCCCCGTCCAGGATCGTGCGGAGGGAGTCGATCGAGCTCGACGCGAGCTGGCGGAAGGTGGTGACGCCGCTGTCTCGCAGGAGGTCGCCGCACTTCGGGCCGATCCCCTCGATCAGTCGGAGCTTGTCGCCGCGACAGTCGGAGCAGGGGGCGCGGCGCCTCCTCCCCGAGGCACGCTCGACCCAGGTGTAGATCGTGCACAGCGCGTCGTGCCGGCGTTGACGGGCCTTCGAGCAGAGGAGTCGAGTCCGGGCGCTGCTCTGGCGGCGGAAGGTCGCGAGCGATCGGCGGCGAGCCGCACTCCGATCGCGGCGGAGCTGGGCTGCGTCGCGGCTCTCCCGTCTCCGTCCGAGCCGCTGTTGGGCGAGCGCCTCGGCGATCTCACGGCGGCGCGTCTCAGCCTCGTGGGCCCGGTCTTGTGCGGCGAGGGCCTCGCGGACACGCCGAGGCTCCCTGCATTCTTCGCTTAGGAAGTCGGCGACGCTGGCCGCTCGGGCGATGGCCTCGGCCCGGCGCTGCTCCGCGTCAGCCTCGCGAGCTCGCTGGTCGAGCCTCGCCCGCGCTCGGATCGCCTCGACCTCAGCCCGAAGCTCTGCGATGCGAGCGCGTCGGCTTTCGCGGCGCTCTGCAGCCTCGCTCATCGCTGACCTCCGGCGGCCCTGCGTGCGGCCCTCCCAGCGTCCGAGCGCATCGCGTGACCCTCTCGCTCCACGTCTATCGCGACCATGGCAGAGGATCCTACCACCGCCCTGCGCCAGCGATCGCGGCCGAGAAAGCGCCTCGCGCGATCGCTCGATCTCTGGGCGCGTGGGGGCGGGCGATGTTGGGCCGTCGCGCGGACCGATCGTCGTTACGGGCGGAGGGCGCTACTTCTCGCGAAAGGCGAAGATTCCGCTCCAAGGCTGGCTCGGCGGGTCGGCGATGAAGTGCTCGGAGGCGGCGGCATAGACCGCCGCTGCTCTGTCGGAGGGCTCTCCATGGACCCCGCCAGACAGCGCCGAGAAGGCCTCCGCCGCGGCCGCGAAGTCGCCGCGCTCGAAGCATGCGAGGGCTGAGGCGAACGCGTCCTGGGTCCGCGCCTTGAGCTGGCGCACCGGGGCAGGATCCCCGGAGAAGACCTCGTAGACCGCGAGGCTGCGGCGCTTGCCGGCGAGGCGGATCTGGCCGAGCGAGCGGCTCTCGCCGGCGATCTGAGGGTCGCTCGCGGTGAGGGCCCGGTAGAGATCGCCGCTCACCAGGATCCCCGCGCCGAAGTGCTTGCTCAGCCCCTCCAGGCGGGAGGCGATGTTGACCGCGTCGGAGATCACGGTCGCCTCCATCCGCTTGCGCTCGCCGATCGTCCCGAGCATCACCGCCCCGCGGTGGATGCCGATGCCGACGGCGAGGTGAGCGTTTGAGCCCGCGGTGTGGGTCAGCGAGCCGGGGAGGTTGATCGCGCGGGTCGCCTGGGCGATCGCCACCGCGGCGCGGACGGAGTCCACCGGCGGTCCGGGGAAGATCGCCATGATCGCGTCGCCGATGTACTTGTCGATGAAGCCGCCGTGCTCGCGGATGAGCGGGGCGAGGCGGGCGTAGATCGTGTTGAGCAGGGAGAAGGTGCTGCTGACATCGTTGCGCTCCGAGAGGCTCGTAAAGCCGCGGATGTCGCAGAAGAGCACGGTCATCTCGCTGAGCACGGCGTCGCCGAGGTCGACGTCGGTGATGTCCTCCTTGCCGAGGAGCTGGCTGAACTCGCCCGGGACAAAGCGGCGCAGGCCGAGCGAGAGGTCCTCCGCCTGTCGCCTGGCGCGCATGTTGAGGAGCGCGAGGACCATCGCCTGGGAGAAGATGAAGGCGAACATCCCCACATGCTCGAGCGGTCGTGAGGGGATGATCCGGAGGTTGTGGAGGATGTCGTTGAGGGTCGTCGCCAGGAGGCAGGCGATCCCGATCCCGAGGATCATCGTCACCGAGGGGTCCCGGCGATGGAGGATCGCCCGCAACATCGCGGTCGCGGCGACCAGGCCGATGAGCAGGGTGAAGGGCTCGTAGAGGTCGAGCACGGTCGCCGCGAGGCCGAGCGGGAGGACCGTCAAGAGGCAGGCCAGGGCCGCGATGCCGCCGATCGAGCGGGCGATCGCCCGCGGCAGATCGAGCGGGAAGAGCGAGCGGAGGAAGGCGATGAAGAGGGGGATGGCGGCGAAGAACGAGATGTACTCGAGGGTCGCGTGGAGGGGGAAGGACTCGACGCCAGGGAAGCGATCCTCGAAGAGATCGAAGCGGAAGAACTGGCGGAGGGCGAAGGTCAGGCAGAGGAGGGCGAAGAAGAGGGGCGCCCGCTCGCTCCGTCGGAGGACGAAGAGCCCGAGGTGATAGAGCCCCATGACGATGCAGACGCCGATAACAATGAGCCGGTTTTGGCGTTGGCTCTCGTGTTCGTGGTCGAGGGTCGAGCGGCGGCCGAGGAGGATCTCGCCCGGCCGCGTCCGGTAGCCGGTGGCGAAGTAGGACGAGCGGAGGAGGAGCTCCACAGCCCCGTCCTTCGCCGGCAGGAGCGGGCTTCGCAGATCGCGGTCGCTGGCGATCCAAGCCTCCGGCGAGGTCGCGACGAGGCCGCTGCGCAGGGCGGGAGCCAGGCTGCGGCCCTCGGAGTCGAAGATCTGGAGGTGGTAGGGGCGCCCCTGGCCTTGGACGGCGATCATCCAGGGATCGGCGGCGTCGTCGTCGTCGTCGAGAGGGCGCGGGGGGAGGCGGAGCCGGAGGTGGTAGGTCCCCCAGCCTTCGCGCTCGCGACCGTCGACGACGAGGTCGTCGGCGTCGAGGTCGAACTCGAGGTCCGGGGCGTGCAGCGCCGGGGCGACGCTCGGCGACCCGTGGAGGTCGTCCGGGGCGTCGATCAGACGATGCCAGTAGAGGTGCCACTGGCCGCGGAGCGGCACGTAGGGGGCGCTCTTCGGGTCCCACTCCGAGAGGTCGAGGACCCCGTCGACGGCGCTCGGCGTGCTCCGATCGGGGGCTGACCCGCAGGCGCCGAGCGACGCGACGGTGAGCGCGAGGGCGAGGAGCCTAGCGGCCTTGGGAGACCGGTCGCGAGCGCGGCTTGGGGAGGGCTTGCCCACGTCGACTCCGGACCCTACCACAGAGTCCGAACCCGGCCGCAGGCCGACGGCGTGGCGGTGGCGTCGAGGCCTCGACGCCGCCGCCGAGGACGATCCAGAGGCGGTGGATCCAGGGACCTCCGCCGAGGCCCGCGGCGGAGCCCCGGACGGGGCCTGGTTCGCCAGCCCTTGTGGGCGCAGAGCTGGCGCAGGCCGTGCGCCAGCGGGTCCTAGCGCTTCGAAGCCTTCGCCCGGAGCGGGTCGCTCTCAGCCTTGATCACGTCGAGGTTGACCTTGTAGGTCGTGACCACCCGATTGCGGCCCTCCATGGTCTGCTCGATGCGGGCCTTCACCTTCTCGAGGGTGGCGATCGCCTCCTCGCCGCCGGAGTAGCGCGACATGAACTCGATCTCCCGCTCGGTCCGGGCGATGGCCTCCTTGGCGCGGTCCTCGTAGCACTCGAGCAGGGGCGCCGAGCCGACCGCGCAGAGCCAGGTGTCGAAGACCCCCCAGGTGCCCATCGTCAGGCTGTTGAAGGCCTGGTCGAACTCGGCGACATCCGCAGCTTCGACGTAGATGCCGCCGGTCGTCGCGGCGATCGCCTTGAGGGCCTCTGCGTCCTCCTTGGCCTCGACGCCGAAGCCGACGACGTCGATCCTCGTCAGGTGGTTGGTCTCGAAGAGCTGGCGGGCGACGGTCACCGGATCGCCGTCACAGCGCTCGATCCCGTCGGCGACGAGGATGATGTGGTTGAGGACGCCGACCTCCTCCGGGAGGAACTGGGCGGTGGCCTCGATGGAGCGGGCGATCGGCGACCAGCCGGTGGCCTCGATCGGCGCCAGGGCGGTCTTCACCGCCGCCGCATCGGGCGTGCCCATCGCTGAGATCATCTGCACCTTCGAGCAGCTCTCCTCCTTCATCGCCTCGGTGTTGTCGCCGATATGACCGAAGGCCATCACGCCTAGCTGCATGACATCGGCCCGCGGCATGACCTCCGCGAAGCGGGCGACCGCGGCCTTGGCCACGTCCATCTTGCTCTTCTTGGACTTCTTGGTGGCCTTGCCCGCCATCGACCCCGAAGCGTCGAGGATGATGAGGGTGTTGATCCGCTCGGCGAGCTCGCCCCCGCCGGCCTTCTCACCGCAGGCGTCGATGATGCACTCGTCGATGTTGGGATCCTTGCTGAGCTCGAGCTCGACAAAGTCGGGGACCCCGTCCGCGTCGATGTCGTTGTACCAAGCGTCGACGAGGGGGGGCGCCTCCTCCTTCGGCGTCACGTCGGTCGTCTCCTCCGTCGCCGGCGGGGGCTGGGTCTCCTCCTGCGGCTTGTTGCAGGCGCCGACGGAGGCCCCGAGGGCGAGGGTGAGGGCGAGGGGGAGCGAACGATGCTTGGCGCTTTGCATGGGAGGTGGCGACAACCTGCATCTTCTCGGGCGCAGCGGGACCCGAAATGTTTGCGAGCATCGATCGCAGCGCCTGCGGGGTCGCGTCGGTCTCGCCCTACGGAGCCCTGGGCCCGGTCTCGCCGTTGCTCCCGTAGCCCGCGGGATCGATCGCGTGGCAGCCCGCCAGGATAGGTCCGCCGCGTCGGAGGCTGGCGCGGCTCTCCCGGGCCGAGGTCGCGATGCGGCGGAGGAGGGCGAGGTCGTCGAGCCCGCGGGTGTCGCTCTCGGTGTGCTCGGCGACGAGCCGGCGGAGCAGGGGCAGGCAGCTCTCCTGGCCCCAGACGGCGACGTTGAGCTCGCTGTGGTCCGCGGTGAGGCTCAGGTCGACGAGGTTCGCCGAGCCCAGCGTCAGCCACTCACCGTCGACGATGCAGAGCTTGGCGTGGGTGTAGATCTCGCGGCGACGCAGCTCCGGGCGGGCGCCTGCGGTGTCTGTTTTGGCTGTGGGGTCCGCGGCGTCGGTGCGGCCGAGGGCGACAAGGGTAAAGCCCTCGCGCTGGCCGAGCGCCGCGAGCCGGCGGAAGGTCTCGCCGTAGCGGTGGCGCTGGGTCGCGCCCGTGCGGGCGAGGACCGTGACCTCGCGGCTCGCGACCATGATCGCGTGCATAGGCACGCCGGGGACGACCATCACCACCTGGACCCCGCGGGCCAGCGCCCCGTCTAGGAGGGCGAGGAGCGAGGCCTCACCCGGGTGCTGATTCTCGATGTAGATGGTCCGCTTGGCCGCGGCGAAGGCGGCTCGGTAGTGGCCTAGGATCGTCGCCTCGCCTGCGCCGCTGACGAAGGGGGGCGCGCCCGCGGCCTGCGTCGCGCCCGCGTAGAGCCCCGGCTTGATCGTCCGCGCGAGCTGGGCTCTGACCTCGCCGCGGGGCGTCGGGACTCGCTCGGGCATCGCCAGGGGCCCTGCGCGGGCAGGGTCGGGCCAGGGCGGCGCCTCAGCGTCGGTCGCCGCGAGGTTCCAGCGCTGGACGAAGTTGTGCTCGGCGTCGGCGACGATCGGGCCTGCGAGCTCGGAGAACGCGTCGTGCTTCTCAAACCCGCGGCGATGGCCGGGATGGGCGAGGGTCGCGTGGCTCAGGACCATGCCGCCGACGAAGGCGATCGCCGAGTCTTCGCCGCCGTCGATCACGTAGGCCTTTTGGTGGTGGCAGTGGGCGCGGTCGTCCTTCGAGCTGTCCCATCGGGCAGCCCACGTCGAACCACGGGCGGCGAGGAAGGCCCGGTCCTCGGGGCTGCCGAGGAAGACATGCTCGGTCTTAAAAAAGCCTGGGTTGCGCCAGAAGAGCACCCGGACGTCGACCCCGCGGGCCTGGCACTCGTCGAGCAGATCCCACCAGGAGGTCCCGTCGGGGAAGCAGAAGGCCGGCTCGATAAAGGAGACGATCGCCCAGATCCGCGTCTGCGCAGCGCGAAAGGCCGCGGCCAGGCGCTCGTAGAAAGGGACGCCGTCGATCCAAAAGTCGACCCGGTTGCCGCTGCGGACCGGGTAGGGGGAGGTGCCCTCAGGAGCGGGGGAGAAGCCCCCCAGCGGAGGTGTCGTCGGCCGCATAGGGAGACACTACACCACCGTGGCGCTGCCCGTGGACGGGGCTGCTGCCCCGGCGCGGTGGCGGCGAGACGCGGCGCCTCCCCGCGGCTGGCGTGCCCTCGCAGAGCCGGGGTCGGTCGCGCTTCAGCCCGCGCTCACCCTGCCGCCAGGCCGGCGCTCGCGGCCCGCACGAGGCGGTATAGTGCCGCCTCTAGGGGGCGCGTGATGGGCAGAAATATCGATTGGGGAGCGGTCTTCGGGCTCGGCTCGTTGTTGGTACTCGGCGGCTGCGGCGATGACAGTGCCGATGATTCGGCGGCCAGCGCCTCGACGACGGCGACGACGACGGCGACGGCGACGGCGACGGCGACGGTGACCGCGACCGCGACGGAGTCTGGATCGGCGACCGACACGACGAGCGGCGGCGAGAGCGAGGGGAGCGCGAGCGCGACCGAGACCGGCTCCACCGGCGAGACCGCGACGGGGGGCTCGACGACGGACGTGACGTCGGACGTGACGTCGGACGTGACGACGGACACGACGACGGACACGACGACCGAGGGGACCACCGGCGACGTCGACAACGCTCCGCCGATGTTCGTCTCCGAGCCTGATCTCGAGGTCCTGCTCACGGAGGTCTACGAGAGCGACTTCAACCCGGGCGAGGTCTTCATCGCCTCCTCGCGGACCGACGAGATCCGGGTCTACGACGCCGATACGCTCGACTTCTTGACCTCGTTCAACCACCCCGCGTTCTCCAAGATCGCCTCCCCGTCCTATCAATACGGGCCGAACGGGATGGCCTTCAACGAGCGCGGCAACCTGGTCGTCGCCGCCTACGCTGAGTTCGTCGAGTTCAGCGACTACGGCGTGGAGTATGCGGTCTATCCGAAGATCGCCGACGAGGCGACGGAGAACGTCATCTTCGACAGCCTCGGCAATCTCTACACGACGACGGCGACCGGCGGGACCGACAAGCTCAACCAATACCGAGCCGAGGACTACGCCTTCGAGGCCCAGATCCCCCTGCCGGGGGGCGCGGGCAGCCTGACCGGGATCACCTTCGACGGGTACGGCCGCCTCTACCTCGCGAGCCAGGCGGACAACACGATCCACGTCAGCGACTACAACGAGGACTTCGTCACCTTCGACTGGATCGAGAGCCTCAGCGGCGCCGGCAACCCGGGCAACTTCGAGGGGCTCCAGTTCAACGCCAACGGCCAGCTAGTCGCCGCAGCCGGCGATCTGATCCTCTACGACGTCTTCCAGAAGACCAAGATCGGCACCTTCGACGCGCCGAACGACAAGTTCCCGGTGCCGCTGCGGGTCGACAACGACGGGAACATCTACACGGCGGACTACGAGAACGGCACCGGGACCGCGCCGGCGGACATCTTCCGCTTCACCCCCGACGGCAAGGAGTACATCACCACAAACGATCCGGGGCTCTTCGGCCCCTTTGGCCTGGTGATCTCGGGGACCGTGCTCGCCGGGGATCCGCCGGTGCTCTGGAGCTATCTCCTGGAGGCGACGGACCCGGACGGAGATACCCTGATCTACACGCTCGTCGACGGGCCGCTCGGGATGAACTTGAACCAGCAGACCAACAACCTGACCTGGGCGGTCACCAGCGAGGACATCGGCGAGCACACGGTCAAGCTGAAGGTCGAGGACGGGCAGGGGGGCGAGGACCTGCAGGAGTTTGTGCTGGTGATCAAGTCAGCGTAGGCGGCGGAGGCTCGCCGGACCGCGTCGACGGATCAGCTCGGTTCGCGGCGTCGGCCGGGACCTCCCGTCGGCGCGCTCCGTCGGCGCGCTCCGTCGGCGCGCTCCGTCGGCGCGCTCCGTCGGCGCGCTCCGTCGGCGCGCTCCGTCGGCGCCTCGCAGGCCCGTGCTGTCCGGTCAGCTCCGCGGTGTTGGCCAGGCAGCGCGCCTGTCTGAGGGCCACCAAGAGGAGCGATGGCGGCGCGAGAGCGCACAGGATCGTCACGGCAGGGCTCGCCGGTCCCACTCCTATGGGTCTTCCGGTCTTCGATGGGTCTTCGGTCGACCGCCCAATGGGGTATGTCTCTTCTATCGTGTCGCGTCGCCCCCTCGTGCTCCCTCTCGTCGCCCTAAGCCTCGCTCTTGCGTGCAAGCCTGCGGGCGAGGAGCGCTCGACCTCGAGGGCGGAGGCTCGGCCCTCACCGGTCGACACCGCAGCGCCAGACCCGGGCGACGATGTCTGGCGCGACCTCAACGATGGCGGCGGCGGAGCTCGGGTGGAGCTCTGCGCTGCGGGCTCGCCGGAGCTGGCCGACGCGCGGGCTCGCTTTGACGCGCTCGACGCGGTCGCCGAAGGGCTCGCGGACGCCGATCCGGTCGGCTCCTTCAATGGGCAGGCCTCTGCCCTCTACGACCACGCATGCATGGCGGTCGCCCGTGCGGACGAGCCCGCCCTCGACCTGAAGATGGCGACGGCGATCGAGGCGAGGACCTACTGGGGAGCGGGTCTGGGCCTCTGGCTTAGGTCCTATCTCGATCTCGCCGACGGTACGGAGCAGACGGTCTGGCTCCTCCCCAGCCGGCCCGAGGTCGTCACGGGGAAGACCCGTCCGGGGGATCCGCTGGCGCCCTGGATGTGCCCCGCCGATGCCGAGAGCCCCTGCGTCCGCGCCGTCGCGGCTTGGCGCGCGCGGGCCGAGCGTTACTTCGAGCTGTGGGACCACCCCGGCGGGATCCAGATCGTCGACTGTGCGCCAGCGGTCGAGAACGGGCCTCCGGAGGAGGCCTACAGTCGCTGGCGTGCCTGTGAGGACGGCGGATTGCGACGTCATGCGGCGCTGCCGATAGGCGGGCTTGGGCCCGTCGAAGAGGGTTGGGTCGTCGTCTACGGCCGTCGCGGTCACTACCAGTATTGCGACGAGGTCGCCGCGTTCGATCTCCTCTCGGGGTCCCACTATCGCTTCGCCGAGTGCGACCACCGCCCCGAGCTCGACGGGCTCGCGGACGCGGGTGCGGTGGGGCAGGCCTCCGAGGCCGTCGAGGTCCGCGCGCGTACGCTCGCGCCCGAGCTCCTGCGGGAGTTCGCCTGGGCGGCGATGTCGGTCCCCTATGTGCAACCCGGCGTCATCAGCGATACCGCGCTGGGGCGCGACCTGCCGGCGGGGGTTGAGGTGTCGCGGCGAGAGAACCTCTCCCTGTCGGGCCTAGGCCTCTCGGGGAGCGGCAGCAGCGGCCACACGACGCTCGCCTGGATGTGGACCCGCGGCGCCGCGGAGATCCCCGCGCACGGTGAACTATCCTGGCCAAGCGGCCTCTCAGACCCCGCCGAGGACCATGCGGTCCGCCTGCTCGCGATCGCGGAGCAGCGCCCCATCGCCGGCTGCGCCGCCGCCGATCTTCCGGTCTGGCTCGTCGACAACCTGGGCGAGGGACGTGCGCCGGCGAGCGAGCACGGGTTGGTCGATCCGCCGAGCGATGCTGTCCTCGAGGCCATGCGAAGTCAGGTCAAGCGAGGGCGCTGCGCGAGGTGATCCGCGCGGTCCCCTCGGTCTGGTGGATCCGCCGGGGGGAGGCTGCCTGCAGAGTCGTTGGAGCTCCGATCAGGGCACCTCCTCCGTGAAGAGGAGGTCGAGCCGACGCTGCGTGGATTGCTCGCTCATGGGCTCGCTCGGCTCAGGGGAGGTCGATCGTCACGGCCCCGGTGGCGGGAGAGTCGACCCCAGTGTATCGGACCGTGGCTCTCGCGTTGGCACTCTCGAGCGTGGCCCTCGGCCCTGTCAGCTCGCCTCGCGGCCCGTGGTAGCGTCCGGGCACCCACATCGGAGCCACCGATGTGCGGCACCACCGAGGAATCATGACAGCCATACCGACCCGCGGCTGGGCGCTCGCCGAGCGACCCGAAGGCCTGCCGACGAGCTCCAACTTCACGCTTCAGACCGCCGAGGCGCCGGCTCCCGCGGCCGGTCAGATCCAGGTCCGCAACTCCTGGATGTCCGTCGACCCGTACATGCGCGGGCGGATGGTCGATCGCAAGAGCTACATCCCCCCCTTCCAGATAGGCGAGCTCCTCCAGGGCGGCGCCGTCGGTACGGTGACGGCCTCGGGCCACCCAGACTTCGCCGAGGGGGATCTGGTCCTGTCGATGGCCGGCTGGCGCGAGGCCTTCACCGCGCCCCCGGAGGCGGTCATGGCGACCAAGCTGCCGCGCGCGTCGGGGCTCCCGGGCAGCGCCTTCCTCGGGGTCGCGGGGATGCCGGGGCTCACCGCCTACGCCGGCCTCCTGCGGATCGCCGAGCTCAAGGAGGGCGACACCGTCTTCGTCTCGGGGGCCGCCGGTGCGGTCGGCTCGATCGTCGTCCAGATCGCCAAGATCAAGGGCTGCACCGTCATCGGCTCCGCCGGTGGGGCCGAGAAGGTCGCCTTTGTCCGCGAGCTCGGGGCCGACGCCTGCGTCGACTACCGCGCCGCGGGCGACTACGACGGGCTCCTCGCCGCGCTCCAGGCGGTCGCCCCCAAGGGGATCGACGTCTACTTCGACAACGTCGGCGGCGATCATCTCCAGGCGGCGATCGAGCTGGCGAAGCCCTTCGGCCGGGTCGCCCTGTGCGGGATGATCTCGCAGTACAACAACACCGAGCCTGCGCCCGGGCCCCACAACCTGATCCAGCTCATCGGCAAGCAGCTCAAGCTCCAGGGCTTCATCGTCTCGAGCCACGCGGACATGCAGCCGCAATTTATCCAGGACATCGCCGGCTGGGTCGCCTCGGGGAGGATGACCTTCCGCGAGACCGTGCTCGAGGGCGTCGAGGCGGCGCCTGAGGCCTTCCTCGGGCTCTTTCAGGGCGCCAACACGGGCAAGATGCTGGTCAAGCTCGACTAGCGCTGCGCCTCGGCCAGGGCCTCATCCGAGGGGGCGGAGGTCCTGGTCAAGGTCGACTCGCTCGAGCCTGCGAAGTCTTCACCCGCGAGCGTCGACCCCTGGGACAAGAGCCGTCCCCCACAGGTGCGTACATTCGGGGGCTCTCGAACTCTTGAGCTCGACGGCGGAGGTCGCACAGAGAGCGGTCATGACACAGCCCCTACGAAGAGGCCCCGGTCATCCACGTCAGGGCGCTCAGAGTGCTCAGCGCTCGCGGCCGACAGCTGGTGCTCGACGCGGGTTGACAAGCTGGGCCGCTCTCGCTAGCGCATTGTGCCAATGACTGGACCCCTCACGGACCTCGACGATGAGCAGCTGCTCATCGCTGCGCTCGAAGTCTGGCGCAAGACCCCCGCAACGGCGCTGGGCTGGGCGATCCAGAGCTTTGGAGAGCGCGTGGCGCAGGAGCGTCCGGCCCTTGAAGCAGGCGGTGGCGGCATGAAGAAGGCGTGGCTCGCCCGCGCCGCGCTGCGAAACCCCGCCGACCTGTCCCTGCTGACCGGTCAACCCCTGGACCGTCGCTTCAGCGCGCCGGTGGACGCGATGCGAGAGTTGGCGGCCTGGCCGACCGATCCCCGCATCAGCGCGGTGACGCAGCAGGTCATCGGCGTCTGGCAGCGCTCTAAGCAGCGCGACAAGGTGCTCGGGGCCTGCCTGGATCTGCTGCGCAAGTATCACTTCGAGCCGGTCACCTTAAAGTGCCTGCACTCCTGGCGCGAGCGTGGTGCCGGCGCCTTCAAGCCGCTCGGGCGGGTCATCCACGGGCAGCTCGACAAGGGCCGGCTGCGCAAGCCCACGGAGCCGAAGGAGACCGCGGAGCTCGTCGCGCTGATCGAGCTGCTCAAGCGCCGGACCGAGGGGACCGAGCGGACCAAGCCGCAGCCGAAGACCTCGAAGGTTGGGAAAGCCTCGGAGGTTGGGAAAGCCAAGCAGGGTCAGAACGCCCAGCAGGCCCAGCCTGTGGCCCTTGACGCGCTGTGGGCCGAGGTCTACGCCGAGCCTGACGCCGATGAGCCGCTGCAAGCCCTCGCCGCCGCGCTCCAGGCTGCGGGGGATCCCCGCGGCACCTTCATCACCTTGCAGATGGCCCGCGCTGCCGATGCGCGGCCCTCGGCGGCGGAGCGGAAGCTGCTAGCGGAGCACGAGCGCGAGTGGATGGGCCCGTGGGCCGAGCTCCTGGCGACCAAGGGCAACGTCTGGCGTCGCGGGCTGCTCGTCGAGGTCACAAACATCCGCGGTCTGCCGGGCGATCCCCGCATGCGGGCGCTCGAGGCCATGCACTGCGCTCGGGGGGGGCCCACCTCTCTCGGCGTCTCGGAGCGGGACCCGGCCAAGGTGCCCCGCCTGCGGACGCTGACCGGCGTCTGCGCGTCGATGATCGCCGACCACGCCCACGATAGGCTCGAGACCCTCGAGGTCATCGATCTCTGCGACACCGTGCTCGACTGGTCCAAGCGAGCCCACAAGGCCTACCCGGCGGTCCGGCGCTTCTCAGCGCGGCAGGGGTTTTGGTCGATCGCCCAGCTCCGGAAGCTGCTGAGCTGCCGCTTTGGCCGGCAGCTCGAGCACGTCGCTGTCGGCTACACCTACACCATGCCGCGCCTGCTCGACCAGTACGTCGCGCTGGTGAAGGAGCATGACCTGACCCTGCGCCTCTTCGACTCGCGTTACGTCAAGGGGCGGAGCGTCGGCGGCTGGCAGGTCGTCTTGGCCCCGGGCGGCGCGTTCACGCTGCGCAACAAGGGCCGCAGCCCCGACGTCGAAGAGCTGCGAGCGGTCATGCTGGCGGCCGCGGTCCTCGGCCTGACGATCACCGTGGAGGGGCCCAAAGCCTTCATCAAGGATCCGCCGACCATCGCCCTGACGGGCGATCCCGAGGTGGCCTGGCGCGTGGCCTGAGAACGAGGGCCGGCGACGTGATCGACGCAGGCGCGGTCGAAGATCCGACGAACAACACCCAGGCCTGTTCAAGTCTCGCTCGTCGTGCACGGGCTTGGCTACGGTCTGACGAATACCTACTTCCCGACCACGATGACGACGGGCTCTTCGTCTGGGGACTGGATCACCGCGTCGAGTTGCGTTGAGACGATCGCCTCTTTGGAGGCGGGCAATTGTCCCCCTGACAAGAAACGGCCGTGCCAACGGTCACCTAAGCGCGCACCTCACCAGAGCAGGATAATGCTCTCATACAATCGGTAGGGATGGACTCTGGAACATTGCACAGTTGGTCCTGACACTCGTAAACGAGGACACCAGGCTTCATCATGTGCCCATTCCACGGGGGGCCTTGCGCTCACCGCCAGGAAAGATCGCGAGCGGCGACGGCACCCCTCCCCTCCTCTGGAGTGCGGGGGTCTTCCCCCTCCCAGACGATGTAACCGCACCAGAACTCCCGGCGAGAGCGCCATATAGCTCGCCTGCACAGTCACTATCGATAAAACGATCATGTGGAGACGCGGGGGTCTCGAGATGCTCACCTGCGTCGTCACTGGGTTGTAGAACACCGTTGACCGCGGCGAGGTCGCGCTCGCAGCGACGATGGAAGCACGCACGCACGCGCGCACGCACGCGCGAGGTACGCGCGTGCGCAATAGGTTGCTGCGCGACGCCCATGAGCGGATAGGATGAAGGTCCCGCACGTGACTGCACCCTCATCCGCCACGACCGACTACGACGCGCTGAACGAGGAGCTGAGGCGCCTTCGCGCTGAGAACGCGCGGCTTCAGGGGGAGGTCGCGGAGTACCGCGGCGCGCTCGAGGAGCTCGACACCGCGGCGACCCGAGCCCTCGCGGACAGCGAGGCGCGGCTGCGCCACCTGATCAACGCGATGCCGGACATCGTCTGCTTCAAGGACGGTCAAGGGCGGTGGCTGGTCGCCAACGAGTTCGACCTCGATCTCTTCCAGTTGACGGGCGTCGACTACCGCGGCAAGACAGACGCCGAGCTCGCGCCCTTCAGCCCCTTCTACTGCGAGGCCTTCCTCGCCTGTATGGAGTCCGACGAGGTCGCCTGGGCGCACGGCGGGCCGTCGCGCGCGACCGAGGTGATCCCGCGGCCGGACGGGAGCGAGCGGGCGTTCGACGTGATCAAGGTTCCGACCTTCCACGAGAACGGCAGCCGCAAGGGCCTCGTCGTGATCGGTCGGGACATCACGCTCCAGCGCGAGTTCGAGGTGCAGCTCCGGCAGAAGGCCCGGCTGGAGGCGGTGGGGCAGCTCGCCGGCGGCGTGGCCCACGACTTCAACAACGTGCTCACGGCGGTGCTCGGGCACGCGACTCTCCTCGCGCTCGACCTGCCGCCCGGGTCGGAGGAGCAGAGCAGCGCCGAGACCATCTGCCAAGCGGCGGAGCGAGCCAGCGCCTTGACCCGCCAGCTCCTCGGGCTCGCCCGCCGAGGCCTCGAGGAGGTCGGACAGGTCAGCGTCCACGAGGTGGTCGGCGAGGTCTGCACCCTGTTGGAGCACACCCTCGGCGCGAGCGTCCGCGTCGTCGCGGCGCTTGATCCAGCCCCGCTGCTCGTCTCGGGCGACGCGTCCCAGCTCCACCAAGTGATCACCAACCTGGCCCTCAACGCGAGGGACGCGATGGACGGGGCCGGCGTCCTCACCCTGCGCACCCGACTCTGCGCCGAGCCGCCGCCGTGGACCCGGCTGACGCCCGGCCCCGGCGGCTTCGCCTCCATCGCGGTCGAGGACACGGGCCCGGGCATCCCAGAGGCGCTCCGCGACCGGGTCTTCGAGCCCTTCTTCTCGACGAAGGGGCGCGAGGGCACAGGCATGGGGTTGGCCGTCGCCCAGAGCATCGTCCTCGACCACGGCGGCGCGATCCGGGCGGTGGGCAGAGCCCTGGGGGGGACGATCTTCGAGGTCGTGCTGCCGCTGGCGGAGGGGGACGCGACCGCGAAGCGCACCAGCAACCGAGCGGTCAGCTCGCTGGAGACGATCCGGGTGCTCGTCGTCGACGACGATCCGCTGGCGCGCAGCGCCGAGGTCGCGCTCCTCGTGCACCTCGGCTGCGAGGTTGAGGCCTGCGTCGACGGCCGCGCCGCGCTCGAGCGCTTGGCCGGCGAGCTCCCGGACCTGCTCGTTCTCGACGTGGACATGCCGGGGATCGACGGCTTCGAGGTGCTCGCCTGGCTGCGCCAGCGCCACCCCGACCTCCCGGTGCTGCTGGTGACCGGGCTCGGCGGGGCTGAGGTCGCCGAGCGGGCCCTCGGGCTCGGGGCGAAGCGGGTGCTCTGCAAGCCCCTCGGGCTCGCCGAGCTGCGACGGGCGGTGCAGGCCGCGGTCACCGGATCCGATGCTGTGTCGTCTTGAGCTCCGAGTGACGTACAACGTCGCGCCGAGGTCGGCGGGGCGCGTGAGCAGGGGCCGGAGGAGGTGCGGCCCGGCTGCAGGGCTGTGGCGGGATGGCCTGCGTCCACCTCACGGAGGAGCTCGCCCTCCGCGGCCAGGCGGATCCAGCTCCGAGGGCTTGATAGCCTCCGTTCGGGCCGCTCTCAGCCCGCCGCGGGCGGCTCCCAGAGCTCGATCGCGTTGCCCTCGGGATCATGGATCCGGGCGAAGTGTCCAGTCTCTGGGCTGTCCCACTCGTCGCGCGTTTCAACGGCGATGCCGCTGGCTCTGAGCTTCTCGAGCATCCCGGCGAGATCGGACACGCGAAGGTTGAGCATGAACGCCTTGTCGGCGGCGAAGTAGTCGGTGTCGGCTTTGAACGGCGCGAAGACCATCGGCCCCCCGTGCGTCTTCCACGACCACTCCTCTGGGGGGCCAGCCCCATCGGCCGCACAGCCAGCGCCGATCCCTAGATGCTCGCGATACCACCGCGACAGGCCGTCAGGATCGTTCGCGCGAAAGAATAGACCGCCAATACCAAGCACAGACATGATGCAGCTCGCTCTCTGGGCGCGCACTTTAGCGCAGCGCAGTCCCGCGAGATAGGCCGAAACAGCGAGTGGCGATCGCCCAGGCAGGCAGGCAGATCGCGGGCCGAGGCGCCTCAGGCCCTCGTCACGGAGCGAGAGTACCCACCCAGTGGACCCCCACACCGAGCCCGAGGACGCCCAGGGCGGTGACCAGCAAGGACACCCACAGGAGCCGCAAGCGGATCCGGAGCTGCGCGAGCGCCTCGCCAAGAGTGCGACTCACGCCCCCGGCGTAGGCGCTGATCTCTTCAGCGTCGACGCCGAGGAGATTGTCGGTGCCGCAGTAGAGACAGGTCGCCGCCAGCTCGCGCTCTGAAGCAGCGAGCGGACCGCCGCAGTTTCGACAGCATTGGTGTCCCCGCACCCAGCGGGCGCTGAGCGCCGCCCGGTAGCTCTGGCGAACCTCGCGGGCGGTCGCGACGTAGGCGAAGGTCAAGGCGCCGGGGATGAGGGCGGGGAGCATCGCGAGGCTGAGCAGGGAGAGGCCGGTGAGCGGCGGGACCTTTGCGTTGCCTATCAGGCTCGCGCAGAGCGGCAATCCTACGGTGAGCGCGAAGGCCCAGCGCCGCGCCCCGGCACCGCCCCCGCGGCTGAGGGCCGCGATCGCCTCCTCTGCGGCCGCCCGGCTGACCATCGCGCTTTGGCGCTGACGTGCCACCTCCAGGAGCTCTGGAGGGAGCACTACGCTCGCCTCGCAGAACACACAGGCGACCGGACTCTGGTCGCTGAGCGGGACCGGGCTGCCGCAGCTAGGACAGTTGATGAGCTGCGTCATCGCCCGGACTCCTCCTCGAATTGCCCCCTGTAGTCGCAACCCTCGGCGCCGGTGGGGATCGTGAATTCGACCACGAAGTCCCCGGCCTCCTGCGCCTCCAGGGTGATCGACCAGGGATGACCCTCGCGCACCTGCTCCAAGACCTTAACGGGGGCGCACTCCCTCGCGAGGCCGATCCAACAGGAGCCGGTAAAGCTGAACGTTCGGACATCTCCAGCGACGGCGGGGAGTCGCGCTTTGGCGACGGCGGGCCCCTTCGCTGAGGTGTCGACCAGCCTGCCGCTGACGGTCGTGCCGGGAGCTACGTCGAACGAGCCGGCGAGGGCGCGCCGGTGGTTGATGATCTGATCGGCTGTCAGCGCGAGGAGGAGCCCGAGGACCGCGGCCACGCCGAAGCCGACGATGGGCCGGGCCTTGGCGGCCGCCTGCGGAGGAGCCTGCGGAGCCTGCGGGGTCGGAGGCGCCGCAGCGCTGTCCTGCGCTCGACGCCCGAAGGTCCGGAAGACGACGAAGAGGACCGGGATCGCGAGCACGAGCGTCCCGCCGCCGCCGAACACTGCGATCCCGACGGCGGAGAGCCCGTGCAGCAGCGGCTCTGCGCGTTGGGTCGCGTCGTGGGCGTAGAGAGCCGCCAGGCCCGCGCAGAGCAGGAGCAGAGCCCCGTATCCGGCGACCGCTCCGAGGCGACCCGGTATCGGTTGCGTCGACAGCTCCGCGCCAAACGCCAGTCGGTAGGCCTTGGCGGCGCTGCTGCACAGCGGTTGAATCCCCATCCCGCCGATAAGCGCCGCCGCCGGTAGGGCGATGAGCACCGCGACCCGGTAGCCGAGGCGCTCGAGATCGTCGTCGCTGTTCAGGGCGCGCTGCAGGGCCGGGAGAACGAGCGCACAGGCGGCGAAGAGCGCCATGAACGCGACCAGCAGAGCCCGACCGGTCCGGCTCGGCCCTAGCTCCCAGGGCTCGTCAGGCTTGGACGGGGTCACGCCGAGGATGCGAACACAGCTAGCGCGAGGAGTCGAGCTTGATCGGGCGTCCGCGTGTTCACGAGCGCAGATCCGCGTCGATGACGTCGGGGGAGCGCGCGCGGTTCGGCGATCGGAGGGCGCGGGCTCTCACTACGGTCCCCTCGGAGGCCGCGGCAAGCCTGCTTGCGCACTCTCGCGAGCCCTCGCCCCTCCGCTCATCTCCGCTCCTCTCCGCTCCTCTCTGCTCCGCCGACACGCACGGTGTGGGCCCGGTACGGCTGCATCTCGTCGAAGCCACGGGGGCCGACGATCGCGGCGGGGCGCGGGACCCTCGCGACGGACTCCTACGGCGAGAAGCCGAGCCAAGCGTGGCGAAGAATGATCTCGGCGATGGTCGCGACCAAACTCGTGCCGAGATCGACGCGATCGAGCCGAAGCTCATAGGTCGCCTGGAAGTCGGGGAGGACGAGCGCGCGGAAGGTCTTGTTCTCCGGCCGGCAGTCGAAGAGGACGATCGCGTCGAGCCTCTCCTCAGCCTGGGTCCGGAGGGGCTCTAGCCGGTCGGCGGTGTAGGCCATGAAGTCCTCGCCGGTCGTATCGCCGACGGCGCGGCGGGTCGCGCTCTCCCCCTTGCTGATCATATGCGTATAGTCGGCGCGGATGGCCTTGCGCAGGCCCTTGGCGCAGGCGCTCGCGGACTCGCTGACGGGGTCCGGGGTCATGTTGACGACGAGGATCTCGAGCTGCCGGTCGCCGGCGAGGGCGGGGCTCGGGGCGAGCCCGCCGAGCGAGAGGGCGGGGAGGAGGACCGTGAGGAGGGCACGCCCGCGGCGACGGCTCATCGTGCGCGGGCTCATCGTGCTACGGCTCATCGTGCTTCGGCTCATCGTGCTTCGGCTCATCGTGCTACGGCTCATCACGGCTGGTTTCTCCGCAGAGAGGCTCATCGCTCCGCTCCCTCTGTTTGGGCGGCGGCGAGGATCGAGGCGATCCACTTCGCCTGGTCCTCGCCGTCGAGCCTCGCCCCCGCCTCGGCGCTGCCGCGCTGGCTGAAGACGGGCGCCGCCTCGGGCGGTCGGAGGACGAGCAGGTCGCGGACGCCCTGAGCCAGGCGCTTGCCCTTGCGGTTCACCTTGGGCTCCGCGAGGCGGACGACGACGACGGTCTCAAAGCTGCTCCAGGGGCCAGGGAGCGTCGCGTCACTGTCGTCGGCCTCTGCGTAGGCGCGCTCGTCGGCGCTGGCGGGCTCCCGCGTGATCTCGAGGCCCTGCTCGCGCAGGCTCTCCTCCATCGCCACGAGCTGGCGCTCTTGCGACATCAGGAGGTCCGGTGGGGTGTGGAGCACGACGATCCGAAGGGTCCCAGGTCTCGGCGGTGTGGCGGGGACGGGCTCAGCATCCGCAGCGTTCTCCTCGCCGGCCCCAGGCTCGCTCTCGGTCGGTGGGGGAGGGGTGTTCGATGGGGCGGTCGCCGTATCGCCTGGGGCCTCGCCAGAGGGCGTGGCGTCGGCCTCGGGGGCAGGAGCAGGAGCAGGCTCGAGGGGCGCCCCTTGTGGTGGGGTCCCTGGGGTGCAGGCGAGCGCCGACGCGAGGAGGAGTGCGCGCATGGTCTGCCCATCATGCAACGTCCGCCGGGCCGCGGGGTGCACGGAGCGGGGACGTCTGCGCGCGTCGGTGCGATGGCGCGCCTCGTCCAGATTGTAGGACATATCGAACGCTGTTCTACCAAGTGGTCGCAGGTGTGACCTTTGCTACCGTCGACCTCCGCGATGGTCGACGACGACGATGATGATCTCCTCCTCTTCGCCGACGAGGAGGTGGTCGCTGATGCGAGCGCCGGTGGGGAGCGCTGGCGGGTCTTGGTCATCGACGACGAGCCCGAGGTGCACGCGATCACTCGCCTCGCGCTCGCCGATCTCGAGGTCGACGGACGGTCGATCGAGCTCCTCCGGGCGAGCACCGGAGCCGCGGGCAGGGAGATCCTCCGCACCACCCCGGACATCGCCCTCGTCCTCCTCGACGTGGTGATGGAGAGCGAGCACGCGGGCCTCGAGCTCGCCCGCTGGATCCGCGAGGGGCTCGGCAATCGCCTGATCCGGATCGTTCTCCGCACCGGCCAGCCCGGGACCGCGCCCGAGCACCGGGTGATGCTCGACTACGACATCAACGACTACCGGTCGAAGACGGAGCTGACCGCTCGCCGGCTGATGACGACGGTTCTCGGCGGGATCCGCTCCTACCGTGATCTCTGCGTCATCGACTCGCAGAAGGAGGGCCTCCAGCGGGTGATCGACGCCTCCGCGACCCTCTTCGAGCGGACCTCCTTTGAGAGCTTCCTCCGCGGGCTGCTCCTCCAGATCGCCGCCCTCCTGCGGCCCCGTCGGAGCACCATGTTCATCCAGACCCACGGCCCGCTCTTCGGCGTCACCGAGGGCGAGCCGGCGATCCTCGCCGGGACTGGGCGCTTCGCGGAGGTCCAGGGGCAGCCCGCGCGGGAGCAGCTCTCCGAGGAGGCGTGGAAGGACATCCGCCTCGCGGTGAAGGGCCAGCAGGGGGTGCATCGTGGCAGCTACAGCGTGTTTGGCCTCTGCCATCGCGCCCACTCCTGCGCCGCTGTCTTCGTCGAGACCGCGACCCCGCTGACGAGCTGGGAGAGCCACCTCCTGGAGCTCTTCTGTCACAACGCCACGGTCGCCCTCGACAACCTCCGCCTCCACCACCGCCAGCTCGCCCTGCTCGCCGCCTTTGAGCGCTTCATCCCCAAGCGCCTGCTCGACATCGCCGAGATCAAGGACGTGACCGTGGCCGCGGTCGGCGACCACACCCAGCGCAACGTCGCGGTCGTCTTCGCCGATCTCCGCTCCTTCACCCGCCTCGCCGAGGAGCTGAGCCCGAGCGACACCTTCACCTTCGTCAACGCCTTCTTCGCCGCGGTCGTCCCCGCGATCCACAAGCACGGCGGTGTGGTCGACAAGTTCATGGGGGACGGCCTGATGGCCCTCTTCCCCGGCGAGCCCGACGACGCGGTGCGAGCGTCGCTGGAGATGATCGAGCAGGTGCGCCGCTTCGCCGATGAGCACCTCACCGACCTCTCCGGCAGCGAGGTCGTCCCGCGGATCGGCGTCGGCATCCACTATGGTCCGATCATCCTCGGCCTCGTCGGCGCCGCGGATCGCCTCGACTTCACCGGCATCTCCGACTGCGTCAACGCCACCGCCCGGATCGAGCGGCTGACCCGGGCCTTCGACGCGGACCTCCTGATCTCCCACGCGATCTACGGTCGCCTCAGCCCCGACCTCCAGGCCGAGTGCCGGCCGCTCGGGCAGATGGAGATCCGCGGCAAGAACCAGGCTGTCGTGCTCTACGAGGTCTTCGCCGCCGATCTTCCGGCGATGCGCGCCGCCAAGGCCCAGACCCGCGACGCGCTCGTCCCGGTCGCGACCGCCCATCGCGAGCACCGCTGGCAGGACGCGCTGGATCTGCTCTCGAAGATCCGCGAGGAGCACCCGGACGACGCCCCCCTGCGCACCGTCGCCCGCCACTGTCGCCACCAGATCCGTCTGGAGCGCGACGGTGGGCCTGTGAGCGGATGATGTTGAGCGCCGCTGAGCGCCGCTGCTCCTCGTCTGCTCCTCGTCTGGGCCTCGTCTGGGCCTCGTCTGGGCTGCATCAAGGGCGGCTTGGAGTGAGCGCATATAGCGGTGGGGCTGGGCGACAAGCTATGATCATAAGTGCGCGACCTGTCTGGCGCGCAGTCGGCCGAGGGATCGATCGTCGTGAGGCTCTCGTCCGAGCGCATCGTCGCCTCGGGCTGAGCACGGGTCGTGTGCGAGCTCGGACCGAGCGCAGATCGCTCATCGCGGCCGTCGATCCCGCGAGGCTGGGGCGCCACGTGACGCTGCGGCACGATGATGCTGTGGTTGCGCTCCCTCGATGTCCTCAACCGGACCTCAGCAAAAGTCACATCGACCACTCACGAGAGGCGCCGGCCTACGGGTCTTGGCGTGGGGGGAGCGCACGAGATCGGGCTAGGACGAGCCAGGGGCGCTCATCTCGTGAGCTCGTGACCTGACATCGGCGGACGCTGCGTCGGTCTGCGTCGGCCTGCGTCGGCCACGCGTCGGCCACGGGTCAGCGAACGACGATCCCGTGATCTCGACCACAGGAGGCGGTGTGTCGCCGGTTGTGACTGTATGGAGACAAAGTGATCCCTTCGGATCACTGACGAGGCGTGCGAACCTCCGGCCCGGGCGGACCCCTGCGAGGCCCGCAGAACGCCCGACCGACGAAGGGCGCAAGAGGTGACGTACGCGATCATCGGTGGCCGGCAGCTGCGCTGGTCCGACAGCCGTGAGGTGCCGGCATTCTCGGCGGAGGCGATCGAAGCGGTCGTCCAGCGGATCCGCGAGCCGGTCTTTGTGATCCAGCACCCCGACGGAGCTGTCGGGGCCGCGACCGGCGGTGAGGTCGGAGCCGAGGGCGGCTGGCCGCTGCTCGGCATGCTGCCGCCGCTCTACCCGGAGTGGCTCGGCGATCGCAGCTTCGCGGAGGCCCACGGCGTCCGCTTCCCCTACGTCAGCGGGGCGATGGCCAACGGGATCGCGACCGTCGAGCTGGTCTCGGCGATCGGCCGCGCCGGCTGCCTCGGCTTCTTCGGCGCCGCCGGCCTCGCCTACTCCCGGGTCGAGGAGGCGGTCGCAGAGCTGCGACGAACGCTCGGGGACGGGATCCCGTGGGGCTCGAACCTCATCCACTCGCCGAACGAGCCCGCCCTCGAAGAGGCGGTCGCCGGGCTCTACCTGGATCAGGGCGTGCGCAGGGTCTCGGCGGCGGCCTACATGGCGCTCAGCCCCGCGGTCGTCCGCTACGCGGCGTCTGGTCTGAGGCAGGACCCGCAGGGGAGGATCCTCCGGCGCAGCAGCCTCTTCGCCAAGATCTCGCGCCCCGAGGTCGCCCGCCACTTCATGGCCCCGGCGCCGGCGGCCATCCTCGACGCGCTCGTCCGCCGCGGTCAGCTCACCGCCGAAGAGGCCGCGCTCGCCCGTCATGTGCCGGTCGCCGAGGACATCACGGTCGAGTCGGACTCGGGCGGCCACACCGACAACCGCCCCCTCTCCGCGCTCCTGCCGGTGATCGCCGCCCAGCGCGACGCGCTGGTCCGCGAGCACGGCTTTGTCCGGCCGATCCGGATCGGGGCGGCGGGCGGCATGGGCACGCCGACCGCGGTCGCGGCGGGCTTTGCCGCGGGTGCGGCCTATGTCCTCACCGGCTCGGTCAACCAGGGGTGCGTCGAGTCCGGCCTCGACGCGAGCGGGCGCGAGATGCTCGCGGTCGCCGATCTGGCCGACGTGATCATGGCCCCCGCCGCCGACATGTTCGAGCTCGGGGTCGAGGTCCAGGTGCTCCGCCGCGGGACCATGTTCGGCGTCCGCGCAGCCCAGCTCTACGCCCTCTATCGCCGCTACGGCGGGTGGGACGAGGTGCCGGCCTCCGACCGGGCGACGGTCGAGCGCCAGCTCCTGCGGGCGTCCTTTGACGACGCGTGGGCGTCGACGCGGAGCTTCTGGGAGAAGCGCGAGCCCGGCCAGGTCGCCAAGGCCGAGGCCGACCCCAAGCACAAGATGGCGCTGGTCTTCCGCTCCTACCTCGGGCTCTCCAGCCGCTGGGCGATCGACGGCACGCTCGATCGCCGGCTCGACTATCAGATCTGGTGCGGCCCGGCGATGGGCGCGTTTAATCGGTGGGCCGCGGGGAGCTTCCTCGAGACGCCCGCCAACCGCGGCGTCGCCCAGGTCGCCCGCAATTTCCTCGAGGGCGCCGCGGTCGTCACGCGGGCCCACCAGCTCCGCAGCTACGGCGTGCCTGTGCCCGCCTCTGCCTTCAATTATCGCCCTCGTCCCCTCTCGTAGGGGACTGCTGCTCGGGAGTCTCCCCATGACCGATTCGACACGGCCCCCCCTCGCAATTGTCGGCGTCTCCGCGCTCTTCCCCGGCTCGACCGACGCGACCGGCTTTTGGCGCGACATCCTCCGTGGACGCGATCTGCTGACGGAGATCCCCGAGAGCCACTGGCTCCTGGAGGACTACTACGATCCCGATCCCAAGGCCCGCGACAAGACCTACGCGCGGCGCGGCGGCTTCATCGATCCGATCGACTTTGACGCGGTCACCTGGGGGGTGCCGCCGGCGATCATCAAGGCGACCGACACCTCGCAGCTGCTCGGGCTCATCGTCGCCGAGCGGGTCCTGCGGGACGCGGCGCGCGAGCAGTTCGCGGCGATGGACCGCTCGAAGATCTCGGTGATCCTCGGGGTGACCTCGGCGCAGGAGCTCCTCGCGGCGATGGTCAGCCGCCTCCAGCGGCCGGTCTGGGTCAAGGCGCTGCGCGAGCAGGGGCTGCCGGAGAGCGAGGTCCAGGCCGCCTGCGATCGGATCTCCGATCACTACGTCGAATGGGAGGAGAGCAGCTTCCCCGGGCTCCTCGGCAACGTCGTCGCCGGTCGGATCGCCAACCGCCTCGATCTCGGCGGGACCAACTGCGTGACCGATGCCGCCTGCGCCTCGACCTTCGCGGCCCTGTCGATGGCGGCGCAAGAGCTCTACCTGGGCGACTCGGATCTGGTGATCACGGGGGGGGTCGACACCCTCAACGAGATCTTCATGTTCATGTGCTTTAGCAAGACGCCGGCGCTGTCGATGTCGGGGGATTGCCGGCCCTTCTCCGATCAGGCGGACGGGACGATGCTCGGCGAGGGCCTGGGGATGGTCGCCCTGCGTCGCCTCGAGGACGCCGAGCGCGACGGCGATCGGATCTACGCGGTGATCCGAGGGATCGGCGCGTCGTCGGACGGGCGCAGCAAGAGCGTCTACGCGCCGGTCTCCGCCGGTCAGGCGAACGCGCTCGCGCGGGCCTACGAGCGGGCGGGCTACGGCGCCGAGACGGTCGAGCTGGTCGAGGGGCACGGCACCGGGACCAAGGCCGGCGACGCCGCGGAGCTCGGCGGCCTGTCGATGGTCTTCGGGACCGAGGGCCGCGACGAGCGGCAGTGGTGCGCGCTCGGATCGGTGAAGTCGCAGATCGGGCACACCAAGGCCGCTGCGGGGGCTGCGGGGCTCTTTAAGGCGGTCATGGCCCTCCATCACCGGGTCCTGCCGCCGACGATCAAGGTCGACCGGCCAAACCCGGCGCTCGGGCTCGAGGACTCCGCCTTTTACATCAACACCGAGGCCCGCCCGTGGATCCGCGGATCCGATCACCCGCGCCGCGCGAGCGTCTCGGCGTTCGGCTTCGGCGGCTCGAACTTCCACGTCGCCCTCGAAGAGTACTGCGGCGCTTCGAATGACGGTGGTGGTCGACGGGCCGAGCGGCTGCGGTCGTGGACGAGCGAGCTCGTGGTCCTCGGCGGGGACGATGTCGCCGCCCAGGCGCGCCGATGGGCCGAGCGGTCGGAGGGCGCCGGGTCCCTCGAGTACGCCGCCTACACGACCCAGCAATCCTATGATCATAGCGCGCCGCGTCGGCTCGCGGTCGTCGCGGCGACGCCGGAGGAGCTCCGCGCCCGCCTCACCCGCGCGGCCGACAGGATCGACGCCGCCCCCGACGCGGCCTTTGAGCTGCCGGACGGCACCCGCTACGGCGTCGGCGCGGCCTCGGGCAAGGTCGCGCTGCTCTTCCCCGGGCAGGGGAGCCAGTACGTGGAGATGGGCGCCGACCTGGCGATGGCGCTCGACGTCGTCCAGGGCGCCTGGGACCGGCAGGCGGACAGTCCGCTCGCGGAGGGCACGCGCCTAAGCTCGCTGGTCTTCCCGATCCCTCGCTTCTCCGACGCCGAGCGCGAGGCCGACGCCGAGCGCCTGCGTCAGACCCAATGGGCCCAGCCGGCGATCGGCTGCACGAGCGCGTCGATGCTCGGCCTCGTGCGCGCCTTGGGGATCGAGCCTGCCGCGGTCGCGGGGCACAGCTTCGGCGAGATCACAGCCCTGCACGCCGCTGGAGTGCTGAGCGAGCGCGACCTCCTCCGCGTCGCCCATCGCCGCGGCGAGCTGATGGCGGCGGCCGGCGAGGACGGGGCGATGATCGCCGTCACGGCCTCGGCCGAGGTCGCCGACGAGGTGGTCCGTGAGGTCGAGGGGGTGGTCCTCGCGAACCACAACGCGCCCAACCAGGTGGTCCTCTCAGGGCCGAAGGACGCGATCGCCGCGGCCGAGACGGCCCTCGCGGCGCGCAAGGTGCGGGCGACCCGGCTGCCGGTGTCGACCGCGTTCCACTCGCCGGTCGTCGCCCCGAGCGCGGAGCCCTTCGCCGAGTTCCTGGGCACGGTCGAGTTCTCCGCCGCAAAGCTGCCGGTGTACTCCGGGGAGATCGCGGCTCCCTACGAGGACGCCGCCGCCGCCCAGCGGGCGCGCCTCGGCGCTCAGATCGCGAGGCCGGTCCGCTTTGTCGACACCATCAAGGCGATGGCGGACGCTGGCGTCCAGACCTTTGTCGAGGTGGGCCCGGGCTCGGTCCTGAGCGGGCTGGTCGGGCGGATCCTCAAGGGCCAGCCCCACACCGCGGTCGCCCTCGACCGCAAGGGGCGGGGCGGCCTCGACTCGCTCCTCCACGCGTTGGCGCAGCTCGTCGCCGCCGGTGTGTCGATCGATCTCAGCGCGCTCTGGGCCGGCTACCGGGCGCCAGAGGACCCCGCGGCGCGGCGCAAGCCGAAGCTGGCGATCCCGATCTCGGGGACGAACTACGGCAAGCTCTACCCGCCGAAGGGCGGCGCCGCCGCGCTGCCGCCCCCGAACCCTCCGCGCGCGCCCGCAGCTCAGGGCGTGGCTGGACCCGTCGCCGCTGCCGCGTCGCCGGCACGGCAGGCGCCGGTCCGTCAGGCCGCAGCCGGACATGCGTCCACACAGGAGCCCGCCAGGCAGGGAGGAGCGGCGGGACAGGCCGGGTACGCACCCGCGGAGCCCGTCAGGCAGGCATCGGCGGGACCGACTGAGCATGCGCCGGCTGGAGCGGTGAGCCAGGCCTCGAACGGAGTCTTCCAGGGCGCGCAGGCACCTTCGGCCCCGCTCGCGCAGCATCGTCCCACTGGCCCCCAGGCTCCGGCCTCGCAGGGCGGGGCGGCGTTGGGCCCCGCGGGGCCGCTCCCTGAGGGGTGGCTCGCGGCGTGGCAGCAGGCTCAGCAGCAGACGGCGCAGACCCACGCGCTCTTTCAGCAGAGCATGGCGGAGTCCCACGCGGCCTACCTCCAGGCGGCGCAGTCGAGCCTGATGGGCCTGGCAGCGCTGGCCGGAGCGCCGGTGTCGGGCCTCCAGGGCGTGGCGCAGCAGCCGGCGATGACGCACCGGTCGGCGATGCAGCAGCCGGCGATGACGCACCGGTCGGCGATGCAGCAGCCGGCGATGCAGCAGCCGGCGATGCAGCAGCCGATGGCGCAGCAGCCGGGGATGCAAGAGCCGGCGATCCTGCAGGACGCGGCGCTGCAACAGGTGGCCCCGGTCGCGCATCGAGCGGCGCCCTCCGACTCAGCGCCGCCTGCGAGCGCCTCGGGCGGGCCCACGCCTCAGACGACGACGAGCGCACCCCCGGTCGTGGCCGCGCCCGCGGTCGATCTCCAGGGGCTGATGCTCGAGGTGGTGTCTGAAAAGACAGGCTACCCGGTCGAGATGCTGGAGATGTCGATGGACATGGAGGCGGAGCTGGGGATCGACTCGATCAAGCGGGTGGAGATCCTAGCGGCGGTGCAGGAGCGGGCGCCGGGGATGCCGGAGGTCGACGCGAGCTTGATGGGGACGCTGAAGACGCTCGGCGAGATCGTCGACTACATGAGCGGGCTCCTGGCCAGCGTGGCGCCGGCCCTCTCGCAGGGGGCTACAGCGGCCCCCGTCGCCGCAGCCGCAGCGCAGGCGATACCGTCGGTGGACCTCCAGGGGCTGATGCTGGAGGTGGTGGCGGAGAAGACAGGCTACCCGGCGGAGATGCTGGAGATGTCGATGGACATGGAGGCAGAGCTGGGGATCGACTCGATCAAGCGGGTGGAGATCCTGGCGGCGGTGCAGGAGCGGGCGCCGGGGATGCCGGAGGTCGACGCGAGCTTGATGGGGACGCTGAAGACGCTCGGTGAGATCGTCGAGTACATGCGCGGCCTCATGGGCAGCGTGGCACCGGCCGCTTCGGCGGCGCCTGCCGCAGCCGCGACCCAGGCTGCGCCGTCGGTGGATCTGCAGGGGTTGATGCTGGAGGTGGTGGCGGAGAAGACGGGCTACCCGGCGGAGATGCTGGAGATGTCGATGGACATGGAGGCGGAGCTGGGGATCGACTCGATCAAGCGGGTGGAGATCCTGGCGGCGGTGCAGGAGCGGGCGCCGGGGATGCCGGAGGTCGACGCGTCGCTGATGGGGACGCTGAAGACGCTGGGCGAGATCGTCGAGTACATGCGCGGCCTCATGGGTGGCGCGAGCGTTGCCGCTGGGGCGTCGGCGCGGGTCCTCGAAGGAGCAGGCGCCGCAGCGGTCGCGGGCGAGGCCCCGCGCCTCGGTCGCTTCGCCCTGGGGCTGGTCGCCGCACCCGCGACCGGTCTCGCCCAGCCAGGCCTCGTCGGCGGCGGAGCGGTCTACGTGACCGACGACGGCGGCGCTGTGGCGGCGGCGCTGGTCGACGAGCTGAGGCTCCGCGGAGCCGACGCCAAGCTCGCGCGCTCCGTCCCCGCGGACGCGTCGGCGGTGATCTTCCTCGGCGGTCTCCGCCCGGTGGCCGACGAGGCGGGGGCGATCGCGATCAACCGCGAGGCGTTCGCGCTGTGCAAGCAGGTCGCCGCGCGCTTCGCCGAGCGGGGGGGGCTCTTCGTGACGGTCCAGGACACGGGCGGCGGCTTCGGCCTCGTCCCCAGCCCCGCGCCCGTGCGGGCCTACCTCGGCGGGCTGCCGGCGCTGCTCAAGACCGCCCGCCAGGAGTGGCCCGCGGCCAACCTCAAGTCGATCGACATCGCCTGCGGCGACCGGAGCCCGACAGCGGTCGCCGAGGCGATCGCCGGCGAGCTCTTCGGCGGCGGCGGCGAGATCGAGGTCGCCCTGAGCGCGACCGGCGAGCGGATGAGCCTGCGCTCCTACGCCTCGGAGGTCGTCTTCACCGGCGAGATCGCGCCCCTCGGCGAGGGCGACGTGGTCGTCGTCTCGGGCGGCGCCCGCGGGGTGACCGCGGCCTGCGTCTGCGCCTGGGCCCAGGAGTGCGGGGCTCGCTTTGTCCTCCTCGGGCGGACGCCGCAGGTCGCAGAGCCGGCGGCGGTGGCCGGGGTCGAGGGGGACGCTGCGCTCAAGCAGGCGCTCCTCGCCGAGGCCAAGGCGAGCGGCGAGCGGCTGACCCCCGCGTCGCTCTCCCGGAAGGTCGCGGGGATCCTCTCCGGTCGCGAGATCCGGCGGACCCTGGCGACGCTCGGCGGCGCCGGGGTCGAGGCTCGCTACCTCGCGGTCGACGTCACCGACCCGGCGGCGGTGGCCGCCTCCTTGGCCGAGATCCGCGCCCTCTGGGGGCCGATCACCGGCCTCGTCCACGGCGCGGGCGTGCTCGCGGACAAGCCGATCGCCGTCCTCGACGAGGCCGGCTTCGACCGGGTCTTTGACACCAAGGTCGAGGGCCTCCGCGCCCTCCTCCAGGCGACCGCCGACGACCCGATCCGGGTGCTCGGGCTCTTCTCCTCGGTGTCGGCGCGCTGCGGCAACAACGGCCAGAGCGCCTACGCGATGGCCAACGAGGTGCTCAACAAGGTCGCCCAGGCCGAGGCGCGGCGGCGCGGCGGCGGAGCCCTGGTCAAGTCCTTCGGCTGGGGCCCCTGGGAGGGCGGAATGGTCAACCCGGCGCTGCGCCAGCGCTTCGCCGAGCTCGGGGTGCCGATGATCCCCCTGGGCGTCGGCGCGAAGATGCTCGCCGACGAGCTCCGCGGCGCGAGCCCGGCCCAGGTCGAGCTGGTCTTCGGCGGCGAGCCGCGGCCCGAGGCGCTCCTGGTCAAGGGGAGCGAGGCGCGGACGCTCGAGCTCGAGGTCCACGTCGACCGCCACTCCCACGCCTACCTCGCGGATCACTCGATCGGCGGGGTCGCGGTGGTGCCGGTGGTCCTGGCGATGGAGTGGATGGGGCGCCTGGCCTCGACCTTCCGCCCGGATCTTCGCCTCGCCTCGCTCGACCACGTCCGGGTGCTCCGGGGGATCAAGCTCGGCGGCTTCGACGGTGAGGGCGACCGCTTCGTCCTCCGCTGCCGGCCCCTCTCGGACACAGGCGGCGTCCGCCTCAGCCTCGAAGTGATGGGTCATGACGGGACACCCCACTACCGAGCGGAGGCGTCGATGGAGGATCTGCTCTCGATCGCCCAGGCAGAGGCCGACGAGCGCCCGCAGCCGAAGCTCGGAGCCTGGGGCGGCGCCTCGCTCTACGGCGACGTGCTCTTCCACGGGCGGAGCTTCCAGGTGATCGAGTCCCTCGACGGCATCGGCCACGAGGGGATCGCCGGCACCCTCCGCGGTGTGAGCGGCGCGGGTTGGACCTGGGAGCGCTGGCAGACCGACGCCGCCGCCCTCGACGGCGGCCTCCAGCTCGCGGTGCTCTGGGCCCGCGAGGAGCTCGGCCGCGGGATGCTGCCGATGGGGGTCGAGTCCCTGCGCCTCTTTAAGCGCCCCGGCCTGGCGGGCTCGCTGCGCTGCACCGCCCGCTGCCGCGAGGTCGGCGGGTCACGGGTCCTCGCCGACCTCTGGTTTTGCGACGAGAGCGGCGATGTCGTCAGCGAGCTGCGGGGGGCCGAGCTGGTCACCCGCCCCGACATGACCTCGATCCCCGCCACCTAGGACCGACGCCCGATGCCCTTCGCCCCTATCGCCATCGTCGGACGCGCCTGTGTCTTCCCCGGGGCCCTCAGCCCCGAGGAGCTGTGGGAGGCGGTCGCCGAGGGCCGCGATCTGGTCACCTCGGCGGCGCCCGGGCGCTGGCGGACCGCCCCGGGGGACGCGCTGTGCGGTCCGGAAGAGGACTCGACCGACCGGGCGTGGAGCGATCGCGGGGGATACGTCGCGGGCTTTGAGCGGATCTGGGATCCGACCGGCTTCGCCCTGCCGCCGGAGGCGCTCGGCGGCCTCGATCCGCTCTTTCATTGGGTGCTCCACTGCGCCCGCGCGGCCCTGGAGGACGCCGGCGACGGTCGCCGCGGGGTCGTCGGTCGCCCCCGGGTCCGGGCCGTGCTCGGGAACCTCAGCTTCCCGACCGCCGAGATGAACCGCTACGCCGAGTCGGTGTGGCTGCGGGGGGAGGGGGGCGAGAACCCGGCCGATCCGCGCAACCGCTTCATGTCGAGCGGCCCGGCGGCGCTGCTGGAGATGGCCTTGGGCCTCGGCGCCGGGGCGTTTTGCCTGGACGGGGCCTGCGCCAGCTCCCTCTACGCGATCAAGGTCGCCTGCGACCTGCTCCACGACGGCGCCGCCGACCTGGTCCTCGCCGGCGCGGTCAACCGGGCCGACGATCTCTTCCTCCACGTCGGCTTCTCCGCCCTCCAGGCCCTGAGCAAGAGCGGTCAGAGCCGCCCCTTCCACGCCGAGGCCGACGGCCTCCTGCCGGCGGAGGGGGCTGGGGTGGTCGCGCTCAAGCGTTTGGCCGACGCGCGTCGCGACGGCGACCGGATCCACGGGGTGATCCGCGGCGTCGGCCTCTCCAACGACGGTCGCGGCCGCGGATTCCTGGCGCCGTCGCAGGAGGGGCAGGAGCGGGCGCTGCGGGCGGCCTACGCCAGCGCAGGAGTGCGGCCGGCGGAGGTCTCGCTGCTCGAATGCCACGCGACCGGGACGGTTCTCGGCGACGCGACCGAGCTCCAGAGCTCGGCGGCGGTCTTCGACGGCTGCTCCGAGGTGCCGATCGGCTCCCTCAAGTCGAACCTCGGGCACATGATCACCGCGGCGGGCGTCGCGGGCCTTATCAAGGTGCTGGAGGCGATGCGCCACGGGGTGCGGCCGGCGACGCTGCACACCGAGGCGGCCAACCCCGCGCTCGCCGGGCTCCCCTTCCGCCTGCTCGGCGCGCCCGAGGTCTGGCCCGCAGACAAGCCACGGATCGCCGGCATCTCCGCCTTCGGCTTCGGCGGCAATAACGCGCACCTGGTCGTCGCTGAGGACGATCCCTCGCTCCCTGTCCCTGCCCACGCCGACTCCGGGCCCGCCCCGCGCCTCGCGGTGGTCGGCGTCGGCACGATCGTCGGCGCTGCGGAGGGCGCCGAGGCGCTCCGCGAGGCGCTGGCCGCGGGGAAGAGCCTGATCGCCGGGGCGACCGATGTAGAGGGCGCTGGGGCCCGGACCGAGGGGGTCAGGGTCGGCCTCAAGGGCCTCTGCTTCCCGCCCCGTGACCTCCAGCGGACCCTCGGCCAGCAGCTCATGGTCCTCACCGCCGCCCGCGAGGCCGTCGCCGCCGGCCCGACCCTGGGCCGCGACCGCAGTGGGGTCTATGTCGGCATGGAGGCGGACCCGGAGATCTGTCGCTACGGCCTGCGCTGGCGCCTGCGGCAGCGGATCCTGGAGGCTCGCGGCGCTGGGCCTGGGGCCGGACCAGTCCCCGAGCCGTGGCTGACCGAGATCAAGGACCGGATCGCGCCCCCGCTCGGGGCCGAGGAGGTGGTCGGCACCATGCCGAACATCCCCGCCAACCGGATCAACCGTCAGCTCGACCTCGGCGGACCGAGCTGGACCGTCGCCGCCGGCGAAGCCTCCGGCCGGGTCGCCCTGGAGCTCGGGGCCAGGGCCCTGGCCCGCGGGGAGCTCGACACGGCCCTGGTCGGCGCCGTCGATCTCTCCTGTCAGGCCGTCCACCAGGCCGCGCTCGCGGCGATCGAGGGCGGCGAGGGCCCTCCGCCGGGGGACGCGGCCGTGGTCCTGGTCCTGCGCCGCTACGACGACGCGCTCCGCGACGGCGATCCGGTGCTCGCGACCCTGGATCTGGGCTGCGCCGCGGAGAAGATCGACGCCGGGGACGTCGACGGGCGTGGGCAGGGCGGCGCGACCCTCAACGAGGGCCTCGCCGGCGTGATCGGGGACGACGGTGCCTCTAGGCGGGGGATCGATGAGCGTGGCCGGGGCGGCGCGGCCGAGAACGGCGGCGTCGCGGGGGCTGACGTACGTGGCCAGGGCGGGAACGCCGACGCCCCGGGGGCTGACGAACGTGGCCGGGACGGCGCGACCGAGAATTCTGCGGCGGACTCCCTCCCGTACGCCCCTGATCTGCGGGCGCAGCTCGGCCGCTCCTGGGCGGCCGGCGATCTTCGCGACCTGGCGGCGGCGATCCTCGCCCCGAAGGCGGCGGCGCAGCGGATCCAGGCCCGCCCCGGGGGGCGGGAGTACGTCCTCCGGCGCGCCGATGCCCTGATCGCCGGAGCAGCTCGGGCGAGCGCCCGCCTGCACCGCTTTGCGGCGCCGACGATCCCCGCGCTGGAGCGCTCCTTGCTCGCGCGGGAGCTAGGCGGCGAGGGGCCCTGCCGGGCGGCGATCCTCGCCGCGGACCCAGAGGAGCTCGGGACCCGCTGCGACCGGGCGGTCGCGGGCCTGCGCCAGGGGACATCGCCGGGACCCGGGGTCTATCTCCGGACCGCGCCCATCGGCGGCGAGGTGGCGCAGGTCTTCTCCGGCGCCGGAGCGGCCTACGAGGGGATGGGCGCGGCCCTCCTCGCCTCGCTCCCCGAGCTGGTCGCCGCCCTCGGGGCTCGCAGCCCCGGTCTCACCCGAGAATTCTTCGCCCCCTGGGTCGACGGCGGCCGGGCCCTGCCGCTGCACCGCCTCTGGAGCTCGTCCTTCCTCTCGCAGGCCCACGCCGAGCTGTCGAAGACCTGGCTCCAGCTGCGGCCGGACGCGGTCATCGGCTACTCCTCCGGCGAGAGCAACTCCCTCTTCGCCGCCGGCTACTGGAGCGACCACGACGGGATGATCGACGCCTGCCGCAGCTCCGGGCTCTTCACCGAGGAGATCGCCGGCGCCTTCGCGGCGGTCGCCCGGGCTTGGGGCGTGGCCGAGGCGAGCTGGGAGACCTGGACCGTGCTCGGCCCGGTCGTCGAGGTCGAGGGGGCAGTCGCCGGTGAGGCGCGGGTCCACCTCTCCATCGTCCACCACGACGACGAGTGCGTGGTGGCTGGGGATCCTGCGGGATGCGGGCGGATGCGGGCGGCGCTCCCCGGCAGCCGCTGGATCCCGCTGCCCTACAACCTGGCGGTGCACGTCCCGGAGCTGGGCGAGGTCGCGGAGCGCTGGCTCGAGCTCCATCGCCGGCCCGTCGCCGAGCCACCGGCGGCGCCCCGGGTCTACTCCGGGGCCCACGGCGCGACCTACTGCCCCAGCGAGGCGGCCTGCGCCCAGGCCATCCTCGGTCAGGCCGACCGCCGCCTCGACTTTCGCGCGGTCATCCGCCGCGCCTACGCCGACGGGGTCCGGGTCTTCGTCGAGCACGGCCCGCAGGGGAGCTGCGCCCGCTGGATCCGCGAGATCCTCGGGGAGCAGGACGCCGTCGTCGTCGCCCTGGACCGCAAGGGGGCCGGCGCCGACGCGATCCTCGAGTCAATGGCCGCGCTGTGGGCCGCCGGGGTGCCGATCGCCGTCGAGCCGCTGCTCCGTCGGCTGGAGCCTGTGCCCACGCCGGGCCCCACGCCGGGCCCCACGCCGGGCCCCACGCCGGGCCCCACGCCGGGCCAGCTCGCCTCGCCTCCGACCGCGGCCGAGAAGAAGCTGCGGATCCCCACCCGTCCCTCGCCCCTCCACCTCCCAGGGTTGCCGACGATGTCCAGCCAGACCGTGAAGAACGTGCCCAACGTCCGTCCCGCCCAGCACGCCGTTGCGGGGCACGGGGCCCAAGGCGGGATCCATGGCGAGAGTGATCGGGCCGCCCTCGGGGGGCGGCCCGATGGCGGTGTCCAGGCCATGCAAGCGGCGCCTACGCTCCCCTCGGTCGCCCACGTGCCCGCGGATCTCAGCCCTCCCGCACCGGTCGCGGCGATGTCACGGCCCGTCGCGAGCGGTGATCGGCGCGAAGCGGCCGCGGTCACGGGTGCCGAGCCCGGACTCGGGCGCGGGGCAGCCCCGGTCGCGGGTGCGGAGCCCGGACTTCAGTCGGGCGGGGCCTCGGTCGCGGGTGCAAAGCTCGGGCTCCCGTCGGGCGCAGCCTCGGTCGCGGGCGCGCACGCGGTCTCTCCGGGTCGCGAGGTATCGCCACTGCCCTCGGGTGCGGGTCTGCAGCCCGGCGCCCACCCGTCAGCGGCGCCGACGATCCCGCGCGGCCCCTCGGCGCTGACGATCGCCGACGTCATGGGGGCCCAGCTCGCCGAGCTCGGGGCCCGCCAGCGCTTCTTTGTCGAGCAACAGGCCGCGCTCCACCGTCGCTTCCTCGAAAGCCAGGCCGAGGCGCTGTCGATCCTGGTCCAGGCCTCGCGATCGCCGGGCTCGGGGGTCGTCGCTCAGGGCGGGAGCGGTCTGTCTGCTGGGGTGGGGGAGTGGGGAGCCCGCTCCGGGCCCGGGGTATCACCGGATCCGGCTGGTCTCTCTGGCGAACGGGGGGGGGATGCCGACGATTCGGTCGCTGCTGGCACCGCGACGAGCAGGCAAGGGCGCTTTGCCCCGGCCTCGACGCCCACGGGAGGGGCGACCAGCGGGCTCGGCCGCTCCGCAGGAGGGGCGCTGGGCGGTTCAGGAGGCTTCGCCGCGGGCTCGACACCCACAGGTGGTGCGCCGGGCGGGCCGGGGCGCCTGCCGGCGGCTCTACCCGCCGCCGGATCGACGACGAGCGGGCCGGGAGCGCCCGGCTCGCGGGCGGCGTCGGCCGGGCAGGGGGCCCAGGCTGGTTCACCGCGGCCGGGAAGCGGGATATCGCGGCCGGGAAGCGGGACATCACGGCCAGGAAGCGGGACCTCGCGGTCCGCGGCGCCGAGATCCGCTGGGCAAACGTCCCCTGGGGCGACCATTCCCCCGCCGCCCGTGCCCTCAGGCCCGACCTTTGACCGCGCCGCCCTGGAGATCCACGCCGGCGGCCGGATCTCCCAGATCTACGGCCCTGAGTTCGCGGTTCAGGACAGCTTTGAGCGCCAGGTTCGGATGCCCCTGCCGCCGCTCCTCCTGGCGGATCGGGTCACCGGGCTCAAGGCGGAGCCGATGTCGATGGGCGTCGGCACGATCTGGACCGAGACCGACGTCACCGAGGACGCCTGGTACCTCCACGCCGGGCGGATGCCCCCCGGGATCATGATCGAGGCGGGTCAGGCCGACCTGATGCTCATCAGCTACCTGGGCGTCGACGCCGAGAACCGGGGCGAGCGGGTCTATCGCCTCCTCGGCTGCACGCTGACCTATCACGGCAGCCCGCCCGCGGTCGGCGAGACCCTCTGCTTTGACATCCACCTCGACGGTCACGCCAAGCAGGGCCGCTCGCGGCTGATGTTCTTCCACTACAACTGCCACATCGACGGCGAGGTCCGCCTCTCGGTGCGGCAGGGGCAGGCCGGCTTCTTCACCGACGCGGAATTGGCGAACTCCGACGGCTGCCTGTGGCGCCCCGAGGACCAGGAGATCGTCGCCGCGCCGCGCCTCGACCCGCCGCTTTGCGAGACCGGGCGCTCCTTCACCGCCGAGCAGGTGCGGGCCTTCGCCGAGGGGCGTCCCTGGGACTGCTTTGGCGCGGAGGCGATGCTGCGGACGCGCCCCCACACCCGGACCCCGCGGATCCAGAGCGGGCGGATGCAGCTCCTGGGGCGCGTCGACAGCTTTGAGCCGCGCGGCGGGCCCTGGGGGCGGGGCTACCTCCGGGCGACGACGCCGATCACCGCCGAGGACTGGTTCTTCGCCGGCCATTTCCTGAACGATCCCTGCATGCCCGGGACGCTGATGTTCGAGGGCTGCCTGCAGGCGCTCTCGTTCTACCTCGCGGGCCTCGGCTACACCGTCGATCGCGACGGCTGGCGCTTTGAGCCGGTGCCGGAGCAGGCGATGACCCTGAGCTGCCGCGGCCAGGTGACCCCGACCTCGAAGGTCCTGGTCTACGAGGTCTTCGTCGAGGAGGCCTTCGGCGGGCCAAACCCGACGGTCTACGCCGATCTGCTCTGCACCGTCGACGGACTCAAGGCGTTCCACGCCCGCCGGGTCGGGCTCCGCCTGGTCCCGGCCTGGCCGCTGGACGAGGGGCACCCGCTGCTCGGCTCGGGCGCCGCCGATCCGCCGGGGACGACCCTCGCGCGGGCCGGGGACTTCGTCTTTGGCCGCCATTCCATGCTCGCCTGCGCCAACGGGCGGCCGACCGAGGCCTTCGGCCCGGTCTACAGCCGCTTCGACGGTCACGAGCCGGTCCCGCGCCTGCCGAACCCGCCCTATCACTTCATCTCGCGGGCGCTCCGGACCGAGGGGGGCGTCGGCGAGATGAGCAAGGGCGGCGCCGTCGAGGTCGAGCTCGAGATCGCGCCGGACGCCTGGTACTTCGCCGAGAACGGCTCCCGGACGATGCCCTTCGCGGTCCTCCTCGAGGCTGCGCTCCAGCCCTGCGGGTGGCTCGCCAGCTACATGGGCTGCGCGCTCGGCGTCGACGAGCCGCTGATGTTCCGAAACCTCGACGGACACGGCACCCAGCACATGGAGGTGCGGCCGGACGCTGGGATCCTGCGGACCCACGTCCGCAACACCCAGCTCTCGGTCACCGCGTCGATGATCATCGTCGGCTTTGAGGTCGAGTGCCGGACCTCTGCGGGGCTCGTCTACAGCATGAGCACGGTCTTCGGCTTCTTCCCGGCCTCCGCCTTCGTCGATCAGGCGGGACTGCCGACCTCGGCGGAGCTGCGCGGGCTCTTTGAGGCCGGATCGGAGGGCTCGCCGCGGCGGATCGTCCGCGAGATCGAGCGCGCGCCCGCGGGTCAGCCGCGGATGGCGGAGCCCATGCTGATGATGCTCGACCGGGTCGTCCACTTCGACCCCGAGGGCGGCGCTGCGGGGCTCGGCTGCGCCCGTGGCGACAAGGATGTCGACCCCGGCGAGTGGTTCTTCGCCGCCCACTTCTTCCAGGATCCGGTCCAGCCGGGCTCCCTCGGGATCGAGGCGATGCTCCAGCTCCTCCAGTGGTGCATGCGCGAGCAGGGCATGGCCGCGGGGATCGAGCGTCCGCGCTTTGAGCCGCTGGCCCTCGGCCGCGAGCTGACCTGGAAGTACCGCGGCCAGGTCGTCCCGAGCGACGGCCTGATCTCGACGACCCTCGAGATCACCGAGCGCGGTCAGGACGAGCGCGGCCCCTACGCGATCGCCGACGCCTCGCTGTGGATCGACGGCAAGCAGATCTACCGGGCGACCGGCGTCGGCATGCGGATCGTCAGCGGCGACGACGAGCACGGGCGGACGATCCCGCTCAGCCTCGCGGCCCGACCCTGGCTCCGTGATCACTGCCCGACCTGGACCGTGCCGGCGGTGCCGATGATGTCGATGGTCGACATGCTCGCCCAGGCCGCCCGCGCCGACGAGCGGATCGTCGGCCTGCGCGACGTCCGGGTGAAGGGCTGGCTCGTGGTCCCGCCGGGGAGCGAGCAGACGCTCCGGATCGAGCGCGACGGCGAGCGTGTCCGCCTCCTCGTCGACGGTGACGGTGACCGCGAGGGGGGCGAAGCTCCGCCGCGGGAGGTCGCGACCGCCCGTCTCCTCGTCGGTCGCTACGGCGATCGCCCGGACCCGCTGCCGCCGCTCTCGGGCGAGGCGGTGGAGCTGCCCTACGCCGACGGCTCGCTCTTCCACGGCCCGGCCTATCAGCGGATGGAGTCGCTCGTCCGCGGTCCGCTCGGCGCCTCGTCGACGCTGCGGGCCGGCGGCGAGGTCCCGCTCGGGCGCCTCGCGCCTGCGCTCCTCGACGCGGCGACCCACGGGATCCCCCACGACGCCCTCCACCGTTGGGAGCCGCGGATCGCCGCCGACCGGGTCGCCTATCCCGCCTGGATCACCGAGCTCGACGTCTACGGACCGACGCCGACCGAGGGCGCGCTGCGCTGCGAGGTCCGCTACCGCGGGGTCGTCGGCACCGCGGACTTTCCCTCCTTTCTGATCCAGATCATCGGCGAGCGCGGGGTCTGGTGTCAGATGACGCTGGTCGAGGCCTGCTTCCCCAAGGGCAAGCTCGGCAGCGCGCCGCCGACCGATCGCCGGGCCTTCCTCCGGGATCGGCGCTTTGTCGAGGGCCTCCGCCTGTCGATCCAGACAGGTGAGGGGGACGACGCCGAGACCCGCCTGAGCGGCGACGACGTCCGCGGCAGCGACTGGCTGCCGGGCACGGTCTGCGCGATCTACGGCAGCGACGAGGTCGCGACGATCGCCCGCAAGGAGCACATCGCCGCTGTCCACGGGCTTCATCCGCGGGTCCTCCCGGAGGCCCTGCCGCTGACCGCTTGGTCGCTCACCACCGACCGACAAGACGCCGCCGCCGTCGTTCGTGGGAATCCCCGCGGGCGCCTCGACGTCGACCCGGTCCGCCGCTTCTGGGGCCGCTGGCTCGGCGTCCGGGGCTGGCCTGTCGAGGACCTCTACTACGGCTTGATGGCGCGGTTTGTCCGCCGGGTCGTCGTCACCGATCCCGATGACTTCGCCCGCTTGCGGGGTCGGAGCGCCCTGTACCTGGCGAACCATCAGGTCGGGATCGAGTCGCTGCTCTTCTCGATGATCGCCTCCGGTCTCACCGAGGTGCCGACGGTCACCCTGGCGAAGGTCGAGCACCGCAAGACCTGGCTGGGTCAGCTCATCGCCCACTCCTTCGCCTACCCGGGCGTCCGCGATCCCGAGCTCATCACCTTCTTCGATCGTCAGGACCCCGCGTCGCTGATGGGCGTCCTGCAGGGGCTCTCCGCGCGGATGAAGCGGGAGGCGCGGTCGATGATGGTCCACGTCGAGGGGACCCGCTCGCTCGACTGTGCGACCCCGGTGCAGGCGATCAGCGGCGCCTTCCTCGACATGGCCCTGGCCCTGGGCGCCCCGGTCATCCCGGTCCGCTTCGTCGGCGGGCTGCCGCGCGATCCGCTGGAGTCGCGGCTGGAGTTCCCGCTCGGCATGGGCCAGCAGGAGATATGGTTTGGCCGGGCGCTGTGGCCGGAGCAGCTCGCGGCGATGAGCTACGGCGATCGCCGCTCGACGGTCGTCGACGCGCTCAACCATCTCGGGCCCGGACCCGCGCTGGAGCGGCCCTTCCCCGGGGACCCGGCATTCGAGCGCGCCGTCCGACGCTGGCGAGACGAGCGGGGCGTCAGCCTCGGCCACGCGACGCTGTATCAGGTCATGGCCGAGGCCGAGGAGCCCTGCGCCGCGACCCAGACCTTGCTCGCCGCGCGTTCGGCCTCGGAGCTCGCAGGCGCGGACTCGGCCGAGGGTCGCTGGCTCGCGGAGCTGGGGCGCCGGCTGCTCGAGGAGCCCAAGGCCTAGCAGACCGTGGTGAAAGTCCCCGGACCGTATCGCCCGGTATGGGGGCGTTTCGTCAAAGCCAAGGGGGCCAACGATCGCCGCGCGAGAGCGCGGCTACAAGACCGCCCGCGAGGGAGTAAATGTACGCACTACTCCGCCGATGGCGGCTCCTCACGGGACAGCACCAAGTGCGTCGATATCGGAGCGAACGCAGGTCAGGCGGGGGGCTGTGCAGCAGGGAGGGGCCGGACCTCAACAGCTGCGGCCTCGGCACGATGTGCTGGGACATGGATCCCGAGACCGAGCATCAGCCGCAACGCCCGGAGCGTCGCGGGATGGTAGATCGTATTGTGATGCTCCTCGGGCATCGGCTCGTACCACCAGCGGAGCGAGGTTGGCGCGTGGTCGCGGAGAGCTGCGACGAGGGGCTCGATCCCGGCGATGATGTCGGCCTCGTCTGCGCTCGCGAGGTAGAGGGAACGATCCGCGGGGAAGTCGTCCTGAAGGCGCTCTGCCGCAGAATTCGCGAGCTGGGCCCCGCGCCACCACAGCGACGGTGACACGGCGATGTACATGTCAAAGCTCTCCGGCGCGCGGAGGAACGTGTCGACGACAAAGAGCCCCGCCAGCGACTCTCCTAGGACCACGCGCGGGCCCGTCGTCCTGTAGCGTGACTCCACCAGCGGCTGCACCTCCTCGCGAAGGTAGCGACGAAAATCATCGGCGCCGCCGTTTCTCGGGATGTCGCGCAGATCTGCGGCGAGCTCCGAGGGCGTCGTCAGCTCGTAGCGACGGTCGAGGGTCTCGACCCCGACGACGATAAACTCGCGGTACTGCCCCGAGAGGCTCGCGAGCGCGGCGAACCCCGCTACCGGGACAAAGTCCTGCTCAGGGCCGCCGTCGAGCAGATAGAGGACCGGAAAACGCTCCTCTCGCCGCTCGTAGCCCCATGGGAGGAATACGCTGAGGGTGCGGTGATCGCCGAGGATCGTCGACTCGACCGGCAGCTGCTTGCCAATGCTGATCTCTCGCTCCCCCTCGGTAGGCGGGGTAGGCGGGGTAGGCGGGGTAGGCGGGGGCGAAGGTTTGCATCCGAGCGAGAGCGCCGCACAGGCGAGGATGCCAGCAGAGGCGAGGCTGCGAAAATTGCCGAGAGCAGCGTCCATGGGCGACGGAGTCTACCGACCCTTCGGACATGTCGCACACCCGAAGTATCCCCGCGAAGAGCTTGTCGCGGGCAGGTGCATGCACCCGTTGCTCAGGTCTCGCCGCCGCAGGAGCGCTACTCTGCGTCGATGCAGTCCATTCCTGCGAGGATGCCCTTGCCCGACTGGGCTCGCGGCGTGCACTCGAAGAGCTTCTTCTTCGGCGTCTTCACCATGTAGGTACGGCCCTCATCCTCGGTCGTGACGACGTAGGCCTTCGAGCCCTTCTTGACCGTCCAGCCGGAGAAGCCGCACTCCTCATCGTTGCACTTGCCGACCCACGTGCCGTCCTTGCCGGTGGTCTTCCAACCTTCGCCCAGGCAGTCATTGTCGATGCATCGGGTCGACACCGGCCCCTTTGGCGTCGCGCTCTCCCAGCCGACGCCGAAGCAGTCGTCGCTGACGCACTTGCTCTCGACCTCCTCATCCCAGAAGCTCCGCCAGCCGAGGACTTCACAGGCGTTGTCGATGCATTTGCCGCCGCCGGGGAAGTAGGCCGCGATCTCCTGGGCGAAGGCCTTCTGCTCGGCCTCGTAGGCGGCGATCTTCTTCTTCAGCTTGGGGATCGCCGCGTAGTCCTTCTTGGCGTTGGGCCACAGCTTGCTGTGGTCGCCCTCGACCCACTCATCGCACTGCTCGTAGAACTCGAGCTGCTCCTCGAGCAAGAAGTGCTCGTCGAGCCCCGGGCGCAACCCGGCGCAGACCTGCGCGTGGATGTCCCCGTAGGCGTCGGGGCGATCCCGGAGCGTCTCCAAGATGTAGGATGTCGGCTTGATCGCGAGGGCCGCGAGGAGCTCCGTCTGCGCCTCTGCGATGCCGTTGCGTCCGTAGACCAGCGCCCACGTGGCGTGCAGCGTGTACTGGTCGTCGGGCTCGGGGTTGGCCGCGAGCGCCCCCTCGAGCACCTGGTCGATGATCGCCCAATCGTCGGGGTTCGAGTCGCGGGTCCCCTTCGAGCCGGGGAAGCGTTGGAGCTTTGTGGTGAACGCCTTGCTCTCCTCGACGGGGTAGCCCGCCTCCTTCAGCTTCGCGGCGGTCTCGGCGAGGTCGTCCTTCTTCGTCTCCGGCTGCGAGGCCCCGGCGTCCTCAGGCGGCTTGGCAGGCTCGCTGCTCTTGAAGAGCCAACATCCGGGCGCGAGCGCGAGGGCTGCGACGACCAAGCACGCGGTGGGGGTAGATCGCTGTCTCAACACGAGCGCAGGTTACCGATCAATAGTCCGGTGGCAAGTCGGTTTTCTTGCCCCAGCCTCCAGGCGGCCAAGTCTACGGCGCGTGCGCGAGATCGAGCGCCGCCGGCGAACCACAGAGCACGACCGCGCCGACGACCGCTACGTCGAGGCCTGGGGGAGCGACCTGGGTCCCTACCGCGCTAGGTCGTCGGATCATCGCCGTGGATCCGTCGGAGCTCGACCCCTGGGCGCAGCGCTGAGGCCCCCTTGTAGTGGGCGCTGAGGTCCACCTCGAGGTAGCGCTTGTTCTCCGGCGGTGCGCCGAAGACCACGGCAGAGAGCTGATGCTCGCTCTCCGAGTACCAGCCGGCGACGTCGACGTCGTGACCGTGGACCATCACCTGCACCGGCGTGACGTCCTCCGAGATCCGCGCCAGGAGCCGCCGCGTGACCTCTGCGTGCTGGCCGTAGGAGCGGGTGAAGGTGGCGAGGAGATGACTGTGGTAGGGGTTGTTGGCGTCGAGGTGGAGGTCGACCTCGTCGAGGTCGAGGTAGGCCCGGATGTGATCGTCAGGGCAGCCGTGGGCGAGGAGGAGCCCGCAGGGGGCGATCGCTGAGAGGAGCGCGTCGCCGAAGAGCTCTTGGATCGCCGCCCGCTGGGCCGGTGTGCAGCGGAGCTCGAGGGTCGTCACCTCGTCGTCGTAGAATTTTTGGGTGTGGGCGCCGCCGACGTGGCCGTGATCGTGGTTGCCGAGGAGCACGTGGACGTGCTCCGGGTGTTGGCGCCGGAGCTCGAGCACCGCCTCGACGAGCTCGGGGGATGCATCGTCGTAGTCGAAGATCTCCGGCCGGCGCGCGCGCGCGGCGGGGCTCGGCCCGTGGACGAGGTCGCCGAGGAGCACCCAATGGACCTCGTCGTCGCCGGCCCGCAGGGTGTCGAAGCGCCGGCGGAGGGCGTCGAAGTCGGCGAAATTGCCGTGAAGGTCGGCGCTGATCAGGGCCTTGCCGCGGGCGGGGAGCACCCGCGTCCGTCTCTGCGTCCGCGCGTCCTCGACCCTATCGTGTTCTTCTCTCACGGCCCTTGGACCGCACCACGGTCGTTCTTTCCAGCCCGGTGGAGCATGGATCCAAAGTAGTGCGGGGCGCGGTCACATTGGCGCATGGACAGCCGTGGTGATCGAGCCCAAGGCAGCGTGGCTGGCGCGAGCTGGAGCGCCGATCGGCCAAGACATGACGTGCGGTCTTCCATGGATCGTGCAGTCCTCGGCCTCCGCCCTCTGGACTCCACGACTCTGCCGAAGCCGTATGGACGTCGATCGCGACGAATCTCGGGCTCTACGGGGGATTGCTGTGGATGAACCAGCAGTGTTCCTCTTCACAGACTGTGCTCGCTTCACGCGGTCTCCTGATCTCTCTGTTGTCCAAATACTCAGGAGATATGATGTTTCTCAAGCACAGCGTCCTCTTCGCCCTAAGCCTCAGCCTCGTCGCCTGTGAAGCGGAGGACCCGACGATCGACGGGATCGATGGGATCGACGAGATCGATGATGTCGATGAGCTCGATGAGCTCGACGAAGTCGCGCAGGGGAGCGACGAGGAGATCGAAGCCGACGGGCATGGTGGGCCCGAGGAGGACGACGCCTTGGTGGTCGACGTCGCGCCTGGCGATCCTGTCGAGATCGCCGACGGGATCATCGCGATCGCTCCAAGGCCCGGCGAGGGGGTGGTGATGGAGGTTCTCTACGACGACGGCATGACCTACCTGGCCGATCTCGAGACCGACGCTGCGGGGATCGTCCGCCTTCGGCTCCCGGATCTCGGCTTCGCCGACGACGGGCTCTCGCACGCCTGCGCCTCCAAGTGCAGCGACAGCAGCTACAAGCTCCTCGGCCACCGCTGGAACAAGCGGGTGAACTGGTACTACCGGGACGGCGGTCGCCCCTCGAGCGTCGGCAAGAGCGGGGCCATCAGCGCCCTCAAGTACGCCGCGAGCACCAGCACCGGCTCCCGCAATTCCTGTGGGATGACGGATCAGGTCTCGGCGACCCACACCTACAAGGGGACGACCGGCACCGCGCCGAACATCAGCGCGACGAGCAACAGCGTCACCTGCACGACCCCGGACGGGAAGAATGTCGTCGGCTGGGCCGGCGATCTTCCGAGCGGCACCCTCGGTGTCGCCTGCACCTGGCGGTCGGGCTCGACGGCGGTCGAGACCGACCAGGAGTACAACAACAAGAAGAAGTGGTTCGCCGGCAACAGCGTCCCCTCGGGGTGCAGCGACCGGACCTCGCTGAGGGCGGTCGCCGCCCACGAGTGGGGCCACAGCTTTGGCTTAGACCACAGCGGCTGCAAGCAGACGATGGCGCCCTCGACCAAGCCGTGCACCTCGGGTTCGCGGATCCTCGGCAAGGGCGACGTCAAGGGGCTGCGCGCCCTCTACTAGGCCCGAAAGAAGCGCCAATGTAGGCCGCCCTCACAAGCCCGCGTAGAACCACCGATCGCACGAACGTCGCACTTCGACAGCATGAGCGTGGGTGAGCGCTCACCTCGTGATTCGCGCCGGCATCAGCCGCGGCTCGTCGAGCGGAGCGAGATGCTGCCGAGCCGGCGATTGAGCTGGGCAAAGGCCGCCCTGAGATCGCGCGGGTGAATATAGGGGGCGCACCCTCTCGGGTCTTCGATCACTCCGTCGCCGATCAACCGGATCCTGTCGGCGACGGCGGGCGAGTGACGAAGGGCTGGGTAGAGCCCCGACTCTCCATCCAGCGAGCGGCGATGAACTCCGCGAGCTCCCGTTGCTCATCGCTACCAGCCTCGAACCTGCCGAACTGGTGATGGGCCATCACCGCCTTGATGACCGTTGGGCTGTAGACCAGCTGGGCGCGGAGGTTGGCGAGGTGCTTGCTCGCCATGGAGAGCTCGATGAAGCGCCCAGACGCGCGGTGCCGGCCGATGACCACGAGCTGCTCAGCACCCATACCCCAATAGAAGTCGACGATGAACACCTTGGCGCCGGGTTTGAAGTGCCTGGTGCCGCGGCGGATCTCCTTGTCCTCGCCGAACTCGCGCTCGAGCACCACGTTGGCGGCGATGCACCAGGCGGGCGTGGGCTCGCTGTGCTGCGATTCCCCGGTGCCCTGGGGTCCCTCGGTGTCATCGACGCTCATCTCTCTATCATCGCAGCCCTCAGCACGCGACCACAACGGTCATCCGGGACCGCTCCGCCGGCATCGCCGGGCGCGGTGTTGGAGGGCTGCGCCGCCACCGACGGGCGCGCGGACCGGCTGCCGAGGGGGCCGTCCGAAGAGGGCGATGCGACGGTGTCCCTCAACCTCCCCTTGTCCCTCCCCGTGGCGCAGGCCGGCGATCCTCGAAGGAATCCTCAGATGATCTGGGTTCGGACTGGCGGAGCATCCCCGCGGCGACCAGGCCGATGCCGTTGGCGAGGTCCGACTCGAAGTCCCGGCGGTGCGCCGCGAAGAGGGGATCGTCGGCGAGCTCCAGGGCGATCGGCGGCGGATAGGCGATCGGCCACAGCCCCGCCACGAGGACGTAGCTGTAGCGGACGAGCTCGGCGTGCGCCTCGAGCGAGAGCTCCGGGATGACCTCGTGCATGACCGCCGCGAGGACCTGGCCGCGCTCGACCAGCTGGGCGTTGGCCTGGCGGATCGTCTCGACCGGCACGTTGCGCTCGATGACGGAGGGCAGGATGCTCATCAGCTGGCACATCCGCTGGCGGGCCGCGAAGGTGGCGGCGATCAGCTGGGCGAGCCGCTCGACCTTTCGCCTGCTGCGGACGCGCCGCAGTCGGGTCGACAGGTCGTCGGCCCAGCCGTCGAAGTCCTCGCGGAAGACCTCTAGGAGGATCGCCTCGAGGCTGGGGAAGTAGCGGTAGAGGTTGGACTTCGCCAGCCGGACCTCGCGGGCCAGGGCGCTCAGGGTCACGGCCTCGACCCCGCCCTCGTCGAGCATCCGTCGGGCCTCGAGCAGGATCGTCGCGCGGCGCTGCTCCTTCTGCTTTGGCTGACGTGCGCGCTGGAAGTCCATGGGCACCACCGAGCGCGGAAGATATCAGATTGACAAGAGACCGACAGTCTCTTATCCGAATGGTGTCCTGAGAGCCCTATGCAGATCCGTGATCGAGCCCATGGTCTTCGCGCCCGCTTCGACGACCCCGCGGTCCAAGCGGACCCCTATCCCTTCTTCGCGCGGATGCGGAGCGCCGCGCCGCTGATCCGCGGGCGGATGATGCCGGCGGGCGACGTGTGGTTCGCGACGCGCTTCGACGACGTGACCGAGCTCCTCAAGGACCCCGAGCGCTATCACAGCGATCCGCGCGAGTCCCCCGACAAGCGCGGGCCCCTCGAGAGCCGCTTCAGCCCGCGGATCATGCGGGCGTTCGCGCGGTCGATGATCTTCCTCGACGGCGTCGATCACCGCCGTGTGCGCGGCCTGGTCAGCAAGGCGTTCACGCCGGCGAAGGTCGAGGAGCTGACCCGGCGGATCGAGGAGATCACCGGCGAGCTGCTGACCAAGGCCGCGCGCGCGGGGAGCTTCGACCTGATGCGAGCGTTCGCGCTACCGCTGCCGCTGCGGATCATCTCCGACCTCCTCGGCGTCGAGGAGGAGGAGGAGGAGTACTTCCACAAAGCGGCGAAGTGCATCCTCTTCCTCAACAGCCCGGTGGGCTTTCTCAGGGCGCTGCCGCGCCTCTTCGGCCTCCAGCGCTTCTTCGATCGACTGCTCGCCCGCAAGCGCTCGCGCCCCGGGGACGACCTCACCAGCGCCCTGATCGCGGTCGAGGAGGAGGGCGATCGGCTGACCTCCGAGGAGCTCATGGGCATGGTCTTCCTGCTCCTCTTCGCCGGCCACGAGACCACCGTGAACCTCCTCGGCAACGGGACCTTGGCGCTCTGCGATCACCCCGAGCAGTTCGAGCGCCTGCGGGCCGACCCGTCGCTGGTGCCCTCGGCCATCGAGGAGATGCTGCGCTACGAGAGCCCGGCGCAGCAGACCGGCCTGCGCTGCGTCGCCGAGGACGGCGAGCTCGGGGGCATGCCCGTCAAGCGCGGCGACTGGGTGGTCCCGCTCCTCGGGGCCGCGAACCGCGACGAGAGGGTCTTCGACGAGCCCGAGGTGTTCGACGTCGGGCGTCAGCCGAACCGCCACATCGCCTTCGGCTTGGGCCGGCACTTCTGTCTCGGCGCCCCCCTGACGCGGGTGGAGGCTCGCATTGCCTTCACCGCGTTCGTCGAGCGCTTCTCCTCCGTGCGCCTGGCGATCCCGCGGTCGCAGGTCCGCTGGAACAAGAGCCCGAGCCTGCGCGGGCTCGCCTCGCTCCCGGTCACGGTCACGAGCTGAGGGCGAGTCCAGGTCGGCCCTGGCGCGGCTCGCGGGACGATGACGGCGTCCCGCGATCGTCGTCCGCGGGAGAGGCCGGGGCCGACGCTTGTGGTAGGGAGCTCGCGCCGCTACGGTGGGTGGCTGATGGGGATCCCTATCGTCTGGATTGAGCTCAATCAGGGGGGGGCCGGCGCGATCCTCAGCCGACCCGAGGTGCTCGACGACCTCGTGGCTATCGCCGTCGAGCTCGCCTACGCCCGTGAGGGAGTCGTCGAGGGCGAGAGCGTCGCGGCGTCGCCGACGGACGCGATCCTGCGGGGTTGGATAGAGGCAGCGCGGCGGGACTGTTGGAGGTCGATGATGAGCTTGGCGGGCGACGAGCAGGACCCGGACGGTGCCGATCGTGTCCACCAATTCTTCGAAGGTGACGTGTCAGTGCGGGATGGGGGCCCCGGGGTCCCGGCGATCAAGCGATACAGCCACCACCACCTTCTCGCCGCTGTCAGTGCCTTGGCGGACGGTCCATGGGAGCTGCGTCAACTCCTCGACACGGCCGCGAGTCGCGGGGGGTGCGTGATCAGCTGCTACTACTGACCGCCCGAAGAGCCCCCGTTGTGATGCGACTTATGGACACCCGACGACGTTTGGCTACGCTCTGGAGTCCCGTGCGCGCAGGTCTCTTGGGCCGGGGCGTCGCGAGGAGCTGGCCTCCCGAGCGGACCTGGAGCACCTCCGGGGGGGGACGATGAGGAGCTCGCCTTGGTGGGCGCTCTTGCTATCCGTCGCGGTCGGCCTCAGTCCGCTCGAGGTCAGCGCATCCGCGGGCGCCGAGCCCAGCAGCGGCTCGCCCATCGACGCGACCATCGACGCGCCGAGCGATCGACCGCAGGGGAGCGCGCAGGGGAGCGCGCAGGGGAGCGCGCAGGGGAGCGCGCCGCAGCCCTTCACCGCGCTCTCCGGCTGGTACCACGCGGTCTGGAGCGACGGTGTGGTGCTCCTCGTCGCGGACTACTCAGGCGTGACCCTGCACTGTCGCGGCGGCGAGGCGATCCGGAGCTCCGGGGGGATCAAGCGGTCGAAGGCGGTGGCCGGCGCGGGGCGTGGAGCGGGCTTTGTCGGCGCGGGGATCGGCGAGGAGGGCGGGGTCGCGATCTTCAGCGACGGGCGCTGGCGGACCGTCCGCGCGCCGACGATCGGCGGCGAGGGGTTGGTCGCCGTCGCCGTCGACGAGGAGGGGGCTGTCTACGCCGCAGGGGAGCGGCAGGCGCTCTACGTCGTGCGCGGCGATGACTGGACGATCCACCGCTACCCGCCGTCGCTGACGGGAGAGGCGGGCGAGGCGAGGTCGAGCGCCGCGGTGGAGGTTCTCGCCGCCGAGTGGGTCGAGGAGGGGTCGCTCCTCCTCGTCGGCCAGCGAGGGCTCGCGCTCAACTTCGCGAGCGGGGCGTTCGGGGCATCCTCGCGGCTCCCGAGGTCGCACGGCGGGGATCTTCGCGGGGCGTGGATGAGCCCCGGCGGGGACCTCTGGCTGCTCGGCGAGGGGGAGCTCCTCCAGAGCCCCGCAGGCGGAGGCGAGCTCCGTCATCACAAGCTGCCGGTCTTCGGCTCGCTGGCGGCGCTTAGCGGCGTTCACACCGACGCCGGAGATGTCGTCGCCGTCGCCGGCCAGTCCGAGCTGGTCATCTTCGACGACGGGCGCATGGACCTGGTCGCCGGTCGCTACACCTTTCCTGAGGGTATCTTCCTCGACGCCGCGGGGGGCCTGCTCTACGTCGCCCACCGCGACGGCCTGCGTCGCCTCGCGATCGAGCACCCGAAGCTCGCGCCGCAGGGGCTGCCGGCCGGGGCGGCGTGCCCGATCGAAGCGCAGCCTGAGAGCGCAGAGGTGATGGCCGAGGGGGCGAGCGCGGGTCTGGTGCCCCCGGTGGAGGCGCCGACGCTCGAGGAGGTGAAGCCGGCGAAGCCTCGGCGGCGGCAGAGCATGCCGATAGGTCGCGTCGCCCTCGGCGTCGCCAGCGGTGAGGTCGCGCCTGCGGATCCCGGCGGCGAGGCCCAGCTCGGGGCGGCCTTCGCCCTCGACGTCGGCCTCGGCGCGACGCTCGGTGTTCACCGGAGAGTCTCGCTCTGGCCCGAGGTCGGCTACTCCTACAGCCGCCTCCCGGGGGGCGCGAACCATCTCTTCCTCGCCGGTGTTGGGCCGCTCGTCGGCGGTGATCTCGCGGCCGTGGCCGTGCTCCCCCGCCTCGCGGTCGGCGGGAGCGAGGCGTTGTTCGGGGTCGGCATGCGGACGGGGCTCATCGGCTCCTTCGCCTACGACATGATCGCTGTCGAGGTCGCACACCAGTGGCTGCGCAGCGGCGGCGATGACCTCCACGAGCTGCGGACGATGGTCTCGGTCAACGCGCTGACGCTCCTGGTCGTCCTCGGGATCGCCAGCGTGTTTAGCCGCGGGCGGGGTCGTAGTCGGCTCTTCCGGCGCCGTTGAGGCGCCCTGTCAGTCTTCCTCGAGCTCGACCTCGATCTCCGCGAGCTTGCCCATGAGGAGCTCGACGAAGGAGCCGCCCCGCTCGCCGAGCCGGGAAAGCAGGGAGCTACGGCCCGGCCAGGCGAGGAGCCCGTGGAGGGCATAGGCGAGGGCCCAGGCGATCCCTCGGCGATCGTCGCTCGCGGTGAGCTCGCGGCAAAGGCGCTCGATGAGCTCGCCCGCAGCGTTGGCGTCAAAGCGCGCGAGCTCCGAGGCGCGGAAGGCCGCGGCTCGACGATCGCAGCGTCGAAGGTCATCCGCGAGGGCTCGCTCGACGAGGGAGAGCTTGACCGCGTTCACCTCCGCCTTCGAGATCTGGGCGAGCCGGGGCTCGATCCCCGCGAGCAGTCGTTCGAGACCGCCGCCGCGGTGGAGGTCGTCGAACTCCTCCGCGGTCAACCAGTCGACATCCTCGACCAGGAGGAGCGGCGCGTCGACAAAGCGCAGCTCCGCCTCGGTGAGCAGACGGGCGCGGATCTTGGCGGCCGGGCGCGAGAGATCGGCGAGCCTGCGGTCGCTGAGGGACTCGCCCAGCCAGCTCCAAAACGCCGCCTCGTCGACGCCGGGGCCGATCTGCAGGAAGCTCGGTCTGCGCGTCGACGAGGTCCACCACAGCTCGACCTCGTGGCCGTGGTGGGCGAGGAGCGGGCGGTCCTCGACGCAGCTCTCGTCGAGGTGGGAGCTCGCGGAGCCGAGCGGCTCGGGCGGGCTGCCCCCGGCGCCTCGAGTGCGGCGCCAGGCACGGTAGAGCGCGTTGGCCTTCGCGTCGGCGAGGTCGTCGGCGAAGTCGACCGCCGGTTGGGCCGCGTTGGGGCCCGCCGGGCGGAGCGTTCGTACCAGCACATGCGGCGAGCCGGGCCTGTCCGGCGGGTAGAGGTAGAAGCGATCGAGTGCGATCCCCACCGCCTGACGATCCCCCGCGCCGAGCCGCGAGGCAAGTCTCGATGGGCTCCCGCCTTCGGCGAGGAGCGGCCCCAGCATGCAGTATATTGGCGTGATGACGCTCGAGGGACGGATCCGCGCTCAGCCGGCGAACCGGGCCCTGCTCCTGTGGTTGCGGCAGGATCTGAGCGTACCGCTCAAGCTCCGCCCCTGGGTCGACACCGGCTTTGACGAGGGGGGGCAGAAGCTCTTTGAGGATGCTGGCGCCGACTTGCCGGCGGCGGCCAAGCGCTCGCTGTCGATCTACAACGTCTGCGTCCACCCGGAGACCGCGCGCATCTACGCCCTGCATTGGGGGCGCTACACCTTCCTCCTGCGCCATCCGCCGACCTTTCGACGGCCTCGCGACCGTGTCGAGACGATGGACGGGACGGTCGATCTCACAGGGCTAGAGCCGGCGTGGCTGAACCACTGGTTTGAGGAGGACGAGGACGTTCGAGCGCTCCTCGACGCCCATGTGCGGGCGGGCGTCGAGCTGTGATCATCGCGCGCGACCTTTCCACAGACTCCTTGCGCCCTGTCGACCCCTTCCTGTCCTAAGAGACCGCTCTCTCCTGCGAGGGCGACGACGGGGGCGACGACGAGGGCGAGGGAGGACGTGCCCTCGGTCGCGCGGAGGAGGCTGAAGGGCGCGTGAAGGTGATCCGATCAGGTTTTCTCGTCCTCGGCTGAAGCGTTCTCTCGCGCTCCGGCAACTACCCCTGAGAACGGCGAGGGCGGCGAGCGCAGCTCTGGCAGGAGAAGACCAGTATGCTGACTACGCGATGTCGCCCCCACGTCCCCTCGGTCACGGCGCCGGTCGTGCTCCGCGGTGATCGTCTCGCCCGCTCCCTCGCCCTCGCCCTCGCCCTCGCTGTCGGCAGCCTCGCGGGCTGTGACGTCGACTCAGAGGCGGGCTGCGTCGAGGTCGAGGTCGACCTCGAGACAGCCCGCATGGGCGCCGCCCAGGGTAGCGGGGATGGACCGAGCGGGGATGGACCGAGCGGGGATGGACCGAGCGGGGATGGACCGAGCGGGGATGGACCGAGCGGGGATGGACCGAGCGGGGATGGACCGGCCGCGGCGGACACCGACGACGGGGAGCTCACCGCAGGGGGAGGGTCGCCAGCGCTCGCGGAGCTGAGCGGGGAGGGCCCAGAGCTATGCGCAGCTCTCCCCGCGACCCCGGTGCTCGAGGCCGACATCGACTGGGATCACAGCGCGGGCTCGACGGTGAGCGTACGGATCGGCCTTGAGCGGCCCGATGACGCGGAGCTCAGCCTCGATGTCGCGGTCGTCGTCGACGGCGAGACGATGGTCGAGCTGCCCAGCGCGGCGCACCTCGGCCGGGAGATGGTGGCGCGGAGCGCTGTCGCGGCCGAGCGTGACGTCCGTCCCTTCGAGGTGACGATGGCGCTCGACACCGGCGAGCTCGGGGTCGATCTTGGCGCCCTCGGAGCGGGGCACGGGATGCTGGTGCTGGTCGCCAAGGTCCGCCGCGGCGACGGCGAGGTCGAGGCCGCGAGAAGGCCGCTCTTCCTCTTCTTCGCCGTCGACGGGGCTGGCGTCGAGCTGGTCGACGAGGCGACCGGGTCCGCCCGCGGTCTCGGTCGAGGGGCGCTCTCGCTCGAGCCTGCTCTCCCGGATCCAGGCGGTGAGCCTGCGGACCAGAGCGTCGGCGAGGGGGCCTTCAAGGCGGATGCGACCGGGCGTCGGCCGATCGACCGCGAGGGCGTCCGCTACGTGTCGGCGAAGCTCTGCGCCCGTCACAGCGTCACCTACACCGACGCTCGGATCGCAGCTGAGGACGGGACGGCCACCACGGCGGCGCGGCGGATGATCGGCGCCGACGCGCGGGTCTACGCCGCAGGCCAGAAGATCTGGAGCGGAAAGCTCGGCGATGGGACCGGCGACGACGCTCACGGTGAGGGCTGCACACCCTTCCTCTGGATGCCCGCGGGCTCGGTCGCGTCGATGTTCTACGACACCGACACCGGCTCGATCGGCGGAAACCTCCTCGAGGTTCGGGTCGAGGGGGGCTCGGCGCCGGCGACCTTCCTCGGCTTCTCCGCGATCAGCCAAAGCGGCACCTACACCAGGACCGGCGTCAACACGAGCTCTGTCTACCCGACCTACCTCGCGATGGCCAAGGTGATGCAGGCCGACAGCGGCGGCGCTCGGCTCACGCACGCCGCGTCGACCGAGCATCGCGACGGCTCGGCCGACGATCGCGTCGTCTCCGCGGCTGGCGAGGCGGGGCCTGTGCTGACACCCGCTCGTGCTCCCTGTACGCTGCGCCGATGACCGACGCGAACCTGCCGACCCCTGCTGCACAGGGCGTCCAGATGCCGCTGACCGGCGGCTGCTTCTGTTCGGCGCTCCGCTACGAGATCCGGGCGCCGCTCGTCAGCGCCCAGAGCTGCCACTGCTCAAAGTGCCGCAAGGTCTTCAGCGGCGCGGGCTCGGCCTTCGGCTTCCTCGCCGATGACAGCTTCTCCTGGGTCGGCGAGCCCGAGGCGCTCAGCCGCTATGCGAGCGGGGAGGGCTGGGAGATCGGCTTTTGCGGGATCTGCGGCTCGACGCTCTGCGGGATCCACAAAGGTACCGTCCGCGGTGTGACCCTCGGGACGATCGACGGTGATCCGGGGGTCCAGCTCGCGCGCCACATCTACGTCGACTCGCGGGCGCCGTGGGATCATATCGGCGGTGCAACGCCGCGCTACGCCGAGGGTCCGACGGAGTGATCGGCGGCGAGCGAGACGACCCCACGACGACCCCACGACGATCCCACGACGATCGACGTTGCGCTGTGAAGGCCCCCGCAGGGCGCCTGGGGCTGCTAGGGGGACTTCTCGAGCGCGGCGAGGGTCTTGCGGGCGGCGGTCAGCGGGGGGCTCGGATCGTCGAAGCTCCGCAGCTCCTCGACCGCCGCTCGGGCGGCCTCTAGCGCCGCCTCTGGACGACCGGCGGCCGCCTCCGCCTCGGCGAGGGTCCGCAGCGCGAGCGCCCTCGGGATGGGCTCGCGGAGGCGGAGCGGGCGCTTGTCGGCGAGGGGCTCGTCGTCCTCGGGCTCGTCTTGCCGGAGGAGTTCGCGAAGCCGCTTGGCCCCTGCGTGGGGCATGTCGAGCGAGACCTCGGCGCGGGCGAGGAGGAGCTGAGCCTCGACGTGGGCGGTCTCGTCGAGCGCGCCCTCGCGTCGCTGGAGGAGGCCTGAGATGAGCGTATGGGCGGTCTCCGGATCGTCGAGGATGAGGGCGACCTCGGCCTGCTGAAGGGTGACGAAGACCGCGTTGTCGGCGAGGATCGTCGGCTCGATCGCGGTGATGTACTCGGCTGCCTCGGGGTCGCCCTCGGCGGCCGCGAGGCGGGCCCGGATGACGGCGAAGGGCAGCATCCACGGCGACTGTGGGCCCTCCGGGCTCGAGACCGCCGCTTCGCCCAGGCGGCAGTACTCGCGCGCCGCCGAGGGATCGTCGCGGGCAGCGGCGATCCGGGCCGCCGCGTGGAACATCCACGGGGGGGCTGCGCCCTCGTCGTCGCTTCTGCGGGCGATCGCGCGGTCGAGCAGGAGCGCCGCCTCGGCCTGGCGACCGACCTTTGCGAGGACGTCCGCGAGCACAGCCTCAGCGCTGATGCTGCTGGGATGGGCCGGACCGTAGAGCGCCTGGAACTCGGCCAAGGCGGAGCGGGCGGACGCTTCGCCCGCCTCGGGGTCGCCGAGCCCGACCTGGACCGGGGCCATGTTTTGCAGGGTCGCGGCGCGCTCAAAGACCCCTCCGTCCGATGCGGGGATCTGGGTGAGGGCCCGGCGGTAGGCGGTGAGGGCCATCGTCAGGTCGCCTTGCCGCTCCCTCGCGACCGCGGTGTTGTTGTCCAGGAGCCAGCGGATCCGCCAGTCCGCAGCGCCTGGCCGTTCGACCAGGGCGGTCGCGAGATCGAGGGCCTCGGTGACGTCGGCGGCCCGATTGTCGAGCTCTAGACGGGTGAAGATCCGCTTGGTCGCAGCCTCGGCCGCGACCTTGGGATGGTCCGCGCGGAGGGCGATCCACAGCGACCGATCCAGGCTCGCGTTGGCCTTCGCCGATCCGCGCTGCATGCTCGCGCTGCCCGAGCGGAGCGACGCCTCGGCGGCGAGCGGCGGGTAGTCGATCTCGGTCGCAGCCTTCGCTACGGCGTCGGCCCGCCTCTGCGCCTCGGCGTACTTGCCCGCGGCCTCCTCCGCCTGGGCCCGCACCAGCTCCCGCCGCAGCTCGTCGACCCGCTCGGCGAGCGTCGGGTCCTCCGGCGGGGGGACCTCGGCGGCGAGGGCCGTGAGGTCCGAGCAGGCGGCGCTCGCCGGGAGGGACGCGACCGCCGTGGTCGCGTTGAGCACAGCCTCCGCGTCTCCGCTCGCGAAGAGGTCCAAGAGCTGGCGCAGGCCGACCGCGCGGCTGTCGAGGCAGGCGACCTGGAGATCGTAGAGCTGGGAGGAGAGGAGGCCGCGGTCGTGGTCCGTGCAGGCCTCACGCCGGACCTCGAGGAGACCGTCGACGTAGCGATCGAGGCGCGGTCCGAGGAGCGACCAGGTCGCCTCCGATCCACCTCCCTTCGCGGCGAGGACGCCCGCCTTCACCCTCTGCTCGCGCGCCCCGTCCCAGAGGTCCTGACGCAACGCATCGGTCGCGCACTTCGACGCCTCCGCGGCGGCGCGCAGCTCGGCCTCTCGGCGCTGGGCCGCCCTCAGCTCGGTGATCGCGAGGCCGCCGGCGATGGCGGTCGCGAGGCAGGCGACGACGAGAACGATCCGCCGGCGCGTACGCGCGGGATCGCGGCGGAGCTCGCTGAGCAGCGCTCGTATCGACGGGTAGCGATCGGCGGGGTCGAGCGAGAGGCCGCGCTCGAGCGCCTTGCGGACCCAGCCGGGGACGCCGCGGGTGTCTTTTGGCTCGATCCGCTCGCCGTCGAGGACCGCCCGGCGGAGCTCGGCGAGCGAGCCGCTGGCCATCGGCAGCTCGGTGTAGAGCGCCTCCCAGAGGGCCACGCAGAAGCTGTACTGATCGCTCTGCGGACCGGCGACCGCGCCGAGGTGCTGCTCGGGCGACATGTAGACCGGCGTCCCCATGATCGCGCCGGTCCGGGTGAGGCTCGCCTTCTCGTCGAGCGTGATCGATCCGTCGCCGTCATCGCGGTCGCGCCTCGGCTCGCCTGAGTCCGCCGGATCGAGGGCGAGGGCGCGGGCGAGGCCAAAGTCCAGCACCTTGACCACGCCATCCTCGCGCCGGATCGCGTTGTCCGGCTTGAAGTCTCGGTGGACCAACTCCGCGTCGTGGGCTGCGGCGAGCCCCTCGCCCGCCTGGCAGTAGGCCTCGAGGAGAGCCTGCCAGGTCCGCTCCTCCGCCTGCCAGGCGCTGAGGCTCTCGCCCTCGACGTACTCCATCGCGACGTAGATCCGGCGCTCCTCCTCCCACACCTCGTGGACCGCGACGATGTTGGGGTGGGAGAGGCGGGCGAGCGCCTGGGCCTCGCGGAGGAGCCGCGCCTGCGCCCGCTCGTCGCCGTCGGTCGCCCGCAGGAACTTGACCGCGAGCCGTCGATCCAGGCGTCGATCGTAGGCGAGGTAGACCGAGCCCATCCCGCCTTCGCCGAGGAATTCGAGCAGGTCGAAGCGGCCGATCGTCGGCCTCGGCGTCTGCGTCGGGAAGAGCTTGGCCATCATCACCTGGGCGAGCGGATCGTCCATGGCTCCGTCCTCCCCCCCGAGCGCTCCGGCGCGCCCCATCAGCCGCGACGCGCCGCTCGCGTGGCTCTCCCAGGCGGGCTCGGTCGGCTCTTTGCCGGACACGGGGCCCCGCTCCTTGCTCTCCTGCGGCCCCTCGTCCTCGCTCACGGCGCTCGTCCTCGGGCGCTCGCCGCAGCGAGCCGATCGTCGGGGCCGCGGCTGCACGGCCAGCGGGGCGCGTGCCTGGGTCGCTCGGACGAGCGGGCGAGCGGCGAGGGCGGACGAGGGGGCCCTTGCTGCGGCGACGCCGGGCTCCGAAGGCGCACTCGCTACTCGCTCCCGTCGAGCTGCCCGCGGAGCTTCTCGGCCCAGCTTTCGAGGTTGGTCGTGGTCTCCCGCGCCAGCTCTGGGGTCGACGCCATCTCCTGGAGCCGCTTCTCCAGGCGGAGCTTGGCCCGGCGAAGGCGGGTGCGGATCGTCGCCTCGGGGGTGCCGTCCATGTCGGCGATCTCGCGTGAGTTGAGCCCCTCCCAGTAGTAGAGCTCGAGGACGATCTGATACTCGAGGGGGATGCTTCGCAGCGCCTGGAGGAGGAGCTGCGCCTCGTGATCCTTCCCCAGCAGCGTCACCGGCGAGGCGCCGAGGTCCGCAGCAGAGCGCTCGGTGAAGTCGAGCCGCTCACGATCGCGCCGTGTCCCGCGAAAGTGCATCAAGAGGATGTTGCGGGCGACGCCGAAGAGGAACGAGCGGAAGTTCGCGCCCTCGCGGATCCGCTCTCGCGCCTCGAGACAGCCGAGGAAGCAGCGCTGCACGAGGTCCGGGGCCTGGGCGCCGACCTTGGAGCGGAAGAAGCGCAGGACCGCAGGGTAGTAGCGGCGAAAGAGCTCTGCTCCGGCCGCCTGATCCCCCGCCTGCCATCGTCGCAGAAGCTCGTGATCGTCCGTCGCGTTCACGCGGGGATGGTAGGCCCTGTCCCCGATAAAAAAAAGATGCCCAGGCTGGATCATTTCTCGCCGCTCGAGCACTCCCCCTACGACACGCGAGAGCGATGTTGACGATGGAGCCGACAATGAAGAATTCGATGAAGACGTGCGCACTGAAGCTTGGATCGATCGCGCTTTGCCTCACCCTCGGGGCCTGTGACGACGCGGAGTTGGGGATCGACGGCGCAGACGGGGCTGGGGAGGTTCACTTTCGCGACGGCGGCGACGGCACCTGGGGGACCGGAAAGCTCAACACCAACTTCCTCGGCGAGGATGGGACCTTCCCCTTCAACTCGATCCCGACGAGCGACGACCCGCAGGCGGCGACCCGCCTCCACGCGGTCTGGACGACCCACTGCGTCGACCGGCTCAACAACATCGTCTACGACAACGAGCTCTTCTACACCTCGGATCTCAACGGCGAGCTCGGGATCAGCGTCAGCGACGGCGAGCTCGGCCCCGCCACCTTCCGCAAGTACGGCGACGACAACGTCACTTGCACTGTCTCGGGCCAGGACTGGAAGCACACGATCTGGGGGATCATGACCCGCGACGCCGCCGACGTGGTCCACAACAACTACCTGATGATCATGGATCGTCGCCTCGATCCCAACGGCAACCGGATCTACAAGTGGGGCGTGATGGTCGGGAACAACCCGTTCAACCCGGACTCCTACACGCCGACCTGCGACGAGGACGAGGACCCCGACGAGGAGCTCTTCGGCGACGTCTGGACCTACCGTTACTACGCGTATCTTATCGACGGCCTCAGCGTCGACCCGGCCACCGGCTCCTTCACCACGGTCCCCGACGTGTTCTACACGGCGTGCCGCTCCGGCGCCGTCGGCAAGGCCATCTCCTGGAACTACGCCCCCTGGGAGTGGGGCACGGACGTCCACGAGCTGGCGACCAGGGTCGTCCGCGCCGACTACTGCGGAGACGGCACGCCCTACACCCAAGAGGGGAATCGCCTCCAGCTCGACGACGACTTTGACATCAACTCCTACGGCGACGTGAACTTGGGCGATGAGGCGGCGTGGGACCTGGGGCTGGGCAGGGCGACCTGCGTGACGATGCCCCGCGAGCATGACCTGCGCCCGGGCTTCGCCGGGATCTCCTGCAGCATCGAGGGCCAGCAGGTGGACCTCCCGGTCTGCGATCCGCAGGCCAACGCGGCCGCGACGATCACGACCAAGCTCGGAGATTGAGGCGTCGACCCGCGCCTCCAGGCGACCCCGTCAGGCGAGCTGACGCGAAGGCGGCCGCGCTCCCTCGACTGAGGGAGCGCGGCCGCGCCGTGAGGGCCGGACCCGCGGGGGAGCTACGGGGCTGGCGGGGATGAGCGGGGGACTCTCGCCACGGTCTGCTAGGCGCGGCCGCGCATCATCCCGTTCCAGTAGAGCGCCGGCAGCATGTGCTTCTTCATCAGGTACATGCTGAGCCGCTCCTTGGACTGGTCGAAGGGGAAGGTCTCGACGGGCTCGCCGGCGTAGTTGAACTCGGCGAGGATCAGGCGCCCGTAGCCGGTGACCAGCGGGCAGGAGGTGTAGCCGTCGTAGACCGCGCCTGTCTCCTTGCCGGCGAGGGCGGCGAGGAGGTTGGCGACGAGCACCGGCGCCTGCTTTCGGATCGCCGCGCCGGTCTTGGAGGTCGGGAGCGAGGAGGCGTCGCCGAGGCTCCAGACGTTCGCGTAGCGGTTGTGGCGGGTGGTCGCCGGATCGACGTCGACCCAGCCGCTCTCGTTCGCCAGCGGGCTGCGCTTGAGGAAGTCGGGGGACGACATCGGCGGCGTCACGTGGATCATCGAGTAGGGGAGGATGACCGTCTCGCCGCTGTCGAGGTTCTCGAAGACAGCCTCCTTGGACGGGCCGCGGACCGCGACCAAGTGGTGGCGGAAGCGGGTGTCGATCCCGCGGGACTCGACCAGCTTCTCCAGGGCGAGGCGGTACTTCTCGACGCCGAAGATCTTCGCGCCTGCGCTGGCGAAGACGACGTTGATCGCCTCGCGTCGCCCTTGCTTGCGGAAGTAGTGGTCGGCCAGCCACATGATCTTCTGCGGCGCGCCGCCGCACTTCACCGGGGTGTTGGGGTAGGTGAAGATCGCGTTGCCCTCCTGGGTCGCCTGGATAGCCTCCCAGGTGCTGTCCACCAGCTCGTAGGAGTAATTAGAGCAGACCCCGTCATGGCCGATCGCCCCCTTGAGGCCGTCGATCACGCCCCAGTCGATCTGAATCCCGGGGGCCACGACCAGGGTGTCGTAGGCGATCGTCGAGCCGCCGACGGTGGTCAGCTCATCGCGCTCCGGGGCGAACTCTGCGACCGCGTCGCGGATCCACGTCACCCCAGCGGGGATGAGCGACGCCATGTCGCGCTCGGTCGACGTGCGGTCGGCTGCGCCGCCGCCGACCAGGGTCCACAGCGGCTGGTAGTAGTGCTTGTCCGAGGGCTCGATGATCGTGATCTCCGCCCCCTTGAGGGCGCGGGCGAGACGGGCGGCGACGGAGATACCCCCCGTGCCACCGCCGACGATGACGATCCGATGATTGCGCTCTGTGTCCATGCTCTGAAACCTCGCCCCCAAACAAAGCAGGAATCAGGCCAAGAGCCGGGCCGCCCGGACGATGCTCCCACAGGCCGCCAGGCGTCGAGGAAGGGGCATTGTGCGCGATCGCCGGACTGAGCAACGCGACGATGCCTGTGGACTTATGTCTCAAAGAGGGGAGCCCGTCGCGACGTGTCGCAACGACCACCACAGCCCCTCGGTCAACGCTCCAGCCCACCTACGCCGGCTACCGCCCCACGGCCTGGAGGACGCGCCGATAGGTCGGGGGAGGAGGGCCCCGCGAATGAGTCTAGGACGTGCGTCGACCGCCCCGGGAGGGGAGGTCGACGCACGCTCCGCCCTGTCTGAAAGAGTGGGGCCCTCCTCTCCCGGCCCACGCCACGCCCTCCGCCTCTCAACCCCAAGCGCTACGCTTCAACCACCAGCCCCGACATCGCATCAGCCCCCATCACCCAACACTCGGCGAGGCGCTCGCCCATTCGCGGTCTAGGGCGGAGGCGCAGCGTCGATCCCGAGATCCAGCAGATTATCGACAAGCTCCGCCGCGATGCTCGACCCCCGACGGTAAAACACCGCCGGCTCGCCGATCGGCGCGCCGACCTCGATCGTCGTCCCCGCGTCCTTCTTCCCGTAGATATCGCCGCTCCAAAGATGCACCCACTCCCCTGCGGGCAGGTAGACCTCCTTGTTGTAGGGACAGATCGGCCAGGTAAAGCACTTGTTCTTGATCGGCGCCACCAGCAGCTCGCTGCCGAGGAGAAACTGGTCGTCGATCGTCGCCGCGATCGGATCCTCGGGGTAGTGCAGCCAAAGGTGGCGGACGAGCGGCCAGCCGCGCTCGCGGGCGTCGACATAGAGCTGCTCGCGGTAGAACCCGAGGGCCCGGTAGACCCGGGTAAAGCGGGCGAAGTGCTCCATCGCCGCGTCGTCAGAGTAGACCTGGGCGTTGAGCTCGGGCTGGTTGCCCTCGTGGGTCCGCAGCATCGCCGTGAACGCGTTCATCTCCGTCCACCGCTTGAGCTGCTCGGCCTCGCGGTCGTAGCCGAGCCCGAGCCAGCTCAGCGACGTGTAGCCGCCGGTGTCGCTGTGGTTGAGGGCGATCCCCGAGAATCCGCCGCTGATCACCCCGTGCAGGGCGGAGACCAGGCCGTCGTACTTGTCCCAGGTGGTCAGCTGATCGCCGGCCCACAGGAGCATCGCGTGGCGCGGCGTCTGCGTGTGGCCGGAGCGGTTGAAGATCAGGATCTCGTCGCCGAGCCCGGCCTCCTCGACAGCCTCGCGGTTGAGGCGGATCCACTCGACCGGGTAGCGGTTATGCCAGCGCTCGCCGTCATCGCCGTCGGCCATCTGCGCGTCGAAGGGGAGGGCCTCGGCGAAGTCGGCCATCCACCCCGAGCAGCCGGCGTTGGCGATCATCTCGTCGACGAGCACGGCCTTCATCCACGCGCGCGCGGCCTCGTTGGCGAGGTCGAGGAGGCCGACCTCGAAGGCCGTGACCGTGAGCAGGTAGGGATCTCCTTCGGGGTCGTGGACGAAGTAGTCGGCGGCGAGCGCCTCGTCGTAGAGGTCGCGCGGGAGCGGCTCGGACTCCGGCGGGACGTCGCGGAACATCGAGTTGACGTAGCACAGCGTGCGGATCCCCTGGGCGTCGAGGTCGGCGACGAAGCTCGCCCAGTCCGGGTGGTCGTTGGGGTTTTGCACCCAGTTCCAGAGGACCTGCTCGCCGATGAAGGTCTCGGAGACGCCCGACCAGGTCTGGTTCCAGACCGCGGCGATCAGCGCCCCGTGCCCCTGGAGGTCGGCGATGATCGTCGCCGACTCGCCCAGCGGGCGGGCGAGGGCGACGATCGCCCCTTCACCTGTCCATGCGGGCAGACCTGGCATCCGCCCGGCGTAGCGGGTGAAGCGCTCGATGAGCTCCAGGGGCGAGTCACCGTGGAGGATCGTCCCGCGCATCCGCGGCGCGTAGAGCCGGAGCTCCTCGGCGAGCGGCTCGCTGAAGTCGAACTCGGCGTACTCCTCGTCCCGGAGGTAGAGCGAGCGCATCCCGCTGGTGAGGTAGTGGGGCGCTGCGTAGTAGGAGGTCGCCTCCGATCCCGCGGATCCCTTGGAGTAGGCGTTCACCGCCGGCGAGATCACGCCGTGGCCGCGGCCGATGCCGCCCTCCTGCGCGAGCACCGGGATCACGCGACCCTTGAGGTCGAGCGTGTCGTGGGGAAATTGCTCGCCCATGCCGAAGATCCGCTCGCCGGCGAGCGATGCGGTGCGCAGCGTGAGGCGGTTGAAGCTGGGGTCATCCGTCGTCAGCTCGAAGGCGAGCTCGCCCGCCTCCTCTTCGCAGAGGCGGAGGGTGTAGCGGAGGGCTTTGCAGGCGGGGTCGTCGTCGCTGAAGCTGCCCTCGAGCGCGAGCACCTGCAGGGGATCTCCGCCGTGGAGGATCCGGGTCAGGGTCGGCTGGGAGCAGCGCTGGAGGACGGAGCTGTCGATGTCGAAGGAGCCCTGGTGCTCCTCGATCGCCAGGTCGACGATGGCCGCCTCGATCATCGACGCTGCCGCCGGTGCGCTGAAGACCGGGTGCTCGGGCTCGCCGCTCGGGGTCGCGACGATGCGGCCCTCCCCGTCGACCTCGATCGTGAAGCCGCCGAGGGGATGCTCGCCGGGATCGACGAGGTCGGCCGCGCCGAGGGGAACATCGGCGCAGGCGAAGGTCTCGCCGCCGGTGGTGGAGGTCTCACCGGTGGTGGAGGTCTCGCCGGTGGTGGAGGTCTCGCCGGTCTCGGTCGCAGGGGTCGAGTTGGTGTCGCCGGTGGTCGAGGTGGAGGTCGAGCCCGACGCGCTCGCACCGGTCGTCCCGGTCTCGCTCGAGGTCTGGGCCGTCGCTGACACCTCGCTCGTCGCCTCGCCGCCGCTGCAGGCCCCGAGCGTGAGGAGGAGGACGGTGAGGGGCGCACGGGGAGCGTCGAGGTTCACCATGAGCGCATCAAAGCAGCTCACTTTCGCGCGGTCAATCACGCCGCGTCTGTCCGTCGAAGGGCAGCGCACACCTCGCCCGTGCTCCTCGTCGTCGCCGCGATGCTGCGGATCCGCCGAGGCCCGCCGAGGCCCGCCGTAGCTTGGCGTAGTTTGGCCATGGCCCCGCCGCCGCCTCGAGGTGAGCGCTCCGCGGCGTGCCGAGAACAGGACGAAGAAAAGATGGAGCGGCGCTGAAACGCTTCGCGACGAGCTGCAACTCCCCCAGTGAACGGACTCTGCGATGCATTCCCGACACTCCATCTCCTCCATCACCTGTACGCTCCTCTTCGCCCTCGCGGCCTGCGGCGATCCCTCGGACTCGGATCTGCTCGACGATATCGATGTCGAGGCCGAGGCTGATGTCGAGGCCGAGCCCGAGCTCGTAGGCGCCGATGAGGCCCCCCTTTCGCTCCCGCGGGCGCTCGTCCGCGCGGGCGTCGAGGCCTTTACCCCCCAGGGGGAGTTCGTCGACCCGGCGCCGCCGACCCCGGTCCCAGGCCCCGTCCCTGAGCGCCCGAGCGAGGGCGACTACCTCCTCTTCGGCGCGCCCCAGGGGCCGACCTGGGTGCCCTACACCATCGTCGGCGAGGACGTCATGATCGGCGACGATATCCGCCTCGGGACCGTCGACGACGTCTTGGGGGACAGCGATGAGCTGGTCCCGCGGGCGCTCGGCGAGTCGACCCTGAGCGAGCGCTGGCCCGGAGGCGTCATCCACTACGACATCGACCTCGACGTCGGGATCCCCAACGCGACCGTGATCTACGACGCGCTCGATCGCCTCGAGGCCGCCCTCCCGCTCCGCTTCGTCCTCGATCCGAACGCGACCGACAAGGTCTACTTCGAGCTGTGGGACAACAACTTCGGGCTGAGCGAGGGGATCGGCATGAGCGGCGGGAGCCAGAAGGTCAAGCTCCCGCAGAGCGTCAATGTCCGCACCGTCGCCCATGAGATGCTCCATGTCCTCGGCCTCTTCCACGAGCAGCAGCGACCGGATCGCGACAACTACGTCGACTATCACCCGGAGTGCGTGAACCCGGGCAGCGAGGGCAACTTCACCAAGCTCAGCTCGGAGGACGCCCTCGGCCCCTACGACCTCGCCTCGTTGATGCACTACCGCGGCACCTCGCAGTGCGCCAAGGATGAGGACGACAAGTGCATCTGCGACACCCTCACCTACGCGGGGACCGACGACCCGGTGGTCTCGCCGACCAGCGGCTGCGACCAAGGGGCCGATCCGATCTGCTTCTTCAGCGACCTCGACGTCGGCTCGATCTGGACGATGTACGGGGACTTCTTCGAGGACGTCGCGACCGCCTCCGACTACCTGGGGTGGGCGACGGCGGCGGGGGACTTCGACGGTGACGGCCTCGACGACATCGCCTCCTCGGCGGTCCTCGCCGAGGGCTGGAAGGGCAAGGTCATGACCTTCAAGGGGAGCTACGGGATCGCCAACGGCATGTGGGAGGCGATCGACCCCGGGATCGTCCCCTGGCGAGTCTTCCGGCGCGGCGACTTCGACACCTCGGCGGTCGGCGATCTCTTCGGCATGAGCCTGATCGCGGGGGACTTCGACGGCGACGACTTCGACGATCTGGCGATCGGGGCCCCCGGGGTCGACGGCCACGGCGCGGTCTACCTCTACCGCGGCTCACGATCGGGTCTGGTCGCCGACGTCGTTCTCACGCCGACGACAGACAACGGCAACCTGCCCTTCGCCGGGGCCGACTACGGCTCCGCCCTGGGCAAGGCCGATCTCAACGGCGATGGGATCGACGACCTCATCGTCGGTGCGCCCGGCGATCGCCCGGACGTCGGCCTCAACGCCTGCGGCGGCGTCTACAGCTACCGCCTGACGGGGGCTCCCGACCTCCTCGCGCGCTGGAACCCGAGCGGTTCGCAGTGCCAGACGGGCGCCGAGGCTGGGGCCTCGGTCGCCGGGACCACGCGACAGGGGGGTTGGGGCGAGCAGATCGCCGTCGGCGGCCCCGGTGCGGACGACGACCGTGGCCGGGCCTGGACGCTCTACTACACCGGTACGTCGACCCTGTCGACGAACGCGCACCTCACCCAGTCGTCGCCGCAGTCCTGCACCCCCGGCGGGATCCTGACCAACTATCGCGAGGTCGGCGACCGCTTCGGGGCTGCGATCGCGGCGGGCAAGCGGGGCTCCCGCGACACCATCGCGATCGGCAGCCCCGGTGAGAACGCGTCCACCGGACAGGTGGACATCTTCCGCTTCTCCACGAGCTGCTGGATCCGCGAGACCCCCCTGACCCAGTCCCCCCTCGGCGCCAACGAGCCCGGCGACCTCTTCGGCGCCGCCCTGGCGATCGGCAACCTCACCGGGGACAGCTACGGCGACCTCCTGGTCGGCGCCCCGGGAGAGGCCTCTGGGAGCGTCAAGTCGGGCTGGATGTACTCCTTCCGCGGCACCTACTCCTCCTTCGTCCCGCTCGCCGGCTTCGGCCAGAGCACCGGCGGGTGGACCAACGGAAACGGCGAGCGCTTCGGCAACTCGTTTGTCCTCGCGGAGGTCGACGGCAATATCCCCGACCTGATCGTCGGCGCGCCAGGCAACCACGTCGGCGGGGCGAGCTACGCCGGGAGCCTCTTCATCTGGCAGGGAGACGGCAACAGCACGCCCGAACCCTGGCGGGCGCTGAGCGCCAACAGCAAGTCGCCCTACGCGAACTAGACCTGTCGCGAAGGCGCTTGGCGGAGGCTCGCACCGGAACTCGGTGCGGGCCTCCTATCTTTGGCGCGACCCTGTGGAGCCCCGAGGTGGGTCGGACGCGAAGGCCTAGCAGGCGAAGAGCGCCGACCGGGGCGCGGCCTGGAGGGCGAAGAGGATCTGGGCCCCGTAGTAGAGCGGCATGCCGAGGATCCGGTTGCTGAAGCCGGGGGCGATGAAGCGGCCTCGGGCGACGAAGAGGTCGGAGATGAAGAACGCGACGCCGCCGAGGGCGAGCGTAGGATCGCCGGTGGACCAGCTCGCCGAGAGGGCGAGCGCGGCCATGCCGGAGACCGCGACGATGTAGGCGATGATCGCCGCGCGCAGCCGCTGGGGCGCGTGGGGCAGGACCCAGCGGGCGACCCCGAGGGCGACGACGATGAGCGCGAGGACGGCCCCGGCCGTGACCGTGGGATCGAGCCCGAGTGTGATAAACGCGGCTCCGAAGGCGATGTGGGCGAGGAGGAACGAGACCAGGCCCCCGGCGAACATCGACGTCGCCTTCGAGAGGAGGAGGAGGTCGCCGAGCATCGACAGGCCGAAGGCGATCAGGAGCGTCTGTCCCCAAGCGCTCTCCAGCGCGCCGACGCTGAGGGCGATGGCGATGAATCCTGCGGAGGCGGCCGCCTTCGTCAGGCCTCGGCCGACGCGGTGGTGTCCGCGCTCTGCGACGAGGTGGAGGACGAGCGAGCAGACGGTGAAGAGCACGAGCGGTGCGGTGTCGTTCATCGGAGGACCGCAGTGTAGGGCGGGGCCTGGGAGAGCGTCGAGGCTCCACGGGTCCGCCGCGCGGCCGCGCAGGCGCCAGCTCCAGCGCTGCCGTGAGGTCGCGAATCGCCCCTCACAGACCCCGACAGAGGAGGCCGGACAAGACGGCCAACATAGTGTGATCATTGACCTTGTATTCTCTGCTTGAGCGTCCTTCGCGGAGCCCCGGCCGCATCGTTCGCCGCGGGGCAGGAGACGGCTACCCTTGGGTCGATGACGGAGCTAGAGGAGGGGCGCGACCTCGCCCTGATCGCGACGCGACAGGCGTCGATGGCGACGGTGGACCGCAGCGCACCGGAGGCGAGCCACGCCGCGCTGCGGCCCACCTCACGCGTCGGCAACTACCTCGTCCTGCGCACCCTCGGTCAGGGCGGGATGGGGACGGTCTACGTCGCCTACCACGAAGAGCTCGACAGGAAGGTCGCGCTCAAGCTGGTCCACGCGGAGACCGGCGGGAGCACGGGGGGGCGCGCCCGGCTCCTCCGCGAGGCCCAGGCCCTCGCTCGGCTCTCGCACCCCAACGTCGTCCAGATCTATGAGGTCGGCGAGCACGAAGGGAAGATCTTCCTGGCGATGGAGTTCGTCGACGGCGAGCCCCTCGAGGTGTGGCAAGACGCGCCCGGTCGAAGCCTGAGCGAGATCGTCGAGGCCTACGCGCAGGCGGCGAAGGGCCTGCGCGCG